>NZ_JACJVI010000014.1 GCF_014237835.1 Rhizobium sp. AQ_MP
CGCACCCTCTCCAACGCCTCCTGATCTTCAGGGTGCGTGCCGGCCCCGGGATCTCGGTCCCGGGGCCTTTTTCATGTTTTACCGACCCGTCCAATAATGGCCGTTCTCGACCGCGCCGGCTCTCCCTAGATTGGTTTCGCAATCGAGGAGTCATTCATGCGCCATCTTTCCTTCATTCTGCCGCTCACGCTCGCCCTGTCGGCCGCAACACCGCTGCTCGCCAAGGAAAACCGTTGCGGCTGGGTCCAGAACCCGACACCCGGCAACTACTGGCTTGATGATGGCGAGGGTTCCTGGATCATGACGGCGCAAGGCTCGGATCTCGAGCCGCTCGGAATGGAGAACCTGCCCGACTTTACCACCGGCGACTTCATTCAGACCAATGGCTATTATGGCTATGCCTGCGCCTGCATCGAAGTCGAGACAGAACGAAGCGGTGACTTTGGCGAGACCTTCCTCGGGCGCATCTCGGCAATCTACGCCGTGAAACAGCTGCCGATCAGCCAGTGCAGGGCCGACAAGGCGCTGCCTTCCCCCGAGTAAACTAACGGGCGTAGTCCACCGGAACGGCATGGCCGTGCTTCAAGGTTTCCATGGAGATCGACGCCGAAACGTCGAAGAGTTCAACGCGTTTGACCAGGCGGCGATAGACGACGTCGTAATGCTCGACGCGCGGCAGGACGAGCTTCAGGATATAGTCGTAATGACCCGTCAGCCGGTGCGCCTCGACAATCTCCCCGATATCGCCGATCGCCCGCCGGAACTCCTCGATCCAGTCATCGGCATGATGTGCGGTCTTGACCAGCGCATAGACGGTTGTCGGCACACCGCATTTTTCCCGGTCGAGAACGACGATCCGACGGGCGATGTAACCCTGTTCCTCCAGCTTCTGAATCCGCCGCGAGCAGGCGGACGTTGACAAGGCGACCCGCTCGGCGAGATCCGCGACAGCAATGCTGGCGTCGCGCTGCAGAAGGTCGAGAATCTTCCTGTCTCTTTCGTCAATCACGCCGCCTTCTCCTTGAATCCATTTCCTCTTGCGCAAAAATCAGGCGCCAATCTGTCATAACGCGCCGAGCCGGCGGCGCCAAGCTTCGCGTCCGATCCCATCATTGCAATTCCATCGCGTGTGGCGCAGGTCATGATGTCTGCATCAAACGACGGAGACGAGAGATGAAGACGATTGGCCTGATCGGCGGGATGAGTTTCGAGAGTTCGGCGGTCTATTACCGCCAGGTCAATGAGGCCGTACGCGCCCGTCTCGGTGGTCTGGCCTCGGCCGAAGTCCTGATGCACTCGGTCAATTTCGAAGAGATCGTCGCTTTACAAAAGATGGGCCGCTGGGATCTGGCCGCCAAGCGCCTTGCCGATGTTGCACGCGGGCTTGAACAGGCTGGCGCCGCCTGTGTCCTGATCTGCACCAACACCATGCACATGGTGGCAGACGAGGTTGAAGCAGCCCTGAGCGTCCCGCTGATCGACATCATAGACGAGACCGCCCGCGCCCTGAAGGCCGGCGGTGCAAAGCGCCCGCTCCTGCTTGCGACCCGCTACACCATGGAGCAGCCCTTCTATGCCGAGCGCATGAAACGTCACGGAATCGAGATCATGGTCCCGGATGAAGCCGGCCGCGCTGCCACGCATGGCATCATCTTCGACGAACTCTGCGCAGGCCGCATCCTCGATCCGTCGCGTGACCGCCTCATTGAGATCATCAAGACCGCGAAGGCAGACGGCGCCGACAGCGTGATCCTCGGCTGCACCGAAATCTGCCTGATCCTCGATCCGGTCAAGCTCCCGCTGTCAGGTTATGACTCGACGACCATCCATGCCGAAGCGGCGGTGGAATTTGCACTGACCGAGAGAAACGCGGTCCGCGCAGCCTGACGTCCTGCGGTCAGATCGCCTGGCCACAGGCCCGGCAGAAACGCCTTACCGTTTCTGCCATACCGTATTCCAGGGCATCGGCAGTCAGCCCGTGACCGATCGAGACTTCGGCAAGATAGGGGATCCGCTTTACCAGCAGCGGCAGGTTTTCGACCGTCAGGTCATGGCCGGCATTGACCTCCAGTCCCTCGGCTTTCGCCGCATCGGCCGTACGCCCCAGCAGCTCGACCTGGCGGACGGCTTGTCCGGGATCGTCGTGGCAGCCGCCATAGGGGCCGGTGTAAAGCTCGACCCTCTGAGCACCGGTAGCGCGCGCGAGTGCCATCGGCTCGGGCCGGCCGTCGCCATCCACGAACAGCGAGACCCGCATGCCCTTGCCGGAGAGCCTTGCGACGATCCCCTTCAGGAAATCCTGATGGCGGCCGAGGTCCCAGCCGTGATCCGAAGTCGCCTGCGACGGGTCGTCGGGCACAAGAGTCACCTGCTCCGGCTCGGTTGCCTCGCAGAGCGCCAGGAAATCCTCGCTCGGATACCCCTCGATATTGAATTCGGCCTGCGGAAATTCGTCATCGATCAGAGCACGCAACACCGGCAGGTCGCTGAAACGTATATGGCGCTGATCCGGTCGCGGATGCACAGTAAGGCCACTGGCACCGGCAGCCAGGGCAATACGGCCAAGGTTGGCAACATTTGGCCAGGGAAGGTCCCGGCGGTTGCGCAGCATGGCGATGGCGTTGAGATTGACGGAAAGCTTGGCAGGCATGGGCGGCGTGATCCGGCTTATGAATTCTGGCGGCATCCTTAAGGCATGCAGGGGTCGAAGGCCAACGAGAATCGCAAATGGTACGATGCGCTAAATTGATGAGTGGCAGTTGACCCGACCCCCCAGACTTTAAGGTATTGACGCTACGGCCCCAAGCTTTAGTCAGGTTCACGATTGTGACGGATCGCACACATGCGCGCGCTGGAGTGATGCGCAGGCGCCCTGGAACGGTTGGAGCAAGCATGTCGACGGAAGCCACGCTCGATGGCGGACAGATTTCGGAAGCACTGCAGCGGGTCTTGCGGAGCCAGACCTTTGCGCGCTCGGAACGCTTGCGATCCTTCCTGAAATTCATCGTCGAGATGGAACAACTCGGCCTGTCGCATCAACTAAAGGGCTACACCATCGGCATTGATGTCTTCAGCCGCGGGCACGGGTTTGATCCCGGCACCGACCCCCTGGTGCGTGTTCAGGCCGGCAAGCTGCGCAAGCTCCTGAACCAATTCTATGCCTGCGAGGGGCGGGATGATCCGCTCCGGATCCGGATCCCTCTTGGCAGCTATGTTCCGGTATATGAACGCGTCGCGCGCGATCATCGCCCTCTCCACCGCAGCGACACCGGCTTGATCGACACGCAGATGATCGAGCCAATGGAAGAAGGCGACAAGGCCCCATGCCTGCCGCGCCTCTTCATCCGTCGCCCGGCCGTCGGAGATCAGCTTGCCTCGATCTTCGCAAATGCCATGCGCCTGTGGAATTCGCGGTTGTGGGCAGTGTCCATCGCCGGCCCCGAGGAGAAGCCGGCCTTTCAGAGCGGAGCTCCCCATCCGCTCCATTTCGAGCTCAGGGCAGAAGGCCGCGACGGCGTGCTGAAACTCGCATTGCGCCATATGCGCTCCGAAAGCGAAGTGCCCCTCAGCGCCAGCCTCTACGAAACCACCGGAGACAGCCTGGAAATCGGGGCCATCGCAAACGCTTTTGCTGGCGCGAACCTCACCATCCCGGGCACCATTTATCGCTTCTGCCACAAGAACGCGCTTTCGACGGGCCGGATGCAGTGTCTCGACGCAACCTATCGCTACACCCTCGAGCGCACCGATGAATCCTATGTCAGCGCCCGCCGGTTCCAGCAGCAATGGGCCGGTCTGAGCCAGAGCAGCGAGATCATCACCGAGATGTCGACGCTCGTTGCCCTCTGCCGCTGAAGCGCCCTCACCCTCACCATGCATGTCAGCAGGCATTGAAAATTTATTTTACGGATTCCGAATATACTATACCTTCCAAACTGGCGGAGATTCGGAAGACAGCGGGGTGATCGGAAAAGAAGAGGCGGACCATCGGATCCAGCAGACGCGTCGACACTGAACATGGAGGGGAACATGTCGAACGGAACTCACCATCTGCAACCGATCACAAGTGTATCCATTCAGACCGGCAAGCAGATGTTTCTGCCGGATATTGCGCTGAGCAGGACCCCACCCAAGGAACCCGTTGCAATCGCGGAAATGGCGGAGTTTTTCAACGTCACGCACAGGACCCTGCATTTCTACGAGGAAAAGGGGCTCCTGACTGCGCGGCGGATGGGCTTGATGCGTGTCTACGGGCGCGACGAGATTGCCAGAATGGCGCTCATCAATGTCTGCCGGGAGGTCGGCATGCCGATCTCGGTGATCCAGGACCTGTTCGAGACCCTGGAGACGGCGACATCCACCAGCGAGGCCAATCTGATCCTTGAGGAAACGCTGCTGGCCCGGCGCCGGGAACTCGCCGCCAACCTGTCGACCGTTCACCGGCAATTGCAGCAACTCAACGCCTTGCTGGAGCATGAGGATGCCGAGCCGGGACGGCTGAGCACCGAGCAAAGGGGACCGAACCTCTCCGAAATGGAGGCACGCTGCCTGCAATTGATGGTCGAGGGCTACACATCGATCCGCATCGGGCGCACGCTGGAACTGAGGACCGATGAGGTTGCTGCACTGGAAACCAGCATCATCAACAAACTTGAAGCACAAAACAGGTTTCAGGCCGTCGCGAAAGCAGTCCTTCTCGGCATGGTCGCGAATTGAACGTAGCGCGTGATTGTATTGCCGATCATCAAAAGTGGAGGAAGTTTAACGGGACATCATGATAGGCTGGCACTAGGAGCTGGTCGTACTCATCGACCAAGGTCTTCGCCATGCCAAGCCTGCTCTCCCGTTATGCGACCCCTTTCACCACAGGTCTCTTCCTGATCTCCCTGATTTCCGGAATTGCGCTGTTTTTCCACTTTGGCACATCAGCCTTCCGCGAGATGCATGAATGGCTGAGCCTGGTACTGATCCTGCCTTTCGTGCTGCATGTCTGGAAAAACTGGCGGCCGTTCCTCGCCTATTTCAAGCGCCTGCCCATGGCGCTGTCGCTCGGCCTCTGTCTGGTCGCCGGCCTTGTCTTCGCCTGGCCCGCCATGACGGGTTCGGCAAGCAGCGCAGGCGGCAATCCCGCCTTTGCCATGGTCAACGTGGTCGCCGCGGGCACGGCGGGTCAGGTTGCCCCACTGCTCGGGAAAACAGAAGCGGAAGTCGTCGACGCGTTGAAGCAGGGCGGCTTTACAGCAGCGGATCACACCAAGCCGCTGACCGAAATCGCGACGGCCTCCGGCAAGGACACGATGGAACTGATGGCGACGCTGACAGCCTTGAAGGCGCGATAACTCCAAACAAGAGAGCTCACCGGACGATGGTGAGCGTCTCTGCGGCGCGAGTGACGGCGGTATAGAGCCAGCGCTCGCGCGTATCCCGGAACGCCCAGCTCTCGTCGAACAGAACGACGTCGTTCCACTGCGAACCCTGCGCCTTGTGGACCGTCAGCGCATAGCCGTAATCGAACTCGTCGTAACGCTTGCGCGTTGACCAGGGTACTTCGGTCTCGATGTCCTCGAAGGCCGCTTTCAAAAGCTTGATCTTCGCCGCCCCGCGATCCATGTCGTCGTCTTCGGGCTTGATCAGGAGATTGATCCCCGGCTTCACCGTCTCGCGCGACGAGGTCATGACCTGCCAGAGCGAGCCGTTGAGCAGGCCCTTCACCTGGTCGTTCCTCAGACACACCAGCTTGTCGCCGGCCTGCGGATAATCGACGGTAAAGCCTTTCAGCTCCCGCAGGCGCATGTTGTAGCGCCGCCGTGTCTTGTTGGTTCCGACCAGCACCTGATCGGCTCCAAGCACGAGATCCTGCGTCACCTCGTTCTTCGAAATCACCCGGGCCGTCGTGCCGTAATCGCCATACATGATCTCCTTGCCCTCGCGGATATGCATCGCGAGCTGGATGATCGGATTGTCACGCGCCTGGCGATGGATCTCGGTGAGCAAATAGTCCGGCTCCTGATCGGTGAAGAATCCACCGCCGGAGACAGGCGGAAGCTGTCCGGGATCGCCGAGCACCAGGATCGGCGTGCCGAAGCTCATCAGATCGCGCCCGAGCGCCTCGTCGACCATCGAGCATTCGTCTATGACGATCAGTGCCGCCTTGGCGACCGGGCTCTGGCGGTTGATCGAGAACATCGGCGCAATTGATGTCTTGCCGGTCTCCTCGTCCTCCACCGCCTCTTCACCGCGCGGGCGGTAGATCAGCGAATGAATGGTCTTGGCGTTGGAGGCCCCGCGCGAGCGCAAGACCTGCGCCGCCTTGCCGGTAAAGGCCGCAAACAGCACGTCACCATCGACATGTTCGGCAAAGTGCTTGGCCAGCGTCGTCTTGCCGGTACCCGCATAGCCGAACAGCCGGAAGACGGGGGATTTCCCCTCCTTCAGCCATTTCGAAACGGCCTTGAGGGCCTCGTCTTGCTGGGGCGCGAATTGCATGGCCTAGGTCATGCGCGGATTCGGAGGCCCGATGCAAGGCCAAAGCCGGCAAAATCAGAACAAATCGTGGACATCAACCCCTGAGCGGGTCGTTTGAAAGCTCGATCGGCGCACCATGCGGCGTCGCCTCCGCCGCCCGCTGCCAGCTTTCGCGCAAGGCCTCGACGGTGTCGCGATCGGCCAGCCCCTTGCGCTCCAGAAGTCCCGCCAAAGCTACGACCCAGGCATCGAAATAGTCGGATCCGTCCGCGGCCCGCTCAGGGCGATGCACTTCGGCGGACAGGCTCTCCGCCCATTCCGCCCAGCTGAAAATGGCTCGCGCGTGAAGATGCACCGTCATGGCGAAGGCCTGCGCCTGCCAGGGTTCGGCAAAAACGGGCGCCCCTTCGGGAGAACGCGGCAAGCCCGGCGAAGCCGCGAGATCAGTCACCGTGTCACACACGCTCAAGATAGCTCTCCCAGGCATCGATTGAGACGGTCAGCGTCGGATCGACGCCCTCGCCCCAGATCTCGTCTCCTGTAAACACGACCGTATAGACCCATTGCGGGTTTTCACCCCGTCCATGGGCATTATCATCAGGGAAAACGAAACCGCCCTGCACCGCCTCGACGATACCCGTCTTCGCCCGTGCATAGCGGGGCAGCCGTGTATGGCCGGCCGGATGGAAGTTCCTCGTGCGCACACGGTCACCGACGGCAAACTTCGGCTCGGTCTCGACGGGACGGTCGCAAGGCCCGCCACGGGCCAGCACGCCCTCGACCATGTCCGCCTTCAACACGCGCTTCGGTACGCGGCCCTGCTCCAGGTGCCGGCCCTGTTCCAGCTCCTCGGCGGTGGCAAAGCCATGCCGCTCAAGCAGCATGTCGACACCACGGATCCAGACCTCGTAATAGCTTGCCGCCAGATAGCTGGCAGGCGGAATATTCTCGCGCGCATGGCGGCTCTCGTCGATCGACCAGGCGCCGAAAGCCCCGCAGGAGAGCGTGATCCCGAGCGCGCGCTTTTCCCATTCGGCATGAAAGTAAGGCTCGTCCTTTTCCGGCCCGACAGGACCGAAGCCCATCTGTCCGCCGAGATCATGCGGCCCGTTCATCGCGAACCCTCCGGGGTAAGCGCCAGGCCCGTGCCGATCATTGAATCGCGCGTCACGAGATCGGCGAGCGCCTCTTCGTCGAGCGCCTCGGATCCGGCCGGACGTAAGGGCACGACGAGATAGCGCAGTTCCGCCGTCGAATCCCAGACGCGGATCCGCATCTCCTCCGGCAGGCTCACCCCGAATTCGGCGAGCACACCGCGCGGATCGATCACCGCCCGCGAGCGATAGGCCGGCGCCTTGTACCAGACCGGCGGCAAACCGAGCACCGACCACGGGTAACAAGAGCACAGCGTGCAGACGACGAGATTGTGGGTGTCGGGCGTATTGAAGACGGCGCGCATATGCTCGCCCTGCCGCCCGGTATATCCGAGGCTCGCGATCGCCGCCGTTGCATCGCGCTTCAGCCAGTCGGCGAACTCGGGATCGGCCCAGGCCTTGGCCACGACCCGCGCGCCATTTCTTGGACCCACCTTGGTCTCGTAGGTCTCGACGATCGCATCGATTGCGTCAGGATCGATCAAGCCCTTTTCGGTCAGAAGTGTTTCGAGCGCCTTCACCCGCGCCTGCATGTCCGAATACTGGTTGTCGTGGTGGTGATCATGACCATGGTGATGGTGATGATCGTCGTGGTCGTGGTAATGACCGGACATCGGATATTCCTGTTTCAGCGCTACTTCAGCATGGGCCAGAGGCTGAGCACGAGCAGCACAGCCATGGTGATATTAAACCATTTGAGCCGGACCGGCACCGACAGCCACTCCCTGAGCGCCGAGCCGAAGCCCGCCCAGGTCGAGACACTCGGCACGTTCACGGCAGCAAACACCAGCGCGACGATCGCGACCGTCAGAGCATACTGCTCCGGATTAGGATAGACCGCCATGGCCGTCACGGCCATGACCCAGGCCTTGGGATTGACCCATTGAAAGGCGGCAGCGCCGAGAAACGTCATCGGTCGCGCCTTGGCCTCGCCCTCGCCCATCGACCGAGACGAGCCGATCTTCCAGGCGATCCACAGGAGATAAAGACCGCCTGCGACCTTGAGCGCGATGAAGGCCGGCGGATAGGCATGCAGCACGGCGCCAAGCCCCATGCCGACACCGATCAGGAGGGAGAGGAACCCGGCACCGATGCCCAGCATATGCGGCACCGTCCGCCGGAAACCGAAATTCACGCCCGACGCAAACAGCATCATGTTGTTCGGCCCCGGCGTGATCGAGGTCGCGAAGGCAAACAGGACGAGCGCAAGAAGTGTATCGGCCGACATGAATGTTTCTCCCGAATTTTTATGTCAGCCTAACTGCCATATCGCCAGGCGCCAGCCGCATTCTTGTTATGGTGACACGATGGCAACAGCGCTTTGTCCTTGCCTCGTGGGACCGCCTCGCTATCCTTCGCGCGTCCCGCCTCAAGGAGGATCACCATGCATGACGCCATCCCCACTGTCACCCTGCCGGGCGGCGCGGAGATCCCGACGCTCGGCTTCGGCACCTGGATGATGGGCGAAACGAAATCCGAGGCCAAGGCGGAAGTCGATGCCATCAGGCTGGCGCTCGATCTTGGCATGACGGTGATCGACACGGCCGAAATGTATGGCGATGGCGGTGCTGAACGCATTGTCGGCGAAGCGCTGAAGGATCGGCGCGAAGACGCCTTTCTCGTCTCGAAGGTCCTGCCCTGGAATGCCAGCTACGACGGTACGATCAAGGCCTGCCATGCCAGCCTCGACCGGCTGGGGACCGACCATCTCGATCTCTATCTCCTGCACTGGCGTGGTGAACACCCGCTCGAAGACACAGTCGCGGCAATGGAAGAGCTGAAGACTGCCGGTCGCATCCGCGCCTGGGGCGTCTCGAACTTTGATGTCGACGACATGGAAGAGCTGTTCTCCGTGGCCGATGGCGAAAACTGCGCCGTCAATCAGGTCCTCTACAATCTCTCCCGCCGCGGCATCGAATTCGATCTCCTGCCCTGGTGCCAGGAGCACGGCATCCCGATTATGGCCTATTCACCGATCGAGCAGGGCCGCATCCTGCACCATCCCGAACTCATTCACATCGCCAAGGCCTATCAGGCGACCCCGGCGCAGGTTGCCCTTGCCTTCTTGCTGGAGCGTGACGGCGTCATACCGATCCCCAAAACCTCGAACATTCGCCGCCTGCACGAGAATCGCGACGCGGTGGATCTCGAAATCTCAGACGAGGACTGGGCCCGCCTTGACGCAGCCTTCCCGCCACCGGCGCGCAAAATGCCGCTGGACATGATCTGATCTCGACCGGCACGGCGGAAAGTGAACGCATGACCATCCTTGTCCTCGGCGCGACCGGCTTCATCGGCCAGCAGGTTCTGCTCACGCTCAGCCAAGCCGGCCATACGGTCACCGGTCTTGGCCGCGACACCAGGCAGGCCAGCGCCCGTGTTCCCGCTGCAACCTGGATCGCCCGCGATCTCCGCACGCTCCGGCAAGCAGCAGACTGGCATTCTCTGCTTGGCGACGTCACCGCCGTGATCAACTGTGCCGGCGCCCTGCAGGACGGGTTGCGCGACGATCTCGTAGCCGTGCAGCGGGACGCCATGCTTGCCCTGCAACAGGCGGCCGCCACGCGCGCAACACCTCCGCTCATCATCCAGATCTCGGCACCCGACAACCTGGCGAGCGCCGGCACCGCCTTTATGACGACCAAGCTGGAGGCCGACCGCGCGCTCGCGGCTTCTGGGCTCCCCTATGTCATCCTCCGCCCGACAGTCGTGGTCGGACGCAATGCCTATGGCGGCACCGCCCTGCTCCGAGCCATCGCCTCCTTCCCCGGCGTGCTGCCGCTGGTGGACGCCGAAAGCCCCATGAATGCCGTCCACGTGCACGACGTTGCACAAGCGGTGCTCGACGCCGTCGAGGGCCGCATCGCGCCCGGGTCCGATCTGGTGCTTGCAGGCGAACCGACCCGCAGCGTCGAGGAGATGGCACGCTTTTACCGCCGCTGGCTTGGCCTTGCCGATGCACCCGTCATCCGCTTGCCCTCAGGCCTTGCTCGACCTCTCTCACTTGTCGCCGATCTCGCCGGGCGCCTCGGCTGGCGCTCACCCTTGCGCTCCACCGCGATCCGCATCAGCGGCATCGGCGTGGCACCGGACAAAGCCCGCCCGACCCTGACCGCGCCCGACCCGACGCTCAGGCTGGCATCGGAGCCCGCCGCCGTGCAGGACCTCTGGTTCGCCCGTCTCTACCTGCTGAAGCCATTGATGATCCTGACGCTCTCGCTGTTCTGGATCGTCTCCGGTCTGGTGCCGCTCCTTGATCCGGTGACCACGTCGCTGCGCTTCGGCGCCAGCATGTCGGCAGGCACGGCGCTGACGGTCACCATCGTCACGTCCCTGCTCGACATCGCGCTCGGCCTGGCAATCCTCGTCCAGCCCTGGGCAAAACGGGCCATGCTCGGCATGATCGCCGTGTCGCTCGCCTATCTCGCCGGCGGAACGCTGATCGAACCGACCCTCTGGCTCGATCCACTGGGACCGCTGGTCAAGGTTCTGCCCTCGATCCTGCTGACGCTCGCAACCCTTGCTGTCCTGGAGGAGCGCTGAGATGCTGGAAGAGGTCCTGCGTTTTGTCCACGTGATCGGGGCAACCGTACTCTTCGGCACGGGCGCGGGCATCGCCTTCTTCATGCTGCTGGCGCACAAGACCGGCAATCCGACGCAAATTGCCCATGTCGCCGGGTCGGTAGTCATCGCCGATACGATCTTCACCGCGACCGCCGCCATCCTGCAGCCGATCACCGGCGCCTGGCTGGCTTACGAAATCGGCTGGCCGCTGACATCAGGCTGGGTGCTTCTGTCTCTGATCCTCTATGTCGTCGTCGGCCTCTTCTGGCTGCCCGTCGTCTGGATCCAGATCCGCCTGCGCGATCTCGCCCGGGAGGCAGCCGCCGCCGGCACTCCGCTGCCGCCCCGCTATCAAAGGCTTTTCCGCGTCTGGTTTGCCTGCGGCTTTCCCGCCTTCTTCTCGGTCATGGCCATCCTCTGGCTGATGCTGAACAAGCCCGACATCCCGATCGGCTTCTGAGCATCGCAAAATCGCGATCTATCCACAGCCCCTGCATTTCCGGCACTTTACCGCAGCCCCTCAGGAAATTAGGAGATTGCCTAATTTGAAAATTGCGGTGTGAAAACCGCAGACTGAGAGGCGTGACATGGCAAAACGCGGCAAGACCGACCCGCATCCGGCAATGGACAAGATCTCGTCCCGCGTCTTTCACGCGCTCGCCTCCGATCCGCGGCGGATGATGCTGGTGCATCTGTCACAGTCGACGCTCACCGCCGGCGAAATCGCTGCCCGCTTCGACATGGCCAAGCCCTCGATCTCCCAGCATCTCTCTATCCTCGAAAACGCCGAGCTGATCGAGGGCGAGAAGAAGGGCCAGTACATCCACTACAGCCTGAGACCCGCAGCCCTGCGTCACGCGCTGACAGCCATGTTGACAACGACCCAGGTCGACGGCGAGCTGGTCGAGGCGGCGACACCCGAGGAACCGGTCGCTAAGACGAAGAAGCCCACAAGGAAGAAGGCCGATCCGGCAGACGTCGAGGCAGCCTCGGACAAACCGGAAAAGTCTTCAAAGGCCAAGGCCGGTGAGAAGACGGCCAAGGAAAAGCCGAAAAAAGCGGAGGCTGACCTGCCTCCGGCACCGAAGCAGATGGGCCTCCTTGATCTCCTCGGCATGAACTGAAGAGACAAGACAACAAAAAAGGGCGACCGCGAGGCCGCCCTTATTCAGTTCGGGAATTCCCGAATTCCTTACATGCCCTGCGGGCCGCGGTTCATCGCGGCGATCCCGGTGCGGCAGATCTCGTTGAGACCGAGCGGCTTCATGATCGAGACAAACTGGTCGATCTTGGAGGATTTGCCGGTGATCTCGAAGATGAAGTGGTTGACGGTCGCGTCCACCACCTTGGCATGGAAAGCATCGGCAAGGCGCAGGGTCTCTGCACGCATTTCCGCATCCGCCACCACCTTCACCAGAGCCACCTCGCGCTCGATCGGGCGCTCCTGACCCAGTTCCCGCGCACGAACGGTCAGATCCACAACGCGATGCACCGGAACGATGCGCTCGAGCTGCGCCTTGATCTGCTCGAGCACGCCGGGGGTGCCGCGCGTCACGATGGTGATGCGCGACAGATGCGCCTCGTGCTCGGTCTCGGAGACCGTTAGGCTCTCGATGTTGTAGCCGCGACCGGAGAACAGGCCGATGACGCGGGCAAGCACACCCGGCTCGTTGTCAACCAGCACCGAAAGCGTATGGCTCTCGATGGCCGAGGTTTCCTTGGCGATGAAGTAGGCCGAACCGGTCGGCTGAAGATGTGCGTTCATGGTCTTGTTCCTCCCGGTCAGACGAGCTGACGGCCTTTGGCATCGATGGCATTGGCAACGACTTCATCCGTCGCCTCGTCCGGCAGCAGCATCTCGTTATGCGCCTTGCCCGATGGGATCATCGGGAAGCAGTTGGCGAGATTGGCCACGCGGCAGTCGAAGATCACCGGCTTCTTCACGTCGATCATCTCCTGGATCGCGCCATCGAGATCATCGGGCTTTTCGCAGCGAATGCCGACGGCACCATAGGCTTCGGCCAGCTTGACGAAGTCAGGCATGGCTTCCGTGTAGGAGTTCGACAGACGGTTGCCGTGCAGAAGTTGCTGCCACTGGCGGACCATGCCCATGTACTGGTTGTTCAGGATGAAGATCTTGATCGGCGCCTCATACTGGATGGCGGCCGACATTTCCTGAATGCACATCTGGATCGAAGCGTCGCCCGCGATATCGATGACGAGCGCGTCCGGATGGGCGATCTGCACGCCGAGTGCTGCCGGCAGGCCGTAACCCATGGTGCCGAGGCCACCCGAGGTCATCCAGCGGTTCGGCTGCTCGAAGCCGTAGTACTGGGCGGCCCACATCTGGTGCTGGCCGACCTCGGTCGTGATGTAGGTGTCGCGATCCTTGGTCAGCTGATAGAGCCGCTGCAGCGCGTATTGCGGCATGATGACGTCCTTCGACGGCGTATAGGCGAAGGAGTTGCGGGCACGCCACTTGGCGATGGTCGCATTCCACTCGGCCGTCTGCGACGCCTCGGGCTTCTTCGGCAGGGCGCGCCAGGCGCGGACCATGTCTTCCAGAACCCGGCCGACATCGCCGGTGATCGGCACGTCGACGCGGACATTCTTGTTGATCGACGACGGGTCGATGTCGATGTGGATCTTCTTCGAGTTCGGCGAGAACGCGTTCAGGCGGCCGGTGATACGGTCGTCGAAGCGCGCGCCGATGCAGACCATGACGTCGCAATCATGCATCGCCATGTTGGCTTCATAGGAACCGTGCATGCCGAGCATGCCGAGCCAGTTCTTGCCCGAGGCCGGATAGCAGCCGAGGCCCATCAGGGTCGAGGTGATCGGGAAGTCGGTGAGGCCGACCAGTTCACGCAGCAGCTTGGTTGCCTCCGGACCGGAGTTCACGACGCCACCGCCGGAGTAGATGATCGGACGGCGGGCCGACGCCATCAGCTCCACGGCTGCCTGGATCGCTCGGGCATCGCCCGAAACCTTGGGCTGGTAGCTCTTCAGCGCCTTGTGTGCATCCGGCGGCGTATAGGTGCCGGTGGCAAACTGGATGTCCTTCGGAATATCGACGAGAACCGGACCCGGACGGCCCGTCTGGGCGATGCGGAAGGCTTCATGGATGATCGAGGCCAGCTGGTTGACGTCCTTGACCAGCCAGTTGTGCTTGGTGCAGGGGCGCGTGATGCCGACGGTGTCACATTCCTGGAAGGCGTCGGAGCCGATCAGCGAGGTCGGCACCTGGCCGGAGATGCAGACGAGCGGAACGCTGTCCATCAGCGCGTCCTGCAAAGGCGTCACCGCATTGGTCGCACCGGGGCCGGAGGTGACCAGCATGACGCCGACCTTGCCGGTTGACCTTGCGTAACCTTCCGCAGCGTGACCGGCGCCCTGCTCGTGACGCACGAGGATGTGCTGGATCTCTTCCTGCTGGAAGATCTCGTCATAGATCGGAAGCACGGCCCCACCGGGATAGCCGAAGATATGCTCGACACCGTTATCCTTGAGCGCGCGCAGGACGATCTCGGCGCCAGTCATCTGATTGTCTTTACCCGTCATGCTCTGTTTCCATCTGCCTTCTTGGTTTTGGGGCTGATAACCCGGTTCAGGGCATAAAAAAAGGCCCCTTTGAGGAGCCTGTCATCTAGCGCATGGGTGGCTGTCGCCGGATGGTTACACCATCCTGCCCATGCGCCTTCCCACCACGATAAGTGCAACCGAGTTTTTCATGGGCCGAAGTGTTAGCCAGAAAGCCCGCAAGCGTCAACGCATCTTTTGCAAAATTTCGCGACTGCTCGCGAAAGTTTGTTGCGCGGCACCGCCTCAATTCTCACCGGGGACCTAACGAACTACACGAAGTTTTAAGCGCTCTCTCCTAAGCTTGCGCCAGCAGGGAGAATGCGCTTGTTGAACGATGATCTTCACAAGTCCGGCGACGCCGGAGAACAAGACCGCCGCGATGGAATGCGGCCTGGCAACCGAATGCTGGGGCGCGTGGTCGCCTGTAACGGCTCGCGCGCGACCATATCCGCCGTCGCAGCAGATGGCGGCACTGACCTTACGGAGCTCTGGTCCGTCGGCCGACTGATCTCGATCAGCGTCGGCAAGAACCGCGTCGTCGCGCTTGCCTATTCGATGCAGACCGAAGGCAAGGACTGGGGCGACGGCGCCGACAACCAGTTCCTGATCGAGGTCGAGCTCCTCGGCGAGGTGTTTGTCCAGCAGGATGGCAAGGAAGTCTTCTCGACCGGCATTTCGCGCTATCCCTATCTCGGCGCCATCGCGCACCGCATCCGCGCCGCCGACCTTTTGCGCATCTACGACACCCGCCTTGGGGACACCGCCGTCATCGGCAAGCTCACCCAGGATGAATCGATCGACGCAACGATTCACATTCCATCGATGCTGTCGAAGCACTTTGCCGTCGTCGGATCGACCGGTGTCGGAAAGTCGACCGCTGTTTCGCTTCTCCTGCGCAAGGCGATCGAAAGCGATCGGAAGCTGCGAATCCTGATTCTCGACCCGCACAACGAATTCGCCGCAGCCTTCCCAGAGCTCGCCGTCGTCATCGACACCGACACGCTCGACCTGCCCTTCTGGCTGATGCGGCTTGAGGAATTTGCTGAAGTGCTGTTCCGCGGCCGTCCCCCGGTCGCAGAGGAACTGGATATCCTGCGCGATCTGATGCCCGAGGCGAAGCGTGCCTTCCGAGGCAATGAGAGCGCACTTATGCGCCGTATGGCCGACAAGAGCTCGATGACAGCAGACACGCCGGTACCTTACCGCATCGCTGACCTGCTCGCCTTGATCGACGAGCGGATCGGCCGGCTGGAGGGACGGTCGGAAAAGCCGTTCCTGCGGTCGCTGAAGATGCGGATCATGTCAGCGGTGAATGATCCGCGCTATCACTTCATGTTCTCCAACAATACGATCAGCGACACGATCATGGAGACGATCGCGCACATCTTCCGTATCCCGGGAGATGACCGACCGATCTCGACCTTCCAGCTCGCCGGCATCCCCTCGGAAGTTGTCAATTCCGTAGCGTCGGTCCTTTGCCGCATGGCCTTCGAGCTGGCGCTCTGGTCGAATGGCGCTATCCACATGCTGGTCGTCTGCGAGGAGGCCCACCGTTACGTGCCAGCCGATCCCACACTCGGTTTCTTCCCGACGCGCCAAGCGATTGCGCGCATCGCAAAGGAAGGCCGAAAATACGGCGTTTCTCTGGGCGTCATTACCCAGCGTCCTGGCGAACTCGACCAGACCATCCTGTCGCAGTGCTCGACGCTGTTTGCCATGCGACTTGCCAACGACCGGGACCAGGAAATCATACGGTCGGCGATCCCCGATAGCTCGATCTCGACCACCAGCTTCATTTCATCGATCGGCAACGGCGAAGCCATCGCCTTTGGTGAGGCCATCGCAGTGCCAATGCGCATGCGTTTCACCCGGGTCGATGAATCGGCACTGCCGAAAGCCAATGGGGTCAACGCCAAACACACCGAGGAGACGCCGGATACCGTTGATCTTCGCACCATTGTCGGTCGTATGCGTGCCATCTCCGGGCCAGACATCTCGGCCTTCCAGCAGAGCTTCGAAAGCAGCCTCGGTCGGAACGATCTGCCACAAGCCCCAGACGGCGTCTATGATGACGAAGAGTTCGACGACGACGATCAGCATTCCGCGCCCCCGCCGCGCAGCCCGGCGGTGACGCCTCAACAGCATTCAACCTACCAGACCAGCCAAAGGCCTTCATTCGAGCCCCCCATTCAGCGACAGAGCCTGGCTGCATCCGAGACGCCACCAATCGAGCCATATCGGCCGGACATGCTTCCACGATCGGGCGTGGACGACAATCTAAGGCCGCGACCGGCCACACCGTCACCCGGCTATGCGGCAGACCCTGCGCCCCCTAGCTTCGGCTCGCAGCAACTGCGCCGCGAAGGCGGCTCCTCCCTGCGCGAAAGCATCCTGAAGAAGCCGCTATCAAGCCTCTACAAGCGGGATTGACCACTTAGAGCCGGAAGCTCGCCGGATCGACACGCGCCCAGCTCTCATCCATCTGGTTGCGGAACCAAGTCATCTGCCGCTTGGCATATTGCCGTGTTGCTGCAGACGCGCGCTCGACCGCATCTTCGCGGCCAATGCGACCTGCGAGCATGTCGGTGATCTGCGCAACGCCGATTGCCTTCATCGCGGGCATTTCGGGCGGCAGACCGAGCGCAAGTAACGTCTCGACCTCATCGACCGCCCCCTCCTCCATCATCTTCCCAAAGCGCGTGTTGATGCGCTCGTGCAGCACCGCTCGATCAGGCAGGACAATCAGCTTTCGCGCCCGATCGGGATCAACCAACATGGGCCCCGAATGCCCCTGAAACTCGGCAATAGATCGCCCACTGACCCGGAGGACTTCCAGCGCCCGGACAATTCTCTGGCCGTCTGCTGGATTGAGGCGCTCTGCGACCGGCGGGTCGATGTTCGAGAGTTCAAGATGCAGCGCTTCAGCCCCTTCCACCTCCAATCGACGGCGGATATCGGCGCGCACCACATCCGGGATCACTGGCATCGCCGATAGTCCACCCGTCAATGCCTTGAAGTAGAGACCCGTTCCGCCAACAATGACCGGCAGCCGTTCCGCTCGCTTAAGCTCATCCAGCAGAGCACCCACGTCACGTAACCAGTCGCCGGTCGAATAGCTCCTCTGAGCCGGAACATGGCCATAGAGCGCATGCGGCACGCCATCCATTTCCGCTTCGCTGGGACGGGCGGTGACGACGCGCAGCGTGTCATAGACCTGCATGCTGTCGGCATTGATGACAACGCCCTGGTGACGGCGGGCAAAGGCCAGTGCCAGCGCGGACTTGCCGCTGGCGGTCGGCCCGGTTATCAGGATCGCGTCTCTGTTCTTGCTAGGATCTTCCATCATGGCCTTGGTTGCCACGCTTGTCGCCAATCCGTCAAACCCTGTTCTGAGCCCATCGCTTGCCGAAAAGGCTGCGGATGCCGTCGCGTCCTCTCGCGTGTACTGGCTCGCGGATGGGATCGCCTGCGATATTGCGCTTGCCGATGGCACCGATCCGCTTGAGGCAGAACGCCTGCTGCGCAAGGCTCTTGAGGGCCATCCGGTGGACGTCGCCGTCCAGGACGCCGACACGCGCCGCAAGTCCTTCCTGATCGCCGATATGGACTCCACCATGATTGGCCAGGAATGCATCGACGAACTGGCCGCCGAGGTCGGCTTGAAGGAGAAGGTGTCTGAGATCACGGCACGGGCCATGAATGGCGAGATTGCCTTCGAACCCGCACTCCGGGAGCGCGTCGCCCTTCTGAAGGGCCTGCCGATCTCCGTGGTCGGGGAAGTCATTGCCAAGCGCATTACCCTGACACCAGGCGGCACGGAGCTGATCGCGACGATGAAATCGAGGGGCGGCTACACCGCACTCGTGTCTGGTGGGTTTACCGTCTTCACCGGGCCGATCGCGGCCATGCTGGGATTCGACGAAAATCGTGCCAACACACTGATCGAACGGGATGGCATCCTCACCGGTGAGGTCGCCGAACCCATTCTCGGCAAGCAGGCCAAGGTCGATTCCCTACTCGAAATCACGAACCGGCTGGGCATCAGCCCGGCCGAGGTCATTGCGGTTGGTGACGGGGCGAATGATCTCGGCATGCTCGGCATCGCAGGTTCAGGCGTCGCCTTGCATGCCAAGCCTGCAGTGGCCGCCGAGGCGAGGATTCGCATCGATCACGGCGACCTGACCGCTCTCCTCTATCTCCAAGGTTATCGCAAGTCCGACTTTGTGACCCACTGAGGAGCGGGCATGCGGATTGTAGAAACCGAGCGGCTGATCCTGCGCAACTGGCGGGAAGAGGATCGCGATCTGTTTTACGAGATCAATCGAGACGTGAAGGTCATGGAGTTCTTCCCATTCCGCCGCTCGCATGCGGAATGCAATCTCTTGTTTGACCGCAATCGGGACATGATCGCCGAAACCGGCCTCGGCTTCTACGCGCTGGCCGATCGTGGCACGGATGAGGCCATGGGATTCTGCGGTCTGGCCCATGCAGGGCTTCCCGGCATCCTACCGGCCGAGGCCATCGAAATAGGTTGGCGTTTGGCGACACGGTATTGGGGCCAAGGTTTCGCAACGGAAGCAGCTGCACGGCTTCTGGAACACGGGCATGAGACCTGCGGCATGAGTGAGATCTATGCTTTTGCTGTGCATGACAACCTCCGCTCCATCGCCGTCATGCGTCGCCTGGGCATGCAACATCTCCAGGATCGTGACTTTGATCATCCGCATGTTCCCGATACACATCCACAACTGAAGCGGCACGTCTTGTTTCGAAGCGAGCAAAGCTGGGGATGCAGATGAATTGAAGTGACTAATTTACGGGCACTTAAAATATAGATGGTATGAATGGCGCCATGGAGCAAACATTCCTGGCGCGGGCAGCCTCTCAGATATCGACCATGGTGGACCGCTTCTTGCGTCTCGGTGAAGAGGACCAGACGGCAGAGGAGGCAGATCGTATCCGTGCGATACGACTTTCGGTCCTTTCCAGCAGCACGCCCTGGATGATGGCGGCCAACCTCTGCAATGCCACGCTGACAATCTTCGTTTTTCAAGGCAGCCCTTCGGCACCGGCCGTCTACGCCATTTGTGGCCTGCTGCTCGCGATCATTTTCTATACCAGCCTGTCCTGGTGGCGAAACCGCAAGCGCGGTCAGCGGGAGCGTGCAAGTCTGCGCGGCACGAACCGTACGGTCGTCTATGCCGCCATCTTGAGCGCTCTATGGGCTGCCATCGACATCGTTGCCTATCCGTCGGCCAACGAGACCCAGCGAATGGTATTGATCGCCCTCACGGTCGGAATGGCTGGCGGCGGCGGGTTTGCTCTGGCGACCATACCACCTGCGTCCATTGTCTTCTGCGGCATGATCGCATTTGGTGCGGCAATCGCGCTCTTACGGGATGGCTCGATCGTTGGCGCCTATCTTTTCGCACTCTACATCGTTTTCGCCGCCATCATCATCCGCTCGTCGCTGGCCCTTTGCAAAAGCCTGACCGAGCGCGTCCGGGCCAAGCTTGCGGCCGACGAGCAACGCGATGTCATCGGGCTGCTGCTGAACGACTTCGAGGAAAACGCCTCGGATTGGCTCTGGGGCGTCGACAGCGATCTCAATCTGGAACGCGCCTCGGCCCGCTTCTACGACAAGCTGCAGATTCCGGAGAACATGGTTCTCGGTCGACCCTTGATGACTATCATGCCGTTTTCCTCCGTCAGTCTGGAGGGACACGACTGCCGCGAAAACTTCGCCAATTGCCTGATGTCCCGGCAGTCCTTCCGTGATCAGGACCTTTGCGTCGAAGTCGGTGGCGAACTCGGCATCTGGTCCGTGACCGCAAAGGCCATCTATGACGAGCAGGAGCGCTTCAAAGGCTATCGCGGCGTTGGTCGCGACGTCACCGCAAACCGCGAAAGCCGCCTGCGCATAGAACATATGGCGCGCCACGATCCTCTCACGGAAGTGGGCAACCGCGTTCTTCTGTCCGAGGACTTCGAACGGGCCGTCTCGCGCTACGAGCGCTTCGGCGACGCCTTTTCGGTTCTTCTCCTTGATCTCGACCGCTTCAAGCAGGTGAATGACAATTTCGGCCATACCGCCGGTGACGAGTTGCTGCGGACCGTAGCCAGCATTCTCAGCCAGCTGCGAGGCGAAAACGACACGCTGGCACGCGTCGGTGGCGACGAGTTCGCCATCCTGCATGCCTGTGTCGACGACCCGCGAAGCGCAGCGACACTCGCATCGCGCATCATCGAGAGGTTCGCCCATCCGATCACTCTGGGCTGCGGCTCCGCCCAGATCGGCGTCAGCATCGGCATCGCCTGTGCGCCGATTGACGGAACCGAACCAGATCAGTTGATGCGCAACGCAGACTTGGCCCTTTATCGGGCCAAGACCGACGGTCGCAACCGTTACCGCTTCTTCGACAGCTCTCTCGACGCCGCGGCCAGACGGCGCAGTCTCCTGGAGCAGGAACTGGCATTGGCGATTGCCGAGGAGAGCCTGACCGTCCACTTCCAGCCGCTTGTCAGCGCCGAGACCCGGCAGGTGGTCTGTGCCGAAGCATTGCTACGCTGGAACCATCCGAAGCTGGGCGCGATCAGTCCCAGCGAATTCATACCGATCGCCGAGGAAGCAGGCCAGATCACCGCGATTGGCAGCTGGGTGCTGCGCCAGGCCTGTCGACATGCGGCCACCTGGCCTGACAACGTCCGTGTGGCGGTCAATCTCTCTTCGCGGCAGTTCCTCAGTCCCGGACTTCTGCCGCTGATCGAAACCGCCATCACCGAGAACGGACTACGCTCCCAACGTCTGGAAGTGGAGGTGACGGAGAGCCTGTTGATGGAGACGGCGATAGGAGTCGAACAGACACTGGAATCGATTTCCCGTCTTGGCGTCAGGATCGCGCTCGACGATTTCGGCACTGGTTTCTCGTCGCTCAGCTATCTTCGCCGCTATCATTTCGACAAGTTGAAGATCGACCAGTCCTTCATCTCCGACCTGGAAACGAATCCGGACGGCCGAGCCATCGTCGATGCCGTCATCAGGCTCGCCGGCGAACTGCGCATGAGCGTTGCAGCCGAGGGTGTCGAAACCAGGGAGCAGTTGGAGCGTCTGCGCCAGATGGGTTGCGGCGAAATCCAGGGTTTCCTCACCGGCCGACCAATGCCTGTGGACGCGTTCGAGGAATATCTGAAGCAGACGAACGGATCCGTGCAGCGGCTATCCGCCTAGACTATTCGAGCGGCACGGCTACGAGGCGCAGATTGCCATCCTTGTCCGCGATCATCAGATACCCGCTGCGCCGCCCCTCACCCTTGATGCTCGTGAGTTTCTCGGCGACCTGCTGTGGCGTCTTCATGAATTCCTGCGCCACCTCCACGATGACCTCGCCAACCTTGAGCCCCTTGCCCTCGGCTTTCGACCCCGGAAGCACGCGTGTGATCAGCACGCCCTCGACGCCTTCGGCAATCGAGAAGCTCTGACGATTGGCGTCGGTCAATGCTGTCAGCTCAACCCCGATCAGCCCCTCGGTCACAGGCGCACTCTGCTCGGCCTGGCCATCAGCCGCCGGCGGCTCTGCCTGCTGACCGCCATCAGGAGTTTCGTCTGTGGCCGGCGGGTTGGCGGGTGCCTGCTGGTCACCATCCGGCGCGGTCCCCTCCTCCCCGGGTTCGACCGTGGTCTCGGGGTCGGTCTCGTTGCTGGCGACCTCGTCGTCTTCCAGGCGACCGAGCGTCACCTTCACAGTCTGTTCCTTGCCATCGCGCAGGATCACGACATCGAGCGGCTCGCCGATCGGGCTTTCCGCCACGATGCGCGTCAGATCACGCGTTTCGGCAATCGGCCGACCATTGAAGCTGGTGACAATGTCACCGACCTGAATCGGACCATTGGCGACAGGCCCTCCCTCGACAATCCCGCTGATGAGTGCGCCGCGTGCCCGGCCGATCTTCAGGCTCTCCGCCACCTCGTCCGAGACCGGCTGGATACGTACGCCGAGCCAGCCGCGTCGGGTTTCGCCGAATTCGATCAACTGCTTGACGATGTTCTGAGCCAGTTCCGTCGGCACGGCAAAGCCGATACCGATCGATCCGCCGCTCGGCGATATGATGGCCGTGTTGATCCCGATGACCTCGCCATTCATGTTGAACAGGGGACCGCCGGAATTGCCCTTGTTGATCGCCGCATCCGTCTGGATGAAGTTGTCGTAAGGCCCGGCATTGATGTTGCGTCCGCTGGCCGAAATGATGCCGACGGTCACCGATCCGCCGAGGCCGAACGGGTTGCCGATCGCCATCACCCAGTCACCGATGCGCATTTTGGTGGAATCGCCGAATTTGACCGAGGTGAGCGGCTGCGGCGGCTCGACCTTGAGCACGGACAGATCAGTCTTCGTATCGGTGCCGATCAGCTTTGCCTTCAGCTTCGAGCCGTCGGAGAAGATGACTTCGATATCATCGGCATTCTCGATCACATGATTGTTGGTCACGATGAATCCGGTGGGATCGATGACGAAGCCGGAGCCCAGCGAATTGACCCTGTTGTTGGCACCGCCACCCTCGCGGTTCTTGTAGAAATCCTCGAAAAGCTCCTGGAATGGCGAGCCCTCCGGTACCTGCGGCAACGGTCCCTCACCCTCTTCGGCTACGCTTTGCGATGTTGAGATGTTGACGACCGCGCCCAGAAGCCCGCTGGCGAGATCGGCAACCGAATCGGGTCCCTGCGCCATGACGGGGCTTGCCGTACCCACAGCACCGACGGCCAGTGCCGTCCCCAGGAGAAGAGCCGGCAGGATTACTCGCGGGGTGCGGGCAGGTTTCATCATCGGCTTCCTCACTGATTGTCTGGCGTCTGAGAGAACATAAGGCGGAATGGGCGAAGGCAAAATCACAATTCCCGGAATAGCTATAACCGGAGCTTGCGACCAGATCTTGTCAACCGCGGATCCACCAGACGATTGCAGCGCCGGTTGTCACGGCCGTGAGCCCCAGCAGCCGCAATTGGTCCTCTGGGAACTGCGGCAAGAGCCGCGCCATGCGCACAAGAAAACGAGGGGCCAGCGCATAGGCCAGCCCCTCGATGATCAGAAAGATGGCGATCCCTGCGAGCAGGTCATCCATCGGTTCAGTTGCCGACAGCCGCCGGCGGTGTTGCCGGAGCCGCTGCCGGCGGCACCGACTGCCCGGTTCCCGCCCCGCTGTTGAAGAAGCGGAAGAAGTCGCTGTCGGGCGAAAGCACCATGGTCGTGCCCTGATTGCTCATCGAGCCGACATAGGCACGCATCGAGCGGTAGAACTCGAAGAAGGCCGGGTCGCGCTGGAAGGCATCGGCGAAGATGCGGTTGCGCTCGGCATCGCCTTGACCGCGCAGGATTTCCGAATCACGCTGCGCTTCGGCCTGGAGCTCGACGACCTGACGGTCTGCGATCGCCCGGCGACGCTGGCTTTCTTCGTTACCACGGGCACGGATCAGTTCCGCTTCGGCGAGACGCTCGGCCTTCATGCGCTGGAAGGTCTGCTGCGAGACTTCCTGCGTCAGGTCGGTGCGCCGGATCCGGACATCGGTCACCTGCAGGCCGAGGCTTTCAGCCGCTGCCTGGAGATCGTTGCGGACGTCCGACATCATCGAACCACGCTCTTCGGAAAGAGCCGCATCGAAGTTGCGAAGACCGTAGACGCGGCGAAGGGCAGCATCGAGACGGGTGCGCAGACGCGATTCGGCAGCTTCCCGGTCAGCCGAGACCGTTTCGCGGAAGCGACGGGCATCGGTGATGCGATAGACGGCGAAGGCGTCGACTTCATAGAAGGCACCGCCGCGAACCTGGACACGAATGTTCGGCAGGTCGAAACGCAGCGCGCGGTCTTCCACATACTGAACGCGGTCGGCATCCATGAAGGCAAACGGCAGCTTGAAGTACAGGCCGGGCTCGCTCTTGACGTCCTGGATCTGACCGAAACGCAGGACGATCGCCTGCTCGCGTTCGTTGACCACGAAGATCGACGAATAGACGAAGAAGAGTGCAACGCCGATGGCGACCAGGATATAGGCAAGACGATTTTGCATATCAGTTGCCTCCCGTCGCCGACTGGCCTGCGGGCTGGTTGCCCGGCTGGCGCGTGATTTCGTTGAGCGGCAGATAGGGGACGACCCCCTGCTTTTCGTCGATGATCACCTTGTTGGAATTACGCAGGACATTCTCCATGGTTTCCAGATAGATGCGCTGGCGCGTCACGTCGGGTGCCTTGGCATATTCGTCATAAATGGAGATGAAGCGCTGCGCTTCACCTTCCGCTTCCTTAACGACCTGATCCTTGTAGGCTGCGGCCTCTTCGCGGATCTGTGCGGCCTGGCCTCGAGCCTGACCGAGACGCTGGTTGGCATACTGGTTTGCTTCTTCGACGAAGCGGTCTTCGTCCTGCTGGGCACGCTGGACTTCTTCGAAGGCTTCGGCCACTTCACGCGGCGGCGCTGCATCCTCGATCGGAACGGCATTGATCGCGATCCCGGCGCCATAGGTGTCCATGGTGCCCTGGATGATGTCGCGCACCTGGGTCGAGATCTGTTCGCGGTTGTCGCGGAAGACGTCCTGTGCCGGACGACGTCCGACGACTTCACGCATCGCGCTTTCGGAGACCTGCTGCAGGGTCTGCGTCGGATCCTCGAGGTTGAACAGATAGGACTGCGGGTCCGACACGGTGTAGAGCACCGAGAACTGGACGCTGACGATGTTCTGATCGCCGCTGAGCATCAGACCGGCGCCTGGATTGTTCGAGGTCGGACGGCTGCCGATATTTTGCTGCTGCTCCGTAACCTTGACGATCTCGACCGACTCGATCGGCCAGAGGTGGAAATGCAGGCCCGGCATCGCCACTTCTTCCTTCGGCTTGCCGAAGCGCAGCTCGACGCCGCGTTCATCCGGCTGGACCGTGTAGATGGCCTGCATCGCCCAGAAGGCGACCAGCACGATGCCCACAATGACAAAGGCGCCGCCGTTGAAACCGCCGGGCACGACGTTTTTCAGACGGTCCTGACCACGGCGGATCAGATCTTCAAGATCCGGGGGCTGATTGCCGCCGCCGCCACCACCGCCGTTACCGCGTGGCCGGTTTGGCCCCTGCCCCCAGGGACCCTGATTGTTACCACCGCCGCCGCCGCCGCCCCATGGACCGCCGCCGCCGCCGTTTTGATTGCTCCAGGGCATCAATACCTCTTTGCTGTAAAAGCTCCCAAGTCCCCCGCCCGTCGCCCGATCGACCGACATGCATGAGGTTCCAGAGGGTTATAGGTATCGCGGTCCCCGCTTTCAACGCGAGGGCGCCAACTTCTTCTTCGGAAAGGGCAAATTTTGCGTTATCAGCCGTCCCTGCGACGGTATATCGCGTAGCGCGTGAGATAATTGTCTTTCTCGCCGGCTGGAACGGCCGTTTCCTCGACGAGTTCAAACATAGCGGGATCGATCTCTGGAAAGGATGTATCGCCGTCGACAACCGTCTCCACATGGGTGACGTGCAGCAGATCAGCGAGTGGCAAAGCCTGACGGTAGATTTCTCCGCCACCAACCACACAAACCTCATCGACACCATCTCGTGCGGCAAGCTCACGCCCCCGCTGCAGGGCCTCATCGAGGTTCGCCACCGTCTCTACGCCGGGCATGTCGTAACGGTGGCTGCGGCTGACGATGACATGCGGGCGGCCGGGTAAGGGCTTGGAACCGACAGACTCAAAGGTCTTGCGGCCCATCACCAGCGGTTTTCCCATGCTGAGTGCCTTGAAGCGTTTGAGATCGGTAGACAGCTTCCACGGCATATCGCCATCGCGACCGATAATCCCGTTCTCCGAAACGGCAACAATGATGACGGTTTTGATCGGAGCCATGGCCCTCATGCCCTCGCCTTGCCTTAGACGGCAATCGGCGCCTTGATGCTGGCATCGGCTTCGTAGCCGATCAGCGTGAAGTCCTCGTACTGAAACGAAAAGAGATCCTTGACCTCGGGATTGAGCTTCATCACCGGCAGCGCCTTCGGCGTCCGCGTCAGCTGCAGCTTGGCCTGATCGAAGTGGTTGACATAGAGATGCGCATCCCCCAGCGTGTGCACGAAGTCGCCCGGCTCCAGCCCCGTCACCTGGGCGACCATCATCGTCAGAAGCGCATAGGAGGCGATGTTGAAGGGGACGCCCAGGAAGATATCGGCAGACCGCTGATAAAGCTGGCAGGAAAGCCGCCCATCCGCCACGTAGAACTGGAACAGGCAGTGGCATGGTGGCAGTGCCATTTCGTCGACCAGCGCCGGGTTCCAGGCCGTCACGATATGGCGGCGAGAATTCGGGTTGGTCTTGATGCTCTCGACGAGCTTGGCCATCTGGTCGATATGCCCACCATCATAATCCGGCCAGGAGCGCCACTGGGCGCCGTAGACGGGGCCGAGATTGCCGTCTTCATCGGCCCATTCGTCCCAGATGCTGACGCCGTTTTCCTTGAGATAACGGATGTTCGTATCGCCCTTCAGGAACCACAAGAGTTCATGGATGATCGACTTCAGATGCAGCCGCTTGGTCGTGATGACCGGAAAGCCGTCGGCCAGGTCAAAGCGCATCTGGTGCCCGAAGATCGAGCGCGTGCCGGTCCCGGTGCGATCGCCGCGATCGCTGCCATTCTCGAGAACATGGCGCAGAAGGTCGTGATACTGGTGCATGGGTCCATCATCGAGTCGTTTTGGAGCGCCATCTTATCGCCGGCACGCCCAAGAACCAACGCCGTTGTCAGGGTTTTCCCCGTCCACGCGGCTCAAGCAGGTCCCCGATTATACACTCGCCCTCTTTTCATCGGGATCGGAAACACCTATATCAGCCCTGCCGGGCTTGCTCCGGCTATGGCAATAAACGGTCGGTGTAATAAACCTATTGGACCCGGGGGCGGTACCCGGCGCCTCCACCAAAAACCGGTCGGTGACGAAATCTCTTCGGACCGGCTTTTGATGGGGGCGAAATAGGATCGACAAGGGCGTAAAGATCGAACTTTTGCTCGGCATGATACCGCCGTTATCGGGTCACAAGTGTAGTTGCAAACGACAACAACGCTAAGGGTTACGCTCTCGCTGCCTAATGGCGGTGCGGGAAACCCGCTCTAAGTCCTTAGGGTTAGCACCTTAAGGCGGGGTCCGAAGGCACCTGGCAACAGAAGCCTTCACCTAATCTCAACCCTCACTGCTTCTCTATGACTTTGCTTCGGATTTCGCTGCTACCAGCAGCCTGAGATTTGATGTACATTACCGGAACCAGTTTGATGCTTCGGGGCTTTTCCGCTTCGCTGTGTCGTGGCATAAGCCGCTGAAATTCGGCATGATAAGGAAAGCAGGGATCTGATGGGGCACGACCATATTCGCTACGACATTCTGGCCCAGGACGCACTTCGCGGCGTCATCCGCAAGGTCTTGGCCGAGGTTGCCGCGACGGGGCGCCTGCCGGGCGACCATCACTTCTTCATCACCTTCCTGACCGGCGCGCCGGGCGTGCGCATTTCCCAGCATCTGAAGGCAAAGTATGCCGAGCAGATGACCATCGTCATCCAGCACCAGTTCTGGGACCTGAAGGTGACCGACAGCCTGTTCGAGATCGGTCTCTCCTTCTCCGACACGCCGGAAAAGCTCGTCATCCCCTTCAATGCCATCCGCGGCTTCTATGATCCGTCCGTGAATTTCGAGCTCGAATTCGATGTGCCGCTTGCGGACGAGGACGAAGGTGAGGCCGAGATCACCGCCTACCCGCTGGAAGCAGTCGCCAAGACGGAGGAGACTGAGGCTCCGAAGTCGGACGAGAAGAAGGAAGGCTCGGTCGTTTCCCTCGACGCCTTCCGCAAGAAGCAGTGATCGCATGACGTTCGGCCGGGCTAAGCCCGGCCTTATTCGTGGAGCATCAAGCATGGCCGCAGACATCGTCAATCTCCGGCAGTTCCGCAAGGCGAAAGCCCGCAGCGAACGCGAGTCTGTCGCAGAGCAGAACCGTATCAGCCATGGTCGCACCAAGGCGGAAAAATCGCTGACGAAGACGCTGAACGACAAGGCGGCCCGGCTGCATGAACTTGGGCGGATCGAAAAGCCGGACCAGGATTGAGCACCTGCTTCTCGGTCGGCGCCGCCTCATTGCGCATATGGCCGCCATATCTCTGGACCCCCTCATGATCCGCAAGCGCTCGATCACCCTCCACGGACATCGCACGAGCTTTTCCGTGGAGGACGCCTTTCTTGACGAACTCAAGACGCTTGCAGCAAGGCGCGGACTGAGCTTTGCCGGCCTGATCGCTGAAATCGACGAGGCGAGGCCCCTCGATTCGAACCTGTCCTCAGCCCTTCGTCTTTTCGTCCTGAAAGAGCTGAAACAGTCGCAGGCTGAAACGAGCGCGGAAACGTAAGCCACGGCTCGGACCACGCGTCAGTTCACGCCGGGAAGGTCCTCGAACCGCACCTCAGGCAGCGGCTGACGCAAAACACGCTCTTGCGGAGCAACCGGCAGAACCCGAGGAGTGGGGACAGTGTCCGTGGTCAGGGGTTCCACCGGCTCGGTGGCTGGTGCCTCTGACGGAATTGGCGCCGTTTCGGCCTGCTCGGCCGCCGCGCGCGCCTCTGCTTCCGCCGTCGCCCGCGCCTCCTCTTCCTGCCGCACACGTTCGGCCTCGGCCTTCGCTCTTTCCTCGGCGCGAGATCGGGCGAGGGCGGCCTCGCGGCGCAGTCTCTGCTTCTCGAGCACGCTCGCCTGTAGAGCCTCGACCCTCCGTCGCTCGATCTCGAACGCCCGCAAGGAGACGAAATTGGTGAGTTCCGTCACCTCCAGCGACCGCTCGGGCGACAGCGCATCGCCCTTGAACAGGAGACGCAGGTTTGGTTCCGCGCCATCCATGGCCAACTCGCCCGGCTTTAAGGCAACCGCAAGATCAGCATCAAGAAGACCGGCGCGAAGGTCGAGCCGCAGCCCGCCGTCAAGTTTCGCGTCTGGGGTCTGATGGCTCGCCGCCTGTACGCGAAGTGCGCCGTCCGAGAGGGCAAACGGCACCACGAGACCGGTCACCTCGGTTCTTCCATCTTGGATCAGTCGCTCCGCGATCTCCCGCACTTTGTCTTCGCTGATCTCGGTGCCGAGCGCATCCACCTCCAGGATGAGCGCCGGCAGAATATCGAGCCGGACAGAATTGACCGCAAGCGCGGCAAATCGCACCTCCCCGGATCCGCTGGCTGTCCCGATCAATTCCGCCGGCGTCTTTCCAGCGCCTTCGGCAACGAAAGTGACATCCATCCGTCCTGTCGGCGTCTCTGCCTCACCAAGGCCCCGCTCAAGCCGCAAGGCGTTGAGCGTGCGCCGCACATCGGCGCCTGCGACATCCAGACGGGTCTGCAAAAATCCGCTTCCGTCCGTGTTTGCCACAGAGAAGCGCCCGCTCACTTTTCCACCCAACCATGCGCCTGTTAGCTCTTCCAGGCTCAACTCACCGGCCTTGCTGCGCAGCCTCGCCCTAACCTCCGTGATGGCCTCGGCAAATCCTGGCCAGAATTTCGAGACAGTCACGCCAAGGTCGAGATCGAAAGGCAAACTGACGGTGCCGAATGTCGTCTCAGCCAATCTCCCGTCGGAAGGGTCGGTCAGCGGTCCGACCATCGTCTCCATCAGCCAGTCCAGATCGAGTTGCTCCAGTCGCACGTCGCCGACGGCCGCCGGAACGGCACCGGTCAGGTCCATTCGACCCTGAGCCTCGATCGGCTGTCCGGACAGGGTTCCGGCCAGACGATCGATCGCGAGCTGGCCATCGGCCAGTGTGAAGGCCGATTGTGCCTTGACCGGGAGGCCGGTTGCCGCTTCGGGCAGGCTCAGACCAAGCGCCATGAGATATGGCCCGAAATCACGACTGTCGAGCGACATCTGCCAAGCCCCATCCAGCAGGCGCGGCGTGTTGAAAGCTGTCAGTTTTCCCGTTGCATCGAATGTGGTTGCAGCCCCCGCGAAACGAGCCGTGACATCAGCGCCGCTGTCAGCCGTATCATTGACCGTGAGCGTCAGCACACCACCTTCGCCCGTGAGCCATGGCAGAGGCTCGAAACCGGCTTGACCAATCAGGACCTGTGCCTCGTCGTTTTCGAGCCTGATGTCGAAGTTTCGTTCACCCCCGTCCAGCAATGACGATATCTCGTTCGACTCGATGGTCATGGCCAGCGCGCTTTGGTTGACGCGGCCCGTCAGATCGACCGTAACGGCACCGGCCTCGGCCACCTGCAGGTTGGCCTTGATGTCGCTGTCGGCATACCAGTTTGCACTGTTCGCAAGCCTTTCGACCAGGGGGCTCGACGGCAGACGTTGCCCCAAGAGGTCGAGAAACGGCCCAGGGTCAGTGGAGCGGTAGGTGATCGCGGCCTCGCCGACGGGTGCCTCCTCTGTGTCGCGCAATACGCCGCTGAGTCGGATCGAGCTGCCCGCGACGCTGCCGAAGTTGAGCTTTTCGATCGAGAGCTGTCCGCTCTCGTAGGATGCGATCGCTTCGACGTCTTCAGCGGTCACGCCAAAAGCCCGCAGCGCCGCCACTTTCAGCCGCGCTGCAACCCGTTCGGCAAGCAGCCGCTGCTCGGCATCTTCGCCGACGACAAGCGCCGCAATCGCCCGCGCCGCATCGAGATCGAGTCCCTCGCCCGACAGATCGATGGAGAGGCTTGGAGCCTGGCCGCTTGGCGATTCACGCTCGATCCGTCCCTTCAAGTGCTCCGCGCCAATGGCCAGTTCGAGGTTTTCGAAACGCTGAAGTTCCGCCGTCAGGTTCACCGAGGCGGAGAACCCCGCGGAACCGAGGCTGCGGATCGAGGGATCGACGCGACCGGCAATCCAGGTCGCAAGGCCCGACGGCTGTGTCGACGCCACCAGAAGACTACCCTCGAAGGACGGCGTGCCAACAAGCACCAGCCGCCCGCTCGCCTCTACCTGCGTTCGTCCCGGCAACACGCCGACGGCCTTGTCCACCGTCCAGCCATTCCCGGCAGGGCGAATGTCGAGTTGCAGATCACGGAAGACGGTATCGCCGGCCACGATCGCCGGCAACCGCAGCGTGGCCCGACCGGGTACCTTGGGGACGGGTATTTCTGCGGCAGCAGACATCAACAGTGCCAGACGCTGCTGCACCGAAACCGCACCGTTGCGGGCCGTCTTTGCACGGCTGCCGTCAGCCGCCATACGGTTCACGTCCACCTGATGGCCCTCGGCGGTCAGCAGGAACTCCGGGTTCGCGCCGGTGTCGAGTTTCGCTTCGCCGGTGATCACATAGGGATCCACGGCATCCCCGAGTTCGAGCCGATAGCTGGGAACGCTGATACTGTCGTTGGCAAGCTTGAACTCCCCTCGCATGCGCGGGGCTGGGACTGCCGGCTGTTCGGATGGCACGGCCTCTGCCGACGGATCGCTTTTCCATGTCGAGGAGAAACTGCCCGAATAATGCGGCTTGCCTTCCTCCAGAGCCAATTCACCTTCGAGCACCATGTCGAAGGGCCGCAGTTCGGGGTCGATCCTGAAACGCAGCGGCAAGGCTGTGCTTTCGAATTCGGACGTCGTCAGAGAGAAACGTGCCGCCTCGCCGTCCAGGACCGCCCTGCCCTCGACCGACCACGGCCCGGCGAGCGTCCGTGCAGAAAGGTCGGCATCCAGCTCACGCAGAACCCGGTTGCGTCCCGATTGCTCATCGATGAATTCAATCGTACCGCCGGTGATGGACGCCTTTTCGAGCACGACGGTCCGGGCGGGGATGCTTGGTTTGCTGCCGCGCAACCAGTCGAGCGTACCGTCGGGGCGCAGCCGGATCCGTGCCTTCGGCTCTTCGATGCGCATGTCGAAGATGCGAGCCTCACCGGACAGGAAAGGCGCCAACTCCGCATCGAGCGAGAAGCGGGCAACCCTGATAAGCGGTGTTCCATCCACATCGCTTCCGACCGTCACGTCCTCCATGGTCACCGAAGGGAACGGCAGGAGCCGCGCCGAAACCTCGCCATTGACGACGACCTTCTTACCGAGCAACTGGCTCGCCTGGTCTTCGAAGTTCTGGCGGAAATTCGTCCAGTCGACAAACAGCGGTGCCAACAGCGCGGAGAAGAGCGCAACCACGAGAAGCCCGCCGAGTGTTACCAGTATGCGTCCGAGCACCGAATGCCACTCCCTTGATCACGGCCCGAAGGTAACGCAATTCGCCGCAGGGGCAACCCGCAAGGTCTTGCACTCACAGACGAAAGATCTTGCCGGGGTTGAAGATGTTCTGCGGATCGAGGCCCGCCTTGATGGCACGCATCGCCGGCAACGCCGACCCCAGCTCCTGCTCGAGATAGCTGATCTTGCCCTGCCCGATCCCGTGCTCGCCCGTGCAGGTACCCTCCATGGCGAGCGCCCGGCCGTTCAGCCGCTCCAGGAAAGCCTCAGCCTTCGCAACATCGACCTCATCCTTGTCGTTGAAGAGCAACAGCACATGGAAATTGCCGTCACCGGCATGGCCGACGATCGGTGCCAGGAACCCGTTCTCCCTGATGTCGGCCTGGGTTGCGGCCACGCATTCCGCGAGCCTGGAGATCGGCACACAAACGTCCGTCGAAAGGGCCGCGAGCTCCGGCGCCAGGGCCCGGCTGGCCCAATAGGCATTGTGCCGCGCTTTCCACAGCAGGGTTCGCTCTTCGGCATTGGCGGTATAGGCGAAGTCGCCGCCACCGAACTCTGCGGCGATCTCGCCGAATTGGGCGGCTTGCAGAGCAACCGTTTCCTCGGTCCCATGAAACTCTACGAACAAAGTCGGGCGTTCGGCATAGGAAAGCTTCGAATAGGCGTTGCAGGCGCGAATCTGCATCTCGTCAAGAAGCTCGATCCGCGCCACGGGGATCCCCATCTGGATCGTCATGATGACAGCGTTGCAGGCATCCTCAATCGTCGGGAAAGCCACCACACCGCCGCTGATCTTGGCCGGGATGCCCTGGAGCCGAAGCGTGATCGAGGTGATGATCCCAAGCGTACCCTCCGAGCCGACAAACAGTCGCGTCAGATCATAACCTGCGGAGGATTTGCGTGCCCGCTGCGCCGTGCGAATTTCCTCGCCATCGGCGGTGACGACGGTCAGTGCCAGCACATTGTCCTTCATCGTGCCATAGCGCACCGCATTGGTGCCCGAGGCACGCGTCGCCGTCATGCCGCCGAGCGAGGCATTGGCCCCCGGATCGATCGGGAAGAACAATCCTGTATCGCGCAGATAGGTGTTCAGATCCTCGCGCGTCACACCCGGCTCGACCGTGCAGTCGAGATCCTCCGCATTGACCGAAAGCACTCGGTTCATCCGTGTAAAATCAACCGAAATTCCGCCAAACGGCGCATTGACCTGTCCCTCAAGCGAAGAGCCCGTACCGAACGGAACGATGGGCACGCGATTGGCGGCGCAAATGCGCACGACTTCCCGCACATCATCCGACCTCTCGACGAAGACCACGCCATCGGGCCGCTGCGACCGCAAATAGGTCGTCGTGTGACTGTGCTGGTCACGAAAGGCTTGTCCCGTCTGAAAACGATCCCCGAAGCGCTGCTTGAGGATCGGCACCACCAAGGCAATACCCTCCTCGTTGCGCTTGCCGTCAATCACGTCCTTGCGGGCCATCCGCCACCTCCCGAAATCCAGCACAGGGTCACGCCGACATGGCGCCGGTCAGCCTTGCTATGGGATAGGGTTTCGGAATTGTCCAGACGCCCGACCTAAGGGAGAGGCCGGGCGTCTTTTGCGTGTCATTCCGCAGCAATCCTGGGCGGCACGCCCGGATCGTTGGCGATCTTCATGGTGGCATCTTCCAGCTCTGTCTTCAGTCTTGCCTCTTCCTGGGCATGCGGCTTGGAGAAACGAGCAAGCAGGAGATAAGCGACCGGGGTGATATAGAGGGTCACGACCGTCGCAAAGCCAAGGCCACCGACGATCACCCAGCCGAGCGCAATCCGGGCCTCCGCACCGGCCCCCTGTGCGAGCACCAGCGGCACGCCCCCAAGCACGGTCGCGATCATCGTCATCATGACTGGCCGCAGACGGATGCTGCAGGCGGTTTCGATCGCTTCGCGCACCGACAATCCGCGATCGCGCAGCTGGTTGGCGAATTCGACGATCAGGATGCCGTTCTTCGCCATGACCCCGACGAGGAGCACGAGACCGATCTGACTATAGACGTTGAGCGTCGAGCCGGTGACGACGAGCGCGAAGACCGCACAGGCAAGACCGAGGGGAACGGTCGCCATGATGATCAGAGACGAGACGACGCTTTCGAACTGCGCTGCAAGCACCAGGAAGATGATGGCGATCGCGAAGCCGAAGGTGAGCGCCATGCCGTAGCTGTTTTCTTCCAGCGTCGCAGCCTCGGAAAGCGGGATCAGACGGGCGCCGGGCGGAAGGAGTGGCTGCGCCAGTTCCGTCACGGCCTGCACCGCATCACCGAGCGCCACCCCGTCCGCAAGACCTGCGGAAAAGGAGACCGATGCCAGTTGCTGTTCGCGGTTGAGCTGCGGGGAGACGGCTTTCTCTTCCAGCGAGGCGATCGCCGACATCGGCACCACCCGACCGTCGGAGGTCGTCAGGAAGATGTTCTCCAGGTCGGTGGGATCGTTGATCGGCTGGGTGCTGGAAACAAGCCGCACCGGGATCGAGTTGCCGTCGACGAAGACATCGGTGACAGAGCGACCTTCCAGCAATGCCTGCAGGGAGGCGCCGATGGCGCTGATGTCGACGCCCAGATCAGAGGCCCTTTCCCGATCGATAGTGACGGAAATCTGTGCCTGGGTCGGTTCGTTGTCGAGACGCGGCGTCTGGAACTCCGGACGGTCGCGCATCTGCTCAACGACTTGAAGAACAGCCTCGGTCAGCTTCTCGTGGCTCGTCCCGACCATCGCCATCTGCAGACCGTTGCCGGCACCCCGGATCCGCAGGCTGTTGGTCTGGAAAACATTGCCACGCAGCGCTGGGACTTTCGCCGTCGCCGCATTGATGTCCTGGGCGATCTGATCCTGGCTGCGAGTTCGTTCCGACCAAGGCGCAAGCGTCATGACCATGAACGCGCTGTTTGATGAACCCTGCCCCGATATCGAGAAAATGTTCTCGATCTCACCGCTGTCTCGAAGCGGCTTCAGGTTCTCCTCGACACGCTGGACCTGGTCACGCGTGTAGGACAGGCTCGATCCCTGTGGTGTCGTCAGGCGCATCATCACCATGGAGCGGTCCTCCCGAGGTGTGATCTCGCTGCGGATCGAGGTAAAGGCGAAATAGGCAGCGCCGGAAAACAGCGAGGCAACCACGATCACGATCAGCGGGTTGCCGAGGCAGGCCTTCAGCGTACGCCCATAGAAGCGGGAGAATCTCCGACCGAAAGCGCCGAGAACGCCGTGATCGTGATCGGCGTCCCGCGACAGCATGCGCGATGCCATCATCGGACAGAGCGTCAGGGCCGTGATCGACGACAACAGAACTGCAAATGCCAGAACGAAGCCGAACTCGCGAAACAGACCACCCAGTTGCCCAGGGAGGAAGGAAAGGGGGACGAACACGGCCGCAAGGGTCGCAGTCGTCGCAAGAACGGCGAAGAAGACCTCCTGCGTACCAAGCACGGCTGCGGCACGCGGCCCCATGCCCTCCGACCGCCGCCGGACAATGTTTTCCAGCACCACGATCGCATCATCAACGACGAGACCCGTTGCCAGAACAATCGCCAGAAGCGTCAGAATATTGATCGAGAAACCGACCAGATAGATCGCAACCAGTGTTCCGATCAGCGCGACCGGCATGGTGAGAGCTGGGATGAGTGTCGCTCGCCAGTCGCGCAGGAAGAGAAAGAGGACCACGAGCACGATGACCGCAGAGAGCCCGAGCGCCAGCTCGACCTCATGCAGCGCGCCCTCGATGAACACGGCGTCGTCACTCGTCACGATCACCCGCGTGCCCTCGGGCAAGGCAGACTGCATGGCGTCGACGGCACCACGAACCCCTTCCGAGATGTTGAGCGTATTGGATTGCGCCTGACGGATGATGCCGAGGCCGACGCCAGGAACGCCATTCGATCGCAGCGAAGTCGAGCCGTCATCGGGGCCAAGCGTGATTGTCGCGACGTCGCGCAGACGGACCCGCTCCCCGATCAGGACGTTCTCGAAATCCTCGACGGTCGTCAGGTTGGCGGTTGCCCGCACCACGATGTCCTGCGTCTGTGATTCGAGCGAACCGGCAGGCACGTCGAGCGAGGCGTTCTGCAGCCCTGTCGCCAGATCGGCGACACTGAGGCCACGGCTGGCAAGGGCGGCCTGATTGACGTCGATCCGGAAAACCTTCTCCTGGTCGCCATAGATCTGAACATCGGCCACCCCCTCGACGGCGGCGAGGCGGTCTGAGATCTCGTTTTCGACCAGCAGGGTCAGGTCTTCCATGGACAGAGTGCTGGAGGTTACCCCAAGGCGCATGATCGGCTGGGAGTCGGAATCGGCCTTGACGATACGGGGCTCCTCGACGTCGTCAGGCAACTGGTTGCGAATACGGCCCAGCGCGTCCCGCACATCGTTGGCCGCCACCGCGAGATCGACACTATCGCTGAATTCCAGCGTCGTCCGGCTTTGCCCGAACGAAGAACGCGACGACATCGACTTGAGCCCGCTGACACGGGCAACCGCCCCCTCGATGACGCGTGTCACCTCCTGGTCCATTGTCTCGGCCGATGCACCGTCGTAATCGGTGCTCACGGTGATGACCGGCTGGTCGACATCCGGCAATTCGCGGATCTCGACGCCGGCAAGCGCTGCAAGGCCGGCGACCACGAGCAGCGTATTGAGCACTGCCGCAAGGACCGGTCGGCGGACGAAAAGCGCGGTGAAGCTGCGCCCGGACTGTTCGGAACCGTTCTCTGTCGCGCTCATCGTGTCGCCACCTCTTGAGACTGAGCAGCACCCGCCACTTCAACTGCCCCCCCTTCGCGAACCCGCTGCAAGCCCTCAACGGCCACGACATCGCCTTCCTTAAGCGCCGCCTCGACCAGAATCTGATCGGAGTTGCGCTGAACGATGGTGACGCGTGTCTTCACGGACTTGTTATCAACGATCTGCCAGACGAAGGAGCCTTCGCCATCCCACTGGACCGCGAGAGGGTTGACCGCAGCATAGCGGTCGCCGGGAAAACGCATCACGACGTTGAAAGACATGCCGGCTCTCAAGACATCATCGGGATTGTCGATCTTGGCACGGATGCGAATTGTCCGGCTGGCCTGGTCGACACGGCTGTCAACTGCCTCGACACTGCCCTTGAAAATCTGCCCCGGTCGGGAAACCAGGCTCGCCTCGATCGGCATCCCTGGCTTGACCGCAGCGGCAAAGCGTTCCGGGGCCCAGAAGTCGACGAGCAGCTGGCTGCGATTGTCCAGCGAGACGATGGCCGTCGAGTTTGTGACATTGTCGCCGATGCTGACACCGACAATACCGATGACCCCATCGATCGGCGCGATGATATCGCGGCGCTTGAGGTTTAGCTCGGCCGTCGTCAGCTGAAGCTGCGCCTGCTCCTCTGCAATCTGCGCATCGAGCACATCGAGACGCGAGAAGCTCTGGAGGTTGCGATAGGACTCGGCCTTCTCTGTTGCGCTGCGCAGCGCAACCACCGCCTGGTCCCGAAGGATGACCTGCTCCTCGCGGTCGAGCCGCGCAATGACATCACCCTTCTTCACCTTCTGGCCCGAGGTAACGAGGATTTCCGCGACAGTCCCCGAGGTCTGGGGCATGACCGTCACGGCCTCGATCGCCTCACCGTCGCCAATCGCGCTCAGTCGGCCATTCACGACACCCATGGTCACGGGCTGCGTGGCGACAAGGATCGCCTGGTTGCCCCCGCGGCGATTGCCTTGCCCCTGTCCCGCGCCTTGCCCACCAGTCTGCGCTTGCTGCGCACCCTGACCCTGCCCACCCTGTCTCTGCCCTTCGACCTCCGGCGCCCTGCTGACCAGCGAGACGACCGATTGGGGCACACCCATCGACACCAGCGTCTGCCCTGTCCCGGGCGAAAAATAGACCCAGGCGCAAAGACCGATAAAAATGAGAGCAATACTGATGGCGAGTTGCTTCCAAAGTGGCATGCAGGGCTCCGAATAATCGAACTGGATGATGTCGGTTAAGTATCGGGCGCAAACCGAAAGTGGCAATGCCGGAACGCCAAGCTTACTGATTTGTAATCTCGCGTCTTTTCACGCCGGCGTGATGGCACGCATCTGGACCGGTTCTGCAGAGGCGCTGTGGTCAGGATACCATGCCTGGCAATTGTTTGCCTATGAAATCCGTGCGCAAGAGGACTGAAGGAATAAAACCAGAACGCCGTCACTGGCCTTTCAGACCCGAATCACTACATTGGGCCGCATGAGTAACGGTTTCGACGACATTCCCTTCTTTGACGAAGAGCCTGCGCCCCGCAAGCCGGCCGCGTCCCTTGCCCCTGCATCGGGTGTTGCGTCCGGTGGCGGTCTCGGCATCGCCGCGCGCGCGATGGCAGCGCGTGACCAGGCCCGTGCGCCGGACTACCTGTCAGGGCTGAACCCTGAACAGCGCGAAGCGGTCGAAACGGTCGATGGTCCGGTCCTCGTGCTGGCAGGTGCCGGCACCGGCAAGACGCGCGTTCTGACGACCCGCATTGCCCACATCCTGGCAACCGGCAAGGCCTTCCCGAGCCAGATCCTCGCGGTGACCTTCACCAACAAGGCCGCGCGCGAGATGAAGGAGCGTATCGGCCACCTCGTCGGTGGGGCCGTCGAAGGCATGCCCTGGCTCGGCACCTTCCACTCGATCGGCGTGAAGCTCTTGCGCCGCCACGCCGAACTCGTCGGCCTCTCCTCCGACTTCACCATTCTCGATACCGACGACGTCGTGCGGCTGATCAAGCAGATCATCCAGGCCGAAGGTCTCGACGACAAGCGCTGGCCGGCCAAGCAGTTCGCCCAGATGATCGACGGCTGGAAGAACAAGGGGCTCGACCCCAGCCAGATCCCGGAAGGCGACGCCCGCGCCTTTGCCAACGGCAAGGGCCGCGAACTTTATGTCGCCTATCAGAACCGCCTGAAGACGCTGAATGCCTGCGACTTCGGCGATCTGCTGCTGCATCCGATCCGCATGTTCAAGGCCAATCCCGATGTCCTGAAGGAATACCACCAGCGCTTCAAATACGTGCTGGTCGACGAGTATCAGGACACCAACACGGCCCAGTACATGTGGCTGAGATTGCTTGCCCAGCGCCCGCCGGGCGTGCCGCAGAATGTCTGCTGCGTCGGCGATGACGACCAGTCGATCTATGGCTGGCGCGGTGCCGAGGTCGACAACATCCTGCGCTTCGAGAAGGATTTCCCGGGCGCCAAGGTCATCAAGCTTGAGCGCAACTATCGCTCGACCGAACACATCCTGGGTGCTGCGGGCTTTCTGATCGCCCACAACGAGGGCCGCCTCGGCAAGACGCTGTTTACTGATCGCGTCGATCCGAACGATGGCAAGGTCGTGGTCCATGCCGCCTGGGATTCGGAGGAGGAAGCCCGCGCCGTCGGCGAGGAAATCGAACAGCTGCAGCGCCAGCAGCATCCCTTGAACAACATGGCGATCCTGGTGCGCGCCTCCTTCCAGATGCGTGAATTCGAAGATCGCTTCGTCACGCTTGGCCTCAACTACCGCGTCATCGGTGGCCCGCGCTTCTACGAGCGTCTCGAAATCCGCGATGCGATGGCTTACTTCCGCCTTGTCTGCCAGCCGGCAGACGACCTCGCCTTCGAGCGCATCGTCAACACGCCGAAGCGCGGCCTCGGCGACACCACGATCCGCAATCTGCACGACTATGCCCGTGCCCGCGACATCCCGATGCTTGCGGCAGCGGCGGACATCATCGAGACCGACGAGCTTAAGCCGAAGGCCCGCAAGGCGCTCTTCGATGTCGTCACCGACTTCCGCCGCTGGCAGACCCTGCTCGAAAACACGCCCCACACCGAACTTGCCGAGCAGATCCTCGACGAGAGCGGCTACACGGCCATGTGGCAGAACGACAAGTCTGCGGAAGCGCCGGGCCGGCTGGAAAACTTGAAGGAACTCATTCGCTCGATGGAAGCCTTCGAGAGCATGCGCGGCTTCCTCGAACACGTCTCGCTCGTCATGGACGCCGAGACCAACGAGAACCTCGATGCCGTCTCGATCATGACGCTGCATTCGGCCAAGGGTCTCGAATTCGAAACCGTCTTCCTGCCGGGCTGGGAGGAAGGCCTCTTCCCGCACCAGCGCGCGCTCGATGAAGGCGGTCGCGCGGGCCTCGAAGAAGAACGCCGCCTCGCCTATGTCGGCATCACCCGCGCCAAGCGCCGCTGCCACATCTGGTTTGTCTCCAACCGGCGCATCCACGGCCTCTGGCAGTCGACCATGCCCTCGCGCTTCCTCGATGAACTGCCGCCGGCGCATGTCGAGGTCGCCGAAGCCGAGACCTCCTATGGCGGTTACGGTCGCAACCCCTACGGCCAGTCCCGCTTCGACAAGCAGGAGCCCTTCCAGAACAGCTATTCGACGCCCGGCTGGAAGCGCGCCCAGGCCAACAAGACCGACGCCACCCGTGACAACTGGGGCACGCGCTCGGGCCATGCGGTCGAGCGGATTGGTTATGGCGAGAGTGGCCCGAGGGCAAAGACCATCGAAGGCGAACTCGTCGCGAAGTCGACGACATCAGAACCCTCCCGTTTCTCGGTGGGCGACCGCGTCTTCCATATCAAGTTCGGCAACGGCAATGTGTCATCGATAGAAGGCAACAAGCTGACCATCGACTTCGACCGTGCCGGCCAGAAACGCGTGCTCGACGGCTTCGTCGAAAAAGCGTGAGCAGTCGCGGGCCTATTGACGCCTCGACCCCGATTGCGCAGAAGGCAGGCCGTTCGCCCGTCTGATTGGAGACAGTTTTGCAAGTCCTTCCGCAAAGCCGCCTGACCCTCGCCATCTATCTGATCAACATGGATGGGGCCGAGGATCGCATGGAGGTGATGAACCGCGAAACCGCAGCCGCCGGCATAACTGCGGAGCGGGTACCGGCTGTCATCGGTCGCAACCTCAGCTTCCCGATCCCCGAGTTTTCCGAACTCTCCTACAAGCTTCTGCACGGCCGCCGCATGAAGTATGGCGAGGTCGGCTGCTATCTCAGCCACGTCGAATGTGCGCGCCGTTTCCTCGCCTCGGATGCGGACCTCTGCCTCATCCTGGAAGACGATGTGAGCTTCGAGCCGGACTTTCTGCAAGCCATCGACGCCGCCGCCAGGAACAGCGATGCCTGGGATATCCTGCGCCTGACGACGGTGAGCAGCGGGCGGAAATTTCCCTACCGCAGGCTGACGGACCGCCGATCGCTGGCGATTGCCCTCACCCGCGAGAAGGGCTCGGGCGCGTACATGATCAACCGCAAGGCCGCCCGCTGGATCGCAGAAGACCTGGTGCCCATGCGGCTGGCCTACGACATCGCCTTCGATCTCGAATATCTCTCGGGTTTGAAGGGCGCATTCATCAGCCCGCTCGTCGCAAGCCAGGACACCGGCTTCGAATCACAGATCCAGGGCGACATGAATTCACACAAGCTGCCCCGCTGGCGCTATCTGACCGTCCTGCCCTATCGAACCTATCTCGAAGTCAGCCGGGTTATCGCTCGAGGAAGCCTGCTCCTCTGGCAGAGGCTCCGCTCACGCGGGCGATGATCCCGCCGTCCGTCTGTCACGCTTCGGCAGTGACGTCCTCTGCCGCGAAGGCACGTTGCCAGTGCCGCCGGCAAAGGGACGTATAGGTCTCGTTGCCGCCGATCAGCACCTGCGCACCGTCGCGCTGCGCCTTGCCGTCTTCGCCGATGCGCACGACCATGGTTGCCTTGCGACCGCAATGGCAGATCGAGCGGGCTTCGGTGAGTTCGTCGGCGATGGCGAGAAGCGCCTTGGAGCCGGGGAAAAGCTCGCCACGAAAATCGGTCCGCAAGCCATAGGTCATCACGGGGATATCGAGTGAATCGACAACCCGGGCAAGTTGCCAGACTTGTTCGGTGGTCAGGAACTGAGCCTCGTCGACAAAAACGCATGAGAGCGGCGACGCCGCATGGTCAGCCCTGATCGCTTCGAACAGATCCGCCTCTGAGCCAAAGGCATTTGCCTCGGCGCGGAGCCCGATCCGCGACCCGATGAAGCCCTTGCCGGCCCGATTGTCGAGCGCGCTGATCAGCATGGCCACCCGCATGCCGCGCTCCTGGTAGTTATAGGCGGCCTGCAAGAGCAGCGTCGACTTGCCGGCATTCATGGTGGCGTAAATGTAGTGAAGTTTGGCCAAGGCTTGCTGCTCATAACGGGACGCGTGATGGCGCTGTCTTAGCGGAGAGAAAAGACGGGGCACAAGCTCAGGCCGGCATTGCCAACAGGAACTATGGCGCTAAAGCCGAGCCGTTCACCCCTGCGCCGCTTCCTCGCGGTGCAGCCACATCAGCTCGATCTGCACCGCCGCCTGGAAGTCCATGATCTCTGCCCGCATCTCGTCTTCCGGGCAGCCAAGTTCCAGAAGTTCATTGCCGAGCGAACGACAGGTGGTCTTCCAGAATTCCGTAGCCGCATAGCCATTCAATCGATCGAGTTCGATTGCAGAACGGCGCACCAGATCCCTACGGTTCGCGAGCGGAAAGAAGGCGATGGTCGGGTTGGACTGGCCGTTCATGGCTTGGCTACTCATGCGAAACATCCTCACGTTACGGCATGTGTTTAGAATCACATGGTTAACGTTCCGTTTCGCATCAAGCCGGGACACGCCGAAGTGTCCCGAAAGTGAACCCGCCCGGTGTGGGCGGGTTCCAGCCGGAGAGGCTACTTCAGTCAGGCAGCGTATAGGCGATGACATAGTCGCCAGGATCCGTTCCCACGGAACCGTGACCGCCGGCAACCATCACGACGTACTGCTTGCCGTTGTCGAGGGCGTAGGTCATCGGGGTCGCCTGCCCCCCTGCCGGCAGGCGGCTCTCCCAGAGTTGCTCGCCGGTTGTCAGGTCATAGGCACGCAGGTAGTTGTCCACGGCGGCACCGAGGAAAACGACACCACCCTTGGTGATCATTGGACCACCGATACCGGGTACACCGACCTTGAACGGCAGCGGCAGCGGCGTCATGTCGTAGACCGTGCCATTGCGCTTCTGATAGGCGATCTCGCCGGACCGCAAATCAACGCCGGCAATCGTTCCCCATGGCGGCGCCTGGCAGGGAATGCCGAGCGGCGAGAGAAACGGCCCCATGATGACGCCGTAAGGCGCGCCTTCATTACGGTTCAGACCCTGCTCGGAGCCGGTCTCGCCCTCCTCCTTTGGCGGGATTTCCGACCGCGGAACAAGCTGCGACGTGAATGCGAGGTAGGTCGGCATGCCGAACATGACCTGGCGCTCTGGATCGACGGCGACGGAACCCCAGTTGAACGTACCGAAATTGCCGGGATACACAAGCGTGCCCTCCAGCGAAGGCGGCGTATACTGACCCTCGTATTTCAGCTGGTGGAACTGGATGCGGCACATCATCTGATCGATGATGGTAAGGCCCCACATATTGCTCTCGGTCATGGTCGGCGGACGGAAGGTCAGATCCGAGATCGGCTGCGTGGGCGCGGTGAAATCCTCAGGGATCGCGCCGCCGGGTGCCGGGATCTCGCGCACCGGAATGATCGGCTCGCCCGTCCGGCGGTCCAGGACATAGAGGTCGCCCTGCTTCGTCGGCCCGACCAGCGCGGGCGTGACGGCGCCCTCGGAATTCGTCAGATCGATCAGAACGGGTTGTGCGGGCACATCCATATCCCACAGATCGTGATGCACGGTCTGGCGAACCCAGCGGTCCTCGCCCGTATTGACGTCGAGCGCGACGATCGAGGAAGAGTATTTCTCCACACTCTCACTGCGCCCCATGCCGAGCTGGTCGGGAACCTGGTTGCCGAGCGGAATGTAGACGAGACCCAGCGCTTCATCGACGGAGAAGATCGACCAGCTGTTCGGCGAGTTCGCCGTATAGGTCCCGTCAGGGCCGATCGGTGCCGTGTCGGTCGGGTTGCCGCTGTCCCAGTTCCAGACGAGTTCGCCGGTATCGACATCGAAGGCGCGAATGACGCCCGACGGCGACTGCGTCGAGTAGTTGTCGTTGACGGCACCGCCGATGATGATCTTGCCGGCCGCAATCACGGGCGGCGACGTGGAGTAGTAATAGCCGGCCGGATTGTAGGGCATGTTTTGCTCCAGCCTGAGCGTACCGCCCTCGGCGAAATTCTCGCAGATGGCGCCGGTCCCGGCATCAAGCGCGATCAGACGCGCATCCGAGGTCGGCAGGTAGACGCGCTCGGCACATACCGTACCTTCGACAGCGGCCGGATCGCGGTAATAGGTGACCCCGCGGCAGGTTTGGTGCTGGCGGTCGGGTTCGAGGCCGGCATTCGGATCGAACTTCCATTTTTCCTGGCCGGTCTCGGCATCGACAGCGATCGCCCAGTTGTGCGGCGTGCAGAGGTAGAGCGTGTCATCGACCTTCAGCGGCGTCACCTGATAGGTCGTTTCGCCCACATCTTCCGGCAGCTTCACATCGCCTGTCTGGTAGGTCCAGGCAATCTTCAGGTCCTCGACATTATCGGTATTGATCTGCGTCAGGGGAGAGTACCGCTGCCCGTAGGGCGTGCGGCCATACTGGTGCCAGTCAGCGTCGGGCACGTCACCGCCGAGCGCGGGCGCTGCTGCCACCTGTTCGGTTGGAAGCCTGCCATCGCGGTCATAGGAGTCGGTAAAGAGCGAAATGAGAGCGACGATCGTCGCGATCGCGACCGGAACGGCAAGCGGCAGGAACCCTACCGCCACACGGAGGCGACGATCAGCGGGGCCAAGCCGGCGGCGGATGGCAGGCAGCATCAGCCACAGGCCGAGGACGACGATCAGCCCGCCTCTCGGACCAAGTTGCCACCAGTCGAGCCCGACTTCGGAGACGGACCAAATGAGGCTGCCGAGAATGAAGAGACCATAAAGCCAAAGCGCCTCGACGCGGCGCAGGAAAAGCAGCAGAGCCGTGCCGAGAAAGGCAAGCCCGGCGATTAGGAAGTATGGGCTGCCGCCGAGCAGCACGAGCTGTGCGCCGCCGACGCCGAGCACAAGGCCCAACACGCCGAAGATGACAGCGGTGATAGTGAGAAACATACCGATTCCAATCGTATTGCGAGATGGAAAGTTCGTCCCGCGCCATGACGATCGCGGGAACAACCACCAAGGCCGAACGTGGCAAAACCGTGATTGTTCCATTTTCCAAAACCGACTTGGAAACCGTGGATTGCTCTTGATCCCGAGGCTACCGATTGCCATCTTGCGCCGCACAAGAATGGGAGTGCGATCATGACCAAGGCTCTGTTGCTCATCGACATCCAGAACGGCTTTTGCCCCCGAGGCAACCTGCCAGTCGCCGAGGGGGACGCGGTGGTCCCCGTCGCCAACCGGCTGATCGAAAGCGGCGCCTATGATCTGATCGTCGCCTCGCAGGACTGGCACCCGGCCAACCACGGCAGCTTTGCGTCCCAGCACCCGGGCAAGAAGCCTTTCGACATGGGCGAGCTTTCCGGGCAGCCGCAGGTCATGTGGCCCGATCACTGCGTCCAGGGCACGGCAGATGCCGAATTTCACCCGGACCTCAAGACCGCCCGCATCGACTATATCCAGCGCAAGGGCGAAAACCCCGCCGTCGACAGCTACTCGGCGTTCCGGGACAACGACAAGGCAGCCCTCACCGGCCTCTCCAATTGGCTGAAGCAGAAGGGCGTGACCGTGCTCGACGTCATGGGTCTTGCGACCGACTATTGCGTCAAGTTCTCGGCACTGGATGCCGTCGACATGCTGCCCGGCGTCAAGGTCCGGCTGATCGCAGATGGCTGCCGTGGGATCGACTCGAAGGGTGTCGAAGAGGCGATCGACGCGATGCGCCTGGCAGGCATCGAGATCACCGACAGCAGCTCGATCACGGCTTGACGACATTTCTGCAAAACATCCGTGCGATTGCCTTTTTTAGCGGCAAGCGCTAGAGCCGAGCCAACGAGAAGACAGGGAGGACGCCGGTCATGGAAATCGTCACCACGATCGCCGCTTTGCGACAGAAGCTCGCGCCCCGCCGCCGTGCCGGCCAGACCATTGGCTTCGTGCCGACCATGGGTTATCTGCATCAGGGGCACCTGAGCCTTGTCGGCCGTGCCCGATCTGAAAACGACGTCACAGTGGTGTCGATTTTCGTCAACCCGCTGCAGTTCGGCAAGAACGAAGACCTCGAGAAATATCCCCGCGACCTAGCCCGCGACAGCGCCATGCTGGAAGAGGCCGGTGTCGACTTTCTCTTCGCCCCCGGTGTCGAGGATATGTATCCCGAACCGATGCAGACGGTCGTCGACCTGCCGAAACTCGGCTCAGAGCTCGAAGGCGAGGCCCGTCCGGGTCATTTCGCCGGCGTGGCGACCGTCGTCACCAAGCTCTTCAACATCGTCCAGCCGGATGCCGCCTATTTTGGCGAGAAGGACTATCAGCAGGTGACGATCATCCAGAAGATGGTCGAGGACTTGGCCCAACCCGTCCGCGTCGTGCCCGTTCCGACGGTGCGTGAAGCCGATGGCCTCGCCTGCTCGTCTCGCAACGTTTATCTCTCTCCGGCAGAACGTGCTGCGGCCGTGATCGTACCGAAAACGCTGGCCGAGGCCGAGCGCCTTATGCTGACCGGCATTCGCGACGTTGCGACCCTGGAGGCCAGGCTGATCGACTTCCTGCGCACCGAACCGCTGGCCGAACCCGAAGTCGTCGCCATCCGCGATCCGCGCACGCTGGAGCGTATCGAGGCGGTCCAGGGGAACGCCCTCGTGCTGCTCTATGTCCGCTTCGGCAAGACCAAGCTTCTCGACAATCGCATCATCGGCCAAGCGGCCGCCACCGGCATGGAGGCCGCCTGACATGAGCACACCACCCCGCCAGAAGCGCTTCACCCCGGCCGATATCACGGCCCTGAAGGGCAATCGTCCGATCGTATCGCTGACGGCCTATACGACACCGATAGCCCGTATCCTAGACCGGCATTGCGACCTGCTTCTTGTCGGTGACAGCCTCGGCATGGTGCTCTACGGCATGGACACGACCGTCGGTGTGACGATGGACATGATGGTGGCCCATGGACAGGCCGTCATGCGGGGGGCCACCCGCGCATGCGTCATCGTCGACCTGCCCTTCGGCTCTTACCAGGAGAGCAAGGAACAGGCTTTCCGCAACGCTGTGCGCCTGATGAAGGAAACCGGCTGCGACGGCGTGAAGCTCGAGGGTGGCGCCGAAATGGCCGAAACCGTGGAGTTCCTTGTCACCCGCGGCGTGCCCGTCTTCGGCCATATCGGGCTGATGCCGCAACAGGTGAATACGTCGGGCGGTTACCGCTCCAAGGGCCACAGCGACGCTGAGCAGGACAAGATCCGCCGCGACGCCAAGGCGATCGACGAGGCCGGCGCCTTTGCCATGGTCATCGAGGGCACCGTCGAGCCCTTGGCACGGGAAATCTCGGCCAATGTCAGAGCCGCCACCATCGGCATCGGCGCCTCGCCGGCCTGCGACGGCCAGATCCTCGTCTCCGACGACATGCTCGGCCTGTTCAACGAATTCAAGCCGCGCTTCGTCAAGCATTACAGCGAACTGGCCGAAGTCATCGACAAGGCCGCCAGCGATTATGCATCCGAGGTCAAGGACCGCGTCTTCCCGGGTCAGGAACACACGTTCCAGATCCGCCCCAAGAAGTAATCAGGCCTCCGGCAGGCGTTCCATTTCGTAGAACGAGTCGTTGATCTGGTCGACCTGCCGGGCAATCAGCGCCTGGGCGTCCCGCAGGCCCTTGTTGTAGTAGTGCGGCCCGATCAGCCGCGCCACGAGGTCGACAAGCGTCTCCACCTCGAAGCGCCCGAGCTCCGCTTCGACCTCATCGGACAGGTGGCGCTGAACCTTGAGCAGCAGCCGCTCCTTGTCCTCGCGACTGATCAGGTCCTTCTCCATCTGCCATTCCTCCACATCCGATGCGACTTTTCGACAAGACGGAAATCCCGCCCTGATGGCAATGCCATTCATCAATGGCGGTCGTCGTTCCATCAGCGGAATTGGTTTGTCGATCTGAGCGACAGGCTTTAGCCAGCAGAAGAACGCGAGAAGTCCAAGATGTCCCGATCCCCTTTTGTAGAAGGCGCGCTGAAGGCGTTGCCTGTGATCATTTCAGCCGGCCCCTTTGCCGTTCTCTTTGGCGCGGTTGCCGTGGCGAACGGCCAGACGGTCGCCGAAGCCGCCTTGATGAGCGCCACCGTCTATGCCGGCGCAAGCCAGTTGGTCGGCATCGAACTTTTCGGCCAGGCGGTGCCGATGTGGGTCGTCGTCCTCTCGATCCTTGCCGTCAACTTCCGCCACATCCTCTATTCGGCAGCCCTCACCCCCTTCATCGATCATTTCACCCTGCCACAGAAACTGCTCAGCTTCTTCCTGCTGACCGACCCGCAATTTGCAGAAGCCGTCGCCCGCGGCGAAAGTGGCAAAGAAGTGAGTTTTCCCTGGTATTTCGGCTTCGGCGCCATGATCTATGTTCCCTGGGTCGCCATGAGCGCGCTTGGCGGCGCCCTCGGCAGCGTCATCGGCAATCCCGCCGACTACGGGATCGACGTGCTGCTGCCGATCTACTTCCTCGGCCTCGTGCTCGGCTTTCGCAAGCGCGGCAATTTCCTGCCGATCGTGGCCGTGAGTGCCGTGGTCTCCGTCGCCGCCCAGCATGTGGTGGGCGCGCCCTGGCATATCAGCATCGGCGCTGTGGCCGGCATCGTGCTTGCAGCTCTCCTGCCTCTTTCCCCGTCAGAGAAATCTGCCGAGGAGGCCTCCAGATGAGCACCTGGCTGACGCCCAACATGACGCTGCTGATCGCAGCTGCGGCGGTTGCAACCTTCCTCACCCGGATCGCCGGCTATGTGCTGGTCAAGCGGCTGAAGAGCATGCCGCCACGGCTGGAGGCTGCGCTGAATGCCGTGCCGGCTGCGGTGCTGACGACGCTTGTCGCGCCCGCCTTCTTCTACGGCCAAATCGACGTGAAGGCCGCCATGGCGGCATCGCTCCTGATCGGCCTTCGGTTTTCGGCCATCCCGATGCTGATCGGCGGCTGGGCCGTCGTCATGCTGATGCGGCATTTCCTCGGCTGAGTTTAGCGGGCAAACGGCGCCGTCGCCTGCTCCAACCACTGCTTGGTCGCAGCGTCAGAGATCAACGGCAACAGCTCGTCGCGGGTCTTGGCATGATAGGCGTCGAGCCACTGCAGCTCATCGCGTGTCAACAGATCCTCGACAATGAGCTTGCGGTCAATAGGCACAAAGGTCAGCGTCTCGAAACCGAGCATCGGCTGGTCGCCGCCCTCGATTGCCTCGGCCTCGCGAACATAGATGAGGTTCTCGATCCGGATGCCGAAACTGCCGGGGCGGTAGTAGCCCGGCTCATTCGACAGGATCATGCCGGGAAGCAGCTCCTGCGTCGAAAGCCGCGCAATGCGCTGCGGCCCCTCGTGCACCGAGAGATAGGACCCGACGCCATGGCCCGTGCCATGGGCGAAATCGGCACCGGCCTTCCAGAGCGCGATGCGGGCCAGCGGGTCGAGATCACAGCCGCGCGTGCCCTTCGGAAAGCGTGCCGTGCTGATCGCGATCATGCCCTTCAATGCCAGTGTGAAGAAGCGCCTCTGCTCCTCCGGCACCTCACCGACGGCCAGCGTCCGGGTAATGTCGGTCGTGCCGTTCACATATTGCGCGCCCGAATCGATCAGGAACATCTCGCCCGAGCGGATTTGCCGGTTGCTCTCCGTCGTCACCCGGTAATGCATGATCGCCGCGTTCTCGCCGGCACCGGAGATCGTATCGAAGGAGATGTCCTTGAGCGGGTTCTGCATCCGCTCGCCAACGGCCGCGCGCACCGCTTCCAGCTTTCTGGCGGCCGCGATTTCGGTCAGGCTGCCATGCGGCTGTTCGTCGAACCACTGCAGAAACTCGACCATTGCGACGCCATCCTGCAGATGCGCCGCAGCCGAGCCATTGAGCTCGACCATGTTCTTCACCGCACGACCGAGCTTGGCCGGATCATTGCCTTCGACGACCTCGCCACCGCTATCGCGGATCATGCGAGAAAGCGCGTAAGGGGCGAGATCGGGATCGACGAGAATGCGTTGGCCGCCCTTGGCGACCCGTTCGAGCCGTTCGGCCAACAGCGCCGGATCGACCTGTTCGCAAAGGTCGCGAAGATAGGTCTCGACCTCGAGATTGGTCTTGGCGCTGTCGAGGAAGAGTTCGGCAGATCCATTCGCCTTGATGATTGCACGTGACAGCGCATGCGGCGTATGCGGCACATCACTTCCGCGGAGATTGAAGATCCAGGCCACGGACGACGGATCAGAGATCAGCACGGCGGCGAGGCCCCTCTCGGTCAGATCGGCCGCGATCGTCTTCAGCTTGTCGGCAGCGGCAACACCAGCCTGATTCAGCGCCTGGATCATGACGGCGCCCTTGGGCTCGGCCGGACGGTCCGTCCAGAGCCGATCGACCGGGTTATGCGGCAGGAAGACGAGGCTGCCACCCTTGTCGGCCAGCGCCTTTTCCAGCCGGCGCACCTCCGCACCGGTATGCACCCAGGGATCAATCCCGAGCCGGAAACCCTTCGACGCACGGTTATCGATCCATTTATGCGGCGGCTCTCCGACCAGATCTCCTGGCGTGAACACAGCTGGATCAACCTGCTGGGCAAGCTGCGTGACGTAACGGCCGTCCACGAAGACGACGGCCTGCACCTCGGTCACCAGCAGCATGCCGGCAGAACCGGTGAAGCCGGTCGCCCAGGCGAGACGCTCGGCGGACTCGGGCACATACTCACCTAGATATTCATCCGAGCGCGGGACCAGCAGTCCGTCAATGCCGAACTCTGCAAACAGTCCTCTGAGCGCGGCGATCCGGGCTTTGCCGTGATGCGGCGTGGACTTGACCTCGAAGGACTGAAACATGGATTGGCTCACGATGGATTCGGGATTCTGTCAGCGCTTATAGCAAGGGCACACCGCTATCACCACCACCACCGGAGCCCAGTTGCGGGCAAATGCGCCGTTGAATCTCGGCATGCAGCAATCCGGGCAATGCGAATGCTGCTATGCAGCAATTGCAGGCCTCCCGTGCTTGAAGCCCGCTGACGGAACTCATCCAAGAGGTCTATATCAGACACATCAAGGACGCAGTGTAACGCGCGTCCGAAACCCAGAAGGAACCGAGAGATGGCCAAGTCTTTCCTGCGTAACGCCCTGAACAATCTTGTCGAGGCACGTCAACGCCGTGCCGATCTCTATGCCACCGGCGCACTCCTGTCGCTCGACGATGCATCGCTGGCCGCCATGGGCCTAACACGCGACGAACTGCGTCGCCGTCCGCACCAGCGTGCGATCATCTGATCGGCGGCGGTCGAATTCGACCACCAGTCTAGCATCCGCTTGAGCGCTCCTCCCACGCTCGCGGACCTCGGCGCGGCATGATGCCGATGCCAAAAAGGCGGCTCCTTGCGGGCCGCCTTTTCTGTTTCCGGCAGGACTGACGTAACGTCTCAGCCCTTCCCTTGCGTAAAGTGGATTGTGACCCATCCGTTGCGCCAGATGGTCTTCACATGCGAGAGCCCCTCACCGCTATAGGCTGCAATCACCTTCCAGCGCTGCTCGGCAAGAATGCCGGAAAGGATCACCGAGCCGTTCGGCGCCAGATGATCGACCAGTTGCGGCGCCATCTTGATCAGCGGCCGCGCCAGGATGTTCGCGATGATCAGGTCGAACGGACCATGCTCGCGAAAAGCGGTCGAGTGAAAGCCAGGCGCCGTGCGAAAGTCTATCCCGTCCACGACCTGGTTGCGGCGGGCATTTTCCTTGGCCACACGAACCGCAATCGGATCGATATCGGTCGCCAGCACCGGCACGGGCAGAAGCTTGCGCACGGCAATCGCCAGCACACCGCTGCCCGTTCCAAGGTCCAGAGCGTTGCGCACCTTCCGCGCCCTGACGACCTTCTCGATGACTTCGAGGCAACCCGCCGTCGTCCCGTGATGGCCGGTCCCGAAGGCCTGACCGGCGTCGATCTCGATCGCAACGTCATGTGGCTGAACCTTGTCGCGGTCATGTGAGCCGTGCACGAGGAAGCGTCCGGCCCGGACCGGCTTCAAGCCCTCGAGCGACTTGGCGATCCAGTCGATGTCCGGGATCACCTCGCGCTCGATTGCAGCCTCCGGGAATTCTTCAGAAAGCAGTTCCTGAACCCGGGGGACGACCTCCTCCTCCTGGTCGGCCATCAGATAGATCGATGCTTCCCAGATATCCGCTTTCTCGTCCACTTCTGTGGTGGCGATCGCATAATCCTCCTCACCGAAGGCGAAGCTCATCAGATCAAGGATCCGGTTGGCGTTCATTTCGGTGGTGGTCACATAAAGGCGAATTTCGGCCACGATCGATCATCCTTGGCAAGGTCAGGCAGTCAGACGCGTTGCGGTACAACGCAAACGCCCGGATGGCAACCTCAGCCGAAGCCTTGGGGCATCAACCCTTCATCAGGTTTTCGAGCTTCTTGATCGCCGTTTCCGGATTTTCGCCATAGGCGATCGTTCCCTTGAACCGCCCCTCTGCATCCAGAAGGAAAACGGAAGCGGTATGGTCCATCGTGTAATCGCCGTTCGGCTGCGCCTCGTCGAGCGGGATCTTCTTGGCGTAAACGCGGAAGCCCTTGACGACCTCGGCGATTTTGGCCGGTTCACCAGCAATTCCTTTCACACGGTCGGTCACATTGGAAATGTAGCGGCCGAGGATCTCCGGCGTGTCACGCTCCGGGTCGACTGTCACGAAATACGCCTGCAGCCCTGTCGCAGCCGGATCCACCTGCTTTAGCCACCCGTCCAGTTCGAAGAGCGTGGTCGGGCATACCTCGGGGCAATGGGTGAAGCCGAAGAAGAGGGCGGTCGGCTTGCCGCGAAACGCCTGTTCGGTGATCGGCTGGCCATTCTGGTCCACGAGCTGGAAGGGCACACCGAACGGGGCCTCCGCGATCTTCTGATCCGACTGCGTGACCGAATAGGTCAACCAGCCGAGAACACCCGCCATGACGACAACCGCCGTCCACAAAATGACCCTGACCGTTTTCATGATGGCACTTCCTTGGAATCGAACTCACAGCAGAGCCGATAAGCCTCTCGCCCGGACAAGGCAATTCAACTCGATGTAAATTGGGTCGGGAGCGCGGTTTTGTCACGCGGGGGCCCGTCAGAAGCAATAGGCCAGTCCGGTTTCGACAAGGGTGAGAAAGATATCCGCCCCGTGCTGCATCCATCCGAGAAAGACGACCACGAAGAACAGCGTCCCGGCAAGCAGCAGGGCCGTCAGGGGCAACCATTTCTGAGCGCGATCTTGACCGGTCATAACCTGATCATAATGCATTTTGAGCAGGATCAAACGCGAGATTTTGATCGGCCCGCCTGTGATTTGACGGATATCAAGGAACAAATCTGGTAGTTTCTGACAGATTGTCGCAGGATCCAATGTCTTGGGAGGGACGCATGGAACAGCAGGCACTCGGTCGCGGCTCTTTGCCGAAGCTTCGGATCAACCCGTTGCGCATGGACGATGTACGAGCGTCCCTGGCAGACGGTTGGAGGGACTTCCGGACCTATCCCGCCTTTGGCCTGTTCTTTGGCGCGATCTACGCGCTCGGGGGCATCTTCATCACCGTCATGCTGACCTATTATCATTTGCCCTGGATGATCATTCCGGTAGCCATCGGCTTTCCGCTCATAGGTCCCTTCATCGCCGTCGGCCTCTATGAGATCAGCCGGCGACACCGTCTCGGTGAGCCCGTCGCCTGGAAGGCCATCCTCGCAGAAGTCTTCCGCCAAAGGGAGCGGCAGCTGTCGTGGATGGCCTTCGTCGTGCTCTTCATCTTCTGGATCTGGATCTATCAGGTCCGGCTGCTGATGGCTCTCTTCCTCGGCTTTCGCATCCCCGCCACCCTCGACGCCTTCTTCAATGTGGTTCTGACTACGCCCCAGGGGCTGCTTTTCCTGGCAGTCGGCACGATCGTCGGTGCCGTCCTGGCAACGATCCTGTTCACGGCGACGGTCGTCTCGATGCCGCTGCTGCTCGATCATGATGTGGACTTTGTCACCGCAATGCTGACCAGCATGCGCACCGTCCTGGAAAATCCCGCACCGATGCTGGCATTCGGCCTGATCGTCGCGGGCCTGACTGTCATCGCACTGATTCCCTTGTTTATGGGGCTTCTGGTTGTATTGCCGGTCCTTGGGCACGCCACATGGCATCTTTATCGCCGCGCGATTACAGCATCTTGAGCGTGACTCGCGCGGCAATTGTGCCAAATGCGGCACCACTTAGTTCTTGATTAACTAATATTCTGGATTCTGCGTGAAGCGTTCTGGCCGTCCTGGTCAGGCGGGGATGACAGCCCGCACGGAATTCCCCGTCTACGCATGGTGTCGCCGGCGCGAGCAAGTCGCCGGATCGAGGCTGGGGAACCCAATGGTCAACTACATCACGGGTAAGGATCTATCGGTCAAACAGCGCCTGATGACGCTTGGGGCCGCTGCAGTCTTCGGCATCGGTTCGATGCTCGCGGTCGGCTGGTACCAGAACACGCAGATATCCACTGCGATCCAGGAGTCGATCGACATCAAGAAAAAGGTCGAGCGCATCAATGAAATGCGCCTTGCCAATGCCAACATGGTACTGGCGGCGATGGATACGATCATCGATCGTGAGGAAGGCAGCATCCAGCCAGAGCGCGTGGAGATCATCAATGCTGCGATCGACCTGCTGAGCGAGGGCGAATCGGTCCTGAACGCCGTCGCGACGGAAGCGGGCGCACCTGGCGAAGTTGGCAGCTACGCGTCAGATCTCAACGCTGTCGCCCAGGCTATCCAGGTGGATCTGAAACGGATGGTCGAGGCTGGTGCGCCGGAAGCCGATTACGCGGCCATCGATGACACCATTGATGGCGCAGGCGAGCGCCTGGCTGGCTCCCTGAACAACCTTTCTGCCCTCGGCGGCAACCTGGTCGAGGAATATGTGAGCGAGGCGACCCGCCGCAGCGACCAGGCTCTGTTCTTCCAGCTGGGTCTTGGCAGTCTGGCATTCTTGACGGTGATCGCCCTGCAGCTGATTCACGGCAACTCCATCGCGAATGGAATCCGGCTGGTCCGAACGAGCATGCAGCGCATCATCGACGGCGACTATCAGACAGAGGTTGCCGGAACGGACCGGCAAGACGAGATAGGCGGCATGGCCCGTTCCGCCGACATCTTCCGCAAGGCGGCGATCGAAAAGCTGGAACTCGAAGAGACGAGTCGCGTTCAGCGCCGGCAGAACGAAGCGGAGCGTGAAAGCCGCACCGCCGCGATGGAAGCAGACACCCGCGCTCTCAAGCTCGCGGTCGATGCGCTCGGTGAAGGCCTGACGCGCCTGTCGAAAGGCGATCTATGCGCTGCCATCACTGGCCCCTTCCCTCCGGATCTTGAGCGACTGAGAAACGACTTCAACGAAGTGGCCACCAATCTGAAGCGGGTCATGACCGAAATTTCCGGCAACAGCAGCTCAATCCATGCCAACAGCCAGCAGATGCGCAGTGCCGCAGACGATCTGGCTCGGCGCACCGAACAACAGGCGGCCTCCCTGGAAGAGACCTCGGCTGCGCTGAGTGAAATCACCGAGACGGTCAAGGCAGCCACGGAGCGCGCCGAAGAGGCGAGCCACATGGTCGACAATGCCAAGATTTACGCCGAGCAGTCGAGCGCAGTCGTCAATGACGCCATGGCGGCCATGGAGCGCATCGAAGGCGCCACCGGCGAAATCGGCAAGATCATCAACGTGATCGACGAAATCGCCTTTCAGACCAATCTTCTGGCGCTCAATGCCGGTGTCGAGGCAGCCCGCGCGGGTGATGCCGGCAAGGGCTTCGCCGTCGTGGCGCAGGAGGTTCGCGCACTTGCCGGAAGGGCCGCAGAAGCCGCTCGCGACATCAAGACGCTCGTCGGCCGCTCGAGCGAAGAAGTTCGCTCGGGCGTCGAAATCGTCACCGCAACAAGCGAGGCACTTCACCGCATTGGCGAAGATGTTTTACGAATTAACGAGCACGTTAAGGCAATCGTTACCAGCGCCAGAGAACAATCAGTGGGTCTGAGCGAGATCAACTCCGCCGTGGGGCAAATGGACCAGGTCACGCAGCAGAACGCCGCAATGGTAGAGCAGACCAACGCGGCGAGCCACACGCTGGCGAGCGATGCGGAAAGCCTTTCGCGTCTTGTCAGCCAGTTCAGGGTCGACCTGAACGAACCTGTTCATGGACAACAGCAGGAGCCGGCCAGGGCCGCCTCCCCTCAGAAACCGTCTCCCGCACGGGCGCTGATGGACAAGGTAGCGGGATCGTTTAACCGAAAGGCTTCGGCAACTGCCTCTGCTGCCGCGGCGAAAGAACACTGGGAAGAGTTCTAAACATGAGCAATGCCATCAAACAGTCGGGTGCCTATCTGGAAATCGTATCCTTCCATCTCGGCGACCAGGAATTCTGCATCGACATCATGGCCATTCGCGAAATTCGCGGCTGGGCTCCGGTCACACCGATGCCGCACACCCCGCCCTACGTTCTCGGCCTCATCAACCTGCGTGGCGCGGTCATCCCGGTCATCGACATGGCATGCCGTCTTGGCATGAAGATGACCGAACCCTCCGAGCGCGCGGCCATCATCGTCACGGACATCGCCGGCAAGCTGGTCGGCCTTCTGGTCGAGCAGGTTTCGGACATGATGACCATCCGCTCTGAAGATCTGCAACCGGCACCGGAGATCATTCCGGAAGCCCAGCGCGCCTTCTGCCGCGGCATCGTCGCCCTTGAAAAGTCGATGGTCTGCTTCCTCAACCTCGACACGGTCATTGCCGACGAGCTCGCCCAGGCAGCCTGATTGACCATCCTCTTCCCAGGAAGGAGCCTCGACCTCGTCGGGGCTCGTTCCCGTTTGTGCCGCTGCACGGGCGAAAAAAACTTATAGTTTATACATGTAATAAAAAATACGGAACTGACGGCGCGTTTCGACGTTTCTCCATGGCTTCCGACGACGCGGAAGTTTCTGCAAGGAAACAGAGGAGAAATATGATGAATTCTGCTGTAAAGCTCGCGCTCGCCGGTGCAATGTCTCTTGCGTCCGTTTCGGGCGTAGCACTGGCTCAGACCGCTGACCCGATGGTCGACAACACGACCACGACCAATTCGACAACCATGGCAACCGAGGGCGTGAACATCGTCCGCCTCGACAGCCTGGACAACGATCAGGACCGTCAGCAGCACACCCGCCTGGAAGCCATGGCCAATGATCAGGCCGCCATGGCCGAAGCTCAGTCGGAAGTGAGCGCAGACCCTGCGATCATGGCCGCTCTTCAGGAGCAGAGCATCGAGCCGATGAACGTCATTGACGTGGAAACGGCAGCCAATGGCGGCAAGGTCGTCTACGTGAAGTAAGCGTTTGATCGCCATTCAATCAAAACGCCCTGGATCCGGACGGTTCCAGGGCGTCTTTGCGTGGAGAGATGAACAGGCTCCTCTCCGCCCGGCTGCGAAATTGGGGGTGTCGCGGTGCCGGAGGACAATGAATGGCGGAGCGCTCCTGCGGGCGAAAGTGACTGCCATCACAACCATGCCTGGGAAAGCCGATCCACCCAAAACTGGTCGTAGATCACCCCAGCCATAGTCCCCGTAGCCTCGTCGATCCATCCGTCATGAGCAAGGATGACACCGACGAAGCCCTGTGGCCAGCGTGCCTGAGTCGCCTCACTTTGGTCTGCCGTTGGTCCAAACGACGCTCTGATTGAAGAGCGGCACCGTCGAAATCGCCATCTTGGCCGAACCTTCGACCACCTGACGGGAATGGACGAGGTAGATCAGCGTGTCGTTCTGCTTGTCGTAGATCCGATTGACGACCAGCGATTTCCAGATGATCGACAGCCCTTCGCGGAACACTTCCTCGCCTTCACGAGACAGATCGATGTCACCGATCTCGATCGGGCCGGTCTGGCGGCAGGCGATGGAGTTATTCGAGGGATCCTCGAACCAATTTCCCTTTGAGAGGCGATCGATAATCGAACGATCGAAATAGGTGACGTGACAGGTGATCCCCTTCACGTCAGGATCGGTCATCGCCTCGACGATGATGTCATTGCCGACCCAGTCAACGCCCACCTTGCCGACAACCTCGGCGGAGACAGGCAGGGCGGAGGCCATCGCAAGACCGACAGCAGCGAGGATCGGCTTCAGGAACATTCTTTTCACTCCATTGTGAACTCTGTCCCAAAGATAAGGAGCCGCGTCAGGCTTGCAAGGCGGCGGCCCGTCGCGGCTTGCGCGCAAATGAGCAGGGCTCGTAACCGCGGCGGTTCAGCCGGCCGATATTGAGGCCGAGTTTCGCAGCGAGTTCGAAAAGATCGTTCACCTCGGCTTCGGCAGCCATTGCGAGGCATGCTTCGGCGCAAATGCGGGCGTCTTCCGCCGCATTGTGGTGCAGGAAGTTGAGCCCGAGATGGGCGGCCAGCACATTCAGCCGGTGCGAACCAAGACCCGGCCAGTGCCTCTGCGCGAGTTTCACGCTGCAGAGATAGGAGAGTTCCGGATAGTCAAGGCCCGAGTGATCGAGGCACGCCCGAAGAACGGAGAAATCGAACGACGCATTGTGGGCGATCATTCGCGCACCTTCGAAATCGGCGGCAAATTCGGCCATCACATCCACGAATTCAGGCGCATGCACGGTATGTTCTGGTCTGATCCCATGGATCGCAATGTTGAATGGCGAGTAACGGTTCTCCGGCGGTCGGATCAGCCGCTCCTCTACCCTGACAACCCGCCCATCCTCGATGAACGCCAGCCCGATCGAGCAGGCACTCGCCCGGGCCTCGGTGGCGGTTTCGAAGTCAATGGCAATTGTCTTGCCGGAAAACGGGTCGATGGACATGAGAAAAGCCATAGGCCCAGCATCGGATTCGGACAAGCCTCAGCCCTTTCACAACTTGACCTCGGCCGCTGGCGGAGCCATGCTCTCCACATGTTAACATGCGCGCCAACCATCGTGATGACCCACCTCGTCGTCACCCTCCTTGAGGGTGTCCGGGTCAGGTCGCGTCTGTAGCTAACGTGTCCATCCCGAACGCCCTGCGGTAGAGCAGGCGCTTCGGTTCGTGCTCTCCCGCCAAGACAAGGAGAGCCTTCATGGCACAACCGATATCCGCAATTCAGAAGCAAGATTTGTCTTGGCCTACCGGACTGGTGATCCGGGCACGATCAGTAACCGATGCTGCGGCCATCACCGAACTGCACAATCTACCCGGTTACCGCTGGGGCACCATGCGACTACCCTACCATTCGGAAGAGGAAGTGCGGCGCGGCATCGAGCAGCAATCCGGTGACGCAAGGAGCCTGGTGGCTATCCTGGAAGATCGCATCGTCGGCGATATCGGTCTGCACCCGGCCAAAGGCAGACGCGCCCACGCCGCCACGGTTGGCATGGGCGTGCACGACGAATTCACGCGTCGCGGCATCGGTCGCGCCTTGCTCGGTGAAGCGATCGCCATCGCTGACGAATGGCTGAACCTTAGCCGCCTCGAACTCACCGTCTACGCGGACAATGAGCCAGCCATCGGTCTCTACAAGAGCTTCGGCTTCCAGGTCGAAGGGATGATGGCCCGATACGCCTTTCGTGGCGGTGCCTACGTCGACGCCCTCTCCATGGCGCGCCTTCGCGAATAGCTGCGGCGACGGGGGCCAGGCCCCCGCCCCTTCACCATGTAAAGCCCTTTTCGATCCCTGCCCCTCGACTTTCTGGGTGGAGGCGAGTAGGAACAGCGCCAACATACCCGCAATCGGCGGGCGCGGCGCTTTGGCCCGCATCAACAATCACGTTCGAAAGACCAATTCATGACTGATTTTGACGCCATCGTCCCGGCGATCGCCGAGGCCTTGCGCAAGCGCGGCTACGAAGCTCTCACCCCCGTGCAGCAGGCGATGATCGACCCAGACCTTGAAGGTCGCGATGCGCTTGTCTCCGCCCAGACCGGCTCCGGCAAGACGGTTGCCTTTGGCCTTGCCATGGCACCGACCATTCTTCCCCAAGCCGGCCGCTTCGACCGCGCCGGTCAGCCGCTCGCCCTTGCCATCGCCCCCACCCGCGAACTTGCCATGCAGGTGAAGCGCGAGTTGGAATGGCTTTACGCCGAAACCGGCGCTGTCATCGGCTCCTGCGTCGGCGGCATGGACATTCGCAACGAACGCCGGGCGCTGGAACGCGGTGCCCATATCGTCGTCGGCACGCCGGGCCGTCTGCGCGACCATATCACCCGTGGCGCCCTCGACCTTTCGCAGATGCGGGTCGTGGTGCTCGACGAAGCCGACGAGATGCTCGATCTCGGCTTCCGCGAAGATCTCGAATTCATCCTTGAAGAATCGCCCGACGATCGCCGCACCCTGATGTTCTCGGCAACAGTTCCGCGCTCGATTGCCGATCTCGCCAAGAGCTACCAGCGCGACGCGCGCCGCATCGAGACGGTGTCGGAAAAGAAGCAGCATGTCGACATCGAATACCGCGCGCTGGCTGTTGCCAATCCCGACCGCGAAAATGCGATCATCAACGTGTTGCGCTTCTACGAAGCCCGCAACGCCATCGTTTTCTGCTCGACACGCGCAGCCGTGAACCACCTGACCGCCCGCCTGCACAACCGCGGCTTCTCCGTCGTGGCGCTGTCGGGCGAACTCTCGCAAAACGAGCGCACCCATGCCCTGCAGGCCATGCGGGACGGCCGCGCGCGCGTCTGCATCGCGACCGACGTTGCTGCCCGCGGCATCGACCTGCCCGGCCTCGAACTCGTCATCCATGCGGATTTGCCGACCAATTCCGAAACCCTGCTGCACCGCTCGGGCCGTACCGGTCGTGCCGGCAACAAGGGTGTCTCGGCGCTGATCGTGCCCAACAGCGCCCGCCGCAAGGCGGAGCGCCTGCTCGCCGGGGCCAATGTACGCCCGACCTGGGCCCTGCCGCCCTCGGCCGATGAAGTGCAGGCCCGTGATGACGAACGCCTGATGGCCGATCCGACACTCACCGAAGCGATCACCGAAGACGAAGCACCGATGATCGAGGCGCTGATTGCCACCCATGGCGCCCAGCAGGTCGCTGCAGCCTTCCTGCGCCTGCAGCGTGGCAATCGCTCGGCACCGGAAGACCTGATCCCCGTCAGCCTCGAAGCCGGCAAGGCCCGCAAGGAGCCCGACTACGCAAATCCCGCTAGCGCCGTCACCAAGCCGCGCGGCGATTTTGGCCCGAGCGTCTGGTTCTCCGTCTCCGTCGGCCGTCGTCAGAATGCCGAACCGCGCTGGCTGATCCCCATGCTCTGCCGCAACGGCAATATCACCAAGAACGAGATTGGCGCGATCAAGATGCAGCCGGAGGAAACCTTCGTGGAGATCGCCGCAAACGCGCTCGACACCTTCCTTGGCGCACTCGGCCCGAACAAGGCCCTGGAGCGCGGCATCACGCTCGCTCAGCTCCCCGGTACGCCGGACTTTTCGGCTCCGCCCAAGGAGCGTGCCCCGCGCCCGCCGCGCGAGGAGGGTGACCGCAGGCCCTACAGCGAGAAGAAGGCCTATGGCGACCGCAAGTCGGAGGACCGCAAACCCTTTGGCGATCGCAAGCCCTATGGTGACAAGGCTCCATATGGCGAGAAGAAGTCCTACGGTGACAAGAAGCCCTACGCCCGCAAGGCCGAAGGCGCCGAACGTCCGCGCGACAGCATGGCCGTGACCGATGCCGAGGTCTGGGGCGACGCGCCGGCAAAGCCGAAGCGCAACGACTGGAGCGACGACAAGCCCGCCTTCAAGAAGAAGCCGAAGGGCGCTTCGAACGCCTGGGACAAGCCGGCAAAGCCGGAATGGACGGGCAAGCCAAAAGGCGACAAGCCGGCCTTTGCCGGCAAGCCCAAGGGCAAGTTCGATGATCGTGGTGCCACCGCCGGTCCGAAGAAGAAGAGCTTCAAGCCCAAGGGCTGATCCCTTTCGACATCAGGTCGCTGGCTTCGGCAATAGGCACTCAATGTGAGAGATAGCGCCTTCTGTTCCCCAGGAACGGAACAACCACCGTCCCTTTCGCATTTCCTGCGGGGCAAGGGACGGTGGAACAATGGCAGTCGCTGAGAAGAATGATGCCGATCAGGCTCACGCAAGGCGCTTTCTCGTCGGTCTCGCGCGTGGCGGTGCAGGCGCTCTGCTCTTTTCCATACCGATGCTGATGACCATGGAGATGTGGTTCCTAGGCTTCTACATGGAGCGCGAACGGCTTCTCCTCTTGCTCGTCCTGAACGTGCCGCTTCTCGTCTGCCTGTCGCATCGTATTGGCTTTGAACGCACGACCACCTGGCGCCAGTCGGCCAGGGACGCGATCGTCGCCTATGGCATGGGCGTGGCGGCGAGCGCTCTGATCCTCCTGTTGCTCGGCGTCATCAAGCTCGCCATGGCGCCGCGTGAATGGGTTGGCATGATCGCGCTGCAGGCCGTGCCCGCGAGCATCGGCGCCTTGCTCGGCCGCAGCCAGCTCAGCATGCGCGAGGAAGATGACGACGACGGGTCGGACGAGAGCAGCGAAACGTCCTATGCCACCGAACTCTTCATGATGGCCGTCGGAGCACTTTACCTGTCACTCAATCTGGCGCCCACGGAGGAGATGATCCTCCTCGCCTACAAGATGACCGTCTGGCACGCCCTGTCCTTGCTGCTGCTCTCCCTGCTTCTGATGCATGGCTTCGTCTATGCGCTTTCCTTCAAGGGCAGCCACAGCCTTGAGGCAGGCACGCCGGTCTGGCATGCCTTCATTCGCTTCACCCTGCCCGGTTACGTTCTCGCTCTGGCGGTCAGCCTCTACACCCTCTGGACCTTCGGCCGGCTCGATGACCTCGGCACAACCGAAGCGCTCCTGACGGTCATCGTTCTCGGCTTCCCGGCAGCCATCGGCGCGGCCGCCGCCCGTCTCATCCTGTGAGGAATGATGCCATGACCCGGACAGGTTCAAGCAAACAGTTAGAAGCCATCCGACCCAACTGGATTGAATGGCTGACGGGCCTCGTTGCCACCCTGCTTGTCCTTGCGATGATGGGCTGGATCCTCTTCGAGGCGGCAACCTCTTCCGATCGCCCTCCCGAACTCGCGGCCAGGATCGTCGCCATTGATCAGGTGGCACCCGGCTGGCGGGTGATGGTCGAGGTCGACAACAGGGGTGACCAAGCCGCTGCGGCAGTGGAGGTCAAGGCCACGCTCGAAAACAGCGCCGACGTGTTGGAGGAAGCGACGCTGACATTCGACTATGTCGCGGCTGGATCGAGTGCGCGCGGAGGACTGATGCTGATGAACAATCCGTCCGACGGCCTACTGAAAATTGTGCCATCCAGCTTCACGGAGCCATGAGCGTCCCGATCCAGGACGAAGATGGTGTCAATCACAGGTTACACATTCATTGAAACTTAATTTTTCGATGAGTAAAACTAGTAGGGGTTCAAATTGGCCCTTTACTGCATAGGTTGTAGTCGCCACTTTGGCGCGAGACAGATGCGGGGTACCGGCTTTCGGGAAATCTAGACGCCAGCCGCCACGAGATTTTCACTCGCGGCGTAGAAATGTTTGTCCTTTCAAGTCTTATTGCGTGGTCGAGCGGATGTTGAAAAAACAGATTGAAGCATGGGTGATCCGCGATATTGGCGCGACGGAGTTCGACCACTGGGATCCCGTATTGCGGTTCGCGACCCGCCTCTCCGTGCGCACATCCATCATTGCGAGCATCATGGTCGCGGGCATACTCACTCTGCTGCACGCCCTTGATGTTCTTCTCAACCCGTTGGCACGCGATTTGCTCATCGGCTGCGGGATCGCCCTGGTTGTATCCTTTACGCTCACCATGCTGTGCTCGATGTACATGGGCTACGCGGTCATCCACCTGGCCCGGACGCGTCTCGAATTCCAGCAGATGAGCCGGACCGACATGCTCTCGGGCCTTCTGAACCGCCGGGCCTTCATTGAGGACGTTTCGACAGTCGAACGCGGTCAGCTCCTGATCCTCGACATTGACCGCTTCAAACACATCAATGATCGTTACGGCCACATGGCCGGAGACGACGTGATCGTATCGGTTGCCGGTACCATCGCCCAGGTCGTCGGCCAGCCGCATATGGTCGCCCGCATCGGGGGCGAGGAGTTCGCCGTGCTTTTCCGAGATGCCGATTTTGCAGAAGCACAGTTGATCGCGGAAAAGCTCCGGCGCAGCATTGCCAATCGCCCCGTGGAGGCCTTCCACCAGACGATCGCAGTGACCGTATCAGGCGGGATCGCAGACATCACGCCCTTGCGGGATTTTTCGGCGGTCTACGCCGCCGCAGATCGCGCCTTGTACCTTGCCAAATCCTCGGGCCGCAATCGCATTGTCCATGAACGGGACCTGATGCGCGGCGCCTACATCGAACCCATGTCGCCCGACAGACCGGATGCCGCCATCAGCGTGGCGTGACTTATCCACCGATCAGGGCTAGCCACTCGTCTTCGGTCATGACCTGCACGCCGAGTTCGCGAGCCTTGTCGAGCTTGGAGCCGGCGCCCGGACCTGCCACGACGTAGTCCGTCTTCTTGGATACCGACCCCGCGACCTTGGCGCCCAGGCCTTCCGCCCGGGCCTTGGCTTCGTCACGGGTGAAGCGCTCGAGCGAGCCCGTGAAGACGACGGTCTTGCCGGCAACGGGACTGTCCCTGGCAACAGGTGCTTCCGCATCGAGCGGGGTCACCTCTGCGAGTAGCCGCTGCACGACTTCGAGGTTGCGGGACTCCTTGAAGAATTCCACGATCGAAGCCGCGACAACCTCGCCAATGCCTTCGATACTGTTCAGTTCGTTCCAGGCCTCGCCAAACTTCGGCGCAGCACCCTGCATCGCCTCGGCGAAAGCCGCGTAGCTGCCATAGGAGCGCGCGAGCAACTTTGCTGTCGTCTCGCCCACATGGCGAATGCCGAGAGCGAAGATGAAACGGTTGAGCGCGATCTCCCGCCTGGCATCGATCGCCTCGAAGAGCTTGCGCACACTGACCCGACCGAACCCTTCGATGTTTTCAAGCTTGGTCAGCGACCGTTCCTGCCGCGCTTTCAGCGTGAAGATGTCGGGCGCGGTGCGGATCGTCAGCGCCGGATCGTCGCTCTCGAAGAAGAAGTCCACCTGCTTGGTCCCAAGCCCCTCGATATCGAAGGCATTGCGCGAAACAAAATGCTTGATGTGCTCGACCGCCTGTGCCCGGCACACGAAGCCGCCGGTGCAGCGTGTGACGGAATCGAGCTTGCCGGTCTTCTCGTTCTTTTCCCGCACCGCATGGCTTCCGCAAACCGGACAGGTCTTCGGGAAGACGTAAGATACGGAGCCGGCAGGCCGCTTTTCGAGCACGACGTCTAGCACCTGCGGGATGACGTCGCCGGCGCGCTGGACGATGACCGTGTCGCCGATGCGGATGTCATGCTCATCCGGCCGAATGCGATCGCCGGAATTGCCGATGCCCTTGATATAGTCCTCGTTATGCAGCGTCGCATTGGTCACGACGACGCCGCCGACAGTGATCGGCGTCAGCCGCGCGACCGGCGTCAGCGCACCGGTACGGCCCACCTGGATGTCGATGGCCTCGACCGTGGTGAACGCCTGTTCGGCCGGGAACTTGTGGGCGGTCGCCCAGCGTGGCGAACGCGACCGGAAACCGAGCCGCGCCTGCAGATCTAGCCGATCAACCTTGTAGACGACACCGTCGATATCGTAGTCGAGCTCCGGCCGCTGCAACCCGATCTGGCGATAATGATCGAGGATCGCCTCGACCGAGGTCAGGCGCTCCGTGAGCGGGTTGATGGGGAAGCCCCAGCGGCCGAAGGTCTGCACCATCTCCCACTGCGTCTCCGCCGGCATCTGGCTCATCTCGCCCCAGGCATAGGCGAAGAAGCGCAGCTTTCGGCTCGCGGTTACCTTCGGATCGAGCTGGCGCAGCGATCCGGACGCCGTGTTGCGCGGATTGACATAGGTCTGCTTGCCCTCGGCCTCCATCTGCGCATTGAGTGCCAGGAAGTCGGATTTCGCCATATAGACTTCGCCACGCACCTCGACGACATCGGGCGCATCCGCGGGAAGCTCGGTGGGGATTTCCTTGATCGTGAGAATATTGGCCGTGACGTTTTCGCCGGTCGTGCCATCACCGCGGGTTGCCGCCGTCACCAGCTTTCGGTTCTCGTAGCGCAGCGACATGGAGAGCCCGTCGATCTTCGGCTCGGCGGTAAAGGCAATCGAACTGTCGGGAAGCTGTCCGAGGAAGCGATAGACGGAGGCGACGAAGTCCTGCACGTCCTCGTCGGAGAAGGTGTTGTCGAGCGACAGCATCGGCCGCGCATGCACGACCTGCGCGAAGATGCCGGCGGGTGCGGCACCGACGCGCTGCGATGGGCTGTCTGTGCGCACAAGCTGCGGAAACTCGGCCTCGATCGCATCGTTGCGCCGCTTCAGCGCGTCGTAGTCCGCGTCCGAAATCTCCGGCAGATCCTTGCCATGGTAGAGCGCGTCGTGGTGAGCGATCTCCGCCGCCAGCCGTTGCAGTTCGGCCCTTGCCTGCTCCTCGGTCAGGGTCTCGACGGGAATGATGTCTGAAGCCATGGCAACCTCCGGAAATGCTCCAGTCGGGTTTAGCGGAAATTGGGCGAATGAAAAGGGTTCGGCCTCAGTCCTCCACCTTGCTCAGATCAAGTCTGGCGATGAGCGGCAAGTGATCCGAGGCGCGTCGTGCCAGCAGCGTGTCGTGGACCGTGAGGTGAGCGATGAGCCCCGCCCTGTTTGCCATGATGCGATCGAGCGAAAGCACCGGCATGCGCGCCGGAAAGCTTGGGATCGCCGGTGGCAGCGGACCAAAGACAGGCTCCAGCCGCGTCAGCGCGGAGCCCGGCCCGAGCCGCCATTCATTGAAATCACCCATCAGGATCGTCGGCTGCTCCGCCCTGCCCTGCAGAAGGCCGAGAATGACATCCGCCTGCTGTCGCCGCGCCCAGCGCAGCAGGCCCAGATGCGCGGCGATCACCCGGAGTGACGACCGCCCCTCGAAATCGATTTCAGCCACCAGTGCCCCGCGTGGCTCGAGCCCCGGCAGCGCCACCTGATGGACATCCCGCACGATGCCCTCCCGGAAGAGCAGCACATTGCCGCGCCAGCCATGCGATTTGGGCCCCGAAACCACAGGCACCGGCAAAAGTCCGGTTTCGAGCCGCAATCGATTGAGATCGAGCAGCCCTGACCGTTCACCGAACCGCTGGTCGGCCTCCTGCAGTGCGATCACGTCCGGGCTGATTTCCCGGATGACATCGATGATCCGCTCGGGGTCGAAGCGCCCATCGGTCCCGACACATTTGTGCACGTTGTAGGACGCAACGGTGATCGTGCCATCGACCGCCTGCGTGATCGCAGGTCCGCTCGGGCGCCACTTCTTGTTGCGTATGGACGAGACCATGGCGTTGGCGAGGCTGGGTTTACTCTTCTTCATCACACCATTTGCATCCGTCGTCGGTTGGGTCAGGGGCGCATTCGGCTGAGGACGGCCAACGAGGTCGCCCCAATTCAAAGATAGGGCGATCCGAGCCAGAACAAGCGGTCGATAAGCCGGTTCGGCAACGAGCGCGCCTTCAGGGCCTCGAGCGTGAGTTGTTGAGCCGTCGCAATCCTTTTGTCGATCCCGTCAGAGATCTGCTCGGCGAAGAGGCGGTCATAGACCTCCAGGTCGATCTCGAAGTTCAGTCGAAGAGAGCGGGCATCGAGGTTCGACGAACCGACGAAACACCATTGCCGGTCGATCACCATGAGCTTCGAATGGTCAAACGGCCCGGTGGAAAAATGCACCCGGCAGCCTTCCCTGAGGATCTGGTCGAACTGGCCCATCATGGCCCGCGCCACGATCGCGAGATTGTTCTGCGAGGGAACGATCACATCGACCTGCACACCCCGCCTTGCGGCAGTATTCAGCGCTGCAATGAAGGTCGTGTCGGGCAGAAAGTAAGGCGATACGATCCGGATCGAATGCTCCGCCACCGAGAAGGCGCCAAGCAGCAGACGATGGTTGGTCTCGATATGCGTATCCGGCCCCGACACCACGGCACGGATAGCCACCCCTGCCCCCGGCACCGCGTCCCTCAGCTGTACGCGCCATTCAGGTCCCAGCAGGACCTCGCCCGTCTCGAAATGCCAGTCTTCGGCGGCAACCGCCAGGATGTCGGCGACGACGGGGCCGGTAACGCAAAAATGCGTGTCACGAGACGCGTCCGGCCCGGCAAAGGCGGCGCGTATGTTCATACCTCCGACGAAGCCAATCGCCCCGTCGACCACAAGGATCTTCCGGTGCGTCCGCAAATTCGCATAGGGCAACCGGAGACCCATGATGACCTGACCGTTGAAGGTCGCAACCGGGACGCCACCCTGTTCGAGATGACCGATAATGCTTGGCACGCTATAGCGAGCCCCGACGGCGTCGACGACCACCCGCACAGCGACGCCACGCCGATGTGCCGCGATCAGGCAGTCGGCGACGCGCAGGCCGATCGGATCTCGATCGAAGATATAGGTTTCGAGAATGATGCTGTGTTCTGCCGCCTCGATCGCTTGGCACATGGCGTCGAAGGCTTCGTCTCCTGCCGACAGCAGGGTGATGCGGTTGCCGGACGAAAGCGGGTGGCGGGTGACCCTGTCGCCAAGCAGTTTCATCTGGCCGAACCGAGTGCCGTACCGATCTGCAACCGTGTCACCGCTCACCGCATAGAGCGACAGGTTGCGCCAGATTTCGTCCAGTTCCAGAGCCCGTCTTGAGATCAACGTCGCGCGCCGGATCCGATTGATACCCGCGACCGCGTAGATCATCGCCCCGACCAGCGGAGAGAGGATGATGATGCCCACCCAACCGAGAGCGGACCGGACTTCGCGTTTGGTCATCGCCGCATGGGTTGCCGCCACCGTCCCGAACACGACGGAGAGCACGGCCAGCGTTTCAGCCCAGTAGATCTGGATCAGTTCCAACATGAAGCGGCAACGAAACAGGTTTCAGTTTGGAAGGCAACGGGTGCCGCGGGCAAAAGCGTCACTCGCCTGCGGCCAGGAGCTTGGCGGCGGCGGCCCGCGCCTCATCGGTCACCGAGGCTCCGGCCAGCATGCGGGCAATCTCTTCCTTGCGATGCTCCGGCTCCATGATGGCGACGCGGGTCGCGATCTTGTCGCCGGCGTCACCCGTCGGCCCCTTGGAGATGAGGAAATGCGTGGAGGCGCGCGCCGCCACTTGCGGCGCATGCGTGACCGAAAGCACCTGGACCTTCGCGGCGAGCCGCTTCAGCCGCTGACCAATCGCATCCGCCACGGCGCCGCCGACGCCTGTGTCGATTTCATCGAAAACGAGTGTCGGCGCAGACCCACGATCGGCCAGCGCCACCTTGAGTGCCAGCAGAAAGCGCGAGAGCTCGCCTCCCGAAGCGACCTTCATGATGGGTCCCGGACGTGTGCCGGGATTGGTCTGGACATGGAATTCGACGGTATCGATTCCGTCGGCAGTCGCATTTTCGGGATCTGCTGCCACTTCGACCATGAACCGCGCACGCTCGAGCTTCAGCGCCGGCAACTCCTGCATGACCGCATCGGCGAGCGCCTGAGCCGCGTTCTGTCGTTTGGCCGAAAGCTGCTGGGCAAGATGATCGTAATGCGCTTTCGTCTCGCGCACGGTGACTTCCAGTTGGCCAAGCCGCTCTTCGCCGGCGTCGAGGTCGGCAAGATCGGCGACCATCTTTTCTGCCAGCGCCGGCAGGTCGGCCACTGCGACGGAGTACTTGCGGCCGGCAGCCCTCAAGGCAAACAGCCGCTCCTCCACCCGCTCCAGCTCGCGCGGATCAAATTCGGTCCGACGCAGAGCCGCCTCGACTTCCATCTGCGCAGCTGACAGTGTGTCGAGTGCCGAACCGAGCAGTTGCACGGTCTCCTCGAGCAGTCCCGGCGCCTCATGGCTCTTGCGCTCGAGACGCCGCATCAGCGACGCGATATGCGGCACGGGTGACGCGGTGCCGTTCAGGAATTCGGAAGCCTCGGCGATATCGCCAGCGATACGCTCGGACTTCTGCATGGCAGAACGTCGCTCGGCGAGTTCGTCCTCCTCGCCGTCGAGCGGGGACAGACCTTCGAGCTCCTCGACGGAGGCACGCAGATAGTCGGCCTCGCGTGCGGCAGCCTCGACCTTCGCCTTATGCGTCTTGAAGGCCCGCTCGGCATCGCGCCAGCGGCGATAGCTTTCTCCGAGATCCAGCGCCTCGTCGGTCAACCCGGCAAAGGCGTCGAGCAGCATTCGATGCGCGTCCGTATCGATCAGAGCACGGTCGTCATGCTGGCCATGGATCTCGACCAGGAGCTGCCCGACCTGACGCATCAGCTGCACGCTGACCGGCTGGTCGTTGATATAGGCGCGCGTGCGGCCGTCGGCCGACTGGACCCTTCGAAAGATCAGATCCCCATCATCGTCGACACCATTGCCTTTGAGCAAGGTTCGGGCCGGATGGCCGCCACCGACGTCGAAGACAGCCGTAACCTGACCCTTGTCCTCGCCATGGCGCACCAGCGAGCCGTCGCCGCGGCCGCCGAGTGCCAGCGACAGACTGTCGAGCAGGATGGATTTGCCTGCGCCGGTTTCACCGGTGAGCACGGAAAGGCCCGTTTCGAAGGCAAGATCGAGCCGCTCGATCAGGACGATATCGCGGATCGACAGCTGGACCAGCATGGGCTCAGGATCTCACTTGGTGACGAAGGACCGTCAGGTCCCGATCAGCAGTCTGCGGCCGGCGCGGGTAATCCACGAACCGGCATTCTCACGCGGCTCCAGACCACCCTTCTGCAGAAGCGCATAGCTGTCTGCATACCACTGGCTGTCCGGGTAGTTGTGGCCCAGAACAGCGGCAGCCGCCTGTGCCTCGGAGACGACACCCATGGCAAAATAGGCTTCGACAAGACGTGCAAGCGCCTCTTCGATCTGGTTGGTGTTCGGATATTCCTCGACCACCACGCGGAAACGCGAGACGGCTGCAAGATATTCCTTACGCTCCAGATAGTAACGACCGACCTGCATCTCCTTGCCGGCAAGCTGGTCACGGGCAAAGCGGATCTTCGCCTGCGCGTCGTCGACATATTCGGAATCAGGGAATTCGTTGACCACGCGCTGCATCGCCTCGATGGTCTTCACCGAATTGCGCTGGTCCTGCGTGACGCTCGAAATTTGCTTCCAGTAGGCAAGACCGACAAGATACTGAGCATATGCCGCGTCCTCGGACTTCGGATACAGGCTCAGATAGCGGTTACCGGTCGCAATCGCATCGGGGTAACGGCCAAGACGATACTTCGTGAAGGTGCTCATGACGAGCGCCTTGCGCGACCATTCGGAGAACGGGTTCTGCGCATCCACGGCATCGAACTTGCGCGACGCCTCGGCCATATTGCCCGCCTTGATGTTGGCGAGACCCTGGTTGTAGAGAACTTCCGGCGGCTCAGTCTCGGCAGCCAGCTTGCTGATGTCGATGTCCGGGTCGCTCTGGCATCCAGCGAGCACGGCACCCAGTGACAACATCACACTTACGCCTGCAACTCGCACGGCTTTCTTCACAACGACCGATCCCACATGATTCATTCGAAATGATCCCGATTGCAGCGCCGCTTGAAAAACCGTCGCCTTCAACTGGCGTTTCTAGCCACAAAAGCGGCACGAGGGCAACGCAGTGATATGACTTTAACGCATTTTTGTGGCAGGACGCTCACAAAGTCACCTGTTGCACCATCCTGTCATCACCCAGCAAAAACGCCGGCCTCACGAGGAGCCGGCGTCGTAGTCTTGGCACGTCCAGGCTTTGCTCAAGCCGACCAGGGCGCAAATTCCGGAACCTGGACCGGAACAAACTCGCGGGCACGAACCTGATGGCTGCGGCTCGGAGCTTCGACGACCTCGTAGGCGGTCGGATCACTGAGCAGAGCCTTCAGCGCATTGGCATTCATTTTGTGACCGCCGCGATAGGAGCGATAGCAGCCGATGAACTGGGCCCCGGCAAGCGCCAGATCGCCGACGGCGTCGAGCGTCTTGTGGCGGACGAATTCGTCCCCCTCGTAACGCAGGCCTTCGACATTGATCACCGTATCATCGTCGGAAATTACGACGGAATTCTCCAGGGACGAACCAAGCGCAAAGCCCGCAGCCCAGAGACGCTCGACATCGCGCATGAAGCCGAAGGTGCGGGCGCGCGACAGTTCCCTCTTGAAGGTTTCTGCAGTCAGGTCGCCTTCCCACTTCTGTCTGCCGATCAGCTTGCTGTCGAAATCGATCTCGACCTCGAATCGCGTGCCGTCATAGGGACGGAACTCGGACCAGGACGATCCTGATTCGATGCGGACAGGCTTGGTGACGCGGATATAGCGGCGCTTCACGCCCAGATTGGTAATCCCCACCTGCTCGATGGCATCGATAAAGACCTCCGAGCTGCCGTCCATGATCGGCATTTCGGCGCCGTCCACCTCGACGATCACGTTGTCTAGGCCCAGTGCATAAAGCGCGGCCATAACATGCTCGATGGTTGCCACAGAACGGGCAGGATTGGTGCCTAGAACGGTGCAAAGGTCGGTATTGCCGACATGCGCCGATACGGCGCGATATTCACTGGTGGAACAGTCATCGTGCTGACGCACGAAGATGATCCCTGTCCCGGCTTCAGCCGGCTGGAAGGTGATCGACACCTCTCGGCCGGAATGAACCCCGATTCCCGTCAGCGTGAGAGGCGCTGCGATCGTGGTTTGAAATCCGAGCAAAGCAATTGCCATTCTGGTAGCCTTACAACTAAAGCGACGAGGCGGTGGATCTGGAGCTTCCCGTCGCAGTCTCTTGTCGAAGGGGCAGCGCCCCTTGTTTTCGACTTCATACATACGTGTGAGCGAGACGTGAGCCAAATCACTGATTCTTTCGCTTTGTAACGAAGGCAGCCCCCTGTTTTTCTTGAGGAATTTCGGACCAGAATACCGTGTGTGAAATGCAAGAAACCCGGGCCTCACGACCCGGGTTCCTTCAGGTGAGTCGCTGATAAGCTCAGCTCGTCTGACGGCGCAGGAAAGCCGGGATCTCGAGCTGATCGTCTTCGCTGACGGCACGGGCCGGCGTTGCGCGGCCATGGTCATCGAGCTGGCCGCGACGCGGTGCATAGAGGCTGGCCTCTGCCGACAGCGGACGGCGCTGCTGCGACGCGGCAGCCGGAGCCGAACCGGTCATGTCGCCCATGACGGGTTCTTCTTCGGACTGGCGCCCCAGCGAATTCGTGATCCGCTTCAGGAGGCCCATCGGTCCACGCTCGTCCTGGGCGGCAGGGGCTGCCGGCTGGGCACGGTGGTCGATTTCTGCGCGCAGAACCGGCGGGAAGTCCTCCACCTTCGGCATGCGCACTGGCTCAGCGGCCATGATCGGAGCCGGTGCCACCGGCGCCTGCATGACCGGAGCGGGCTGCTGCATGATCGGAGCAGGCTGGCTCATGACCGGGGCCGGAGCAACCGGCTGTGCCATCTGCGGCGCCGGAGCCGCTTCCGGAGCCGGCGAAGCGAACAGACGGCTTGCCGGACGGAATTCCTGCTGCGGTGCAGGCTGCGGCTGGCTCAGCGACTGACGGGCAACGGCGATTTCGAGTTCACGTTCCATGGCTGCTTCAGCCGAACGAATGGTGTCTGCGACCGGATCCATGGTCGGCTTGGGGGCCTGCGTCATTGCAGGCTGGTATGCGGCCGGTGCCGGAGCAACGGCCGCGGAAGGACGCATAGCGGGCTTTGCCAGCGGAGCGGCCTCGAAGCCCTTTGAAGCGAGCGCTGCACGGTCGATGCCGGTTGCAACGACCGACACGCGGATGATGCCTTCCAGCGCTTCGTCGAAGGTCGCACCGAGGATGATGTTGGCGTCCGGATCGACTTCTTCGCGGATGCGGGTGGCGGCTTCGTCGACTTCGAACAGGGTCAGGTCACGGCCACCGGTGATCGAGATCAGCAGGCCTTGAGCACCCTTCATCGAGGTTTCGTCGAGCAGCGGGTTGGCAATGGCAGCTTCAGCAGCCTGCATGGCGCGGCCTTCGCCGGATGCTTCGCCTGTGCCCATCATGGCGCGGCCCATTTCGCGCATCACGGAGCGAACGTCCGCGAAGTCGAGGTTGATCAGGCCTTCCTTGACCATCAGGTCGGTGATGCAGGCAACGCCCGAATACAAGACCTGGTCGGCCATCGCGAAGGCGTCGGCAAAAGTCGTACGATCATTGGCGATGCGGAAGAGGTTCTGGTTCGGGATCACGATCAGCGTGTCAACCGACTTCTGCAGTTCCTCGATGCCCTGCTCGGCAAGACGCATGCGGCGCTGGCCTTCGAAGTGGAACGGCTTGGTGACGACGCCGACGGTCAGAATCCCCTTGTTGCGGGCCGCCTGAGCGACAACCGGAGCAGCACCAGTACCGGTACCACCGCCCATGCCGGCGGTGACGAAGCACATGTGGGTACCGTTGAGATGGTCGATGATCTCGTCGATGCATTCTTCAGCAGCGGCACGGCCGACTTCCGGCTGCGAACCTGCACCGAGACCTTCGGTGACGTTGACACCGAGCTGGATGATGCGCTCGGCCTTGGTCATCGTCAGCGCCTGGGCATCCGTATTGGCGACGACGAAATCGACGCCCTGCAGACCAGCGGTGATCATGTTGTTGACGGCATTGCCGCCACCGCCACCGACACCGAAGACGGTGATGCGGGGCTTCAGCTCAGTGATATCTGGCTTCTGCAGCTTGATGGTCATGGTACCCGTTCCTTCTTTTTCCGGCCGCATCGCCAAGCCGGCCATGTCATTTCAACAGATTTCCCTTGGCCGAACCTTGTGGGCGGCCGGGTGAACTCAAAAACTCTCTTTCAGCCATTGACCCATGCGGGCGAAGCGGCTGTTTCCGTTGCCGAAGGGCGAGAACAACCCGCCCTGCCCGGCATGTGTTTCCTGATCCGCCATCTGCGGATAGATCGTCAGGCCGACCGCCGTCGAGAAGGCCGGTCCCTTCGCTGCAGCCGGAAGACCCGACACACCCATCGGACGACCGATACGCACGTTGCGGGCCAGAATGCGGCGCGCCGCTTCCGGCATGCCCGTCAGCTGGCAGGCACCACCCGTCAAGACGACGCGCTTTCCGACCACCGGCGAAAATCCGGACTTCTGGATCCGGTCGCGCAGCATTTCGAGCGTTTCCTCGATCCGCGCGCTGATGATCCGGGTCAGGAGCGCCTTCGGCACCTGGGTCGGCTGATCGCGGTCATCCTCGCCGATCGGCGGAACCGACACGACTTCACGCTCGTCGGCGCCGTTGGCGACAGCCGAACCATGAACGACCTTCAGACGTTCTGCATCCTCGATACGGGTCGACAACCCGCGCGCCAGATCGGTCGTCACATGGTGACCGCCGATCCCGATGGCGTCCGTATGAATCAACTTGCCTTCTGCGAAGACAGAGATGGTGGTCATGCCACCGCCCATGTCGATCGCCGCGCAACCGAGCTCCACTTCGTCATCGACCAGGGCAGCAAGGCCGCTGGCGTAAGGGGTGGCAACCACGCCCTCGACGGTCAGGTGAGCCCTGTTGATGCAGAGCTCCAGATTACGAAGCGCTGCACGTTCGGCCGTGACCACATGCATGTCGACGCCGAGAACGTCGCCATACATGCCGAGGGGATCACGGATTCCCCGTTCTCCGTCAAGTGAAAAGCCGGTCGGCAACGAATGAAGCACCGCGCGGTCATTGCCCTGCGACTGCTGGCCGGCAGCGATCAGAACCTTGCGCAGATCGCCGGATTCGACTTCCTGTCCGCCGAGATCGATCGAAGCCGTGTAGACATCCGAACCGATGCGACCGGCAGAGACGTTGACGATCAGGCTCTCGACGGTGAGGCCGGCCATACGCTCGGCAGCATCGACAGCAAGCCGCACGACGCTCTCGACGGCGTCGAGATCGGCAATCACGCCGGACTTGATGCCATGCGACCGCTGATGGCCAAGACCGATCACTTCGACATTGTGGGTTCGGCCCGGGAGAACTGCCGATTCGCGGCGCGGCGTCAGCCGCGCGATGATGCAGACCACCTTTGTCGAGCCGATATCGAGAACCGAGACCACATGCGCCCGCTTCGACGAAAGCGGCTTGGTGCGCGGAAACCCAAAGGAAGAGCCACCGAAGATACTCATATCTTCCGCTCCAGCTTCTTCAGGGCCTTACGGCGCTCATCAAGCGCTGCCGTGCGGCGCTCCAGTGCACCCGGCGTCAGGCGGACGGCAACACGATCAGGCAGCCGTAGATCCACAAGCGCGATATCACGCGACAGGACCTGCTGCTCTTGATCAAAACGGTTGAGAAGCGCAAGCGCGCCAGCGACATTGCCTTCGGGCAGACGGACGATCACGCCATTGTCGAGATGGACATCCCAGCGGCGTCCACCCACGCGAACGAAAGCCTTTACACGCGAGGCAATCGCCGGCCAGTTGGAGAATTCCTCGTCGATGACGGCAGCAGCAGTCTCGGCGTCACGACCAACGAACAGCGGCAACGAGGCGAACTTGTTGTCACGCAGCGGAGCAATGACCGAGCCCGAACGCTCGATCAGCGACAGGTCGCTGCCATGCTGCCAGATGCCGAAAGCCTGACGCTCGCGCAGCACCACCTCGACCGTCGAGGGATAGACCTTGCGGACCTCGGCCGATTCGACCCAAGGAAGCTGCGACAGCGCCTGACGCGCAGCGGCAATGTCGAGACCGAGCAGGCTCGTCGATCCATCGAGACCGAGCAACTGAAGAATATCGATCTCGGACGTATGCTGATTGCCGGAGACACGGACATCTTCAACGGCAAAACCGGCACCGGACGTCACGCTCTGCATGACGGCAGGACCATGGCCGCCGACGACAACGCCGTGCAGGCAGACGATCCCATAGAAGCCGGCCAGACTCACCTTGCCGAGATGGCGAGGCAGAACTATGCGACCGGAGCAGAGACTGAGCACGAAGCGCACGAGACGACGCAAAGGCCGCGGAAGCACCTTCGCCTCCCCGGAGGCAAGCGGCCCAGCGGTATAAACACCCGGACCCTCAACCAGTTTGTTGCCGCTCAACGAGAACAAGAAGCGTCCTCCACCATCCAACGTACAAATTCACCAAAGCCATAACCCGCATGGGCGGCCATTTCCGGCAGCAAAGAAGTTGGGGTCATGCCAGGCTGGTTGTTGAGTTCCAGCCAGATCAGATCACCCTCCTCAGAGAAGCGATCGTCGTAACGGAAGTCGGACCGACTCACCCCGCGACACCCGATCGCCTGGTGTGCCTTCAGCGCCAATGATTGTATTTTTTGGTAAATTTTCGGTGAAATTTGCGCAGGAAGCACGTGCTGCGAACCACCCGCCGCGTACTTGGAGTCGTAATCGTAGAAGCTGTGGCCGAGCGGTACGATCTCGGTCACACCAAGCACCGTGCCATCCATCACGCCACAGGTCAGCTCGCGCCCCGCGACATAGCGCTCGACCATGACGACATCGCCGTAGCGCCATTCGCTGGAGGTCAGGATCTGCGGAGGATGCGCCATATCCTCGCGGACTATGACGACACCGAAACTGGAGCCCTCACGAACCGGCTTCACCACATAAGGCGGCGCCATCGGATGCGTATTGCCGATATCGAAGCGATTGACGACCATCGCCTCGGCAACCGGGATGCCCGCTTGGGCGGCCACGATCTTGGCCTGCTTCTTGTCCATCGCAAGCGCCGAAGCGAGCACGCCGGAATGCGTGTAGGGAATCTCGAGATACTCGAGCACACCCTGAATGGTGCCATCCTCACCAAAGGGACCATGCAGCGCGTTGAAGGCAACATCGGGCCGGAGATCCTCGAGAACCCGGCCGATATCGCGACCGACATCGACACGGGTCACCTGGAAGCCCTCTCCTTCGAGAGCGCTGGCGCAGGCATTCCCCGAGGACAAGCTGACAGGCCGCTCGGAGGACAATCCACCCATCAAAACCGCGACATGCTTGCCACTCATCAACGCCTCGCAAATTTCAAACCCGACCGGCAGTCAAACCGACTGATCCGGCTCTGTGAGGTCAGTTGAACAACATTAAGGTTAATGAACCGTTTACTTTCGTTAACCAGCCTGGAAAACAGCGCACGTCAGAAGCTGATTGTTCACATTAACTGAATTGACTAATGGTATGATAGATATCCATAATCTTCTGAATTCAGACATCAGGCAGTGAACCGGGCACGGCTACCCGCGGCTTGACCATTGTCAGGGCCGGACAGATCCATCGACGCCTCGACCAGCTCTCGCGCATGCACGATTCGATTCCGTCCGCTTGCTTTTGCCAAATAGAGAGCGCGGTCTGCGCCAGAGAAAAGTTCGCTGAAACCAAGCTCGGCAAGACCTTCGGAGACCCCTGCAGAGACAGTGACGGAGACCTGTCGCCCGCCAATTGTCAGCCCCCGACCCTCGACCGACGCACGGATGGTCTCTGCCACCTGCATCGCTCGCTCCGTTCCTTGCCCTGTGAGCAACACGGCAAACTCCTCGCCGCCGATGCGTGCAATCGCTTCGCCTGAGCCCAGAGCACTCGCCAGGCATTGCGCGGTGCGGACGATGACATCATCCCCCGCCTTGTGTCCGAGCGAATCGTTGATCGACTTGAAGCGATCGATATCAAACAGGATCAGGGCGACAGGGCCGCGCGCCAACTCGAACGTGTCCAGGAATGCTCGACGGTTCATCAGCCCGGACAGCATGTCGGTCCGGCTCAAGGTCTCGAAGCGCTGGCGCGACACCCCGAGGTCATAGATCGCAAGGCCGACGACCGAATAGGCAATCACCGCAACGATAAAGGATACCGGCGGCGTCAGCATCGTCGCGACCACGAGTGCCGGAAGAAGTGGATAGGGGAGCAGTCCGAAAGCCACCAGGATGAGGTGGCCAACGATATTCAAGAGGTAGGCAAAAACGGCGATCTTCGCGGCCATCAAGGCAGCTTTCGACAACACTGACTGCCGCGACGCAAACTCCCCAAGCGTCAGCTGTCGAATAACCCAGACATGCACCAGATCGAACATGAAACTCCCCGTATCTTCGGGGAGCCTAATTGAGTGAAGTTAAAACTTAGTACGAGAACCTCGGGCCTCAGGCCGGCACGACGCCCATGAACGGCTTCACCTCGCGACCGGGCATGAAGATGCCGAGACGTTTGATTTCCCATTCGAGCTTGATGCCGGAGGTTTCGAACACGCGCTGGCGAACGGTTTCGCCGAGATATTCGAGGTCGTAACCGGTTGCGTGGCCGACATTGATCATGAAGTTGCAGTGGAGCGACGACATCTGCGCACCACCGATCATCAGACCGCGGCAACCGGCCTCATCGATCAGTTCCCAGGCGGAATGGCCTTCCGGGTTCTTGAACGTCGATCCACCGGTCTTCTCCTTGACCGGCTGGACGGTTTCGCGGTGATGGCGAACCGCATCCATGTCGGCGCGGATCTTCGCCTTTTCTTCCGGATAGCCTTCGAACAAGGCGCTGGTGAAGATCAGCCCTTCGGGTGCCGCCGAATGACGATAGGTGTATCCCATGTCGGCATTCGACAGGACGTGGACATTGCCCTTGCGATCAACCGCCTCGACCTCGATAAGCCGTCCGGCGGTATCACCGCCATTGGCGCCGGCATTCATGCGGATTGCGCCGCCGATGGAACCGGGAATGCCGTAATAGAAGTGGAAGCCACCGATATTGTTGTCCATCGCCATGGCCGCAATGTGCTTGTCCGGGCAAATCGCACCGGCACGAATGCGGTTTTCGCCGGCAAGCTCCACCTGGCCGAAACCCTTGGCCGACAGACGGATGACAACACCGGGGATGCCACCATCACGCACCAAAAGGTTCGAGCCGACACCGACCACGGTGAGAGGCACGCCTTCCGGGAGGAGCTTGAGAAAATTCGTGAGGTCCTCGACGTCATGCGGCTGGAACATCAGTTCGGCGAGCCCGCCGGCCTGGAACCAGGTGACCCGGTCCATCGGCGCATCAGGCGTCAGCCGCCCCTTGAGATCGTTGACCCCCGGGCCGAGCGACGCCAGAAGCTTTTCCCCATCCACCTGTTTCATTCAAGACTTTCCCGAAATTGCATCTAGTTCCGCCGGCAGCGCCGCTGCCCACTGGGTGATGTTGCCAGCCCCCAACAGGACCACGAAATCACCCGGTTGTGCAATGCCCGCGACAAGTGACGCAAGCTGATCAGGCGCGGCCAAGTAGCGCGCATCGCGATGCCCGCCAGACTTGATGCGCGAGACGAGCGTCTCCGAGTCGACGCCCTCGATCGGGTCTTCACCTGCGGCATAGACCGGCGACAGGAAGATCGTGTCGGCGTCGTTGAAGCAGTTGGCGAAGTCGTCGAAGAGGCTCGCAAGGCGCGTGAAGCGATGCGGCTGGTGGACAGCGATGATGCGCCCCTGGCAGGCCTCGCGCGCGGCCTTGAGAACCGCCTTTATCTCTACCGGATGATGCCCGTAGTCGTCGAACACCTGCACCCCGTTCCAGGTGCCCGTCAGCGTGAACCGCCGCTTGACGCCACCGAAACCGGCCAGCCCTTTGCGGATCGCGTCTTCGGGGATGTCGAGGCGGTTGGCGACAGCGATCGCCGCACAGGCATTCGAGATGTTATGCCGGCCCGGCATCGGCAACACGAGATCCTTGAAGTTGAAGACGCGCCCCGTCCGGCGACGGCGGATCTCGACGTCGAAGATCGAGCGCGTGCCATCAAGACGCACATTCGAGAAGCGCACGTCGGCCTGCGGGTTCTCGCCATAGGTGATGACCTTGCGGTCCTCGATCTTGCTGACCAGCGCCTGCACTTCCGGATGGTCGAGACACATCACGCCGAAACCGTAGAACGGCACGTTCTCGACGAACTGGCGGAAAGCCGCCCGCGCATTGTCGAAGGTGCCGTAGTGGTCGAGATGCTCCGGGTCGATATTGGTGACGACAGCGACATCGGCGGGCAGTTTCAAGAAGGTGCCGTCGGACTCGTCCGCCTCGACCACCATCCACTCGCCCTCGCCCATGCGGGCATTGGTGCCGTAGGCATTGATGATGCCGCCATTGATGACGGTCGGGTCGAGATTGCCGGCTTCGAGAAGAGCAGCGACCATGGATGTGGTCGTCGTCTTGCCATGCGTGCCGCCGATCGCAATGGCATTGCGAAAGCGCATCAGCTCGGCCAGCATTTCGGCGCGCCGGACGATCGGCAGCAGCTTCTCGCGCGCGGCAATCAGTTCCGGATTGTTCTTCTTGATCGCAGTCGAGACGACGACGACTTCAGCATCACCGAGGTTCTCGGCCTTGTGGCCGACAAAGACCTCGATGCCCTTGGCGCGCAGACGCTGGACATTGGCGCTCTCGGCCTGGTCAGACCCTTGCACCTTGTGTCCGAGATTGTGCAGCACCTCGGCGATCCCGCTCATCCCGATGCCACCGATCCCGATGAAATGGACGAGGCCAATGGATTTCGGCATTTTCATTGTGTGGCTCCCTTCGACTGGGCAATGCCCTTGCCGGCGGCAATAGCCTCTACGAGGTCGGCGAGCAAGCCGGCAGCATCGGGCTTGCCCGTGCTTTTCGCGGCAGCAGCCATGGAGACAAGCCCCTCCGGCCTCTCCATCGCCCTGGTCAGGAGGTCGGCGATCCGCTCTGGGGAGAGCTCAGCCTGGGCAATCACCTGCGCACCGCCCTTTGCCGCAAGAGCGGCGGCATTGGCGGCCTGGTCGTGATCAAGCGCATGCGGGTAAGGCACAAGCACGCTCGGACGCCCGATCACGGCGAGCTCCGACACCGTCGACGCGCCGGAGCGGCAGATCACGAGATGAGCCGCAGCAAGACGCTCCGCCATGTCCGTGAAGAAGGGCGCGACCTCAGCGTGAATGCCAAGCGTCGTGTAGCTGTCGATCACCTTCTGCCGATCCTCCGGACGCGCCTGCTGCGTCACCGCAAGACGTTGACGCAGGGCATCGGGCAACAGGCGGATCGCACCGGGAATGGCGTCGGAGAAGAATTGTGCCCCCTGGCTTCCGCCGAAGACCACGAGATTGAACGCCTCGTTCGCGCCCGAGGGAGTATAGGTCTGGGCCGCTGCCGCAATCACAGCCGGGCGAACGGGATTGCCGGTCACCACCATCTTTGCCGCATGCTCGCCGCTCGGAGACAGAAATCCGCCAGCGATCGCGCGAACACGCGAGGCGAGCAGTTTGTTGGCACGTCCCATCACCGCATTCTGCTCGTGCACGGCCGTCGGCACACCGAGACCGGCCGCCGCAAAGACAGGAGGAACGGTCGGATAGCCACCGAAGCCGATGACGGCCTTCGGCTTCAGCCGTGAAATAAGCGCCCGCGCTTCCCGATAGCCGCGCAACAGGGACAAAAAGGCTTTTGCGATGGCAACGGGGCTCTTCGAACCGATGGTCGCGGAGGAGACTGTATGGATTTCATCTGCCGGGAAGCTGCCGGCGTAACGTTCCGCACGACGGTCGGTGACGAGATGCACGGCAAAGCCGCGCGCCTTCAATTCATGCGCCAGCGCTTCGGCCGGAAAAAGATGACCGCCGGTTCCACCGGCGGCAAGCAACACGATACCCTTGTTCATTCAACTACTCCGCGGGTACGCCGGCCACTGAACGAAACAGGCTGCGCTCCTGAGCACGCTTTTCGGGACGGCGGCGGGTCAGCGCCAGGATGAAGCCGGCCGTGACGCAGATCGCCGTCATCGACGATCCACCATAGGAAATCAGCGGCAGCGTCATGCCCTTGGCCGGCAGAAGTTCGAGATTGACGCCGATATTGATCATCGACTGCACGCCGAGCAGCAGCACGAGGCCGGATACGGCGAGGCGGTTGAAATCGTTCCGCTCCTTGTAGGCGTGGCTCAAGCCGCGCAGCACCAGGAAGGCGAAGATCGCCACCAGCACCATGCAGAAGACGATACCGAATTCCTCCGCGGCAACCGAAAAGATGAAGTCGGTATGGCTGTCCGGGATGATGCGCTTGACGATCCCCTCGCCCGGCCCCTGACCGAACCAGTCACCACGAATGATGGCTTCACGGGCAGTATCGACCTGGAATGTATCGCCTTCCCCGGTCAGGAATCGATCTATTCGTCCCGCAACGTGCGGCAGCGTCAGATAGGCGCCGAAGAAACCTGCTCCGCCCAGCGCTCCGAGGATAACGATCCATAACCAGGGCATGCCGGCCATGAAGAACATCGCACCCCAGACACTGCCGATCAGGATGGTCTGACCCAGGTCAGGCTGGGCGATCAGCAACGCGGCGGCGATGGCAAACAGCAGGATGGCAAAAAGGTTGCCGGGGATCTCAGGCTGGCGCGCATGTTCGGCAAACAGCCAGGCGCAGATGACGACGAAAGCGGGTTTCATGAATTCCGAGGGCTGGATCGACATGGATCCGATCGACAACCAGCGCCGCCCACCCTTGACCTCGAAACCGATGAAGAGAACGAGCACCATCATGATCAGCGAGGTCGCCAGCAAGAGCATGGCCACACGGCGAACCTGACGAGGCGAGAGGAACGACAGGCCGATCATCACCGTCAATGCCGGGATCATGAAGACCGCATGGCGCTTCACGAAGTGGAAGCTGTCGAGACCGAGACGTTCCGCAACCGCCGGAGACGCCGCGAAGGAAAGCATCAGCCCGATCCCCATAAGGAGAACGAAGGTGATCAGGAACAGGCGATCGATCGTCCAGAACCAGTCTGCGACCGGTCCCCTCTCCACGCGGCTTACCATCTCATTTGCCTCCTGTCGGCAGATCGATCAGCATCGTAACCCCTTCGAGATCTGCGACATGCGAAACAAACGCGTCGCCGCGGACCTCGAAATTCTTGTACTGGTCGAAGCTTGCGCAGGCCGGTGAGAGCATCACCGCCGAAGCTTCGCCATCCCGATCAGCATCATCAGCGGCATGGGCCACAGCACGTTCGAGCCGATCCGAGATCTCGTAGGGCACACGGTCCCCCAACTGTGCTGCGAAGGCCGAAGCAGCCTCGCCGATCAGATAGGCCTTCACGATGCGCGGAAAGAGTGGTGCGAGGCTTGCGATGCCGCCTTCCTTCGGCAGACCGCCGGCGATCCAGTAGATCCGCTCGTAGCTTGAAAGCGCAGGCGCTGCCGCATCCGCATTGGTCGCCTTGCTGTCGTTAACGAAGACCACCTGACGACGGCGCCCGACCGGCTGCATGCGATGCTTGAGGCCCGGGAAGCTCTGAAGGCCCTGGCGGATCTCCTCTTCCGACACCCCGGCGGCCAGGCAGGCCGCGATCGCCGCACAGGCATTCTGGGCGTTGTGGCTGCCCCGCAGCGTCTGGATGCCATCGAGATCGGCCAGCAGCGAAGTCGCACCCTGCTCCGCCCGCATGATGCGAGATCCCTCGGCATAGAGACCATCTGCCAGCGGCTGGCGCTTGGAGATCCGGATCACCTTCGTACCGGCCCGCTCGATGCGGTCACCGATCAGTTCGCAGTAGCTGTCGTCGAGGCCGACGATTGCCGTTTTCGCCCCGGCGACCAGTCGCTCTTTCACGTCGGCATAATGCTGCATCGTGCCGTGACGATCGAGATGGTCTGGCGTCAGGTTGAGCAGGATGCCGGCGGTCGGATTGAGGGTCGGTGCAAGGTCGATCTGGTAGGACGAGCACTCGACGACGAAGAAGCGCCCATCCTTCGGCGGATCGAGCGTCAGCACCGCGCGGCCGATATTGCCGCCAAGCTGCGTGTCGCGACCGCTTGCCTGGAGAATGTGGGCAATCAGTGCCGTGGTGGTCGACTTGCCGTTGGTACCGGTGATCGCGATGAACGGGCAGTCCGGCGCATGTGCGCGGCGTTCGCGCACGAAGATCTCGACATCGCCGATGATCTCGACACCGGCAGCACGGGCAAAGCCCACCGTCCAGTGAGGTTTCGGATGGGTGAGCGGCACACCGGGTGACAGCACGAAGGAGGCGACGGAGGACCAGTCGAGTTCGCGAAGATCCTGCGTCGGGACACCTTCGGCTGCCGCCCGTGCGACGCTGTCGGGATTGTCGTCCCAGGCGATCACAGAAGCTCCGCCGGCCTGCAAGGCCTTGGCGGTCGCAAGCCCCGAGCCACCAAGCCCGAACAGCGCGACGGTCTTGCCCTTGAACGTGGTGGCCGGGATCATCGCCGCCTCACCGCAGCTTCAGGGTGGAAAGGCCGAGCATGGCAAGGCCGACCGCGATGATCCAGAAACGGATGACCACCTGGCTCTCGGTCCAGCCGAGCTTTTCGAAGTGGTGGTGGATGGGCGCCATCAGGAAGACGCGCTTGCCGGTCAGCTTGAAATAGCCGACCTGGATGATCACTGACAGCGTCTCCATGACGAAGAGACCGCCGATGATCGCCATGACGATCTCGTGCTTGGTGGCAACGGCGACCGAGCCGATCAGGCCACCAAGGGCCAACGAGCCGGTGTCACCCATAAAGATGGCCGCCGGCGGGGCATTGAACCACAGGAAGCCGAGGCCCGCGCCGATGACCGCGCCAAGCACAACCGCAAGCTCACCGGTACCAGGCACGAAGTTGATCTGCAGATAGTTGGCAAAGACGGCGTTGCCGGCGAGATAGGCGATGACCCCGAAGGAGGCGGCCGCAATCATCACCGGCACGATCGCCAGACCATCGAGGCCGTCGGTCAGGTTGACCGCATTGCCGGCACCGACGATGACAAAGCCGCCGAACAGCACAAAGAAGATGCCGAGATCGATCAGGAAGTCCTTGAAGAACGGGAACGCGACCGAAGACCCGAAGGTAGAACCCTGCGGCCCGGAGCTCAGCGCCGTTGACATCATGAAATAGACAGCAGTGCCCGCGATCAGAAACTCGATCCCCAGACGTGCCTTGCCGGAGAAGCCCTTGTCCGTCTGCTTCGTCACCTTGAGATAGTCGTCATAAAAGCCGATCGCTCCGAAGCCGAGCGTGACCAGCAGGGTCGCGACGACATAGACGTTCGAGAGATCCGCCCACAACAGCGAGGAAACGACGATCCCTGCCAGGATCATCAGACCGCCCATGGTCGGCGTTCCCGCCTTCTTGAAATGGGTCTGGGGTCCGTCGGCGCGGATCGGCTGACCCTTGCCCTGGCGCACACGCAACGACGAGATCATCGCAGGGCCAAACAGGAAAACCACCAGCGCCGAGGTGAAGAGAGCAGCCCCCGTCCGGAAGGTGATGTAACGGAAGAGATTGAAAAACTGAAGGTTGTCCGCCAGTTCCACAAGCCAGATCAGCATTGGAGCCCTTTCAAAAAAGCCCGGAATTAAAGGTGGCGCTCCGTGTCGGTGAATGCCGGATACTTGTCAAGCAGAGCCGAAACGATCTTGCCGAAACCGATGCCGAGAGATGACTTGACCATCACGACATCGCCCGGCCGGACCTCGGCCGTCACGAAATTCGAAAGTTCCTCGGTGGTCTCGAGATAGACGACGTGCACCGTTTCCGGCAGCGCGTCGCGAAGCGCGACCATCTCGGGACCGGCAAGCCAGACATGCTCGATTCCGGCTGCAAGGAGTGGCCCGGCGAGATCGGCATGCACGCTCGGCGCAAATTCGCCCATTTCCAGCATGTCGCCGAGAACGGCGATCCGCCGCCCCTCGCCTGTCGGCTGGGCGGATGCGAGGACAGCGATCGCTGCCCGCATCGAGGCCGGATTGGCATTGTAGCTTTCGTCGATCAGCGTCAGCCCGCCCTCGGGCATGTTGAGCAGGTGGCGCTGGCCGCGCCCCTTGACGGGGGCCAGGTTCGCAAGAGCCGCAATCGCCGCGTCCACATCTGCACCGACAAGAGAGACGGCGGCGAGAACGGCCATCGCATTCTCGGCCAGATGCCGTCCCGGTGCGCCGATCGTCACTTCCCGCGTTTCGCCGCCGAAGGACACCCAGACTGTCGAAATCTCGGCTGCACCATCAAATTCCGCGAGGCGAAACTCCGCCTTGGCATGCTGTCCGAAGCTGTGGATGTTTTCGACACCGAGCGCCAGCGCCGCCTGCTCGAGGCGTTCGTAGTAGGGATTGTCACGGTTGAGGATCGCATCGCCGCCGTTGACGACGCCCTCGAAGATCTCCGCCTTGGCGTCGGCGATCTCTGCCACATCGGAGAAGTTGCCAAGATGGGCCGGAGCGACCGTCGTGATGATCGCCACATCCGGCCGCACCATGCGCGACAGCGGGCCGAGCTCGCCGGAATGGTTCATCCCGAGTTCGAAGACGCCGTAGCGCGTGTCGATCGGCATGCGCGCCAGCGTCAGCGGCACGCCCCAGTGATTGTTGAAGGAGGCAACGGAGGCATGCACCTTGCCGGAAGGCGCAAGCGTCAGGCGCAGCATTTCCTTGGTTGTCGTCTTGCCCACCGAGCCGGTGACAGCAATCACGGTCGCAGGAGTCCGGTCGCGCGCGGCCATGCCGAGCTTCTGCAGGCCGACGAGAACATCCTCGACCACGATCATCGGCACGGTCAGGCGGCCGAGCGCCGGCAGCTTGGCTTCGCTGACGACAAGCAGCGAGGCACCGTTGGCAATCGCGATGCTGGCATAGTCGTGGCCATCGACACGGTCACCCTTGATGGCGAAGAAGGCTTCGCCGGGCGTGATCGTGCGGCTGTCGATCGAAATGCCGGTAACGCCTTCAGGCAGGTTGCCGAAGGGACGGCCACCCATGGCGGAGACCATTTCGCGCGAGGTCCAGAGCAGGGTCAACGGTCGAACTCCTCCAAGGCTTTACGGACTTCCTGGTGGTCCGAGAACGGCAAGGTCTCGGTTCCGACCGTCTGTCCTTCCTCATGCCCCTTGCCCGCCACGATCAGCGTGTCCCCGGTGGAAAGCATCGCGACACCGGTCCGGATAGCCTGGGCGCGATCACCGATCTCGATACCCTTGGGCGTCGCCGCCATGATCTCGGACCGGATGATCGCCGGCACTTCCGAACGAGGATTGTCGTCGGTCACGATGACCACGTCGGCGAGCCTTGAGGCGATCTCGCCCATGATCGGCCGCTTGCCCTTGTCGCGATCCCCGCCGCAGCCGAAGACAACAATCACCCGGCCCGTCGTGAACGGACGAACCGACGTCAGCACGTTCTCAAGCGCTTCCGGTTTGTGGGCATAGTCGACATAGGCGAGCGCGCCGCCCTTGGTCTGGCCCACCAGTTCAAGCCGGCCCGAAGCCCCCTTGAGATGCTCCAGCGCCTTGAGCGCGACGCCGGGTGCTACACCCGTCGAGATGGCGAGACCGGCGGAGACCAGCGCATTGGCGATCTGGAAATCGCCGGCAAGAGGGATATGTACTTCAAAGATCTCGCCGCCGTGATGCACCTCTGCGACCTGCTTGTGGCGGAAATGCTCGACCCGCTTCAGGCTCAGGAAATCACCTTTCCGGCCGACCGTCCGCACCTCGTGCCCGGACGCCTTCGCGACCCGGATGGCTTCGTCTGACCAGGCATCGTCGGCAAAGATGACGGCTGGCGCGCCCTTGGGCAGCAGCGTATCGAACAGCCGCATCTTGGCGGCCATGTAGTCTTCCATCGTCGGATGATAGTCCATGTGGTCGCGGCCGAGATTGGTGAAACCGGCCGCCGCCAGCACCACGCCATCGAGACGGCTCTGATCGAGGCCATGGCTTGACGCTTCCATGGCAGCATGCGTCACGCCCTCATCGGCGAGTTCGCCGAGAAGCGTATGGAGCGCGAGCGGATCCGGCGTGGTCAGCGAACCATAATCATTCCGCTTCGGCGAGATGACGCCGGTCGTGCCGATCTGGGCTGCGGCATGGCCTGCTTCCGCCCAGATCTGGCGTGTGAAGGAGGCGACCGAAGTCTTGCCGGCCGTCCCGGTCACGGCGACCATGGTCTTCGGCTGCCTTCCGACGAAACGGGCAGCCGCGAGTGCCAGAAACCGGCGCGGATTGTCGACGATGACGACAGGAACGGAGGCGTCGATGGCATGGGAGGCCACGATCGCGACAGCGCCTTTTTCGACGGCCTGCGCGGCATAGGTCGAGCCATCGGCCTTTGATCCGGAGAAGGCGAAAAAGACGGTGCCCGGTTCGATCTTCCGGCTGTCGGCCGACAGTCCCCGAACCTCGATGCCAGCGGCGCCGCCAGCGGTCACCTGATCCCCAAACTCCTCGCCAGCCAGTGCGCCCAAAAGCATATGCAGTCCATCCTCTCGGGGCAATTTTCGCGAATCGCCCCGTCTGTAGTCGATCTGATCAATAAGAGACGAGCAACGCTGAGCCGTCTTCCCCGTATTTGGGTTCTACACCAAGAATTGCGGCGCTTCTGCGGATGATCTCGCCGACGATGGGTGCAGCAGTGAGACCGGCGGTGCGGCCACCGCCCTCGCCGGTCTTCGGCGCATCGATGAAGCTCAACACGAGATACTGCGGATTTTCGATCGGGAAGGCCGCGACATAGGAGTTGAAGTTCTGGTCGTCGGAGTAGCGCCCGTTGACGACCTTTTCCGCCGTTCCAGTCTTGCCGCCGACGTTGAAGCCCTCGACGAGTGCGTGTTTGCCAGAGCCGCTGTTGCCGTTCAGCCAGAACAAATAACGGATGTCGTCGCTTGTCTGCTTCTTCACGACGACCTGCGCGATCTGGTCGGCCTGCTCGCGGTTCCGCGTAAGGAAGGTCGGCGCGATCAGCTTGCCACCATTGACGAGCGCTGCGGCACTGACCGCCGTCTGCAACGGCGTCGTCGAAACACCGTGGCCGAACGAGATGGTGATCGAGTTGATCTGCTTCCATTCGCGCGGCTGCGAAGGTGCCTTCACTTCCGGCAACTCGGTCTCAAGCCGCGTCAGAAGCCCCATGCGCGTCAGGAATTCCTTGTGCCCGGCGGTACCGACCGCTTCGGCCATGCGCGCCGTGCCGATATTCGACGAGTACTGGAAGATTTCAGGAACGGTAAGGATCCGGTTCTTGCCGTGGAAATCCTTGATCGTGAACCGCCCGATACGGATCGGATAGCGGGCATCGAAACTGTCCTTCATCGAAACCTTGCCCGAATCGAGCGCCATCGCCGTGGTGAAGGTCTTGAAGGTGGATCCCATTTCGAACGTGCCGTTGGTCATCCGGTTCATCCAGCCCTCCTGCGCCCCTTCCTGCGGGCGATTCGGGTCGAAGTCAGGGATCGAGGACATGGCGATGACCTCGCCTGTGTGCACGTCCAGCACCACGGCACCCGCCGCGATTGCCTCATACTTGGAGACCGCAGTCACCAATGCATCGCGCAGGATGTTCTGGACGCGAATGTCGACGGAGAGATGAACAGGCTCCAGCGGCGTGTCGCTCGTCATGCCGAGCGCGCGCAGATCCGCCATCCCCTGGTTGTCGATATACTTCTCCATGCCCGCCATGCCGCGGTTGTCGATGTTGACGTAACCGACGATATGCGATGCGGTCGCACCGCCCGGATAGAAGCGCCGCTTTTCCGGCCGAAAGCCGATTCCTGGAATGCCCAGCGCGAGGATCTGGCTCTGCTGCTTGGGAGTGAGTTGGCGGCGAAGCCACTGGAAGCGCGAGTTGGACGACAGCTTGCGATAGGTATCCCTGACGTCGAGGTCCTTCAGCACCGTCGACAGCCGCTCGACGGCCTCGTCAGGATCGACGATCTTGTGCGGCTCGGCAAACAGCGACACCGTGCGGATGTCGGTCGCCAGCACTTCGCCATTTCGGTCGAGAATGTCCGGACGGGAAGCCATCAGCCGATCGGCGGGAAGAATGCTGGAAACCGTCTCCGGCTGTGCATACCCATAATGCACCAGACGGCCGCCGATCACCGCATAGGCGACACAGAAGGTAGCGATCATCAGACCGACGCGGGTCTTGGCCATCTCGGACTTGCGCTTGCCTGTCCCCTTGAAGGTGGCGGTATTCACGACGGCACCGCCACGCTGTACGTCGGTCGAGAAATGCGCCTGGCTTTTCAGCAGCATGATTCGCGAAAGAAATGTCATCAGCGGTCCACCGATCCTGTCGTGATGAGATCCTTGATGGGGTCGGACGGAGCCGTCGCGCTCAAGCCTTCGGCAGCCCCCTCCTCGGCTTCCGGTACGGGAAGCTGGTCCTTCGGCATAGGCAGTTCCATCGGGCGGGCAAGCTGGCTTGGGTCGGTCGGCACGAGCTGCAGCTCGGCCGCATAGGTCTGAACCAGCCGCTCCAGCCGGTTGGGCTGCGTCAGCAGGGCCTCATCCGCCTTCAGGAGATCGATCGTATCCTTCTCGAGCTTGATTTCCGCCTCGAGCCGGCGGACTTCAGCCGCCTTGTTGTCCGTCTGGTGCTTGATCTTGTAGGTGACGGTTGCCGCCGCCAGCATCGCGCAGACCATCAGGAAATCGAAGGGTCTCAACATGGTCAGCCTCCGATCTTTTCGAGAGTTGCAAGGTCTGGCAGGTCGAAGATCGACATGTCGGGACGCTCGGTGGGCGCCGAGGTGCGGATGCCGGCACGCAGCTTGGCGGACCGAGCGCGGGGGTTCAGTTCCGCCTCTTCCTCGCTGGCCGCGACCATGCCCTTGCCGACCGGTTCGAAGGTTGCCGGGCGCGCTTCCACCATGGGAAGATGGCGCGAACCTGACGCCTTGCCGGATCGTTCGGAGAAGAACTTCTTGACGATGCGATCTTCCAGCGAATGGAAGGTGACGACGACCAGACGACCACCGGGCTTCAAGGCGCGCTCGGCGGCAAACAGTGCTTGGGCAAGCTCGCCGAGCTCGTCATTCACGTAGATGCGCAAGGCCTGGAAAACGCGCGTGGCCGGATGGATCTTGTCCTTGGCCTTGCGCGGATTGACGGTTTCGATGAGGTTGGCGAGTTCACGCGTCGTCTGGAACGGCTCGCTGGCACGACGCTTTTCGATGGCGCGCGCGATCCGGCCTGCATGCTTTTCTTCACCGAGAAAGCCGAAGATGCGGATGAGGTCCGACACCTTGGCGCGATTGACGACATCGGCTGCCGACACACCCGAAACCGCCATGCGCATGTCGAGCGGCCCGTTGCGCTGGAACGAAAAACCGCGCTCGGCCTCATCGATCTGCATCGAGGAGACGCCGATATCGAGCACCACGCCATCGAGACCCTCTTCGGGAGCGAACTCGGCAAGACTGGAGAATTCCGTATGATGAAGGGTCAGCCGCCCAGCGCTGGCCTCGACCAGCGCCTTGCCGCCGGCAATGGCGTTCGGATCGCGGTCGAGCGCGATGACGTCGGCGCCCTTGGCAAGGATCGCGGAAGTATAGCCACCCGCACCGAAGGTACCGTCGAGAATGAGTTTACCCGGCTTGGGCTCGAGCGCCTCGAGGACTTCCGCAAGAAGAACCGGAATGTGGCGAACCGGTCCGCCATCGGCATCGGAAAAACCTTCGCCAAAGTTCGCCGCCATTCCGTTTCCCCGTCTTTCTAGGTGCGCAGGCCCCGCTGCCTGACCACCTCTCTGGCCCTCGCCTGCGCCTCGTGAAACGCCTGCGGTTGCCACACCTGAAAATGATCCGAACGGCCGACGAAACAGACCTCCGAGGAAATCCCCGTGAAATCCCGGATGAAATCCGTCACCGCCAATCGCCCTTCGGCATCGAGTCGCATGAAGACGCCGCCACCATGAAGCAGCAGCGACATCTCGTTTGCCTCCAACGCAAAGGGATCCTCGTCCGCCACTTTCCGCTCGTACCGCTCGAGCAGATCCGGACCACCGATGTTGATCGCCGGATAGACGAAATCCTGGAGACAATAAAGCTCCTGAATTCCGCGCTGCACCAGCACGGCGCGAAATGCCGCAGGGACGGAAACCCGCCCCTTCGAATCGATCCTGTTTGTCGCGTTGGACAGGAAGCGGCTCATCACTGACAACCGACCTCCCCTTGGATGAGGGCACCAAGACCGCGCCCTGATTACGCATGGATACGCCAGCCGCCGAACCCGCGACACACCCGCCCAGGGAGCGAGAGGAAGCACCGGATTCACGAGACCTGGGGGACAAACAGACCCCCGAAACGGCATGCAAATGGGATACCATGGGACAATATGGGCGTCAATGGGAACGGCCGGGATGAGCCTTCTCCGCGATTCAAATATTGATAGGGGGTTAAGCTTAACGAATGGTTAGAACCCGCTGTTTTCGAGAAGCTTTTCGCCTGCCGCTTCCGCAGCGGCTCCCCACGGAAGACAGGGGCGTTCCACCTTTGATTTCAGAAGGTTCGTTGAAAATGCGAAAAAGGGGAAATTTGCCAGTTGGCCTGTAAGCCGGGTTCTGTATGGCCCCGGTTTCCCGGAGCGTGGCAGCCATTCATCTGGGACAGCGTTTGCACGCTGCCTCGCGCAACCCACCCGGATGACTGGCCCGGAAACAGGCTGTAGCAACGCTTGCGCGCCACCCGCGTCATCCCTATTCGGTTTTGCTCCCGGTGGGGTTTGCCGTGCCGTCCCTGTTGCCAGCGACGCGGTGGGCTCTTACCCCACCCTTTCACCCTGACCTCGCATGCGAGGCGGTTTGCTTTCTGTGGCACTTTCCCTGAGGTCGCCCTCGCCGGACGTTATCCGGCACCGTGTTTCCGTGGAGCCCGGACTTTCCTCACCTTACCGCCTTTCGGCATTGGTAAAGCGCGGCTGCCCGGCCAACTGGCAAGGGGTCCTTAGCCGACCCCATCTGCGAATGCCATCAAAAAGCGAGGCGTCAGGCCCGCTTGGAAGCTTTTGGTGAATCAGTCTCTGAACACGGGGCCGAACACATCACCATAGGCATCGTCGAGGATCCGCCCGTGCTGGATGAGTTCGGCACCGATTCGTCCAATCTCGTCGGAACTCTTCGCCGCCGCACCGCAGCCGCCGGTCAACACGGCGATTCGCTCGCTGGCAAAGCCGATGGCCGGATAGTTTTCCGGCGTGAAGGAAGTGACGCAGGCCGCCATGGACAACGGCGCATCCGCAAGCGTCGGCACCAGTCCGGTGATGATTCGATGCAGATGATCGCGCGTCGTCAGCCGCCCGCCGCGCCGGAACCAGGCGCGGATCTCCGGCTCCGTTTCGAGCTGCAGATCGTCAGGATCGCCGCCGATCTTGAGATAGGTCTTTCCATCGGGATAGCGCACCGGCGGCAGGAGATAGATGTGATCGCTGGGATCATCCGGCTGGTGAATCAGCGACGGCATGCCCGCATAGGCATCCAGTTCCTCGTCCGGAATCTCGAAGAAGGCGACCGTGCGTCCGTTGACCTTGAGATCGAGACGACGCGGCAGAAGGTTTTCGTTGATGGAGAAGCCACCGGCGGCGATCAGCACCCGCTCCGCCGAATAGACGGATCCGTCGTCGGTCGTGACGATGGCGACACCGCCCTCCTCCCGAACCGACACCGCCGTCCGGCGGATCACGGTCGCTCCGGCCTTCTCGGCCAGAATGCTTTGGGCTTCAACGAGCCGGCGCGGATTGACGTAACCGGCATTCTTCTCCTCGTAGACCCCTTCGCAATCGGTGCCGAAATCGAAATAGCGGAAGCGAGCCTTTAGGGCGGCATCCGAGAGCAACTCGATGGAGACCCCGAGCTGGCGGGCCGCCGCCTCGACCTGGCCGACATAGGGATCGTGCCCACCGCGCTTCGGCCCGACGATCAGGCAGCCGACCTCGGAGTAGAAATCAACGCCGCTCTCGGTGGCAATCTCGCCATACCGAGCGATGGACCGATTGGCGAGCCGCGCCCAAACGGGGTTCGAATCGATCGTGCGGGTTATGCGTGCTTCGTCGTAGTGGCTCGCAAACACACCCTGATGGTTTGTCCAGTCCTTCGGTTCGTCGGGCCCGATGACGGCAACACCGTCGCCCTGCAACGCCAGATAACGAGCCGCGGCAGCACCCATCATCCCGCGACCAACAACAACAAACTTGAACCGCTCAACCATACGACACCATCCTTACGTTGCGTCCGGTGATAGCATGACGACACCTCAAGTCCAGTCGTGGAAGAGCTGTGGCACAGCTCTTCCTCAGTCGCCGATCAGCGCGATGACCTTGCCGCAATACCGCTTGGAGATCGGGTTCATGCGCTTGGCGCCATGCCCTGCATTGTATCGCAGGATGGTCCCGCAGGTTTCGCCCCCACCCAGTTCATGCGCCATCGACAGGTATTTCATCCCATAGCGTATATTGGTCTCCGGATCGTAGAGCCCCTTGGTCTTGCCGCGATAACCCATGGCCCGGGCCGTTGCCGGCTTGATCTGCATCAGGCCAACTTCGCCGGCACTGCCGCGCGCCTTGGGATTGAAATTGCTCTCGACGCGCACGACCGCATGGGCGAGATCGACCGGGACGCCATAGGTCTTCGCGTATTTCGTGATGATGGCACTGTAGGGGCTCTTGGAGAAGGAGGGAGCGGCCGGATAGCCGGCGTCCCTGTCAATCGTCTTCAGCGGCTTCTTGAAGCGGCGTTCCTCGCTGCCTGCGAGCGCCGACTGGGCATGAGTCAACAGAAGGGCGATGCATGCCGCAGCAGCAACAAGTCGTCGTGTCATGGAAGGTTCAGTCTCCAATCGAGCAACCGGATTTGGCGCGCGTCAAAGCGGGCGCGAAATCGCGCCGCGAGCCCGGCTCGGGCCGCCCGTCTCGGTTCTCAAGTTGATCTTCGCACCGGGTTCGTCATTGAACCACTGGCGCCGTTCAGCCCGTCCTTTAGAGCCGCCCAATGAGGAAATCCTGTGGCACCGCAACAAATCCGTCCGACGGACGTTGACTTCCTTGGCCCGGAAACACGGCTGGAATGCTGTCGTTCAGCGATATCGCGGCAGGCTTGTCAGCAGTCGATGCAGCGTCTCGATGGTCGAGCTATCGGCCACGCCGTCAACCTTGGCTTGCCGGAAATGACGCTGGAACGCGGCCACGACGCCCTCGGTCTGGGCACAGAATTCGCCGGTGATTTCAATTCCGTAGCCATAAAGCGACAGCATGGACTGCAGCGCCTCGACCGGCTGCCCACGGTCACCACGCTGGAAGAAGCGTCCGCCACCCATCGCAGCCGGCTCGACCCAATGACCGACCCCCGCCCTGTGTAGCCGGTACCAGGGGAAATTTTCACCCGGATCGACCTTGCGAATGGGGGCTACATCCGAGTGCGCCAGCACCCGCTCAGCGACAATCTGATGCCGTTTGACGCATTCGAGACACAATTCGATGACGGATTCGATCTGCCGGTCAGGGTAATCGGGAAGCCCCGCCGGATGCCCCGCATTGGCGATTTCGATACCGATGGAGCGTGAATTGATGTCCGTCTCGCCGGCCCAGACACTTTTGCCCGCATGCCATGCGCGACGGGCTTCAGGGACCATCTGCACAACGCGTCCGTCTTCATGCACGATGTAATGGCTCGACACCTGGCTCTCCGGCGCGCAGAGCCATTGCTGCGCGCCTTCTGCGGACGGCATCCCGGTATAGTGCAGGAGGAGGATGTCGGGGCGCTCGACGCCGAGCCGTTCGCCATGGTTCGGCGACGGACAGACCTCCGCACGCCCGTAATCGGCTGGGAAGGAAGTCATGCCGCGCGGCGCGCCTTTTCAATCGCCGAATAGGCGGCGTTGAACTTGGCCATGCGGTGATGCGCAACGGCATGAAACTCGGTGGGCACGCCACGGGCATGCAGCCGGTCCGGATGATTTTCAGCAGCGAGAGCGCGGTAGCGCTTGCGGATCGTCGCGAAGTCGTCCGAAGGCTTCACGCCCAGCACGCCATAGGGATCGCCATCCTGATGGATGTGTCGCTCGGTGATCGCCGCGAACCGCTCTTCCGAGATGCCGAAAATCTCTGCGATCCGGGCAAGGAAGTCGAGTTCCTTCTCATGCACGAGGCCATCCGCCTTGGCGATGTGAAACAGGGCATCGATAATGTCTTCAAGGACCGGGCAAAACTGGTCGCAGGTGCGACACATCCCGGCTAGATTCTTGGCATAGGTCTCGAAGCCCGCCACATCCTGACGCGCCAGATTGTAGAGGCGCGCCACGTTGCGAGCCTCTTCCGGCGGAAACTCGAAGATCTTGCGGAATGCCTCGACTTCGGCGTTCGAAACGATCCCATCCGCCTTGGCCATCTTTGCAGAAAGAGCGATGATGGCGACGGAAAAGGACACGCGCCGGCGCGTTTCCGGGTCACCTTCGAAGACTGTCCGCACGGCCTCGACGATGCTACCGATCACGTTGCCCGCAGCATCGCCGATCGCACCCAGCAAACGGTCCCAGAATGACGATATTTGTTCGCAGGCGAAATCGAAGATCATGCGAAAAGCTTGACCAAATATGCCCAGAAAAAGCAAGGAGTGCGGGCTATTCGCGAGGATTAAAGTTTCTTCATCTTGAATCCGTTTCGCTGAAGACGATCGCTTGCCGCGTCCCCCGGATGGTCATCCCGTTATCCACAGCGGCCTGTCCGGCGCGACGCCGCAATTGAATCGATTATATTCCCAAATGCTTCGGCCAATCGGGCGAAACGCCCGTTTTCGTTGATTTTTTGGCTTTACAGCTGCCCCTTGCTGTCGCATCCATTTGCCACCTGAACCAGACGGAAGACGGGCGATAGAGCGTCCAAGGAGGAATGATGGCCAAGCAGAAAGTCGCGATGTTGACCGCCGGGGGCCTCGCGCCCTGTCTCTCGTCTGCCGTCGGCGGATTGATCGAGCGCTATACCGACATTGCACCCGAGGTCGACATCGTCGCCTACAAGTCCGGTTTCCGCGGCCTGCTGATGGACTACAAAATCGAGATCACCAGGGAGATGCGCGAAAAGGCGCATGTTCTGCACCGCTATGGCGGCTCGCCGATCGGCAACAGCCGTGTGAAGCTCACCAATGTCGCCGACTGCGTCAAGCGCGGCCTCGTCAAGGAAGGCGAAAATCCGCTGCGCGTCGCAGCCGAACGCCTGGCCGCCGATGGCGTTACGATCCTGCATACCATCGGCGGTGACGACACCAACACGACGGCCGCAGACTTGGCGGCCTATCTCGGCGCAAACGGCTATGACCTGACCGTCGTCGGCCTGCCGAAGACGGTCGACAACGATGTCTACCCGATCAAGCAGACGCTCGGCGCCTGGACGGCCGCCGAAGTTGGTGCCCGCTTCTTCGACCATGTTTCCAACGAACAAAGCGCCTCGCCGCGCACCCTTGTCATCCATGAAGTCATGGGCCGCCACTGCGGCTGGCTGACGGCCGCGACCGCGCGCGCCTACATGCAACGCACGCAGCACAACGAGTACATCGAAGGCTTCATGATGAATCAGGAGCTCAAGAACATCGACGGTCTCTATCTGCCCGAGACTCATTTCGACATGGAAGGCGAAGCGACCCGCCTCAAGGACATCATGGACCGCACCGGTTTCGTCACGCTTTTCGTTTCGGAAGGCGCCTGCATGGACGAGATCGTCGCCGATCGCGAGGCGGCCGGCGAAGAAATTAAGCGCGACGCCTTTGGCCATGTGAAGCTCGACACGATCAATGTCGGCAACTGGTTCCAGAAGCATTTCGCAAAGCTGCTCGACGCGGACCGCTCGATGGTCCAGAAGTCAGGCTACTACGCCCGCTCCGCCCCGGCCAACTATGACGACCTGCGCCTGATCCAGAGCATGGTTGATCTCGCTGTCGAAAGCGGCCTCAACAGGGTATCGGGTGTCACGGGCCATGACGAGGATCAGGGCGGGCGTCTGCGCACCATCGAATTTCCGCGCATCAAGGGCGGCAAGCCGTTCGATCTCTCGACACCCTGGTTCGAAGAAGTGATGGATTATCTCGGGCAGAAGTACCGCCCCATCCATTGACCTCACCGCCGAAAGCTGGCTTCCTCTACTTTGAGGAGTGAGTGCCATGCCCCTGTCTATCTCGATCCTGTTTGCAGTCGTTGCAACCGCCATCCTGTTCGTGCCCGGCCGCTCGAAACGCTTGGTTCTGGCTTACGCCTTGGCGCATGGCCGCAAGAGTGTGTTTGCGACCGTCACGGGTGTAGCGCTCGGAACGATGATCGCGGTCGCGGCGACACTGGCCCTGTCATGGAGCCTGATCGCGCTGACGCCGCTGGCTTTCTCGGTCTTCCAGTGGATCGGCCTGACCTGGCTCGTTCTCTTTGCGCTCGGCGTATCGCGTGCGCCCGTCGGTACGGAACCGGTGGCCGACAATGACAACCTGCCGGAAGAAAGGCCACTGCGCATTGTCGCCCATTGTTTCGAGCGCGAATCCCGTGATCCCCGCAGCAGCCTGCTGATCGCCGCACTTCTGCCGCAATTCCTGACGCCGGCCGGTGCATTTTTGCCGCAGGCCATTGCGCTGGGCGGGATCTTCGTCGGCCTTGCGGCAATTACCTGCCTTCCCTACGCGCTCTTTGCCGAAAGCATGCGGAAAATCCTGAAGAAACGTGTGGTTCGCCGGACAATCAACCGTTCCGGCGGCACTGTGCTGATCGCCGCGAAGGCCGTGACAGCCGGCTATCGTAAGATCGCGGCTTAAGCGTTCGAACCTTGCCCGAACCATCCGCCCGGCCGCAAGCTTGCCGCAATGCTGGGCATAGATTAAGAAATGGAAACGAACCGTCGGTGATTTGCCGATGCCTTCGCGCGCATCTCTTAACGGATAGTGGCATGAACGTCAGAACTGATCGCGGTATTGCTCTTTGCATGGCCGCCTCTCTGTTGGCTGGATTGAGCGGATGCACCGCGATCGATGAAAGCGTAAAGGCCGATCTCGCCTCAGCACCCAAGGCCAATCCCCGGTCGCCGGAAATGCAGGCTGCGATGGCGGCGGAAGCCGCTACGAACGGTGCCGCCGTCAAACAGATGACACAGGCCGAACTCGCTGCGGCCAATCCCGGCCCGGCTCCGATCATTCCAGGAACCGCCACAGCCGCCCCGATCCCGGCGCTCAAGGCCTCCGCCCTTTCGCCCACTGCACCTCAGACCGCCGCAACCGACGCTCTGGCGATGGTCACAACACCCACGGCAACCTCTGGCAGTCAGCAGATGGCAGCGGCGGCAGCCCCGACACAGGAGACGCTCGTCGCGCCTGCCGCAGTGGCGGCCGCCACGTCGCCCGCGACCGAGAGCGAGAGCCCACAGGTCGTACTGGCCTATGCCGCCCCTTTGCGCGCAACGGCCCTCACCAGTTTCGGAGACCCCTTCGACATTTCTCCTCCTGGCGAACCAGATGCCCTGAACGCCGATCGCAAGCCGGCCACGGTAGGCCCGACCCGGCTCAATGCGCTGATCGAGAAATACTCGAAACTCTATGAGATCCCCGCCGACCTCGTGCATCGAGTGGTACATCGCGAGAGCCGCTACAATCCCGCCGCCTACAGCAAGGGCAATTACGGCCTGATGCAGATCCGGTACAACACGGCCAAGGCCATGGGATACGACGGCCCGGCCAATGGTCTGTTTGATGCCGAAACCAACATCAAATATGCGGTCAAGTACCTAAAGGGTGCATGGGTCGTTGCAGACAATGACCACGACCAGGCGGTCCGCCTCTATGCGCGCGGCTATTATTACGATGCCAAGCGCAAGGGATTGCTGCACCTCACGCGGTGAGCGCTAGCGCAGCGCCTCGCGAATGGCCTGCACAAGCTTTTGTGGCCTGTAGTCCAGCCTGCGGGGCGTCAGCCCCAGACGCACCACGACGAGGCGTTCCGAACGAATGACCGTGATGGACTGCCCGTCGTGCCCCAACATCCAGAGCGCTTCCTCGGGGACCCCAAAACTGGTGTCCTTGCCCCCCGGTCCATTCTGCCATGCATGTCCCTCGGTGTAACTTCCGCCGGACGCGGAAGTCGGCAGGTAGATTTTGCCGATCATGGACGGATCGACGATTTGCTGCCCGTCCCAGCGCCCGTTCTCCGCAATGAGCAGGCCAAATCGCGCCCAGTCCCGCGCCGTAGCATAGAGGTAAGAACTGCCGACAAACGTGCCCGTCGGATCCGCTTCCAGCACCGCGCTGCGCATGCCGATCGCGTCGAACAGGGAACGGCGCGGGAAGGCGAGCGCCTCGTTCAGATCGGCAAGACGGGACATCCAGTAGCGTGAGATGAGTACTGTCTCGCCAGACGAGTAGTTGAAGCGCGTGCCGCGCTCGGCCGCGGAGGGCAACGATGCCACATAGCCGGCCATATCCCCCTCGAGATAAAGCATGCGCGTCACGTCGGTCACATCACCGTAATTCTCGTTGAAACGCAGGCCACTTTCCATGGCGAGCAGGTTTGAAAGCGTGATATCGGCGCGGCGGTCGCCGCTCCACCGGGGGGACAGCCTTGCCGCGTTTTCGTCGATCCGCCCCTGCCTTTGCAGGATGCCGACCAAAGCTGCGGTCACCGTCTTGGTCATGGACCAGCCGAGCAACGGCGTCTGCGCGTTGAAGCCCGCGCCATAGGTCTCGCCGATGATCTTGCCGTCTTTCACCACGACGACGGCACGTGCGCTCTGACCGATCAGATCAGGATCAGCAAGAATGCCGGCGATCCTTGGATCATTCGCTACATCCGCCTCACCTTCTGGCCAGGGCAAGTCCTGATCAGCCGGAGATGCTTCTGCGGGCGGCGCGCTCAGAGCTCGCGCCGCCTCGATTTCCGTTTCGCGCACGGTGGCGCAGCCAAGGCCGGTACGGTGCAATGCTGCCGATGGCGCGACGACCCCCAGCATGGAGGTTCTGACGATGCCTTGTTCAAGGTCCACCTCGGCATTGATGAGTTTCAGCAAGGGGTGTCCCGGTGCCTGCACGTCATCGCGGAGCACTTCGTCGGCGTCACGTCCGGCAATGAAAACGTTCGAGCAGATGATCTTGGCTGCATAGCCCGTCCCCACCCGAAGCAACTCCGGCGGGACTGCGACGATCCAAACCGCAGCGAAGCCCAGGATCAAAACGAGGGCAATCGCGCTCCGCAAACCCCATTTCCCCAGTCTGCGCATCAGCATGCCCTCCTCCCTTATCGCTATCGAAGCAGGAATGCGTGACAGGCGAAAGATGACAATGGGGCAGCTTGGCGTTTATCCCGCCACTTTCAGCTCACGGGAGCAACTGTCGTCTGGGCCACTCTCGTCTGCAAATAGGTCAGGACGTCTGCCGGAGCGAACGGTTTCGAAAACAGGAAGCCCTGCGCCTCGCCGATGCCCAGCAACTTGATGAAGTCCAGCTGATTATCGGTTTCGATGCCCTCGATCGTGGTGCGGATCTGAAAGGTCTCCGAAAGCTTGTGCATCAGGTCGACCAGTTTGGCACCCTGGGTCGTCTCCAGCATTTGTTGGGCAAAGGAGCGATCGATCTTCAATTCATCCAGCGGGAAAAGCCTGAGATTGTTGATCGATGAGAAACCGGTTCCGAAGTCGTCCAGCGCAATACGGACACCCGCCGACCGCAGCTCGGCCAGACTGCGGCAGACGAGGTCGATATCGACGGAGAAAACGGCTTCCGTGACCTCGACGGTGAACCGTTCCGGTGACAGGCCGGTCTCGACAAGGCAATCGAGAATATGTGCGACGAACTGCGGATCCTTGAACTGGTCGCCGGACACGTTGACACTGACGCCGGTAGGCGCAGGCCATGTCACGGCGGCCGCACAGGCCTGCTGAACAACCCATTTGCCGATGACCTGAATGACCCCGGTCTTTTCCGCCAGAGGAATGAAGACATCCGGTGTGATCAGCCCCTTCTCGGGATGGCGCCAGCGCAGCAGCGCCTCGAGCGACCTGACTTCCCCGTTCTGCACACCGACGATAGGCTGATACTCGAGATAGAATTCGCCATCGACGAAGCCGCGGGCAAGGTCTCTCTCCAGTTCGAGCCCTTGCCTGACCTCGCGGGCGACGGACTCGTCATAGAACGCATGGGCCGGCCCGAAGACCTCCTTGGCCCGATAAAGCGCGAGATCAGCACTTTGCAGCAGTGTGGCCACATCTCGGTCCTGTGCAGAAATCATGACCGCACCGATGCTCACGCCGGTCATGATCCGACCCTGGGCGAGTTCGAAAGGCTCCGACATGGCATGCTCGATCGCCAGGCAGAAGAACTCCGCGACCGGTCGCCGCCTCGCCTGGGGCAGGACAACAGCGAATTCATCAGCCCCGACTCGATAAAGTTCGGCCTCTTCGCCCGCGGCCTGGCGGAGGCGATCGGCAACGGCCGTCAGCAGACTATCGCCGGCAGCGTGCCCGAGCGTGTCATTGACGTATTTGAAGCGGTCGAGATCGATGAGCAGCAGCGTGCCGCTGTCATGGCTTCCGGCCTCAAGCCGTTTGGCCAGGGCTTCGGTCAGGGTCTGACGATTCCCAAGCCCCGTCAAAGTATCGGTGCGGGAAGCGGCTTCGAGTGCAGTCGCTCCACCTTCCAGACGTCGGATCCGCTCATGCAGCGACGTCTCCCAGGCAGCGATTCGCCAGCCGACAGCACCGCCGACGAGCGGCAGGCCAAGACCAGCCACCAGGGACCATCCATCGACGAAGGCGCCGGAAAGCGCAGTAAAGCCGGACTGAGCAATGAATGGAACCGCGATCGCAAGAGGCGCGGCCGCCCCGCCGACAAAGCCGGCCAGGCCGTAGCGCAGACGCCTGCTGATCGGGATTTCACTTAACATCATGTTAAACACCCCTGAAATAACTGACGAGAATTTGCATAAAATGCATTGAAATTCGGTTACCGTCACCCCGGTGCAGCGTCATCAAACTGTAGCAACGCGGAGCTACACGCCGTGAAACCCAACAGGACGGCGGATCGACATGACTGAGCTTGCACCCGATGCCGGATTTCGTGGAAACGAGAAGCTGAAGGATGCTCTGCTGCAGCACGCGGCACTGTCGCCCGCAGGGCTCTCCGAACGCCTGTTCGGCCTGCTCTTCTCCGGCCTCGTTTACGCGCAGATCTGGGAGGATCCCGAGGTCGACATGGAGGCGATGGACCTGGCAGAGGGTCACAGGATTGTCACCATCGGCTCCGGCGGCTGCAACATGCTGGCCTATCTGAGCCGACGTCCGGGCTCGATCGACGTGGTGGACCTGAACCCCAATCATGTCGCGCTGAACCGCCTGAAGCTGGCAGCCTTCCGGACTTTGCCGGACCATGCCGCGGTCCGACGCTTCCTCGGCGAGCACTCGGTCTCCTCGAACACCCGCCTTTACGATCGCCACATAGCCCCTGTCCTTGACGCCGCCACCCGCAGCTACTGGGACTCGCGTGGTCCGGCGGGCCGTCGGCGTATCTCCGTCTTCAACCGCAACATCTACAGGACCGGGCTGCTCGGACGCTTCATCACCATCGGCCACCTGATTGCCCGCAGCCATGGCGTTCGCCTGGAAGAACTTGCAGCAACCCGCTCGTTGCGCGAGCAGCGCATGTTCTTCGATAGCCGGATCGCGCCGCTCTTCGACAAGCCGTTGATCCGCTGGCTGACCCGCCGCAAGAGCTCGCTCTTTGGTCTTGGCATTCCGCCACAGCAATATGACGAACTCGCCTCGTTGGCGGATGACGGCACGATCGCGCCCGTGCTGCGCCATCGTCTCGAAAAGCTCTGCTGCCATTTCCTGCTGCGGGACAACTATTTCGCCTGGCAGGCCTTCATGCGCCGCTATCCAAGGCCGGAAGAAGGGGGCATGCCGACCTACCTGCAGGAGCGGCACTATCCGGCAATTCGGGATACTGTAGACCGCGTGACGGTCCACCACGCGAATTTCACGGAACTCCTGGCGACGAAGCCCGCAGCCAGCGTTGATCGTTACGTCCTCCTCGATGCGCAGGATTGGATGAATCCGCGTCAGCTGACCGAACTGTGGACTGAAATCACGCGCACCGCAGCCGATGGCGCCTGCGTCATCTTCCGCACGGCCGCGGAAGAAAGCATCCTGAACGGCAAGCTGACCCCGGATCTGCTGGGTCAATGGGACTATCAGGCAACCCGCTCCCAGACACTCAACCGGCAGGACCGTTCCGCCATTTATGGTGGCTTCCACATCTACGTAAAGCGGCAGGCATGACCGAGAGCCCGACGATCGTCACCGCCGCAGATCAAGCGAGTCACGCAGAGAGCATGGACAGGATGTACCGCTACCAGCGGCACATCTACGACCTGACGCGCAAGTACTATCTGCTCGGCCGCGATCACATGATTGCAAACCTCAATCTGCCGTCGACCGGATCGCTGCTGGAGATCGGCTGCGGCACTGGCCGCAACCTGGTGCTGGCCCGCAAGCACTTTCCAACGGCACGGCTTTACGGGCTCGACATCTCGGCAGAGATGCTGGCGACGGCGCGGTCAAAGTTTCGCGGCACGACCTCTCCGCCGAAACTGGCGGTGGCGGATGCGACGGCCTTCCGACCGGTCGATTTCGCCGAACCCCATTTCGACCGCGTGATGATCTCCTATGCGCTGTCAATGATACCGGACTGGCAGGCGGCAATCGATCGCGGGATCGAAGCGCTCGGCCCTTCGGGATCCCTGCATATGGTCGACTTCGGCCAGCAGGAAGGCTTGCCGCGCTGGTGTCGTAGCGCGCTGCAGGCGTGGCTTGCACGCTTCCATGTTACCCCTCGCCCCGACTTGAGAGCCGTCCTCGATCACCGCGCGTCAGCGAACGGCCTGCAGCTGAGTTTCGAGCCCCTCGGGCACGGCTATGCCTGGCACGCCGTCCTGCGGCGCTGACTGCTTCGCGCAAGCAACATTGCATCTAATGCGGATTTGACGATGATGGGCGACGATTTGCGCGTCTGTCCTACTTGGCGCGTTGCGTCCAACTGGCGCATCCTGCTGGAAATTCGAGATCACGGACCCCTAATGCGGTGGCTTTCTGCACTTCTTCTTCCACTTTGCCTCACGGCCACCGCCTGCACCTCCGGATCCTATGACCTTTTGGAAACCGCGGCCATGTCGCCGCGATTCCAGGACACGGATCCCCAGCATTTCGATGGCAAGACTCCGCATCGCCACGAGGTGCATGGCATCGATGTCTCCAAGTGGAACGGCGACGTCGACTGGCGACAGGTGAAGAAGTCCGGCGTTGCGTTCGTCTTCATCAAGGCGACGGAAGGCAAGGACATGCTGGATCCGCGGTTTAAAGACTATTGGCAGGGTGCCAGCGACGCCGACATCCCGCATGCGGCCTACCACTTCTATTACTTCTGTTCCTCGGCCGACGAACAGGCCGACTGGTTCATTCGCAATGTGCCACGCGATGCAAATCTTCTGCCGCCGGTGCTCGACGTGGAATGGAACCCGACATCACCGACTTGCCGCCTGAGGCCGGATCCTGCGACGGTACGTGCGGAAATGCAGCGGTTCATGCGGCGCATTGAGGCCCACTACGGCAAGCGCCCGATCATCTATACCTCGGTCGACTTTCATCGCGATAACCTCGAAGGCGCCTTCAAGGATCATCATTTCTGGGTTCGGGCCGTCGCCCAGCATCCGAGCATCGTCTATCCGGAACGCCGCTGGTCCTTCTGGCAGTACACCTCGACGGGTGTGATCCCCGGCATCAGCGGAGAGACCGACATCAACGTCTTTGCCGGCACGCAGAAGAACTGGCAGAATTGGCTCGCCGCCGTCTCGAAATGATCGCAAACACAGCCTAGAGGCTCTGCCAAACCACCTGAAGTGACCGGACGTATGGCAGAACTGGCGATGCGACGGAACCTCAACATGAAGGAACGATCGATGAAGAAAGTCCGGCGTCTTGCGCTCCCCCTCGCCCTGCTCCTGGCCTCGACGGGTCTGGCCCAGGCCCAGCAGCAGTGCGGTGGCGATCTCGCGACCTTCCTGGACGGCGTCAAGGCGGAAGCCGTTGCCGCGGGCACCCCGGCCGATGTCGCCGACAAGGCGCTGGCCGGAGCGGCGATCGACCAGAAGGTTCTTTCCCGCGACCGCTCCCAGGGTGTGTTCCGCCAGACCTTCCTCGAATTCTCCGGCAGAACCGTGAGCCAGGCTCGCCTTGATATCGGCCGGCAGAAGATCAAGGAATATGCCGAAGTCTTCGCCCGCGCCGAGCAGGAGTTCGGCGTGCCGGCAGGTGTCATCACCGCCTTCTGGGCCATGGAAACCGACTTTGGCGCGGTCCAGGGCGATTTCAACACGCGTAACGCCCTGGTGACCCTAGCTCATGACTGCCGCCGACCGGAGCTTTTCCGCCCGCAACTTCTCGCCCTCATCAAGATGGTCGAGCATGGCGACCTGGAGCCCGCGAGCAATACCGGCGCCTGGGCCGGCGAAATCGGTCAGGTCCAGATGCTTCCGGAGGACATCATCGCTTTCGGCATCGACGGGGACGGCGATGGTCACGTCAATGTCAAGCAGAGCAGCCCCGATGCGATCCTGACGGCGGCAAAATTCATCCAGCATCTCGGCTTCAAACGCGGCGAACCCTGGATCCAGGAAGTCACGATCCCGGACAATCTGCCCTTCGAAAAATCCGGTCTCGGCGGCACGCTGACCGCTGGCGAATGGTTCTCGCTCGGTGTCCAGCCACGCGATGGCAACACGGCCTTCTCGTCTCTGCCGGCAGCGCTCGTGCTGCCGCAGGGCCGCAAGGGGCCGGCCTTTATCACCTATCCGAACTTCAACATCTATCTCGAATGGAACCAGTCCTTCATCTACACGACCTCGGCAGCCTATTTCGCCACCCGCTTCGGCGGCGCACCGGTCTACCAGAAGGGCAATCCCGAACAGGGCCTCGACGTCGATCAGATGAAGGCGCTTCAAACCAAGTTGCAGGGGCTTGGCCACGACGTTGGCAAGATCGACGGGATCCTGGGCGGCGGCACGCGCGTGGCTGTGCAGAAGGAACAGCAGCGGATCGGTCTGCCGGCCGACGGTTGGCCGACACCTGCCCTTCTCAGCGCGCTCTGAAACATCAGTCGATAATCAAACTCAAAGCCGGGTCGATAAAGTCGCCCCGGCTTTTTTCGTTGTCCTCAAGCACCGCGGGCCGAGCTGGACAAATGCGAAGAAAGCCGTCCCGAAGCCTGGCGGCCCCTCACGGAAATTAAACTTCATTAACAGGACGAGAGTGCAGATAACCCACTGACACTTCTAGGTTATTGAAGGATTCAGATAAGTTTTCCACCGCATATTACCGCAGCGCAGCACAGAATTGGCCTTGCACTGACACAAATCGGACATAATATCTAACGGTCAACGCAAGGAGGCACACATGGGACTGACCAATTCTATCAATGTCCTGATCGTCGGTGCAGCGTTTGTTTTTATCGCCACGATGCTGTTCATCTGACACAGGTCGAATGAACCCACCCATGGGTTGGCCGGGCTCGGCCTCTCCAGCATTCAATGACTTCCAGAGTGAAGAAGAGGCGCATGACACGAACCGTCATGCGCCTCTTTTCACGACATAGATTGCCTCAGGCGGCAGCGCCGGAAAGCCGATCGTTTCTTCCGGTCACGCCGAGACGTTCCAGTGTCGCAATCGTCAGCGGCGCCCTGTTCATCGTATAGATATGAAATTCATGCACCCCGCGGTTCGCGAGATCGGCGATCTGCTCGGCCGCGATATCGGCGGCGACCGCAGCACACGCCAGCGCATCGCCCTCTGTTCCCTCGAACCGCTCGTCGAGGAAGGCGGGAATGCTTGCACCGCACATCGAGGCGAACCGCTTCAACTGCGTCAGGTTCTGGATCGGCATGATGCCCGGTACGATCGGGATGGTAATGCCGGCCTTGCGGACTCTCTCCAGATAACGCTCGAAGATGTCGTTGTCGAAGAAGAACTGGGTCAGCGCGCGCGTCGCGCCCGCATCGACCTTCTGCTTCAGCATGTCCAGGTCAACGTCATCGGTGCCGCTTTCCGGATGACGCTCCGGATAGGCAGAGACGGAAATCTCGAAGTCGCCGATCTGGCGCAGGCCGGCCACAAGATCCGCAGCGTTGACGAAGCCGCCTGGATGGGGCTCGTAACGCGTCCCAACACCGCCCTGCGGGTCGCCACGCAGCGCGACGAAATGGCGAACACCAGCAGCGCGGAATTCTTCGACCACGGCATGCACCTCTTCGCGCGTGGCCCCGACACAGGTCAGGTGCGAGGCTGTGGCCAGCGGAGTGTCATTGATCAGCCGCTTCACTGTTGCAAGGGTCGGTTCCCGCGTGGTACCGCCCGCACCATAGGTGACGGAAACGAAGTCGGGCTGGTAAGGCTGCAGCGCCTTGACCGTCTGCCACAGCTGATCTTCCATGTCGGGAGACTTCGGGGGAAAAAACTCAAACGAGATCCGCGCAGCGGGGATCTTGGCGATGGGCCGTTCGGGCTTCGTCATTTATCTGCTCCCGGTCTTTGCCAGAGGTTGTTCTAAAACGCTCGGTTGAGCCTCACTCCCACGTCGAGCGAGCCAGATGGTCACGGTCAGTCCGCGCCCGGCCGCGCTCTCAGGCGGAAGGTCAAGCACGTTTTCGACAGTCAGCCCCTGACGCCCGAGCCATTCGGCCATCACGCCATGGGAAAAGCCGAGGCGCACATGGGCATGCTCGTCACGAAGATATTCGTGACCATGCGGAGCCAGATCGATGATTGCCAGTCGCCCGCCCGGCTTCAGCATGCGTGCCGCCTCGGCGAGCGCCAGCTCCGGCTCCTCAAGAAAATGAAGGACCTGGTGGATGGTGACGAGATCGTAGTCGGCAGCATCCAGCGGCAGGTTCAAAATGTCGCCATGACGCACGCTCGCCGACAGGATGCCCTCCTTGTCTAGATTGGACCGTGCGACCGCCAGCATGTCGCGGCTGGCATCGATGCCGATGGCGCGCCGATAGCGCGGCGCGAGCAATTGCAGGATACGGCCCGTTCCCGTGCCGAGGTCGAGCATGCTTTCGACCGCCTCTGTTCCGACGAGCCGCAGGAGCGCAGCTTCCACGTCGGCATCGTTGACATGCAGACGGCGCAGTTCGTCCCATTCGGAGGCATTGCGGCTGAAATAGGCCTGTGCCTTCTCCGCCCTCGCCCGCTTGACGCCGGCCAGACGATCACGATCGCGCTGGAGAACCGGGTCCGAGCCGTCTGCCGCATCCAGGAGAAGCCGGATCAGAGACGCACCATCCCCCTCCTGCTTCAGACGAAAGTAAGCCCAGGCCCCTTCCTGATAGCGGTCGATGAGATCGGCTTCGGCCAGCAGCTTGAGATGCCGAGAAATTCGCGGCTGCGACTGCCCGAGAATTTCTGTAAGATCGGTGACGGTCAGGTCGCCGGACGCAAGAAGGGTCAACAGACGCAGGCGAGTGGGCTCACCGGCCGCCTTCAGCAAATCCACCAGAGTATCGACACCGAGTTTCATTCGCACCACCGCAATAACGACATAAAGATATCTTTATGTCTTTCTGGTGCGAGATGCAAGTCTGAATCTGCTCTATCGAGCCTATGCGACGACAAACAAAAACGGCCGCCTCACTCGGGCGGCCGCCGCAGGTTTTCTGCTTGGGAAGGGATAAAGAACCCGTTCAGAATTCCTCCCAGTTGTCTCGGGCGAGCGCGTTGTTCCCGGAGACGGCAGGCGCGGTTCTTCGACCAGCCGGTTGCTCGCGTGCCGCTGGTGCAGTTGGGCGCACCGAGGGCGCGGGTGCGGCAGTGCGCAGGGAAGGCGTTTGGCGGGTGGAAACCAGGCCGGTCTCCTGCCCCGTTCTGAATTGGCGCAGGAGCTCGGCAAGACTTGCCGCTTCGTGCGCAAGGCCGGCTGAAGCGGCATTCATCTCCTCGACCATGGCTGCATTCTTCTGCGTCGCCTGATCCATGTGATTGACTGCCTGGTTTACCTCGCCCAGGCCGACAGACTGCTCCTGTGCGGCAGCCGCAATGGCATCCATGTGCTCGTTGATGGCTTGGACCAGACCGGCGATCGCATTGAGGCCCTGACCGGTTTCATTGACCAGCTTGACGCCTTCGCTGACAGCGATTTCCGAATTGCTGATCAGCGCCTTGATCTCCTTGGCCGCGTTCGCCGAACGTTGGGCAAGCTCCCTGACTTCCTGAGCAACAACCGCAAAGCCCTTGCCGGCTGCTCCTGCCCGGGCAGCCTCGACGCCTGCATTGAGCGCCAGAAGATTCGTCTGGAAGGCGATCTCGTCTATCACGCCGATGATTTGACTGATCTGTTTGGAGGCCTGTTCGATCCGCTCCATGGCAGTGACTGCATTGCCGACCACCACGCCCGACTGCTCGGCACGATTGCGCGTGTTGCGCACGATATCGCGAGCCTCACCGGTTCGCCGCGACGTCGCAGTGACGTTCGACGTGATTTCCTCGAGCGCTGCGGCCGTCTCTTCGAGCGAAGCCGCCTGCTGTTCGGTCCGTTTGGCCAGATCGTCCGAGGCATGCGAGATCTCGCCCGAGCCACTGGAGACCGCATGACCGGAACGCCCGACGGAGACGAGCACGCTGCGCAGTTGCTGAACAGACGTGTTGAAATCATGACGCAGTGCTTCGAACTGCGGGGCGAACTGCTCGTCGATCTCGCAAAGCAGATCGCCAGCAGCGAGGCGCTTAAGGCCGGCCGCCAGCGTACCCGTTGCCTTGTTCAGACGCTCCTCGGCATCAGCTTCCGCCCGAGCCTGCATTTCGACACGTTCGCGCTCCGCCCGATGCCGGTTTTCTTCGGCCTGCGCCTCGAGTTCGGCATTGCGGATGGCCGCCTCCCGGAAGACTTCGACGGAGCGTGCCATCACACCGATTTCATCCGCACGGCTGGTATACGGGATCTCGGTTTGACGGTCGCCGTCAGCAAGCGTCTTCATGCGGTCAGCAGTAGCCCGGATCATCCGTGAGACGGTGCGGACCACGAAGAAGAACAGGCCGAGCACCAGCATCGTGACACCGATCGCGACGGCAACGCCCTGGACGAAGCTGCCATACAGACCGTCGAGCTTCTGCTGCGCCCCGTTTGTGAGAAAGGCGTCGGTCTCGGCAATGAGCTTTGCCATCAGGCCCGCATGGGCACCGGTGAACTCCAACCATTGTTTTGCCGCATCTGCATCGGCCGCTGCCGGTTCGTTGGCGACAATCTTCTGGCGGCTTTCTCCCAGGAACCGGCCTTCAGGGCCGGCCTGAAACGCATCAAACGGCTGGACAATCTGGGCAGGCAGAAACTCGCGCAAAAGCGGCGTAAAGCGCTCACGCAGCGCTGCCGCATGCAGAAAGAAGGCATATTGCTTCAGATCAAGAACAGCCCCGGCGAAATGCGTCTCACCCAGATGGATCTCGATCAGGCCGGCATCATTGACCTGCATCAGCGCGTAATAGCCTTCGATCAGGCGCGCCAATTCCAGATCCTGAATGGTGGCACCAGAGCGACGCACCAGTTCCAGGCCGGCCGCGGACGCGGGCTGCAGGACGAAGAGTGACTCGTCTGCGGATGCAGTACCCCCGTCGACATTCCTTCGATAGGTGCCGAGTTCCTGCTCCTTTTGGGTGATGACAGAATAGGCCTGCTCGATGGTCACGTCGGCCCCGCCCTGTGCCTTCCAGTCGGCATAGGCGGCCTTGAGCGTAGCCAGTCCCTCATCGACAGCCTTACGCCGCTCAGCGAGGTTATCGGGCGTGGCGAAGGCTTCGGCCGGCAGAACTTGGGCAATCCGCCCGCCTGCCATGGCAAGTGTCTGCACCGCCATCTGCCGTTCAAGGACCGCATATTGCTGATAGCTGTTCCAGACCGAAGTCACGCTCAACCAAAGGAAGGCAACCAAAGGTGCGGTTGCGATGAGATAGAGCTGTCTGCGTAGCGACAAGGCGGCCATGTATCCTCCCCATTGAATGTGGCCGGCACGGCAAGCGACCGCGCACAACTTGCGCAATTGTATGTAACACAAATTACGATTTCGCTAAATTACGATCTAGCGCTGGAGAGATGCAGTCTTTGTGTCCACGACAAGACGAGAGGCCGGCCTCTTTCGAAGCCGGCCCCCTATGTAATTTGAGATCAGTCTCGCTTCAGCGCGTCAGGCGCTTGTAGGTCACGCGCTTCGGATTGACCGAATCAGGCCCCAGACGACGGATCTTGTCCTGCTCGTAGTCTTCGAAGTTGCCTTCGAACCATTCGACATGGCTATCGCCTTCAAAAGCCAGGATATGGGTCGCAAGACGGTCGAGGAACATGCGGTCGTGGCTGATGATGACGGCGCAGCCAGCGAAGTTTTCCAGCGCGTCTTCGAGGGCGCCAAGGGTTTCGGTGTCGAGGTCGTTGGTCGGTTCGTCAAGCAGCAGCACGTTGCCGCCCGCCTTCAGCATCTTGGCGAGATGCACGCGGTTGCGCTGACCGCCTGAGAGATTGCCGACCTTCTGCTGCTGGTCGCCGCCCTTGAAGTTGAAGGCGCCGCAATAGGCACGGCTGTTCATGTCGTACTTGCCGAGCTTGATGATGTCGTTGCCGCCCGAGATTTCCTCCCAGACGTTCTTCGAACCATCGAGCGAATCGCGGCTTTGGTCGACGTAACCGAGATGCACCGTGTCGCCGATACGGATCGAGCCGCTATCCGGCGTTTCCTGACCGGTGATCAGACGGAACAGCGTCGACTTACCGGCACCGTTCGGGCCAATGACGCCGACAATGCCGCCCGGCGGCAGCTTGAAGGAGAGGTTCTCGAACAGCACGCGGCCGTCATAGGCCTTGGTGAGGTTTTCGGCCTCAATAACCACCTGGCCGAGACGTTCTCCGACCGGGATGATGATCTGGGCTTCACCCGGACGACGGTTTTCGGCAGCGGCCACCAGTTCGTCATAGGCGCGGATACGCGCCTTGGACTTTGCCTGACGGGCCTTCGGGCTTGCGGCGATCCATTCCTGTTCGCGCGACAGCGCCTTCTGGCGGCTGCCTTCCTCGCGCTCTTCCTGCGCCAGGCGCTTGGCCTTTGCAGTCAGATAGGCCGAGTAATTGCCTTCATAGGGAATGCCGCGACCACGGTCGAGCTCGAGGATCCAGCCCGTGACGTTGTCGAGGAAGTAGCGGTCGTGGGTGACCATCAGGATGGCGCCCGGATATTCGCGCAGGTGCTTTTCGAGCCAGGCGATCGTCTCGGCGTCCAGGTGGTTGGTCGGTTCGTCGAGCAGCAGCAGGTCCGGCTTGCGCAAGAGGAGCTGGCAGAGTGCCACGCGGCGGCGCTCACCACCCGACAGGTTGGACACATCGGCATCGCCCGGCGGGCAGCGCAGCGCATCCATGGCCATTTCGACCTGGCTCTCCAGATCCCAGAGGTTCTGGCTGTCGATAATGTCCTGGAGCTTGGAGCCCTCTTCCGCGGTCTCGTCGGAATAGTTCATCATCAGTTCGTTGTAGCGATTGAGGATGGCCGTCTTGTCGGCAACACCTTCCATCACGTTTTCGAACACGGTCTTGGTCGGATCGAGCTGCGGCTCCTGCGGCAGATAGCCAAGCGTCGCGCCATCGGCGAGCCAGGCCTCACCCGTCCACTCCTTGTCGAGACCGGCCATGATCTTGAGCACGGTCGACTTACCGGCACCGTTCGGGCCGAGAATGCCGATCTTGGCGTCGGGATAGAAGGAGAGATGGATGTTCTCGAGGATCTTCTTGTTGCCGTAGGCCTTGTTGAGGCCGGCCATGTGGTAGATGAACTGACGTGCCATCGTCGGGGAGCTCCGCGCGTCGAAAAGGGGAAAGTTGCCGCTATGTAGGCGAAACTGGCAAAGGGGGCAATGCGGCGACAGCCTTCATGCCGGGAATTTCTGCTCCGAAGGAGTTATCACGGCGCAAGCTCACATCATCCGGTCGTGGTCGATCCGGAACAGCCGCAGCCTCCCCTCACCCTCAACCGGCAGCGGCACCAGACCCGGCCAGCCCCGATCGTTGACGAGCGCCGCGTAGAACGGCGCTTCTTGCGGTGGCAACTCGAATGGCGCATGGCAGACGGCGACATAGTCATAGCCATCGAGCAACGCCTTGCGCTGCGCATCATCGGCCATGGCAAAAACCGTGAAACTCCGGCGAATGCCAGGGGACGCACGATGAAATGGGATGGCCGCCACCGAGACACCATCGGGCACATGGCTCGCCAGCGCCAGGCCCAGACCTGTCGGCGCCATGATGCGGCCAGGCGGCAGCGCCTGCAATTCGGTAAAGTCTTCCCCCCGGCAATCATCTGCTGACATCAGCCAGACGGAATCCTGCCGTGGCGGCTCGACGGGAATGAAAAGATAGAGGGCCCCGATCAGCAGCATGCCGACCAAGACCGGCAGGACAGCCAGAGACCGACGGACGCCCGACGCCCCCGGCGCGGCCAGGACCGCCAGTGCGAGCGGCAGATAGAGCGGCATCAGCGCCACGGGAAACCGCACATAGCGGATGAGGACGATGGTCGTGACGATCGTGCTTGTGGCAAACAGGAAAGCCGCCCAATGGCGGAAGCTGCCACGGCTTTCGGCGCGCCAGATCGGACAGGCGAAGAATGCGATGATCGACATGACCAGCAGGAAGGCCAGCATCTGAAGCCCGGTCATACCCTCCTGCCGGAAGGCAAGGACATTGTTCTCCTGCAGGATACGATCGAACCAGTAGAGCCGGGAGACCGCATCGATCATATGATAGGGGCCCGCCAGGCACAGGGGATAGAGGTAAGCGAGCACCCCGGTGACAAAAGCGCCACCGAGAGACAGAACCATGAGGCGACCCCACCAGGATGAGCGAGCAGGCATGAATCTAGCAGAGAGCCAGAAGCAGGCTCCATAGCCAGAAATCGCGGTGATGAACGGTGCCGAATAGGCGTCGCAGGCTGTTGCGAGCATGCCGTGCGGCCCGAGGAACAACAGCCCGGCGAGGATCGATACCAACACCATCGATAATCCCGTATCGGCGAGAATTCGGCGACTGCGATCAACGTCCAGGATGAAGCCAATGGCGACCAGCGCAAGCGCAAGCGCCACAAATGGCAGGCATTCGAGCCCGATGACGAGCGACAGCGTTGCTCCGGTTCCAATCATCAGGCCACCGTGCCGGCGATCGGTGACGAGCCCCAGCAGGATCAGCATCATCAGCACGATCTGCATGTTGTGATGATCGATCCGCCCAGGCGCAAATTCACCAGCGGCCACGATAAGCAGCAGTCCGACCAGCAGCCAGGACAGGGTGGAAAGCTCTTCGCTCGGTGTGACGGCACGCGCAAATTCGACGGCAAGCCAGCCCACGGCCAGAAGCATCAGGGGCGGCCAGACCAGAGTTGCGACATGCAACGCTAACTCCATCCCGAAAACCGGCGACAGCGCGGTGGCAATCACCACATAAGGAAGATCGATGAGCCGCGACCAGGGTGACAGATAGACCTCCGGCATCCGGATCATCGGCAGGCTCGGATCATACCATCCGCCGGTCTCGAGCAGATGGCGAAGCTGGAGCAGACGCAGTTCGTCGTCGATGTCTTTGAAGAATGATGTACCGTCGAGCATGTCGAAGGCGAGGATCACGGCAAGCGCGGCGAGGATCACAACGACGGGATGCAGCGACCTCGTCACATCCCGTGAACTGCGTGTTTCGGCCATTTACCAAGTCCCGCCTGCCAAAGAAGTCTCAACCTAGCCCGCAAGCCGTGAACATTTCCTTTGTTCGTTTCAGCATCGATTGACAGCGCATTCGCGTCGCGCAACACACGGAAAACATGGGGAACGGGAGAGCGCGATGTTTTCGGAACGACTGTGGCTGGATAGACCGTCAGGCGCCCGCCTCGCCTATCACCATCAGCCATCCACGACGGAACCACGCGGCATCGTCCTCATCTGCCATGGGCTTGCCGAGCATTCCCGCCGTTACCAGGCGTTTGCGGTAGCTCTGGCGGCGCGCGGCTATCATGTCTATGCGCACGACCATCGCGGCCATGGCGAGACGACGGCACCGGATGCCGCCCTCGGCCTCTTTGCCCGCCAGGACGGGGTGGCAAAGGTCATCTCCGATGTCATGGCGATGCGGGACCTCGCCCTGGAGCGGCATCCCGCTCTCCCGGTCACTCTTTTCGGCCATTCCATGGGTGGCCTGATTGCGCTGAATGTCGCGACGGCGCACCCGCAATCCTTCAATGCCCTGACCATCTGGAACTCAAACTTCAATCCGGGCTTGGCAGGCCGTTTCGCCCAGGGCGTGCTCTATCTCGAACAAATGCTGAAGGGCTCCGACGTCCCTTCCCTCATCCTGCCCAAGGCAACTTTTGCCGCCTGGGGACGCGCCATTCCCGGCCATCGCACCGCCTTCGACTGGCTGTCGCATGACCCGAAGGAAGTCGACGCCTATATCGCCGATCCGCTGTGCGGCTTCGACGCCAGCGTCTCGATGTGGAGAGATATCTTCAGACTCACCTTCGCAGGCGCAGACCCGGAACGCCTCGCCCGCCTGCCGCAGCGGCTTCCGGTCTATCTCGTCGGCGGCGGCCAGGATCCGGCGACCAACAAGGGCCGCGAAATCCGTTGGCTCGGCCAGCGCATGCTCGATGTCGGCATGACCGATGTCGAAACGACGGTCTACGAGACTATGCGCCACGAGACACTGAACGAGATCGGCCGTGAAAAACCGATTGCCGATTTCCTTGGGTGGCTCGCCAATCTTGGCCCCTGAAGCGTCAGGATATTGCCGAAACGGAATGATGCCATGAGAGAATATCAGGTGCGAATGGCAAAATCCGGCAGTATAGCTCGACTGACAGCAGTTCTTGTCATGGCAAGCGATCCAATTCCGTCGGATCGCCTCATATGACGACGCCGCACAGGATCGCGCAATGACGTCTAAGCAACCCGCCCCGCCACCGCTATCAGGCATCCGCGTGATCGAACTTGCCCGCGTGCTGGCCGGGCCCTGGGCAGGCCAGATGCTTGCCGATCTCGGCGCAGACGTGATCAAGGTGGAGAACCCGGAAGGTGGCGACGACACCCGCGCCTGGGGGCCTCCCTTCGTCGAGGGCGTTGATGGCGAGAACCTTTCGGCTGCCTATTACCATTCGACCAACCGCAACAAGCGCTCGATCGCGGTCGACCTGAAGACGCCGGAAGGCCAGGAGACCGTCCGCCGCCTCTGCGCGTCGGCAGACGTCGTCATCGAGAACTTCAAGCGCGGCGGCCTTGAGAAATACGGCCTCGATTACGCAAGCCTGAAGGCGATCAACCCGAAGCTCGTCTACTGCTCGATCACAGGCTTTGGCCAGAACGGCCCCTATGCCGATTTCGCCGGCTATGACTATATCGTCCAGGGCATGTCCGGCTTCATGTCGATCACGGGCGAAAAGGACGGCGAGCCGATGAAGGCGGGGGTCGCCATCGCCGACATCTTCACCGGCATCTATGCCGTGACAGCCATCCAGGCTGCCCTCATCCACGTGATGAAGACCGGCCAGGGCCAGTTCGTCGACATGGCCCTGCTCGACGTCATGTCGGCAGTGCTCGCCAACCAGAACATGAACTACCTGATCTCCGGCAAGCCCCCGACCCGGCTTGGCAATGCCCATCCGAATATCAGCCCCTATGAAGTCGTGCCCACATCAGACGGCCATCTGATCCTGGCCGTCGGAAATGACGGCCAGTTCAAGCGCCTCTGCACGATCCTCGGCATCCCCGCTGTTGCCGACGACGAGCGCTTCGCCACCAACAAGGCCCGCATCGCCAACAAGGTCGAGGTCCGCCGTATCGTCACGGCAGAAACAGAGAAGTGGCAGAAGCGCGACCTGCTCTCCGCCTGTGAAGCGAACGCCGTGCCGGCTGGACCGATCAACTCGATCGAGGAAATGTTCGCCGACCCGCAGGTCCAGGCGCGCGGCCTGAAGATTGAGCTGACCGACGACAAGGGCACCGTGATCCCGAGCGTGCGCACGCCGATCGTGCTCTCCGAAACCACCCTGCGCTACGAGCGCCCGAGCCCGCGCATCGGCGAGCATGGCGAAGACATTCTGGCCGAACTGGCCGAGCTGGAAAGGAAGACGAAATGAAGAGAACCGGTGGAGCCCTGATCGTCGAAGCCTTGAAGGCCAACGGCGTCGAGCGCGTGTCCTGCGTTCCCGGCGAAAGTTACCTGGCCGTGCTTGATGCGCTGAAGGACAGCGGCATCGAGACGCTGGTCTGCCGCCAGGAAGGTGGCGCTGCGATGATGGCCGACACCTGGGGTCGCCTCACCGGCAAGCCCGGCATCTGCATGGTGACCCGCGGCCCAGGCGCCACCAACGCCTCGGCCGGCCTGCACGTCGCGAAGCAGGATTCGATCCCGATGATCCTCTTCATCGGCCAGATCGGTCGAGACATGAAGGAGCGCGAAGCCTTCCAGGAGGTCGAGTATCGCCGCGCCTTCACCGAGTTTGCCAAATGGGTGGGCGAGATCGACGACGCCCGCCGCATCCCGGAATTCGTCACCCGCGCCTTTGCCGTCGCCACCTCCGGCCGCCCCGGCCCGGTCGTGCTGACGCTGCCCGAAGACATGCTGCTCGACGAAGTCGAAGCCCCGGAAGCCAAGCCCTACACGCCGGTTGAGGCCCATCCCGGCCCGAGCCAGATCGCCGCCCTCGGCGAGATGCTGAAGACCGCCAAGCGTCCGATGGTCGTTCTCGGCGGCACGCGCTGGAGCGAGACGTCCGTCGCCGGCTTCCAGACCTTTGCGGAAAAGTTCAAGCTGCCGGTCGGCTGCTCCTTCCGCCGCCAGATGCTCTTCGACCACCTGCATCCGTCCTACGCTGGCGATGTCGGAATCGGCATCAACCCGGCGCTCGCCAAGGAAGTGAAGGAAGCAGATCTCCTGGTCTTGCTTGGCGGCCGTTTTTCCGAAATGCCGTCCTCGTCCTACACGCTGATGGACATCCCCTACCCGGCGCAAAAGCTCGTCCATATCCACCCGGACCCGTCCGAACTCGGCCGCGTCTACCGCGCCGATCTCGCCATCTGTGCCGCCCCTGAGGAGTTCGTCGCAGCGCTCGCTACCCTGGAGGCACCCACCGCCCCTGCCTGGGCCGAGCGTACCGAATCCATGCATGCCACCTATCTCGCCTGGTCGACACCGCCGAAGGCTGGCCCCGGCGCCGTGCAGATGGGCCCCATCATGGAATGGATCGAAGCCAATACGCCGAAGGACGCGATCTTCACCAATGGCGCCGGCAACTACGCCACCTGGCTGCATCGATTCCATCGCTTCCAGGCGTTTAACACCCAGGCCGCCCCGACCTCCGGCTCGATGGGTTACGGCCTTCCGGCAGCAGTCGCCGCCAAGCAGCTCTTCCCCGAACGTGAAGTCATCTGCTTTGCCGGCGACGGCTGCTTCATGATGCATGGCCAGGAATTCGCGACCGCGATCCGCTACAACCTGCCGATCATCACGCTTGTTATCAACAACGGCATGTACGGCACGATCCGCATGCACCAGGAGCGCGAATATCCGGGCCGTGTCAGCGCCACCGATCTCACCAATCCCGATTTCGCGGCACTCGCCAAGGCCTATGGCGGCCACGGCGAAACCGTCGAAAAGACCGAAGACTTCGCCCCCGCCTTCCTGCGCGCCCGAGCCTCCGGCAAGCCCGCAATCATCGAGATCAAGCTGGATCCGGAGGCGATCACGCCGACGCGCACCTTGACTCAAATTCGCAACAAGGCCTGATAGGCAGTTGATCAGAAACGAGAAAAGGCCGGGATCGCTCCCGGCCTTTTCGTATTCAGCAACGTCCCTGAAAAATCAGATCGCCGCCGTGACGATGAACTCGACCTTGTAGTCCGGGGTCGCGAGGGCGGCTTGCGACGTGGCACGGGCCGGCGGGTTGGCCGGGTCGATCCAGGCTTCCCAGACGGCGTTCATTTCGCCGAAGGTCGACATGTCCGAGAGGTAGATGATCGTCTGCAGGATCTTCGACTTGTCCGAGCCGGCAGCGGCCAGCAGGCGGTCGACTTCGGCAAGCGCCGACTTCGACTGCTCGGTCACGGAGGCGCCTTCGCCAACCTGGCCGGCGAGATAGACGGTGTTGCCGTGGACGACGGCGCCGCTCATGCGCTTGCCGGGCTCGATACGCTTGATGCTCATGGGAAAACTCCTGCTTGAGGCTTGGGTAAAACACGCAGAAGCCGGACGCGAAGGCCCGGCCAGCGATGGTGACGAAATGGGATCAGCCGCGCTGGCGAAGCGCGTGTTCGTAGGTCGCGGTCGAACGCGCGCCCGAGCGGCAATAGCCGAGCATGGGGCGCTCGAATTCCTCCAGCGCATCGACCATGTCGGCGACGGCATCGGGCGTGACACCCATCGGGCCGACAGGCACATGCTTGATCTTGAGGCCCAGTTCTTCGGCGCGTTTTGCAATCGCGGCAAATTCAGGTTGGCCGAAGTCTTCGCCGTCGGGCCGATGGCAGACGATCGACTTGAAGCCGAGCGCCTTGATCTCGTCGACTTCTTCGACGGTGATCTGGCCGCTGACGGAATATTCCTCGTTGATCTCACGGATGTTCATCGGGCACCTCGTCAATTTCCTTGGGCCAAACATCTACGACGGGCATCCATGAGCGTCAATCGCGACAGGCTCGCCGTCCCGCCTTAGACGAAGGAAAATGCCAGACCGTAGTCGCGGCTTTCACCCGGCTGCAGAATGTTGAATTCGCCTGCCGCTTCGAGCGCGGCGCGGCCCACCCAGCGATGCGAGACGGGCTCGATCCCCAGCACATGGGCAGGCAGCCTCTGGTTCCGCCAGACCTGCAGATGCGGCAGCGTATCGGTGCGGAAACGAACTTTGAGCCTCTTGCCGCCGATAGCCGCAATCGGTCCAAGCCTCAGCTCAGCCCAGCCGCCATGCCCGGCCGGAACACAGAAGATGTCACCATCCCCTTCTCCGAAGGACCAGGGAAGCCCACCGCTTTCCAGCATCGCGCCTTCCAGCCGCGTGCCGGCATCGAAGTGTCTGGCGCCGAGATTCATGTGATACATCAGAAACGTCGGAAACGCGGTCTCTCCGACATTGACGACCGTATCGGCAAGCTGCACCTCGCCGCTATCGCCTTTCACACGCCATTGCCGCCGCAATTCTGCCTTGCCACCATCTGCAAGCGCAACGTCCACAACGGCGCGCGCCACGAGATCCTCGCCCTCGACGGTCATCTCTGTCGAGCGGGCCGGATTGGCAGAAAACGATCCGTGCAGCGGATAGTGGCGATCCGTTCCTGCGATCGGCTCGCGATGGCGAATGTGGTCCGGACCGCAGGTGAAAAGAAAACCCTGCAGCGAATGATCGATGCGCGGATCGCCATCATCCGGGATCGCCCGTCCTGGCGAAAGATCGATCCCCTCCACGATGCAGGCACCAATATCGAACACCGATCCTTCATCGAGCGCCAGACGCGGTCCCCTGGGACCGGAAAACATGATCATGCGATGGGTTCCTCGGCTTGCCGCTGCGGCGCTCTGAGGTGACCGGTGGAAATCAGATCCTCCAGTCCACCAAGCCCGCTGTCGAGCGAAGCGAGATAAGCGATGTTGACGCTGCGCTCAAGCCAGCGCTGGAACGCGCTCGCCTCTTTCGCCAGGCGTTCGAACCGCAACTGCCCCTTCTGCGTTAGGGTGAGGAGTTCGAAACGCCTGTCGAGACGATCTTTTTTGCGAATGAGGTAACCCTTGTCCTCCAACACCTTCACGGCGCGGCTGATTTTCGTCTTTGACAGGCCGGAATGGGATGAAATGGCTTTTGCGGTCGTTGGTGTGTGCTCGCCCAGCGACCACAGAACCTGCCACTCCGACCAGGACAATTCGTCCTCCGGCCCGCAGAACTGCATGAAGCCGTGGTCGACACTCTCCGCAACCCTGAGCAGTCGAAACGGAATGAAGGTTTCCATCCTCAGTCGATCTTGCATTCTCCCCCTCCGCCATGGTGACACGCTGGTACATACAGCCTGGCTTTCTCATCCGCCCCCGCAGAGAGTTAACCCAATCTTCATTATGAATTCACCTTTTCCACATTAGTGTCAAATTTATCGCGTTTGTCGCCGGCATAGACGAGGAATCGCATCGTGTTCGACTTCAGAAATTCTGGCTTGATACTGTTGGCTCTTGCCGCCGCTTCACTCGTTTCCGTGAGCGCGACATCAGCTCAGTCGGTGTATAACTACAACCGATCACAAACTCTTTTGATTTCTCCCGAGGGTGACATTCTCGATTATGTCCCGGAGGCTGGCGAAGTCTTCATTAGCCGTGACCGGATGGGGCGCACGGTTCTGGTCGATCGCATGGGCAATCTGGTCGCAACCGAGATTCCTGCGGAAAGCTACTACCCGCCACGCCAGCGTGGCCGCGACCGCGGCCTTCCGGGGGTCTATGACCCCTATGCGGAGCCGCAGCCTGCACCGCGCGGCTGGGATGACGATGTGACGACCGCGTCGATACCGGATGCGGCGCCGGGCGCCGGCATCCCCCAGGATGGCGTACCTCAGGACATGCCCTATGGCGGGCCTGATCTGCCGGCTCCCGCCGATACTGCGCCCACCCGCATGGTGACGCCGGAAATCCCGGTCAAGAGCAATCTGTCTCGCCTGGAGATTACAGCGCTTCAGGTCTTTCTCGATCGCGAAGGCATCTCGCCTGGTGTCATCGATGGCAAGATGGGCCAGAACGTCAACAAGGCAATCGTCGCCTGGGAACAGATGACGGGTGAAACACTCGACCCGAACAATGCGGATGACATTCTTGAGCGCCTGCGCCTCTCCGGCGGCCTGGCGATCAAAAGCTACACGATCACGGCCGGCGATGCCGCGGGTCCCTTTGTCGCCTCGATCCCGGATGACTACGCCCACAAGGCGCAGCTGCCGGCCATGTCCTACACCTCGACGGTCGAAATGCTGGCCGAGCGCTTCCATATGGATGAGGCCTATCTGCGCGAACTGAACCCCGGCGTCGACTTCTCGATCCCCGGCACGATCATCAAGGTTGTCGAACCAGGCCCGGCCAAGAAGGGCAATGTCGCCCGCATCGTCGCCAACAAGGGATTGAAGCAGGTCTTCGCCTATGGCGAGGATGGCAGCCTGATCGCCGCCTATCCCGCAAGCATCGGCTCGGCGGATACGCCCTCGCCCACCGGCACGGTGACGATCGATCGCATCGCCCTCAATCCGGGTTACACCTACAACCCGAAGGTCAACTTCCAGCAGGGCAACAACACGCAAGTCCTGCAGATACCACCGGGTCCGAACGGCCCTGTTGGCACGGTCTGGCTGGCGCTGTCCAAGCCGACCTACGGGATCCACGGCACCCCGGAACCTTCCAAGATCGGTCGCACCCAGAGCCATGGCTGCATCCGCCTGACCAACTGGGATGCGACGGAGCTTGCCAAGATGGTGAAGCCCGGCGTGACGGTCGAATTTGTTGAGTAACCGGCACGCCGAGCGCGCCAACGGAAAACATGACGTTTGAAACGAAGAAACCGCCGGCAGAACCGGCGGTTTCTTCGTTTGGACAAATGCTGAGAGAAGCCTCAGGCTGCCGAACGGACAAGCCGGAACAGGCGGCGCGGCTCGCCGGAGCGGATAATCTTGACCGGCAGCAGGCGCATGACCTCGGATGCGAAAGACCTGGCGTTTTCCTGGGCCTTGTCGAGATTGCTGATCTTCGCTGCATCCATGGAATACAGCGTGCCGCCACAGTCGAAGATCTCGCGATAAGCGCTGCGTTCGGCAATCGGCGTGTTCACGACATTGACACCACGGGCAGCCAAGAGACCCTTGATGGTCAGAAGTGCCCGGGTCGTGACCATGGAGGTGACACGGGTCAGAACAACCGAATGCGGAATGACCAGGTTCCCGGCATCTTCCATCAGCTTGATCAGGTCGAGGATCTGAGCGCCACCCTTGGCATCCATGGCGCAGCCCTGAACCGGGATCATTACATGATCCGAGAGACCGATCGCGGTCGTCACCATCGCATCGCGTGCGCCGGCCAGATCCATGATGATGTAGTCGTTGGTGCGAGACAGCTCGCGGATATGCCCCTGAACAGAGGCAACGGTCACTTCCGAAACGACTTCGATATTGCGCTGGGGGCCGGAGATCTCGTGCCACTGGGTAATCCAGCGCTGCGGATCGGCATCCAGGATGGCGACGCGATATCCTTGATGGGCCAGTTCGGTGGCGAGCAGAAGGGCTGCGGTGGTCTTGCCGGCACCACCCTTGGCATTGGCAAATGAAATGACTGGCATGCTGTTTCCTTGGGAGGTCGGATCCGAGCGGCTCATCGCTCTGGGGCAACCTGCGTCATCGGCGCCACATGTATGCATGATGGCCCAAACATGGTTAACAAAGTGGAAACAACCCCAGCGCTCCCCTCCCCCTTAATGGGGAGAAGCGGCGGAAAAACATAGCATATTCGGAGATAGGAATGAGCTGGTGTCCGCCCATGCATCACCTCGGCATGCACGGCCCGACAGGCAAAGAGAGCTTAAACCTCGGGGCGCTCTAGGTCTTGCCGGAGATCGGAACCGCGCCATGTAGCCGGGCGCAAGTGATGGCCCCAGGACGGTGTCCCCGGGCCATCGTTGGGCGATTCGCCGTGTCAGAAGCAATCCGCAAACAGCTGCTTGGTGTTTTCCAGCGTCATCTTGACCGGGTTGCCACCGGCGCTCGGATCTTCGATCGCCATGGCCGAGAGCTCGTCGATACGGTCATTGGCAATGCCCATCGCAGAGAGATCAGCCGGGACGTTGAGTTCGGCGCGCAGGGCGAGCACATAGTCGTAGAAGCCGTCGAAGCCACCGGAAATACCGAGATAGGCAGCCGCCCGCTCGATTCGGTCCTCGATGACGTGACGGTTGAACTTCAGCACCGGAGGCATCACCACAGCATTCGTCATGCCGTGATGGGTGTTGTAGACGGCGCCGATCGGATGCGACAGCGCATGGATCGCGCCGAGCCCCTTCTGGAACGCGACGGCACCCATGGCAGCCGCCGACATCATGTTGGTTCGGGCCTCGATATCCGTGCCGTCCTTGTAGGCGCGTGGCAGGAATTCCTTGACCAGCCGCATGCCCTCAAGCGCGATGCCCTGGCTCATCGGGTGATAGAAAGGCGAGGAATAGGCTTCCAGGCAGTGCGCGAAGGCATCCATGCCCGTGCCCGCCGTGATCATCTTCGGCATGCCGACGGTCAGTTCCGGATCGCAGATGACGACGCCGGGCAAGAACTTCGGATGGAAGATGATCTTCTTCACGTGGGTGACGGAATTGGTGATGACTGAAGCGCGGCCGACTTCCGATCCGGTGCCCGCGGTGGTCGGCACGGCAACGATCGGCGCGATGCCGTCGGAGTTCGCGCGAGTCCACCAGTCACCGATGTCCTCGAAGTCCCAGACAGGTCTCGTCTGACCGGCCATGAAGGCAACGCACTTGCCGAGATCCAGCCCCGAGCCGCCGCCGAAGGCCACGACGCCGTCATGGCCGCCATCCTTGTAGGCCTTGATGCCGGCTTCCAAGTTCTTCTCGTTGGGGTTCGGGTCGACATCGGCAAACAGCGCGCGACCAAGACCGGCTTCTTCGAGCACATCGAGCGCCGTCTGCGTGATCGCCATCGGCGCGAGACCCCGGTCGGTGATCAGGAGCGGCTTCTTCATGCCGAGCGACTTGCAGGCGTCCGCCAGTTCCTTGATGCGGCCACGTCCCATCTTGACGGCGGTGGGGTAGCTCCAATTGGCGACGATGTTCATTTCGTGACTTTCTTCAGGTGGTAGGATTTCGGACGGGTAAGGTTCTGGAAGCCGAGCACGGAGAGCGAGCCGCCCTTGCCGGTTTCCTTGACGCCGGTCCAGCAAAGCGCCGGATCGAGATAGTCGGCGCGGTTCATGAAGACGGTGCCGGTCTCGATGTCACGACCGATGCGGGCGGCGCGTTCGGGATCCTGCGTCCAGAGCGAGGCGGTCAGACCATAGGGGCTGTCATTCATCAATTCGAGCGCCTCGGCGTCGCTCTTCACCTTCATGATGCCGACGGCCGGGCCGAAGGTTTCTTCCTTCATGAAGGTCATGGAGTGATCCACGTTCACCAGGATCTGCGGCATGATATAGGCGCCGCCGTCATCGGCGGGGAAGAGCTTCGGATCGACCAGTGCCTTGGCGCCCTTCGACACGGCATCGGCGATCTGCTCGCGCACGACCTTGGCAAAACGCTTGTTGGCCATCGGCCCGAGCGACGTTTCTGGATCGAGCGGATTGCCGAGCTTGTAGTTCGACACCCAGGCGACCGACTTCTCGACGAAGGAATCGTAGAGGCTCTCATGCACGTAGACGCGCTCGATGCCGCAGCAGCACTGCCCGGAATTGTAGGTCGCGCCATCCATCAGCGTATCGACGGCAGCGTCGAGGTCTGCGTCTTCCATGACGTAACCCGGGTCCTTGCCGCCGAGTTCGAGGCCGAGACCGGCAAAGGTGCCGGCGGCGGCCCGCTCGATCGAACGCCCGCCTTCGACCGAACCGGTGAAGTTGATGAAGTTGAAGTTGCCGGCCGCGATCAAGGCAGATGTCGTGGCGTGATCGAGGAAGAGGTTGATGAAGACATCATCCGGCACGCCGGCCTCGACGAAGGCGCGCACCATGCGCTCGCCGACCAGCAGCGTCTGGGTCGCATGCTTGATGACGACGGTATTGCCCGCCATGAGCGCCGGCGCGATCGTGTTGATCGCGGTCATGTAGGGATAGTTCCACGGCGCGATGACGAAGACGACGCCATGCGGCTCGCGCTCGATGCGGCGCTCGAACTTGTCGCTGGCTTCGACGACGAGAGGCGCCAGCGCATCCGCAGCGATCGCGGCGACATAGTTGGAGCGCTCGTTAAAGCCCTTGTATTCGCCACCATAACGCACCGGACGGCCCATCATGTGGGCAAGCTCGGGTACGACTTCGCCGGACATCTCGTTGAGACGGGCCACGCCCTTCAGCACGAGCTGGATGCGGTCTTCGAGCGGCCGGCGCGCCCAGGCTTTCTGCGCCTTGCGCGCACGGGCAACGGCCTCGCTTGCCGCTTCCAGCGACATCGCCGGTCGCTCGGCGTAAACCGATCCGTCGATCGGCGAAATGCATTGGATCATCGTCATTCTCACTTGCTCCTTCGGCCTAGCAGGCCAGTACTTTCACATGCCCCGCCGCGCCATAGGTCAGAATGGCGCGGTCGCGGGTCACGATCGTCAAATCATAAGACCGCGCAGTGGCGATCAGGATGCGGTCAGCCGGATCGCCATGCAGCGGCTCGGGCAGAAAGGAGGCTGAAACCAAGACTTCCGCCGATAAGGGAACGGTACTGATATCGAAGCGCACGCACGCAATTCGAAACCACTCCGCTGGCGGACGTCCAAGCACGATCCGTCCCTTGGCAACCAGCATTCCAAGCTCCCAAGCCGAGAATGGCGACACAAGTACAGTGTCCACTCTGGACGGCATGAAATCCAGAACATCTAGCAAGCCCTTCGAAACCGGCATGTCATGGGCCAGATAGATGATCGCGCAAGTATCCAGAAGATACCGTTCAGTCGTCATCGTAAACCTTGGCCCATTCGGGATCAGTCGGCGCCGTGAGATCAGTTCCCGGCATGATCGTGATGGTTCCCTTCATGCAGCCACGGACACGCTCGTAAAAGCTCAGCCCCGCCTCATTGTCCTTCTCGGTCATCAGATCGCCAGACACATCCTCGACGGGTTTGCGACCGGGTCCGATTGCGTACCCCTCCTGCCCCTCTTCCGCGAAGCCGACAACCTCCCCGCGCCGCTTGGCAGCAACCACCGCAAGCGGCACACCGAAATAGGCGGCGATCCCGTCCTGCTCCTCGGCGCTCATCTTTCGCTCGCCCCGCAGCATCCGTGACACCGCACTCGGGTCGAGACCGAGCTCCCGCGCCATGGCGCGAAGAGAACGGCCTTCCTGTTCAAGCTGTCGATAGAACCAGGCACTGTCGATCATGATGCACCTCCGGACTGTTGTGATTTTACCAGCCCGTGGACCTCACAGCAACAGAATCACGCCCGCTCAAAGCCGCGCGCCACCTCCCAGTCGGTAATCCGACGGTCATATTCCTCCTGTTCCCATTCGGCAGCACGAACATAGTGGTCGACCACGTCATCGCCGAATGCAGCCCTGAGCATGGCCGAATCCTTCAACGTTTCCGTTGCCGCCCGCAGCGTACGCGGGATCTCGCGAACGCCCTGCGCGCCGTAGGCGTCGCCGGTGAAGGCAGGCTCGAGTTCCATCTTCTTCTCGATCCCGTCGATGCCGGCCGCGAGAAGGGCAGCCATGGCGAGATAGGGATTGAGATCGGAGCCACCCACACGGCATTCGACGCGGATACCCTTCGTGCCGTCGCCGCAGAGACGGTAGCCCGCGGTGCGGTTGTCCTTCGACCAGATCGCCTTGGTCGGCGCGAATGTGCCGGCCATGAAGCGCTTGTAGGAATTGATGTAAGGCGCAAGGAAATAGGTAATTTCCGAAGCGTGACTGAGCAGCCCCGCCATGTAGTGCTTCATCGTTTCAGACATGCCGTACTGGCCCTTCTCGTCGAAGAAGAGCGGCGTCTTGCCATCGGCGGACCACAGCGACTGATGGATATGCGAGGACGAACCGGCGGCATTGTAATGCCACTTTGCAAGGAAGGTGATGGCCTTGCCCTTCGACCAGGCGATCTCCTTGCAGCCATTCTTGATAATGACGTGCCGGTCGGCCATGGACAGCGCGTCGGCATAACGGACGTTAATCTCTTCCTGGCCGGCAGAGGCCTCGCCCTTGGAGTTCTCGACCGGGATACCAGCGCCCTGCAGACCCTTGCGGATCGCCCGCATCACATCCTCTTCCTTGGTGGTCTGGAAGATGTGGTAGTCCTCGTTGTAGCCCGAGACAAGCTTGAGGTCCCGATAGCCCGAAAGTCGTGCCTCGTCATAGGTCTGGTCGAAGAGGAAGAACTCGAGTTCCGTCGCCATGAAGGCCTTCATGCCCATGGCTTCGAGACGCGCGACCTGCTTCTTCAGGATCGCGCGCGGCGAATGCGGTACCTCCGCATGGGTGGCGTGATCGAGCATGTCGCAGAGCACGAGGGCGGTGCCTTCGAGCCAGGGGATCCGACGAAGCGTCGAAAGATCCGGCTTCATCGTATAGTCGCCGTAGCCCTTCTCCCAGCTCGTCGCCTTGTAGCCGGAGACGGTTTCCATCTCCATGTCGGTCGCGAGCAGATAGTTGCAGCTATGGGTTTCCTTGTAGGCGCTTTCGACGAAATACTCCGCCTGGAAGCGCTTGCCCATCAAACGGCCCTGCATGTCCACCTGACACGCCAATACCGTGTCGATGCGCCCCTCGGCGACGTCCTTCTTCAGATCTTCGAATGTGTAAGTGGTCATTTCGGTGTTCCCAGGGCAGCGCGTGGTTCATGCGTCTTTTCTATGATGGTGACCCGGCCTGGAGCCGGGCCACCGCTTCTGCTGATCAGCCGTAACGGTACGGCTTGCCGGCCTTCTCCATGTCGGCATTGTACTTCTTGAGGATCTCGACGACCTTGCCGGTGCGCTCGGTCTGCTTGGCGACCTCTTCCCAAAAGACATGCGCCGCATCCTCGACGGTCTTCCATTCCGCATCCGGAATGCTGGTGAGTTCGAGGCGACCGCCTTCCGCACGCAGGCGCGCTTCGCCGCCCCAATACCAATGCAGACGCTTGTAGTGCGAACTGTCCATGCACATCTGCCAGAGAACCTTGAGATGTTCGGGCACTTCGTTCCAGCGATCGGCATTGGCAAAGAACGAGCCGCACCAGCCGCCGGAAACATTGTTGGTCAGGAAGTACTTGGTGACGTCGACCCAGCCGGAGGTGAAGACCTCGGTGATACCCGACCATGCGATGGCGTCGATTTCACCCGTCTGCATGGCGACCGGAACATCCTCGAAGGGGATGGTGACCGGCACCACGCCGAACTGTGACAGGAACTGGCCGGCGGTCGGGAAGGTGAAGACGCGCAGGCCCTTCAGGTCGTCGAGCTTGGTGATCGGCTTGTTGGTGGCAAAGTTGCAGGGATCCCACGCGCCGGCGGAGAGCCATTTCACGCCCACTTCCGAATAGGCCTGATCCCAGATTTCGGCGAGGCCGTATTCGTAAAACAGGGTCGGTACGTCGAGGCTGTAGCGCGAGGCAAACGGGAAGTAGCCGCCGAAGACCTTGATGTCGACGGGCGAGTTCATCGAATCGTCGTCCGACTGGACGGCGTCGATGGTGCCCGCCTGCATGGCGCGGAAGAGTTCGCCAGTCGGTACAAGCTGGTCGGCCGTGAAAAGCTGGATCTCCATCTCGCCGTTTGCAGCCTTGTTGAAGGCATCGACCGCCGGGCGAACAACGAATTCGGCAAGTGCCGCACCGGCATAGGTCTGCAGGCGCCAGGTGATCTTGGCGTTCTGGGCCTTGACGTAAGGGGCTGCCAGAACGGCAGGGGTCGCCATGGCGGCGGTCTTCAGGAATGAACGTCTGCTGTTAGTCATTTCGTTTCCCTCTGTTCTTCGTTTCTTTTCGAGCCCTCCGACTTTGCAGTCGAGCGGGTAGTCCTGGTGCCGGGCCCGTTTGCCGGACCTCTTGTCATTCGAACGCTAGCCTCGGAGATAGATCTGGCTTGGCAGCCACGTCGCGATCTGCGGGAAGATCATGATGATCACCATGCCCAGGATCATGATCAACACGAAGGGCACGACCGACCGATAGATGTCGATGAGACGGATGTCCGGAGGCGCCATCGCCTTCATCAGGAAGAGATTGTAACCGAAGGGAGGGGTCATGTAGGCGATCTGGCAGGTGATCGTGTAGAGCACGCCGTACCAGATGAGCGCATTGTCGACCCCGAGATCGAGCTTGCCGACCAGCGGAATGTAGAGCGGCGCCACGATGACCAGCATGGCCGTATCGTCGAGGAATGCTCCCATGACCAGGAACGACAGCTGCATCATGATCAGGATCTGCCACGGTGTAAGGCCGATATCGTTGACCAGCAGCTTCTCGATCGCACGAACGGCGCCGAGCCCGTCGAAAACAGCACCGAAGCACAGCGCCGCCAGGATGATCCACATGAACATGCAGGAAATGCCGAGGGTCTGTTCGAGGACCCGGTTCCATACGGCCTTGGTCAGGCGACCTTTGTACCAGGCGGCGAAAAGAGCACCGAGCGCACCGACGGCCGAACTCTCCACCAGGCTGGTGATCCCCATCAGGAAGAGCCCCATCATCAGGAAGAAGATGAGGAAGGGCAGCACGCCGGCACGGGCAAGTTTCAGCTTCTCGATCATGGGTATGTCGCGCTCTTCCTTGGGAAGAGCCGGACCCAGCGCCGGATTGAGGCGGCATCGGATGATGATGTAGAGGCAGAACATAGTCGCAAGCATCAGCCCCGGGAAGACCCCTGCCAGCCAGAGCTGGCTGACCGGCTGGCGTGCGATCATGCCGTAGAGCACCAGGACCACGCTGGGCGGGATGAGGATCCCCAGCGAGCTGCCGGCCTGGATGACGCCGGACACCATGATCTTGTCATAGCCGCGGCGAAGCAGTTCCGGCAGCGCGATGGAGGCACCGATGGCCATGCCGGCAACGGAGAGCCCGTTCATCGCCGAGATCACCACCATGAGCCCGACTGTTCCGACAGCAAGGCCGCCCGGCATGCCGCCAAACCAGACATGGAAGGCCTTGTAGAGGTCCTCGGCAATGCCGGATTCCGACAGCATGTAGCCCATGTAGATGAACAGCGGCAGCGTCAGCAGTGGATACCACTTCATCAGCTTCATGCCGGCCGAAAAGCCCATCTCGAAGCCGCCATTGCCCCAGAGCAGAGCCGCCGCGACAACGCCGACAAAGCCGATCGTCGCAAACACGCGCTGGCCCGTGAGCATCGACATCATCATCGACGAGAACATCAGGAGCGCGATCATTTCGTAGCTCAGGAACTCGCTCATGCGATTGGCCTCCCCATCGCAACCGCAAGATCCTTGATGAAGATCGATGTGGCCTGCAGGAAGGTCACGAAGATGCCGATGACCATCACGATCTTCACCGGTGCCATGTAGGGCGACCAGGAGGAATAGCTGGTTTCACCATATTCCAGTGCATAGTTCGTGCTCGATACGCCGCCCCACAACAGAAAGAAGAGGTAGACGAACAGCATCATGATGGTGATCACGTCGACAACGGCCTTCGTCCTTGGCGACCAGCGACCATAAAGCAGATCCATGCGCACGTGACTGTCGAGCTGCAGCGAGTAGGCGCCGCCGAGCAGGTAGTAGCCCGCCATGACGAACTGGGCCATTTCCAGCGTCCAGTGGGCTGGCAGGAAGAGGCCTTTCGAAATGGACGAATAGAGCAGGATGCCCATCATGACGAAGACGCCGTACATGACGATGCGCCCGACGCGGCGATTAAAGGCGTCGATGACGCGCACATAGGTCTGGAGAGCCTGCGGCATCAGCTCACCGCCGCCCCGAACCGCCCGATCGGTCCTCGTCTTGTT
>NZ_JACJVI010000015.1 GCF_014237835.1 Rhizobium sp. AQ_MP
AGATCGGGGCTGATCGGCAGTGTTAGTGTCGCGTTTCTAAGTGGCTAGTGAGCACGCGTCTCTAACCAGCTTTGACATCGGATGTAGGGGGGTGGGTTCAAGGATGAAGTGCGACTTGCGAATGATACCAATAGGTTGTCACTCGCAAGGAGAATGCAATGGAGCGCACCTACTCCCACATTGACCTCGATGAACGTCGCAAGATTGCTCGCTGGAAAACGGCTGGCCTAAGTGTCGAGGTGATCGCCGAGAAGCTTGGTCGACATCGCTCGACGATCTTTCGAGAGATCAAGCGCAACATGTTCGTCGACGATGTCGTCCCTGATCTCAGTGGCTACTACTGCGTGACGGCCCATGACATGGCTTGCGAACGACGCGCCAAGCTCCGGAAGTTGGTGCGATTCTCCAATGTCAGGCAGTCCGTTATCGACCGGATCAAACATGGTTGGTCACCGCAGCAGATTGCTGGTCGAATGCGTCTGGAACGGCACCCAATCTCGGTCAGTCACGAAACGATCTACAAGTTCGCCTACTCGGCCGACGGACACGCAATCAAGCTTTGGCGTCACCTGCCAGAGCATCGCGCTCGACGGCGCCCGCGAAATGCAAGACGCAAGCATGGTCAGAGGTTTAGCCCTGAGCTGAACATCCTGCGCCGCCCGGATGTTGTCGCTGATCGCAAGCAGTTTGGGCATTGGGAATGCGATCTGATCCAGTTTCGCAAGAAATTCGGCAAGGCTAATGTAACGTCGCTTGTGGAGCGGGTCAGCCGCTTTGCTATCTTCCTGCGCAATAACGATCGGCAGTCCCGGCCGGCTATGGAGGGGCTCGTGCAAGCGTTACAGGCGTTGCCACACGTCGCCCGACGCTCGATCACGTTCGACCGTGGCACGGAGTTCACCGACTGGCCTTATCTGCAAGCCAGCATCGGCACGCAGACATGGTTCTGCGACCCCCAATCGCCCTGGCAGAAAGGCACGGTCGAGAACACCAATAGGCGAGCGCGAAAGTGGCTTTCGAGAGAGGTAGACCCACTGTCCGTAACAGATGCCGACCTAATGGAGATCTGCAATCAGCTGAATGAGACACCGCGCAAATGCCTGGGCTACCAAACGCCGGCAGAGGTCTTTCGAAAAAAATTGCTCGCGCAGATGAGGCGTGCCGGGTAGCTTCGCCCTGCCCGCAAGTCGCGGTTCAGCGTGAATTCACAGGGCTATTTAGTAATGCGACATGCCAGTAATTTCAATGGCTTCACTTTGGAGATTTTGGCGTGTCCGGATGCTACACGCAAATCACCCTCGCCGATCTATCGCGAGATCAGCCGCATTACGTTCCATGATCGTGAACTGCCAGACTATGATGGCGACTACAGCACGCTTGCCAATGATCTGGCTCGGGAACGACGATGCAGACTGAGGAAGCTCAGACCTCATCCCGATTTGCGCGAGGAAATCATTAGTCAATTAAAGGCTCGCTGGTCATCGGAGCAGATTGCCGAACGCCTGGTTTCGGACGGTGTATCCCTGGTTCGTGTCTGCAAGGAAACGATCTATCGCTTCATTTACAACAAGGAGGACTACGGCCTAGGTCTCTATCAGGGCTTTGGAAGATGGGATGGGCGCATCCAGCTGGTTCTGCGATCCCAGTGCACCCTGGCAAAAAGGCACGGTCGAGAACACCAACAAGCGTCTTCGTCGCTATCTACCCGGCAATACCGATCTGATGTCGGTGTCACAACGCGACCTGACCACGCTTGCAAGGCATCTCAACAATCAGCCGCGCAAATGCCTTGTATACAAGACGCCGGCCGAGATGTTCATGGCCAATTTGCACGGAAGCGCGTGATCCCCTACCCTTCGGGCACGCATGATGTATGTGGGTTAGCTCCTCCAAACCGTGCCTGGTTGCGGCTTATCATGCGGCGGCAATCTCGCAAATTCGATGGCTGCGCCCTTGCAGTCAGGCGTGATCGTCATCACCGTTGGCTGCCTCTTGACCGACATTCCGCTGGTCCCTTTCCTGCAGAACCCGAAGACCAATTGCTATGTCAGTATTGAGTCTGCCCCAGATCGACGGCTTTTGTGAATCGGGTTTTGGCTTTCTGGTCGGTTTGCGCTCAACGATGAACGGTTTGCTTTGCTGGCGCATCTGTCCTCCATGCTGCGATTCGCAACAACAACGATACCGCACAGCACGAGCGGGGCAAGCAGGCCCCGCTTGCCTGATCTCGTGACCCCCAGCTGATGACACAGTTCTGGCGTTTCAGATGGGCTGGTTTGTCGAGGCTTTCATTTGCAAGGCCAGCGCGTTGTTCATCCTTGTCATAGTCGTTACGCAGTCTCAGGCGCCCATTCGCGGGCTCGATGAGGCATGTCTGACCGGAGAGCGGCTGCGCCTTGATCGTCTCCCCGCAACGGCCGGGTCCAGATTTCTTACCCCGTCAGGCTTCGCCCGCCTCCTCACCCACCAACAAATCTGCACCTTGCCGCCCTCCACTTCATTGCGGCCCTATAGGGTGCGGTCCGATCATCACCAGTCTTCGTGACAGCCATCGAGGCCGCGATGGGCGCGGCCCGAACACGAAAAGGAATAGGACAATGGCAATCATCGGCAACTTCACTGCAAACGAAACCGGCTTCACTGGCTCCATCCGCACTCTTGCCCTCAACGTCAAGGCACGCATTGCCCGCGTCGAGAACCCCTCCGACAAGGGCCCGCAGTTCCGCGTCTACGCCGGCAGCGTGGAATTCGGTGCAGCCTGGCAGAAGACGTCCGAACAAGGCCGCGACTACCTCTCGGTCAAGCTCGACGATCCGAGCTTTCCGGCCCCGATCTACGCAACGCTTGCTGAGGTCGAGGGCGAAGATGGTCTTCGGTTGATCTGGTCCAGGCAGAACCGGGATTGATCCACGGCATGAGGCTCCGCCCATCGGCGGGGCCTCATTGCAAATCATGCGACCGGAGTGGAGTGCGACGCCCGTAAACTCTTCTTGGCTCGGCCATACACCACCGAACTCGGGAGGGGCTGCGCCGAATGACCCGCCCCGTTCGAGAGGATTGGTTCAGGCGCTGGCAGTGCGGCGGCGACCAAGAAGTTGGAAGAGGTGGCTCAGCGTTCCGGATTCGAGCTCGGCGACCGGGCATCTTCCCGATCAGCTGGCCGATTGGCCAGAAGTTCAGAAGAGAGACGGTCACTCTTAGCGCGCGGGAAGATCTGCACTGAGAATGAGCTGGTCGCCAATGTCGCGGTCGACTGGCAAACACCACACTCACCCCGATGCAGACAGCTCTTCGCTGATCGATTTAGACGAGTTCTCGTCGAGCGATGTCATTGTCACGTGCAACGGTGGAATAGCCGCGGCCCTTCTTGCGACGCAGGAGATCGAGAAAGAGGTTCACCGCCTCTCGTTCTGTTGCGAAGTGATGGCTTATTGTTTGGCCGTTCGTTCCGATACGTCCCCAACGTCGCGTCAGGCACGCTTCGCCAAACAGATTTGGCTCGATGGACATGGCATAGAAGCGAGCCATGTTTTTCGTGCGGTCGATCCTCTCGACATAGAGGTGATAGGCTTGGATGATCATGCTGCCATGATCGCGATTGGCGCATTTCCCGTCCAACGAGAGTTTTGAATCGATCGACCGCCACTGATTCATTTTTGTGATGTCAGATGGGCTTCGGGCAGTTCTACCTCGGCATCAAAAACGCGGGGCTGAATAGGCAAGAGGCGGCTCATCCGGACTGTCGTCGATCCCGGTCACGATCCTATTGCACTGAGAAGAACAGCCGTGGGGGCGATGTGATGCAGCTGGATGGAGAAAAACGTCGGTCGCTGCGTCGGAAGGCCATAGGGCTACATCCCTGCCCTGCCTACATAAGCACTCATGTCGGGCCGCCGAAACCAGATGGCGCGGCCGCATCTCAGCGGAGGATTGCCGGCTGTGAAGACAATCTGCTCGTCCGCGCGCATCAGCAGCACTTCCTGGGGCTGTATCAACGGTCTGGGCGCCAGCTGCCTCGATCGTGTCCGCGATGATCCCCGCAGGTGGATGCTGCGACTGACCTGATCGACCTCGACAGTGGTCATGCCGCAGCGGCGAGATATGTATTCGGCGGTAGCGGGATCGTTGATGGCGGCAAAGCTGACCCAGCTGGCGCTCTCGAACCATTTGCTGGACGCGTCGCGTCCCCCATAGGTTTCGCGCAGCTGGCCGATCGACTGATAGATCATCGTCAGCGTAATGCCGTATTTTCGTCCGGCGTCTCGCGCGGTCTCAAGGATGCGCATATAGCCAAGCCTTGCAATCTCATCGAGCAGGAAGAGGGCCCTTCCCTCTATTGCGCCATCGCGATTGTAGATTGCGTTCAAAAACGAGCCGATCACCACACGCGCCAAACCAGCATGGGTCTCCAGCGTCTTCAGGTCTATGTTGATGAAAACATCCGTGTTGCCCGATGCGACGTCGCCGGTGCGAAACGTCGAGCCGGAGACCAGTGCTGCATAGTTTGTATAGGAGAGCCAATGGGTTTCCTTGATGGCATTGGCATAGACGCCGGAAAAGGTTTCCGGCGTCATGTTGACGAAGGCGGCGACGTTCTCTCTCACGAAGTCAGACCCGGAATTGTCGAAAATCTCCTGCAGGCGCTTGCGCAATTGCGGTTCGGGTTCAGCCAGATTGCTGCGTACCTGGCGGAGCGTCTGCTGTTCTTGCGGCGTGTGGCCCGACAGGCAGACATCGGCAATCATGGCGGTGAGAAGCTGCAGGCCGGACGAGCGGAAAAAGTCATCGCGGACGCCGCTTTCGCGACCGCTATCGCTCATGATCCAGGACGCGACCGATGCAATGTCTTCCTCCTTTGTACCACCGTATTGGCCAACCCAGTCGAGTGCATTGAATCCAGTTGCGGGACTGCGCGGATCCAGAATTCTGACCCGTCGGCCCGCCTGCTCACGATGTTTCGATACAAGGGGCGCGACTTCACGGGATGGGTCGAGCACGATGAGCGGACCGCCCCACGTAAGGGCTGTCGGGATGGTTACGGATGACGTCTTGAACCCGCCTGATCCGGCAAAGATGATGCCGTGGGAAGAGCCAAACGATCCGTCGAAGCACAGGAGCGGAGACATGCCGCCGGCGCCCCATGTCTCCTTGTCGTCGGCACGAAACGAGATGGCGGCCACGCTGTCACGATCAACGCGATACCGCTCACCAATCACGATGCCGCCGGTGTCGGGCAAGAGCTTGCCCGCTTTGGAAAGCTTCATCCAGTCAGCCTCGCCGTGAAGGGCACGCTTTCCGGAGACGCGCCTGGGCGAAGCATGCTTGAAGGCGGCGTTGCCGCGCAGCGCCACCCGCATGGCAAAGCACCCGGATATGAGTGCTGCAGTCGCGCCGACCATGGTCGCCGGATCAAGATACAATAACGCGGATTGTCCCGCTGGCAGCTGTGAAGAGAGCATTGAAAGACGTCCGCCTTCTCTCAGGCTTGCCATCAAGAGCATCACGGCGTTTCCGATTGTCGCACCAGTTCCCCAGGCGCGAATGTTCGAGGCACCTGCCGCTGCAAACAGCAATGCAAGGCCGAGCGACGCCGCGGTAAGGTAAGGGGCCGCGATCCCAATGCGCTCCAGGATGCGCTGAGCCTTTTCCGTTGTCCCGAGCCCGGCAATCCAGGTCTCGATACCGGTCATCGAAAAGAACACAGCACACATGAGCGCCGCGGGCATAATGACAAGAGCAATCCTATTGGCCTTCATGTCCGAATGCCTTTACGCCAATCGCGGTCAATCTTGCGCGCTCGCGCTCGTCGGACTTCAATCGCTCGGTAAGGTCGATGAGCGCGCCGAGTAGAAGCGCACGTTTTTCGAACCGCAGGCCGGCTTTGACGATCAGGCCGCCGAGCTCGATCTTGTCGCGCGTATCTTTCTTCCGGGCCTCAGACGTTTCTCCTCTTTTCATTCGCTCAAGCCTCGTCAAGGCGGCCTGAAGCCGGGCCAGTCGCGATCGCCTCGGGCTGCCCGCTGCCCGCTCCGCTCTCGTCGGTGCCTTTCCGTCCGGTGGCGCTCGGCTTGCCCGCGTGAAACCGTTTCGCCAGATCTTCAAATGCCGCCTGAAGCGCGGTTTCGTCGGTCTCAATGTCGCCGAGGCCTGCCCGAACTGCAATGCGGCCGATGCGTTCGGCTTCGCGGGTCTCTGCTGTCTTCAGCTGTTCCTGGAGCTTCGCGATCTCCTGGCGGATTTTCGAGGATGGCTTCTTCATCTCGTCGTTTCCCTTTCTCGGACACTGATGTTGCGAGACAGAGATTCTCAGAGCGTCGTGCCGAACGCACTACTGTGAATCCTCCAATCGCCAGAGGTGGGGTTTTTGTGAATGATCCCGGCCGTTCGAAGGACGGCTTCAAGGGCGCAATTATACGTCGCTGTCGCGACGCACTGCTCTTGGCTTGCGGCGCGGCCGCCCGTCTCTCGCGAACAGTTTTTCCGGTCGCTGGAGCGCATTAAGCAATGGTCGTCCCGCATCTCTCCGTCACCATCGTTGCCCGGGGCTCCGGCCGCAGTGCCGTTCTGTCAGCCGCGTATCGACACTGCGCCAAGATGGACTATGAGCGCGAAGCCCGGACGATCGATTACACCCGCAAGCAGGGTTTGTTGCATGAGGAATTCAATTTGCCGGTCGAAGCGCCGGAATGGCTTCGTCGCATGGTCGCCGATCGATCAGTCGCACAGGTGTCGGAAGCCTTCTGGAACCGCGTGGAAGACTTCGAGAAGCGATCGGATGCGCAGCTCGCCAAGGATGTAACAATCGCTCTTCCGATCGAGCTATCGGCGGCGCAGAACATTGAGCTCGTCCGTGATTTTGTAGCCAAGCACATCACTGCCCGGGGCATGGTGGCTGACTGGGTCTTTCATGATGTGCGTGAAAATCCCCACATCCATTTGATGACCACGCTGAGGCCTTTGACCGAGGCGGGATTCGGGTCGAAGAAGGTGCCGGTCACGGGACCTGACGGCAAGGTTCAGCGCAACGATCGCGGCAAGATCATCTATGCGCTTTGGGCCGGGGGTATCGAAGATTTCAACGCATTCCGAGACGGCTGGTTCGCATGCCAGAACCGGCATCTGGCACTTGCCGGGCTCGACATCAGGGTCGATGGTCGCGCCTTCGAAAAGCAGGGGATCGAGCTTGCGCCGACGATTCATCTCGGCGTTGGCGCGAAGGCAATCGAGCGCAAAGCGGGAATAGATGGAGAGGCAGCCGCATTGGAACGCCTGCAGTGGCAGGAAGAGCGTCGTATTGAAAACGCGCGGCGGATCGAGCGCAATCCGGCCCTCGTGCTTGATCTGGTCACCCGAGAAAAGAGTGTCTTTGCCGAAGGCGATATTGCCAGGATCCTCAATCGCTATATCGACGATGCCAACCTCTTCCAGAACCTGATGGTGCGCATCCTCGAACACCCGGAAACCTTGCGGCTGGACCGGGAGCGGATCGACTTTGCAACGGGTGTACGATCGCCGACGAAATACACGACACGGGCGTTGATCCGTCTGGAAGCGGAGATGGCCAACAAGGCGATCTGGCTTTCTCAGCAGTCATCGCATGGCATGCGCAGGCCCTTGCTCGAGGCGACATTTGCGCGACACGAACAGCTCTCGGATGAGCAGAAAGCTGCCATCGAAGATGTTGCTGGAGCCAAGCGCATTGCTGCCGTGATCGGTCGTGCAGGGGCTGGTAAGACAACGATGATGAAGGCCGCGCGTGAGGTGTGGGAAGCCGCCGGGTATCGGGTTGTCGGTGCGGCCCTCGCCGGCAAGGCGGCGGAGGGTTTGGAGACGGAAGCGGGCATTTCCTCCCGCACTCTGTCCTCTTGGGAGCTTCAATGGAGCAAAGGCCGCGGTCAGCTCGACGGCAAGACAATCCTTGTCTTGGACGAGGCTGGTATGGTGTCGTCGCGCCAGATGGCACGGTTTGTGGACGTCGTCGTGAGGTCAGGTGCCAAGCTCGTGCTCGTCGGCGATCCTGAACAGCTTCAGCCCATCGAGGCGGGCGCCGCCTTTCGTTCTATTGCCGATCGAATTGGGTATACAGAACTCGAAACCATCTATCGCCAGCGTCAGCCATGGATGCGCGAGGCTTCACTCGATCTCGCGCGCGGCAATGTTGGCAAGGCCATCGAAGCCTATGAGGCTCGCGGGAAGATGATCGGGGCTGAGTTGAAGGCTGATGCGATCACCAATCTCATTTCCGACTGGGACCGTGACTACGATCAAGCCAAGTCGACCTTGATCCTGGCGCATCTTCGTCGCGATGTCCGGATGCTGAACGAACTGGCGCGTGCCAGGCTGATTGCGCGCGGCGTCATCGAGGCTGGTTTTCAATTTAAGACGGCCGATGGTGTCAGACGCTTTGCAGCCGGTGAGCAGATCGTCCTTCTCAAAAATGAGGGGTCGCTTGGCGTCAAGAATGGCATGCTGGCAAAAGTCGTGGAAGCGGGGCCCGGCCGGCTTGTGGCGGAGATCGGCGAAGGTGAGCACCGCGCCCAAGTCTTGGTCGAACAGCGCTTCTATAACAATGTCGACCACGGCTATGCGACGACCATTCACAAGGCCCAGGGCGCGACAGTCGACCGGGTCAAGGTGCTGGCATCTCTCTCGCTTGATCGCCACCTGACCTATGTCGCCATGACACGTCACCGCGAGGATCTTGAGGTCTATTATGGCCGTCGATCCTTCGTAAAGGCGGGCGGATTGGTCGAAACCCTTTCGCGCAAGAATTCGAAGGAAACGACGCTCGATTATGCCGGCGGCAGCATCTATCGTCAGGCGCTGCTTTTCGCTGAAATTCGTGGGCATCAAATCGCCAAGGTCGCCAGGACCATCGCGCGTGATCGTCTTGCATGGACAGTACGTCAGAAAGACAGGCTCGTCGCGCTCACCGGCCGGCTTGCGGTCATCGCAACGCGGCTTGGTTACTCGCCTCCGATCAGCAAGACGGCTCACCCTGCAGCTAAGAAGGTGAGGCCGATGGTGGCCGGGATCTCCATTTTTCCAAAGTCGATCGATGAGGCTGTCGAGGAAAAGCTTGGCGCTGATCCGGCTCTCAAGAGGCAATGGGAAGAGGTCTCGATCCGCTTCACCTATGTCTATGCGCAACCCGAAGCGGCATTCAATGCGGTGAATGTCGATGCGATGCTAAACGACCGGGCAATGGCGGCAAAGACGATTTCAAGGCTCGCTGCTGAACCTGAGGCGTTTGGTGCGCTCAAGGGCAAGACCGGTGTCTTCGCCAGCCGGGCCAATAAATCGGACCGGGCTCGAGCGCTCCAGAATGTGACGCCGCTGGCCGAAGGCCTGAAGCACTATCTGCGTCAGCGTGGCGCCGCCGAAAGGAGACAGCAGGCCGAGGAACTGGCAGTTCGCAGACAGGTCGCAACGGAAATACCTGCCCTATCGGCCCAAGCGGCAAGTGTGCTGGAGCGCATCCGTAACGCCATCGACCAAAACGATCTGCCGGCGGCTCTCAAGCATGCGTCGGGCGATGGAAACGTAAAAGCCGAACTCGAGGCATTTGTAGAGGCAGTCTCCAAGCGCTTCGGGGAGCGAACATTCCTGTCGATTTCCGCAAAAGACGCCAGCGGTGCGGTGTATCGGCGCATAACGTCGGACATGAACGCAGTGCAAAGGAGCGAGGTCGCGCAAGCCTGGGACAGCATGCGGACGGCTCAGCAGCTGTGGACCCATCAGAGAACGGTGACGGCGCTGAACAAGGCCGAGGCCATGCGTCGGACGAAATCGCAAGGGCTCGGGCTCAAATGACGGAGGCGAGGAAGAAGGCGACACCGGTTTGGTGCGACCGCCGCCGCGCGTTGGTCTTACTGTGCGCCGTTGTGGCGACGATGTTTGTTGGGATGATTGGTCTTGGCACCGCAGGGTTCAGGATCAATCTCACCCCGAGTGAAGCCCTTGGCGTCTGGCGCATCCTGCCGCTCGATCGCAAGGTCGAGATCAATGACCTTGTCTTCGTGTGTGCACCAGATACCGACGCCATGCGCGCGGCGCGTGCGCGTGGCTATCTTCGCCGGGGTCTGTGTGCCGGCGGCTTTGCGCCGCTGATCAAGACGGTCGTTGCGAGATCGGGTCAACACATCGAGATCGAGGATCAGGTTCGCATTGACGGCCAGGTCCTCCTGCACTCAGGGCTTCACCCAAGAGACGCTCGAGGCCGGCAACTGATGCCGTTTGCTGGCGGTACAATCCCGCCTGGATCCGTCTATCTGCACTCGGATTTCCCGGCATCCTTCGACTCCCGGTATTTCGGGCCCGTTCCGGCCAACAATATTCTCGGCCTGGCGAAAAAGGTGTGGACCTATGCACCATGATCATCTGCGTGGATCTTCGCTTTTGCTGGGCTCGGTTGCGGCAGGGTGGCTCGGCTGGAGCGGCGACCTCCTGTCACTTCCGCTCGCAGCTGGTTTCCCGCTGCTCTGGTCGCATGCGAAAACGAGGGCGCAAGCGTTGACCGTTTCTGCCGCCTATTTCATGAGCGCGTCGCGGGGTCTGCCTGAGGGCGTTGCCAATTATTATGCATCAGACATCTGGCCTGGTCTGCTCCTCTGGCTGATTGCTTCTACTGGCTTCGTGCTGGTGCACACGGCGCTCTGGACCGATCGTCCTGGTTGGCGAAAACCACTTCGCTTCCTGATTGCCTGTGTGATTATGGCCGTTCCTCCCCTGGGAATACTGGGTTGGGCTCATCCGATCACGGCAGCGGGTGTTCTGTTTCCAGCTTGGGGTTGGTGGGGATTGCTGGCAATGATGCTCATTCTCTTGCTCATGACCATGCGGAATTGGCTTATAGCGGTGATAGTCTCTGCAGGATTTTGGCTCTCATCATCTGCTATCGCGACCGAGAGTGCGCAGCCAGCTTTGTGGCACGGAATTGATCTGGAAATGGGTGTCTCGCTTGGTCGGGATCAAAGTCTGGAGCGACAAGGCGTCTTGATGGCAATCATTCACCGCTCTGTCTCGCAGCATGCCTCGCGAACCGTTGTCGTCCTCCCGGAAAGTGCGCTTGGCTTCTGGACGCCGGCCATTGCTCGTCTGTGGCAAAGAGAGCTGTCAGGGACGGCGATCACAGTGATCGCTGGCACGGTGGTCGTTGACGCAGACGGCTACGACAATGTGCTGGTTTCGTTGAATGCGTCCGGTAGTGCCATTGTGTATCGTCAACGGATGCCGGTCCCTGGCTCGATGTGGCAGCCGTGGCTTAAGGTCCTTGGCGATCGAGGCGGCGCTCGGGCGCATTCCTTTGCCAACCCGATCGTTCATGTCGACCATACAAGGATCGCCCCCTTGATGTGCTATGAACAACTCATCGTCTGGCCTGTCATTCATTCCATGCTGCATGATCCAGATTTGATTGTTGCGCCTGCCAATGTCTGGTGGACCCGTGGCACCTCGATCATGAATATTCAACGTACGAGTGCCACGGCATGGGCGCGCCTCTTTGGCAAACCCCTCATCACGGCCTTCAACCAGTAGCCAAGACGAACTTCCGATATCAGTCGCGAACTCGGCGAGATTTCACCTAGATCGTCAGATGAGCTTCATGTCTTTTGCGTTTGCCACCAGTTGCGCGACCGTGGCTGCCCCGAGTTTAGAGCGTGCGGTGTCCAGATAGGACTGAACGGTCCGGTGCGACAGCTGTGTGAGTGTCCCCGTTTCGATGGCGGTTTTCCCCTTGGCTGCCCAGATCAGGCAGAGGCGTTCACGTGAAGACAACGGCCTGGCAGGAACTTGGGGCACGGTTTGTCGGAGCTCCTTCAGGCGGTGATGAAGCTCCATCAGAAGGGGGACACCATCGCTCAATTCCAGGGTCCCAGGTCTCCAGTAATCGCCATGAGAACTTGCAAAGCTCAAGATTAGCTGCCGGTCAAAACTCGTCCTGGCTGAGATCGCCAGACCGTGGGTGATGCCGTGCTCAATGGCATCGCTCGCGAAATGGCGCAACTTGGCGTCCCTCGAATGAAGCCAGCCGGTGGCCGACCATATGAAGGTGCCACTGCTGCGTTTCGCCTGACGGACGACAGGGTCGAGGCAAGCAAGATTGTTTTTGAGATAAAGGTCCTGCCAGTCTGTCGGAAAGGTGCCAAAATAGTCTCGGCTGCCCCCTTCAAGACCAAGATAGGCGTGATAGTCGAAACCATTACAGTTCGCAAAAGACGTCAGAGCTTGCGAGAGGGCGCTGTCACAGACTGCTGCGTCCAGGCAGTCAAGAAGCATCCGAAACTGCATGACCATGTTGGACCCTTTCCTATGCAGCCTCACCGAGCCAGTCGGCTCAGCGATGTTTGTTGGCCGGCAGATTCTTCCACGAATTCGACCGTGATGCGATGTGGGCTTGGGGTACAAATCTGCATTATTGGGTAGCAACCGTCACCAGCGTGTCGCCAGGCTTCAACGCTTGGAGTTGGAACCGCCTGTGTCATCATTTTCGCTCGCCGCTTCGTCTGAGCGTGTTTTGTCGTCCTGCGCCATGAGCAAAATTTAGCCTAGGACCGCGATATGGTCGGCTTCCCGATTGCTGTCGTGGGACAGGGCATGGCAGTTGTTAACGTGATCATTTGTTCTTCCCTGACGATGAATCTGCCGCCTTCGATATTAGACCCCCTGTGCTCGCCGCTGCATCTTTTGGTTGGGAACAACCAGAAGAGAGCGAGAACTGCCATGGACATGCGACGTGTGATCGTCGGTCTTTTTCCGTTGATTGGTTTTGTGGGTGATGCGGGTTCGGTGGCTGCGGATCAGCTCGTGCTGAACAGCTATGGCGGCCCCTATGAGGAGATCATCCGTTCGCGGATTATCGAGCCGTTTGAAGCCGAGACGGGTATTCGTGTTGTGTATGACGCTGTCGGCTCATCGTCGCAGGATTATGCAAAAATCAAGGCAACGGGTGGCAAGCCAGGCTTCGATGTCGTCGTGATGACGGCCGCCCAGGCTTTGCAGGGATGCAAGGACGGTCTGTTGGAAGAACTACCGAGTGACGTGATCAAAGAACTGGCTCATCTGTCTTCACGTATTGCGGACGCTGCCGGGCCTTGTGGCGCTGTGCATGAAGTCCAGTACATGTCGCTGCTCTATCGGACCGATCACATCGAGGGCGTACCGTCGTCATGGAGCCTGCTCCTCGATCCTGCGCTGTCGCGTCGGGTGATCCTGCCGACCTTTCAGAACGTCATGGCCGTCAATCTCCTTCAGGTGATGTCCGTCATGAATGGCGGCGGACTGGTCGACAATCTCGATCCAGGTTTTGCCGCCATGGCTGCTATTGCGCGCCAGTCGATCGGCTTCGAGCAGTCCTCGGCACTGCTTGAAAGCTACATCAAGGACGGCTCGGTCTGGGCCATGCCATTCTGGAACGGACGGGCGCAGCTGCTGGTGGATTCCGGTGCACCCGTCGATTATGTCCGGCCGTCGGAAGGCACGATCCCGTTGATTGCGACGCTCAGCGTGCCCGTCGGTGCTGAAAACAAGGAAGCGGCCTATCGATTCATCGACTTCTTCCTTCGAAAATCCAGCCAGGAGGCCTGGGTCGCAGGTTATCGTGTCGGCAGCGCTCGCACGGATATCGATGTCCCTGACGAGCTTCGTGATCGCCAGATCACTGAGGCAGAGCTCGATCAACTGCATCTGCCCGACCTTTCCGTGATGGCCGAGCGCATGCCCGAATGGTCTCAGCGCTGGGACCGCGACGTCGTTCCGGCGGCGAGGTAATCCCATGGCCAATACTGTTTCTCTTGTCCTGCCGGCGAGGCATTCGCCGGCAGTCGGGCCAGCGCATATCTATCTTGCGCTCTCCCCTTCTGTTTTCATGCTGCTGATCTTCTTTGCGCTTCCCATGGGCATGATGATCGGGCTCAGTTTTACCGATCCAGTATCCGGTCTGCCGTCACTGGCGAGCTATCAGCGCTTCCTGACCGATGGGCTTTCGCTTCCTGGCATTCTTCGGACTGTGAGCATGTCGCTGTGTGTTGCGGTCTGCGTCACGGTGCTTGGCTATCCCGTTGCCTATTATCTGGCGCGGGCCAGGGGGCGGACGCGTGCGCTGGTCTTCGCCTTGGCGCTGGCACCCGAGCTTGCGGGTGTCGTTCTTCGCACCTATGGCTGGCTGATCATTCTGGAAGATCGCGGCTTCCTCAATGATGCGCTTTTGCATCTTGGGCTGATTGCCTCTCCCCTGCCCTTGTCGAAGAACATGTTCGCGGTCGTCGTCGGCCTCACCCATGTGGTGCTGCCCTTCGGCATCCTGTCCCTGATGACCAGCATTCAGGGGATCGATCCCAATCTGGAACGGGCAGCGCAAGTGCTGGGTGCTTCGCGTGCAAGCGTCATGCGCCATGTCGTGCTGCCGCTTTCCTTACCCGGCATCATCAGTTCACTTTTAATCGCCTTCACCATGACAGCCAGTGCCTATGCCACCCCTGCCCTGCTGGGCGGTGCAGGCTTCAAGGTCATCGCCACGATGATCGCCGAGCAGGTGCTGTTTTATGTCAACTGGCCGTTTGCGGCCGTCATGGCCAACGTACTTTTCTTGATGATGCTCGGGGTGTCCTATCTCGGGATCCGCTTTGAGGCACGCCGACGCTTGAGGCTGAGTGGCCGGGGAGGAGTGACGTCATGAACCGGATTTCCAGTTTCCTGTTTTGGGTTGCGCTTGTGGCAGTGCTTGTCTTCATCACCTTGCCGATCATCGTTGTTCTTGCTGCCTCGTTCAGCCCGACCTCCGAGGTGACACTCGATCCGCGCGACTGGACGCTTCGCTGGTATGCGGATCTCGTCCATCCACGCTGGCTTGAACCTTTCTGGCTGAGCGTCAAGATTGCCGTGATCGTCAGTGCGATCAGCGGATTGGCGGGACTTATGGCTGCCTACGCCATCGTTTTCGAGCGCTTCCCGAAGAGCGATGTCGTCATGTCCTTCCTCTTGTCACCGCTCTCTGTACCGCAGATCGTCAAGGGTGTGGCGGTTGTCCTGTTCATCTCGCAACTTGGGTTGCAGCAGTTTCTCGGGACGGAAGCCCTCATTGCAGCTCATGTGGTCCTGACATTGCCCTTCGTCACCCGCATGGTGGCCGGATCGATCGCCAATTTCGACCGAGGGCTCGATCAGGCGGCCCAGATACTGGGTGCCGGTCGCTTTGATCGGTTGCGTTACATCCTGCTGCCTCTGATCAAGCCGGGGCTTTTGTCGGGCGTCACCTTCGCCTTCATCATTTCCTTCAACAACATTCCACTGTCCGTCTTCCTGGTCCGGCCGGGAGACACCACGCTGCCGATCAAGGTGATCAATCACCTGGAATACAGCCTCGATCCGGTCATGGCGGCCGTTAATGTCGCCTCGATGATCTTCATCCTGGCGGCCATCTTCATTTTTGAGAAAATCGGCGGCTTTTCCGCCCAACTGCATGGGGGAAGCAAATGACTGCTCTCGACATCGAACTGCAATCCATCACGAAATCCTATGGCACCGTACCTGTTGTCCGGGATCTCAGCCTTTCTGTCCCGCGTGGTGAATTCGTCAGCATCCTGGGCCCGTCCGGCTGCGGCAAGACCACGACCCTCAACATGATCGCCGGCTTTGCGACGCCGTCTTCCGGGGACATCAGGATTCGCGGCAAGAGCCAGGTGCGCGTCTCGCCCGAGCACCGCAATATTGGCCTCGTCTTCCAGAATTATGCGCTTTTCCCGCATATGACCGTGGCCGAGAATGTTGGTTTCGGTCTCAAGATGCGCAAAGTGCCAAAGGTAGAGGTGGCGGGCCGCATCGCCGAGGCTTTGGAGAGCGTGCATCTCTCCGGTTATGCCGAGCGCTATCCCCGCGAGCTTTCCGGTGGCCAGCAGCAGCGCGTAGCTCTTGCGCGCGCGATTGCACCACGTCCCTCTGTCCTTCTTCTCGATGAGCCTTTGTCCAATCTCGACCTGAAGCTTCGCGAAGCCATGCGCATCGAATTGAAGGAGATCCAGGCCGCACTTGGCATGACCTTCGTCTACGTCACCCATGACCAGGAAGAGGCCATGGCCATGTCTGACCGAATTGTCGTGATGTGGGGCGGAGAAATCGCGCAAGAAGGGCGGCCAGGCGAGATCTACCGCAATCCGAAGTCGCGTTTCGTCGCGGATTTCATCGGGCGATCGAACCTGATCCCCTTTTCCTCTTGGAAGGCGTCTCTGCACGGAACCGAGGTCATGCTCGATTACAGTGGGCTGACGTTGATTTCGGCGAAGAAGAAGGTGACACCTGAGACCGGCTTTATCTGTATTCGTCCTGAAAATCTCCATCTGGTGACAGAGGCCGGCGCGCTCGCCGGGTGCGTAAATCGGCTTTCGGGGCGCTTGAGACGAATTGTCGATCTCGGCGCCCAGCTGGAGCTTACGGTCGAACTGGCGCCCGGACTTTCGGTCGCGCTTGTTCTGACCTCCTCTCAGACCGACGATCTGCCCGAGCTTGGCGCTGTGCTGCACATGGTGGTGGCGCCTGAGGATGTGCAGCTGCTTTCCCACTGAAATTGCAAATGATCGGCCGCGCCAATCAATCGTGGCCGATCACTATTGGAGCGCCGGGCAAGCACCGGCCTAGGGTTTGACAACGGCTGATTGCCGTATCGGTTGAGGGCCTCCTCACCGCATCTCAAGGAGACAGGACCATGATGCTCAAGGAAAAAATCCACGCGACGCAAAACTCCACCAATGTCTGCGCCGAGGTAGAGGGATTCGATTTTCAGAATTATGATGACCGGGATATCGCGGAGCTGCGCAGGCTCTGGCTCGAATATGGTGTGCTGCGGTTCAAGCGTACTCAAATCAGCGACGCCGATCAGGTGCGGTTTTCCCGTCATTTCGGGGACTTCGTCATCCATCCCAAGCAGCTGCAGGAGGGAGGACACCCGACCCACCCGGAGATCCTCGTCATCTCGAACCAGATGAAGGACGGCAAGCCGAGCGGTGCACTCGGCAATAGCGAGGCCACCTGGCATACCGACACCTGGTTCTACGAGCGCCCGCCGGCCGGCGCCATCCTGCGGGCCATCCAGGTCCCGCCTTCAGGTGGAGACACTTACTTCCTCTCCACCTATCTCGCCTATGAGAGCCTGCCAGAGGCGCTGAAGAAGGCCATCACGGGCCGGCAGATCTTCTTCCAGAACGTCTATGACAAGACCGGCAAGCTTCGCCTCAACAAGCAGGAGCCGACCAGCAGGGATTTTCGGGAATGGGATGGGGTGGTGCATCCGCTGGTCCGCACCCATGGCGAGACCGGACGCAAGGCGCTTTATCTCGGGGGCACGATCGAGGGCGCCTGGATCGTCGGCATGCCGCAGGACGAGAGCTTCAGCCTGCTCGAGGAGCTTTGGGCGCACACCACCGGCCAGGGCGACATCTTCATCCAGTCTTGGGAGGAGGGCGACATCATGATGTGGGACAATCGCTGCACCATGCATCGGCGTGATGGCTTCGACCCCAATACGATCCGGATCATGCATCGCACGACGACCTCGGGCGAACGCCCGGTCTGAGTGGGTCGGAGCGGCGAGATCTGAATAGGCGGGAAATGCGAGGGCAGGAGATGACGATGCTGACAGACTATCAGGTGGAACCCAACCAGCCTCCTTTGTCGAAGGCGCTCATTGACCTGCTCTCGCAGACCGAGACGGCCACTATCGGACATGTCGAACATTTGGGCTTCGTCGGTGAGGGCATAGTGCCGGTCATGCCTGCGCGCGTGTCAGGCCAGGCGCTCACCGTTGCCGCACCCGGTCGAGACGGCGCTGTAATCTACAAAGCCATCGACCTTGTACAGCCCGGCGACATCTTGGTCATTTCACGGGTCGACCGGGATGATATCGCCTGTGTTGGTGGTGGCGTTGCCCTTGCTGCGAAAGCGCGCGGGGCTGCAGCCATCATCATCGACGGGCCGGCAACCGATCTCGAGGAGATCGTATCGGTGGGCCTGCCTGTCTGGTGCCGTGGTCGCTCATCGCGAACCACCAATCGCAAGATTGCCGTCGGCGGCTCGATCAACGTGCCAATAGCCTGCGGGGCCGCCGCCGTGCTCCCAGGCTATGCCGTGCTCGCCGATCACGAAGGGGTATTCGTCGCCGAGCGGCAACGCATGGAAGTACTCGCCCGCTTCGCGATCGAGCGCCAGAAGCGTTCACTCCGATTGCGGGCTCACCTGGCTGACGGCCTTTCCATCTTTGCTTTTGAAAGTGATCCAGTTTCATGAACATCGCACTCATCCAGATGAACTCGCAGCCGGATCGTTCGGCCAATCTCGCCCAGGCTCTGCGTTTGATGCGCGACGCCTGTGCTGGGGCAAAGCCCGATCTCCTGGTCTTGCCGGAGCATTTCGACTGGACCGGTGGGACACCGGAGGAGAAGCGGCAGGCGGCTGATCTGGTGCCCGGTGGTGAGGCCTATGAAATGGTTCGGACCTTTGCCCGCGAGGCCGGTGTCGCCATTCATGCCGGCAGCCTGTTGGAGCACCGTCCCGATGCGAGTACGATTTTCAACACTTCTGTGGTCTTTGATGCCTCAGGGACGGAGATTGGCCGCTATCGCAAGATCCATCTCTTCGACATCACGGCACCAGATGGCAAAGTCTATGCTGAGTCAGCCGTGGTCGCAGCGGGAGATGGGCTGCTTGTCTATGAGATAGGTGGGTTCAGGGTCGGTTGCGCGATCTGTTATGATCTGCGCTTTTCTCGGCTGTTTGATCATCTGGCAGGGTTGGATGTCGATCTGATCATCCTCCCAGCCGCCTTCACGCAGCAGACCGGTAGAGATCACTGGGAGGTCTTGTGCCGAGCCAGGGCGATCGAATTTCAGTGTTACTTCGTGGCTTGTGGCCAGTGTGGCAGTTACCGTGCTCCCAATGGTGAGGAGCGGGTGATGTTCGGGCATTCCATGGTGGTCGACCCCTGGGGACGTGTGATTGCAACGGCGGATCGGGAGATCGGCGTGATCAATGCTGTACTCGACCGGACAGTGGTCGAGAGGGTGCGTGAGATGATCCCCATGGCCGAGCATCGGCGGGATCTCAGGTCGATGTCGGTTGTGTCTACTTCGATGAATCGATCGTAGGCCGTCGGGTTGAAGCGGACAGGGGCAGATTCAATTTACAAATCAAGCTGGTCGTTGCGCCTCGAGCGGTGCCACGCCGGATGCCCGATATTGCCCGGCATCGGTGGAGGGTGATCGAGCCCGAATGCCGTGCGAGCGTAGGTCAGCCTTATCCATAGCCGTACTGTATGGGGGCTTTCATCGGCGCCTGTTTCCTTGCGGCCGGCACCCTTGTTGCTATCATGGATTGATGACCATTCGCAGATTCGTTCGTTTTGCCGCCTGGACGGGGTTGGCCCTCATCGTCTTCGTCACATTGGTACCGATTGAGGCGAGACCACCCACCATCACCTCGAACCATCTTGATCGTGCACTCGCTTTTCTCGAGATGTCGGCATTGTTTGTCATCGCCTATCCGCGCCGGGTCCTTTCCATAACCGTCGTGCTTTTCTTCGCCGCGTTCGTGATCGAGCTGGTTCAGTTCGCCTCCAAGACGCGACACCCTGAGTTTCAAGATGCCGTGGTCAAGGCGCTCGGTGTGCTTGTCGGGGTCGCTGCCGGCTGGTTCACCAACTACCTGTCGCGCAGGGGTACGAAGTCGCCTTAGTCTGGCAGCGTGAAGCGGGGCGGACAATTGTCACTCTTGAGCCCAGCATGATGTCCGGGGACCAAGCGAACCGGATCAGGTGAGAGATTGGCTCGATTTCGACAAGATCAGTCTACGAACTCGTTTGGTTGGAGCCTTGCTTGTGGATGCGCGTTTTTCGTTGTCGCACTCCCTCGTTACCGCTCCTATCCACCTCCTGCACCCTTTGATGCTGATACCAACGCGCGATTTCAATTTGCGCACAGCAAATATCGACGCCAAGGATAAAGAGTGAGCATAGTTTCTGAGAATCCCCCTTTTGGCATTGCCTTGCGGATCTTGTCCGGTTGTCTCTTCGCCGGCATGTCGATCTGCATAAAGGCGATATCGACCGAGGTACCCGTCGGAGAAATCGTCTTCTTTCGCTCTGCGTTTGCACTGATCCCGCTTGTGATCTTTTTATGGATCCGCGGTGAGTTTCCGCATGGTCTCTCGACCAAGCGACCCTTGGGACATCTTCTTCGCTCAAGCCTGGGTGCCGCCGCGATGTTTGCGTCATTCGCTTCGATTGCGAGACTACCCCTCGCGCAAGCAACGCTGCTCAGCTATCTGTCGCCGACATTCACCAGCATCGCGGGCGTTCTCCTGTTGTCGGAACGGGTGACGGTCTGGCGCGTCGGCGGCGTCGTTCTAGGGCTCGCAGGCGTTCTCATCCTGGTTTGGCCTGAAATGGGAAACTCTAGTTTCAGCGGCGATCGGCTATGGGGCTATGTCTTTGGACTGCTGATGGGTGTGCTTACTGCCTTTGCGCTGATCATGGTGCGCAGCCTCAGCCGGACAGAGAACCCGGGCGCAATCGCCTTCTACTTCGTCATCGCCTCCATGCTTGGCGGTATTGCAACCATTCCTTTTGGCTGGATGGCGCCCGACATGTATCAGCTCATCATGCTTGTTCTTGCGGGGCTGTTCGGAGGATTTGCGCATATCGCCATGACATTGGCGTTCCGGCACGCTGAGGCTTCGTTGCTCGCGCCTTTCGAGTATCTTGCAATCACCTGGCCGATACTCGCTGACATGCTCTTGTTCGATGTGGCTTTGTCCCACGCTTTTCTGAGCGCGCTTCCGCTTGTTCTCGGCGGTGCGGCGATGGCCGCAGTCGACGGCCGGCGGCGACGTGTTCAAACGTAGTGGATACACCCAGCCGAAATGCCTGACGATCGACAAAGTGGACCGGTCCTCAATGCGATCTTCCTCAAAGCCGAAGATGAACACTCTGGGCTTAGAGCTGGCTCGGTTTGTCTGAACAGTTTCGGGCGTTTCGCTAAGTGGATTTCCACCTCGATTATGCCGCCACCATCATTGGTGCCAGCGCGTTGAAGTAGGCCTGATCCGGCGTCTGCCGGTCAAGGGATGAATGTGGGCGTCGGCTGTTGTAGAAGGTCAGATATCGGCCAATGCCAGCGCGGGCCTCAGACACGGTCTTGTAGGCGTGCAGGTAGACCTCCTCATATTTGATCGACCGCCAGAGCCGCTCTGCGTCCTGTGCCGGTAGCATGCCCGCCCCGGTTCGAATGGCATCCTGCCATGCGGAGCCACGCTCCCAAGCTTTATTGTAGACGAGCGCCAGTTCGGCAGATTGCCGGGTCTGCAGCAGGGCGTCGAAGAGAAGACCAGCTTGACGAATGTCCTTGTTGCGTTTCACCAGGCCTTGTCCGTCAGTGTGCCTTCGGCTGGCGACGACGAGCTTATGGACCGCATACCGAGACGGATCAGGGACAACAACCGGGACCCCGCTCCGGTGTAGCAGCATTGTCCTGACCGGATCCCGGATGAGGAAGTCGAGAAAACGCAAGGGATCCGCGCTGGCGCCACCGAGGGCCGGCATCTTTGCCGGCTGGTCGATATTGTCGTCTGAACCGCGGTAGGACGTCAGGAACTCAACCCGGTATCCCCCCCCGGCGTTTTGGAACGCGGTCGAAGCAGCAGATCCTGATCGATGGGAACTGGTCGGAAGCTGGGGTCCACACCCTGTAGCAGCTCGACGATCGGAGGCAGGCTATCTGCTACTTCCTGACTGATGGCGTAGTCTTGAGCAAAATCTGCGTCTCCAGTTAAAATCGCAGCCATGGGAAGACGCATGCCCAGCAGCCCTGAATAGCACTGAAAGGCCACCGTCCCGATAAGCACGCCTCTGAGCCGAAAAAGGCCAACCTCGGCAAGGGCCTCGACTATGTCACCGGACATGGCATCGGGGGCGACCATTCCGCCCTCACGCGTCAAGGTGTTGACCAGGTGCCTACGGGTGCGCAAATCGTCCTTGTCTCGCCTATGATCTGCTACGCGCTGAGATAGAACCGGGTCATCGGCCGGACCGACACATCGGCGTTTCGTGCCACCATGACCGTCTGGAATGTCGCAGTACCAGTATTTTGCCCCTTGATGTTCGCTGGGGTGAAACAACCCGTGGAAGGAAATTCGGCTATCCAAGCGGCGCCAAACGAGCGCTGGTCCAGCTCCGCAAGCATCGTTCGGCACATGAGGTCTATCGACTTCATGGCCTTATGCCACGAGTTAAACTGTTTTTCAAAAACGGTATAACTCGTGCTTGGAAGAGGTCAAGTTGGCTGCAGTGTTGGGGCTATCAGAACGCGACAGCGTTCGCATCGAAACGGCAGAGGCGAGGCTGATCCTCTGCCCCTTTCCCACAGGATCAGCCTCAAACGAGTCGATCTCCCGTTGCAGAATCAAAGAGGTGAAGGTCGTCGGAAGCGACATCAAAACCGAGCACCTCGCCTTCCGTTACACGGAGTGAAGCTGGCACGGATACAGAGAGTTCGTTTGAGCCTATGCTGAGCGTCAAGAGCCGCGTTTCGCCGTGGAACTCATTACGCTCGACCCGGCCCCGGATCGCACCTTGGTCCGTGCTCAGACGCAGTGCCCCGGGTCTGATGCCGACGGTGACCGGGCCGGGCTTGACCGGGAAAGGTGTTGGCAAAGTTATATGAGTGTCCACGAGATCCTCGCCCGCCTTGTCGAGGGTCAGGAAGTTCATGTTCGGCGTGCCGATGAACCCGGCCGCAAACACAGTGGCCGGCTTCTGGTAGATTTCTTCCGGCGTTCCCATCTGTTCGATCCTGCCGTCCTTCATCAGCACGATCCGGTCGGCAAGTGTCATCGCCTCAAGCTGATCATGGGTGACATAGATACTGGTCGTCTTCAGATCGCGGTGCAGCCGGGCAATCTCCACGCGCAGGCTGCCACGCAGTTTCGCATCGAGATTGGAGAGCGGCTCGTCAAACAGAAAGACTTCAGGCGTCTTGATCATGGCACGCGCGATCGCCACGCGCTGTTGCTGGCCGCCCGACAATTCGGTCGGCTTGCGGGTGAGGTAGATGCCAAGACCGAGTGCCTCGACCACCGGTGCCAAGCGCTCCTCGATTGCAGCCTTGGGCGTGCCTGCCCGCTCGAGCCCGAAGGTGATGTTCTCACGCACGCTCATATGGGGATAAAGCGCATAGTTCTGGAAGACCATGGCAATGCCGCGGTCGCCAGGATCGCGGTCATTCATCCGCTCGCCACCGATGAAGAGATCACCGCCGGAGATATCTTCGAGGCCGGCAATCATGCGCAGCATGGTGGACTTCCCGCAGCCGGATGGGCCGAGGAAGACGACGAATTCATGGTCATCAATTTTCAGATCGAAGTCGCGCATGACTTCCAGCGCGCCATAGACCTTGCGGATAGCCCGGCATTCGACAGTGGCCATCACTTGCCCTCCCCGTCCAGGATGATCTGCAACTTCACATCTTCCGGCCTGCCTTCTGCTGCACGCTTAAAGGCCTCGATCGACTGCTCGAACCCATAGGTGCCGGATACCAGGGGCTTGAGATCAACCTTGCCGGCGGCGATCAATGCCAGCGCCCGGTCGAAGACATTGGCGTAACGGAAGACGGTCTCGATGCGGCATTCGCGAAAGCAAGCGGCCGCAAGGTCGACGGCGACCGGTTCGGGCGGCAAGCCGACCAGCACCACCGTGCCGCCCGGTCGAACCAGTTTGAACAGGTCTTTGATCGCGCCAGCCGCGCCCGAGCATTCAAAGACGATGTCCGTACCCCAGCCGTCCGTTTCCTTGTTGACGGTTTCGACGAGGTCGACCTGCGTGAGGTTGACCCCGGTGATGCCGCCATAACTTTCGGCAAGCTTCAGCTTGGTTTCAGAAAGATCCGAAATCAGCACGCGCGAGCAGCCACCGCCAAGAGCCGCAAGTGCGACCATGATGCCAATCGTGCCGCAGCCGGTCACCACGGCTGTGTCGCCTGGGGTGATCTTTGCGCGGGCTGCGGCCTGCATGCCAACCGCAAAGGGTTCGACCATCGCGCCTTCTGCAAACGAGACATTGTCCGGCAGCTTGTAGGTGAAGCTTGCCGGATGCACCGTCTCAGCTGTCAGCACCCCATGCACCGGGGGCGTTGCCCAGAAGGTAACGGCCGGATCGACATTGTAGAGGCCAAGCCGCGAGGCGCGTGATTTTGGGTCGGGAATGCCGGGCTCCATGCAGACCCGGTCACCGGGTTTCAGATGCGTGACCTTGGCACCGACTTCGGTCACGGTTCCAGCCGCCTCATGACCGAGCACCATGGGTTCGTTGACGACAAAATCGCCAATACGGCCATGGGTATAGTAGTGAACGTCGCTGCCGCATACGCCGACGGTGTGGATGCGAATGCGGACGTCGTCCGGCCCCATCTCCTGGGGTAGATCGATGTCGCGCAGTGAGAGTTCGCCGACACGTTCGAGGACAAGTGCTTTCATGGGATAATCAACCTTGATCGGATTTCTTGGAAAATGCGGCATTGAGGCCTCCAGCCAGCACCCCAAGCAGGATCAGCGGTGGCAGGGAGAGAAGGACGACGGCGGCGTTCAAGATGCCCCAGGGCACGTTCATGCCGAGCTGCGACATCTCTGAGGCGATGATCGGCAGGGTCTTGGCGCTTGATGTGGTGAGCATCATGGCAAGCAGGAATTCATTCCACACGAGCACGAAGGAAAAGGCGATGGCGCCGAAGACCTGGAACCGCGCAATCGGCAGCGCGATGCGGAAGAAGGTGGCGTAGGGCCCCAGGCCATCGACGCGGGCCGCCTCTTCGACATGCAGGCTGACACGTTCGAATGCCGGCACCGACAGCCAGATGGTGATCGAGGCCGTGACGATGAGATAGGTCACGATCAGCGACAGGCGGGTATCGTAGAGATCGAGCCCAAGCCAGATGACCAGCATGGGAATAGCAATTGCCACCGGCGGCAGGAAGCGCAGCGACAGGACGAAGAACTGCGCTTCTGCGGTCAGCCGGTTCTTGAAACGGGCAATCACATAGGCCGCGGGTACGCCGAGCACAGCGCCGAGTGCCACGGCACTTGTGCATACGATCAGAGAATTGGTCAGCGCGCGCGCCACCGAGCGGCGGTTCAGCACATAGCTCATATTGTCGAGCACCGGCTGGAAGAAGAGTTTCGGCGTCGAGACCAGAAGGTCGGCATTGGTCTTAAAGGCGTTGAGCAAGGTCCACAGCAGCGGCAGCACGACAAGCGCTGCAGCAAGAACCAGAATGACCCTGAGCAGATAAGTCGAGAGCTTCATCGGTTCAGCCTCTTCCAGGTGAATGTGAAGGTGACGATGGTCAGCACCATCATGATGACGGCCATGGAGGAGGCGTAGGAAATCTTGCCGGCTTCGATGAAGCCTTGGGAATAGGCATACATGTCGAGTGTTTCGGTGGAGATGCCAGGGCCGCCACGGGTCATGACATAAACGAGGTCAAAGGAGCGCAGGCTTTCGATCGCCTTGACCAGGAGGAGGCTGATCAATGGCGCTCTCAGCATTGGCAGCGTGACGAAGCGATGAATCTCGAAACGGGTGGCGCGGTCGATCCGCGCAGCTTCAAGTGGTTGCGGCGGCAGGGATTCCAACAGCTTCAGAATGATGACGGCAAAGAACAGGCCCCATTGCCAGACATCGACAAAGGCAACGGCGAGAAGCGCGCCAAGCGGCGTAGAGAGAATATCCGGCGTGATGTCGGTCAGTTCGCGAACCGGCCAGGTCAATGCGCCATAAAGTGGGTGGAAGGCGAACTTCCAGACGAAGGCTGCACAGACACGCGGCAAAAGAACCGGAATGATGAAGAGAACGCAGAGCAGATTGCGCAGCTTCGGGCTTGCGGCCTCGAACATGGCAATGCCGAGGGTCAACCCGGTCACCATGGTGGCTGTAACGCTGATGATTTCCCATTTGAAGGAAACCCAGAGCGCGTTGAGAAAACGGGCGTCTGAGAACAGCGCGAGATAATTGGCAAACCAGACATAGTCAGCATCGGGCGCCGACAGCGTGCGGTTCTGTAGCGATATATTCACCGCATAGAGCGTTGGCACCAGAGCGAGGATGATCAGGATGCCCAGGGTCGGGCCCAGGAAGACATAAGGCAGCGAGCGACCGCGGCGCATGGCAGATCCTTTGATGAAGAAAAAAGGGGCGCGTCGTCGGACGCGCCCGAGTTGGCTGCTTGGGGGCCTTAAAGCTTGGCGGCGAAGGCTTCGAGTTCGGACAGCGTCGCCTTGATGTCGGTGCGGCTGCCAGTGATCAGTTCTTCCAGCATGATGCCCCACTGATTGCCCAGTTCCTGCCAGCGTGGATCTTGCCAGAAAGTGACAGTGGTCTTCTCACCCGTGGCTGCCATGGCGTCGGCGAGGTTCTGACCGAAGGTCTTGGCATATTCCGGGCTCTGATAGGTGCTGGTGCGGGTCAATTCGCCCGGCTGGCCGGCGGCAAGGCGACGGGCCTCCTGCTCCTTGGAGGTTGCCCAAGCAACAAAGAGACCGGCGCAGGCCTTTTCTTCGTCTGTCGCATTGGCCTTTGAGGCGATGGCAAAACCGTGGGAATAACCACCACCCGGCAGCGGCGACGGCGGAACCGAGAAGGCAACCTTGTCAGCGACCTGGCTCTGCGCCTTGTCGACGGACATACCGCCAAGCGGTGCGGATTCGATGATGATCGCGACCTTGCCCGAGCGGAAGGCACCGGTTGATTCATCCCAGGAGCCTGTCTGCGTGCCCGGAGCCGAATACTTGAAGAGTTCGAGATAGGTCTCGGTTGCCTTCACGGCAGCTTGCGAGTTGAAGGCTGGCTTGCCGTCCTTGAACCACTCGCCGCCATTGGCCTTGAAGAAAGGCATCCAGCGCCAGACATTGGCACCCGAACCACGCTGGCCTCGCAAGGCGGTACCATAGACGCTATTTGCCGGATCATGCAGCTTCTGGACGGCTGCGAAATACTCGTCCCAGGTCTTGGGCGGCTGAATGCCGGCCTTTTCGAGTAGATCGGTGCGATAGACCATCAGGTCGCCGCCGCCCTGGACGGGGGCAAACCACTGCTTGCCGTCATAGGTGGCTGCCGCCCGCATGCCGGCATCGAAATCATTGTAATCGTATTCGGCCGGGTAGAAGCCATCTAGCGGCACGATCCAGCCGGAGGAGGCAAACAGCGCCAGATTGGCTTCGTCGACATAATAGACATTAAAGCTGCCAACGGTCGATGCATCGGCCTGTGACTTGGCGCGACGATCGTTTTCGTTGAGATAGCTGATCTCGAAGCCGGCACCGGAAAGTGCCTCGAACTCGTCGACATAGTCTTCGAGCAGTGTGAGCCCATCGCGTGGCTGTGCCAGGATGCGAACGTCATCCGTGCATTGTGCAGCGGCCAGAGCGTTCGAGGCGGCAAGGATAGCGATGACCGCGCAGCCTGCGCGGAGAAGATTTGATGTCATGATTTCCTCCCTTGATGGCAACTCCCTCGCCATCGACGGGGGCACTTTTGCCGAAGAGGTCAGCGCGAACTAGTTGGACTTCGTCGCAGAAATGATACTATTTTGACATCTGTACTCCGCTATATGAGTCATCACATGCCTATTGCACCAGATTTCCCGCAGTCTCCTTCCGAGACCTTTACCGCCACGCGTGAACAGATCGTCCTGCCCGGAGGCGCCTCCTATCTGATCCGCCGCGACGACTATCCCAATCCGATCTGTATCTGGAACTACCACCCCGAATGGGAGATCCATTTCATCCCGGACGCGAGTGGCTTTGCCTATGTCGGGGACTATATCGGCCCGTTTCGCCCCGGACATCTGATGCTGACAGGAACCAATCTGCCACATAACTGGATCACCCCTGGCGCCCCGCCGCTTCCCGGTCGGGATATGGTCCTGCAGTTTGATGCCGATGCCCTGATAGGTGTGCGGGCTGTCTGCCCTGAATTCGATGTGCTGCACCGGCTCAAACCCTTGGCGCAACGTGGGATCGAGATCTTGGGCAATGACGCCAGCTTGATTGGCGAGAAGATCCTCGAACTGCATGCGATCGGCCATCGGGGTGGATTGGGGCTCTTCCTGGAAATCCTCGAGGCGATCGATGCAGCAGCTGAAAAGCGCCTGCTCGCCAGCGAGCACTTCATCTCGATCTACAACCAGGTGTCGGATCGCAGGCACCGGCGTATCGACCAGGCCATCCAGATCCTGCAATCGGATCCCGGCGCGCAAATGCATGAGGTGGCGCAAGAGGTCGGTTTCGAGCCTTCCGCTTTCTCACGCGCCTTTCGTCGCCTGACCGGCATGAATTTCTCCGACTACAGCCGTTCCGTTCGCGTCTGGCGAGCACGAACGCTTCTGAGCGAGACCCAGACATCTATTACCGATATCTGCTTCGAAGCCGGCTTCAACAACCTGTCGAATTTCAACCGCACCTTTCGTTTTGAAACAGGGTTGACGCCGCGTGCCTATCGAAATGCGGCAAGGATCAGGGCAAAGTCGCTTCTTTGATCTTCAATCTGGGCACGAGCTCACTCGATGTGTTGACCGACGTCAGATGACGCCGGAGCTTCAGCGTTCTTCGCCAACTCTTTGCCAAGACTTCGCCTCTCAACCCTGCCCGGTCCGCTATCATCTCCTCCTGTCGCAGCCAAAGCCTATTCGGGAGGAGCAGGTCGCATGCCAGCCAATCAGGTCGTTTCACACCTTTGCGCAAAATTGCGCTTCACCCCACATCTGGCGGAGCCCGTTCTGCTTGACGAAACTCTGATTGCCGCAAGTGGCGCAGGTTTGGCAGTGGCGGAAGTGCATGACGCGCTGGATCAGGCCTGGACGGATATCCAAAACGGGCGGGCGCTTGGGCACAAGTCTGTGCTGTCGCTTCCCGAGGAGGTATTCTGGCAGGACGCCGGTCTTGAAACCCGACCCGTGGAGTTTGCAGGTGAGAGGCTCGGTTGGAAACTCTCCTGTCTCTATGGGGCAAACCCCGATTTTGCCGGGGTCAAGGTCATCGGCGCCAATGCCTTCAACCGGCTTTTGGGCCTTCGGCGCTCGCGATCAACCTATATTCTCATGGAGAAACTCACCATGCAGCCGCTCGCAATCGTCGATGCGACTGCGCTTTCGGCGGCGCGCACAGGCGCATATGCATCAAAGGTGCTTGGCCTTTGTCCGATCGAAACAGACGGTATCACTGTGTTCCTGTTCGGCGCGGGGCCAATCGCCATGGCAATTCTTACTTCACTCGCCGAACGTGCAGCGCCTCGCATTGCCCGCGTCTATCTCAAGGCTCTGAGATTCGAGAGCGCAACAGCGCTTGTGGCATCGCTGTCTGTAACCCTGCCCTTTGACCTCGTCGCGGTCGAAGACAATCGCTTTCTTTCTGACGCCGATTTTGTGGTCACGGCCACCAATTCCGACAAGCCCGTTTTCGAGGATGATGAGCTCAGGCGCAACGCCTGTCTTCTTCATCTGGGAGGCGATGAGGTGCCGGTCAAGACCTTGCGGCGGGTCCTGCGGCAAGGTCAGGTCGGCTGTGACGATCTGGAGACGGTCTCCCGACGGAACTCGCAGAGCCTTGCCCTGCAGTTCTCGAGGACCGGCTCTTCGCTCGAGGCACTCGGGCCCCATCTTGGCATTCAAGAGCTATCAAAGACATCAGACTGGCATCTTCAGCCAGGCACGCCGCTTTCTGTCACCTGTGTAGGACTGCCGGTGCTTGACCTTTATGTGGTGGCAGCGCTGTTTCAGAAGTATCGCGCAAATCTTCAGACTGCGTGATGGATAATTGCGCATCAGATCTGGCTTGAAAGGCAGGACATCATGTCAGCCATGACAGAACGCCTTGCACGACATGCGCTTCAAATCGATGTCGAGGCTGGCGAGCCTAAGCTGAAAGAGATTGCGCTTTGCTGCGTGCTTGATCTTGTAACGGCCGCAATTGCGGGTTCGGGGACAGCAGCACCGCATGCAGCCCTTGGTCTCATCGACATGCAAGGCACGGGGGATGCGCCTGTCTGGTTTGACGATCGACAATCTTCCCTGTGGCTTGCCGTGCTGCATAACGGTCTTTGCGCTTCCGCACTTGATATTGACGACGGCAATCGGGCAGCCCGCGGCCACCCCGGTGCGAGCGTCATTCCAACCGTGCTGACCCTTGGCGCAAGTCTGCCAGAGGTCACCGGGTCGGCGATCCTGTCGGCGCTCATCGCTGGATATGACGTCGGGGTTCGGATTGCAGCCTCGCAACGGCCGGACGCCATCGCCACCCGTCAGACCGGCCGGTGGGCAGCCTTTGCAGCGTGTGCAGCTGCCGGGCGCCTTCTTGGGGTCTCGCAACCGGTTCTGTCGGAGGGGCTGGCGATTGCCGGCGTTCTGGCTCCGAACCAGCGCGCCAATGGCAGTTCCGGTTATTCCAGGGCGACCGGCAATCTGGTCAAGGAGGGGATCGCGTTTAGCGCAAGGACGGGGCTTGAGGCGCTTTTCCTGGCACAGCGTGGCTTTACCGGTCCAATCGACGTTCTCGACCATGACCGCTTTTATGACCAGGATCGGCTGATGGCTGATCTTGGTCATCGGTTCGAGATCTTGGACACCTATTTCAAGCCCTATGCCTGTTGTCGCTACATCCATCCAGCCCTTGATGCGCTGAGCCAATTGATGCACGGCCATGGCCTCGTCGCCGATGACATCGAACGGATGGACGTTTACACTTTCTCTCAGGCGCTGCGACTGGCCAACAGCTGCGCGCCTCAAACACTCGTCGGTCTGCAATACAGCCTTCCGTTCTGTCTGGCGGTTCTCGCCGTCGAGGGCGAAGAGGCATTCCTGCCTGTCTCGGAGACGCTTCTCTTCCGCAAGGATCTGGTGCGGTTGGCTGAGAGGGTCATTCTCTCCATCGACGAGGAGGCGGAGGCACGTTTCCCCCGGGAGACCATGGCCAAACTGCAGATCACCTTGAGATCCGGCAGGAAGCTTTCGAGTGCATTGACGGCGCCTGAGGGTGATCCCAGGGAACCGATAGACCGCGCGCATCTGAGCCTGAAGCTTCGTTCGGTGCTCACCAATCGCGGTATCTCCGAGCTATACAGCCGCGCAATTGACGCTGTTGAATGTCTCGGCAGAGGCAATCCATCACCTGTCTTCGCGTTGCTGAGTGCCAGCCTCAAGCGGACGTGACCAGTGCAATTGGAGGGAGGCTGGATTTGCAAACATTGGCAAATTGCGATCATTGTCACAGGCTGGCCGGCGGTCTAACCTTGGTGTCGCAGCATGCTCGGCAGATGTTGCAAGCTATTGGGGGCTATTGAGGACGAACATGGCCAAGCGCGCGCAAAAGACCGATGAGCAGAAGGGCGATGAGGTTCTTCGCCGCCTGCTCAATACGCCGCCTGAGCCAAAGACCGGCAAGACGGTCTTGGAGGGATCCGAAGGCCACAGCGAACATGCCCAACCACTCGAGAACAGAGCGCATTAGGCTTCGGGCCGGCCATCCTCGTGTCCCGTCGACTACTTCATGACATTGTCGATACGCTCTGTCATGTGACAGGCGGATCTGTAACTGACGTCAAGCATGCGGTGCAACTGATTGGCATTCATGCGATAGCGGTATGCGCCCATGAGATGGGCGGCGAGAACCCATTTGTGCAACGGGATGTTGGAGCCCTCCAGCACGGTTCCTATGGTGACCGAAAAAGGCTTGTGACATTCCTTGCACTTGTAGAGGCCGGGCCGGGTCGATTTGCCAGCAAATTTCATGATCCGGAACTTGTCGCCATTGCCGCAATGCGGACAGATTGGCCCTTTCGGCCAACGGAGCTTTTCCAGATGTCTGCGCGCCGTCTCGGGATCGTTGTAGAGAGCAATCGTAAGATCAAACATCCGCTGTGTTCCGGCCGAGAGATATCGGCGCGCTGGTCATCAGGTCCCGCCAGCACTGCGGTGCCAGATTGTCGTCATCCACCGTCTCGGAAGATTGGCAGAAAATCAAGTTCGTCGTCTGATATCGGCAGCGGGGCCCGGGCTGTCTTGTGATCGCCGACCTCAAGACCGACCAGAGGCACTCACCCGTACACGACCGTCGGGCCAGCTCAGCCTGTGTTCATCCCTAAGAACTATCGCCTTTGCCTGATGGCGGCACCGAAATTGCCGGTGGATCTGAACGTGGATCACCTCCTGATTTGCCTGACCGGAGAGGAGGATTTGCTGAGAGACAATCCGATCCTTACTGATCGGGAAGGATGGACGCGAAATCGCAAGGATCGACCCCATCGGTAAGTTATCGGCTGCCGCTGACATCGAAGAACGGGTCTCGATTTCGGTATCGAGCGTATTTGTCCCGCTCGACATCAGGGGGAGGATGGGTGGGAAAGTCTGATCTCTGGCGACTTCCCCTGCCCTGTCCTCCTCTAACCTGCCTTGTCTCTTCATGGCACGACCTCAACGAGTGAACCCGAGATTGCCTTGCGCCACGTTGTGGTCAACCCGTGTGCCTTTATTGCTCGCCATCATGAGGCTGGCTGCCTTGAGGCGAATTGTCCTCGGATGACAAAATTCCGAGCCCCCCCTTTTTTGCAGAGGCGAAACATGTATCTCCATATTGAGATATTCCGGAGGAATTTATGGGGCCCGGTTTTATTCTGGTTGTGGTGCAGATTCTGGCCGGCGGGGCGCAGGTCGAACACCTCTCGGCTTTCGAGAGCCGCAAGGAATGCGTAAGCATGGGCGAACAATGGGTTGAGGAGACGCTCTCTGACGCCCAGGCTGACGAGACCAGTTCCGTCTTGTCCGCCTGGTTCTATTGCCAGGAGGTCCGTGGTGCCAACCGCTAGACGTCCTCAGGAGATCAGCGGGTCATGCCGGACACGATCCGCCTCGTCTATCTTGTTTTTGATTTCTGCAATCCACGGGCCACACCTTTTAAGAGAACCCCATCTGATACAACCAGCCGACCGTCTTTGTAGACATGGCGGATCCTGGAAATGTTATGCGGCTCTGCGATGACGATATCGGCTCGTCTCCCGACTTCGAGCAGTCCTCTATCGGCGAAAAGCTCGGGAAAGACACGGGCGACGTTTCCCGTGGCAAGTGCAACAGCCTGCGGCAGGCTCCAGCCGTTCTTTCTCGTTGTCCGGTGAAGCGCAGAGGCGATGCTATCCCAGTCGCCGCCGGCATAATCCGTGGAAAGCGTATCGATGAGACCTGCATCAACAAGCGCGTCGAGATTGTCAGGTTGGTTTCGAAACCGGCTATCGATCATGTCGAGGGTCGAGACGTCGATTGTAACACCAAGCGCTTTCAGCTCGCGCGCAAAAGTGCATGCCTCCTCTGGCAGGAAAGACGGATGATTGGCATGGGCTGCCACCATCCGGGCCTTCGGATAGGCCTTGGCGAGGGCAATCAGTGTCGTCGCGGTTGGCAAGGCATGATGAAAGATCGCCGGTAGCTGGAATTGTGCCGATGCCGCGGCGATCTCTTCAAGACCAAGCCTTGCGCAGTGGACGGGGGCGAGCACCTTCATGCGCAGCAGGTTGCCGAGCGCGCGGGCGGTGAGATCGATCGCGTGCTCATCGAGCAGGTCCTGAAGTACTGCCTCGCTGATCCTCATCTTGCCATCGAGGTTTCGCCCAAGCACCGCTTCTTTCAATTGGCGTGCCAGATGTGCAGAGATCCTGATCCCCGTCCTTTCTTCGATGGCATCAGGGATAAAACGATAGTCCTGGGCACCACCGCCGAGTGTTTGCCCGCCACCAGCTTCGCCAAGCACCCTGCAACCCCTTGAAACAAGTTCCTCGAGCCGGGCTGATCGATGACGCGCCGTGAGCCCCTGACCATCGATCTGATCGGCTGCTGCAAGGCTATGCGGTGTATGGGCACTCGTCATGTGGATGTCGAGCGCATGGGGCTCGAGCGCTCCGTCGCGGTCTTCCGGCAGGGCGAGCCCACAGACATTGATGAGCGAGGTCGTTCCCGACAGCAGATGCCGATTGCGTTGATACCTGACGTCATCAAGTGAGAGCGGCAGAGAGCCGCTCGGCATGGACGGACCTGCGATCGTGGCATGGGCATGGCCGTTGATGAAGCCTGGCAGCATCAGATATCCCTTGGTCGAAACAACGGTCTCGCCATTGCTCGCTTCGATCGGCGCTTGTGTGATTTCGACGATCATGCCGTCTCGGATCCGTATCGATGCGCTTTCAAGATGCGTCTTGCCATCACCGGTAATCAGGCTGCCGCCTTCAAGGACAAGCTGTGATCCGGGGCGGTTCTGCGTGGGGCTCATGATGGATCCCTCTCAAGGTCGAGATCTATTCGATCGAGCGCATAGCCGTAGCCGCGCACCGTGCGGATGAGATCCGGCTCGCCATGGGCGGTCAATTGACGTCTGAGATGCCCGATATGGACATTGACCGTGCGGGTATCGACAAAGACGCCAGGGGGCCAGGCTTGCGCAATCAGGCTCTTGCGCGAAAACACCCGGCCGGGCTCACGCATGAGGGTCGCTAGCAGTTCGAACTCAATGCCCGTCAATCGAAGCTCGCGGCGCTGCCGCCAGACTTTGCGAGCGGCAATGTCGAGCTTGATGTCGGCAAAAACCAGGCCGTTGCGATCACTGACGCGCATCTGACCCGCAAAGCGTCGAATGGCCTTCAGGAGACCGGCAGGGTCAAGTGGACGGTGAATGCTGTGAACGCGGCCCTTCTGCCGATGCCCTAAGTGGGGGCATGCCCGGTCATCAGCGCTCAGAGCCAGAATGGTCAAGCCTTCTTCTGGCATAGTATGCAAAAGCGCTTCAAGCAGCCAGTCCGCTTCCGGAAGCTGACAGTCGACAAGGGCGATCACCGACGCCTGGCTAACGATGTGGTCAAAGCCTTCGTTTGCCGATGTGGCACAGATTGCCGTCATGCCTTCGCTTCCGAGACTATGTCTCAGAAAGAGCGAAAGTTCCGTTGCTGCCGTGCAGACAACAACCAGCGGTGCGCTCTCCCGCGCATCTGGATGCAGGTTTTGCATAAGCAGGCCTCGTTTGGGTTCTATGCCCGCACGTCGAAGATGCCATGACCTGCAACAAGGTTCAAACGGCAAGTCTCCGATCTAGATGAAGAATTATTGCGGCTGACAAGGCGGGTCACCCTAGCAGATTTGTCACTTGGCAAGCTGAACAGAATTGATCTCAATGACAGGCCTGCCCGCTCCGGTTGAGATCGTCAGATGACCCGAACGGCGCTATGGGGTCTCGCGACCGTGGCGAGACAGACATGGAGTGCCAAACGCATGCCGACATCGCCAATGTCTTCTTTCCCGGCAAGGCAGGATAAGCGCCGCAAAGCCGAAGTCTTGTTCTTGAGCCTCTCCGATCGGGCTGGACAGCGCATTTTGAAGGCCCTTCAGGCCGAATACCAAATCCGCTCAGTCGAGACGATCGAGCAATTGCGACAAACGCTTCTCACAAAAGGGATCGATCTTCTCATTCTGGATCGCTCGGCGGACCCTTGCGATGATGTCGTTCAGTTCTGCCGGGACATTCGCCTGACCAGCTCGGTCGCCATCATCTTGATGGTCGGCTCAGACGATCCCAATCTTCGCATCGAAGCACTTGAGGCGGGCGCCGACGATTGTTTTTCGCAAAAAACTGGGCTTGCGGGAGATCAAGGCACGTGTCGCCAGTCTCTTGCGTCGGGCAGCCTTTGGTGCCGCCGCACTCTCGACAAGCCGGGTCCTGTTCTTCGACGGGTGGTCTATCGACCCCCATAGGCGGTCCTTGACGGATCCGACCGGTCGCCCGGTCGATCTGACGGCGGCGGAGTTCGATCTGCTATGGGCCTTTTGCCGCAACAGCGGCAAGACCCTGTCACGCCAGACGCTTCTCACCTTGACGAGAGTGGGGGCTGCGCGTCCGGTCGATCGCAGCATCGATGTGCATATCAATCGGCTCCGCAGCAAGATTGAAGTCGACCCGCACCGGCCAATGCTTTTGCGGACGGTTCGACTTGGCGGCTACATCTTCACGCCTGCAGTCGAGGTCGAATTGCTGCCGACAAGAAAGCGCGCGCAAGGGCAAGGGCCAAGGCAAGAGGCCAGTCAGAACCAGGATCATTGAGAACCGGATCGGTCAAAAACAGGACATGCGCGAAGTCCACCTTCGCGATCCAAGCGGTTACTCCATTGCCGGTACAGACCGCGCATTGTTAAATTTTGTTTCTTTTGTCTGTCAAAGTTGCGCGCGGCACATGCGCGGCTATAACTTTGTCTGCATAACAGTTGTAGATGACATTATTTTGTGCTGGCCAGCAGTCCCACGGGGCTGGCTCTTTCTGAAAGTTCAATCGATGCGCACTTGACCGGTCACCTTCGGCGGCCGGTGATCGACCCTCATTGCCGAAAAGGATCTCTCTATGGGCAAGCATCCATTTGACAGCCTTATCGAAGCCATTTCCTCCGCCAGTGATCCCCATGCTTTGACGAAAGCCCTGTCGGAGTTTGGCGAAAAGCACGGTTTTCCCTTCTTTGCCTATCTCCGGCTGGACGGCACGCGCTGGCGGGCCGTTTCCAATTATCCCACTGATTGGCAGGATTGCTATTATCGCAACAATTACAGCCGTATCGATCCGATCGTCCGTGCTGTCAAACGGGGTGTTCATCCCTTTTGCTGGTCGCTTGACGATCCGGTCTTCGAGACCGAACGGGCCGAGGTCGTTGCCTTTCGCGACGAAGCCATTGCCCATGGTATCAGGGCGGGATTTTCTATCCCCATACGGGTCGGCTTTAGTCATCAGGCGGTCTTGACCTTCGCCTCGTCAGACACCCATTGTTTGAACCGCGCCGCCATGCTCGACATTGTCGAGGCAGCAGCGACTGCCGCAATGCTGCATGCAGCTTTTTCCTTTCCCCGGATGCCGTGCCAGCAAGCCGCTCCGAGCCATCTGACCTCCTTCGAAAGGATGTGCCTGCGCTGGGTTGCGGAGGGCAAGACGATGCAGGATGTGGCCGATCTGCTCAACGCCAAGTATTCGACAGTGCGCACATCGATCGACAAGGCACGAGACAAGCTCGATGCCGTCACGCTGCAGCATGCAACTGCGGTGGCCACTCGCCTGTCCCTGATCTGACTGTGTCCTCAAGAAACAGGGCTTGAACATCACTGAAAGATCAGGGCCGGTCATCAAACACCAGGTCCTGGTCAACCAGAATGTTGAAGCGGTAGCCCGGTCTGATCGTCAATGTCGGCTGTATGTCTAGGCCTTTTGAAACTGAGCGCTCGGCAAGCCGTCCGAAGGTCTCTGCAAAGCTGCGCCGGGCAGCGTCAGACGGATCCGCCATGCCGAAGCCATTTCGCGTTTGCGGAAGGGAAAGGTCGATGCCGGTGCCAATCAGCGCCACCAGCGCTGCAGTTCCGAAGTTCCTGATATAATGGCGGTCAATCTTGTCCTGGAAGCCTGCCGCCCCCGCCTGGTCTATGCCGGCCATGGCGGCAATCTTGCGTCTTGTACCATCAGACAAGACAATATCAGTCCAAACGACCAGCACCCGTGACTGACCATAAGAGACCTTGGCGTCATATTGACCGACAAGTCTTGATCCTTGCGGGATGAGAAGATGCCGTCCCGTGGCGCTGTCATAGACGTTCTGGCTCACTTGGGCGAGAAGGCGACCCGGTAGATCGGCATTGAGACCGGTCAAGAGCAAAGCTGGTATGACAGAACCGCGCAACAATGTCTTCGGGTTCGTCAAAGGCTCCAGCTGGGGGTCAGTGCTTTCCGACCCTCTCATATTGTCGAGAAAGGCCTGCTTTTGATCCTGCCCGTTTTGATCGAAGGCGCCCTCCCCTGTCCTGCCCATGGTTTCAGCGGCCGCTATCAGGCGCTCAGCCAAACGATCCCTGGGGCCAGGATTGTTGCTCGATGCTTGAGCCACTTCGAAACCTGGTCTTGTCGGCAGTCTGTCGGAAAGCACACTGGTATCGATCCTCAATGGCGATGCCCTGGCGCCCTCTGCCCTTTGCAGCCGTGCCATGACCTGACGCTGGCGTTCGTTGAGGATCTGTTCCTGGTGCTCGCGCTCCAGTCGCTTGCGCCACAGATCATCCTCGTTGAGCGCTGAAGGCACCGACGAAACCGACTGCTTTCCTTCCGGCCTGGTTGGTGTGACAAGTCTCGGCGCCGGGATCACGTCGGGCCGATCAAAAACCCTTGCAGGGGACTGGACGACTGGAGGAGACGGATTATCCCCGATGATCCCATCGCCAATCCCCTGTTTCAAGGTGTCGGCAAAGCTCGTCGCTGGCCGGCGGTCCCGCCCATCCTCTGCCCCTTGTCCACCGCGCCACAAACCACGAGACGACAGTCCAAAGACAATTGTTGCGATTACCAGGATCACGGCGACCAGAACGAGGATAAGGGGCAGGCGGTTGAGCCGCTGCATCCCGCGCGTTACCCCATTGCCGGATCGGGCGGTCAGGACTTGAGGCGCACCGGAAAGCTGCAATGCTTCGCTCATCTGTCGATCGCTCCGTCGATAATTTCGAGGGCCGGCGGTCCGGCCACATGAATGGCGCGCATAGCTTCCGCTCCATCGCCGTCACTTTCGGGCTCAAGTCTCGTGCGATACACCTTTGATAGCCTGATATTCGGCGTCGTGACCCGCAAGAGAAGGTCCTCCCCCACCTCGACAACTGAAAGCTTGAGGATTGTATGTTCGCCTTCCATGTCCTGCGCGCTGGCAATCGAATATCCCTCAGTTGATAGAGCTTTTTCCAAGGCGGCGCGCATGACCGGCGGAATGTCCTCCGCCAGGGCAAGCTTCGAGGATTTCGCAATGAGCCCTGAAAGATCCTTTGTCAGATCCGAGGCAATCGGCTGGGCGACCGCAGGGCTCTCAAGGATCGACAATGCCGCCTGATGGCCGGCGAATGCTCCATTGCCACTTTGCAGCTGGCACGAAGCGAGTGTGAGGCCGACAATCAGCAAGCCGGGGACCAGGATAGAGGACGAGTTCGGGGTCAGGTCGGGGCTAAAGGTCATCTCAACGCCCCCGCCTGATGGTGATTTTCTTCTGCCGCCAACCGGTTCCTGCCAGAAGCACGGCTCTGTCCACCTGTTGGTCGATGATGATCGTATCGCGGTTCACCCGGTAATTGACGATCTGCCGCGCCCCCTCCGACATGAGGAAGAGAACGGGCATCTCGCCATTGGCAATCCCTGCTGGAAACTGGATGTAGGTCTTGTGGCCATCAAAATAGACCCGTTTGGGCCGCCACTTTGCCTGCCCCTCGATCCTGTAAGCAAAATCGAGCCGGCCGGGCGATGGTGCCTCATCCTTAGCCCCAAGCCTCGCATTGACGATCGCGATCTGGCTTGACGCCGTTTGGGGGTAGGAAAAGCCGATACGCGCCATATAGCGGCTCTCATGCGATCTCAGCCGGATGTGATAGGTGCGCATCGATGTCGTGACGATCATCGAGGTCGCCAGATTGGCCTCTGTCGGACGCACGATCAGATGAATTGTCTGTTGCGCTCCCTCGCCCGAACTTGCCGCCTCCACGCTCCAGCGCACGCTGTCGCCGACCAGAACGTCTTTGACGGTTTCCTTTGGCTGGAGCTCGATATCGCAGACCTGTAGCGGCGCACAGATGATCGAAGCCTGCCCGTCTCCGAAGACGAAGAGCACCTTGCCATCGGGGCCGTGTGTAACGCCACCTTGGCCGCCTTGCCAGGCGCTGGAATGACTGAGTGCCTTGACTTCGGCAGGTGTCATCTCCTGTGACAGGGCCGGCCTTTGGCCAAGGTCTGAAAAGATCAGCAGGCTGATCAGAACGCGCGCTACACGCTGTTGTAACCGGTATGTCACGACGATCTCCATTGCTGTCAAAGAGCTGCCTGTCGGGCCGCTTCTCAGATCCGGTTCTTAGAGTTGTGCTGTCCAGTCGAAGTCGCGCAGGTAAAGGCCTATGGGATTGAGCCGGATCACGGCTTCATCCTGTGGCTCGGTGAGTGTCACTGACGCTATGGCGCGAAATCGTCGGCTTGCCGTTTCCCGGCCCCTGCGGTCTCTTTCAAACTCGCGCCAATCGATCTGGTAGGTTTGATCCGACAAAGCGACGATGCTTGACACTTCGACTGAAACCGTGACCCGTTTGGCGGCCTCGAAGGGCGAATTGGCGCGAAACCAGGCATTGATCTTCTCGGTCGACGGATCGGATGTCCTCAAATGGGCGTATGTGCGGTCGATATATTGCTTCTGGACCACCGCATCGGGGGTGACAGAGCGAAAGCTGGATATGAAATTGCCAAGGATTGCCCTGACCACGCGCTGATCGGCATATTTGATCTGCTCGGGAACCCCTGTAGCAACCGGACTGCCCAAGCGGTCGATCTCGACAATGTAGGGAACGAGCCTGGTTGTCTGGCTGAGAAAGAGGGCATAGCCAAAGCCAATGGTCGCGAGGCAAAGACTGAGGAGTGCGACCGCCCTCCACACCCTGGCCTCCCGCACGAAACTGCCATAGCGCTCGTTCCATTCGAGCCGGGCCGACAAATAGGGATTTTCCGGAAAGGAATTACTCTTCGTCATCACCGCCTCTCCTCAGGTTTTGGCGTTTTTGGGAGGGATCCTGAAGCAGAGGATGTCTTATTTGTCCCTGCTGACGCAGCCGCTTCGAGTTTGGCATTGGCAAGGCCAAGCAAGGAAGCGTGCTGGGCACCGGGTGCCGCAATCATCTTGTCGCGAGCCGCAGCGCTCAGAGCTCGGCCTGCCTGCCCGGCGCCCGCAGAAAGCCCGATCATGGCTGCCTCAACGCGCGAGGCGCCTCCAGCTCGTGCCGCATCGGCGGCTCCCAAACCGGCCTTTGCAGCGCTCGCCCCCAGAAAGGCCCCACCGGCAGCCATTGTGCTCGCTTGCGTCGCGTGGCGGATAACTTCGAGGCCCTGGGTGACCGAAACACCCTGCACCACACCTTGGACGATGGTCGGGACATAGAGAGAGATGAGAAACACCACCACGGAGAGACCGGCCATCGAGAGGGTCGAAAGCAGTGGATCACTGTCATTGAGGGGAGCTGCTGCAAGACCAAGCAGGACGTCAGATCCGATCCGGGCGATCATCACCAGCGCCATCAGCTTCATGCCGACCGAAAAGGCATAGACCAGATAGCGAAGCGCGAAATCCTTGGTGAAGGATGAGCCACCAAGCCCCAGCATGATCATTCCCGCTAGGAGCCCGACATACATTTCCACCATGACAGCGACGAAGATGGCAGCGACCAGCGAAAAGCAGATGACGACGACACCCATGGCAATCACGGAGGCTATTGCCAGTGCATTGTCCTCGAAGACACCGAAACGGGCCTGCTCTGAAAGACCGGAGGCAACCTTGATGCCGGCGTCGAATATCTCCGCTGGAGAGGCAGACCCCTGCCCTGCTCCAATCGCAAACAGACTGTCGACCACGGACTTTGCAAAGCCTGGCCCCTGTTCGAGCAGGAAGGCAAAAAAGCCGACGAACAGGATCCGGCGCACCAGTTCGGCAAACCAGCCGTCCAGTGATGCTGCAGACAAGGCGAGCCAGATTGCCGCAAGACCGATTTCGATCGCCGCCAGGATCCAGAACAGAGACCGTGCGGCCTCCATGATGGTGGTCTGCCAGTCATGTGTTGCTGCAACCACCTGGTTTTCCAACTCGCTCAGCATGGCGCCCTGTTGTGAAAACCCCGGTGTCGACAGGCAAAACAGAATGGTGGCGGCAAGCCAGATGCTGGCTGATGAGGGCCTCGCCATGCAGCCCTTAATGCCGTGGTCTCGTCTAGAACTTATCACCAGCGTGGCTCCATCTTCTGACCTTGTGGGATGTCCTCGATCGCTTTGCCGAAGAAGGCTTCCCGCCGGGCCTGAGCCAGATCCCTCAACGACTGCTCGGATTGCAGCCATGCGGCCGAAAGTGTCATCTGCTGGGCAAACAGTCCCCGCAGTTTCTGCAGTTGGGCGACCTGTTCCACGGCAATGTCATGGCCAACCTGCAGGGCCTTCATCTGCCCGTCTGATGTCTCGGAGAGACGTTTGAGCGCCCGCATGGTGGTGGCCTCGCTTTCAAATTGCTCCGTGGTCAGACCGGCCATGCGCAACGTTGCTGCAATCGTCTCCTGATTGCTCTTCGACCAGGTCTGATAGGTCTCAGCAAAGCTCTCGCCGCTTGGCCCCGCCTGACGGAAGTCCGCATAGCCACCAAATCGCTGGGCAAGGATCTCGTCGGCATTGCCCATGGTGAAGGCGATGCCCTCGCCCTGCACTGCAATCTCCTTGAGCTTCAGGAGATCGGCTTCGACATCGCCCCAGACATGCGCAGGCAAGGCTGCCGTGTTTTGCAGCAGGGTGGAATAGATCTGCAGTTGGTTCTGGATCTGCTGGGCGAGCTGGCTGATCTGCGTCAGCTGGTGATTGACTTGCGTGCCTGAGCTTTCCAGAAGCCCGACGAGTTCGGCATTGTTGGCAAGTTGCGTCCATTCAGTTGCAGCCCCGGTCACCGAACCCGAAAGCGCTGAAGAGACGTGGCCAACGGTCAAGATCGATGACATCAGCACCAGCCATGGCCGTCTTGTTTGGGAGCGCTTATGGATCAAGCAGCGACAAGGCATCTGTCTCTCCTTTCAAGCTCAGCCAGTGACGCGGCCAGTTTGCGCCATGGGTCTGGCAAAGGGTCTTGATAGTCCGGATCTGTTCAGCGTCGGAGACGCCGGTGAAGGCGAGCGTCAAGGGGCCAAGTGCCATCTCGAAAAGCCTGCGTCCTTTTGGTGTCGCGCAGTAATAGTCTTTCTTCGGGCGAGCCGTTGCGATGATCTCGATCTGCCGCTGGTTGAAACCGAGCCGTTCGTAAAACGATGCCATCGATGCGGTCTGGGCTGCCGGATTGGCAAGGCAGATCTTCGTCGGGCAGCTTTCAATGAGAATATCGACGATGCCGGACCGTTCGGCATCGGAGATCGACTGGGTGGCAAGAATGACGGCGCAGTTCGCCTTGCGCAGCACCTTCAGCCATTCGCGGATCTTCTCCCGAAATACCGGGTGGCCCAGCATCAACCAGGCCTCATCGAGAATGATCAGGCTTGGTGCTCCGGTCAGCCGCTTCTCGATCCGCCGAAAGAGGTGCAGAAGAACCGGAACCAGGTTGCGCTCACCCATCCTCATCAATGCTTCCAACTCGATGCATTGGAACGACTGGAATGAAAGCGTATCCTTCTCGGAATCCATGAGATGGCCCATCGGCCCATTGACGGTGTAGTGTCTAAGGCCTTCCTTGATCTCTCGCGACTGAACGCCACTGACGAAGTCCGAAAGGGATCGGCCAGGGGACGCCGCCATCAAGGCGATCTGATGGGCGATCGCATTGCGGTGCAAAGGTGTCACCGTGACGCCCTGGAAGATGAGAAGCGTCTCTATGAACTCGGTGGCAAAGGCGCGGTCGGCGTCGGTTTCGAGCTCGGCAAGCGGACAGAAGGAAAGCACTGTCCGCCCGTCGTCTTCGGCGCCGATCTCGTGATGGTCACCACCGACGGCACGTGTCAGCGGCATCAACGACATGCCTTTGTCAAAGGCGAAGATCTGCGCATTTTGGTAGCGGCGAAACTGCGCGGCAATCAGCGCAAGCAGGGTCGATTTTCCAGATCCTGTCGGACCGAAGATCAGGGTGTGGCCGACATCGTCATGGTGAAGATTGAAATGAAACGGCGTCGATCCCGAGGCCACCTGAATCAGTGCTGGCGCATCGGATGGGTAAAACGGGCATGGCGCGGTGCTATCGCCTGTCCAGACCGAATTTAAGGGAAGAAGATCAGCGAGATTGCTGGTGTTGATCAAGGGGTCGCGGACATTGGCATACCAGTTTCCGGGCAAGCTGCCGAGATAGGCTTCCGTGGCGTTCAGCGTTTCGATCCGGGCGCCAAAACCTTCCGCCTGGATCAAACGGCGGACCAGTTCTGCGTTTTCGAGGAGCCTGCCGGAGTGATCATCGAAAAGCACGATCACCGACGTATAGTAGCCAAAGGCGACGAGGCCAGAATTGGCTTGGCCGATGGCATGTTCCGTCTCGGCCACCATGGCGGCGGCATCCTGGTCGAGTGAGCGCCCCTCAGTCTGAAAAAGCTGATCGAGAAACGGCCTTACCTTTTGCTGCCATCTCCGCCGCTTCTGTTCGAGCCTGCGTCTTGCGTCTTCAGCGTCAAGGAAGATGAACCGCGAAGACCAGCGATATGACAGGGGCATCTGGTCGAGTGCGTTTAGAATGCCCGGCCAGCTTTGCGACGGGAAACCATCGATCGCAACCACACCAATATGCCGGTCGTCGAGCTTGGGGGTCGTGCCATGCTCCATCTGGGCGGTTAAGATACAATCGAGATACATGCCGACATCCGGAAGCCTGACTGGCATGTTTTCGCCGCTGATACAGAATCGGACGAACTGCAGCAGACTGTCGAAGCGCGCCTCGCGAAGGCCGAAAGCTTCATTCAGGCGATGAGCCCGCATCCTTTGAAGGGAAATGGTCGCCGACAGATACTGCTCGATTTCCCTGATGGCATTGGAAAAGGCCGCGAGTGCTCTGTCCGCCGGCCCCAAGCGCTGACCGATGTCGCTTGAAAAGACGAACTGCGACATCCCCTCCCCCGCCTGAAGATTGGGCTTGTAGGTCAGGACGAGGGTTTGGCGGCTTTCGAAATGGCGATCCTTAACCTTGAAGTGGCGGCGTCGTTCCTCATCGATTGCTCGCGATACCGGGTCTGGAAAATGCGAGCGGGTGCGATCGTGATAGCCCGCACTGGGAACCCGCAGACTGTCAACCTGCAACATCCAGCCCGAGCCGAGTTTTGAGATTATCGCATTGATTTCATGTGATATTCTGTTTCTTTCGAGCGGTGTCGCACTTTCTGTGTCCGGCCCGAAGAAGTACCAACCGGCCAAGAGGCTGCCGTCCTTCAGCAGGAGCGTTCCATCCTCGACCAAGGCGGCATAGGGCATGAGATCCGCAAAGGATGGCCCGCGCTGTCGAAACATTGAAAGTGCAACCATTTCTCGTCTCCTCTTCACCTGGCAAACGGAGTGGATGTGGCGCGGTAGACGGGGCGATATCGTATATGGCGCAGATAGATGCGGCGCATCAGCGGATCCTTGCGTGCCATGAGGCGCAGAACCGAAACGATGATGATCCATGCGAAGACGCCGAGAATGGCGGCGGCGATCGTAATCACCACAAACACCAGGATGACGCAGACAAGCCCGGTCAACAGCACGAGCTCGCGATCGCCGCCCATCAGAAGATTGGGGCGCGACAAGGCGCGATGGATGGGATGCTGAATAAGCGAAGTCTCAAGCGCCGGCGTCATACCAACCCCCTGGTAATCTGGCTCAGGATCTGATTGGTCGCTTGGCTGCGTGTCGCGGCGTAAGCGAGAACACCCTGGTCGATGGGTTCTCGGTTCGTTGCAAGTGTAGAACCTGTGGCGCCAAACAGGCCAACGATCTGGCTTGCCCCCAGAAGGATGCCGGCAACCAGCACGACATACATCAGTCGCCTGGCAAAATCGTTCAATTCGCCTCCGAAGATCAGCATGCCGCCGGCAACAGCGACCGCTGCAAGGGCGATGAAGCCTGCGACAGGCCCGGTGATCGATTGCTGGATCTGTTCAAGCGGCGCCTCCCAGGGAAGTCCGCCGCCAGAGCTTGCATGCGCTGAGCGCGTAACAGCGAAGGCAGCAACAACCGCTTCTGCCATGAGCAGTTTCTGAACATCTTTCATCTTCAGCTCCTTTCCTGGTCAAACAAGCAGGTATCGCCCTTCGTCGAAGCCCTCGACACCAACCACCTCATCAATCCGGCGTTTGCCGTTTGAGCGCTTGATCGACACGATGAGATCGATCGCGTCTGCAATGACATGCTGCATGGGCATCTGGCTCACTTCGCAAACCAGTTGCTCCAGCCGCCGCAACGCGCCGGGCGCATCATTTGCGTGCAATGTCGTGAAGCCACCAGGATGACCGGTATTCCAGGCCTTCAGCAGTGTCAGGGCAGCCCCATCCCTCACCTCCCCCACCATGATGCGGTCTGGGCGCAAGCGAAGCGTGCTTTTCAACAGCCGTTCGATGGCGAGGCTGTTACTGCTTCTGAGCGTGACGGCGTTCTTGGCCGGGCAATCGATCTCCAGCGTGTCTTCAATGAGGACGATGCGATCGTCGGGGAAGTGTTTATGAATTTCCTGGAGCACCGCATTGGCAAGTGTGGTCTTGCCGGATCCCGTGCCACCGCAGACCAGGATGTTCTGTCGTGCCTTGATTGCGCGTTGGAGACGATCAAACTGATCAGGGCTCATTGTCTCTTGCTTGACATAGTCCTCGAGCGGGATGCGGTTGATGGCACGCCGCCTGATCGAAAAGGTGGGCGCGCTGACCGCTGGCGGTAGCAGACCTTCGAAACGATGCCTGCCAAGCGGTATTTCCCCGGACACGATGGGCATCCTGTTGTTGACCTCCTGGCCAAGTGCATGGGCGACAAGCCCTATGAGGACCTCTGCCCGCGCAGGTTCAAGCGAGCCGATATTCTCCATGCCGCCCGTCAGCCTCTCGATAAACAGAGTGCCATCAGGATTGAGCATGACCTCGATGACATCGGGGTCGACCAACCGCTGGCAAAGATCAGCGCCAAGCGCCTCTTCCAGCTTGCGGTTCAGACGGGTGCGGCTTACCAGCTCGCTCATGAGCAAGCCCCTTGCGGTGTCGCCAGCGTGACGAAAGACGAGTAGCCTTCAGGCCGCAGTTTTTCGAAAACTGCCTTCGAGATCTCAAGCGAACCGGCAACACTTTCTGTCTCGTTGATCAAGGTGGCCGGGCCGAGCCGCCTCATTGGCCAGCCGGCCATGCGCAGGATGCGCTCGAACCTGACATCCGTGGCCGTCACCAGTTCGCGGAACCCGTTCGTCAGGCACCACTCGACGATGCCGGCGAAGAGCGTCCTTGTTCTCAAACTGGAAAATGAAGTCTGGGCAGACCGCACATTGAGCCTGTGGCGGCCACTGCCATGGGGCGGTTGTGGCAGATCCTTGTCGATGCAGAAGCGCGAGCTCTCGATCATCTGCGGGTGCACTCGAAGTCTCCCACCCTCAAGCAGCATGGGAAAGACTTGCGCAAGCATGCTGGAGCGCGCAGCCTGGTGAAGCCTCACACTGCCGACGACCCGATGGCTGCCTTCGACCAGCAGGATGTAGGTTGGCGCTTGATCGTCAAACTCATCGCGCTCCTGGCCGTCCAGGCTTTCGACTTGCCAGTTGAGACGCTCGGCAAACACCTTCGAACGCAAATGCAGCATCGCTTGCAGGAGTGACGCGGATTGGGGATGCAGAACATCTTCGATAACGACCAGTTGCATGGTGGTTCCCTCGTTGGCCCTCTCATGAGAGTGAAACGAAGCGATGTGGTCCAGATACAAATCTGTTGAACGGCTGGGCTATCGGCAGATGTCGTGTGAGTCGGGACTTGTGCCACCGAGAGAATCGGTTTTGCTCGATATCACGGTCGTAATCCGAGCCGGCAATCGCCCGTGGAGCCAGGCTTTCCACGACAAATCTGTCACGCGCTCCCACGCACTTCCCCCAGGCAGGATACCCCAAGTGTCTGGTTTTAAAGGATCATTCTGGCAATGAGAAGTTTTTTAAGGCGGTCCTCCCATCCAAGTCGTTCCAGTCGCTCGGGGCTTCTTGCTTGCCAAGCGGGGGGAATCGGATAACAGTCCCGATAATTTCCGGATTTACACGAAAATATCGTGACTAGAGGCTTCCTGGCAGATGAATGTGAGACGCGCAATGCAGGATACGGTAACAAGCTTTGCCGATATCATCCTCGAGCAGGGTGGCGAGATCTCGTCCAAGCTTGATATGCTGCGCATGGAGAAATTTCCGCCCAATGCACAAAAGACGCTTCGGCTGTTTCCTTTGGCGGAAGTTGCCCAGTTCGTCGGAGTATCACCGAGCTACCTGAAGAAGCTCCATTTGCAGGGCAAGGGTGTGGAACCGTCGGTAACCTCGACGGGCAGGCGATACTACACGGCATCGCAGATGGATGAATTGCGTGCCCTTCTCGACCGCGTCCCGCACCGGCGTGAAGGCGAGAAGCTTCAGGTCCTGGCCGTTGTCAACTTCAAGGGTGGTTCCGGCAAGACCACGACGTCTGCACATCTTGCTCAGTTCCTGGCATTGAGCGGCTACCGTGTGCTTGCCGTCGATCTCGACCCGCAGGCGTCGTTGACGGCGCTCTATGGAATCCAGCCCGAGCTGGACGAGAAGCCGTCATTTTACGAAGCCATCCGATATGATGACGGGCGCCGCTCGATTACCGAGATCATTCAGCCGACGAATTTTCCCAACCTGCATATCGTTCCGGCAAACCTGGAACTGCAGGAATACGAATACGAGACCCCGCTTGCCATGCAGCGCAAGGACTCGATGGATGGCAAGTTGTTTTATACGCGGATCGGCAAGGCGCTTGCTGAGGTCGATGATCAGTATGATGTGGTGGTCATCGACTGCCCTCCCCAGCTTGGCTATCTGACGCTCACCGCATTGACGGCTGCGACCTCCGTCCTGATTACCGTGCATCCTCAGATGCTCGACATCATGTCGATGTCGCAGTTCCTTCTAATGCTTGGCGATATCCTGAAGAGTGTGGAGGGAGCCGGTGTCAATGTCAGCCTCGACTGGTTCCGCTATCTGATTACGCGGTTTGAGCCCATGGACGTACCACAGCAGCAGATGGTGGGCTTCATGCAGTCGATGTTTGCCCAGCAGATGATGAAGAACCACATGGTCAAGACGACAGCTGTTTCCGATGCGGGCTTGACCAAACAGACGCTCTACGAGGTCGAGCGGTCCCAGTTTACATCAGCGACCTATGACCGTGCACGTGAAGCCATGGATCTGGTCAATGGTGAAGTTATCGAGCTTCTGGAAAATTCTTGGGGGCGTCGTCGTGGGTGATCCGTTGTCAGCCGTACAAATCGATGTTTTTCCCAAAGGTTTCAGGGTCTTGGGCCTTAAAAAGGACGAGTACAATGGCGCGTAAGGACATCTTTGCCAATATCACCTCGACGGAAGGGCCACGAGTGGAGCGTCGGGCAACACCGGGCTATGCGAACAAGGGCGCCTCACGGTCGATGATCAGCTCGCTCAGCGAGCTCGCTGAAAAAGCGGCGATGGTGGATCAAACGCTGTCTGGTGAAGTGGTTGTCGAACTGGACCCAGTGCTGGTTGATGATTCCTTCGTCTCGGATCGCATGGGCGAAGACGAAGTGGCCTTTCAGGAGCTTGTCGAAGCCATCCGGGAACGCGGTCAAAATACACCCGTTTTGGTCCGCCCTCACCCCGACGCCAAGGACCGGTATCAGATCGTCTTCGGGCACCGACGCGTGCGTGCCGCCCGTCTGCTGAACCGTCCAGTCAAGGCGGTGGTCAAGACAGTGTCGGATACCGATCATGTGATCGCTCAGGGGCAGGAAAACTCCGCTCGGGAAAACCTCTCCTTCATTGAGCGTGCGAGTTTTGCCCACCACTTGCAAGAGATCGGGCATGACCGACGCACAATCCAGCTTGCTCTGTCCGTTGATGGCGCGCTTTTAACCCGCATGTTGTCCGTCACAAGCAGAGTGCCGCTTGAGGTGATCCAGGCGATCGGCTCGGCCAAGGGCATTGGTCGTGACCGTTGGCTTGATCTTGCTCAGACCGTTGAACGTCCGGATCTTCGCCGTGTGGCGCAGGCATCCGTTGTCGGGGAAGGTTTTGCCGATCTGCCATCCGAGGCGCGCTTCGAACGTCTCGTTCAGGATCTGCGCAATGCGCGCAAGCCAGAGAAAAAAACGCGCCCGACAGGCAATTGGCAGTCGGAAGATGCGGCCGTAAGCGCCGAGTTCAAAGGTGCTGGCAAGAGTTACTCGATCTCCCTGAAGTCGCGGGAGGCCGTCAGTTTCGGTCGTTTCATTACCGAAAATCTGGAACGGCTTCATGCCGAGTTCAGAGCCCAGTCAAAGTCGTAAGGAGAAGAAACGCAAAAGAAAAAGGCCCCCTAAGCGTCGCCGCCCTGGAAGCCTTCCTCATATCCTAGCAGAATGAGAATCGCATCTCCGGGGAGTTCAGTCAAGAGTCTTTGGCACCGTTTTTGGTGAGCACTTTTCTGTTGCCTTCAAGAAGGTGAAGAAAAATGCACAGGCATTCCATAACCACGCCCTTCGGGCGGGGATCAGTCAAACTCGACCATGTGAGCCGTCAGTTCGAGGCGGCACAAGCCAAAGAGGGTCTCACTGCCGATAAGTGGAAGGTGTTTCGTGATGTTTGCGAAGCACGCCATTCCATCGGCATTCCGGATCGGGCTTTGACAGTTCTCGACGCCCTGTTGAGCTTTTATCCGCAAAGCGATTTGTCGGAAGAAGCCGGCCTGATCGTCTTTCCGTCCAACGCGCAACTTTGCCTTCGCGCCCATGGAATGGCTGACGCGACGCTGAGACGGCACCTGGCGCTTCTGATCGATGCAGGTCTGATTTCCCGCAAGGACAGCCCAAACGGCAAACGCTACGCCCACAAGTCACGTGACGGGCGCGTTGAAGATGCGTTCGGGTTTTCGCTGGCGCCGCTTCTTGCCCGCAGGGACGAGCTTGCGCACCTGGCCCAGCAAGTGGTGGCCGACCGCCGGCGCCTGCAGCTAGCGAAAGAGGCCATCACCATCACAAGACGAGACGTTCGCAAGCTCATTACTGCAGCCTTGGAAGAAGGCGCTGGCGGCGATTGGCACATGCTCGAGGAAGCCTATTTACAGATTGTCGCACAGCTTCCACGAAGCCTGACGATCGCGGTTGCCGAGAACTGCCTCCAGAAACTGACGGCCTTGCACCAGGAGGTATCTAGCCTTTTGAAAATGCAGCTTATTTCTCAAAATATGAGCGGCAATGGCGCTGAAAATGAGCGTCATATACAGAATTCAAATACCGAATCTAGCTATGAACTTGAACCTAGCTCTAGAAAAGAGCAGGGCGAAAGCCCGAGGCTGGAGCTGAAAGCGAAGCGCGAACCGATAAAGGCGTTTCCTCTCGCAATGGTGCTGAAGGCTTGCCCGCAGATTGTCGACTATGGGCCCAGCGGCGCGATTGGGTCGTGGCGCGAGTTGATGCAAGCCGCCGTGGTTGTCCGCTCGATGTTGGGGATAAGTCCGTCAGCTTACCAGGATGCCTGCGAGACCATGGGGCCGGAAAATGCAGCGGCAGCCGTTGCTGCCATCCTTGAGCGCGCAGGGCATATCAATTCGGCGGGCGGTTACCTTCGCGATCTGACCCGACGCGCAGCGCGGGGCGAATTCTCACTGGGGCCAATGATTATGGCTTTGATGCGGGCAAATGGGGAGGTGCGGTTGGCAACCGGTTAGGGGATAAGCGACGACCGGGCAGAGTCTTGCTATCATCAAGTTGATGGCAATGGGAGCCGATCCAGGTGAAAAAACAATGAGACTGGAACCCATAGAGGGCGATTTGATCTGCTGGTTGATTGTCAGCCGTACAAACCGGCATTTTATCACGAGTAATCAGATGTTTACGGGTCGCTGAGGACGTCTTATTTGGAGCCGGTCGTTCCTGAGATATATCACTTCATCTTGTCGGCACCGCTAGACTTGATGCGGCCCAGAGGAATGGAAAGAGCGGGTAGGGGAGGGGCCCAATCTGCCAGGACGGGCGATTTCGGCTTAGCTGTTCGATCCTGAGGCTCGCGATTGCACTATGGCGCCTGCCGCTCGAGGCAGAGGTGATAATCAGGATCGCGTCTTCTGAGATCTCACAAGGTCTCAGGCGTGCAGGTCGCGATCAGTCTGAACAAAATATCGCCCGGTCAAGGCCTTGGCGATTTTGCGCTTCCTTGGCTGCGGTGTCGCACGAACGGCAAGCCGGATTGCTGAACTGAGGGCAGGGGACGGTAAGGTCTTGATGGCCTGGTATAGCGATCCAGCGTAAGCGGTTAGACGCCCCCACGTAGCGGCGCGGAACGATATGGTGCGCAGTTTCCTCACGAATCTTCTGGGGGAGTCCTATGAGCGACAGTGTGAATCAGGCCCGAGCATTTGAGGTTTTAATAGCAACGCCAATACGGTCGCGCGTGTACCGCGAGATTCGTCGGATGACGACAAGGCTCAGCTGGTTTCGGAAGCTCTTTTGCCATGGACCAATACGTCAGCCATTGCGTGCGCGGCTGGACTTAATCCCTCGGCCAGCGCACCGTCCCAAGCGACGATTTCGATCAACCAAGCCCTGAAGTATCTGGAACACGTCTGACAGACGATGGAGCCTCGTCAACAATGACAAGTTCGTCTCTGTGACCCGCCAGGTAGAGCTTCGGCTCCGACAGTTTGGGGCGGTTTGCCTCTGATTCGAGATCGAGATAGATTGAAGGTTGGGTTTCTGCGATATGGAGTTTGAGGATTGTCTTGCCGGCTTGGCGGGGACCCGATAGTGCAACCGCAGAACTATGGTTCCCAAGATGTAGGAGTTTGGCTTCGATTCTACGTTTGATAATCCTTGCATTTATGAAGCATTATTCAGTAACTGCAAGGATGAGCGATGGCGGGATTGCTTCATCGCCTCGCAAAGCGGAATGCTGCGGTTTGCAGCCTCGGTGAAATAACCCGCACGTAAGCCGGGTGCTGAAAACTCCCGTGGCTCTCCAACCCAGCCATGTTCGCCCGCTGCTTGACGATCGCGTTTACCGGTTCCGGCTCCAGCGCGCGTTTTGACACATTGCCCTAGCGATCAACCTTCCTGAACACGCTGCCACTCTCTATCCTCGCCACTTCGATCCAGACATCCAGCACCTCGACGGACCTGCCATTGAGATAAACGACCTCATCGTGATCGGCGCCTGAGGTTTTGGTGGTTTTGGTGCGGCCAAGATGGATGCCGCGAGGGGGAGGGGAGGGCCGTCCTCCGTCTCGATCCGAGGTTCTACGGTAATTTTCTCCAGTCACAATCCAGCAAACTCACTGCGGCGACCGCCAGAGGCGAAGGCGACCATCATGATTGCCCGATTTCGACTATCGTTGAGGCTGCCGGTGGTGCAGTAGTCGCCAGTATTTTTGCCAACACGTCGCGGGGCACCGCTTTGGCACTGTTCCGCGTTCGTGGCCTGGACGGCGAGATCAAGATGCCAGCCGTCGCAGCACGGTGTCCGGCGCATTCGGCCAGGCGGTACGCAAGGATCCCTGATCGAAGAGGTTTTGGGAGACGCCTTCCAGCTTACCATGGTCAGAATCTACCTTTCGCTTCTCCGGATTGCACCAGTGCACAACGAACTTCAGAAGCATCGCCTCTGTCGCCGGCCAGATCAGCGACTTTCCGGTGGCGGCAAGGGTCCGAGCCTGTAAATTGCATTATCTGGTGTCAGGGCGTGGAGCGTGTTTGCGCCCATGGCCTCGTTGACCAGATGGTTTAAGGTTTCGGGGGCCTCGTCGGTAAGCAGCCCGGCAAGGTCGTCGCGTCGCTCCATTGGCAGAACGGCGGCGATCGTATCAAGTTCTTCGGCGCGACGGTCGACCGGTGACTTTTGGGTTGAAGGTTGCAAGCGTAGTTCCAAAAGCACGCTTCAAGACAGCGCTGCGCCGTCCAACCAACGGCACAATTTTCCTGATGAATCGAATCAATACTGCTCGATAAGGGGTATGAGACGCGTCATTAGGTTCTAAACCCTCGATTGGGAGCGTCTCACATATGAAAAGCCCACTCAAATGATACACTGATTTGCGTCTCATGGAGATTGTCTCAGCGCGTATACATCAACGAGACATCTGCGGAGGCAGGGCCGTAAGGGTTGGCTGTGGATGGCAAAGCTCAGTAGGTTGCATACCCAGAGCGTCATCGATGGGACGATGAGCTGCGAATACAGGTTCAATGTCGACCGTAGGCAACTCCCTATTGGTCGCGCATGCATGACGGTGAACCCGCTGGTCGACATTGCGGATTCCTAAGACTCGCGAGAAGCGGCTTTTAGCCTGCGCCGGCGCGCAATAGTTGACTTGACTGATGCTATCGACCGGGCGACAAGTTAACGTATGGAAGAAACTTCTGAAAAGCCCCGCCGCAGGCAGATCGTCGGCATCAGCCTGTCCCCCGAAATGGCGGCCGCTGTGAAAACGGAGGCTGCTCGCCGGAAGCTGTCAATACGAAAGCTATTTGAGGAGCTTTGGGCGGATTACGAGGCTAAGAACTCCTGAGCGATCCCTATCAGGGTTTCGTGCTGGCAATCCAGTCTGTCAGAGCCACGAGGTCATGTGCCCAGAATATGGTTAGGCCGCGATCCTGCGCGTCGATGAGATTGTGCAGCTTGTACACCCCAGATAGCATAGCGCTTGGGACAACCTGGCGCAGGCCAAAATCGGTCTTCCAGCTTTGTGCCTTAACCGCTGCGTCATTGTTCAGACGCTTCACGGAATTCGTCGACGAGTTCGACACCTTGCACTCGATCGGCATGACGCGATGATCGTGCAGCCGCACGATGATGTCGCCCTTGCGTGTACCTAGTTTACTTTCGCCGCAGAACTCTCCAGGCGCAGGAGCACCAGAGATGTTGACGATTGTGCGCGATGGCACCTCCGTGAAGCCCAGCGCACGTAGAGCGGCCTTTACTGTCGCTTCTTGCTGCTCTTTTCCCTTGGTTCGACGTCCAGTTTGCGTTTTGCTTGCCGCGATCAGCGCGGCCGATGCTACAACTGCCGCATTGCGCTCCGCTTCAGTCGGCTCACGACCTTCGACCACCCAAGCAAAGCGCCGGCGGTCGAGCACCTGACGTACAACGGTGATCAGCCGTGCTACATCAGCCGGCGACCGTTGGAGATGACTCTTTGAAAGAGACTTGGCATCTGCCAGCACCTTGTAATCGTCCGTCGAGATCGGCGGTGCGGCAAGGTAGCGAAAGGCTTCCAGTAAATGGGGTTCTCCCAAGACATCGAGCGCGGGGGTATCGAGATCGGTCAGGTCGACCGTTGTTTCCAGCAATTCTTCGACATACCCCTGATACAGGTCGAAGGCTTCGAGGTAGTCCTCAAGGGGTTCTTCGAGACGTTCCTTGGTGAAGGCGGCACTGGCTTTCAGGCGGTCGGCTTCGAACTGCTCGGCGGTCCAGACAGGAGGTTCAATCATCGAGCAGCACCCGCAACGAGAAGAGCGGGACCGGGCACAATCAGACGCTCCATTTCGCGAGGCTCGAATTTTGTGAGGCCGCCCGCATAGGTTCGACCAGACCGCTGCGTAATGTTTACCGACAGGTAGTCGACGAGGGCCTTCTTGGCATCCTCCGACAGCTCCTCGCGCGGATAGAGGCCGTGGGCGATATTGATGTGCCGCGCTTCGGCTCTGTTGATGACAAAGCCTGGCGGACGACGTGCCATATATGTCGAGATAATCGGTGCAGCGGCACGGAGACCGACTGACCACCACGCTTTGCGATGGCTCGCTACGTAGCCTTTATCCCCGCCCATCCGACGCGCGATTTTCAAAAATTTAGTTACTGCCTTGCGGTCGGCATTGTCGAGTTCATCAAGATCGGTGGGTATGTCGATCACGCAGCGTAGGCGCTTAGGATCGTGCAAAAGCCCGCCCGCTTCTAACACCTCGCGCGCACGCGTCACTGTGGGGAACAGCACCGAGTCCGGCAGGCCTGCGCTATGTTCGCCCGCAATCCATACACCATTCGCACCGGTCACAGTGCCGCGATGCACTCGGCACAGTTCGCCCAGCTCGACGTAGCCCTCCGGGGGCTTTTCCGTAATATGCGTCAGGTGCGACCAGCGGCTTTCCGTCGATAGCCGGTCGCGGTGGATTTTACGACCCTTGCCGAGTTCACCCAGCTTATCTAGGTCGTCAACGCGCTGAAAGTATACAGAGGTGGGTTTGGCTCCGATCTCGAAAGTCGCAATTGCAGCTGTCGTAGCAGCATCTGGGAAAGGTTGTGCGTTGGGATCGATCACTGTCACGCTCTTGCCGCCAAGTGCGCCGAGCATCAGCGTGCGCACGATGGCACCATAGTTCACGTCAAGCCATTCAGAGGCAGTTATGAAAGTGCCATAATCCTTGGGCTTTGCGTTTCGCGCCGTCGCGAGGAAGAAATACACGTGCAGGCCCGCCAGCTTGCTAGCTGAGAGACCCAGCTTCGAAGCTTCGATTGCAAGCCACTCTTTCCATTTCGGAGCTATTTGATGGTGCCGCACGTAGGGCGGATTTCCGATGTAGAGCGTGCTCCCATCCACGCGGTCGGAAAAACGACGATAGTCCCCCAATATGATACGCGAGCGATCGGCGAAGCCTGCTGCGGCAAGGTTCGCACGCGCCAATAGTGCCGCCAGCGGGTCAATATCGATACCGACAAGCTCTGCTTTGGGAAAAGCCGCGGCTGCGCGCATCAGAAAGCGCGCCGAACCGACGCCAGGATCGACAATGCGGACGGGATTACGCGTCGAGGCTGCCCAGTCCACCATCGTCTGCACGATAGGAGCTGGTGTATAAGTCGCGCCGTGCTCGCGGCGTGTTTCCGAAGAGCGTAACGTAGAGAAGATATCTCCAAGAGGATCCTTCCCCGCGCGGATCAGGTCTTTCAACAGAGTAACTACCGCACCTTTGGGCGCAACGCCGGCTTCCTTCACGAGCGCGAGTTCCCCCGCGGTCAGTGAGCCGCCCGCGTTTTCTGCCCCCAGCGCGAGTGCCGCTGCGACCAGCTCGCTTTCGCTGTTGAAGATAGTCTGTAAGTCGGTCATGCCAATTGCCCTTACGCCGGCTTCGCTTGCGCGCGCAGTGTTTTATCTTGGAAGGGAAGGACATTTATCTCGCCTTCCCTTTGTCGTGCTTCGGCAATATCAAAGCTGTTTTGCATCCCCATCAGCCTCTCCATTGAAAGGCCAAAGGCTTTCTCGATACGCAGCGCCATTTCCGTAGAAAGGTGCGCGCGACCATTGAGCAGCTTCGATAGGGCCGGTCGCGTTACACCGAGCGCAGACGCCGCCTCTGTAACCGACAACCCACGGGCCTCGATGATCTCACCTTTGACGACGCTACCCGGATGTGCCGGCATCTTCGGTTTTAGTCTGGCTGACGTTCTAATCGCCGCCTCCCACAAGTCGACTCGTCGAAATTGTGTATTCCGTAATGCTACGGATTACAATCCAATTCCCCTTTCGTTCTAAATGATATGCGAGCACTCCTGAACCAGCCGCGCCTGTTGTTTTAACCAGTCCCGTGATTCATAGTTTTCGGGATCGAGAGGAGAGGGGGATGCCGACATTGGTCCAACAGCTGAATGGAGGTCTGGCTTGAGGAATGTCTTGATCGTTTTCCTCATGGCAGGATGCACCTGGATGGGCTGGCGGTTAGCAGACGTCGAGCGCCAAAGGTACGCGTTGGTGACTGGCATTTGCGACATAGAACAAGCGCAGCCACGCTCACTGGATTGCCTTGCGACTGCTGAACCTCGTGTAAGCTGGCTGTGGAACCTGTATTACGGCATTTTGGGCTCAGCGGCTTAGGACATCGACATGTGCGGTAGGTTCACCAACACAATGACCTGGGCGGAGATTCACGCCCTCTACAATATCCATGCGGAGAACCCGCCTCCGTCGAACATGCCGCCGCGGTACAACATCGCGCCGACACAGAACGTCCATTTCGCCCACAAGGACAAAGCCGGCGACCTCGAAATCGACTACGGACGCTGGTGGCTCGTGCCCTTCTTCGCCAAGGAATTGCCGAAGGCCGCGATGTTCAATGCGAGGATCGAGACCGTCGACACTTCAGGGGCATTCCGCGAACCCTTCAAGTCGAAGCGCTGCCTCATCCCGGCTGATGGCTATTTCGAATGGACCACAAGCGAAAAGGACGGCAAGAAAGACCCATGGCTGTTGCAGCTCCCTGACGGAAAGCCTTTCTCCTTCGCCGGACTATGGGCGCATAACGACAAGCTAGGTGTCACCAGCTGCACGATCATCACAGCGCCAGCCGTTGACCACATTGCGCACATTCATACGCGAATGCCCGTCATGCTGGATCCATCGGCCTATGAGCCCTGGTTGGATGCCTCTGTTCAGGGTGCTGACGCGAAAGCCTTCCTTCTTGAAAACCAGATCGACAGTCAGCTTGAGTTTTACCGTGTCGGCCGGGAGGTGAATTCGTCTCGCTATGATGGCAGCGACACGAAAAAGCCAATCCTGAACTCCTTGTAGGAGCTTCAGAACAAGGAGAGTCCGATGAGATCGCCGTTCTATCCCATACCGATGCTTTTTGCCGGAATGACTTTGGTCGTATCCGGCTGCAATGCGGATGGTGCCTCGACCTCCATGGCGGCAGGACAATGCAAGTCCGAAGCCGCGCAGGGGCTGGTCGGCAAGCAAAAACCGACAGATGCAGAGGCGATGCAGCTGACCGGCTCTAAGACGGTTCGCCAGATCCAACCCGGCGATATGGTGACCCAGGACTTTAGAGAGGATCGGCTGACGATCGAGACGGATCCCGCATCCAGCATTGTTGTTCGAGCCACCTGCGGCTGATTGAGCTGTGCCAGTCATGGTAACTACTGGTTAACCAAGAGGGCAGTCGCCCCCGTAGAATCGGGGGGCTTTTGCGTTAGCTTCGGGGGCCGGTACGGAGCTATCTATGGGACAGAGCTTTTCTGCTTATCTGAGCACTGCGCAGACAGTCAGATCAGTGAGGCAGATACACACAATCACCACCGCAATATGCGAAGATCCCTATGCATCAGAGCATTTAAAGCGCACTAGCGCGGCTTTGACGCGAAAGCTGGAACAAGTCATTGACCGGCCGATTGCGAGCGCTGCCTTCCTCGCCTCCATCTGGCGTGATTTTCGCGGCCTCAACACGCTCCTGGAGAGGGAATACGGCAGGCTGAACCTCCTTCTGCCCAAGGGTGAAACCGAGCCTATGGATGATTGGCGGTTCCTTAAAGAAAAAGGGCCAGCGGAAAGCCGCGGCCCTTAAGGTGTGGGGGTCAATAACCTCCAGAGGGGAACAGCCGACGCGCGGCCTGGGAGGAGGGGTGCGCACGTCAACTACCCACCCATATGGGTCCCCGTCACATGGCCCGCAAGGCGACTAGTCGGAGTTTCGGTACGGACTTCCTTTTGTTGCCTTCCCGTTTGGATCCTGTTCAGCCTGAGAAAGCCGCTGCAACAGGGCGTCGATGCGGCCGTCATTCGGTATCGGCTGATGATTGGCCTGTGCCGCCTTGCGAACCATGTCGCTACAGGCGAGCTGCCTGAATACGTGAGATCTATCTGTCATCGCTGCCCCTCCGCCGCCAGAACGCCGTGAGGAGTCTCAGGTTCCGATCTGAAGTGATGGAGAGATACGGAGAGGTAAAATCTCTCTCAACATCAACCATTACACCGACAAGGGAGGGTCCGCGTCAATGATGAGCGGTTCCCCCAATTTCGCCGCTGCGCAACGAAATCGGCTCCCCCACGCCCCGCAGGCCGCCTCCGGCGGTCATTGACCCGAACCTCCCTCGTCGATCCCGAACCTTTGTTTTCATTCAAAGGAGCCGACGATGACCACTTACGACCACATCAACGAACTGCGCGCCGAACTTGCAGCGTCAATCGACCAGGCCGAGCGTCAGCAGATCGCAGCCGAGCTGGCGGCGGCCGAAGCGAAGCTTGCCGAAGAAGAGGCCGCATTCGATGCGCTGATCAGCGCCGAGCCGCCCCACTAGGGCGGCTCTTTTCAATGCCGGCGCCTTGGGTATTGTCGCGCTATGGTCAAGCGCGTCTTTCTATTCTCAGGAATAGCCGTCTGCCTGTTTGCAGTCGGCTTCTGGTACTTTGTAGCGAGCCTCAGTTGTGGTCTGGACGGCGCGGGCGGATGTAGCAACCTTCCCCCGGCGCCATGGAAATATCCGGATGCCCTCGCCTACTCCCTGCCGTTCTTAGGCTTGGGCATTGTGTTTATCCTGGCGAGCCGGCGTTTTCGGTAACTAACCACGATCTATAAGAACGCCGATCCTCAGGAGGCAGGGAAACCGCGCCTCACAATGATCTGCCCCCTTCCGGTCGCACCCAATCGCGAGGGCGCGCTTGAGGTCGACGAACTGACAGCTGGCGCCGTATTTCTTCACCAATGCTTTCCGATCAAGCACGGCGTAACGGTCGCAGCGCCGGCACTCGACGTCGATCTTTTCCGCTCGGTAGTCCTTCAGCCGAGGCAGGCTCATCCAAATCCCTCGCTTCTTCTTCGTTTTCTAGCGCGCCATGGCTACGGGCAGTTCTTTGATATTCGTGGTGTAGCGCGGCGATCGACGGTCAAACTTGGTTTGCCAGTCGCGCTTGATGCCGGCCGAGGCCGGGATAAGCGAGCCACGCCCGAATTTCCCATTGACCGCATCCAGGGCGGTCATCAGCCGTTGCGACTGGTCACGGTCCCGCGCATCGAACAGGGGCCGAGGCTGTGACGCCGCCCGCACCAGATCGTTCATGATGATTCCGGCCTTTGCGTAGCGATGGCCGTCCCTGAAGATCTTGCGCGCTCCGCTCTGAGCAGCCCGGATCAGATCAAAAGTATCGTTCGAAGCCTCGGGAAAATGGACTGTCGTTTGAGCAGAGTGCGGTTTGTCCTTCGAGTTGAAGCGCGACGTATGCATGAAGACCGCCATATGTGTCGCCTCGAGGCCATGCCGTCGCAGCTTCTCTCCCGCCCTCATCGCATAGGCCGCGACTGCCTCGAGCATTCCGGCCAGATCCGTAACCGGCGTTCCAAAGGATCGGGTTACGGCGCAGCCCTTCCGTTGTGGCGGCACGTCTTCGAGCGGCAGGCATGAAATGCCCTGCAGCTCCAGAACCGTCCTCTCCCCCACCACGCTCAGAAGATTGCGGGCGAGCCGCGCATCAACACGCGCCAAGTCGCCGGCTGTTTCGATACCCAGGCCGAATAGCTTTCGCTCTGATGCCGATCCGACGCCCCAAACCTCCCCAACCTCGACGCGATCGAGCCAGCTTTGCCGAACGGCTGCATCTGTCAGATCGCAGACGCCGCCAAGCTCAGAGTTCTTCTTGGCAACGTGGTTTGCGAACTTCGCCAGTGTCTTGCTCGGGCCAATGCCGACACAGGTCGGGATCCCGGTCCATTGCTGAACTGTGGACCGAAGATCGCGGCCGAAGGCGACGCGATCGGCGGGCCTGATGTCGGTCATATCCAAAAAGCTTTCATCGATCGAATAGACCTCAACATCCGGAGACCATTGCCGATAGATCGCATTCAGCCTGGCGCTCATGTCGCCATAAAGGGTGTAGTTGCTGGAATAGACCGCCACATCATTGTCACGACAGAGATCGCGGATCTTGAAGTAGGGTTCGCCCATGCCAATGCCGAGCGCCTTGGCCTCCGCCGTCCTGGCAACGGCGCATCCGTCGTTGTTGGACAGAACAATCACCGGCCGCTTTGCGATGGCAGGGTCAAAGACGCGCTCGCAGGAGCAATAGAATGAGTTGCCGTCAATCAGTGCAAATGAGGTCATCCCTGCTTCCTCGGTCGCAGCCAATGGACGTTGCAAAGTGCGACACCCCAGATCTCGACTTCTGCGATCTCTGGAAGGTCGAACAGCGGCATGTCCGAATTCTCAAACATCAGCCGCGGCCGACCGCCCGTCATGCGCAGCCGCTTCAATGATCGCTCGCCGTGCACGGTCGCCACGACAATATCGCCATCGACCGGCCGCACGCTTCGGTCGACCACGATCAGATCCCCATGGAAGATCCCGGCGTCTCGCATCGAATTGCCGTCGACCTTCCACAAGAAGGTTGCCGGCGGGTTCCGGATCAGGAGCTTGGTAAGGTCGATGGACTCTTCAATGTAGTCATCTGCGGGTGATGGAAAGCCGGCGCATAACCCGTGGAGCATGAGAGGCACATAGATTTCTGCCTCGATTTTCAGGCCGGCGAGCATTCAATTGGATCCTTTCACGACTGGTAGCGAAAGGAACAAACAGGGAACACATGGGGCGTCAAAAATCAAGGTAGAAGATTACGCGATCCTAATCGAAGGCTTCGCTTCAAAAGCGAGTGGGGGGACTAATCTCGTTTTCTGTCGCCGCCATCTGCCATCGGATCGTAACCATGCTTGGTCCAATGGTCGTTCTGATCACGCAGCAAATCATAAGATCCTTCAACGACAAACTCGAAATGCGGAGCCTGATCTGGCCTGCGGACTGCCTCCCATAGATGGCCGCTGAGGGCATCTGCAGCTCTTATCTGCGCCTTGGATCGCCACTCATCGTCCCGGGCGCGATCAAAACTCCCTACCATGAGCGCGAGCTCATACAATAACCCTCGAGCGTGAACATATGGAATAAAGCGAAGGTAATGGAGGTTGAGTTCAACGCGTGCTGACCGCTCGCCTGTCGACTTTTGTCGAGCCAGGAGCATTCCGGCTCCCAGCGTCACCTGAAAACTGCCGACCTCGCAGGAGTTGTACCATACGGCGTAGGTCCGCCCGATGTCTGGTGCATCGTAGCCGCGAGCATCAGTGCTTGGCAGCTCTTCGATGGCCCATGGATCCGCGAGGTGCTTATTCAGCAACGCTGCGAACCATCGAAAATCGTGAAACAGAACTTCATGCTCAGGCCGTATCCACGATGAGATAGCGCCACCTCCAGCAAGGCTTTCCGGCTGTCGATGTTGCGGGACATGTCGAGGTCCTTCAAGCAGGGCTAAGACGCCCGAATAGTCCGTGTGAACGACTCTCGCCTCGACGGTATCTAGCCTGCTTTCGATGTGCATAAGTGCGATCGCACCGATTGCTGCAATGACGCCGATTGTCATCCAGAGGTCAGAGATCCCGAAGAAACTCTTCACTACGGATGCAGCAGCCACTGCCGCACCGATACCGAGATAAAACTTAAATCGTCCCACTTCGCGATCCCCCGCCTCTTGCTGAAGAGTTTTAGGGAGGGTTCCGCAGACTGTCCATGCGCAGGTTGTGCTTGTGAAAGCGCAGATTTGCACCTAACGCGAGTTCAAGCCGAGTGGTAGGCTAGAGGGCATTGTCACGATGGAGAGAATGGAGCTCGCGCCATGGCTGACGAAGTAGAAGATCTTTCAAGAACCCTGATCTGGACGGTGGGTATGATCACTCAAGCCGATCCAGACGATCTCAGGCGTGTATCAAGGGCATATCGAGAAGCGCAGGATCTTGTTTCCCAGATCCCGAAGAATGAAGAAGGCGCGCGTCCTCGCATCGTCGCTTGTTTTCACCGCTCAGACGAGTATCGAGCCGCAGACGATATCGCCTGCGTCGGATGGATCCTGACGGCGATCCAGGAGCGCGTGAACGAAGGCGATTTGCCCGACTGGCGGAAACTGCGAACCGTCGTGAAGAAGGCAGTGAAACTGCTACCGGATTCGACACGCACGCTTCACTGAATCCGGTCGCTGCCTTTCCTGACGACAGGATCGTCGATGCCAATCACCTCTGGCGCGTTCGGAGCGTCCAAAAGGTGCTCAAACCCTTCCCACGTTGCCTTGTCCTCAACCCAGCGGAACGGTTTTGCCGGGGGAAGTTGGCCCCGGCTTCCGCTTCGCGGCGCTATGCTAAGCCTCCTGCGGCTTCCCTTTTTCCGTCAAAACCGTGTCGAGAATTCCCGCTTTCCCGCCCCTGAAGGAGGGGCGGCGCTATGCTGAAAGCTCCGATGTTCTTCATTGTCTTTCTCGGATCTCGGACTGGCGCCGATCGATCCGAGCGATGTTTTCGCCAGATCGGCCGGAGAAGGACGCCGCATGAGCGCCGGCTGTTCGCCAAAGGCGGCCGGCGCGCGGCGGAAACCAAATCCATCCCACTGAGGAAAAGTTATGGCGCGGCTTTCGCCGCGCCGATAACGACGATCCGCCTACTTCTCCTTCGTTGTCAGATGCGGGAGAACGACGCGAATTACTTCCAGGCCTCTCGTATCCAGCTTGCGCAGTTCGTTGAACGTGAGCCGTAGCAATCTCGTATGCTCTTTGTCTTTGCCGAACAAGTGAGGAGCCGCATGTTCCAGCAGATCCTCCGGATGAGCCCCGAGAGCTTCGCAGGCATGAACAAGACGACTGACCGTTAGCTTTGACTGCCCTGTTTCATAGCGCGCATAGGTTCGGGACCCGATACCAAGAAGCTTGGCAAACTTCTGGACGGAGAGCCTGCGGTTGGTCCGATGCACTCTAAGGGCCTCGGCAATTCGGGTTTCCAGCTCTTCAGCAAGGAGCACGCGACCATTTTGGGGCTTACGGTAGGTCGGCTTTTCAAGCGCTGGATCATGCACCTCCATGAGCCCGAGGGTGTCGACCCAATTTTCGAAGACAGGACCTGCCATGGCACTCCTAACGTATCCACCAAACGTTGCGTCCATCTAATCCGGACCGCAACCGCTAAGGAAGACCTAAAGTGTACTTTGGTGATCAAATTTGGCGCATCGCTGACGCGACCCCGCTCTATGCCTGCGGCACGGAGCCAGCCAAAAAGCTGTCTCCGCCCAAAGGGGTAGCGATCGGTTGCGCTTGCGGCTTCGCCGCTAACGTAGCGAAAACTCGCGCCACATTGGATCGACTTAGGCTGTTTACATGCGTGATTGATCAACCCATATTGCCCCCGGACGCAGGTAGGTCGTGGCAAGTCTCTAGCCCTTTCTTGTCGCGTACCAACGGAGGCCGCCCCGCCTCGTATCGGGGCGGCCTTTCCTTTTATGCCGATGCCAGGTTCCGGTTCTTCCGATGAGTCATTGCGCTCATGCGCCGTTCACAGAGAAGCAGTGACGCCGGAGGCGTCCATTTTGTCCCTTAGATGAGGGAAAGAGGAGCGCTGCCCCCTCTCCCTCACAAGGGGAAAAAACGGTTTCCCCGTCCTTCCTTCGCTTCGGGCCGAACCCTCGCTTCCGTGCAGGATCGCCGCTCACGCGACGCCCCTTCGGCTTTGCCTCGGGCGGGCGAACCCCCTCCGTTTTTATCCCCTTGCCACCCTCTCCCCCGCTGCTCCGCGCGAGCTCGGGAGCAGGAGCGGGGCTCCTGCCCACGAGGGCATGAGTAGACCGCTTCGCGGAACAGAAAGGGCTAGATAATGACGAGGAAAACGACCGTTTACGTTGTGGACCCCCACACTGAAACCATTCAGGCCGTGGATGTGGAAGCGCCCAGCGCGTTCTCCCAAACCTACACCTTGATTAATTGCCAGCTAGTCGAAGTTGTGCCGTTCGATAGCAACCATGTTCTTATCGTCGATGAAGAGGGTTTGCGGGATGGCCTGACCGCCTTCACCATCTTTGACGGCTACCCGCAGCCATTGGCCGGAAAAATCGTCCTTACCAGTCTGGACGGGGCACACGTCCTTCCGCCGCAAATCAGCATCGAGGAAGCGGCCAACCGATTCAAATGTTGCAAGCCTGTCCTGGACCCTGTGTTTGCCCAACAGGACGAACATACGCCGAAAGGGGTCATTCTTGCCGGTGTGCTGATTGGATTTCAGACGCGCATCGAGCGCCGCACCCCGACCGTGATTAAGGGAGGCGTCCAATGATCGTTGCCGTTGTCGAGAACCGTACCCTCTCCATTCTCGCAGGAACCTTTGCCGCGACCATCGCGGCAAAGGACATCGAACATAGCTTCCATGCCCTCACCCATTTTCCGGAGCGGCGCACCGTCTCCGAACTTGAGGGGCTGGCAGAGCGCCTGAACGACTTTGCCGCCTACATGGTGGAGCTGTGGGAGCAAGCAAAACTGCCCCCGCCGGAAGCTGAACTAGAGGCGTTCGCCCGCCGTCATGTCGAGATCACCCGCAAATATTGGGCAGCGGAAGGCCGTTGCATGAACTGGTTTATCACCGGTCCTGCCCGCTTTCCCGTGGCCCGCAACGAAAAGCGGATGCGAGTTTCAGACGCCCGCCGTGCCGATATCTTGGCCCATATTGCGACCGCGAAAAAGGCGGCGAAGCGCAAGGCGTTTCCTCATGGGACCGATGATGAGCCGATCCGCTCCGGTGATCCTGCCGCTATGCAGCGCATTGCCTCGCGGATTGAAGACCTGGCCCTGTCCATCGACCGGATGAAACGGGCGAACGTCATCATTCGCCGGATGGAGAAGGATCAGGCAAGCGAAGCCGACATTCTGGCCCGCGTGGTCGCAGAAACCGGCATGGACGAAGAGAGGGCGGCGCGTGGCGTCCAGCTTGCCCCTTGGCAGAACCGGCGTGGGTTTTCCACCACCAACACCCGCGCAGAGCTTCGCCGGATGCAATCCCGCCTTGCTTCGCTTGCGGTCATGAAGAAGCGCGGCGACCGGGCCGAAGACATCGAGACCGAGGCGGGCGCCGTCACGGTCAAGGAAAATGCCGACATGGCGCGCATTCAGTTGCTCTTTCCCGGCAAGCCCGACGAGCAGACGCGGCGCACCCTCAAATCTCACGGGTTCCGCTGGTCCCCCTCACAAGGAGCATGGCAGCGCAACTTGAACGAGGCGGGACGCTATGCGGCCAAGTGCGTCTTGAAATCGATCAGCGGCGACAGCGCCGCTTGATCAGCCCGGAAACCAAAGGACCAGAACAATGAATCGCAAGAGCCAGCGCCGCGCCGTTGTGGTGTTTGATACGCCGTCCGGTCTGGGCGGAAGCCATACGGTCGAGGTTGTCGAGGAAATCGGAGACGATAAAGTCAGGGTGCGCGTCTGGTACGGACGCGCCACCGCGACTGGTTGGGAAGCATGGAAGGATTGGGACGGCTATCGGTTTGAGACAGACCGCGCCAGCCTGAAAAATGAGCGGACAATGCCGCTGTTCAAATAGCCCCCTGGGCCGCGCCATTGACGCGGCCCGCTCATCAGGAGGATCACCATTGAGCCGCTACACCGTAACCGTAAGAACAGACGAGGAAGCAGACGAAAACGCCGTGATCGGGTACGACCCGCCGTTACGCACCTTCTTTCTGCAGGCATTTCCAGACGAGGAAACCGATGAATATGCACTATGGTTTGGGACGCTTCTTGAGCAGCACCCGAGCCTTGAATCGATCATCGAAAGCGCTCGCCGTTTTGGCTACCAGGTGGAGGGACTGACGCAGGACGCCATAATCGCGATGACGAAGGAAGCGGGAACGCCGACACCGCCCAGCCTTGGGGAGCGGTTAGGATTGGTGCGCTGACAGTTGTCTGATGTAGTTACGGGGCTGGTTCGAATGAACTGGCCCCGTCGCCTTTTTGGCCATTGCGAACCTGGCCGCATCGAGCGGGCTGCGGTTCGCCCGAAGGGAGCCCTTGCCCCTCCCCTCGGCTCCCCTCCCGCCCGAGCTGACGGCACGGTTCCTCATGTCATTGAGGACGGCGAGCCCGAGGACTCGCCAGCATTCTCATCTCTTTGGCCGTCAGAGAGCTCTTTGTCGCAATTAAATAGCTCGTCAGATAGGCCAGCTTCAGACTGGCCTCTCCGGCACATTTAGGTTGGTACTTGAGGAGTGCCAGGCGTCCTGCTTTCGCACTTTTGGCGTCCTGAACCGCTGCGGAGTGCTGATCGATCAGTTCGCGGAGAGAAGGGGCATCATTCGTCGCACTACTTGCGGTTTCTGATTCAATGAACTTGGTCGCAGATATGCCCAACGGCTGCGTGGGGTCTTCGGTGGTTCTTGCGCCACGGGTCGAACGCGAACTGGATGACAAGAGTAGCATGGCAGATGCCTCACGGATCAAGTTGCATTGGAGGAGCTTTAAGACCATTGCACGAAACAGAAGGCACGATAGGATACGAAACGAAACGAAATCCGGACCCGCAAGTCATTGGAAAAAAACGGTAAGATTTTTGTCCCGCCGCCTAACGACGGGAGCGATTTCAAGGAACTGTTCAAGCAAATGGCCGCAGCTGGAGCCGGCCGACCTTTGGGCGATGACGGTTTTCCGCAAGGACCTTGGACGCCGGAATTGCTCGCTGATACCATTTCCAGGATCGACTCCAACCGTGCCGGAGTGGATCTTCGGACGGTCCAGCTCTGGTTTCAGGAGAACGACAAAGGCATCAGCACAGCCAACCTCCGCTGGCTGGCACGCATCTTCGGTTGCGGCGATCGCGAGGCAACCAATGAGTGGATGGCGGAGCTCAGCGCGGCGCAAGCGCGCTTGACCGCCAAGCGACGGGACAAAAAGAAAAGTGGTAGCCCGGCTACGACCGCGCTGCGTAACATGTCGGCGCCAGCCGAGGAAGAGATTCCACTAACCCCTGTCGTCTCGGTAGACCTACAACCCATGCCGGCCGAGCGACGTTCAAGCCTCGCCCTTAAGACCGAAGGGATGTTCTCTCACGAGGCGCACCTCAACTTGCCAGCCTCCATATTTGCCGGTTCGTCCGCTTTGGGGTTCCTGTCCTTCATCCTGGGGATCCACAGCATCACCTATACGCGGGCGGATGGGGTCGAGAAGCAGGTTGGGTTTCTCTGGGCACCGAACTGGACCTTCCTCTTCATGGTGCTGTTGCCGCTGTTCTTCGCGCTCGTGATCGAGCTTCTCGGCTTTTGGAAACAGGATGGCCGTCTGAGGTTTCTGTCGGAGGTCGATCGTCCGACTAGCGGCGACTCCTGGAGGCAGAATCTCAAGACCAATTCCCACACCTATTGGGCAGTCTTCGTCATCTGCATTTTGTTCGCAGGCGTGGTTCAATGGATCGGGGTGCAGCTTATCCCGCTGCTTGAACAAAAGCAGGATTTCGCGCCGAGCTGGGGGACGATCGGCATCATCCGGCCCGATGTTGTATCGACGCCGGCGGCCATCGTGTTTACCGCCCTCGCCTATCTCTACATGTCATTTAGCTTCTACCTGCTATTCGCTGGCCTGATCCTGCTTCACACAATCGTCCACGATCTATGGAAGCTGAAAAGAGAACCCAGGCTGCGGCCCGATCAGGAAACCACGACTAGCGATATCGGTTTAAGGGTCATGCGGGGCGTTTTCAGATGCACGGTTCTTGTCGTCCTCGCCGCCATCTGCATGAAGGCTCAAAGCGCCTATCTCGCCTCTCAAGGCCCCGATTTCGTAACATGGTTGGTGCGCGATGTGTGGGCAACGCTGACCGCTTACGATGATGGTGATCGCATCTTCGAATACAGGCTTCCGACCCACTACAGCAGCTTGCTCGTAACACTCTCGAGCTGCAGCGTCTTTGTGTACGGAGCAATCCGTATCGGTGACGACAACCGGCTCCGTGGGCCGCTGTGGAAGATGTCAGCCGTTATCGTTCTGCTATTCGCGTCATATATGTTGATCGACGCGTTCGATGGGTTCTCGATCTTGCTGATCGTTACCGGACTGATCGCGACCTATGGCCTGCTCGATCCAGAATTCGGCCCGGGTTGGCGAGCCGGCGAGATAAGAAGCGACAGCCATGTTTCATAACTGGTTAGATCGGTGGGACGAAGGCCGCGCTCAGCGGGGCGAAGAGGCTAAGAAGGTCACGGATCTCATTCTGGACGCCGATCGCGCGTTCCCCGGAATGGGCGCGGTTGAAACGGTAGATGAGTTTTGCGCTCTTGCGGAAAGGGCCGCTGCTGATCCGGGATTCTTCGATCCGCCCGACACAGGTGACGATGCGTTTGAGCTGCGAGACGGCTTGCTTACATTCCCTTCCGACGTTCCAACCGATGTCGCTGAAAACAACCTTGCGTGGGCCCGGATCACCGAGAGCGGAAAACGCGATAAGGCAGTCGTGATATTCCATCACTGGAACGCCGAAAGCCGGAACCGGCAGATTGCCGGGTTCCTCTCCCGGCAAGGGATCACGGTTATCGAGATCGCCATGCCTTACCACTTGGAGCGCAAGCGCCCAGGCTCGCTCTATGCCGATTACATGCTCAGCGCCAATCTCGGCCGAACGGTGCAGGCCGTCAGACAGGCTGTATGGGACGGGCGTAAGCTTATCCGCTGGCTGAAGCGCGAGGGGTATCGGGATGTTTCCGTCCTCGGGATGAGTCTTGGTTCCTGGATAGCCGGACTGGTCGCGGCGCATGAGACCGCCGTTTCTCGGGCGTCGCTCTTCCTCACGGCCGGAAGCCTTGCCGAAATGGTATGGACCGGGCGCGCAACCCGATCGATCCGGAAGAGCCTCGAGCCGCATCTTACCCTTGCCCAGCTGCAACGAGCGTGGGCACCACTCAATCTTGAAAACCATGTAGACAAGCTGGCGCGGCCAAGCCTCGAAATTCATGTCATCCTAGCATCGAGGGACACGGTTGTTTTGCCGGACCTGTCAGAACGCCTGCTAAAGCGGCTGCAGAATGCCGGAGCCAGAGTAAGCGTGCTGCGGCTGAATTGCGGGCACTACTCTCTTGGGCGGCCACCCTACATCTTGGGAGCCGGATGGAGCCTGAAGCGGTTTCTGTTGAAGGAAGGCTGCGCCATGTAGGCGTCGTCTCGCAGCAGATGAGTGCCCTACAAACACAAAAGCGGGGACACATTGGAAAAAACCTTGCGGGATCGGTTGTCAGACGGCGGGCCATGCGACAAGGATATGGTACCCGCTCCAAACGGGTTCGGAAGCGCCGAGAAGAGGGGAATCGGCTTTGGATGCCGCTCCTTTCTTCTCGACTTCGCGATTTACAGTACAGCCCAGCCGGTTTGGACCCGCCTAGTCGATGGGTGTGGAAGCCATCGCGTCTACAAATCACGCACCTGAAACCAAACCAAACCCCGTTAATTGACGCAAGACCCGCGAAGGCGTAAGGCAGCCTTATCCCGTGGTGATTTGGCCGGTCGGCTTGCAGCCACGTTAAACAAGTGGCTAAATAGACTGGGTTTACGAAACCGGTCCGTTCTCGCGACCGGTTTTTTTGTGTTCGAAATCCGGTGCGTTTGAGCGCCGCATCGAGCGGCACCCAACCGCAATGAGGGGAGCCCCCTTCGGCCCCTCCCCTCAAACTCCCCTTCCCCCTCACGACGGACGCGCCCCGCAAGCGGGACGGCTCACTGAGGCTTGTTGTCGTTTCCGGCTAGGAGCGTCGACGCGAGCTCAACCACCGCTGCAGCATCACGGCGATGGAGATCCGACCTGGCGGCCGGATCACGATTTGCCGGTTGAAGGCGAAGACGACGGCCGGGGCTACGAAGGCCGCGTTTTCAGGCCGCTCCTTAGTGGCCGTACGTAATCTAATGCTGCGCACGATACGTCAGGCCCCGCCTTGGCGTGCAACCCTAAAGGGTTCTCCTCTCCACTTCGCTCCGTTGCGATCGCTGCGCGATGCACTCGGCGGTTCCAGCCGTATTCGAGCTTCGCGATTACGCACAACCACTAAGGAGGAACCTCTGATGAAAACGCTCGTAACCTTCTGCCAGAAAACCGGCCGTCGCCTTCGCCAGTTCATCAACCGGCAAATCGCGAAGTTGTCCCACAAGGGCCAACTTCGGTTCTCCATCGCCGTGATGCTTCCGCTCATCGCCAAGGTCGAGTTCAGCTATCAAGTCGAGCTTAACAGCAAGGCCGGAAACGACAACAAGCCTCAGTGAGGAACGGCCGCACCCTGCCCTGCAGGGTGCGGCCTATCCGTCGTGATCCCGTACCTGCGGCCTTGCACGCGCCCGCAGGAAGCATATTTGCTGGAAGATGACAGACTGTCCAAAAGCGCCACCCGAAAAGGGTGAAAGCCGCCATATCGTATGTCAGATGGCGGTGGAGACGGTTTTGCAGGACCTGGTAGAGGACGCCTCGCGCCAAGGATGGGAGGAGACAGAAGTCCTCTCCGCCATTATCGAGGTTGCTGACAACCTCATGCTGGCGGCGGCTGCCAATCGCGATCTCGACCTGCTCATCGCTGCTCTACGCAGAAACATGCCTCCGCCCAATCTCGCCGGTTAGGGCTCACCGACATCGAGTGAATATACTGCGCCGGCGTCTTCAGGATCGCGAAGTCCCTTGAATGATGCATGTCGCAGCTTTTTATCGGACGTCCATCCCCGGAAGTCGATTTCAGCGATGAGCGCTGGCGCTGTCGCGATCCGGGCCTTCTCTTTGAAGCGGATCACCGGCTTGTTCGTTTTAAGCTTGTCGAGCTGCTGTCGCAACGCTCGCGCTTGCTGATGTTTAAAGCCAGTTCCGACACTTCCAACATACACATATTCACCTCCTCTGAGAGCGCCGAGAAGGAGGCTTCCAAAGCCATCTGGCATAGCTGACGACAGTTCGTAGCCGAGGATAGCAAAGCTTTCGCGCTGGACGCATTTGATCTTAATCCAGTCGCCAGTCTTGCCCGGTCTGTAGGGGCGATCACGATGCTTGCCGATGATGCCTTCCAGGCCCAGCGCGCAAGCGTGTTCGATCAGCCTTTCGGGATCCTCGTTGATTTCCTCTGACAAGCGGATCGCGCCTGTGGCCTCATCAAGCAGATCCTCAAGGATGTGCCGCCGTGCGGCGAATTCTAGCTTACGCAGATCATGCCCGTCGAGGTACATGAGATCGAACGCGAACATGAGCGCGGTTCCAGCCGGTTGCTTTCCGGTCCGGCCGCCAAGCGAGCCCTGCAGCAGCCCGAAGTCTGATCGCCCCATATCGTCGAGCATGACGGCTTCACCATCGAGGATGAAAGTCGCCGGACCAAGAGCGGCCGCCGCTGACGCAATGGCCGGGAATCTCGCCGTCCAGTCAAAGCCGCCGCGTGTCAGGATCCTCACCTTGGATAGCTCCCGGTGGACAGAAATCCGATAGCCGTCCCACTTGATATCGTAAGACCATTCGGGCCCTTTCGGCGGGCGGTTCCTCAAGACAGCTAGGCAAGGTTCGACACGATCCGGCATAGGATCGAACAGGAGCCGCGGCTGCTCTGGGTCGCGGGGTCTCAGGCGTCCGCTTCGCAGCGGCGCCTTATCTTCCGTCAGAAGCGGTTTCGGCGGCTTTCGCGGTCCTTTTACCATTCCGCCATTTCAGCAGAGACAGCTTAACAACCCGCTTAGGAAGCCTCTGGACCTCAGTCCGCTTGCTCCATAGGGTTTTGGTGCCCGGAAACGACGTAGGACAGGCACTGGTGGATCAGGCAACCGCCCAGGAGCTACTGAAGCTCATTCACAGTATCGCAGATCCTTGCGAGGATATCATCGCCAAGGCTGGCGATCTCGCCGGCGATCCGTCCCAACCGCCAGAGATCCAGCAAGCCTCTGCTGACCTGGCTGCGACTGTTGAGCAGCTCTTTCAGATCGCCCACTACATTATGAACGCTACGCCTAAGCTCTAAAAGCAAGGAACGGTTTTGGCGGGGGAAGTCGGTCCCGGCTTCCGCTTCGCGGCGCTATGCTAAGCCTCCTGCGGCTTCCCTTTTTCCGTCAAAACCGTGTCGAGAATTCCCGCTTTCCCGCCCCTGAAGGAGGGGCGGCGCTATGCTGAAAGCTCCGATGTTCTTCATTGTCTTTCTCGGATCTCGGACTGGCGCCGATCGATCCGAGCGAGGCGGCTCGCCGCCGCTATCGACACTTCAAATCAAGTCGAAATGGAGAGCTGCCCGAGGAGCGGAGCGCTCATCACTCGGAGCGCAGCGGGCAGATCTCGATCACGATACTGTCTTGAACTTCAACCGCATCTCTTTCGCCATTTCAAATCCCATGCCGCGGTACAGCTTCTCCCCGGCGTCTGACGAATGAAGGACGATCGTCGTGCAGCCGATATCCTTCAGATGTTCGACAGCGAGGGCCATCAGCTTTTTGGCAATCCCTTGGCCTCGGTATGCCGGATCGGTGTACACGGTCCAGATGTAGCCATGGAGCATGTGTTCCTGCTTCAGGACGGCAGGGTATGGCACCATGTGGAGCTGACAGCTTACTGAGCCGGCCGGCTTGTCGCCGTCCATGGCTATGAAGCTCGCCAACTTTCTTTCGGATCGACCATGTTCGAGAAACGAACGCGCGACCTGGTCTGCATCAGTTCGCAGGTACTCTGGTGGCGTGCCGTAGCTTTCCCATATTGCGAAGTAGTGAGCGATCACGATGTGGTCGTGTTCCGCAGATGCGAGAACGTATTGCAAAGCCTTGATCCTTCTGCGGAGAGCCGCCCAGGGGCGGCTCACATCAAAATCGCGCATCCGCGAAGCGGATGCTCATCTCAAGTTCTCTCTGTCCGCTCTTACGATAGGACGCCGATCGCGCCAATGGGCAAGCGCGCGAGCGCTGTCGCTCGTCAGGAAAAACGGCTTTCGCCGTCACGCCGGCAAACCTTCCGTTTTTCCTTCCTCCCGCCCCATGACCCGATCCGCATCCTAACGGGAGCGGGCTACGCCCTCCCCCTTCGTTCCGCCGGATGTGGGGGCACATCCTTCGTGAACGAAGGCAGAGGCTTCGCCCACTAGCGGGGCTTGCTCCCAAGGGAAACGGGAAAACACTGGAGCAAGAGACCATGAGCGACATCATCGCGGTAGCATTGAACAAGCTGGACGCCGACCCGAAGAACGTCCGCAAGACCTATACCAAGGAGAGCATCGAGAGCCTGTCGGCGTCGATCCTCGCCAATGGCGTCATCCAAAACCTTGTGGTGCGCAAGGCACCGAAGGGCCGATATCTCGTGACGGCTGGCGGTCGCCGCCTCGCCGCTCTCAATCTTCTGTCTGAGCGGGGCGAGATCGCTTCTGATTACGCTGTGAATGTCATCGTTCGGGAGGCGGGTGACGCAACCGAACTGAGCTTAACTGAGAACGTGATGCGGGAGGCAATGCACCCCGCCGACCAATTCGAGGCCTTCAAAGCCTTGTTCGATGAGGGCAAGTCCATCAAGGACATCGCCGCCCGATTTGGGACAACCGAGATCATTGTCAGTCGCCGTCTTGCGCTGGCAAAGGTTTCCCCTGTCCTGTTCGCGGCGTTCCGCGCCGAGGACATGACCTTTGAGCAGCTTGCCGCCTTCACCATCACTGACGATCACGTTCGACAGGAAGAGGTCTGGAATGCCCTTCCATCATGGGATCGAAGCGCCAACACGATCAAGCGGCGCCTCGCAGCGGATGAAGTCCCCGCAAGCGACAAGCGGCTCACCCTGATCGGTGGGATAGAAGCTTATGAGGCGGCTGGCGGTCCAGTGCGCCGGGACCTGTTTGCCGAGCAGGGAGGCGGCTTTGCTTGCGATAGCGGATTGCTGGAAAAGCTGGTTGCCGAGAAGTTAGAAGCCGAGGCCGAAACCGTAAAGGCCGAAGGTTGGAAATGGGTTGAGTGGTGTGCTCAGCAGCCGGATAACATCTATCAGATGGGCCGGGTTTATCCTCAGCGCATTGACCTCAGCGACGAGGATCAAGCCAAGCTTGACGCTCTGACTGAGCGGTATGACGAACTGGCGGCGCAGATCGATGCAGATCAGGAGGATGAGGCAGCCGAGGCCGCTTTGTCTGCTGTTGAGCAGGAAATCGCCGTCCTGCAGAAGCGCGAGGAAGCCTATAGGGACGAAGACCTCGCAATGTCGGGGGCAATCATTACCATCGACCATTGGGGCAAGCTGTCCGTGCTGAGAGGCCTCGTCCGCGACGAGGACAAGAAGAAGGCCGAGGCCACGGAAGGGAAGCAAGGCGGGGCGACCGAGGAAGCTGACGGCTCTTCGAAATCTACGGGGCTGACCCATTCAGCGGCTTTAATCGAGGACCTGACCGCTCAGAAGACGGCGGCGCTTCGTGTCGAGCTGGCGAACAATCCTGGCGTCACGACACGAAAGTGTTGGATCTGTCCGACTTTTGAGAACGTATGGTGATCACGCTGCGAGGATAGATGTTTCGCGCCGCAATGGCCTGAGATCAACGCCGTCTGTTGGGGTCCAGATATAATCGCCGGTGAGACTGATGTGCTGCCAGCCGAGTGGGGTAATGTGTTTGATGATGTCAAGCGGCGTGGGAATGCCATCTCGGTTGAGCTCGGCGAACGCCGGTTCGAGATAGAGTGTGTTCCAGTAGACGATGGCGTTGATTAGCAGGTTCAGTCCAGATGCTCGGTAGAACTGGCTCTCGAAAGTCCGGTCGCGCAATTCTCCGAGGCGATTGAAGAACAGTGCGCGGGCCAAGGTGTTCTGGGATTCGCTCTTGTTGAGGCCGACCGTCGCGTTCCTGCGCATTTCGGGGTTCTGCCACCACTGGGGCAGAAAGATGGACCGATTGATGCGACCGAGATCGCGTAGCGCCAACGCCAGTCCGTTCTGGCGTGGGAATGCGGACAGCTTCGCCAACACCGTCGAAGGCCGAACCTGCCCGGAACGGATCGTCGTGACCAGCCGCAGGATGTCGTTCCAGTTTGCCTTGATCCGCTCGACGTTGATGTGCTCGCCAACGAGCGGCGCCAGGTTTTCGGGAGGCGCGTCGCCCGGGAAGAGATAGAGCTTGCGATCCTTGAGACCGCGCAGCCGAGGCACAATCTGGAAACCAACGAGATGGCAAAGGGCGAAGCTCATATCGCTTACCCCGCCGGTATCGACATAGTGGGTTTCGATGGCGAGATCGCTGCCATGATAGAGCAGTCCATCGAGGACATAGATGGCTTCGCTCGCATTGGCATTCATGGCGATGATGTAGAAAGCGCCGTACTGGTCAGAGGTGAACCGGTAGAATTTGGCGCCGGGGTTGGGACCATAGCGGCCGTTGAGGTCGCCGATCGCCTCGGCGTGTCCGCCCGCCGGAAAATACTGGCCATCGGAGGATGACGTTGTTCCATCGCCCCACAAGCTTGCCAGAGGCAATTGCCTCTGGGCGTTGACGAGAATGGCGTGCGCGGCCGTGTAACCTTCCTCGCGAATATGCCAGTCGTGCGCCCAGGCGAGTTGGCGCATCGTAATGCCGGGGGAAACGTCCGCCATTCTCGTGAGACCGAGATTGATGCCGTCCGCCAGGATGGCGGTGAGGAGCGCAAGCTTGTTGTCGGCCGTCCGACCGCTGCGCAAATGGGTAAAGGCGTTCGAAAATTCCGTTCGGGCGTCAACCTCGAGCAAAAGGTCAGTGATGCGGATCGCAGGCAGACGGCTTTCCACCTTTAGCTTCAGCGACTTGGCGATGTCCGGAAACATAGCCTTGTGCGGCGTGACGCTAAACCCCGCCCCGGTCAGTTCTACATCGTCGAGCTCGCCGGCTGCGGCCAGACGCGAGAGGTCAGCCAGTCCATCGTTCAGCAGCTGGCGCTGTTGGCGAAGATACGTCTCGACATCGGTATCAACGGCGATTGGAAGCGGTCCTTCCTCACGCATCAGCTCGAATGTCGGCGTGGGAATGAGAAAGCTTTCGAAAGACTGGAAGCGTTTGGCTCCTTCCACCCAGACATCGCCCGCATCGAGCCGGCGCTTCAATTCGCTGAACAGGCAAAGCTCATAAGCCCTGCGATCAATCTTTCCATCTTTGAGTATGAGAGGCATCCAGCCCTTCGGCGCAAAGGAGATCGGTGCCTTGTCGGGTATGGTCCTTTTGCCCGTACGATATAGACCCGCGACCACGGATAGCGCCCGCAAGAGGTTCGCCGCCACGGCGTGACCGCGGAACACGAGCGTGGAGAGAAACTGTGGCGCCAGTTTCCTGATCGTCGGATAGCGCTGGAGCATTTCGATTTTACCGTCGATAACATCCGGCGCGATCAGCGTATCGACCGCCTGGACACTGGTTGTAAAAGCTGGCCATTGGATGACCCGATCAAGCGCTTTGGCCATGTCCTCACCCTTCTCTCTGGCCTCGATGATCGCATGGCAGACTTTCGAAACGTCCTTCAACGGCTTCTGCACTTCCCGAACGGATCGGGTGACGCGAGCAGCCGCCTGGTTATTGGCTCGCCGCGTCAGGATGCCCATGAGTTTCTTGAACATGTCGATCGCGCAATCGGTGAGATGGCGGGAAAGGTGGAGCACTGTCGCAGCCAGGACAGCATGTCGGCGTTCGGTGTTAAGGTCGCGCAGATGCTGCGCGCTTATTCGCGTCCCCTCTGCAGCAAATTCGTCAAAGACCTTGGCCGGAATGCGATCCATCAACGTCGTCGGCAGGTTCAGAGACCGGAGAAAGCGAATGCGCTCGGCAATTCTGTCGAGGTTGACGGCGGCTGGCGACAATGCCGGTGTTCTCGCCCAGGCAAGGATGGTCACGCTTGTCCCCTCACGCGGATCGAGAAGCTTGTCCAGATCGAGCTTTTGGCCTTCTGAGATCCCGCCGGCCAAGGCCCGATGAGCAATACGAATGCCGCGCCTGATCGCCACATGAATGATGGCTTCGAGCGCCGGCCGCGCTGGCAAGAGGATTCTCCTGCGTCGTAGTTCTTCCACCACCATATCCGCCAATACATCGGCCTGGCGCAGGGTTTGCGCGGCAGGTGTCAGCCAGCCTGTGAGTGCCCGCACGTCCGAAGGCACAAACGGACGCATCTTCATTCTGTCGAAAAGCAGGGCCAGATGCTCGCGCCGCGTCTGCGGGCGCTCGAAATAACGATCGATCTCATGTTGATCGACGCCGATCTGCCGCGCCAGAAATCGTAAGACGCCAGCCGGCAGGACCTCGCCATCCGCAAGCGGTCGGCCCGGATATCGTAGCGTGGCCAGAACACAGGCGAGGCCCAGCCTATTCGAGGTCTTGTTCTGTCGCATGATCAGGTCGAGATCCGATCGATCCAGCGTGTAATGTTTGGCGATCTCCCTTTCGTCATCCGGGATGATCGTCGCCTGTTGCCACCATGCCTCGCTCAGTAGTGCTCTTCGCGCCATTCTCTGATCTTCCCGTTTCGTTGCGGAGAGTGCAGCGAACCGGAAAATGCGTGTCCGACAAACGAACGTTTCGCGGCATCCACAAGTTTTGTCCGCAAACCTTGTCATGAAACGGCAAATCGGACAATGTCCGAATTCAACGGAAAAACGGACAAACCACGTCTCATGACCTCTATCGGCTATGCAAGGGTCTCCACCGGCGAGCAGGACACCGCCCTGCAACTCGACGCTTTGCGCAAAGCAGGTTGTGAAAGGCTGTTCGAGGATAAGGCATCCGGCGTGAAGACTGACCGGCCCGGATTGGCTGAGGCGATCCGCTACGTTCGCGACGGCGATACGCTCACAGTCTGGAAGCTCGACCGCCTCGGCCGGTCGATGAAGCACCTTATCGAGATCATCACCGAACTGGAGGCCAAAGGCGTCGGCTTCCGATCCATCACCGAAAACATCGACACCACGACATCCGGCGGTCGCCTGGTATTCCACCTGTTCGGCGCGCTGGCACAGTTCGAGCGCGATCTGATCCGGGAACGAACACGTGCCGGTCTGCAAGCCGCAGAGGAACGCGGCCGACGCGGTGGCCGACAAGTCGTCGTAACCCCGGAGAAACTTGCCAAAGCCCGCCAGCATCTGGCGGCCGGTTTGAACGTCCGGGAAGCCGCCGCCCGCGTGAAAATCGGGAAAACCGCCCTCTACGAAGCTCTCAGGGCCGAAAAAGCAACGACATCCACGGTTAAACCAACCTGAATTCCGGATACGTTCTTAAAAGTCGGACAGATTCTCCACTTTCGTGTCGTGACGCCGTATGGCCGGAGCCTCCAAGGGGATCAGCGCCCATCAGATCGGATGGATGCGCATGTTCCATGCCCGCACGGAAACCTATCGCGCAGCGCAGGCATGTGTGACCGACGCCCATGCGCGTCATCCCCACGCCCAGCTCTGGGGAACAGGGACGACCGCATCATCTGATGGTCAGTTCTTCCGGGCCAGTGATCGTGCCGCCAAACGCGGTGATATCAACCTGCATTATGGCAGCGAGCCAGGCTCGAAATTTTACAGCCACCTTTCCGATCAGTACGGCTATTTCAGCATTCTGCCGATCAGCCCGACCGAGAGCGAGGCAGCCTATGTTCTCGACGGCCTGTTCGACCACGACACCATCCTGGAGATCGAGGAGCACTTTACCGATACCGGAGGTGCGAGCGATCATGTATTTGCCCTCTTCACTCTGATCGGAAAGCGTTTTGCGCCTCGGCTGCGCAATCTCAAGGACCGGAAGTTCCATACTTTCGAAAAGGCCGACTCATATCCAGCACTGGCCAACCATATCGGCGCGCCGATCAATACCGCCCTCATTCTGGAACACTGGGATGACCTTCTCCATCTGGCGGCATCAATCACGACACGCTCTGTTGCGCCCTCAATGATCCTCAAAAAGCTGGCGGCATCCTCGAAACCGAGCCAGTTGGCGAAAGCCCTGCGTGAGCTCGGGCGCATCGAGCGATCCCTGTTTATGATCGAATGGTATTCCAACCCGGCACTTCGCCGGCGATGTCAAGCCGGTCTTAACAAAGGAGAATCCGCCCACAAGCTCAAGCGGGCCGTTTTCTTCCATGAGCGCGGCGAAATCCGCGACCGATCGTTCGAAAGTCAGGCATTCCGTGCCTCGGGCCTCAACCTTGTCGTCAGCGCCATCGTCCACTGGAATACCGTTTATCTCAGCCGTGCCGTAGCCCATCTGCGTCAAAGTGGTCGAACTATCCCCGACATATTGCTCAAGCATGTCTCGCCACTCAGCTGGGAGCACATAAATCTCACCGGCATCTATTCCTGGGACACCGAGCAGCAGATGCCCGAAGGCTTCAGGCCATTGCGACTTCCTGGAAGAATCCTCCGCGCTGCATGACGTTCCCGCTCCGTTCGGTCTTAGCGTACGATTTCGAGCAGCTCTTGTTCTGACCCCTTTAAGCAGATATGCTGCAGTTCATCGGCATCACCGCCTGAGGCGTAGAACAGCCCTATCGCTGCCGTCATGAGCTTTTCCCGCGTGTCTGAGGCGAGACCCGCCTCCTGCGAACGGTCTAGCGCTGTCAATCGCTCTACGATCCGGTTCTGCAGTTCACTCATTTGGTGCTCCGTGTCTCGAGGTCGCTACTCGATCAGTCTGGCAGCGCGACCACTGCGTCGTTGTGCGTGGTTGTAGTATTGTGATGCCTGCTGAACGGATCGATGCCGCGACTGCTCCATTGCCTCGGGGAGAGGAATGCCCCGATTGGCAGCTTCGGTCAAATAGCCGGAGCGCAGGCCATGGGCAGAAAACTCCGCAGGATCGAGCCCCGCCAATTCGACGCGGTGCTTGACGATGTCATTGATTGCCTTTGGATCTAATGGACGGCGCGATACATTGCCCCAACGATCAACCGCCCTGAAGATGCTGCCCTTCTCGATTCTCGCCGCTTCGATCCACGCGCTAAGGGCCTCCACTGGGCGACCGGTGAGGTAGACGACTTCGTCGTTTTCGGCGCCACTGGTTTTGGTGCGTCCGAGATGAATAGAAAGGGAAAGCAGGGGAGGGGCTCCGTCGATCTGGATCGGCTCTTCCACCTGCAGCTGCTCTGTCCTAAGGCCTGCGATCTCACTGCGGCGCCGGCCACCTGACGCGAAAGCCACCATAAGGATCGCCTTATCTCTGACGTCACGAAGGTTGTCTGTCCGACAGGTGCCAATCAGCTTCGATAAGATATCGCCCGTGACAGCTTTGACGCTTTTGCGCGTCCTCGGTCGGGGCGTTGCGCGAACTGCAAGACGGATGGCAGACCTGAGTGCCGGCGAGGCGAAGCTGCCACCAAGCCCGCGCCATTTTGTCAGCGTCGACCAGGTGGCCAGTCTCCGGCGCACGGTGTCTGGTGCATGCGGTCCTGTCTTCCGCAGAAAACCCTGATGCCGTAACTTGTCCTCGATAGTTGCCGGCATTCCGTGTTCCGGATCCGCCAGACGCTTTTCCGCATCCCAAAGATGGTGAGCAACGAATTTGAGAAGGAGCGCTTCAGGAGCAGGCCAGGGAAGCGACCGACCGGTGGCTGCCAACGACCAAGCCTGCAGATAGGCCATATCGGAGGCAAGCGCACGGAGAGTGTTTGCACCCATCCCTTCGTTGACCAGATGGCGGAGTGTCTCGATATCTTGGTCGGTTAGAAGCTCGGCGAGTTCGTCACGTCGCTCCATCGGCAGGACAGCCGCGATGGTGTCGAGCTTATCGAGGCGATGGGCGAGTGCCGTTTCGCGTGGACCGGTCATGTCGTGGAAGAGGCCGGATGGAGCTTCAGATCTGTCTGGCTGAAATCCCGTCCCTTGAACAGAAGGGGAGCCTTGGCAAGGGTCGCCACCGCGTAGGAAAAGCAATCGCCCATGTTGAGGCCGGCCGGATGGCGCCCTTTGCCAAAACGCTCGAAGGCCTGTTCAGCCGCCTGGTAATGTTTTGAATCAAAGGCGACCGAAGTGACATTTGGCGCACCGAAAAAACGGGAGACGATGTCGGCCGGGTTGGAAAACCGCTTGGTGGTCAGCACCAGTCTCGTTTCGAACAGTGTCGGCCAACCGATGAGGATGGAGGGTTCCTCCCTCAACACCGCCTTGAAGGTGTCAGCTTCGGCCTCGTCGAGCATGATGGCGATCAGAACCGAGGTATCGAGGGCGATCACTTCGGCAACCCGTTCTCGTCATAAAGATCGTCATGAGCTGACGTGGTGCCGGCAGGAACGGTGCGCCGACCATCAGCAGCGAGTTCCCAGACGGCATCGAGCGGATGGACACTGCTCTGCTGGCGAAGCTCGATGTCGTAGCGCTCAAGTGCGATCTCGACGAGCTTGTTGATTGGCTGGCCGGTACGGCGCGCCATCGCATGCGCTAGGTCGCGTGCCTTTGTGCTGCGAACGGAAAGTTGTGGTTCGGACATGGGTGCCTCGCTTCGTTCTGCGGGCAATATAGGCCGTTGCGGCCCAGATGGCAAGGAACGGATGCTAGATGGCTAATCTACGATAAGAGATACTTATCGGAGGTTACAAACTCCGCACGCTTTTATGGGAGGTAAAGAACTGTAATGCAGATATAGCTTTCGCTTAACGAATCATTTACCATAAATTCAATGCCTTACGATTTTGCAAAATTGCCCATCCAGAGCCTGCTGCGGCCGATCTCCGAGGCAGCGGTCGTGTGGCTTTTAGCTCCCGATTTCAATTGAAGCGCTAAGCGAAAAACTTTGTCTTCAGCTTTGGGCTTGCGGTTTCAACGGAGGGTGGGGAAAGGGAACTCATCCGGTTGATATCACTATCGGTGTGCCAGTGATTTACCACCGAGGATCGGGCCATTCCGCGTTTTCCCAAGTTGCGAACTCTGTTGCTGAAATCAGGTTCTTCTCACCGTTCTTCAGTCGCATGGCGAAGAGGCGGTCGTACATGGGATCAAAGCTGGAAAGTAACTGGGCGAAGCCTGCTTTTCTTTGTGCTTTCGTCCATGAGCAGTAAAGCCCCCCGCGGCTGTTCATCATGTCGATGACTGCCGGCTGCGCTGGATCAAGGCGCTGCCAGAGACCAATGATGTTCTCGGACTGTGCGCCAAAATCGTCACGTAGCGCATCTTCGATGACGGCCTCCAGGGCGTAGGTGATCGCTTGGGTCTTGGCGGTATGGCTGAGAAACGCGAGGGATTGTCTCAACAGCCTCTGCTGCAGCAGAAGAACTGGCCAGAGGATCTGGACACCGTATCGAACACCGATTTCTTCAAATGCTGAGGCGGCTCGATAATCTCACGTTGCCGCTCAAGGGCTTTGCGCACATCGTAGGCTAGGCCCAGAAACGAGCCTTCCTTGTCGATAATAACCGGTGAGCGGTCATTCACCTCGTGGACGACCTCGTGCAGCCAGGTCAGGGACGTGTGGTCTCCGACGAGCAGGATGCCAGCGTGGTTTTTGAGCAAGCTGTAGGAGAGCATGCAGCCTAGCCCTTTCCACCGACAAACATAGGGTTGATCAAGCCGCCCATGGATTGATTATATCAACTCCGAAGCCTTCAAAATCCTTGGTGTTGCGTGTCGCAAGCGTCAATTGGTGAGCGACGGCAGTGGCTGCAATCAGCCCGTCCATTGAGGCAAGCCCACGACCGCTTCGCTTGGCAAGCGCCATGAGATCGCCCCAGGCCAGGGCAACTGGTCCTTCCACTGGAATAATCCGATTTTCGAAGCGCTGAGGCAGATCATGCGCGAGCCACTCGCCCAAGGCATCGCGTTTTCGTCCGCTATCCATCAATGCGACGCCGCGTCTAATTTCAGCAATCGAAACGATGCTGATGAAGGTGCGGTCTTCGTCCAACCCGTGAATCCATCTCAGAACACCTTCATCTGGGCTAGGTTTTGTAACTTCCGACAGCACATTCGTATCGAGCAGCAGTCTCATAACGACAAGTCACGCGGCTCGTCATGTTGACGTTGAAGATCAAGATCCGCTCCACGCATAGGCGATGCCAGCAGAAATTCCGCAAGCGATCCCCTGCGCCCAGTCTTCTTCTGCCACTCATCCGCAGAAACGACGACCACGCTTGGCTTTCCATTGCGTGTAATCGTCTGAGGTGCCAATTGCGCGCGCTCCATGACCTCCGAGAGCTTCGCCTTCGCGCCAGCGACCGTCCAGCTTTTATCGTCGTGTGTTGATGTCTGCATCGCTTCACCTGTAACCAAAATGACTATGGTGACTATAGTGCGATAGCGGGTTTTCTGCAAGCACCTGAACGGCAGGGGAAGAGATAGCTAAAGCCCGGATGCCTTGGTCAAATTGACCCGGAAGCGATCACGTCGCCGTTGATATCTGCGTGTCATCTCTGCTGATGCGTGCCCAAGCTGCTTCTGTACATAGCGCTCGTCGACTTCAGCGGAGGAGGCCAAGCCCGCGCGGAGGGAATGGCCGGAGAACTTGAAGGCGCGTTCACTTTCGCTCAGATCACCGCGAACGCCTGCGGCCATTGCGGCCCTTTTCACAAGCCGAGCGACCTCCTTGTCGTTCAGCCGCTCCGACCCGACAGCCTTCCCTTGCCCCGTCACCCGCCGAAAAAGGGGGCCATAAGCAAGCCTAGCGAACTTGATCCAGGTCTCGATTGCAGCAACCGGGCAGGTCGCATCTGCCGAGCCGCGGCCGACCTCGACCTCTCGCCATCCGGCTTTACCGCGAAGGGTAATAAGCATGCCCTTGTCGACGATCTCAATCCAACCGCGACCGTCCTCAGTCTGGTCGGACTTCAGATCGAGGCCGACGATCTCGGAGCGCCGAAGACCTCCAGCAAAGCCGATGAGCAACATCGCCCGATCCCGCAGGCCACGCAGAGAGCCGCGATCAAGTGTCTCGACCATGGCGACGATGTCTTCAGCCATCACCGCTTCCTTCTGGACCGGTGGCTTGGCGTGGCTGTTGCGAATGCCGGCCATCACGGTGGCGATATGCCGGTCCTTGCGATCGAGCAAGAGGCCACGCTGGGCATAGTTCCAAGAGAGCGAGGAGAGGCGTCGTTCGATGGTCGAGACTGAGTTCGCGGTTACACCCCGTTCAGCCGTGCCGGAAGCGCAGGCGGTAATGTAAAGCCCAACGGTTTGCGGATGCGGGGGCAGGGGACTGAGGTTCGACCGCCGGCACCAAGCTGAAAAATGCTTCCAGTCGGCGGCGTAGGCTTTGCGCGTATTGGCGGAACTGGCGGCTTCAACATAACCCCGGGCGCGATCAGCAAGGCTTGCAAGATGGGCGGGCGGCTGGTCCTGACCAGCGAGAGAGGGGAAAGGGCTTTCGCCCGAGACTTCCGGCGCGCAAACATCACGCCCAGGCGCAGTGCTGAGAGACGGCGCTGAGGTGTCGTTGACGGAATATTCACTGGTTTGTGCGACTTTCTGGACCATTCTCCATATGAAGTACAAAACGTCCGATAATGCAAGATTATCGGACATAAAGCACGAGCGACAAGCTGTGCGGCTTGGCGGGAAATCGATAGCACAAACCGCGCATCTCGATTATGCTCTGGTGCATGAATTTGCGCCACCGCTCCCCGCTTGCCACTCCGATCGCGCCGGCGGCCGTGCCTCTTCTGCCGGCCTGGGCGACCGCGCGCCACCATGATATGAGCGAGGCGGATGCCGCCTTTGCCGCCGGCATCGCCCTGAAATCGCTGGACGATCTGGTGCGCGCCGGACCCGCCTGGGCCGGCTGCTGGCGCCAGCGGCTGGCGCTGAAATGCGCGCAAGCCGCCGCGCAGCTGGTCGGTCGCAACGAGGGCGAACACGCGTTGCGTGATGCGCTTTTGCTCACTGCCGCCGGCGACGATCCGGGACCGGCCGGCGCAATGGTTTTGGCCTTCCAAAGGCTGGCGGCGAAGAAGCGGCCAATCGGCAGCAGGTTTTTGGAGGACCTGGCGGCACTGATCGGGTTGCGCCGCGACGGCTTCGACGAAATCGCCGATCTGTTCGATGCCGCGCTGCAGTCGCCGCGCGCCGTCCCGTTCGCCGTTGCTGATCTGGTCGCCAAAATCTGCGCTGCCCGGTCCGACGCCGAAATTCTCGCCTGGTGGCTGGCCGACCGGCTGCTGGCGGAAAAGCTCGGCTGGGCGTGTGGCGTGCCACTGCTGATGGGCGAACGCTACGGCGCGGCGTTCAAGACGATCGGCGGCCGGGGACGGGTGCGGTCCGGCGAGCCCGCTTTCCCGCGGGCGGTGTGCCTGGCGCTGGTCGCGGCCACGACCGAGGCGCTGCGGCACGCCAACGACATCGGCCGGCGCGCCGAGACATTGCTGGCGGTGGCGCCGAAGCTGAGGACCAAGGGCGCCGGCGTCGTCATCGAAAAGCTGCTCGACGAGGATGCCGTGGCGGCTTCCGCCCCCGGCAGCCATCTCTCCCGCTGGGCCTCAACGCGGCTGTTTGAGCGGCTGACCAGTTTTGGCGCTGTGCGCGAACTCTCCGGGCGCACCTCGTTCCGAATATTTGGGCTGTGACCATGGCCGGAGGGAGCGCAACAAAGGAAGGAAGAAAGAGCGCGAGGAAGTCCGAGGAGGCTGTCCTGTTTGATCGCGAGCTCGAGGATCTGCCGCCGGATCTGCGTTGGCGCGAATGGATGCTCAGGGCGGAAGCCGTGATCTTCGCTGCCAGCGAACCGGTCAGCCGCGAGGTCTTGGCGCGCGTGGTCGGTCAATCCTGCAGCATCGAGCTTTTGATCGACGACCTCAGGGAGGAACTGCGGTCCCGCCCCTATGATATCGTCGCGGTCGCCGGCGGCTGGCAGCACCGCACCCGCACGGCTTATGGTTCGGCGATCCGTACGTCGCAGGCTCCGACGCGCAGCATGGCCGCATCGCTATCCGAGAACGAGGCCGCAGTGCTGGCGGCGATCGCCTATTTGCAGCCGGTGACCCGCGGCGAGCTATCAAAAATGTTCGGCAGGGAGGTGAGCCGTGACACGATTGCCAGTTTGCGCGACGCCGGCTTTCTCGGCTCCGGCCCGCGCAGCCCGACGCCCGGCGCGCCCTACACCTATGTGACGACCAGGCATTTCCTGTCGGTGTTCGGCTTGGAAACCCTGCGCGAACTCCCCGATCTCGAGCGGCTCGAGGATGCCGGGCTGCTCAGCCGGCAGGCGCTCGAGGAAACTGCGATCGCTGAGTCTGAGAGCGACGTTCTGGAGGGATGACTGACTAGGTCTCGCGGTCTTCTTTACGTTCCAATCAGCTCCGGTGGAAGGCGACAGCCGGGGCTTGGGCTCATTCTGGCATAGGCGCGGAGCAAGTCTGGAAGCTTTATTCTCGGTTCGTTGTCCTCAGAGGCAGTCGGCCGTCCTCTTGTTCGGCCGAGAGCGTTTCCAAGCAGCTCGATCCAGGCGCGGTGGTCAGTCGTCGGAGGAATCAGCCGTGCAGACGGCGCTCTCTGCAGTCCTTTTCGTCATCCGTCGTATTGTCCTCCTGGCATTCACTCGGGCAATTGAGAAGTTCGGCAGAGTAGGCCCGTGCCCCCGCCGACAGATTGGCGAGGAGCATCGTCGAGTAGTAGCCACCAGCAAAACGGGGTATGCTCAAGAGCCGGCGAATAAGCACAGGGCCGGAGGGGGAGCGGGCGATTGCTTCCAGGCTGCAGATATCGTCGATGCATCGGTCGAGCGTTCTGGTCGCGGGACTGAGGTAAGGAATCGGTGCGCGGCGCAAGTCATAGCCGCATGCGACACAATAATGTGCGGCACGAGTTCGCCTTGGTCGAAGACCGTAATGCGGTCGAGGCAGGACGGACATCGGTCGCGCAAACGACAGCCATGCTCTGTGCAAGAAACTCGTGTCGCCAGCCGCCATCGACGCCGAAAATAGGGTTGTGCGTCTTCGGCCAGGCAGCGGCAGCAGAACTGCAGCCATGATGAACTGTCGCGATGTCCGTTATTACGCAACGGCAGCAAGAGCTGTTTCGGCAGATCCTGCGACACGGTCATCGCCGCGAGCTGATCGGGCGCGACGCCGGTTTTGGCATACAGCAGCGTTCCGATGTCGGCCGGCAGCCTGAGATCGAGGGCTGCCGACCACATGCCGGGATTAAGCCCGAGCACACGCGCGAAGGAGCGAGGGGCTACCCCGTTGGCATAGGCAAGCCGGTGCAGCCAGCTCGATAGCAACTCGTCGAGCTGTGGCGCGACGGTGACGGGCGAGCTATGTGCGGCCCCTGTCGTGTTTCGCTCCACTAGCAGCGCCAATAAGGATCAATTAGACTGATTGCTAGTCGGCATTGGGGAAAGCAGACGAGGAAGCATGCATCACCTGGCCATCTATAACTTCAACAAATTTCGCGTTCGCTCGGACGAGCCAGTGAATCAGGATTTCCACGACAGGAACGAGGTGAATTTCCGTGCGGCCGAGGTCAGCAGAGGTTTCATAGCGCGTTCGGGTTATGAGGGAGAGGAAGGGCCGGCCAGTTGGGGGCCTCAGGTATTCCCGCGCTTCTATATCGAAAATGAGGATGGCTGGGCTCCATCGTCACTTTCATTATGGCGTGACCTGCCGTCACTGTTCGCCTTCTCCTACTCGGGCATTCATATTCAGGCCATGAAAAATGCTCGGGATTGATCTGATCGACATACATGGCCACCTTACGTCTTTTAGTGGGTGCCTGAAGGCCATGTCCCGGATTGGCAGGAAGGCGTCGACCGCCTGGAACACCTGCATGACCATGGCCCCTCCTCAGTCGCCTTTGATTTCAAGAAATCTTTCGATCCTTTTGGGAACTCAACGTCGGTAGATGGAGCCGCAGTCCAACGTCTGAAAGGAGAGAATGTCTCTGCTCAGGCCCCCATTGCAGTGCACAGAAGGTGGGCTGCTTGTCTGCTACGGTCCGAGAGCGGAATTATGCTCCGTTATACGCCCTCATTTCAGACCTTCAAATCACCATCGCTGTTCCTCGGAAGCCGACGTTGCCGATACGCGTTTTGCCCATCAGTTGAATCGCGGCTAGAAAAACTTTCCAGGATATGAGATTGCTCTGGTTAAAGGATGTCCATGGAAGTCAATGACATGAGGCCTCGCTCGCCATTTTGGCAGGGAACGCACCTCTCGGTCGTCATAGCAAGCCTGTTCGCGTCGCTGCTTCTGTTGTCCGGCGGCGACGTGTTCGGTCGCTTCCATGCCGGGCTTTCGTCTGATGCTGCCATATCGCGGTCCGATGCAGGACATGCAACGGCTGGCGCCCGAGGTGAGACCCGCTTTTTGGTTTCGTCCGAGCAGTCCTCGCGACCGAAGCTCAGGCCGACCCCAGGCGGTGACGGCTGCCTTGCGCCCGATATCCAAGCCTTGCGGATCTGCCGTTACAGCCATGTCACGCTGCATGTTTCCGGAGACCGTCCGCGCCCACACGCGCCACTGCCATACCGGTCGCGCGCACCGCCATCCATCCAGCAAACCGCCTGATCGTTTCGCCGCCATCGCTTCGATGGCTCGACCCGTTTGTGCCACGGCCCATCATGGCTGCGGTCACAACATGCTGGATTTTTAAATGAAGAACTCGCTTACGAAGGTGATGGGCTATCTGCTCGTCATCGTGCTCGGTCTGCTCGTCGCTTTGCCGAACGTGTTGCCCGATTCCACCCTGTCCCGTCTCCCCTCCTGGCTTCCACACGAACGTGTATCCCTGGGTCTCGACCTGCGCGGCGGGTCGCATCTCGTATTGGAAGTTGATCGTCCCGCCTTGGTGGACGAATGGCTGCAGAGCTTCTCCCAAGAGGCCCGCTCCACCCTGGTCGAAGCGCGTGTTCAGACACGCAGCGTCCGTCGTGATGGCGATGCCGTTGCGATCGTACTCGCCGATCCCGCACAGATGGCGGCCGCAACCGAGGCGCTTTCGGTTCTCAACAACCCCGCCGTTACGCTCGCAGGGGCCGGCGCTCCGGAACTGGCCGTCACCACGTCGGGCGCGGATACGCTTCGGATGGTACCCACAGAACAGGGCATTAGGGCCCGGATGAGCCATGCTGTCGAGCAGAGCCTCGAAGTTATCCGGCAGCGTGTCGACCAGGTTGGTGTCGCAGAACCCACCATCCAGCGGGTTGGAGCCGATCGCGTTCTCGTTCAACTGCCTGGCGAACAGGATCCATTACGCCTGCGCGCCCTCCTCGGCACCACCGCCAAGATGAGCTTCCATCTGCTTGGGGAGCCAGGGGCGCCTGGGGTCAAGGCGCTTGAGGACGACAGCGGCCGGAGCTACCCGGTCCAGACAACCGTGCTGCTTGCGGGCGATCGTCTGGTCGATGCCCGGGTGCAATTCGATCAACAAGGCGGCCAGCCCATCGTCTCGTTCCGCTTCGATAGCGTTGGTGCAACCCGATTTGCCCAGATCACGCGCGACAATGTCGGTCGACCCTTCGCTATCGTGCTCGATGACAAGGTGCTCAGCGCACCCGTGATCAGAGAGCCGATCACCGGCGGGGCGGGGCAGATTTCCGGGGAGTTTTCCGTCGATGAGGCCAACACCCTGTCGGCGCTTCTGAGGGCCGGCGCGCTGCCTGCCAAGCTGACAGTCATTGAAGAGCGCACCGTCGGGGCAGATCTCGGAGGTGATGCTATCGAGATGGGCATCGTGTCTGGACTGGCGGGCTTCGGTCTTGTCGTCGCCTTTATCCTTGCCCTCTACGGCACCTGGGGCCTGCTTGCGGTTCTGGCTTTGTCGCTGAATGTTGTGCTGACCTTTGCAGGGCTGACCTTGGTCGGGGCAACGCTGACCTTGCCCGGTATTGCGGGCATCGTGCTGGGCATCGGTCTGGCGGTCGACGCGAATGTTTTGATCAACGAACGCATCCGGGAGGAAGTCGGAAAGGGACGGGGGGCTTTCGCCGCCATCGACCATGGCTTCGCCAAGGCCTATTCCACGATCATCGATAGCAATGTCACGGCCCTCATTGCGACAGTCCTGCTCTTCTGGTTCGGTTCGGGTCCCGTGCGTGGCTTTGCCGTCACCATGGGCCTCGGCATTGCCATTTCCATGTTCACGGCCGTTTCGGTCGTGCGTGTCGCTATGGTCGCCATCGCCCGCCGTTACAAGCTGAAGACGATCACGATCAAGCCGCTCCTGCCCTTCAAGCTGATCAAGGACGGTACGAAGATCGACTTTATGAAAGTCCGGCTCTTCGGCATCGCCGTCTCGGCCTTCCTGTCGATCTCGTCGATCATCCTGTTCATCACTCCCGGGCTCAACTACGGCGTCGATTTCAAGGGCGGGATCCAGCTTGAACTCTCGACGACCGGTCCTGCAGACCTGGCAGGTCTGCGTTCCGGTTTGGAAGGCCTGAACCTCGGGGAAGTCGCCCTTCAGGAGTTCGGCGACAGCAATCACGTCATGCTGCGCCTCGAGCGTCAGCCAGGCGGCGAGCAGGCGCAGACCGATGCAGTCTCGAAGGTTCGCGAGACGATCCAGACGATCGATCCCTCGGCCAAGATCGAACGAACCGAAGTGGTCGGGCCGAAGGTGAGCGGCGAACTCGCGACAGCGGGTCTGACCTCCGTCATCCTCGCGTCGCTCGCGATGCTCGTCTATATCTGGGTGCGGTTCGACTGGCCCTTCGCCGTCGGAGCGATCGCGACGCTCATCCTCGACGTTACGAAGACGATCGGCTTCTTCGCTTTGACCGGCCTCGACTTCAATCTGACGGCGATCGCAGCCCTACTCACGCTGGTGGGTTACTCAGTCAATGACAAGGTGGTGGTTTACGACCGCATGCGTGAGAACATGCGGCTCTACAAGACCATGCCCTTCCGCGACCTGATCAATTTATCGATCAACGAAACACTCGCGCGAAGCATCTACACTTCGGCGACCGCCTTCCTCGCCATGCTACCAATGGCGATCTGGGGTGGCAGCGCGGTGGAGAGCTTTGCGGTGCCCATGGTTTTCGGCATCTTCATTGCCGCGTCTTCGTCGGTGTTCATCGCAGCGCCGATCCTGCTTTTCCTCGGCGATTGGCGGACGCGACGGAAGATCCAACTGGCAGGCAATCTGTCGGAACAGCAGGCTGCTTGAACCATCTGGGCGGGTCCGGGCAACAGGGCCCGCCTTGGCTCACGTCGTGGCGGATGAACAGCAGCAAAGGCCGGGGCAACCATCTGCATTGGTGAAACGCAGGCCGGCTTTCTCGAAAGCGAGCCGCAATTGAGCCTCCGTCGAGCGGTGCATGCCGTGACGCTGGCCTTCGAAGTCGCGGATCGTGCTGCGGGAGACAAGTGAATGGGCCGCCAGGTCTTCCTGGGTCCAACCGAGATAACCGCGTGCCGCACGACACAACGCGGGCGAAAAAACTGGGTCTGTTTGGGGTTGATCCATACGTGAACTTGCCTACATTGGGTGATATCGCCCATTTAGGTCGAATTTTTATAATTTCTAGTCCGTTGCATTGTTCTCGGTCTCATCATTGAAAGGAACTGGATTTGGGATAACGCTCGATGCTTCGATCCTTTTGCTGCTGGTCCTTGTGCTCCCGTTTGTGGGGAGCTTCGCCTCGGCCTTCATTCTGAAGACGACTTCACGCGACCTGCCGGTCTTTGTCGCAGGCACCACTACGCTACTGGCCCTGATCCTTTCGGCATCAACCTATCCCTTCGTCACCCACAACGGCGTGTTGCGGTTCAACGCAGAGTGGCTGCCGCAGTTCGGACTGGATTTTTCTCTGCGGCTCGATGGTTTCGCCTGGATTTTCGCCATGCTGGTCACGTCGATCGGCTTTCTCGTCATCCTCTATGCCCGATATTACATGGGCAAGGACGACCCAATCCCGCGCTTTTTCTCGTTCCTGCTCGCCTTTATGGGCGCAATGCTTGGCATCATCGTCTCCGGCAACGTCATCCTGTTGTCTGTTTTCTGGGAACTCACCAGCATCTTCTCCTTCCTGCTGATCAGCTACTGGCACACCAGTGCTGCAGCCCGCGACGGGGCGCGTATGGCGCTGACGATCACCGGGATCGGCGGGTTCTGCCTGCTAATCGGTATGTTGCTTCTCGGCAAGATCGTCGGCAGCTATGACCTCGACAAGATCCTCGCCTCCGGTCAGCTCATCCGCGAGCATCCGCTTTATCTGCCAACACTGGTCTTCATCCTGCTCGGCGCGCTGACGAAGAGTGCCCAGTTTCCCTTCCATTTCTGGCTGCCGAACGCGATGGCAGCTCCCACACCCGTCTCCGCCTTTCTGCATTCCGCCACCATGGTGAAGGCAGGCGTATTCCTGCTTGTGCGTTTTTGGCCCGTGCTCTCGGGCACCTATGAATGGTTCCTGCTCGTCGGCCTCGCCGGCATCACGACACTTTTGCTCGGCGCTTACCTCGCGATGTTCCAGCGCGACCTGAAAGGGCTGCTCGCCTATTCCACCATCAGCCATCTCGGCCTCATTACCACGCTTCTGAGCCTTGGCAGCCCGCTCTCGACGGTGGCGGCGATCTTCCACATGCTCAATCATGCGACGTTCAAGGCATCACTCTTCATGGCCGCTGGGATCATCGATCATGAGACGGGCACGCGAGACATGCAGCGGCTGAGCGGCCTTTACCGCTACTTCCCGGCCACCGCGACACTTGCGATGGTCGCGAGCGCTGCCATGGCGGGTGTGCCCCTTTTGAATGGCTTTCTGTCCAAGGAAATGTTCTTCGCCGAAGCCGTCGAGACCCATGCCAACTCCTGGCTCGACGTCATCCTTCCCTATGTTGCGACGCTTGCCGGTATCTTCAGCGTGGTCTACTCGCTGCGCTTCATCCATACGGTATTTTTCGGTCCGCCTCCCGTCGACCTGCCCAAGCAGACACCGCATGAGCCGCCGCGCTGGATGCGCGCCCCCATCGAGATCCTCGTCGTCGTCTGCCTCGTCGTCGGGATCGTTCCGGCGATCTCCATCGGGCCGTTCCTGCAGACAGCAGTCGAAAGTGTGCTTGGCGACCGGACGCCGGAATACAGCCTCAGCATCTGGCATGGGTTCAATGTCCCGCTCCTGATGAGCCTCGTGGCTCTTGTCGGCGGCTTCCTCCTCTACATGGCCATACGGGGCTACCTGTCCCGGTGCGAAGATGGTCCGCCCTATCTGCGCCAACTTAAGGGCCAGCGTCTGTTCGAACGCGTCCTGGTCACCGTTTCCTGGCGCTGGGCGCGCCTGGCGGAGAGCCGGCTCGGCACCCGCAATCTGCAGCCGCAACTCAGATGGATTGTCGTTACCGGCTTCCTCGCCGCAACCCTGCCGCTTTACCTCTCGGGTTTCGAGCGACGGCCGATTAGCTTCTCGGCCGTTGATCCCTCCTTCGGCCTGTTGTGGGTAATCGGCATGGCTCTGGCAATCGGCGCAGCGGTCTCGGCCAAGTATCACCGTCTGGCCGCGCTCATCATGCTCGGCGGCGTCGGTCTGATCGTCTGCATGACCTTCATCTGGCTGTCTGCGCCCGACCTCGCCATCACGCAGCTCCTGGTCGAAATCGTCACCACGGTCCTGATCTTGCTCGGCCTGCGCTGGCTCCCGAAGCGCAGCCCCGACAGGGGTGAGGTGATCACCCTGCAGAGCCGCTTCCGACGTTTCCGCGATCTCACGCTCGCGATCCTCTGCGGGGTCGGCATGTCGGCGGTGGCGTTTACGGTTATGACGATGCCCGTGCCGGATGCGATTGCCAACTACTTCCTGCAAAATGCCTATGCCGAAGGCGGCGGACGGAATGTCGTCAACGTCATCCTCGTGGATTTCCGCGCCTTCGATACGCTCGGTGAAATCACCGTTCTCGGTATTGTGGGCCTGACGGTCTACGGTCTGCTACGCCGCTTCCGCCCGGCCGAAGACAGCATGGAGCTGCCCGAGCAGCAGGTGACGCAGAACCGCTTCGATGCGGACCAGCCGGAGCGCTCTCCGGGAGACATGATGCGCGACTATCTGCTCGTGCCCTCAGTGCTGATGCAGTGGCTGTTCCCGGTCATCATCACAATGGCGGTCTACCTCTTTATGCGCGGGCACGACATGCCGGGCGGGGGGTTCTCGGCAGGTCTTACCCTTTCGATAGCCTTCCTGTTGCAGTATCTCGCCGGAGGCACGCGTTGGGCTGAAGATCGCATCCGTATCCTGCCGCTCCGATGGATGGGCGCCGGCATCCTGACGGCCGCTGCTACCGGCGTCGGTGCTTGGCTTCTCGGCTATCCCTTTCTCACATCGCACTTCCGCTATCTGGAGGTCCCGCTGATCGGCAAGGTCCCGGCGGCAACGGCATTGCTCTTCGACCTCGGAGTCTTTGCCTTGGTCGTCGGCGCAACGGTCCTCATTCTCGTGGCACTGGCCCACCAGTCGATCCGTATCAATCGCCTGCGGGCACTCGAAGCCAAGGGGGAGAAACGCTGATGGAAATCGTTCTTTCTCTCGCCATCGGCATGATGACCACTTGCGGCGTCTGGCTGATCCTGCGGCCGCGCACCTATCAGGTGATCATTGGTCTGTCGCTTCTATCCTACGCGGTCAATTTGTTCATCTTCGGCGTCGGCGGCGTGAAGAGTAACATGCCGCCTATACTCGAAGACGGTGTGATCTCGACGAGCCTCAGCGATCCCGTGCCTCAGGCGCTGGTCCTGACCGCAATCGTCATCGGCTTCGCCACTACCGCACTCTTCCTCGTCGTATTGCTCGCCGCTCGCGGCCTCACTGGCAACGACCACGTCGACGGGAGGAACGAGTGATGTTCAGTTGGAGCCAGCACCTAATCGTCACGCCGATCCTGCTGCCGATGGTGACGGCAGCCCTTCTGTTGTTCATCGACGAACGCAACCGCACTTCAAAGGCCATGGTGAGCCTCGCCGCAGTCGTGCTCCTGTTGTCGAATGCCATCATCCTGTTCATGGTGGAAAGTGGCCCGAACAGCTTTGAAAACGTCTATCTGCTCGGCAATTGGGCCGCACCCTTCGGCATCGTGCTCGTCATCGACGGTTTGTCGGCGATGATGCTGCTCTTAACCGCGATCCTCGCACTTGCCGCACTCGTGTTCTCTCTTGGCAAATGGCATGCGGTCGGGGCGCATTTCCACAGCCTGTTCCAGTTGCTTCTCGTCGGCGTCAACGGCGCTCTGCTGACCGGTGATCTCTTCAACCTCTTCGTCTTCTTTGAGGTCATGCTCGCCGCATCCTACGGACTGTTGCTCCACGGCACCGGGACGCTTCGGGTCAAATCCGGCCTTCACTACATCGCCGTCAATCTGGTCGCTGCCCTGTTCTTCCTCATCGGCGTGAGCCTGATCTACGGCACCGCAGGCACGCTCAACATGGCAGACCTTGCCTTGCGCATGCCCGACATGGAGGCGGATCGGCTGATCCTCATGGAGGCGGGTGCGGCAGTGCTCGGCGTTGCCTTTCTCATCAAGGTCGGCATGTGGCCGCTCTGCTTCTGGCTGCCCACTGCCTATAGTGCGGCCTCAGCCCCCGTGGCCGGCATGTTTGCCATCCTCAGCAAGGTCGGCATTTACGTCATACTGCGCCTGACGATGCTGCTGTTCGGGGATGGGCCGTCTGCCGGCTTCGGCGCCGAGATCCTTCTCATCGGCGGCATGGCGACGCTCATCTTCGGGACGATTGGTGTGCTCGCATCGCAGGCCCTCGGCCGTCTTGCGGGTTACTCGGTGCTGGTCTCCTCCGGGACGCTCCTGATGGTGCTCGGCATCAACGACGGCGTGGTGTCCTCTGGCGCGCTGCTTTACCTTGTCAGCTCCACCCTGACGATCAGCGCTTTCTTCATGCTAATCGAACTCGTTGAGCGCGGACAGGACGCGGGCGCCAATGTCCTGGCCGTCACCATGGAAGCCTATGGCGATGGTGAGGAGGCCTACATCGAAGACGGGGAGGGAACCGCCATGCCCGGCACCATGGCCATCCTCGGCATCTGTTTTGCCGCCTGTGGCATCCTGCTTGCCGGACTGCCGCCACTTTCCGGCTTCATCTCGAAATTCGCCATGCTGTCGGCGATGCTGGGGACCGGCTCGATCGGCACCACGCCGGATCCGGCAGTCTGGGCATTGATCGTGCTCGTTATCCTGTCCGGTCTCGCGGCGCTGATATCCATGACTCGCAATGGCATCCGCACATTCTGGGGCTCGATCGAAGGTGCCGTGCCGCGGGTGCTGGTTGTCGAACTCATCCCCGTGATGCTGCTCCTGTCCTTGACGTTTGCTCTCACCATCCTGGCTGGCCCCGCCATGACCTACATGGACACCACCATCAGGACACTCTCCAATCCGGCAGCCTATGTCGATGCAGTCCGCAATGCCTATGTCGTAGAGGGAGTGGCATCGTCGGATGCAGAGAATGCAGGAGGTGCGCCATGATACCCCATCCTCTCTTAAGCTTGTCGCTCCTCGTGATGTGGCTGCTGCTCAACGATTTTACGGTCGGGCACCTAATCCTCGGATCTGTTGTTGCGGTCTTCGGTGGCTGGGCTATGGCCTCGCTCCGGCCCAATAAGCCGTTGATCAAAAGGTCGTATTTGATCCCGAAGCTTTTTTGGCGGGTCTTCGTCGATATCGTTAGGTCCAACTTTGCCGTCGCCTCGCTCATTCTGCGCGGCAAGCGCCAGAAGCACATGTCCGGCTTCATCTCCATTCCCCTGCGCATTGAGCACCCGACGGCACTCGCCATTATGGCCGTCATCCTGACCAGCACCCCGGGTTCCGCCTGGCTTGCCTATGACCGTCGCCGCAAGACAGTGCTCATTCACGTGCTCGACCTGATCGATGAGGAAGCCTGGGTGAACAACATCAGGGATCGATACGAAAGCCTGCTTCTGGAGATCGTCGAATGAGCGTCATCATTCTGTACACTACCGTCTCGATCGCCAAGGTGCTGTTGGCATTGGCGCTGATGATTGCGGTTCTGCGCATCTTCATCGGCCCGCGCGCCCAGGACCGCATCGTCGCGCTCGACGCTTCCTACATTATCGCCATGCTGCTGCTCGTGACCTTCGGGATCGGCAGCGGACGCAGCGTGTATTTCGAGGCGGCCTTGGTCATCGGCCTTCTCGGCTTCGTCTCGACGGTGGCGCTTGCCAAGTTCCTGATGCGCGGGGAGGTCATCGAATGACGACATTGCCTGTCGCCGACCTTCCCATCTGGGTCGTCATCCTCGTCTCTGGCCTGCTGCTGATCGGCTCGATTCTCACGCTGCTAGGTGCGATCGGCCTTTTGCGCCTGCCAACTTTCTACGAACGCATCCACGCTCCGACGCTCGGAACGAGCTGGGGCGTCGGCGCAATTATGCTGGCCTCTATCGTGTATTTCTCGATCGTCGGCTCCCGCGCCGTGCTGCATGAGATCCTTATCGGCATCTTCGTCACGCTGACCACGCCAATCACTTTGATCCTGTTGGCGAGAGCTGCCTTGCACCGTGATCGCTCCGAGGGGGACCCATCTGTTCCGAAGGAGGTTTTGCCAAAGGAGATCCCTGATGCCGAAGCTTGAAGATACGGGCAGAACGGCAATCAACTCCGCCTGAAGTCGTCAAGCTCGGAGGCGGCGAGCCTTTACCCATCGCAGCTTTTCGTCTCATCCATTCGCTACCTTCGTTTTGTTCGGCCGAACTCAGACTATTGCGCCCTTCTCATCGATGTCCTGTGTCACCGTCCGTCTCACCAACGACGGACCGTCCGCTTTCGGCCCTCTTCCGGGCAGCCAATAATAGACCAGATGCTTGATCTGCCTCATTTATTTACCGCCTTCCACCGGAAACGATGGCGGGTCGTTGGTTCACATCTCTTCAAGGCGGAGACAACAGGCAGTGTCCGAGACGGGCGTTGATACTTTGTGCATCTGCCTCCAATCGGCTGAGCGACGCATCCGCCCCTCTACGCTGCCTCCCATACCTGGTTGAGGATCCGCGCCGCCAATGCTGCTTTGTCCTGCGGCAGAAAGCGCCCATAGTGTTGCTGCACGACGTCAGGCGTGTCCTGGATAGCATAACTTGCCTGCTCATAGGATCCTGTCTGCTTTAGAATGTGTGTGGCGAGCACGTCTCGGACATTGTGGGGGCCATGTGGTAGCAGACCCTTAATTGCGCCGCGGCCGGTATACGGATTGTATATGCCGTAGCGCTGAATCGCCAACCGCCAAGCCTCGTAAAATGTTGTCTGATTGTACGCTGCATCGATACTGGTCGTCTTGACGGTCTTGACGAAAAGCGTTCCCGGATCGGGTGCGCGCCCGAGCAGGACCTTCCTATGCCGCTCGATATAGGCATTGAGATAGGTGTAGAGATCAAGAAGATCCGGCAGCACCAGACGAAACGGCTTCTGCCCGAAAAAAGATGAGCCCGAGTTCTTGAACGCGTTGGACGGGATGAAGACCTCCCAACCACGCTCCCGTTCGTTCCATCGCAGTTCGCCACGCTTCATGTCTTCGAGCCGGCGTTCTGCCGTCGGGAATTGTCCGCGCGGGCAGACCAGCAACTGCCGAAGGTTTTTCTGCCTGAGGCCAAGATGTAAACCAAGCCTTAGCATCAGGAACGAACGGACGGCCTCAGCGGCTGCTCTCGGGTACCGGTGCTCATCGGGCATTCGCTTCAAGATCTCCTCGGTGATCTTGCGATACTCAGCGAGCGGGCTATCTGCCTCCAGTACGCACATGATAGGCTCGAACGGATCGCGGTGGACCCGCATCACGCGCTGGATTTCTTTTGATCGGTTGGCTGCATGGCGATGGAAGTCCTCGCACGCACCGTGCCAATCCTGACGAGCAGCTGCAATCTCGTTTGTGGTGATCAGCCCGTCGATCGGCTTCACGTTGCGCAACAGTTCGGGATGTTGGCGGATCCAGCCGACTTCAGCCCGCGTGAGGGCCATAGCCACCATCAGCATATCTTCCTCCCATTTGGTGAAGAAGCCGCGACGGCGCTCCCGCCATTGCAAATACCAGTCCCACACTCCGGCGAAGATCAGGAGACCGAAGGTGAGTTGGCTGAGCGGCACTCCTCGACCTTTGACAACCCCGTTCGGGGATGCTGCAAGTGCCCCAAACATCAGGCCGAGGTGTTCGATCTTCTGGCTGGCTGTCTCCTCATTCCAGACGCCATTCCTGCGGTAGCCTATCTCGGTTAGTGTCGACGTCTTGAAGCGGATCAGGTCTGCCATCTCCATCGCAAGCCGAGGGGGTGCATCGATGACACCGGAGAGCAGATCTGGATCCTCCAGCCCCTCGGTCGTAGGTCCTTCGTCGTCCTCATCTCGCCGCCAGCTAGAAGCCGCCAGTCGAGGAGTGAGCGCACTCCCGCCATATGTCACCCCAGGGAACCGGATCGCGTAGCGCTGCTTCGTCGCCGCTGCCTGGAAACGTCTGTAGTCCGTCGACCCTGAGATGATGACGCGCCTGACCCATTCCAGGATCTCTTCGCGCTTGGAAAAAGGCAGGCTGCCGAAGTCGTCGGGAAGATGCCAGCCTAGCCGGCGCCGCTCCGCGGGACTGATATCTTCTAAATCGTGGCCATATAGCGATCTGGACTGATGGGGCAGTTTCGCTTTGAAGTAGCCGTTTGGCAGGCCGTATCTGCGCTCGATACGGCCAAGTACGTCATAGCTGGCCACCGATCGAGGCACACGCTGGCCCTCAATCCACGACAGCAAGGTCTTCCTATCAAAGTTTTCGTCTATGCGAACGACAGCCCGGTGGAGTTGCCAGTAACTCTCGCCAAAGCGGCGCATCTGATAGGCGAGTGCATCGGCGAATGAACTCGGGTCTTCGTTCGCCTCAAACAATGGTTCTGGTTTGTCAGACACTGGTCTCGGCTTGGGGCCGGGGTGGTTAGGGGATGGCGGGCTCTCGACCCCTGCGACTTCTCGATGATGGCTCGTCGAGGAAGGTGCGACCCTTTTCCTGGCGCCGGCTTTCAGCATTGCATGCGGTCTTTTGCCTCTTGGAGCGTCGTCTTCCACAGGCGGCTCCTTCAGCCAGCGCATGATCGCATCCAACGCTGGTCGCAGTTGCTTCTTCAGCGTTGTCGTCAGGGCTTCATCGATTCCGCAATCATGTGCAATGTGCCGCCAGTCATAGCGATTGTTCGCGAGAGCGGGTGTCTTTCGAAAAGTGATCAAACCGATAAGGTACGGCCTTATGTTTTCTAAGACCCCATCCGGCGCCACGGGTGCGATACGGACATCGCAGTAGGTCAAAATCTTCTTCTGAAAATGATGTTTGGAAAGATCTTCGTTTGGCATGTGTCATTCCGCAGTTTCTCGGGGCCTCAGGCCGAGGGCGTGCGGAATTAGGGGCAGACAGTTAAAAGTCCGTAAAGCCGGCGAGGGCGACACGGTAAACCAGGGAAGTCGTCGGGCGTTCTCGGTAGTTCAAGGATGGCGCCAGCTCACTTCAATCCGGCTATGTTCCGGCGGAGCACTGCTGAAAACTTCTTCAACCCGCCTTGATCAAGCGCGTCGATGAACGCCTCAACCGATGGGACTGTCTTACGCAGATTATGCCTCGCACTTCTGACGCTGGAGATTAGCGCTTCCGGAAACGCCGTATGGAGATCGGCAAGAAAATCATCTGGCGACTTGCTGGTCACACCATGGGCGAGGAGGTTTTTCGCGGGAAAGTCTTTGACGTTCAAGGTGACGATGACGGAGGCTTTGCCGGCGATGGCTGCTGCGAGGACATGTCGATCGTCGGGATCCGGTAGCGTGAGATCCGCAATAAACGGGCGATGGTCTTCCACGACTGCCTCTGGGAGGACAGCGTTCATCCGATCGCGCGTGGCTTCCAGGCGTTCGATGGACAAGCCTGGTGTGTTGGCGGCGAGATTGCGCATCCACTCGTCATGTATATCATCGGTCCAGCGCGCCTCGACGAGGCCATCGAAAGCGCACTGGATCAGAATGTTGCGCAGGTGGAAGGGGTAGAGGACGCAGGCATCGTAGACCGCGACTGGCGGATTAGAGGCCATAGGTCTCGATCAGGTCCTCTGTGTCCTCGGCTAGCGCTTCCATCGCCGTTTGTCGTTTGTCGAGCTTCGACTTCAACGCGAGCACGTCCTTAAGGAGGGCGCGGCGGTGTTTGCCGACGTAGCGGAATGGCAACTCGCCCCGGTCCATACGTAAGACGACGAGCGGGCGGGAGATACCGAGGATGGCTGAAGCTTCGCTCGGGCTTAGTTCCTGGTCCTCGGCCAGCACGGCAACACGCTCTCCGCGCAGCATGTGCGCCAGAAGGGCTTCAACAGCTGCGGCGGCTGATGGCGGGATCGGGAGCGTCCGCTCCTTGCCACCTGCGCCACGAACGTGGAGTTCCAGCCTGTCGCCGGCAACAAACTTTGGTAGGGGCGCTGCCGTCTTTCGGTCGTGATCTGACAGTCTGGCGAAATGAACAATTTGGCTGGCCATGACGATATCTCCTTATCCGCCAATGTAGCGAACAAGGCCTCTAACTGCAATAACTGAAAGCTCGGAGTTGGTCGGAACGCTGGTTCGATTCACATCAACTGCGACGCTAAGACTTCTGCGCGCTTTCGGTTCGCATGTAATGCTGCCGTCAGCATCCACCAGGGAGCTGACGCCAGCCATTCACACCGTGGGGCTAATAACTATGGTCCTCGTTTCGCGGGCACAACAGCCGATAATCCGATCCACAAGGCTTGCAGCCTGTGCGGCAATTTCCGGGACGCCTGTCAGCTCACCGAATGCTGGGCGAGCGGGCGGTCCGGCGATAAAGAGCGTGGAGTTTGGGGTTCCGGCGGCGGTGATAGCGCGGCCTGCGATGTCGCAAGCGAGGCCGAGACCGAGCGGATCCGACCGGATGAAGCCATCCCGCTGCATGCCAAGCAGAAACCGCTGATGGGCCGCATAGTCCTGAAAATCAGGGCCAGTCGCCAGAAGGATGTGGCGGCAGCGAAACTCTGTTCTTCCTGCACGGGACTTTAACCCCGCAATGAGGCCTTGCTTGTCTTCAGTGATGGAGACGAGATCGCCGGTTTCCAGTCTGACCCGGCCAGTGTCGATGCCCAGCTCAAGGACGGCGGCCCCTTGAGGTGGCATGCGGTACCGATGAACATCGTACCATCGGCGGAGGCGCCTCAGGAACTTTTGTCGCTCGCGCATCGGCAGCGCTTGCCACAATGACGGTGCATGCTGACGCAGAGCATCGAACACGGACTGCCAGGGTATGCCCTGCGCCTGCGCATCGCTGATCGTCGCTCGCACCTTCGATAGAAGCTTTTTGGCCGACGTAAGGTCGGTGCTGCTGAAGTCACCAAAGGGTGAAAAGCCACCGCCGGCATGCGGTCTCGGCATAAGGCCTGTGCGGGAGAGAAGGCTGACGGTCCCGGTGTGGCCAAGGGCCTTCAGGCGGCAGAGCGCATCAATTGCGGTGAGACCGGAGCCGACGACGAGGACGGGATCGCACTTGCCGATTTCGTTGAAGCCATCGGCGGCAAGGACGTCCTTGATACGGCTCGTCGCCGAAGCACTCAGCCTGTCGACGGCAGGTGGTCTAGATGCAGGAGGATGCCCGGTCGCAAGGATCAGAATGTCGGCCATGACGATGGTGCCCTCAGCCCCGCATATCCGCCACTGCTCATTCTCTCGCTCGACAGCCCGAACGATATTGCGGATGTGTCGCACCGCGCCACTGTCGAGATGGGGCGCAAGTTGTGCCTGCATGAACCGTCCGAAATCTCTACGCCGAGCGAAGATGCCTTCCCGGGTCACGGCATCCGGATCGACGGTGAGCGTTCCGCTGGTCTGCAACCAGTTGAGGAAGGCGGATGGAGAGCCGGGGATGGCGCGCATTCTGTGTGCCGCGACATTCAGGCGGACATCGATGTTCCTGACATCATAGGCAAGGCCACAGCCTAGCTGCTCCCGGGGCTCGAAGACGGTCACCTCTTCGATGTCCCGAACCCCACGCTCCACCAGAAGCTTGGCAATAATCGCGCCCGTGTATCCGCCGCCGATGATTGCGACGCGAGAGCCGGGGCGCGGCATATGCGCCTGCAGTCTCGGGGACGACATCCTGATCTTCAACATGGCAGTCTTCCTTCCGGTTCGCGGGTGGCAGATCTGGGCATATTTTCTATAAAATATATGGAGATTAAAAACGCTTGTCTACTGCTTCGGTTCCTCGGCTGTTACCCATGCTTCCGATGCAGTCTTCACGGAGAGGTCAGATGAACGTTTTTGTCGCAAGCGAATTCAGCGAGCCCCGCCTTCGCCCAGTGCGCGATCGGGCAGTGTCTGATCGACCAGCCGACGCGGCTGGTTTGAAGGACGCCTTGAGAACACTGGGGGGCGGTGTCAGCGTGATCACGGCAGGTGAAGGTGCAGAGCGCTCGGGCGCCACGGTCACCTCTGCGACGGCTCTGTCCGTCGATCCCCCGCGTATGCTGGTGTCCCTCAACAGATCCTCTTCCACCTGGCCCGTCGTGGAGCGTTACCGCCACTTCGCGGTCAATGTGATTGGTGCGGCCCATCAGGATATTGCAAACCGCTTTGCGGGCGTTGGTGGATTGAAGGGACCCGAGCGCTATGTTGGAGCCGAATGGACGAGACTTGCCAGCGGAGCGCCAGTGCTGGAAGATGCGGTTGCAGCACTCGACTGCGAAGTTGAGGAGGCGATCGAGCGACACAGTCATGTCATCCTGATCGGTCGCGTCCTTTCGATACGCTTGAGCGGTGGGAGTTCACTCCTGTATCAGAATGGCAAATACCACGCAGTGACGTAACTCTGGCTTGAGTGGAGGAGGGTCTGTTTGATGGTGGTATCGACGGCTGATCGATTGCGACCCGTCCCGGTTGCGCTGACGCGGGAGGCCGATGTCTTGGCCGCACTCGATCGCTTGGGACCTTCGGCGACCAGTCGCAACCCGGACCCGGCCTCTATTTTGCCTGCAAGCGGTCTTCTCGCCATGTCGATCCCCGCGAGCTTTGGAGGCGCGGACATCTCGAACCTCATCGTCGCCGAAGCCGTCAGCCGCCTGACTACCTGGGATGCAGAGGCGGCTGAGAAACTGATCCGACATCTTGTGGCCTTGGAACTGGTCCGCACCAGCGGATCCACAGAACAGCGCAAGGCGATTTACGGACGCGTTGTGCTGGGCGATGTCTTCGACTTGAGCGCCCCTCGCGAGGGTGGTCCGCCACCGAGGCTCGTACAGTCGGGTCTGGCTTTCGCCTTGGACAATGGTGGGTCGGACTTCGAGACCAGTGCTGCGGACTGGCAAGTCATAAGGGCGTCTGGCGCCAGATCTGAACCGATGGCCGCCATTCTGGACAGCAAGCGCGTGTTATTGGGCGGCGAAGACGCATCACCGGAGTTAACCGTCCATCCCGATTACATTCTCTCCCTAGGTGTGAATGCGGACTGTCTGGCGCGACTGATGACGGCCTTTCTGATGGCTGCCGCAACCCGCGGGCAAGTTGGCGAGAAGACTCTGACCTCTGGGGCAGATCCTTCTGCCGCAATCGAACTCGAACTTCTGGACGCAATGATCCAGAAGGCAGCCTCCCTGATCGATGGCATTCAGGTGGACGACCCGCCAATCGACTTAGCGCAGATCGATCGGTTCTGCCTAGCACTGGACACGGCGCGTTTGCGCTGTGTCGGCGATCACTCGCCGGCGATCAGATTCTGATCGGGCTGTTCCGATGCAACGAATTGCGTGAGCGTCATGGTGTCGAGAACAGCGGCCATGGCATCGCGAACCTGCGTCATGGAAATCCGGATCTGGCATGATGCCGGGTCCCGGCAATCGTCGCAGGCTTCGAAGGCCGTACGACTGGCGCAGCGGATGGGCGCAAGTGGCCCGTCAAGGGCGCGGATGACCTGACCGATCATGATTTCATCGGCGGGTTTTGATAGCGCATAGCCGCCATTCGGCCCCTTCTTCGAGCGCAGGAAGCCGTTGTTGCGCAACTCCAGCAGGATCGTGTCGAGGAACTTCTTCGGAATATTGTTGCGCGTCGCGATGTCGGTGACGAACGCCGTCTGCCCGGGCTCCAGACCCGCCAGGTCGACCAGCGCTTTCAGACCATACTTGCCTTTATTGGTGAGCATTGCGAGATATCCGGCCGAAGGCCTCTGGGGTAATTTTGCTCATCGTACATAGTTTTTATAAACTAAGCGTTCAAGCCCGTTTCCAGGTCGGAGTGCTAAGGGCTCCAGCCTTTTGCTTCCGCGTCGCGGATGTCTCAGATCGGCGTCACATTCGAAAATCCATTCGCCGGGCGGCTGAATCTTTGCAATCCCATTTCTCTATGTAAATTATAGACAATGTAGGCTGACCTCATTCGATAATCGAGTGAAAGAGGACCAGCCATGACACGCAAGATCAGATTAGGCGCATTTCTTCCCGGTGGCGGACAGCATATCGCCTCCTGGCGACATCCGGATCAGCCGGTGGATGGCGCCGTCAGTTTCGAGTTTCACAAGCAGTTGGCTCTGACTGCGGAGAGGGGTCTGTTCGACGCCTACTTCTTGGCCGACGGTCTCGCCGTTGGGTTCGGCGGCGCAAGGGAAGGCGGCAATGCAAGGGTCGCCGGCTTTGAGCCCGTGACGCTGTTTTCGGCGCTTGCCCCGTTCACCACCCATCTCGGTTTCATCGCGACGGCGTCGACGACCTATGAGGAGCCTTACAACACGGCGCGCAAGTTCGCCTCGCTTGACCTGATCTCGGACGGCCGGGCCGGCTGGAACGTCGTCACGACGACAGGCGATGCCACGGCGCAGAACTTCAATCTCGACACGCAGCTCCCGCATGCTGACCGCTACAAGCGCGCCGCAGAGCATGTCGATGTCGTCAAGAAGCTCTGGGACAGTTTTGAGGACGATGCCTTCATCCGCGACAAGGAAACGGGTGTCTTCTTCGATCCCGGCAAGCTGCATGATGCCGCGCACAAGGGCGAGCACTTCAAGGTCAAGGGACCGCTCAATGTCTCACGCTCGCGCCAGGGGCATCCGGTCATCGTCCAGGCAGGCCAATCCGATGGCGGCCGTGGTCTGGCCGCTGCGACGGCAGAGGTGATCTTCACCGCCCACCAGCACATTGAGACGGCGCAGGAATTCTACCGCGACATCAAGAACCGAGCTCGCGGCCTGGGGCGCAACCCCGACCACGTGCTGATCATGCCCGGTGTCTCGCCCTTTGTTGGTCGCACCGAGGAAGAAGCGCGCGATAAATACGATCGCCTGACCTCTCTGATCCTGGAGGAAGACGGCATCGGCCTGCTCAACGGCCTGACGGGGGGCACGCTCGACCTCAAGGGATATGATCTCGACGGCCCGCTTCCGCCGGCTCCGCCGACAGAGGGTATGAAGAGCCGCCAGGCCCTGATCCGCCAGATCGCCGACGAGAACAATTTCTCGATCCGCCAGCTCTACCAGTGGGTCGCATCGGCACGCGGTCACTTCACCATTGTCGGAACGCCCGTGCAGATTGCCGACACGCTGCAGCAATGGTTCGAGAATGAAGCGGCTGACGGCTTCAATATCCTGCCGCCCTGGCTCCCGACAGGCCTCGACGATTTCGTCGATCTCGTCATCCCCGAGCTGCAACGCCGCGGGCTCTTCCGCACCGCCTATGAGGGCCGGACGCTCCGCGAAAACCTCGGCCTGCCGTTCCCGATCAACCGCTATGCCGCCGACCGTCAGGTCGTGCAGGCCGCCGAATGAGGAGGTCCACCATGTCCTACGAAGACATCCATCACGGAAGGGCCTATGGCCTTAACCTCGCCCCGGATGTGGAACCAGCGCCCCGCTGGCTAAGTCAGGCAACGGCAGCGATCACGCCATTCCTTGGTCGCTATGGTCTCGTGATCGCCTTCCTGATCCTCTGGCAGTATTCGTCGAAACTCGGCTGGGTGAATGCATCCGTCTTCCCGCCGCTCGATCAGATCATCGGCGCCTTGTGGAAGGCGGTCTCCTCGGGCGCCATCGTCGATGACATCGCGATCAGCCTGCAGCGCTCCGGCATTGCCTTTGTTGCCGCCGTTGGCCTTGGCATTCCGCTCGGCCTCTTCATGGGGCAGGTGCGCGCTGTCGAGCAGGCACTCGATCCGCTCTTGCAGTTCTTCCGCCAGACCTCGGCGCTCGCCCTTTATCCGGTCTTCATCCTGCTCCTCGGTCTGGGCGAAGCGTCGAAGGTGTTCGTCATCTTCTGGGCGACGCTCTTCCCAATCCTCCTGTCAACGATCGGTGGGGTGAAGGAGGTTGACAAGAAGCTTGTCGAGATGGCTCGCACTTACGGTGCTGGCTCTCTGCAGATCTTCCGTCGTGTCGTGCTTCCAGCCTCGGTGCCCGCGATTTTCGTTGGCCTTCGTCTTTCCGCGACGACTGCGCTGCTGCTCCTCATCGCAGCCGAGATGATCGGTGCCAACAAGGGCATCGGCTTCCAGGTGATGAATGCCCAATACAACTTCCAGATCCCGCTGATGTTCGCGGCGATCCTGCTTCTGGCGCTGCTCGGCCTCGCCGCGAACGCCGCCCTCGTCCTTCTGCAGCGGCGACTGTGCCGCTGGGCCTGACCAGACATCGCCGCATCTCTTCATTCTCGCCATCAAAGGAAACTCCCATGACCTTCCATTCCCGCAAGCTCGCTCTTTCCGCAGCACTCGCAATAGCCCTGTCGGGCACAGCCTTCGCCGCCGAAGAGGTCAAGTTCCGTTATCTCGCCAGCCAGGGTGGACTGTCCGCCCATGAGCTCGCCGCTGAACTCGGCTATTTCGATGGCACCGGCATCACCATCGAGAATGTCGGTTATGCCACGGGCGGCCCGGCCTCGCTCATTGCGCTCGCCTCCGGCGATGTCGAAATCGGCAGTGCTGCCACCTCGGCTGTTCTGAACTCGATCATCGGCGGCAACGACTTTGTCGCCGCCTATCCGTCAAACGGCATCAACGATGAGGTCCAATCGATCTTCTACGTGCTGGAAGACAGCCCCATCCGCGAGATCAAGGACATTGCCGGAAAGACCGTCGCACTGAACACGCTCGGTGCCCACCTCGACTACACGATCCGTGAGGCGCTGCATTCCGTCGGTTTGCCGTCTGATGCCGCCAACCAGATCGTCGTTCCTGGCCCGCAACTCGAACAGGTCCTGCGCTCGGGCCAGGTCGATGTATCGGCCTTCGGCTACTGGCAGACAACTTTTGAAGGTGCGGCGAAGCAGAAGGGTGGGCTCCGCGCGATCTTCGACGACACCGATGTTCTCGGAGAAATCGCCGGCGGTTTCATCGTGCTGCGCCGCGACTTCATCGAAAAGCATCCTGAAGCGGCGAAGGTCTTCGTCGAACAATCCGAACGCGCCCTCGACTATGCCCGCGAAAACCCGGAGGAGACCAAGAAGATCTTCGCCAAGGCACTGGCCGAGCGCGGCGAGAACCCCGATATCGCCCAGTTCTTCCGCGGCTATGGCGTGCGTCCCGGCGGCAAGGCAGTCGAGCGCGACCTGCAGTTCTGGATCGACGTTCTCGTCCGTGAAGGCAAGCTGAAGGAGGGCCAGCTCTCGGCCAACGAGATCCTCTATTCCACCGAGACGGCGAGCAATTGACCATGGCACTCGCTCAGTCCAACAGCATTCGCGGAGAAGTGACGGTCCGTCACCTCTCCAAGACCTACACCCTCAACGGAAAGCCGCTATCGGTCCTGAAGGATCTCAACCTCACCATCCGTTCGGGCGAAAGCTTGGCGATCGTGGGCGCAAGCGGCTCGGGCAAGACGACACTTCTGCGGATCTTGGCGGGACTCGAAGATGCGGACAGCGGTGATGTCCTGATCGACGGCCGTCGCATCCGCGGGGTCGGCACGGAACGGGCCGTCATCTTCCAGGAACCGCGTCTTCTCCCTTGGCTGACCGTCATCGACAACATCGGCTTCGGCCTCGAGACGAGAGGCCTCTCCCGCGACGAGGCGCACTTCATCTCGCAGCGCTACGTCGATCTTGTTGGCCTCAAGGGCTTTGAAACAGCATATCCGCGTCAGCTCTCGGGCGGTATGGCGCAACGTGTCGGGATCGCGCGGGCACTTGCCGTCCAGCCAGAAATCCTGCTCCTCGACGAACCGCTGGGTGCGCTGGATGCCATGACCAAAATCGGCATGCAGCAGGAACTGGCGCGGATTTGGAAAGAGGAGGACGTGACAACAGTGCTCGTCACCCACGATCTCGAAGAAGCGATCTTCCTTGCCGACCGGATCCTGATCCTGCCTCGAGAGAAGGGCGGGGAGCCCCGGCTGATCGACATCGACTTGCCCCGGCCGCGTGATCGCAGCGCGCCGGATTTCGTGCGCCAGCGAGAGGAACTGCTCGGGCTGTTTGGATTGCATTGAAATGCCTGAGCAGGAAGGAGGAGGCGCGTTCTTCGGCTGCGCTTCCCATCCCATCGATGTGGGCGGCGCTATAAAGCCGCCCGCGCGCGCTGTTGCGGCTGTGCCTTTATCGCTTGGAAGTGAGATGCGCCGGAGTCTGAGAATTGACAGACGCTAAATCTGCTTTAAACCGAAGTCATGGGGTTGCGATCGCCCCACGAGGCGTCATGCCAAAGAATCGCGTCCATCAACCCGGTTTACGGAGGACGCGCCATGCCGTCATTTCTTGAAATATCACCCGAAAAATTGAGCCGCCTTGTTGGTACGCCGAACGCCCCGGCGCTCATCGACGTGCGCACCGACGCGGATTTTGAGGCCGATCCATGGCTGATCCCCGGCTCTCGTCGCCGTTCTTATACAGATGTCGCATCCTGGGCTGGAGAGCTTATCAATGGCCCGGTTGTGGTCATATGCCAGAAGGGTAAGAAGCTCAGCCACGGTGTTGCGGCCTATTTGCGAACGGGAGGGACTGCTGCGGAAGTCCTTGAAGGCGGTTTCGACGCCTGGAAGGCCACAGCTCTGCCTTTGATACCGACGGCTCAGGTGCCGAAGCGCGATGCTCAGTGCCGGACGGTCTGGGTGACGCGCTCGCGGCCGAAGATTGATAGGATTGCCTGCCCCTGGCTGATCCGGCGCTTTATCGACCCCGGTGCAGTCTTTCTGTTTGTCGCGCCCGGCGAGGTGGTCGCCGTCGCAGAGCGGTTTGGCGCAACGCCATTCGATGTCGACGATGTGTTCTGGAGCCACCGGGGTGAGCTCTGCACTTTCGATGTGATGATCGAGGAGTTCGGACTTGCGGTTGCACCGCTCCTCCACCTGGCGACGATTGGCCGCGGTGCCGACACCGCGCGGCCGGATCTTGCGCCCGAGGTGGCGGGCCTGCTCGCCGCATCGCTCGGACTGTCGCGCATGTTCAACGACGACCTTCAACAACTCGAGGCCGGAATGACGCTCTACGACGCATTCTATCGCTGGTGCCGCGATGCAACCGGCGAAACACACGACTGGCCTACTGGAAAGAAAGGTAACTGAGATGTCTGACACGGTCGTATCGGCAGAACCATCGCGCAGGCCAACTGAACACGGTATCCCATTCATGGAGGCATTCAGGGTTTGGCTCCGCGTCGCGGCTTTGAGCTTTGGCGGCCCCGCAGGCCAGATCGCGGTGATGCACCGGATTGTCGTCGATGAGAAACGGTGGGTCGGCGAAAACCGGTTCCTGCACGCCTTGAACTATTGCATGCTGCTTCCAGGCCCCGAGGCGCAGCAGCTTGCCGTCTATCTCGGCTGGCTGATGCATCGCACGGCAGGCGGTCTTATGGCGGGGATACTCTTCATCCTGCCCGGCTTTCTTTCCATCCTTGCACTCAGCTACGTCTATGTCCTCTACGGCGACGTGTCTGTGGTTGGGGGGCTATTCTTTGGCCTGAAGGCTGCAGTCCTCGCGATCGTTCTTCAGGCTGTTTTCCGAATCGGCGGCAGGGCATTGAAGAGCCCAGCCATGATCCTGATAGCCGTTGTGGCCTTCCTGGCAATATTCGCATTCCAAGTGCCGTTTCCGTTAATTATCATCGCGGCCGGCATTCTTGGCTATCTCGGGGCAAGGACTGGGCACAGTTGGTTTGCGGTTAAAGGCGGCCACAAGGCAGCGGCAGGCAAGATCCTTTCTGACGCGGATTCCGCCCTTGGCGAGGGGATGCCCGCACATGCGAGGCCGAACCTCAGGTGGTCGCTGAAAGTCTCTGTGGTTCTGCTGCTTCTCTGGCTTGCTCCGGTTGCCGTGCTCCACGTCACGCTTGGTGCGGATAACGTCTTCACGCAGATCGGTGTCTTCTTCAGCCAGATGGCGGTCGTCACATTCGGCGGCGCCTATGCCGTACTGGCCTATGTGGCCCAAGAGGCGGTACAGAATTACCAATGGCTCCGGCCCGGCGAGATGCTGGATGGGCTTGGCATGGCCGAAACGACCCCGGGCCCTCTTATCATGGTGCTACAGTTTGTCGGCTTCCTTGGAGCCTACCGCGATGCCGGCGGGCTTGGCCCCCTGCAGGCCGCGACTCTGGGAGCTATCCTTGCGACCTGGGTGACCTTCCTTCCGTGCTTTCTCTGGATCTTCCTCGGTGCGCCCTTCATCGAACGCCTGCGAGGCAACGTAGCTATCTCCGGCGGTATGGCTGCGATCACTGCCGCCGTTGTCGGAGTGATCCTGAATCTCGCGATTTGGTTTGGGCTGCATATTCTGTTTTCGGAGGTGGCCACTTTGCAAGCTGGGCCGCTGTCAATGCAGTTGCCCGAGCTGTCTTCAGTCGAATGGGCTTCGGTCGTGCTGACGCTTCTGGCGGTCTTTGGGATCTTCCGCCTCAAGATGTCGGTCATGACGGTCCTACTCGGCACTGCAGTGCTTGGGATGGCCTGGACCTTTGCAGGCATGCGGTAATGATGCTGCTTTTCCACTACGCTTGAAAAGGGTTAGCGGAGGTAACCGGATGGACTGCTGCCAGCCCCAATTTAACGACAGTGCAACTGAAATAAATCTCTGATGTGCCTAGATTATCCCCGCGGCTTGCAATCCGAAGGGATGGGAGGTCGGCGGTTCAAATCCACTCAAGGCGTGAGGAGATCGCCCAAATGCGATGCGCTCCGACTTATGCCCTCATTCTTTCAGCTACGTTTTGACCGCTAGAGGATAAGGTCAATACGAACGAGTTGAGCAAACCCTGGAGAGTTACACTTTCGCCTGCCAAGGCAGCGCCAGCAGCGCTCATCTCTTCCACCATTGCTGCGTTCTGCTGTGTCGATTGATCCAGATGGTTCACCGCGACATTGACCTGTGAAAGACCGACTGCCTGTTCTTGGGCTGCAATAGCGATAGCATCCACGTGGCTTGCTGCTTCCTGCACGAGCTCGTCAATCGTGGCCAGTCCGGTACCGGTCTCCGAAACCAGCTGGACGCCCTGGCGAACAGCAAGCTCAGAATTGGCGATCAGCTCGGAAATCTCGCGTGCCGCCTGTGCCGAACGCTGGGCCAACTCCCGAACTTCCTGGGCAACCACGGCAAACCCCTTGCCTGCCTCGCCTGCGCGGGCTGCCTCGACGCCCGCATTGAGGGCAAGCAGATTAGTCTGGAAGGCGATCTGGTCGATTACACCGATAATCTGGCTGATCTGGCTTGAGGCCTGCTCGATCTTGTCCATCGCTGCCACGGCGTTTCGTACCACTTCACTGGATCGATTTGCCCTTTCGCGTGCGCTCGCTGTTACGCTGCGGGCCAAATCTGAGCGTCTGGACGTGGCCGTCACATTGGCTGTGATCTGTTCGAGCGCCGCAGCTGTCTCTTCAAGCGAAGAGGCCTGCTGCTCGGTGCGCCTCGACAGGTCGTCCGATGCTGACGATACTTCGGATGCTCCGCCGGTGACGGTCGCGACCGATTGGCCAACACCAACCAGCGCTTGCCGCAACTGCACAACCGAACGATTGAAGTCATGGCGAAGGTCTTCGAATTGCGGTGCGAAGGCCTCGTTCACCTCGCAAAGAAGGTCGCCGGCAGCAAGCTTTCTCAAGGCCTGGGCCAGTGTGCCGGTCGCCTTGTTCATGCGGGCTTCGGCCTCCGCCTCCGCTGCAATTTGCATCTCAACTCGGTCGCGTTCGGCCTGTTCGCGCGCACGCTCTGCCTCTAGCTCCAGCTCGCGATTGCGGATGGCGGCAAGTCTAAAGACCTCTACCGCATTGACCATGTCTCCGACTTCGTCCTTACGGTCGGCAGATTGCGCGGTAGGTTCGAGGTGACCCTCTGCCAATCTGCGCATCGCATTGACGAGCGCGTTAAGCGGACGGCTAATGGTTCCTGCCAGAAATACCGACAGGGCGATAACTAGTACGGCCCCGGCGATGCAAAGCATCAGAACCGTTCCAAGCCGAGTGAATGCGGCTGCGGCGATAGCGCGTGCCTCGTTGCCGAGACGTTCTAGGCTTGCCCTTTCCAGAGCTTTCATCGCGTCAATACGCTGACTGGCGGCGGCAAACCAGCGATCAGCACTCAAGTCACTGGCCGCTTTTGAACCAGTACCGATCAAGGTCGAACGCGTCGCTTCGATCTCCTTTATTGCCGCCATGGAGAGCTGCGAAGTGTAGGCGGATTGTAGTTCCTTCTGCTGTAGAGCAAGGAAGTTGTCGATCAGGCTATTTTGAGCGCCTGCCATGCGGGCAAAGGGAGCAACAAGCTCGGGATCAACGCCGCCCGACGTGATGAACCCGTTCCCGGTTGCGCGCTCCTGGCCTGCAATCTCCTTCGCCTGCATGAGCAGGTTATAACCAATCATTTCGGCCGCGATCCTCGATCCAACACCTTGTAAGGAGAGTTCGGATACAAGGGCCGAGAGTTCACCAATCAAGCCGCTGTAGAAGTCAAATGACTGCTTACCGGTGAAGGACAGGTTGTCGATGGATTGCCTTTTCGCGGGCAGCTCTTGAAGCGCTTGTTGTGCCGAGGCCCAGCGGAGGTTCAGTTCCGCGTTTTCAATATTGGCTATGGCGTCCGTGAGCTCTGGCAGCCTTACCAGACCCGCGTCGGTCGATTGGCGCGCCTTTGAGAGAGGCGTTCGGCCCGCGTTGCCCTTTGATCCGATGTATCCGGCACTCTGCCCCCGCTCGCTCTGGAGGACGTGGATCATCTCACCGATGGCCGTGATGTTCTCACTGACTTTGGCGACGGTCTGCATCTGTCGGTAGGACCGCCACGAGTCGAGAAGTTCCATCGAGGCAAGGGTGAGGGCTGCAACCAGAGGAAACATGATCGCAAGCCAGAGGCGCTTGTTGATCGAAAAGTCGGTGATGCGCATCTTTCAGTCTATCCTGAGCTAGGGCATCATGCCGAATATCGTAACTTCATGATACGATGTGAGTTTTAGCGAGAATTGATGTGTCCGGGTAAAGACTTGCCTAACGTGTCCGACGCCGGTTTGACGATTGCCAAGGTCGCATCGAATAAACTCTAACGTGCGTCAATCCAACGCGTGCGTGGCCAGCACGATAATCAAGGATTGCGCGTTTTGCGCGCAAGTTTCAGATGCAAGGACCTTGGCAGTCATGAATGGGCGGGTCATCGCCTGTCGCCTGTGTGTCGAGGTTCAAGCGATAGCATCCGGTCCATAAGATAGCCGACAGTATCGGTTCCCACACAGCCACTGAGAACGCATTCATGCATATCGCAGATGGTGTCACAGGCCTGTTCGCGCCGCGATCTCGAAACGACCGGAGGAGCGAGTCTCTCAGGTTTCCTGCCTCGGCGCAGGTTCGGATACTTCATCATGATCTCGTTTGCCCTGATGCCATCGCCCTAGACGTTGCCGCCGGTAAAGCGTGGAAAGAGGACTTCGTTTTCCAAGTGCATGTGCTGGACGAGATCGTCGGCAAATTTCTTGGCACCGGTGTAAAGCGCGCGCCACGAATTGCATGCGCCTTCTGGCAGATGAAATCCGCCGGTCAGGTGCTCGAGTTCCGCCAGATGCTCTGCCTCGACGTCATGCTCATGGCGCATCTGTTCTATGGTTGTCGTCAGCACCTGGTGGTCGCAGCGTTCCATCAGTGGGAAGAGCATCAGTTCCTCGCGATGCATATGGCTGTGCAGATCGCCCTGTATGCGTTCAAGGAGATTGGCCAGGCCGATCGGCGCATCGGGGTGAGCGCCATGCACGCGCTCGACCTTGGCTGCCAGCGGGATCAGCGAAATCAATTCAGCGCGGTGGGTGTCGTGGTAACGTGTCCTGATATGATTGATCAGATCGACCGTTTCGTCCGGTGCTTCCGTTGATGCGGCGTCGACAAGGCCCCGCAATTCGCCCATCAGGGCTTCCGGTGAAAGTCCTGCAGCTTCGGCCGCCACCTCGAGGCTGTCGGTGCCTCCGCAACAGAAGCTGATACCGTTACGGCGGAAAATTGCGGCAGCACCGGGAAGGGAGGTGGCGATCTTTCCGACTGTCTGGCTTGCGTTAAGTTCCATCAAATTCACCTTGCTTGCGCTTCCACGCGTTATCGCTGTGGTGCCGACTATGGTGAGGAACGCAGATCCGGTCGTTGCGCTTTCGCAAACAAGATGTGCTCATTCTCCCGCGCGCGTCAGGGCGCGTTAGCATTGTTTTTCGCCCGCGATACCCAGGTCGCACCCTCTCGCGCGTGATGAAAGCCGTTGGAGAATTTGGCTGTGGGGTAAGCGCGCCCGATCAAAGCGGCTGCCTGTTCTGGTTCCATGCTGCCCGACAGCGTGTCCTGGAAGATGGCGGCGATGCGCGCCATGTCGCAGTCCTGTGGTGAGAGGCGGAAGGCATTCACCCCGGCCGCTTGCAAGTCCTGAAGCTCGCTGAGCAGGAGCTGGCAGGTATGAGACATGGTCTGCACGCCGTTCAGCACGAGGAAGGACTGGCGGTCGAGCGTCCTGATCGGCAAGCCATCCGGCTCTTCGCTGCAGACGAACTGGCAGTTGTCCTTGGTCCTGCCTTTGGAGCGGGCATGGGCGCAGCGGGCCGAGATGGCGAGCGGCATGCGACCGAATACCATCACCTCGAAGGCCACGTCACTTGCCTCTGCGGCAATCCTAGCGATCGACTGGAAGGGAAGTTCAGGCGGCAGACAGATGCGTTCCGCTCCACGCTGTGCCATCAAACGTGCCGTCGGACCGTTGTAGACATTGACCAGGGGGCCGACGAGGTGTCGCCGGCCTTTTATGATATTGATGGCGGAGAGGTCGTTGACCTCTATGGCATGCTCCGAGGTTTCGATCAGATCTTTGACGATACGGCTTTCGCGTTCCAGTGTGACCAGTGCCAGCGAGGAAAAGGCGACGGTTTTCCCCGCCTTCTCGAGGCGTTCGACCACCTCTGCCAGGTGCGGCTCGATGAAGTGCTGGCGTTTGGAGCAAACGGTCTCGCCCAGAATGACCCGCTCGACCGGTGCCTCGTCTGCGATCTGAAAATAAAAATCGCGCCATTTCGGCCCATCCCAGAGATAATAGACGGGGCCCAGGGTCAATTCGCTCATGCTCATCTCCAGCGCTTCTCATAGGCGCCGACGGTGGTCTTTTGCCCTTCGCTTAACGCTCGCAGCCGGGCCAGCAAGGGGCCGCGTCCTGCCGGTTCGGTCGCGAGCGCCTGGCGCAGCGTCGACACGACCTCCGCCACATAGGCCTTGCCGCGCTGGCGACCCTCGATTTTCAAGGCGGAGACGCCGGCATCCTTCAGGGCTTCGATTTCGCCCATGACGTCGAGCGATACGGGGTCCTCGAAGGCATAGCCACGCGCGTCGCCAATGTCGAAGCGTCCCTTGCAGAGCGTGGGATAGCCTGCTGCCTCTCCATGGCTGAAGCGGTTGATCGTATAGGGGCCGAGTTCCGACACCATGCCGGCGCCATCCTGGCGATATCGGACATGGCTGGCCGGAGAACAGACGCCATTCATGTTGGGCGATTTTCCAGTGGCATATGACGACAGTGAACAGCGTCCTTCTGCCATGACGCAGAGACCGCCGAAGACGAAGACCTCGATCTCGCAATTCACCTTTCGGCCGATGCGGGCGATGTCGCTGATCGTCAGCGTTCTCGGCAAGACGACCCGCTTGGCGTCGAAGGCCTCGACCAGGAAGTTGATCGCTTCCGGGTTGGACGCGGAGGCCTGGACCGACACATGAAGGCGCTGTTCGGGATAGTGCTCCCTGACATGCGCCATGAGGCCGAAATCGGCAAGGATCAGCGCATCGGCACCGAGCCTTACCGCGTCGGCCGCCGCGCAGTACCAGATTTCTTCATCGCCGGCCCGCATGAAGGTGTTGAGAGCGACGAATGTCATGCAGTCCTTCCTGCGGGCATAGGCAATGGCGTCGCGCAGCTCGTCGCGGCTGAAATTGAGGCCCGGGAAATTGCGCGCATTCGTCTCGTCGCGGAAGCCGCAATAGACAGCATCGGCGCCAGCATCGACGGCTTCACGAAAGGCAGCCGGTGTGCCCGCCGGACAGATCAGTTCCATCCCTGCATCTCCTTCATCGACTGTCTGCGGATTTCCTCGGCCATCTTCTGGATCAGGCCGCTTGCCGGTCCGCCAATGCGCGCAAGGTCGCGCGGCAGGTCGATGTCGCAGTCGTCGAGGGCGTTTCGCATCGCAAGCATGGCCTCCATGTCGCCGATCACGCTGAGATCGCGAGAGAAGAACAGGGCATCGGCATCGCAGCGACCCTCGAGGAGTGCGAGCAGCATGACCAGAGGTGCCTCGACGCCCGCATCCGCTGTGAACGCCTCGCCTTTGCGGATCACTGTCAGGCGGGGTGTGTCGGGCTCGACCAGGAAGACAAGGGGCAGGTCTGTCGGGGCAAACGAAAAGCGGTTGCTTTTGTATTCACCCAGACGCGCGAACATGTCGCCATGGGCCAAGAGCAGGAGGCTGAAGAGGCGGCGTGCCACGCGTTCGATTGGCATGAGCGGCATAAGCGGCATGGCTTTGAGCGGGAGAGCCAGAAGAGAGGGAATCTGCATTGCGCCAATTTTCATGGTTTGAACCGGCGCAACCCTAGGGGAGCGCCCCACCATGCAGATTGCTCCAGCGCAAAGACGGGAGCGAATCTGCGGTTCATAGCGGTCCGCATGACACAGATCGCACCGCCGCGTCGCTACGACGGCCTTCAGGCATTCATGCGTGAACTGGAAATGCGAGGGCAGCTTTTGCGCATCCCGCAGCCGGTCAGCCTCGTCCATGAGATCACCGAAATTCACAGGCGGGTGCTTGCAGAGCGCGGCCCGGCCTTGCTCTTCGAACGTCCGGTTCGGCCGGACGGCTCAATGTCCGAAATACCGCTCCTCGCCAATCTGTTTGGTAGGCGCGAGCGGATCGAACTCGGCTATGGCATCCCGGGCGGCAAGATCGGCGATCTCGCGGAGTTGCTCGCCGAATTGCGTGAGCCAAGGCCTCCGGCCTCGCTCCGGGATGCCTTGAAGAAACTGCCTGTGCTTCGCTCGGCCATGGCGCTGGGATGCCGCCGGGTGTCACACGCGCAATGCCAGGATGTTGTGTTCGAGGGCGAGGCCGTCGATCTCAATCGGCTGCCGATCCAGTGGTGCTGGCCCGGCGAACCGGCGCCGCTGATCACCTGGGGGCTGGTTGTTACCGCATCCCCCTCAGATCCCAAAGACGTCAATGTCGGCGTCTACCGGCTGCAAGCGCTGGATCGCAGGCGGCTGATCACGCGCTGGCTTGCCCATCGCGGTGCGGCGAAGCATTACCGACAATGGCAGGCGATGGGGCAGGACATGCCGATTGCGGTCGTGATCGGTGCGGATCCTCAGACCATTCTTGCGGCCGTCATGCCGCTGCCAGAAACCGTGAGCGAGCTTTCCTTCGCTGGCTTGCTCGGAGGAAAGCGCAGCCGTGTGGTGCGGGCACTCACCCAGCCGCTTGATGTTCCGGCGACCGCGGAAATCGTGCTGGAAGGGACTGTTTCCATCGCGGAGACTGCGCTCGAGGGGCCTTATGGCGACCACACGGGCTACTACAATTCTGTCGAGCCGTTTCCCGTCATGAAGTTGAGCGCGATGACGATGCGGCAGAATCCGGTTTATCTCTCGACCTTCACCGGTCGCCCCCCGGATGAACCTTCTGTGCTCGGAGAGGCAATGAATGCTCTCTTCCTTCCCCTCGTAAAGCGCCAGTTTCCAGAGATTGTCGATCTCTATCTGCCTCCAGAAGCCTGTTCCTACCGGGCGATCGTCGTCTCGCTCGACAAGCGCTATCCGGGGCAAGCCCGCCGGATTATGCTCGGGCTTTGGTCGATGCTGCCGCAGTTCAGCTACACCAAGCTCATCATTGTGGTCGATGCCGATGTTGACGTCAGAAACTGGAGCGATGTCATCTGGGCGCTTTCCACACGGTTCGACGCCTCCCGCGATCTCGTGGTGGTGGATAACACACCCATCGACTACCTCGATTTTGCCTCTCCCAAGCCTGGGCTCGGTGGAAAGCTCGGTCTCGATGCCACCAACAAGCTTGGCGCAGAAACCGAACGGGAATGGGGCCGCGTGCTGCAAATGACGCCGGAGGTTTCGGCGCGCGTCGATGCGATCTGGCGCGAACTTGGACTTGGATCCCTCAAGACAAGGGAAGGTGAGCCATAATGAGGCGTGTCATTCTCGGCATGTCCGGTGCTTCGGGGGCGGCGATCGGTCTTCAGGTCGGTCGGCTCCTGGCGGCCATGGATGATGTTGAACTGCATCTCGTCGTCACGTCAGCAGCGCGCCGGACAATCGCACATGAGGCGGGCAACGAGGCGTTGGGGCGGCTGATCGGGCTCGCCGCTCATTTTCATTCGGAAAGCGATATCGGTGCATCGATTGCCAGCGGATCGTTCCGCACGGCCGGTATGATCGTCGCCCCTTGTTCGATGCGATCTCTTGCCGCGATCTCGACCGGGATCACAGACAATCTTCTCACTCGCGCCGCCGATGTGCAGCTCAAGGAGCGTCGCAGGCTGGTTCTCCTTGCCCGCGAAACGCCGCTTCACCTCGGGCACCTGCGCAACATGGTGGCGGTGACCGAGATGGGGGCCGTGGTGATGCCGCCGGTCCCCTCTTTCTACCGCAATCCAGCGAGCGTAGAGGATCTCGTCGCCCATATTGCGGCTCGTGCCGTGGATCTGCTCGGGTTGACGGACGCACCCTTGATACCGGAGTGGAGAGGGTGAGGGCGCTCATGGCTCCCTCCTATCCCTTTCGCGCTATCAACGGCATGTAAAAGACCACGTAACCCAGGAATGCCACGATCCAGGCAAGGCCTGCGATCGGCAGCAGCAGCATGGTGTGCTGCGGCCAAATTGCGACCAGGATCCTCAGCAGTGCCGAGAGGATGATTGGTGCATAGATGAGCCAGGTTGTCGAGTGCGGGGACGCCAAAGCCTGACCCGTATGGCCTCTCGTGGCGCGGGTCATCACCGCCAGCGTCACGACCCCGACCCCACCTGTCGTCCAGGCATGGATGCCTGCCGAGGCGAAGCCGGAGTGGTCCAACAGCATCGACAGACCGGTCAGCAAAAAGCCTAAGGGAATGAAGAGATAGCCGACATGCAGGATCGCCAAGAGGGGCTCCCCGATCGTGCGATCGGGGCACCATCTTGCCTGTCGCACGAGATGAGCAAAGCTGACGACGAGCATCAGCAGCCCCGTGGGAAACCGGAGGCTTTCAAGACCGCCGCCGACAGCGATCCACATCGCCAGTGAAAGGTTTCCAAGAACCATAACGGCGAGATCGAAACGGGCGAAATTCTGCGGCAGCCGCCCCGGATTGTTCGCCTTCAGCCAGTTGCCGGTAAATGCCGGAATGATGCGCCCTGCAACCAGAGAGATGAGGATGAGGATCGCGGCCAGGGCCAGACGGTCGGCCATCTCGACGCGTCCATAGCGCTCGATCTCGTGATGGAAAAACACCTGAGCGGCGCTCAGGAGCGCGAGAACTGCGACGATCTTGTAGTTGCGTCGGTTCGAGGCAGCGACAAGTTCTTTCAGAACGAAGATGGCGAGCACCGGCAGGAAAGAAAGCGCAACGAGTGCTGCGCCGAGCATGCCGGTCCATTCTGAAAAACTGATCGTCAGCCGCCCAGCGATCCAGAGAAGGAACAGCGCCAGAAGCGATATGCCCTTCAAACCGGGCCTGCCGGTCCAGTTCGGCACGGCGGTGAGAAGAAACCCTGCGATCACGGCCGGGACAAAGCCGAAGAGAAGCTCATGCTGGTGCCAGGCAACCGGGGGCAAGAGGGTTGGAACATGCATGAAGCCGAGGAACCACGGGACCCAGATAGCGATGGAGACGGCGGCCAAAAGCGCGCTGCCCGGAAAGAACAGGCGGAAGCCTCCAGATAGGAGACGCTGTGGGATGGACGGGCCCGGAAATTTGATCATGTCAGCACCTTTCCTGATCGACCGTTTCCGGTGACCAGAGCAGAGGAATATAGGCCTTGGCCCAGAGAAGAAATGAGAGCGAGAACAGCGCAGAGGTCAGACCGTAAGCGCCGAAGGGCAGGGAGAGGGATGGCGCGAATTCCGGGAGGACCCGGAGAAGCACCGACAGGACCAGAAGGAGGATCGCCATCCGGGCTGTCTTCGAAAAGCGCAGTGGTTGGCCGGTATGGAGCAGGCCTGCAATCGAGAGAACCTGCAGCACACCAAGACCCAATCCCCCCATCAACGCCAGATGCAGTCCGCCCAGCCAGGGCAGAGGCAGGCCAATAAGCGAGAGGCCGCAGACAAGAAGGCCGGTGCCGGCCAGCGCACTCGACAGCCAAAGGCCACCCAGTTCGAAGGAAAGGCCTTCGCGACCGACAAAGCCCTCGGCGACCCGGTCGAGACAGGCTGCACCTGCAGCAATCATCAGATAGCCGCGCACGGCGTCCGACAGCGTGGCTGCCTCTGCCAGGATGACCAGCATGGCTAATCCCGCCGAGAGATGGATCCGGCCCGGATGCGGTCTGTACGGCGAGGTCTTTTCCGTCGAATCGAGGATCAGGTTGGTCACCGGCACGGTGATGCGGGCAAGGGCGAGACCGAGCAGGCCCAGAAGCGCGAACCCGAGAATTCGGATCGCACTTTCCGACAGATCGTAGAGTTCCAAGGCCATTGCGATCCGCAGCATGGCCGCAGCCGCGGCAAAGGCAGTGACGAACAGGATAAAGCCCAGGAGATCTGTGCGTTTATTGGTCCAGGACAGGCGCAGCGCATAGGCGAGCAGGAACAGTATCCAGGCCTGATCGAAGATCAGGCCGATGATCGAGGCGTTTTCCAATGCAAGGAGCCCGAGGATACGGGCGAGCGCCCAAAGACCTGCAAGCAGAAACAGGGGGCGTCCGCTGACGCGCCGCGTGTCCGTCCATTCCGGCAGGGCAGATGTCAGGAAACCTAAAAGCGCGCCTCCAAAGGAGCCGACCAGCATTTCCTGGGCATGCCAGTGGCTGGGAAGAGACGTAACTGCGAAGGGCAAATCGAGAGACCAGACCACCACCCAGAGAAACGGCCAGAGGGCCGCATGCAAGGCGGCAAGTGGAAACATCAACCTCAGGCCTTCGGTGGACATGGCCTTGGCGAGATCGGGCGAGGGAAGCATGCGCATGGCTGGAAGCACACTCATGCTAGCCTCCGCTCGTCATGTTCATCCACGACAGCAAACAGCGGATGATCTGAGATGAGCCGTCGCGCCGTCTCGAATATCATCTCTTCGCTGCGGTTTCCGGGCGTCTCGGGGACGGTAACGCAGTCGAGTATTCCTTGGCCGTGGCGATCGAGAACCGCGATCCGGTGGCAGATCCGCAGCGCTTCATGCAGGTCGTGGGTGATGAAGAGCCCGCCCTTGCCGCTGTTTGAGACAGTCGAGACGACCAGGTCCTGCATCCGTTTCCGCAAGGCCGCATCGAGCGCGGTGAAGGGCTCGTCGAAATAGAGGAAATCGGGATCGCCGACCAGCGCGCGGGCGAGCGCCGTGCGCTGGCGCATGCCACCCGACAACTGCGATGGAAATTTTTGCCGGTCGCTTTCTTCCAGCGAGACCCGGCGGCAGGCATCCGCTATCCTCGCCTGACGCACGGGGCGCCGAAGAGCATGACCGGACAGGGCGAGCGCCACATTGGCCTCGACAGTCGCCCAGGGTAGGAGGCGTGGTTCCTGGAAGACGAAAGCGCAGCGTGCATATCCTCGCATGACCTGGCCATGTCGCGGGGTAATCAGCCCGGCTGCAATCTGGGCCAGCGTGCTTTTTCCACAGCCTGACGGCCCAACCAGCGCGACCATTTCCCCCTGGCTGACCTGCAGGCTAACGTTTTCGAGAACAGCGCGACCGAGAAAGACGTGGCCGACGGCCTTGAGCTGGAGCAGGGTCATCGGCGCACGCCCCAGGGTTGGGCCGCTTCCCGCCATGCCTCGGCTTCGGCGCGCAAGGGCTGAACAATTCCATATTCGATGCTGATCAGGGCGATGACCGAGAGGAGGATCCAGGCAAGTGCTGTTTCCACATCGAGTGCGGAACGGGCATTGGCGAGAGCGCCTCCGATGCCGCCGGCATTGGCCAGAAGCTCGGCCATGACGGCTGCCTTGAAGGCCGTGCCGAGGGCCATGACCAGAGAAGGGAATAGGGAGTGCAGCATTTGGCGCAGCGATATCTTGAACAGACGGACGAGCGGCGACAGGCCGGCCATGCGAGCCATGTCTTCCAACGCTCGATCCCGCGTCTGGATGCCCTCGGCTGCACCCATAAAGACAAGCGGCAAGGCGGCGATAGCTGCGGTGGCAATAACCGTTCCTGCCCCCATGCCAAACCAGATCATCAGAAGGACGATCCATGCGATCGGCGGGACGCCGATCAGCAAGGTCACCTGCGGACGCGCGAGGCGCATGATCGCCGGATGATATCCGGCCACCACGCCTGCCATCGTTCCAAACACAGCGGCGAGTGAAAAGCCGGCGAGCGCCCTCAGGCTCGTTGATAGCACCAACATCCGGTTGTCGGGATTTGCCGCCAGCTTGAACAAGGTCTGGATCGTCTCGGCTGGTGCAGGCAACACGAAGCTGCCATAGGCTTCGGCTCCGAGTTGCCAAACGGCGGCAAAGACGGCAAGGCCGCCAAGACCCGCCCAGCCGGACCAGAGAAAGCGCGCGACCCTTCCCGCACGACAAGCCACGCCCATGATGATCCTGCCTTACAGATAGAGTGACGCGTCCGGCATGCGACCGCCCACCATTTCGGGATGGCTCTGCGCCACGGCTTTGAGCAGTGTCTCGATCGGTCCGCGAGCGTCCCGAGCCGCAATGGCGACGAGGTTCGAATAGGGGATCGACGCCTCCAGCACAGGCCAGGGCAGTTCAAGTGCCGATGCGGCCTGGCCTGCAGCCGCTGCCGGGTCGGCGTTCACCTCGACTGCCGCCCGTGCAAGTCCCGCAAGAAGCGCGGTCGCCTGTTCCGGATGATCGTCCAGAAAGCTCTGGGTCAGGGCGAGACCTGCCTGGGGCATGACCGGCGCCGTATCGGTTACGGTACCCCATTCCTTCTGCATGTCGATGACGCGGTGAAGCGCCTGACCACCGGTGCTGGCCTTGAAGATGGCGGCAGAAACTGCCGGTTCGGGTAGGAGCGCCGTGTCGATACGCCCTGCGAGCAGCATCTGCACGGCTTCGATGGGCGTGCCAGCCCGCTCCACCTTGACCTTGCCCGTCATCCGATGATGGGTAAGGGCCGCATCGAAGACGAGTTCCGGCGTGTCATTGGGGAATGGCACGGTTACACTTTGACCTTCGAGATCGGAGAAGGCGGCGATCTTTTCATCGCGCGACACCATGTAGAGAAGACCGTTGGTCATGATGTTGGCCAGTTTGAGACCAAGCCCGCGTGTATGCAGGTTCGCCGCCGCTGTCGTCGGCATCACCACGGCCTGCATCGAACCGGACGACAGGCCTGCCCGCATTTCATCGGGCGTGCGCCATACCTTAAACTCCACCTTGTCGGCGATATCGCGCAGCAGGCCTTTGCCAACTGCATAGGCGAGCGTGATAGACGGTCCGGCAGGAGGGCCGTAAAGGACGAGGTGGTCAAGGGAGGAAGCGCGTGCCCGCGTATTGAGAAAAGGGAGGGCAAGGGTCGCTGCGAAGCCAGCGCATAATGTGCGACGAGTTGGTGCATAGCCTGCCGCGTCGGCTTCAATAATAACCGTCTTGCTGACCTGTTTCATGTTGTTGGGCATCCCGCTCTACAAAAATTGATTTGTTTACTCATGTTATAGCCGCGCGCGCGCGCGGATGTTTGACGTAGAGCAAGTAGTGTGTGGAATTGCCGGCTGGAATCGTTCTCAGATGTCGAGCGCGAGGATGGGATCTGCGCCAAACAGTACGGCATGGCCTCCCGCGAGCAGCCAGAATGTGACAAGCAGCGTCACGGCGAGCGCGGCTACCAAATGTCCATCCAGACGCAACTTGGCGCGTCCTGAGAACAGGGCGCTCAACGGAAATATGGATGTTGATCTCTCGATTGGTGACCAGTGGTCCCCCATCCTGCGCCTTGCGCGCTTTTCCGTGACGCCAATACCGACAGCAGAAAACAGACCGAGCCCGCCGAAGACGAGTAGCGATCTCATGTCGCCGTTAGCCGCGACATGGCCGACAGACCAGAGGAGGAAACCCCATAAGACCGGATGGCGCGTAATCGTCGTTATTGCTCCAGGCACGGTGCCTTTCATGAAACTGACAGATGCTGGGTTTGGGCTGATAAGGCCTGCCGTGACCAGGAAGAGCCCGAGCGGCGACAACACGAAATTGGCAAGGGTGTTCCGGGAATCCGGCCGCCAGAGTTCGACATATTCGGTGCTCCAGGCCGCATGCAGGACCCAAATCAGGAGTGCCACGGATGTTGTCGAATAGACCAGAAGGTAGAGCCGCAATCCAAGTGCTGCGGTCAGCTTTCCCCGGATGGTTGGTAAGGCAGGCACCGAATGCAACACCAAGAATACTGCAAGTGCAAGAACGACCTGAGTCATGCTGGGAACACCTGCGTTTCGGGTTCCACGTTTAGGAGCTGCTGTAGCAGCATCTGCTCCGCAGTTATATGGCGCCGGACAGCTTCCTGAAAACCGCGAACCATATGGGCCACCGTTTCCAGGCTCAGCCTGCATCGTTTGCGAGCGACAGCGGCCAAAGTGAGGGATAGCTCACGGGCCGCGCGACGGTCGACGCGATGTTCGGACTTGACCTGATCGAGAAGAAGGGAGCCGAAGCATGAGCCGGCATGCAACTCAAGGTCGGGGTAGAACTTTTGCTCTTCCAGCGTGTGGGCGGCGGCGACCAACGGTTCAATGTGCTTGGCAACCTTCTGGATACCACGTGGGATCTCACCTGTGTCAAAGTCTGCGGCCAATTCCTCCAGCTTCAAGCAGAGAATGAGAAGATCGCGGTGCTTTTCCTCAAGCGCCCTGACCTCGGTCGCCGTCAGGCTGGATCCATTCATTTTCATGAGTTCCTCCTTATTGGCCAAGAA
>NZ_JACJVI010000016.1 GCF_014237835.1 Rhizobium sp. AQ_MP
GTTGCGCTTCATTCTCTGGTCCTCTCGATGGGCCAGAGCTTACTTCAAAATGGATTAGTTCAGCGGGGCAAGGTCATAGCCGACATGTCCGGTGAATCGGGGTGCACTTCAGTTAAGCACGTATTTTCTGCCCTCGGACTGCCATTCGCAGGCCGTCACTGGTTCTGACTGGCGGCTCCCATCCTAGCAGATGTTTGGTCTCGCTAATGTCCACTTCTAGGCTTTCTGTTAGGCGGAGCACTTGTTGTTCACGCTTCACAATCTTTCCAGCAAGTCTCAGTGCCGCCAAAGGTATCGGTAGAGTTCGCGGCGTTCTCCCACATGCTGTGATGAGGTGGTTCAAGATCTCGTGAGTAGACATTGTCTCGTTGTCACTTGCCAAGAACAATCGATTAGCAGCATTGGGGTGATGTATCACGACACGCAGGAGATCTGTTAGGTTTTCGATGAAAATCATCGAGCGCTTGTTTTTGATTGTTGAGAAGACGGACGGAAGGCCACTCTTTGCCCATTGCATCAATAGTCTGAAGTTCCCGCCGACGCCTGGACCATAGACCAGAGGGGGCCTAACGACCGTAATTTCCATGCCCGTGGATCTGCCTAATTCGAACAAGTCACGTTCGGCATCATACTTCGAAATGGCATATGGATCTTGAGGGTTTGGCGTTGAAGCTGAGGTGAAAGGCTGCCCTTTATCCGTGCGCTCGCCATTTACCTTGATAGTGCTTACGAATATGAAGCGGCGTAGGCCGGACAAAGCTGCTTGTCGTGCAAGGTTGAGCGTCGCGTGGTAATTGGCCTCCCGAAAGGCAGCGATCGGATCCGATGCGGTCTCGTGCATTACATGCACTCTTGCGGCGAGGTGGATGATACAATCCACGCCCTTAAGTTGCTGGGACCAGTCAGTATCCGCACCATAGGAGTTGATTGCTTCGGTGTCTGGGCGTTTCTCACGCGAAATCGCCCGGACGTTCATCGCGTTGCTGCGCAAAGTCTGAACCATGTTGGATCCGACAAAGCCTGTTGAACCTGTCACCATGATCAAGCTCATGGCTGTGCACCAAGGGTGTTTGCGGTCTCGGGCAAGGCGGATACCGGCAGCCGCATTTCCGCGTCGATCTCCGAAAACAGAATCTCCCGTGCTGCGTTTTCGTCTTCACGCTCTACCGCCTGCGAAAGGCGTTTGAGCGCGGACGGCAGCTCATAATGTCCGATAGCGGACGCATCGGCTCGCAAGATCTTCGGATGCTTAGTTTCCTTGGCGTTTTGACGATCGTAAAACAATTCCTCGAATAGTTTTTCGCCAGGACGCTTACCAACAACCTCAATTGCGATGCCAGGCTCGTCGGTGTCTGGTCGACGGATGTTGAAACCAGCTAATCTGATCATGTTCTCCGCCAAGTCCCCAATCCTGATTGGTTCGCCCATATCGAGCAGGAAGACGTCCCCGCCGGATGACAATGCTCCAGCCTGGACGATGAGCTCTGCTGCCTCTGGTATGGACATGAAGTAGCGAGTCATATCCGGGTCTGTAACAGTCACCGGCCCACCCTTGGAAATCTGCTGCTTGAACAGCGGTACGACGGAGCCGTTGGAGCCGATAACATTGCCAAAGCGCACCGCGCAGAAGGTTTGGCCGGTTTCGCGAATCTTCGTCTCGGTTGACATGTGTCTGACAATCAACTCGGCCCAGCGCTTGGTCGCACCCATAACATTGGTCGGGCGGACGGCCTTGTCCGAGGAGATGAGAACGAAGCTCTCGACGTTCGCTGCGGCCGCAACCTGGGCTACTGTCAAAGTTCCAAACACGTTATTACGGATGCCCTCCAGTGCGTTAGTTTCCAAAAGCGGTACGTGCTTGTGTGCAGCGGCATGATAGACGACGTTGACGCCGTTAGACGCGATTGTCCTTTTAACAAGCCGTTCGTCAGTGACTGAGCCTAAAATCGGAACAATTTGGCACCCTGTTTTTTGGGAAAGCTCCTGTTCAATGGAATAAAGTGCAAACTCGTTTGCCTCAAAGAGTACGAGTTTTTCCGGTTTCCAGCCCGATATCAGGCGGCATAGCTCGGATCCGATCGAACCACCGGCACCCGTGACCATCACTGTCTTATGTGTGACGGCGGTTGCAAGAAGCTCCCTGTCCGGGGGCACAAATGACCGGCCGAGGAGTTCGTCAATTTCGATTTCTTTAATCTGGTTGACGATGTAACGCCCGTCAACAATGTCGGATAAGTCCGGGATTGTTCGAACCTTAACCCCAAGGCCAGTAACTCTTGAAATTATTGAGTGCCGTGTTTCTTGCGACAGAGATGAGAGATTTAACACGATCTCTCGGATGCCATATCGCTCTATGAGGCTTGGTAACTGTTGTCCGGGAAACACGCGGTAACCCGCAACATCACGTCCGTGGTTTGTTGGATCGTCGTCAACCAAGCCCATGACGTAGCGGTTCCCATGCCCTTTAAGGGCACGAGCGAGCAACGCGGCCGATGGCCCGGTACCATAGATCAAGATGGGCTCCTCGTCTCGCCGCATGCCGGTACCAACATTCAAGATCCATTTCGCTGCGAAGCGTGAACTGCCGATGATGATCGTGCCCAGCATGAAGTAGAGAAGGGGTACGGAGCGTGGGACTATGCCTTGACCGGCCATTTCAAGGAGAAATACAACAATGACCCAACTCATTGTCGCGATCGCCATCGCTATGATGATCGTCCAGATGGCTGCCTCAGGCAAATAGCGAATGACCGATCTATAAAGACCAAGGCGAACGAAGATCGGGATAGCCACAATCGGCGCGAAAAATGCCAGGACAAGTCTTTCTGTCGTAATTGCAGGTGTCCATTCAGACAAGCGAAGCGCGTAAGCCGCCCAGAGAGACGCGAGTAGCAAAATCGCATCTAGGGACACCAGAAAGACACGCTTCCAGCGCCGCGGGGTTCGGACAATCCTGTCTCTCAACGCAAGAACGATTGGATGTTCTGGCAAGTGAATTCTACGCATGTCTTGCTTTACGATTTCCATGGGGTAGGCTCATCAGTGGGATACACCTTTAAAGCCTAGAACCTTAACAGCTGTCATGGCGATAATCTGTAGATCAAATAAAAAGCTGGATCTACGCATATAATCAGCGTCAAAAGCAACTTTCTCTGGTATCGCAAGCTCGTCGCGACCATTTATCTGTGCCCATCCGGTCAGCCCGGGCGTCAACTGGTGGACGCCTTCCATCGTTCGTGCGGCGACCAGATCATCCTGATTGAAAAGTGCAGGTCGGGGGCCAACAAGGCTCATGTCTCCCCTGAGAATACACCAGAGCTGAGGGAGCTCGTCTAGGCTCGTTTTGCGCAAGAACCCACCAATCGGGGTGAGATGTTTTGACGGATTAGTTAAGAGATGAGTTGCAACGACGGGCGTTTCGTTCCTCATGGTCCGGAACTTTGGCATTGAGAACAGTTGGTTGTTTCGCCCAACTCTTTTCGACCAATAGAGTACTGGACCCGCCGATGTTATCCTCACCGCTAGGGCTATGACTACCATCGGAACTGCAAACACGACCAAAGCACTGGCGGTTACAAGGATGTCGAAGAGCCGCTTTAATCTCATAAGTGCCCCTGTTTAATTCAGTTCACAACGATGCTTAACAATGCCTTAGATCAGCTAGTCTAGGGAAACATCGGTCATTGTTACCGTCCGCGATAAGAAGGGGATGCGTTTCGGGCTTGCGAAACTTCGCTCGCAGACGACGCTGGCGTCTATAGCAATTCTTTTGGAACTGGCGGATTCTGGTTCAATGCATTCAAGAATTCACAAGCTACAGTACGCCATGTCCTGAGACTTGGCTTGGATTGAATGATCTTGGCTTGCAAGTCGTGCCGGAATTCATCGTCGCTGATCAGTTGGTGAATGATGGATGCAAGATGAGCGGCGTCAGCTGGCTCGAAATAAATGCCAAGCTCGCCGCAGACCTCCTGCAATGCTTCCGCTGTCGAGCAGATAGCGGGCGTGCCGCACCAGAGCGCTTCTCCTGCTGGCAGGCCCCATCCCTCGAGTTTGCTGGGCATAACCAGAGCGAGGGCGCCCTTGTAGAGCTTGACGAGATCGGTCTGGTTGGGATTGTCGATGAATACAATCTTGTCCTGAATGGCACGAAAGGCGGGCCTCAATGCATAACGACGCAGGCGCTTTCTGTGAGAGCCTGCGATCACCAGCTGCGGCACGGGTTTGCCGTTCGCATGCAGTTGCCGAAGGGCCTCCAGGACGACCTCGATGTTCTTTCGACCGAGATTGAGGGCTACCGTCAGTAGGTATGGCTGGGATGGGACCGAGATTTCTGGCTCTGCTATACCATCAGGGCAATGATGGACCAGTTGCACCACGTTGACCGGTCCGTGCGGTACGGGAAGCATGCCCTTTTCGACAAAGATTTCGAGCTCTTTCGCGGTGAAGTTCGAATTCGTGAGGATCCGGTTAGCATGCTCGATCAGGTATCGGTTATCTGCCAGGAAGTTGCGATCGTGTTTTCGGAAGCGTTTTGTCACCCGGTCATGCAGTGGCATGAAATCGTGGAGCAAGGGCACGATGGCCGCTTTCGATCCTCTCTCATGGAGCACCCTGACCATGTCGACGATCAATTTCGGCCGAGCTGCGGAGAAGAAGGTGCCGCTTTTGATTGCGACCGGCTTCAGATGGCCGGCGTGTTTCAGCCAGTTATCCCTGTTTTTCCTTGGCGTCGCTCGGTTCAAGAGGCGGAAGATGATTGGCAGGATGAGGTTCTTGCCGAAATACGACCTCACCCATTTCTGGTCGACATCCTTCGGCAGATCGAACTCGACGCTCCCGTCTTGTCGTTTGTGCCAGGCTACCTCGTAGAATTGCTGCATGCCAAAGGAGAAGACAACGAAGCTGATGTCTTCGCTCAGCAAGGCAGCTTCTCTGCCGATTTCGTGGGCCGTGCGGGCAATGCCGTAATACTGGGTCCGCTTGCCCGATGTGGAGAGCAGCACCTCTGTCAGATCGAAGTAAAGATGGCCGGTCATATCTTGGCGCTTTCTTGCATGCTGTTCGACAGCGAATAGAGCACACCACAGAGGAGGCAGAAGTAATGCGTGTAGAATTTCAAGCTCAGGAATGAATCGAAAATCATCGCAAGGGCCCAAAAGAGTGACACTCCTGTTGTCAGGAGAATTCTATCGGAAGTCGACAAACCCTTGGATATGAACCAGGGGATCGCAAGGAAGATCAGGCCGAGAGTAAGCTGGAGCACTCCGCCGGTTACGAGCCAAGAGAGGTACTGATTGTGGTTGTGCTCGAAGCCATAGGTGGCGTGTATCAGCTTCTGCAGATAAAGGGAGCCATGACCGAATACGGGGCTGTGCTTGATCGCCGCGATCGACGTCTCCCACATGGCGAGCCGAAGCCCGATTGAAGCATCATTGGTGACTTCTGTCGGTTTGTTTGGCTGCTGCGGCGTGGCTACTGCTGACCCGGAGTAATCCAAAACCTGCACCGTTTCTGGTGCCGGCGCGACCTGTGTTGGAGAGTTGGTTTCCTCATCAGCTGCGGTGAGCTGCGAGGTCATCCTCCCCAGGGTCTCAATTGTCGAGTAGAATCGGCTGGCTGGGCCGCAATCCGTTGCCAGGCCGATTAGGACGGAAACCACTGTTCCGGCGATTGCCGCTGTGGCGAGATGGTAGAGGCGTGGTGTGCTCGTCCTGAAAGAAGGAATGAGACGCAGGAGCATAAGCACACCGAAAATGCCAACCTGCGCCACAGCGACACCGCGGGAACCGGTATAGGTCGTGGAGACGACGATGCTGAGCGCAAGCAAGCCGACCCGAAGCCAGCGCTCGCGCTCGGCCAGCTTTTCCCATCCCACCAGACAGATAAATGTCAGGGTGGAGAACAACAAAGCCGGGATGAAAGGCCAGGGCGCCAGTCCTCGCACTCGGCAGGCATCTCTGATCCCGGCAAACATCATGTAGGACAAGACGGCGAAGCAGGCGACAAGGAGCCAAGGCATCAGTTTGCGAAACTGAGACGCTAGATTTCTAATTTGCAGGCTTCGCAGCAAGCCAACGATAAGCATAGCGATCGCCACAGAATAGGACTCAAGGCTTGGATTGACCGGGCGGGGATCTGAAGCCTCAAGCCCTGTAAAAAAGAAAAGCACGAACAGGCAGTATGCGAAGTAGATACTGAACGGTGCCAGCAGTCTCCAGATCGACACGTGAAAGTGCCCGTTCTTGAGCGCATGCAACAAAAAAGGGATGGGCAAAACGCCGGCGACGACGAGAAGAGGCGTCACCTTGCTGCCGAGAAACAATGCGACCACAAGACCAGTTAGAAACAGGAAGTCTGAGGTCTGCCACAAGCGGTCAATATGGGTCTTCATGGTTCCCTTCCAGGTTTCTCAAGGCTTGAGAACGATAAGCTTAGCTGTTGTGCCGGCTCGATCCATACCGCACTGCTTGCTCAAGCGCGAAGTGCATAGGCCAATCTAACAAAATCATCCCGGAGCCTGCGGATATAGGTCCCAAGTCGTTTCCATTTCGGGAACTTGACGGAACGATAGATGTCACGCGTCGCAATCGTCGTGCCTCCACGCGCTATGTTCGCCACATTGTTTCGTGTGGTGTAGACATGACCACTGTGGTCCCAGCCCCGTTCAAGGGCGGCGTCCCACGGGTAGCGCATAACAGTCACGTGTTCGATCAGGAGCGCTGCCCCCCGCCGAGACACGGCGTAACAGGCGGATGAACCGAGTGGACCGTGAATGGCCCGACCGATCTCGTCACCTCTGCTTGAGGTGTTGGTCTTTCGGAAGCCGACGACACGGTGATTGAAGAACTTGATCACGTCGGCGTCCGGAACCGCGTCGAACGCGGCTTGCACGCGATCCTTGAGATCGGCACTCAGTTCTACATCGTCTTCGATGACGAGGGCGATATCGTTGGTCGTTGTGAGGAATGCGTTGAGCGCCTTGATATGGCTCCTGTAGCAGCCATACTCGCCGGCGAGCATCAGGCGACCCGTGTTGCGGCGGAATGCGGCATCGTCGACTGCCTCCCGCTCTGCTTCCGGTGTCAACTTGCCATCGACTGCCGAGACGCGGGTGAGGGACAAGCCTAGTGCGCTGGCGCGATCCGCGAGGATTTCCCAACGGTCGGTCGATCGATCCAGATTGATCGCAAGTATTGCGATACTCATATCTTTATGTCCTTGCGCCATGTCCTCATCCTCTTTCAAGCAGGAGGTAAGGGGAGATGTCGATGCCTGTGTCTTTTCGGCCTTGGAGATTGCTACAAGTTTCATCGGCAATGACAAAGTGGGCGTCGACGTCGGTTTGCTTGGCAATGCTGATTTTGTAGAAGCGCTGCATATAGGTGTGCAGCGCCCAGTCCTGCCAGGCGTTCTGGCATGCGCTGATCAGAGGCTTGCAGTTGGTTTCATCAGAGCACACGAAATCCTCGATAACAGAAGCTTGCTCGATCGTTCGGGCATCGGCGCCTGGGCGGCCGACATTGGCCACCACAATCACGATGGAAGCGACCAGGAACAGCACTGAACCAAACCCGAGGAGCTTACTCTGCTGCTCTCTCAGGCGAGATAGCCAGTCCATCAGCACAGGTGCCACAAGGATTGCAAAACCTGCCGAGTAAAAGAGAAGCGACGTATTGAAATAGAAGTTCGCGACCCGTGGGCTGAGGCCGATTGGCAGTGACGCTGACATTCCAACCAGGATCAAGAATGCAGCGCGCATCAGACGTGGCCTATTCGCCTCCGGGGCACTTTTGCCGAGCTTCCAGCGCCATCCCGCGAGAGCCGCAAGTGCCAGGATTGCCAGCGAGTATCCGTTGACACCAAGGATCTTGCGGAAGACGTAAAGGCCACCGCCATAATGTCCACGAGCGCCACTCAGGCTCGATACGAGTTGCGCGGTAACGTATCGGTCGAGGGCTTCGCGCGATGGGTCGAATGCGTAAAGTAAGCCTAGGAACAGTCCAATCACGAGTACGATGACAAGACTGTCGATCACGATTGCCTGGAATGAGGGCCTCCGGAATACCAGCCAGTGGATTGCAGGAACTGCCAAGGGAAACAGGCCTACTGGTCCCTTGGTCATCAGCGACATGCAGATCACGAGACCGGCGGCTGAAACCAAAGCGAGACGCCGTACAGATGTAAGGGGCGCTGGCCGATCATACGCAACAACCAGCAGAAGCACTGAGGTCAGAGAAAAGACGGCGAGCAGGTTGTCCAACAGGCCGTTGGCAAAGCCCCAGTTTACCCTGCCGGCGATGAGAGCAAGCATCAGGGCGAGTGGGAATGCCGCCTGCACGAGGTCGTCGTCCTTGTGCAGCCGCTTCCAGATGTGAAACAGCAACACAGCGCAAACGATGAAGGTTAGAAAAGAGAAGCCTTTTTCGACTGCGATGCTGTCACCGAAAAGCGCAAATCCGACCGCCTGTAGCCAGAACATTAGCGGAGGATGTTCGGCGAAGGTCGGAAACAATGTGTCTGACAGGTACGGTGCCCACATTGATCCACGCCCCTCCGCCAGATTGCGAGCAAGGGTCGCATAGATGCCACCGTCGAAAAACATGGACACATGAACAAGTTGCACGAGGATCTGCAGGCAGATGGCGCCAAGCAGAAACAACCAGACCGCATTCATCACTGTCCGCGAAGGCATGGGGCTAGGACCGGCTTTCATGCTCATTTCCAGATGAACCTGTTGGCGATGACAAATTTCCAGACGGTGTCGATGGCGATACCGGCCAGTGTTGCGATGAAGACGACGTGGATCAGGTTCTCGTAGGCAAGGGTAGCGGCGGACACGTTGGCCACGATGCCGACTGCGGAAACCGCCAGAAACTTGAAGTAGCCCGACAAGAGACGCAGCCCGTGCAATCGCCTGTCCTGGAACGTCAAGAGATTGTTGAGGAGGAAATTGCTCGTCGCGGCAATCAGTGTCGCAATAGTCTGGGCAACGGCAAAGGAGGGGGTGGCCGCAAGAACCGAGTAGAGTACGGCAAAATGGACGAATACCCCGGATCCGCCGACAAAAAGGAAGGAGATGAGGCTCGCCGGTACGATGCCCCTCGTCATCTTGCTCATCAGGAAAGTCGCAAACTTCCAGAGAACATAGCTGTCCAGCTTTGAACTGCCGTGGAGGCGGGTTCCGAAATCGAAGAAAACTTCCCCGTGGCGCAGGGTTTTGTCCGTGTAGAGGATGTCCAGGAGCAATTTGAAGCCGGGATCACCGAGGTCGGGCGCTAGTTTGAGGAAGCGGTCCCGGCGGATCAGGAAGAAGCCTGTGAGGGGATCGGAGAGTTTTCGTCCGATGACGAAGCTGCTGAGTGCATTGCCGATCTGCGAGAGTTTGCGACGAAGCGGCGATAGCCCTTCCAGGGCCTGGTCGTCTTCGAGCCGGCGGGCGGCGCTGACGATGTCGAGGCCATCGCGTTCCATGCGCTCGACCATTTCGATCAGCACTGCCGGATCGTGTTGTCCGTCTGCGTCCATGACGCAAAGCAGGTCCCCCTTGGCCGAGAGCATGCCCTGGATACTCGACTTGGCGAGGCCGCGATCAACGAAACGGATGATGGGCCGTACTCGGGGTTCGGCGATCCCATATTCGAACGCTTTACGCGCCGTACCGTCGGCGGAATTGTCGTCGACAAACAGCAATTCCCAATCGAAGTCGACCAGCGATGCCTTTACCCGCTCGGCGAAGGGCACGACGTTCGCGACCTCGTTATAGGTTGGTGCGATAATAGAAATTCGGTTAGACACCACGGCTGGTCCTGCTGACGCTTCGGAAAACGGAGGCCTGCTGCAAGCCTCTCCGTGATTGGCCATGACCTGCAGCGGACGCAAACGCGAGTGTCAGCTTTTCGCCGCGAAGTCCTGACAACGAGACCATCTGTCTGTCCGTTAATTTTTCTCTGTTTCTGATCACGCGCGCTCGATCTATCGTACAGCCGTTCAGGCTGCAGTCCCCATATTCTCGTTGTCCGGTCGCTCGGTAGCATCTGAGCGCAAATGCGGCAACAGTCTGCGCTGACCAAGATCGGTCGTCATTTGCCGAACGGGTCGGCGATAGGAAAACGCCTCCAGTTCAGGCAACTGTCACTTGGTTTCTCGGGCAGGTTTCAATTTCAGAGGGAGCGCTGGATGTTTCCTCCGGTAACGCTTGGTCACCTGGCGGAAGTCCCACCCTTTCAAGAACTGGACGGCCGAACGACTGGGCTTGGGTCCAGTCGAACCAGTGCGGTTGGGTATGTGCCCCTCGGCACACGTTACTGCCGCATCGGATGCTCGCCCAGGCCAATCATCGATCTTGCGACGGGACAGGCAAGTAAAACAGTTTCGATCATCTTGCGCCGCGCCAAAGGCCTCCTACATCACCGTCGTGACAGGAGAGCCGATCCTATGAATAGCTCCGCGCCGCAAGATAGCTCCGCCATGGAAGGCGGCGTGGCATCCAGACGCCTGGCCAAACTTCGTGCCCACGCGGCAGAAGCAGGATCTGTCAGCCTGGATGAACTGATGTCGGCGATGGGTCGCAGCAGCATCGCCTTCGCCATCCTGATACTCTCCCTCCCCGCGCTAACACCGATCCCCGGCCCCTTCGGCCTGGTCTTTGGTTCCTGCCTCGCTATCGTTTCGCTGCAGATCATCGCGGGTTTCCGCCGCATCTGGCTGCCCGGATTTCTCGGTCGCCGACAGGTATCCGGCGGCACGATCGACATCATGGTCCGCTACACCGCCCCCCTCGTCTCTCGGATCGAGACCCTCTTGCGCAAGAACAGGATGCGGCAGTTTGCCGGCCCGAGAGCTCAGGCCTTCCTCGGGATTCCCGTCCTGCTTCTGGCAATTGCTGTCGCATTGCCCATCCCCTTCGGCAACATGCTGCCCGTCGCGGCCCTTGTGATGATCGCTCTGGGTCTGATGGAGCGGGATGGCCTGGTCACGATTCTCGGCCTTGCAATGAGTGTCGTCGCATTGGGTGCCACGGGCGGTCTCGTCTATGCTGCAGCCTGGGGTCTCGGCTCCTTCGTCGGACCTTAAAAAAAGTTTTGCCCGAGGGAATAGGACCAGAGGCGGCTTCGTATACTAGGGCATGACGACGACCTCGAACCCGTTCAATGTAATTGGCCAGCTCGCAGCTTTGCGACGCTATGCCCGTTCGCTCGTCAGAAATCCGGACGAGGCGGAAGATCTCGTTCATGATGCACTCGTTCGGGCGCTGGAGCGCAAATCGACGTTCCGAACCGGCGGCAGCATTCGCAATTGGCTGATGTCGATCCTGCACAACACGCATGTCGATCGCCTCCGCCACGACCGTGCAGTCAACCGCCGTCACGAAGCAGCGGCCGATCTGGCCGATGTTGTCGCGCCGGCCGGCCAGGAGCACTCTGTCCGGCTGTCCCAGGTTCGTGATGCGTTTCTGTCCTTGCCGGATGAGCAGCGCGAAGCGCTGCATCTCGTGGCCATTGAGGAGCTTTCCTATCAGGAAGCCGCCGATGTCCTGAACGTTCCCGTCGGCACGTTGATGTCTCGTGTCTCCCGCGCCCGCGCCCGCCTGAGGGCGATGGAAGGCGGCGAGGAGACGAGCGCCGTGCCCCACCTCAGAATCGTTGGAGGAAACCCCGATGACCAGCAATGATCCCGTGATAGAGGCCGACCTGCACGCCTATGTCGATGACCAGCTGGATGTTGCCCGCCGCATCGAGGTAGAGGCCTACTTGTCCGAAAATCCGACGGTCGCGGCGAAAGTGATGGCGGATCTGCGGGTCCGTGACGAGCTGAGGCTGGCTCTGGCCGGCATGCCGTCCGTCATGCGCCAGGAAACACGGGAGGCCGCCCGCGCACTCGAAAGCGCCTTGAACCGCCCGCGCACCGTCGATGTGATGCGTCGCGCAGCCGCAGTCATTCTTCTGGTCGGCGCCGGATGGATCGCTCATGGATGGCTCGCCCCTGGCAGCATCGGCGAAGTGGTGGCCTCGGTCCCGCCGCCGCAGTTCGTCGAGGAAGCCATGCGCGCCCACCAGACGGCGGAACTACGTGAACAGATGCCGTCACAGACGGAAGTCAGCCGTTTCGACCCGGCCGAAATCCGCTCGGCAACGGCGATCGTTCTGCCGACCATGCCGGCGGAATGGTCGGTGCGCGACGCCCAGGTTTTCCCCTCCACCTACGGCCCGAGTGTCGAGCTTGAGGTGGAGCCCCAATCCGGCGAGAGGCTGTCCCTCTTCGCCGTCCGGCCTGGCAACTTCTCGGTTCAGCAGGTTCTGCTGAAGCAGGAAGGCCAGACCAATGCAGCTTATTGGCAGATCGGCGAGGTTGCCTACGCGCTGATCTCCGAAACCGAAAACCCGGACAAGCTGGCCGAACAGGCCCGCAAGCTTGCCCGGACCCTTTACTGATCCATTCAAGGAGGTAACTGACCATGGATCCTATCCAGAACCGCTTCGGCTACGGCGCTCAGGCCCAGTCCGCGGCACTTTTCGATGAAGGTCTGCGCAAGCACATGCTGCGCGTCTACAACTACATGGGTCTCGGACTGGTCATCACCGGTATCGTCGCCTTTGTGGTCAGCCAGACGCCGGCGCTTTACGTCCCGATCTTCCAGACCCCGCTGAAGTGGGTCGTGATGCTGGCCCCGCTGGCATTCGTCTTCTTCTTCTCTTTCCGCATCCACGCGATGTCGGCCGCCACCGCACAGATGGCTTTCTGGGCCTTTGCTGCCGTGATGGGTCTGTCGCTGGCCTCGGTCTTCCTGGTCTTCACCGGAACCTCGATCGCCCGCACCTTCTTCATCACCGCGACCATGTTCGGCGCCATGAGCCTGTATGGCTACACGACCAAGCGTGACCTGTCGCAGTTCGGCTCGTTCCTGATGATGGGTCTGATCGGTGTGATCATTGCCTCGATCGTCAACATCTTCCTGGGCTCGAGCGCCCTGCAGTTCGCGATCTCGGTGATCGGCGTCTTCGTCTTTGTCGGCCTGACCGCCTGGGACACGCAGAACATCAAGGAACAGTATGCCGAAAACTACGACCAGGAGAGCCAGCAGAAGCTCGCCGTGTTCGGTGCCCTGTCGCTCTACCTGAACTTCGTCAATCTGTTCCAGCTGCTGCTGAGCCTGACCGGTCAGCGCGAAGAATAAGATAAAACGCGTCGGGAGAACGCTTGAAAAGAGAACGCCCGGATCTTCACCCGGGCGTTTTCCTTGCATGAGGCCCGAATTGACGCACGACTTTTGGCAATCGAACGATCAGGCGTTTTGTGCGTTGTAAGGGCGATCTCAAACTCACGGAGTCCCTATGGACGTTCTACGCATACTGCTTGCCATCCTCCTCCCGCCGCTTGGCGTTTTTCTCCAGGTCGGCATCGGCCTGCATTTCTGGCTGAATATCCTGCTGACGCTGTTCGGCTACATCCCCGGCATCATCCATGCCATCTGGGTCATCATCCGCAAGTAGCGCAAGAAGCAGATTGCTGCCGGTGAGGAACAGGCTTCCTCGATAGGCCCGCTAACGAGCCGAAATCATCTTAAGGCGCAGGGAAGCTCCGCGCGATCCCTCGTCGCCGCCTTTAACCGGTCTGCGTCTGTTAGAGCGTGACGATCAGGACAGCGAGGAAACCGATCGACAGGGTCGCCGCTGCAGTGGCGATCCGCTGCCTGCAAAGCTCGGTTGAGCGCCACGATTTGTCATGGTTCAAAAGCTTGGCAATCGCATCCGACATGGCAGTCTCCGACTGGGGAGGCCACTCATTGGCCCCGGCTGATAGTGACACATTTTCGTCATAATCAGCGCGGGGTCAATAATCACGACTAGATTGGTATTCTAAAGATGCCGATAAATGAAAAACGGTTCGCTATCGCGCGCCTGCTTCGTGCATTCGGCATCCATGCCTCGTTCATTCCTCTCTGAATGCTCTCATCAGCTGGTCGGTAAATGGTTTTGCAAGGAATGAGATGACGGTGCGTTCCTCGGTCTCGATGTAGACTTCGACGGGCATGCCCGGTGTGAGCTTGGGGGCGAGGTCGCCGAGGTCATCGGGTGAGAACTCGACGCTTGTCTTGTAGAAGGGCAGGTTCGTTGCCTTGTCGACAACGGTCGCCGCAGGGATGACGTCGACCGTGCCAACGATCTCCGGTGTGGTCTGCCGGTTGAAGGCGGTGAAGCGCATGCGGGCTGTCTGACCGACAGAGATGCGGTCAATGTCGGTGGGGGCAACCTTCACATGCACGTTGAGATCGCTGTCCTTCGGGACGATTGCCATGATCACCTGGCCAGGCGCAACCACGCCGCCGACGGTATGTGTCTGGAGATCGTAGATCGTACCGCTTTCAGGTGCCTTGACGACGGTGCGTTCCAGCCTGTGGGTGAGTTGCAGCGCGCGTTGTTCAAGCTCCGTCAGCTTCGCCTCAACGGAAACGATCTCCTTCTGCAGCTCCGTACGGCTGGTCTGATCCACCGACATCAGACGTACATTAAGCTCGCTGATCTGACCCTCGGCTTCGGCCACGCGGGCACGCAGATCCCCGATCGTGCCTTCGATACGAACCATTTGCCGGCGCAGGCCGCGCAACTCGGCAGCCTTGGCGAGCCCCTTCTGCACCAGCCCCTCCTGCACCGAAAGCTCCTCCGCGAGCAGCTCGTTCTCCGACAGGTTGGCCTTTTCCTGTTCATTCAGCCCATCGATCTGGTTGCGAAGCTGCGAGATCTGCATCTCGATCTGTCTTTTCTGGTTCGCCCGCATCTCGCGGTTCTCATCGAACAGCTTGATTTCCTCCCGCATCACGTCAGCTGCCAGATTGAGGCCGTCGAAAGACAAGCTGTCCTTGCCGTCACGCTCGGCGACGAGCCGGATCATCATCGCTTTCATCTGGGCGATCTGATATTGTGCGATCCCGAGTTCGAGCCCCACCTGCGTATCATCCAGGCGTAGCACCACGTCTCCCTTCTCGACCTGGGAACCGACCTTTACCGGTATGTCGACGATCGTACCGCCATCGACGTGCTGCACCTGCTTGGTCTCGCCGGTCACCACCAGTTCGCCCTGCGAGATGACTGCGCCCGCCAATTTGGCTTGAGCAGCCCATCCCCCGATTCCGGCGGTCAGCAGAAGGGCCAGCGCGGTCGCCGCTACCATGCGCCCCTTGAGCCCTATGCCGGCAAGAGAGACCCGTGTTTCGCTGTCATTGGATCGCTGTGTCATGACGTGTTCCCCAAAACGCAGATTACAATTCTAGCCCGGCCTCAGGCGACCAATCCTTCGGCCTGACCGGGAAGGTGGAAAGCGGTCAAGATCAGGTCGTCTGCGTCCAGATCCTGCGCGCTGATGATGATGATCTCGTAGTCCTGATCACCGTCGATGTCGGTGACAAGCTGTAGGACTTGATGTTCTTGATCGTCATCATCGATCATTTTCTTGTAGAGCTTGACCAGGGTCTTGTGGTCGTCGCGATTGAGTTCGAGCGAGGTCTCGCCATCGTCGAAATAGAGCCGGCCGAGTTCCCGCTCGAGCTTCGACAGGTCGACCTTGTCGCCGACATCGAAGTCGCGGATCTGGTCGAAGCCTGCCCCGGAATTGCCGATCGAAGCGACCGACCCGAAGACGAAGGTGTCGTGGCCACCTTGGCCATAGAGAATGTTCACGGCAGAGTTGGCCGTGATCATGTCGTCGCCTGCGCCACCCACAGCATTCTCGATCGACGTCAGGTGGTCCTCGCCGATCTCCTCGCCGGACGCCCTGCCCGCCTGAAGATCGATGACGACGGCTGACGTGGCGAAGGAGGCGTCATAGGTATCCGAGCCCTCGCCGCCATGCACCACGTCATCGCCATCGTCGACGATCGCAGGCGAAATCGTCGTGCTCGAAGTCGTCGCGTCCGGAGCGGTCGTGTCGGGACCGGCGGCCGCAGCGATTTCAACCGGCGCGGCAGGCGCTGCGGGCAAGGCAGGCAGCTCACGCATTTGCAGCACCGGCTGCAGACCGGCCACATAGACGTCGTCGCCATCACTGCCGACGACCACATCAACGCCCGCGCCGCCCGAAAGCGTATCGTTCCCCGCACCGCCTTCCAGCACGTCGTCACCGGCATCGCCCGACAGCACGTCATGGCCCGCCTCTCCGAACAACCGGTCGTCGCCGTCGCCGCCCGAGAGGACGTCATTGCCCTCGCCGCCGATCAGGCTGTCGTCTCCGCCTTCGCCGAAGATCACATCGTCGCCGCCCTCGCCGAGCAGAACGTCATCGCCTTCGCCCCCGAAGATGCGGTCATTGCCGGCGCCGCCATGGATGACGTCGCGCCCGTCGCCGCCGATCAGAAGGTCATCCCCGGTGCCGCCGAGGATCAAATCATCGCTTTCCCGGCCATAGACGATGTCGTTACCGGCACCGGCATCGATCAGGTCCTTGCCCGGCGTGCCAAGAATCACGTCGTCGCCCTCTGTGCCGATGATTTCCTTGTCGGGATGAGCACGCAGATCGAGGAAGGCCTGCCCCTGAATCGAGGCCTTGCCATCGCCGATCGTGAAGGTCAGCGTGATCGTACCGGAAGCATCCCGTTCGGGCACATAGATCCAGGCATCGCCGCCATAGGCGCGGATCTCGCCGGAGGTGGCACGAATGTCAGAAATCGACAGCCGGTCTCCGTCAGGATCCACGGCGGCACGAGCAAAATCCGCCCACATCAAAAGCATGGAAAGGTTGATGAAGCCGGCTCCGAGGTAGACCGGGCCGCGCGATACGGGCGCACGATTGGTATCGACCGGCGGGTTACCGGAAGATCCCCCATTCGTACCGCCCCCGTTCGAGGAGCCCGGGTTCGAGGATCCCGCGTTCGAAGCGCCATTTCCCGGCAATGCGCCGGCCGACGCATGGTCCTCACCCGGCCGACCACCGGCGGATGAACCACCGGAGGAGGAGCCATCTGCTGCGTTCGACGGCAGGCTGAAGACGGAGAACTTCGGCTTAGCCACGCTCGGCATGGCGAAGCGGAAATCATTGGCAGCCACGTCGATCGTGACACCCTGAGAGGGACGGCCTGCATACTCGCCGTCGAGCGCAAAGTCCTGTGCGTTGAAGCGGATCGACGAGTAAAGCCGCTTCTGCGGCTGCACCTGTTCCATCACGTCCTCGTAGCGCCGCTGGATCTCCTGCCAGAAGGCTGCGATATCGATGCCGGCCTCCGGCTGATCTTCGAGGGGTGATGGCAGGCTGTCGTCCGGCGCTACCTTGGGCTTGTCATCCAGCGCAACCGTATTGGGTGCTGGATTGACGATATCGCGCAGCCGCCCAAGATAGGCGCCAAGCCCCATGGCCAACACGGCAAAGATGCCGGGCGACAACAGCGTTCTCTCTGCCTCATCACTCAGCGCAAACTTGCGCGCCGGCGCCTTGGCGGAAACAGCATCGCCGTGCCCGAGTTGGAGGGTCTCATCATGATCGGTAACGGAGGAACGCATGATGATTTACTCCGCCGCGATCGGCATGACGCGTGTCGGCCGAAGCGGCTTCTCCTGCGTGTTCGCCGGAACCTTGATGATATCCTCCTTCGGACCGAACGAGATGAGCTTGCCGCCCTGGACGACGCCGACCATGTCGACGGCCTGCAGCACGCTCGGACGATGCGCCACGATGACGACGATCCCACCACGCTCGCGCACCTTGACGATCGCCTTCATCAGCGCCTCCTCCCCCTCGGCATCGAGATTGGAGTTGGGCTCGTCGAGCACCACCAGGAAGGGATCGCCGTAAAGCGCCCGTGCCAGCGCGATGCGCTGACGCTGGCCGGCCGACAGCGACTGGCCGCCCGCGCCGATCTGCGTCTGGTAGCCATTCGGCAGCCGCACGATCAGATCGTGGATACCGGCTGCGCGCGCGGCGCGGAAGATCATCTTGGCATCCGCATCCGGGTCGAAGCGCGCAATGTTATCGGCAACCGTTCCGTCGAGCAGCGCCACTTCCTGCGGCAGATAGCCGACATTCTCGGTGAAGAAGCGGGTTGGCCACTGCTTGAGGTCGGCGCCATCGACGCGCACCGAGCCGCGCAGAAGCGGCCAGATACCGAGCAGCGAACGCGCAAGTGTGGTCTTGCCACCGCCCGACGGGCCGATCAGCGCCAGCGCCTGACCGGCTGTGAGCTTGAAGGAGACATCGCTCAGGAGAACGGTACCGGTCGTGGGGGCGACCGTCGTCATGCCCTCGACGACGAGGTCCTCGCTTGGGGCCGGCAAATCGAATTGTGTAGGCGGGCGGTCGAGTACGGCGAGCGTATCCTTGATGCGTGCCCAGGATCGGCGCGCCGAGATCACGCCCTTCCACTGGGCGATCGCCTGATCGACAGGTGCAAGCGCCCGACCGGTAACGATCGAGGACGCAATGATCGCGCCGGCCGACATCTCGCCCTTCATGGTGAGATAGGCGCCAAGCCCGAGCGTTGCGGACTGCAGCATCATGCGCAACACCTTGGAGATCCCGGCAAAGGTGCCGGCGATGTCTGAGGTCGCGGTCTGGGTTTCGAGATGGCGGCGATTGGCGCTTTCGAACCGGTCGATCGCCCGGTCTGTCATGCCCATCGAATAAAGGATATCGCCGTTGCGGACATGGTTGTCCGAAACGTTGTTGCGCTGGATCGCCGCCCGCGTCATCTCCTTTGCGTGACGACGCGAGAGAAGCTCGGCCGCGATCGTCAGACATGCAAGGAAGGCGGCTCCCCCGAGTGTCAGCATGCCGAGTACCGGATGCAGCATCCAGACGAAGACCAGATAGACCGGTATCCAAGGCAGGTCGAAAAGCGCGACCGGTCCCGCCCCTGACAGGAAGCCGCGGACCGTATCCACGTCGCGCCCCCGCTCGGAGGCTTCCGCCGAGGAATAGCCGAAGCGCGGCATGTCGATCACCACCCGGTGCACGAGCGGGGCGATCTTCCGGTCGACATTCGATCCGAAACGCACAAGCATCTGCGACCGCAGGATGTCGAACACCCCCTGGAACAGATAGAGGCCGACGGCGATCACCGACAGCCAGATGAGCGTTGGGATGCTGCCGCTGGTTAACGCGCGATCATAGATCTGCAGCATGTAGAAGGCGCCGGTCAGCGCCAGGATATTGATGATCCCCGACAGACCGAAGACGAAACCCGTCACCAGGCCTATCCCCGAAAGCTTGTAGTTCGACTGCTTGTTCATGGCTTCCCCCACCGAAACTATCTCTGCCGGCCCCGCCGGGCCGGCAGTTCTGCCATGCAGTCCTCAGGACACGCCGAGGAAGTCGTTGATCGTCAGGTTGTGACGGCCATGCAGCGAGAGTTCAAAGTCCGCGGCGTTGTCCCCTTGGGTATTGCCCCGGATCACAGTGAACTCCTCGCCGTCGCGCATCTCGTGCGTGATGGTCACGTCGCCGATCGCATCGATCGTCTGGCCTGCTTCAAGCTTCATCGCTCCCATGCCGGTAAAGTCGATCCGGTCACCGGTCTGGAAGCCGTAGATCGTGTCGCCATTGGCCGACGCCGCCGAGGTGAACTTGAAGACATCGTCGCCAAGTCCGCCATCGATGATGTTGACCGCCATCGACGCGGTGATCTTGTCGTGGCCGGAGCCGCCGACGAAGTTCTCGAAGCCGTAGAACGTATCTGAGCCCGTCGTGCCGCCGGAAACCGAGCCGCGCTGGTTGAAGCCATTGCCGAGGTCGACCGTCAGGTTGGCACTGCTTGCGGCATAGTCGAGCGTGTCGATGCCCGCTTCGCCGTAGTAGGTATCGTTGCCGTCATTGGCCGTGGCGATGACCGTGTCATTGCCGTCGCCGGCCCAGATCCTGTCATCACCCGCACCGCCTTCGATCGTGTCGTTTCCAGCACCCGCGAAGATCTGGTCGGAACCTGCACCGCCGAACACGATATCCTTGCCTTCTCCGGCATGAACCTCGTCGTCGCCGAGACCAGCATTGATGAAGTCGTCACCGTCACCGCCGGTGATCACGTCATCGCCATCCTCGCCGCGAAGGATGTCCGAACCAGCCTGACCGACCAGCACATCGGTGCCCGCACCGCCAAGGATCGTGTCGTTGCCACCAGCACCAAGCAGAGCGTCCGCAGAAGCCGTGCCGATCAGTGTCAGGGCTGCCACCGGAACCGGGGTCGGCGTTGTGCCGCCACCTGTGCCTGAGCCGCTACCGGAACCATTGCCAGAGCCGGCACCGGCACCATCGTCCTCGCCACTGCCGTCCCCTTCACCATCGCCATCCGAAGAGCCATCATCGTCGCCTTCGTCTTCGCCGCCTTCGCCGTTGTCCCCGCCATTGTCGATGCCACCGTCGTCTCCGCCGGTGTCGCCGCCGCCAGTCTGGCCATCGCCGTCGCCATCGCCATCCCCGTTACCATTGTCGTCACCTTCACCCGCGCCGTCGCCATTGGCGCCGTCTTCGAGGTCGGAGGAGAAGATGTCTTCCGGCAAGCCGGTGAGACCGGTGTTACGGGCAACAATGTCCGAGAAGCCCTGGCCATCGATGAAGTTTTCATACAGATCAAAGTTGTCGAAACGCTCCAGATAATAGAAGCGGTCGGCTTCCTGCAGGCGATCGAATTGCTCGTGCAGGACGACCCAGAACGTATCGCCGGCCATGCCGCCATTGAAGTGCTTCTCGGCAAGACCACCGACCCAGAGATCGACACGGTCGATGCCCTTGACCAGGCCCGTACCGTCCTGCTGGACAGTCACGATATTGCCGTTGATCGCCTTAAAGGCGGCAATCTGGTCAGCCTGCAGCACGAGGTCCGGATAGGCGGCGATGAACTGTGCAAGCACGACATCGCTGAGACCGTTGCGCTGCTGGAAGTCCTGCCAGCTCGAATAGGGGTTCATCGAACCGCCATTCGCTTCCAGGAATTCGACTGCGAACTTGATATAGGGGTCGGTCGAAGCTTTGAGATCGGCCTTGACCTGATTGAGTGTGCCGAGACCCACATCACGACCACGCGCCACGTTGAAGGCAAAGAGATCGGCCCGGATCCGAACGAGGTCATTGCGGACCGCGTTGACGACGTTGAAGTCCACGTCTTCCGCCGGCTGCTCGACGATACCCGACAGGATCGCGCCGGTGCCGAGCTGCTCGTAGCCAGGCTTCGGATCATAGCCTCTGGCCCTCAGTGCCGCCAGTTCGCTCTCCGTGAACACGTCGTTGGTCGGGTTCAGGAAGGCGTCGAACAGGTTGACCGAGACGTTCTGCCCGTTTGCTCCCTTGACCGTGATCGTATCGCCGATCAGCGAGTGGCCGATGCGGTAGACGGCCGCAGCAAACTCGTGGCTGATACTCGCGGTCGCCTGATCGTTATAGGCTTCGAAACCGTGGCTGCCATTGCCCTGGATGCCGCCGATCAGGGCATCGGCAAACTCCGTGAACACGACGCGCTGATATTCAGCCTCGTTGACCATCTTGGCAGCCTGGAAGAGCTCTTCCGGTGTCCCTTCGAAGCCTGCAGCCTGCAACTTATCAACATGGAAGTTGTGGTTGCGGGCCCAGATGGTGTGCATCGAGGTCAGCGTGAAGTTCTCGTTCGCACGACCGTCGCCACCGATATAGTGATCGAGCGGGCTGATCATCGGATTGGCGTCGAGAAGGAGCGCGTGGCTCGAGCCCATGAAGTTCCCGGCAAGTTCCCGGACAACGGTCATGTTGTAGCCACCGGCCTGCGTCCACAGCGTCGGATAGTATTCCATAAGGGTCTTGCCGGCACCGAGGCCCAGGCCCTCGAAGACGGTTTGGGCCCCGCGGTGATGGTCGAGAAGCTCCCGCAGCGTAGACATCAGCTGGAAGCCCGGAGCCGACGGATCTTCCGGCCCCATCAGGATGCGAGAACCGACACCGCCCGCCCCATCGCTTTCGCGCAGGAACTGGCCCACGATCGCGTTGGAACCATAGACCTGATTCTGATCGACATAGGGCGAGGTCTTGTTCAGATGCTCCGGCGTATCACTCGCCGATTGCAGCTGGCTCGCCAATGAACCGCGGGTGAGATCGGTGAAGTTAGCCGCCGTCGGTCCGGGAATGTCCGCACCGTCGATGATCACCTTGCCGGCCCCACCCTTCGGCAGGAAGTCGAGACCGTGGTCGAAGTACTGACCGAAGGCCATGAAGAAGATATTGGCGTCATTCGGCGCCTTCGGCAGGTTTGCCTCCTGTGCACCGATGGCATTGGAGATCGCACGTGGGTCGAGCCCGTCGAAGATCGGGTTGAGGGCTCGGTTGATGATATTGCCTTGGCCATCCAGCTCGACACCGGCACCATAACGGGCTTCGGTCAGGCGGATGAAGGGCTCGTCCGCCGAGCCGAAGGTCGGATTGTCGATATTGTTGCCGTTGCCCGAGAGATCACGGACGCCGCCAGCACCTACTGTATCATCATCTCCCTCAAAGGCCGGAAGACCCTTGAGAAGGTTGGTGATGCCCTGGATGTCACGCGCCGTATATTCGAAGGCACCTGCGGGTCCAGGGATCGGGCCGGGGTTTTCGACCCCGTGATCGCTGGGCGGGGCAAGCTTCGGAACCTCGCCCGAGAAGGTGATCGAGTGCGCCCCGTTCGACAGCGTTTTCGTTCCGTCGCCATTTTCCGTCAGCGCATAGTCGGTCGGATTCGCGCCTACGGGGATCTCGACGACATCCTGCGCACGCAGAGTACCGATGATCGTATCCTGGCCTCCGGCGGAGCGGAACAGGATGCGGTGCGCAGAGGACAGATCCGAAATGTTGACCGTGTCGTTGCCTTCGGAGCCTTCGATCGTGATCGTATTAAAGTTCAGGCTGGTCGGGTTGAAGTTACCGATCGGGATAACCAGATCGTTGCCCGGACCGGTATTGATGATGATTTCCTCGATGTTGTCGAGCTCGGCGATCACATTGCCATTGCCGGTGCCATTGCGGGTGATCACGATCTCGGTGTTGGCGTTGTCAACCGTGCGGCCGGTCAGCGCAAGCCAGTCTGCACGGGCATAGACACGATAGGTCTCTGCCGTATTGTTGCCGTTGACGATGAAAGTGTCATTCGTGCCCGCGCCACCATCAATGAAGTCGCGACCATCAGTACGGGTAAACACCGGTATGCCCAGGAACAGGGTCGGATTGTCCACCGTCCAGCTAATGATGTCATCGCCAGCGCCAGCGCTGATCGTGTCATTGCCACCATTACCGGCGATAATGTCGTCACCGGCAGTGCCGATGAGATTGTTGTTCAAGACGCTGCCGCTGATCGTGTCGCCCACGGGGGTGGTCGGTGCGGAGGTCACCGTCGTCAGCGCACCGGCGCCATCGGTGTACGTGACCTGAACGCGCAGCAAATTGCCGACCTGAGCCGCAACTGGCGTAAACGTCGACGCGGTGGCAGCCGCGATATTGCCCCAAGTCGCCCCATTGTTGGTCGACACTTGCCACTGGTACGCAAAAGCACCGAGGCCATCTGGATCGGCGATACCCGCTGTATTGACGGACAATTGCTGGGGCCGGGTCGGCGTGAGATCCGAAATCACAGGAGCGCCGCTCTGACCTTCCTGCGCGTTGGTCACGGTGACAGCCAAAGCCTGGGAGTCAACCGCGATGCCATCGGAAACCTCGACAACCACGTCATAGACGTTGTTGCCGCCAGCATCAGTGGGAGCTTCGAAGTTCGGAGGCGCACGGAACGAGAGTACACCCGTGTTCGCATCGACCGAGAACAGTGCGGCATCGGCCCCACCGGTGATCGAATAGGTCAACACCTGGCCGGCATCCGGATCGGCTGCCGTCACGGTGGTGACGACAGTGGCGTTTTCCGGCCGCGAAATTGAGGCCGTCGCAGCGCCGCCATTAGAGGTGATCTCGGGCGCACGGTTCAGGACATTCGCCAGCGACACGTCTCCATCGGCAAAGCGCAGCACCTCGATGTTCCTGATGCGGTCGGTGCCGTCGGAAGTAACGAGCCCAAGCGTACCGTCTGGATCAACGTTCACATGGGTGACCGTAACGCTGCCGTCCGCGTTGCGGACGAAAGAGTAGTTGGCCCGGACATCCGAGTAGACGGCGACGTCGACATCACCAGTCTTGCCGCCGTTGACGATTTCGCGAACGATCTTCATCTGGCCGGGTGTGACCACCCGTTCAAGCAGCAGGTCTGAAAGTGCCATGCCACCGAAGGCAGGCGCTGTATCGGCCGGGATTTCGCCGTTGACGAGTTGAGACTGGAGATAGACCGGTCCTGCCAGACTGTCTGCCGTATATACAGGTCCGCCCGGTGTCGTCGTGATGCGGATGCGAACGTTGAGCCATGCGTCCCCGTCGATCACGTCGTCACCGCCGCGCCCCTCGATCAGGTCGCTGCCACCACCGCCGAGCAGGATGTTGCCGTCGTCGAAGGCGATTTCAGCTTCGCGGGCGGCTTCGCCCACGGTCGTCGTGTTCTGGACAAGATTGCCCAACAGTTCACGCAGACCGGCGATCCGATCGATACCGGCCTGGCTGAGGTGGTGCTTGACCATGGTGTTCTCGGCGCCGGCCAGATTTGCACCCGGCTCGGCTTCGGGATCCGGCGTCGTCGCGAAGGCGGTTGCCCGATTGTCGCCGCGCAGTACGTCGTTCTGCTTGTAACCCGACAATCCTTCGACAGCGTCGAAGCGGTTGCGCAGAATGTCCTGCTGGTCGGTGGTGAAGATAGGCTTGGTCAGATCCGCATCGGCATTTTCGGTATTGCCCTTGTAGATCGCCCAGTCGTAGCCCCACATGCCTTCATTGCGCATGACGCTTTCGCCCTGCACCATGATGTCGTCGCCGGATTCGGCGTCGAAGTCATGCTCGTTCTGACCAGCAAACATGACGTCGTGGCCGATGATCGTCGAGTTGAAGAACAACTCGGAATTGTCGCCGGCCGTCGTGTCGAAACCGTTGCCGCCTTCGATCCAGTCGTCGCCTTCGTTGCCGAGCAGGAAGTCGCCGCCTTCACCGCCAAGCATGAAGTCGTCGCCTTCGCCGCCGAACATTTCCTTGCCGTCGGGGCCAGCGATCAGGACGTCAGAGCCCTGGTTGCCGAAGACCAGCGCCAGGCCAGAGCCGCCATGCACGACGTCATTGCCTTCTTCACCCATCAGGAAGTCGGTCTCGCCGATATCGGTCCCCGAGTTCGTGATGATGTCATCGCCCTCACCACCATGGATCTTGTCGACGCCGTAGCCCGCTTCGATGCGGTCATTGCCGCCACGGCCCCAGACCGTGTCGTCACCGCCACCGGCAACGATCGTATCGTCCTTGTTGGTACCCTGGATCAACACATGGTCGTTGCCATTGTACTTGATGAAATTGGCTCCACGTTCGACCACAGGTGCCAGCGCATTCTGGAAGGGATCGGTACCCGTCGGATCGACGTATCCCCACTTCGTCTGCTCCGTCTTGTCGACGTAGAGAACGTGGTCCGGCACGGAGAAGATGTCGCCTGGAACGGCATAACCCGACTGACCGATATCACTGTTGCGCATGACCATTTCAGCGAAGGAATTGGCTTCCAGTTCGTTGAGAAGGTTTAGACCCTGGGTACGCGACAGATAGTAGAAGCGGTCGCCGTTCTGCAGATTTTCGAGCTGTAGCTCGAAGACGAAGGAGAAGGTCGAGCCCAGCATGCCGCCGAAGGCCATCTTCTTTTCGGCCAGGCCGCCGATCCAGAGGTCGACGTCGTTCAGACCGCCGAGATTGGTGTAGGCGCCGGTACCATTGAGGAAGTCCAGACGGTCGGCCGGTGCTCCCGTGCCACCGAAGACCAGTTTCATGGCAGCGTCACGCTTTTCTTCGAGGGTCGTTGGCCGGACACCTTTGGGATTGGTTTCAGTTATCAGTGCAGGATCTTCGATCGTCGTGATAGACTCATGCGTACCATAGGCGGCGATGAAGTTGACGATCGAAGCCGGGTTCTTCAGGTTCATCCCGAAATCGACCCAGTTCTTGTAGGGGTCGAGCTGCGTATCGCCGTTTGCGATTGCCTTGAACTGCGCACGAGCGGCGTTCAGGCTCGGAATACCGGTCTCACGACCGCGAGCGATGTTGAGCGCGGCAAGGTCGAGCGGAATGCCGACCAGGTGGTTGCGCAGGACGTCCGTGACGAATTCGTCGATCTCGTTGCCGACCTGACCGGTCATGCCGCGGATAACGGCACCGGCACCCTGGTCCGCCGTGATCTGCCCGGGCGCATAGGCGGTCGGGTTGAGGAACGCGGTGAAGAGATCCATGGAGGACTTGGTCCCGTTGGCGCTCACGCTGTCCACCGTCTCGTTCAGCATCGAATGGCCGAAGCGATAGACCACATGCGCGAACTCGGCAAAGATTGCCGGGTTGATGTCCATTGACGGGTTGAACACGAAGGCGTCGACGTCCGGCTGGATTTTGCGTGCAAACTCCTCAAAGACGAGGTGCTGGTACTGCATTTCCGTGGTGAAGCGAGCAGCCTGGAAAAGGCGCTCACCGTCCCAGTTAAGCGCGGCCTTGATGGCCGCGAGATTGCCACCTGGCAGCGACTGGATATCTGTCGCAAGCCATTCGTTCAGGAAGGCGAAATCACCGTTCTGAGCCGCCGCAATCGCCTGTTCCTTGACCTGTTCGACGATGCGGTTGTGCTCGGAGTGGAAAATATGGTGAACGGCAGTCAGGCCGATGTTTTCATTACCGCGACCGTCGCCCGTGACGAAATGTGCATCGAGGAGCTCGTTGTCATAGACGGAGTATTGTCCTCGGCCGTTCGGGATTGGCGATGTGCCGTCCGCATTCTTCAGCCCGATGCCATCAACTGGCTTCCTATCCTGATCGAGGACCAGCTCTCCAGTGACAGGGTCCCGCTTGGCAACGTCGCCATCCGGAGCAAGTGCTCCGTTCACCACGACGGGCACTGCGAGGTGCGCGATATCGTCGAGGAAGGCGTGGTTTGTCAGAACGGCATTTGCAAGGCTGATTGCAGCCGTACCGGGTCTGCCTTCGACGAGGCCTGACGAGGTTTCAAGCAATGGGAAACCGTTCGGGCCGCGAACGAATTCGCCATACGCATCCATCCGGAACAGCGGCACGGAACCCACATACTCGTCAGTCAGGTTGATCCCGAGAATGTCGCGAGCTTGCGCCTTGACCTCCGCCCAGGTTGCGATCCCCTTTGCTCCCTCTAGCAGGTGGCCCGTTGCCATCGGCTTGCCGTCCACCAGCTTGTATTCACGCAGGAAAAGCTGCTTGGAGGCGATCGAGGAGTAAGTCTGGTTCTGGTCGACGAACGGCGTTGTCAGGTTGAGCGGCTGCTGTGGTGCGCGCGTCAGCACCATGTAGTTCGTGAAGCTGCCGGGCACATAAAGCGGATCGTCCGGCGCCAGCGGAATGTAGATTTTCTCGTTGCCGCCCTTCTGGACCAGGTCAAGGCCGTGGTCGAAGAACTGGCCAAACAGCGTGAACCAGGAATTGTAAGGAGCCGAGAGGCCCTCGTCAGGCGCGACATTTTCGATGAGGATGGAGGGACCATCGAACTTGATCCCGTATTCGCTCTCGATCACCGGAGCGACCAACTTTGTGGCCTCGGCGATCAAAACCGCATCGGTTTTAAACGGAGCGTCGCTTGCAGGCGTGACTTGTTGCAAGGCATCGGCAAAGTCCGCTCTGATCGCATTAACCGCAGCCATCAGGTCGCCCGTAAAGCCTGCCTGCACGAGGGCTGTGTAAATCGCCGCGGGATTCGACAGGGTCTGGTCGACGATCAGGTTCGAGATCAGTCGCGGATCGGCATCGGCGACAGCACCGGTCGGATTGTAGGCGCCGCCGATTGTGGTGAAGCTGTTTGCGCCAGTGCGGAGCTGGAACGTGTCGCCATCCGACACCCGCCATTCGTCTCCGAGCAGATCGAGGAACGGCTGATCGACCGCACCCCATTTATCGCGGCCTGCACCGAGATTGTTGAAGCTGCCGTCGACGGTGCGCAGACCGTAAGGAACGTGCTCGGCGCTGATCGCGAGTGTCGCGCCGGGGGTCCCCTGCGGCACGACATTGCCAAGCTCGTCGACCCAGATGTCGGTAAGCGGCCTAGCGTTCGTCGTGGAATGCGCAATCGAGTTCGCTTCGGCGATCTTGATCTGCCGCAGGATGAATTCGAGATCGTGCTTGTTGACCTGGACCATGCCTCTTTCGGGGAAACCCCGCCTCCGCTGCTCACGTCCCTGCTACTTTTTGCCAGGGATTTCTCAGGCTCCAGCGTCGCATAAACCCCCAAAATCGGAAGGGAACATGGTCCCGCAAAGTGTCGGATCAAAGTCCAAAATAAGTTCAGACCTTTGTCTGAACTTCGCCAGACCTCTGTCGACATGTTCACCGTCAGCGTGCATCAATAGAAGCGCTGAAAAAATGGAGGGGTGGGGGACCTATACTGCGAAGTCACGCCGAACGGGGGAACTCATGCTCGGATCCGATACCCTCCGGTTGAGGGCAAAACTGAAATTCAATGAAAATTGATATCGAGAAGTCGACACTATCGTTGGCAAGTCGCCTGTGGAGAAAACTCGAATCCCTGTCGCTATCGGCGCAATTCCTGATCGCCGCATCGCTGATCGTTTTTGGCCTGATGACCGGGGTGAGCGTCTTCGCGGCTGCGCAGGTTGAGAGGGCCGCCTTGAACGCAGCCGGCTCTGCGAGCGCAGTGCGAATGCAGATACTGATCGCCCCTCTCATCAAGGATGTCGAAGGCGGCGAGGCGGGATTTGGCGAGGATCTGCAGAATAGGATTTCTGCGCTGATCGGGCAGGGTCCCGAAGGTCAAAGGATACGCAACATCAAGATCTGGGCCGCAGACGGGCGCCAGCTTTACCCCGCGAATGACATGAATGAAAAGCCGGTTCTGTTCAAAGAACTCGCTCTGGCCCTCGCGGGCGAAGTCGTAGTTTCAAGGACCACCGAAGCAAAACACGAATACAGCGAGGAGGAGATATCCGAGCCCCTCCTGGAGATCTACGGACCTTTGGTGAGAGCAGCAGACGGAACAGTCTTGCTGGCTGGCGAGATCTACGAGGAATCAGAAATCCTGCGCCGCCAGATAGCCGAGACACGCCTCACCTCCATGGCGGGTGTCTTCCTGCTGGCCGTGCCCATGCTATCACTTTTGTATCTGGTGGTGCGCAAGGGCGCGAGACTGATCGAGGAACAGAGAAAGACATTGCGAGAGAGCCTTCGCAACGCCATAGAGCTTTCGATCGAAAACAATCGACTACGCCTTCTGGCGGACAATGCCCGCGTCGAAGCTGGCAAGCTCAACGAGCGAATTCTCGATCAGATCGGCGCCGACCTGCATGATGGGTCAGTCCAGCTGTTGACCTTGGTCAAGCTGCGCCTGAGCGACCTGACCATGCCGAGCCCGGACATAACACCACCGGTGCGCGACGCGCTTTCCAAGATCATGGATCTGGTAAGCAATATCCTTGATGAGGTGCGCAATCTGTCGGCGGGCCTGATTCTTCCGGAACTCGAAGAAGCCACCATCGACGAAGCCGTTCAACTGGCGGTCAAACGCTATCTCGAGATCACCGGGCGGGAGACGATGCTCGTGGGCAGTGCTGGCCTCGACCTGAGAATCCCGGACCTGTCGATCTGCATCTACCGCTTTGTGCTGGAAGGCCTGATGAACAGCTATCGTCATGCCAACAGCAATACCCATCTCGTGCGCTACAGCTTCAAGCGTGGGCGCCTATTCATCGCGGTTATCGATATCGGCGAGCGGCCGGTCCTGTCATCGAAGCGGGAAGTTCAGCGCGCAAGACTGGGCAAGATCAGCCAAAAGCGGCGAATCCGGAACTTCGGCGGGCGCATGCGTTACTTTCCAAGGAAAAACGGCTCGTTCGCCGTTGCCAGCTTGCCGATCGGCATCGTGGACTGACACCCTGGTCTGTCAGGGTGACACTAGGTATCCGAGCGACAGGATTGCAAAGAGATGGTGCTCAGCTTGCCAAGCGGTCACGTGGCGAAGTGCGATTCTTGACCGCGATAACCAGTTCGACGCGGTTACGGACGCTGAGCTTGTTCATCAGGGACGTCATGTAGTGCTTCACGGTCTTTTCGCTGATGTTGAGGCTTTGTCCGATTTCGCGGTTTGTCAGCCCTTTCAACAGACCGCTCACGATCTGCTCTTCGCGGTGATGCAACCGCTCCGGCTGCTGCGTCTTTCGGCGCAGCTCCGCGGTCTTCATCGAGACGATGACCTTTGTCGCAAATCCCGGCGTGATGTAGGTCTCGCCATTAAAGGCCGTGATAATGGCGTTATGCAGGTCTGAAGAGGACGAGCCCTTGAGAACATAACCGCTGATGCCTGCCTCGATCAGTTCGACGGCGGGCTGAATCGCGCTTGAAGCTGTAAACACGATGACTTTCGTCTCGGGGTAGGATGCCAGGATTACGTCGATTGCAGCAAAAGAGTCCCCTGGCATGCTCAGGTCCATCACGATCACATCAGGACGATGGATCTCGAGGATATTGAGGGCGTCGACGGTTGTGTGTCCCATCGCCACGACATCCAGATCCTCTTTTGTACGGTAGAGACTGACAAGACCTTCCAATAGAATCGGATGGTCATCTACAAACGCGACGCGTACCAACATTGATCCATTCCCCCATGAGCAAAATGGGTATCACAGTTGATACTGCTCATAAAGCGGATGCTTAATGTTCGGTTAATTCTGGTTGGGCCTTTTTTGGGTCAAGTAGAGCCGCAACCATTGTTTCAAAGCAGGAGGTTTAGGCGTGAATATCTTCATTTCACGATTCACTTAAGTTGTTTGGCCTTCGTCTCGGTAAAGGCAAACTGAAAAAGTGAAGCCCAATGCGGCTTGCGAGGTGGCGCTGGATGGGACAATAAGGCAAACTTGTCAGACAACATGACATAAACAATTGAAATGAGAATCGGCGGACAATTCATGAGCACGCAAGCAACCGATCGGGCCGAACCTGGAGTATTGAGATATGCCGGCATGACCGGCCCTGCCGTCATGCTGCTCGGCATGCTGCTGTTTGCCTTGAACGACGCCATGGGTAAATGGCTGGTGGCAAGTTACGGTCTGGGCCAGGTCATCCTGATCCGCAGCATCGCGGCTTTGTTGATCCTCGCCCCATTTATATGGGCAGCCGGCCTGAAACCGATCCTCGAGGTTGAACGTCCTGGGCTTCAGCTCCTGCGGGTCATTCTGTCGACGCTGGAACTCTTTTGCTTCTATTACGCAGTCATGTACCTGCCGCTCGCGGATGTCATGACCTACTGGCTTGCGGCCCCAATCTACGTCGCCGCAGCCGCACCGTTTCTTCTTGGCGAAAAAGTGGGCTGGCGGCGCTGGACCGCGATTGCGGTGGGTTTCATCGGGGTCGTCATCACCCTTGAACCCTCGAGCGCCATGTTCACTACGCCGGCGCTGATTTCCATCGTTGGAACGGCGGCCTTTGCCTTCATGATGCTCTCCGGTCGCAGCCTGAGGGGGACGCCCGATAAGATCCTCGTGCTGTTTCAGACTGGAGGTGCAGCCATAGTCGGCCTGTTTGTCGCCCCTTTCGGCTGGACACCACTCACCTCAGTTTCCGAGATGATGCTGCTCGGACTTCTCGGTATCGTGGCCATGAGCGCCCACATTCTTGTGAACCGAGCGCTGAAGATCTCAGATGCTGCAACGGTCGCTCCGCTGCAATACACCTTGCTCCTGTGGGCGGTTGTGTTCGGATACTTCCTCTTCGGTGAGGTCCCACGACTGACGATGGTGGTCGGCGCGACGCTGATCGTCGGCTCGGGCCTGTTCATCTTCTTTCGCGAGCAGCAACTCAAGAAAAGGGATATGGTCCTGCCCTCTGTTCCCGAGTGAAACGCAAAAAGCCCGCAACGGTCTCCCGCTGCGGGCTTTTTCTGGTGCGGCTCCTGAGAGCCACGACCAGGGAGGTTATTTGCGGATCTCCGCGAGCTGCGCAAGGATGCTGTCGACGACATCGGCGCCGATCGTTTCCTTGTGTTTCTCATAGACCACCATCGACTTCTCGCGGATGCGCTGCTGTTCTTCCGGAGAGAGAACATTGACCTCAAGGCCCGCCGCCTTGATCTTCTCCAGCGACTGTTTGTTGAGATCGGCAATCACGGAGCGCTCGACATCGCGCCCTACCGTGGCACATTCACGCAACGCGGCCTGTTCCTCGGGCGTATAGGTGTCGAAGATCGCCTTGGAGAACAGGAAGAGGAAAGGCGTATAGGCGTGATTGGTCTCGGTCACGTATTTCTGAACCTCGAAGAACTTCGAGGTATCGATCGTCACATAAGGGTTTTCCTGGGCATCGATCGTCTTGGTTTCCAGCGCCGAGAACACCTCACCGAACGCCATCGGCGTGGCGTTGGCGCCAAGGTTCTGGAAGGTATCGAGGAAGATGTTGTTCTGCATCACGCGAACCTTCATGCCCTCGAAGTCCTCCCACTTCGTGACGGGCCGAACAGAGTTCGAGAGATTGCGGAAACCATTCTCCCAATAGCCGAGATTGACGAGCCCGACAGCCTCGAGCTTCTGGTTCATCATCGTCCCGAACTCTCCATCGAGCACCTTGTAGGCCTCGTCTGCAGAGGTGAAGAGGAACGGCAGATCGAAGACGCCGAGCGCCGGCTCGATGCCGACCAACGGCGAGGACGAAGTCACGACGGCTTCCTGGACACCCGAACGCAGGGCCTGCGTTGCCTGGAGGTCGCCACCAAGGGCTCCGCCCCAGAAGGCCTGAAGCTTCAGCTTGCCACCGGACTTCTCATCAAGGCATTTCTGCATGGCCTCGATCCCATTGCCAACCGGGTGATCGGCGTTGATGCCGTTCGAGACGCGGATGGTCCTGTCGTTGAATTCTGCAAGGGCCGGTGCTGCAGCCGAAACGGTGAAGGCAAGGGAAGTTGTCGCCAGTAGATATCGTCTCATGTTATCCTCCCATGGATACCGATTGATTGAAAAAGTCACGTCATATCAGCCACCGTGCAGGCACGATGACGATCTCGGGAAACAGAACGAGAAGCAGAAGCACCAGAATCTGGGCGATCAGGAACGGCCATATGCCGGTCACGACCTTGCCGAGTGGAACACGCCCGACGCCGCTCACGACATTGAGCACGACGCCAACCGGCGGCGTGATCAGCCCGATGCAGCAGTTCATGATGAAAAGCACGCCGAAATAGACGGGATCGATCCCGGCCTGCTTGATGATCGGCATCAGGACGGGGGTCAGGATCAGGATCGTCGGGGTCAGATCAAGCGCCGTACCGACGATCAGGACCAGGATCATGATCACCAGCATCAGCATTTTCGGCTGATCGATCAGGGGTGAAATATAGCCGGTGATTTCGCCGGGGATGTTGGCAGCCGTGATCAGCCAGGCTGATACGAGGGCCGCGCAGACGAGGAACATGATGATCGACGTCGTCTTCGCTGCCTGAAGGATGACATGCGGCAAATCTCGCGGCTTCAGTTCGCGATAGATGAACATGCCGACGAACAGCGCATAGGCGGCAGCAATCACCGCGGCCTCCGTTGGCGTGACAACGCCAGCCTTGATGCCCCCTAGAATGATGACCGGCATGCCAAGCGCCCAGGCCGCACGGCCGGTGGCGCGCAGCCGGTCTTTCGCGGGGGCCTTTGGCAGAGGCTTGATGTCATCATTCCGGACCAGCAGCTGCCAGGTCACGATGAGCATGAGGCCCATCAGGATGCCGGGCACGATGCCAGCCATGAAAAGCTGGGTGATCGAGACGTTGGCAGCGACGCCGAAGACGATGAACGCCATGGACGGAGGGATGACGGGCGCGATGATGCCGCCTGAAGCAATCAGTCCTGCCGAGCGGGGCACATTATAACCTGCCTTTGCCATCATTGGGATCAGGATGGCGGCAAGCGCCGCCGTATCGGCCGCCGCCGATCCGGATATGCTGGCCATGATGATGGCCGCAACGATGGCGACAATACCAAGGCCACCGCGTATATGACCCACGCAGGCGATCGCAAATTCGATGATCCGCTTGGACAATCCGCCGGAATTCATCAACTCGCCGGCCAGCACGAAGAAGGGGATCGCAAGAAGCGTAAATGTGTCCGCACCTGCAATCATGTTCTGGGCGATGATCTGGCTGTTGAACATCCCCATGTAGCACATGAGGGCGACGCCGCAGAACATCAGGGCGAAGGCGACGGGCGCACCGATGGCCATCGCGCCGAGCAGGGAAGCAATGAAGACGAGAAGGGTCATCAGCCGCGCTCCGCAAGCTTCTCGACACTGAGATGTTCGCCCGCAAAGGCGGCTATCTCGTCGTCGGTCACTCGCCCGGTGACAATGCGAAACAGCCGTTCAAGCGCGATCAGGCTGCAGAGACCTCCGGTGAAGAATCCGATGCCATAGACCCAGCCCATCGATAGTCCGGTGACGGGTGCCTTCATGCTGGCATTGATCGGCAGCTGCTTCCAAGTGCCCCAGAAAAAGAGCAGGGACACGCCGAGGATCAGGAGATTGGTCAGAACCATGCAGACGATCCGTCCAGGTTTGCCCAGCAGCGCCACCAGAGACTCGACACCCATATGTCCATGTTCGCGAAGGCCGACGACGGCACCGACAAAGGTCAGCCACACAAAGAAGTATCGCGAGAGCTCATCTGACACCGTGAGTCCGGAGTTGAACGCATAGCGCAGGATCACGTTCAGGAAGACCATGATCGCCATGCCGCTCAACAGAAGAATGAGAGTAATCTCAAGAACCCGGTAAAAGAGGTCGACGGCTCTGGTCATCTCTCAGCCCCTCCCCAGGAGGCCGCGGCGAGCAAGATTTTCGAAAAGCGCGCGGGTTCCGAACGTCCATTCCGGGCAGGCATCGGTGCGATCGACCCAGTTTACGAGACGTCCAAGCGTCGGAGTGGAGATTTCCACGCGGTCTCCGACTTCATGGGTAAAGCCGAGACCAGCACCACGGCGATCCTTGACCGGTGCAAACATCGTCCCGAGGAAGAGCACGGCGCCGTCGGGATATTGATGATTACGATTGCGCAGCTGGGAAACCAGATTCTCCGGCGCACGGCTGATCGCTTCCATTGGACTTTCCCCCGTCATCTCGAAGCCGTCTTCGCCGCGAACCAGGAGGGACACGCGCACCTTGCGCAACACATCGATGGTGAAGCCACCATGGAAAAGCCGGATGAAAGGCCCAACCGAACAGGACGCATTGTTGTCTTTCGCCTTGCCGAGAAGGAGCGCCGACCGGCCCTCGACGTCGCGCAGGTTGACGTCGTTGCCGAGCGTCGCGCCGATGATCTTGCCGTCGGAACGAACCGCAAGAACGATTTCAGGCTCGGGATTGTTCCACTGTGAGATCGGATGGATCCCGATGACATCCCCACAGGTGACGGAAGACATCGGCTGCGCCTTGGTGAATATTTCGGCATCCGGCCCGATGCCGACTTCGAGATACTGGGACCACAACCCCATGTCCTGCAGCAGAGCCTTGACCTTGGCCGCCTGCTCTGAGCCGGCGACGAGACCCCGGAGACTGTCGCCCAGCACCGGCGCGAGTTTTTCGCGGATGGCCTGCGCACGACCGGCATCGCCTTTCGCCTGTTCCTCGATCACGCGCTCAAGCATGCTGTCGGCAAAGGTCACACCTGCCGCCTTGACCGCCTGCAGATCGATCGGTGCCAGCAGGCGCCCTGCTTCACCGGAAAGGAATTGATCGAGTGTACCGAGCGCCGGCAGATCCTGATGGGAGGCAAGATGCTCTGCAAGCTCTTCGATTTCGAAGAGGCCCGATACCGTCGGGGAGACGGACGTCAGGTCGTGAACCACTCCTGCACGCAGGATCACAGGACAAGGTCCACCGGCAGCATTGGACCAGACACGTCCGATCAACAAAGCCTCGGGGGCATCCTGCGGCAGGATATAGTCGGATTCCAGGCGTTCACGCTGCAGCAAGACGGACCTCCTCCTTGTCCTCGAACACGGGCGCTCCATTCGCCCTGCCCTATTGTCAGGATGTCTGACAACCCTCGAGACAAAGTCATAGGGTCAGAATTCCTGCCTGTCTACCCCAGCCGGCAGGCTTGTGGACAAACCGTGCTTGGAGGAAAACTCAGAACTGTTCGAGACTGAGGTCGATACGGCTGGCAGCGCCATGCAGGTGCGCGCGCATCGCCACCCGCGCTGCCGCAGCATCACGCTCTGCGATCGCGTTCCGCAGTCGAACGTGTTCGGCGATCGTGACCTCGACGATCTCTTCGAGCACGGCTCGTTCCCGTGCCGCATCGATTGCCATGCTGATCCGCTCGGCGATGAAGCCGATGAAGAGCGCGAAATACTCGTTATGCGTCGCTTCGGCGACGGCCCTGTGGAAGGCAAGATCCGCGACGATCCCCTGCTCCGTCCACTTCTCCGAGCCGGTCATGCGGGCAAGAGCCTCGTCGATCCGGGCGAGATCGGCAGGCGTGTGATGCACGGCGGCGAGGCCCGCGGCTTCGATTTCGAGCGGTACACGCAACTGGAAGAGCGCCCTGAAGCTCTGAGGCTCGGAAAGCTCGCCGTCCTTGATACGGATGGGGCGGGCCGAGGGCTCGCTGACAAAGGCACCGACGCCCTGCCGCGTTTCGACCAGACCTTCGTTTCGAAGCTGCGCAATCGCCTCGCGCACGACCGAGCGGCTGACACCAAGGGTCTTGGCAAGCACATGTTCGGTAGGCAGGCGCTCACCGGGCTTGAGCCGACCCTGGCTGATTTCCTCGGCAAGCTGCGCGGCAATGCGGGCAGGCAGGTGCTCGCTGCGCCTGATCTGTCCGAAACTCAATTGCCCGAGGTCGATCGACATGCCTGCTGGTCTCCTTGCCATCCGCTCCGGTATTTCACGAATCCGTACCGAAATTCAATTGGCAACCGGGGTTCATGATCAGAGCGGGGTCGATCGCCTGCTTGACGCGCGTTAGCAACTGGAGATGCGCCGGAGATAAACGAGACAGGAAATCGCTTCTCTTCAGCCGGCCGACACCATGTTCGGCACTGATCGACCCGCCGAACCGGTCGAGGACGGAATTGATGATGGCCTTTGCCGCATAGATCCTTTCAGCCACCGCATCGGCAGCAAGACCGGCCGGCGGCAGGACATTGAGGTGCACATTGCCGTCGCCCACATGACCATAGGAGACACAGAGGCAGTCCGGCAGCCGTTCTGTGAGTGCCGCCTCGGCCATCTCGACGAATTCGGGGAGACGGGACAGCGGCACGGACACATCGGTCCGCAAATGCGGACCACGTCGCGCCTGCCCCTCGTTCATGCCTTCGCGGAACATCCAGAGCGACCGCGCCTGACTGCGCGAGGCCGCGATCACGCCGTCGAGCACCAGCCCGTCCTCCATCACCCCCTCGAGAAACCGCTGCAAGAGATCATCGATATCGACCAGGCCGGAGCCGGAAATTTCAAGCAGCACATAAGCCGGATAATTGGCAGCCAAAGGCATGGTGAGATCCGGCATGGCCTCCTGCGCAAGAGAAAACGCAACTGGAGGCATGAACTCGAAGGCAGACATGAGGTCGCAACACTCTCGCCGCGCGCGTCGATAAAGCACGATCGCATCCGACAGCGCGCCGAGACCGAGCAGGGCTGTTGCAACCTTCTCGGCGGGTGGCATCAGCTTGACGGCGACCGCGGTCACGATGCCGAGGGTCCCTTCGGCTCCTATGAACAACTGCTTCAGGTCGATACCGCGATTGTCCTTCCGCAGGGTCGAGAGACCATCGAAGATCGTCCCGTCTGGAAGAACCACTTCGAGGCCCAGCACGAGATCCCGCATCATGCCGTAGCGCAGCACATTGAGCCCGCCGGCATTGGTCGAGACATTGCCACCGATGCGGCAGGAGCCCTGAGCGCCAAGTGCCAGAGGAAAGTAAAGACCCGCTGCCTCCACCTGGTCCTTGAAGTCCGAAAGGATGACGCCGGCCTCAACCACTGCGGAGAAATCATCGGGATCGATCCGGCGTATCATCGTCATGCGCTCGAGACTGATGACCACTTGGTCCGACGGCCGGTCGGGCGTGGCGCCCAGCACCAGTCCGGTATTGCCGCCCTGCGGGACGATTGTCAGTCCAAGCGCCGTCACCGCGCGTACCGCAGCCGCCACCTCCTGCGTATCTCGCGGGCGAAGGACGGCCAGAGCGCCGGTCGTCACATCGCCATGCCAATCACGGCAATAGCGCTCCACGTCCGGTCCAGTCAGCACGAGTTCTTGGCCAAGAAGGCTGATCAGCCTCTCGGCAGCATCTCCATGGCCTGGCGTTGATGCACCTGTTTCACTCGGGCTTTCCAGCACTATCGGTATCCCCTTTGGCGGCTCGCATCGCGCAAGCCCAGAATTCGGTTTTCATGCGAACGATATAAGGTTATCAGACAACCTTACAATTAGTTTTTGCAATGGGCCCCTTGTGCACAGGCGCGTCGGGTCGAAGAATGGCACGGGAGGAGTTCATCGCATGCATATTCTGGTGATTGGTGCAGCCGGTATGGTCGGGCGCAAGCTCGCACAGAGGTTGACACGAGACGGCGGGCTGCAGGGTCGTGAAGTCACTGCCATGACACTCGCTGATGTCATACCGGCAGACGTCCCGACTGGATTTACCGGCACGGTCGCGATCGAGACGCTCGACCTGTCGGAACCAGCGGCAGCCGATCGCCTGATTGCCGCCCGTCCGGATGTGATCTTCCACCTAGCCGCCATCGTGTCTGGAGAAGCGGAACTCGACTTCGAGAAAGGCTACAAGATCAATCTCGACGGAACGCGGCATCTTTTTGAGGCCATCCGCCTCGCCCATATGGTGGACGGCTATCGTCCACGTCTTGTCTTCACCTCGTCGATCGCCGTCGTCGGTGCTCCTCTGCCCTTCCCCATCCCCGACGACTTCCACACTACGCCCCTGACAAGCTACGGCACGCAAAAGGCAATCTGCGAGCTTCTGCTGTCGGACTATTCGCGCAAGGGGTATTTCGACGGCATCGGCATCCGGCTGCCGACGATTTGCATCCGTCCCGGAAAGCCGAACAAGGCCGCCTCCGGCTTCTTTTCCAACATCCTGCGCGAGCCACTGGTTGGCCAGGAAGCCGTGCTCCCGGTCGGCGAGGATGTCCGCCACTGGCATGCCTCACCGCGCTCCGCCGTCGGATTCCTGCTTCACGGGGCAACGATCGATCTGCAAGAGGTTGGACCGCGCCGCAACCTCTCGATGCCGGGGCTGAGTGCCACCGTTGGCGAGCAGATCGAGGCGCTACGCCGCGTCGCCGGTGAAAACGCGGTAAAACTCATTCGCCACGAACCCGATGAGATGATCATGCGCATTTGCGCCGGCTGGGCGCCCGGCTTCGAAGCCACTCGTGCCCGTGCCCTCGGTTTCACGGCCGAAACCTCCTTCGACGAAATCATCCGTGCCCATATCGAGGACGAACTCGGAGGAAAGCTGTGACCGCTCAACGAACGAGGCAGATTGCCTTTCTCGGCACCGGACTGATGGGCGCCCCCATGGTGCGGCGGCTGCTGGGCGCAGGCTTTCCGGTCACCGTCTGGAACCGCGATCCTGGCAAGGCAGAGCCGCTGCGGGCAGCCGGTGCAAAGCTCGCCCAAAGCCCGGCAGAGGCCGCGGCAGATGCCGATATTGTCTTCACCATGCTCTCGGACGGCTGCGCTGTGGAGGATGTGCTCTTCGCCCGAGGAGCCGCCGCCGCCCTGAAAAAGGGCGCGGCCGTTATCGATACATCCTCGATCGCGCCGCCGATTGCCAGAGAACACGCCCGCCGGCTGGCCGAGCGCGACATCGTCCATCTCGATGCTCCTGTTTCAGGCGGCGTCGTCGGAGCAGAAGCCGGAACGCTCGCCATCATGGCCGGCGGCGACGAGGCTGCGGTCGAGGCTTTGGCCGAAGTCTTTGCACCGCTCGGACGTGTCACCCATGTCGGACCTTCGGGCGCCGGCCAGATCTGCAAGCTCGCCAACCAGCAGATCGTGGCAATCACCATCGGCGCGGTGGCGGAGGCCATGATGCTGGTCGAAGCAGGGGGAGCCTCACGCGAACGGTTTCGCCAGGCGATCCGCGGCGGTTTCGCCGAGAGCCGGATCCTGGACCTGCATGGCCAGCGCATGGTCGACCGCCGGTTTGAGCCGGGCGGCCCGTCTCGCCTGCAACTGAAGGATCTGAATGCAGTGGCCGCGATGGCTGAAGCATACGGCCTCGACCTGCCCTTGACCTCAGATGTTCGCCACGCCTTCGATGCCTTCGTGGCAGACGGAAACGGCGACCTGGATCACAGCGCCTTTCTTCTTCATCTCGAAAAGATCAACCGCCGCAAAGGTGCCGACAATGAGTGAGACTGAACAGCCGAAGCGCCGATTGCGTTCTCAAGACTGGTTCGACAATCCCGATCATCTCGACATGACCGCGCTCTATCTTGAGCGCTTCATGAACTACGGCACCACGCCGGAGGAGCTGAGGTCCGGCAAACCGATCATTGGCATCGCCCAGTCGGGCTCCGACATCAATCCCTGCAACCGCCACCACCTCGAACTCGCCAAGCGCGTCCGCGACGGCATCCGCGACGCAGGCGGCATCCCGATCGAATTTCCGTCCCATCCGCTGTTCGAAAACTGCAAGCGACCGACCGCCGCCCTCGATCGCAATCTCGCCTATCTCGGGCTCGTCGAACTCCTCTACGGTTATCCCTTCGACGGGGTCGTCCTGACGACCGGCTGTGACAAGACCACGCCCTCGGCCCTGATGGCCGCCTCCACGGTCGACATCCCGGCCATCGTATTGTCCGGGGGTCCGATGCTCGACGGCTGGCACGACGGCGAGCTTGTCGGGTCGGGCACTGTCATCTGGCGCTCGCGTCGCAAGTATGCCGCCGGCGAGATCAGCCGTGAGGAATTCCTCGAACGTGCGCTCGATTCCGCCCCGTCGCCCGGCCATTGCAACACCATGGGTACCGCTTCGACGATGAACGCGATCGCCGAGGCACTCGGCATGTCGCTGACCGGCTGCGCGGCAATCCCCGCTGCCTATCGAGAGCGCGGCCAGATGGCCTACCGCACCGGCAGACGGGCCGTCGAACTGGTGCTCAAGGATATTCGACCGTCGGACATTCTGACCCGCGAGGCCTTTCTCAATGCCATCCGCGTGAATTCCGCCATCGGAGGCTCCACCAATGCCCAGCCGCATTTGATGGCGATGGCCAAACATGCCGGGGTCGAATTGCAGCCCGAAGACTGGCAGATCCACGGCTACGACATTCCGCTTCTCGCCAATGTCCAGCCGGCCGGCGCCTATCTCGGCGAACGCTTCCACCGCGCCGGCGGCGTGCCCGCGATCATGTGGGAACTGATGCAGGCCGGAAAGCTTGAGGGATCCTGTCGTACGGTCACCGGACGCACCATCGCCGAAAACCTGGAAGGGCGAGAGGCAACCGACCGGGAGGTGATCAAGCCCTATGGCGAGCCGATGCGCGAACGCGCCGGCTTCATCGTGCTCAAAGGCAATCTCTTCGACTTCGCGATCATGAAGACCAGCGTCATTTCCGAGGGCTTCCGCCAGCGCTACCTGCAGGAGGAAGGCCGTGAAGGCGTTTTCGAAGGCCGTGCGATCGTCTTCGATGGCTCGGAGGATTACCACAAGCGGATCAATGACCCGGCCCTCGACATCAACGAGGACTGCATCCTCGTCATCCGCGGTGCCGGACCACTTGGCTGGCCGGGCTCGGCAGAAGTGGTGAACATGCAGCCGCCGGATCATCTGATCAAGCGCGGCATTCTCAGCCTGCCGACAATCGGTGACGGCCGCCAGTCCGGCACCGCCGACAGCCCGTCGATCCTCAATGCCTCTCCGGAAAGTGCAGCAGGTGGTGGCCTTTCCTGGGTGCGCACCGGTGATGTCATCCGCATCGACCTCAATCAGGGTCGCTGTGACGCATTGGTCGGCGAGGAAGAGATCGCAAGGCGCAAGGCAGAAGGCATACCGCCCGTGCCGAAGGATGCTACGCCGTGGCAACGCCTCTACCGGCAGACTGTCACCCAGCTTGCCGATGGCGCGACCATCCGCTCGGCCGAGGAGTTCCGCCAGATTTCGAAGACGCCACCGCGCCACAATCACTGACGGACCACGTCGTCACCAGCCAACACCACCGTTCAAAGGATCTCCAGCGAAGTTTCATCGGGAACCGTCGAAGGGGAATTTCATTTCCCGTTACAAACGACGCATGGAGATCCCGATGAAACCGCTTCTGGAACTGCTCACAGCATCCGCGCTTGCTGCCGGAATGGTCATTGGCGGCGTGGTGCTCGCCTCGGCGGCGCTCGCACCGGAGGAGGATCCTCATCGCTTTACCGGCCTCGACATCGATGATCTCTGGACAATGGAACCTGTTCGTATCGACAGGTCTGCCCAGGACCTTGAGCGTTTGCCGCCACGTTATGCAAGCCATGTAGTCATGAGCGAACCGTCGGTTCGCCAATCCCAGGAGGGTGCCGCCACCGCCAGTTCCGACGCGAATTATCAAGTCGGAGACATCGATATCCTCGTGACATCCGCAATCGACGAAGCGACCTCTGGCTTCGGCACCGATACCTTACCGCCGGAACATCTTTCCTGGTGTGAAGCGCGGTATCGCTCTTACGACCCCGTTCACAACACCTATCGAAGCTTCAGCGGCACTGTTCGGCCCTGCAACTCGCCATTCCAGGTCGAGGTCATGGCGGACGTCCGCGAAGACGAGATGGAGGTGATCAACGTCAGCGCAAGCCACGCGGAAACGGGTCTCACGGTGAATGAGTCACAGGTGAATGCCTGCATGGACCGCTATCGCTCTTACCGGTCGAGCGACAACACCTACCAGCCTTTCGGTGGTGGACCTCGTCAGCAGTGTCAGCTGGCATCATTTTGATGAAGACAACGGGTCGCTGCCAGGATGAGACCGGAAGGCGGTGTGCCAGTTTCGCCACCAGCCACCTTGCGAGTGATGTAGGCAAGCGCGTTCTGCAGCCCGTTCATGGTGTATGGCTTCTCGATCGCGCCGATGGCACCTACGAAATCCTCGGGTATGCGCTTTATGTTGCCCGTGACGAAGACGAACGGGATGTGCCTTTCCGCCAGGTGCCGGCCGATCTCGATACCCGACGGGCCATCGCCGAGGTGAACGTCCACAAAGGCAAACTCGGGCAGCGATTGCTCAATGATCTCGAAAGCCGCCTTGCGCGACGCCGCAGTGCCGACAACCGTATGACCCGCAGCCTCGACCTCTAGCTCCAGTTCGAGGGCAAGAAGTGCTTCATCTTCGACAATCATGATCTTCAAGTGTCGGTATCCTTCATCTCTTCGACGAGCATGGTGACGAGCACGTCCGTGCGATGGCCGTCGACCTCGCGACGAATCTCCGCTCCAAGCTGCTTGGCGCAGGTTTCGAGCATCAACAGACCAAAGGCCTCCTCCTCCGGATTGACTGAGACCGGCTTTGTCGTATCCGTGACCCGGATCAGGAAATGACCATTGGTCCGCTTCACCTCCAGATGAATGTCACCGCCGCCGTCGCTTAGCCCGCGACGCACCGCATCCAGCACAAGTTCGTTGATGATCAGGGAAAGCGGCGAGGCCTTGACCGCCGGAACGAGCACGGGAGAAAGGTCTGTGCTGACCCGGATGTCATCTCGCCGCAGCGCGCCCAATAGATCCTCGATCAGATCCTTGGCGAAGTCGGAGACGTCAAACCGGCCGAGATCGCTGCTGGTAAACAGCTTGCGTTGTACGGTGCTCAGCGCCTCCACCCGATTGAGCACGGAGAACAGGGTCCGCTTCACCAGGTCGCTTTCTGACATCCGTGCCTGCAGCTTCACGATCGAGGCAATGGTGAGAAGGTTGTTCTTCACTCGATGATCAACCTCATGCACCAGGAGCGTCTGCGCCTTCAGCGCCTCCGACAGATCATGGGTGCGCCTTGCCACTTCCCGCTCGGCGGATTGACGTGCCTCTGCCAGGTCCAATTCCTTGCTCTTGATCGTGGTGAAATCAAGCTGGGATGCAAAGAAATAGACCACATCGCCGGCCGCATCTCGGACAGGGCTGACAAACAAAGCGTTCCAGAACTGTGTTCCGTCTTTCCGGTAGTTCAGGATGTCGATGGCAATATCACGTTCTGCGGCGATGGCTTCCCGAAGCCGGGCAACTGCGCTGCTCTCGGTTTCCGGGCCCTGCAACAGGCGGCAGTTTCGGCCGATCAACTCCTCCGAGCTGTATCCGGTCAGACTGCAAAAGGCGTGGTTACAGAAAATGATCGGATTGTCGGGTTGTTTCGGGTCGGTAATCAGCATCGGCATGCGCGTTGCCTTGAAGGCCGCAGCGAAGGGATCTTCCGAGGGATGGGAAGCAAGGAGGCGGTCGCCGGCGTCTCTTGCGTCACGCCGCGAGGAATTTTGGTCTGACATTCACACCTAGTCCTGATCAGGCTTCGCGCCAAAACGCACGCGACGCCATAAAGTTCCAGGCCGTAGCGAAAAAATGCCGAACCGTCCAACCACCGCTCCACGCCAGGAGGCTCCCCATTTCAGGCAGTGCGGTGACAATGGACACGACTACCTGTTTAGCATATTTGACATTAGACAGGCCGAAACGCGAAGCTCAAGGCAACGGAATTGATGTCCAAGGACGAGCAGCAACACGCCATACCCGGCTTTCTCAGAAACGGCGGACAGATGGCGGACCTCATCCTGGCTCGCGACTGGTCGGATGGTCTGGGGCCGATAGAAACATGGCCGGCCGCACTTCGCTCGGCACTGTCCATCTGCCTGAACTCAAGCTTCCCGACAGCCATATACTGGGGTCCTGAACTTCGTCTGCTGTACAACGACAGCTGGTCTCACATTCCTGGCGAGCGGCATCCGTGGGCACTGGGGCGCCCGGCCGCAGAAGTGTGGTCCGACATCTGGAAAGTCGTGGGACCGCAGTTTGCCAGTGTGGCAAGCACGGGCAAGGGCCTGTCCATCTACGACCAGCATCTCCCGATGATGCGCAACGGCGTGCAGACGGAAAGCTACTGGAATTACAGCTTCACCGCGATCCGCGATGAACACGGAACGATCTGCGGCATCTTCAACCAGGGCAACGAGACGACCGCTGCCGTCTTAGCCAGACGCGAGGCTCAGGAAGAGCTCGCCCGTCTTGGTCGACTATTTGCTCAGGCTCCGGCGGCGATCGCCATACTCGAAGGTCCGACCCACGTCTTCAAGCTCGTAAATCCGGCCTACGAAGCGCTGGTGCAGCGCTCGAACCTTGTTGGGCGCACGGTCGCAGACGCCCTTCCGGAAGTCAAAGACCAGGGCTTTGTCGATCTTCTCGACACCGTTTATGCGACGAACGTGCCCTATAAGGGCACTGCAGTTCCTGTCGAGTTCATTTTGCCAGAGGGCGAACGTCAGCACCGGCATGTGGATTTCGTTTTCCAGCCTGTCACCGATGCGGCCGGCGAGCCAGCGGGCATATTCATCCAGGCCTCGGACGTAACCGAGGCCGCCACGGCCATGGCCGCGCTGCGGGAAAGCGAGCAGCGCTTTGAAGCGATCGTCAATTCGATCGACCAGATGATCTGGTCCACACGGGCGGACGGCTACCACGACTACTTCAATCAACGCTGGTACGAATACACCGGAGTGCCGGAGGGCCAGACGGACGGAGCGGAATGGGAGACGGTCTTTCACCCGGATGATCGCGAGGAAACCTGGGCCAAATGGCAGTTCAGCCTTGAGACAGGAGAGCCCTACCATGTCGAGTACCGGCTCCGGCATCGGTCAGGCGCCTATCGCTGGGTTATCGGACGCGCCCAATGTGTTCGCGACGACAACGGCGAGATCATTCGCTGGTACGGCACCTGCACCGACATTCATGACCTGAAGGTGGCCGAAGAGGCACGTCAGCTTCTCCTGCGCGAGCTCAATCATCGCGTGAAGAACCTCTTTGCCATCACCTCCGGCATGATCAACATGACGGCCAGATCCTCGCATTCGGTCAGCGCCATGGCACAATCCCTCCACGGGAGATTGCAGGCATTGGCCAAAGCCCATCAGTTGATCCAGCCGGCTATCATGGCAGGATCAACGGGAGCGGAGACAGTCGCGTTTCACGCCCTTCTGGAGGAGATTCTGTCGCCGCATCTGTCTGATCGAGAGCGCCAGGTCTCGTTGACGGGACCGGAGCTTCGGCTTGGTCCGCATGCATCAACGAGCTTCGCCCTCATCTTTCACGAACTGGCGACAAACGCCGCGAAATACGGGCCATTTCGCGATGCCAATGGCCGATTGGACGTGTTGTGGGAAATGGACGGCAACCGGCTCAATTTGCAATGGCAGGAAAACGTCACGCAGGCTCTGATCAGTGCTCCAAGCCAGGAAGGCTTTGGCAGCAAGCTCGCTCGCACCAGTGCGACTCACCAATTGGGCGGCTCCATCGATTTCGAGTGGCGACCGGGCGGCGTCAGCATAGCACTGACTGCCTCGGCAGAGCGGCTCGGCCGATAGCAGATCATCCGCTTTCACGACCTGGCGCTGGGCCGAATGACAAAGAGCGCCCGGAAGGGACGCTCTGACTGTCTCTGATGATTTCTGAGCTTGTTGCTCGCTCCCTGGCAAGGCCGAAAAGCGCTTGCCAGTAGCAGTCGGATCAGTAACGCGGGAAGTCGGCAGGATTGATGCCGAGCGTCTTCAGGTGATGATCCTTCGGACGACGATGTCCTTCGACAGCAGCCGCTGCGGAGCTTGCTGCACCGAGAACGGCGAATGCACGACCGAGGAAACCCTGCTGGATGGACTTGCGGAGGCTAGACATTTCTTTGCTCGCTTTCTTGTTTGCAAGCACAAGATGATACTCCGCCCATCGGATTACAATGGACGGAAAGTCAGGCCAGCCATGCAGCCGATGCAGGCCCAGTTAACTTGATCCTGCATCAGAACATGGAAGTTTAAGGATCAGTCCTCGCTCGCCGCGACCTGGGCCAGAACCTTGCCCCTACCCCGCGCCCGAAGGATCATCGGCACGAAGAGCGCAATAGCCGCCAGCAGCAGCAAAACCGCTGCTATGGGCGAGGTCACAAGAACGGTCGGATCGCCCTGACTGATCGACAGCGCCCGACGCAGTTGCTGCTCCGCCATCGGACCGAGGATCAGGCCGACAATGACAGGCGCAATCGGATAGCCGAAGACGCGCATGACATAACCGAGCACGCCGAACGTCAGAAGCAGGCCGAGTTCGAACACCGACGGATTGGCACCGATCGTGCCGAGCGTCGCAAAGACCAGGATACCCGCATAGAGCCAGGGCTTCGGGATGGTGAGCAGACGCACCCAGAGCCCGATCAGCGGCAGGTTCAGCACCAGCAGCATGAAGTTGGCGATCAGCAGGGATGCGATCAGCCCCCAGACGAGCTGCGGATTGGTCGCAAACAACAGCGGCCCGGGCTGCAGACCGAATTGCTGGAAGCCCGCAAGCATGATCGCAGCGGTCGCCGTCGTGGGCAGGCCAAGTGTCAGCAACGGTACCAACGTACCGGCAGCCGAGGCATTGTTGGCAGCCTCGGGCCCGGCGACGCCTTCGATGGCACCCTTGCCGAACTCTTCGGGATGCTTAGTGAAGTGCTTTTCCGCGGAGTAGGACAGGAAGCTCGAGACATCGGCACCACCCGCCGGCATGGATCCGATCGGAAAGCCGATTGCGGTTCCGCGAAGCCAAGGCTTCCACGAGCGTTTCCAGTCGGATTTGTTCATCCAGAGCGAGCCGCGCACAGCCTCGACCTTCTCGGGCGCACGGGCGCCTTGAGCCGCAATGTAAAGCGTCTCGCCGATCGCAAACATGGCGACGGCAAGCGTGGTGACCTCAAGGCCATCGAGGAGATCCGGCACGCCGAAGCTCAACCGCGTCTGCCCTGTCAGTTGGTCGATACCGACGATAGAGAAGGCAAGACCGATGAACAGGGCGGTCAGACCACGCAGAGTGGAATCACCGAACGCGGCGGACACCGTCACGAAGGCCAGAACCATCAGCGCGAAATACTCGCGAGGACCGAAGGACAGGGCGAACTTGACGACATAGGGCGCGATGAAGGCAAGCGAGATTGTCGCCAGGAGACCGGCCACGAAGGAACCGATGGCGGCCGTCGCAAGTGCCGGGCCGCCACGCCCCGCGCGGGCCATTTTATTGCCCTCCAGCGCAGTCACGATGGATGCGCTCTCGCCAGGCGTGTTGAGCAGGATCGAGGTCGTCGAGCCGCCATACATGCCGCCGTAATAGATGCCCGCGAACATGATCAGCGATCCCGCTGGATCCAGCTGATAGGTGACAGGCAGAAGAAGGGCGACGGTCAGCGCCGGGCCGATGCCCGGAAGCACGCCGACAAGCGTCCCGAGTGTGACGCCGATCAGCGCGTAAAACAGGTTGATCGGCTGAGCGGCGATCGCCAGCCCCTGGAGAAGGAAATCAAACGTATTCACGGGGTTCCCCTCAGAAGAACAGCCGTTCGAGCGGTCCGGCCGGCAAGGACAGTTGCAGGAAGCGCGCGAAGACGATCCAAACGACGAATGAAAGTGCGATGCCGGCGGGCAGCGAGATCCAGAATTTCCGCTTCCCGAAACCGGCAGCGGTCAGCGCGAAAAGGATGCCTGTGGCGATCGAAAAGCCTGCCGTCTTCAAAAGCATCATCTGTGCCGCAAGCCCTGCAACGATGAACAGGATCGGCGGCAGTTCCTGATGCTCGCGCTCGGGAAAATCCCGACGCATAGCCGCAAAAACCGTCCAGACGCCAAGGCCAATCAACCCGATCGCGATGCCCTTCGGTACGGTCGCAGGACCGATGCCGGAATAGACGTTGCCCCCCTGCAGGCGCGCAACATCGTAAAGGATCACGCCGGCCATGACCACGAGGACAAGGGCGATGATCAGCGCCGCCCAATCAGGGCGGCGCGACCGATCTGTGGAAGAGCGTTCTTCCGAGCTCATTTCACCAGACCGATGTCTTTGAGGATTTCCTCTGTCGCGGCGATATCCTTGGTGAGCTGTTCCTGGAAAGCAGCACCCGAAAGATAGGTATCCTGCCAGTTCTTCGTCTTCAGCGTTTCCTGCCAGCCGGCAGACTTCACGAGCTTTTCGACGTCGGCAGAGATTGCGGCCTTCTGCTCGTCGGTCAGGCCCGGAGCGGCGGCAACCATACGCCAGTTCTGCAGAACCACGTCGAGGCCGCTTTCCTTGAGGGTCGGAGCATCCGCACCGGCAATGCGCTCGGCGCTGGAGACGGCGAGCAAACGCAGCGCGCCAGCCGCAACCTGGGCCTGGAATTCACCGTAGCTGGAGATGCCGACGGTCACCTGACCGCCGAGGATCGCAGCAAGCGCCTCGCCACCACCCGAATAGGCGATGTAGTTGATCTTGGTCGGATCAACGCCGGCAGCCTTGGCGATCAGGCCTGCACCGATATGGTCCGTACCACCGGCCGAACCACCGGCCCAGGAAACGGAACCCGGATCAGCCTTCAGCTTTTCGACCAACTGGCCGATGTTCTGGATTTCGGAATTGGCCGGCACGACAACCGCCTGATATTCGCCGGTCAAGCGCGCGATCGGCGTGACGTCGGCAAGCGTGACGGGCGACTGGTTGGTCAGGATCGCGCCGACCATGACATAGCCGCCGACGATCAGGGCGTTGGGATTGCCCTTCTGCTGGCTCGCAAACTGCGCAAGGCCGATCGTGCCACCAGCGCCCGGCACGTTCATGACCTGCACATTGCCGGAGATGCCTTCGGCCTGCATCACCTGCTGCAGCGAGCGAGCCGTCTGGTCCCAACCACCGCCCGGCGCCGCCGGAGCCATGATCGTGTAGTCGGCAGCGACAGCCGGAAGGGCCAGTGCGCCAGCGAGAAAGGATGCGAGAAAGAAGTGTTTCAAGATAGTCCTCCACCATCAATGCGGCTTGTGCCGCTTGCAAATGATCTGTGGGGAGAACGCAAGCATGCGCTTGCGGACAAGTCCGCGCCAGGCAAAGCCTGCTCCTCCCAGGTCCCATCTCTCCCGCCTCCACGGGAAGATGTGAAGGAAGGCTTAACAGAAGAATCTGTCATCCACCTGTCACAGCCGACGGCACACCGGATGATCGCCCAGGGCATGAAGGGGAGACCGCGTCAGTCTTGGCTGAGGTTCAGGAGACCCTCGCGTGATCGTTCAGGTCTCGGACGAGCCTTTGATGGCTGCGCAACCGCGTCAGAACCTCGCCGAACCGTGTCAGCCCTCGGCCTGCCAGCATATCCTTGAGCTTGATGAACACATCGGCAGTTGCGATCGCGTCGCCCAGGGCCGTATGCCGGTCCTCTTCGGCGATCACCACACCAAGTCGCTCGGCCAGGGCATCGAGCGTGTGGGTCTCCGCCTGACCGAAGGCCGTGGCTGAGACAAGCACGGTATCCAGGATCGGGTTGACAAAACGCAGCCCGACATCTTTCTCTCGGCGGGACAGGAATTCCATATCGAAGGGCGCATTATGTGCCACGAGCACGGCACCTTCGGCGAAGCGATGGAACTGGCGAACAGCCTCTTGAACACTGATCGCATCCTTGACCATAGCATCCGTCACCCCATGGATCGCCGAAGCTGAAGCGGGAATCGGTCGACCGGGATTGACCAGCATGTCGAAGACTTCGTTCTTGACACGCTTCCCGTTGACGATCCGGACAGCGGCGATCTGCACGATCTCGTCACCCTGCTCCGGCAAGAGGCCTGTGGTTTCGGTATCGAATACGACATAGGTCAGCGCGTCCATCTGGGCTTCGGAGAGCTTGTCGTAATGCAACCGGGAGAGAAGATCGAAGTCATAGACAACATGCCGTGAGATGTCCGCACTTGCCGGATGGAGCCGCTCGATCGGTTTCAGCCGCATCGAGATCGCAGGTTGGCCCTCGGTGTTGCCGGTCAAGACCTCATTTCCATGGGCTCTGAGAATTGTGTCGCAGGTGACCCCACCTTCGAAAACCGGCTCACTCAGCCAGACAGCAAGGTTGTCGGGTTGAACGGATCTTCCCTCCCAGGTAACGGTGACATCCGCTGCTCCTGCCGACTCCGAAATGGCGAGATGGAAGCGGGCGGCACCGGTTTGCTCGCCGATCCGCGTGACGACGTGGGCCAGTAGACTGACAATGTCGAAGGCGTTGCAGCGAACAGCAAGTTCGGCAGCATTGCTCGAAAGTGAGAGCTTGCGCACCTCGAGTTCGCGTCGCAACTGGCCGGCGAGCTCTCGCGCATCTGTCGGCGCCATGGGCCAGCCATCGGAGCGACAGCTTTCAAAGCGCGCTTCCAGTTCGGCAAGCGCCGCGTCCAGAACCTGAATCTGCGTCGACACCGCGTCTTCTCCGCGCACGTCCACCTCACGCGAAAGCAAGACATTGCGCAGATTTGATACGACGGGGCGAACCTGCAGGAAAACATCACCAAGAAGCGCATCTCGCCGGGCGTAGGCCGCCACTTCTGTCGTAACGTCCCTCAGGGTCATGACATAGGCCGCCTGATCGCCGCCGTTATCGCTGGCAAGTCTCATGCGCCCCGCAAGCCTGCGGCGACCGCAGGGACTCAAACAGATGAACTCGACGACCGCGTCCCGGTCGGAACCTTCCAGCAGCCGGTTGTGCGCGTCGCGTATCGGGCCCTCGCTGAGATAGTCGAAGACGTTCCGGTCGAGACACACGGGACGCTGAGAGCCGGCGAGCATCTGTTGGGCGACGCCGTTGTAGAAAACGAGGTGATGACGGCCCGTACAAAGCAGAACAGCAGGAGGGACATCCGCCAGCAACTGCTCTAGCTTGTTCTTGTCAGACGAGAGGCGGGTCGTCTCCCGCTGCACCTGTTCAGCCAGCGCCCCGCGCGTCTGGGCAATCGTGGCTGCGGTGGCCGATGCCGCTTCGGCGAGATCCCCAAGATAACGTGCATCATCTGCCTGAAAATCGTGTGCGACATCGGCATGGGCCCGAGCGCGCATCGCGGATGCCACCTTGTCGATCGGACGAGCCAGATGCGTATCGAACAGAAACCAGATCCAGGCCACGAGGGCGAGGATCAGAAATCCGGCTGCAATCGCGCTCTGCATGAAGGCGTTGAGCATGTCCGGGCTACCCTCGCGGTGGTAGCCGAACCACATTCCGACCGCCAGCGCCGCCATGGCACCGGCCGCCAGAGCCGCGAAGAACAGAAGGATGCGTCCGCGCAGACTGATCCTCGTCAACATATCTCCCTCACCCGGCCGCGCATGCAATCTTCAGCGCCGCATCGTCAGGCTCCACCTTGCGCCATTCCGCCCCCACGACGCTGCCGTCATCCGCGATACTCACGCTCCCGTCGATCAGATCCGCCCGTTGCGCATTCTGGCAGTCATACACCACCTTCACGGGCGTAACCGGCTGCCAGCGTGCCACCAGAAGGATGTCGACCATCACCAGAGCCGGCTGGTTCGGATTGCGTTTGACGCCCTTCAGGTCGACAGCCGTGAACCGGGTCGTCACCGGCTCGATGTAAGACCAGGGCCGCCAAAAAGCCGTCTGCTCGTTTTTCCAGGAGACGGCGATGCCTGGCAGAGCCAGATTCATCCGATCGAACCAGCTGTACTCACTCCAGACGGCATAGCCGAGCATTCCGAGACCGGCCGTCGCGGGCACGATCCATTTTGGCAGCAGTCCGCGGCTCAACCAGCGCAACAGCATCGCCACGCCTGCCAGGGCAACGCCAGCAACCACCGCCGCGATCAACTCAAACAGCATTCTTCATTCCTTCAGACAGGCGCTCGACCGCCATTGGCGAGCGCCGATTGCATGGTTCGAATGACGACGAAGGCATCGCGCAGATGCGCGCGCTCGAAATCACCGAAATCGTAAGGTGCCAGAAAGTTATCTGGCTTTCGACCGTCTCTTACCTGTCGAACCTGATTCCGCAGCCGCATGTCCGCGATGAGGTCGTAGGCGGCAACGAGATCACGGGCACCAGCGCCGGAGATGATTCCGGCCTCCTCTGCTGCCAGCAAGCGCGCCCGCGTGTTGACCGGTGCAAGCCTGCCCATAAGGGCGTAGACGCGCCCGAGATCGACAACCGGCACCACGCCATTGTGCTTCATGTCGATCTGGTTGCGATGTTCACCGCTGCGGATCGTCGCGAAGCCCCGGAGGAGGCCGAGCGGTGGTGCATGCTTCAAGGAATTGCTGATCATGTGAGCCGTGAAGATCGAGTTTCGGCCCGCTGCTTCCAAGGTCTCGGCCTGCAGATCCTGGTAGAGGGACGAAGCGCCGCAGATCGGCCTGAGGTCGAACATGACACTGGCCAGCATCTGTGCCGTCGGGTCGGGTTTGTTGATCCAGTCCCGGAAGTAACTGCGCCAAACCGAAACCGGCTGACACCAGCGCGGATTGGTCGCCATCATGTCGCCTGGACAGTAAAAGTAGCCGCAGACATCGAGACCGCGACTGACCTTGGCCGCCAATTGCTGGAACCAGGGCATTTCCTCCGGCTCGACACCGTCTTCGATGAAGATGCAATTATCCTGGTCGCTGACCCCACTCTGTTCCTGACGCCCCTGACTCCCGCAGGCCAGCCAGACATACGGGACCGGCGGCGGCCCCAGCTCCCGCTCGGCCAGCATGATCAGCCGGCGGGTGACACTGTCGGCGATATCGGTGATCAACCGCGTGACGACTTCGTGCGCGTTGTTGCTGCCAACGAGCTGGACAAGCAGTTGCGGTATCCGCGCCGTAATCGTCCGCATCGCCTCGGGCGTTTCGGCAGTCGCAATGTCGCGGATCAGCTGCGCCGAGCTGATCGCATGAAAGCGGATGAGATCGGTCTGCGTAATCATACCCACCAGACGGTCGCCTTCGACCACCGGCAGATGCCCGACACGTCTCTCCAGCATCAGATGCAGGATGTCTGACCCCAGCGCCTCGCCGGGCAAACCGACCGGGTCGGGGGTCATCACGGCGGAAACCGGAGTCTTATCCGGATCGAGCCCCTCTGCGAGCACACGCCCAGTCAGGTCGCGTGTGGTGAGAATGCCGAGGAATCGCGTTCCATCAACGACGCCGAGGCTGGAAACATGCCTTTCCCGCATGAGCGCCGCGGCAGAGCGCACGGTGTCGGACGGCGCACAGACGATGGGCGGCCGCGACATCAACTCGCTGACTTTCTGGATAGCAACGTCGCCGCGGCGGCTGTCCGCAAATCGCCCGCGCGTGAAAAAACGGGAAAAAACGGCCTGTTCCTGCATCAGACGGCGGAACTCGTCCACAGGCAGCATCAGCAGCGTGCAGTCGCTGCGCGCCGTCGCGGTTGTCGCCGCAAAGCCATCGGCCAAGAGGCCGCGTTCGCCGAAGGAGTTGCGAGGGGCAAGCTCGGAGACCACCGTACTGGTGGCGTCCCTGATTTCTATGGCCCCGTCCATGATGAGATAGATACCCGGCAGCGGATTGCCGCGGTGATAGATTTCGGCCCCGGCCGAAAAGGAGAATTCCTGGAAGCGGGTCGAGACCCGTTCGATCTCGTCTCTCGGAAGACTGTCGTAAGGATGGACTGTCTCGAGAAATGCCAGCACGTCGGACTGTGCCTGGTTCATCGGTTTGCCCTCATGCGGCACGATAGTGCCCTGGCTGTTTGAGGGACAGGAGGGGCGATTGGCTCGCCCCTCCCGATTGATCGGTATCAGTGACCGGTCGCGGCACCGGCGCCACGCGGGACGCGGATGGACTCGACGAGGTCCTGGACATGCTTCGGCGGAGCCTGGGTCATCGACGATACGACGTAGGCCGTCGCGAAGTTGAGCAGCGCGCCGATCGGGCCGAATGCCGTCGGCGGGATGCCGAACAGGTAGTTGGCCGGGACGTTTTCGAGCATGTTGGTACCGGCGATGAAGAACCAGCCCAGATAGGTGAACAGGTATACGCAGGTGACCACGAGACCGACGACCATGCCGAGCGTGGCGCCGAGCGAGTTGATGCGCTTCGAGAAGATGCCCATCATCAGCGCCGGGAAGATCGTTGCAGCGGCAAGACCGAAGGCGAGAGCAACGGTCTGCGCGGCAAAGCCTGGCGGGTTGAGGCCCAGCAGCGTCGCCACCAGGATTGCACCGGCCATGGAGATGCGGGCTGCCAGAAGTTCGGACTTTTCGGAAATATCCGGCTTCAGGAAGTCCTTGATCAGATCGTGGCTGATCGCCGACGAAATGGCGAGCAACAGGCCGGCAGCAGTCGAGAGAGCAGCTGAGAGACCACCTGCGGCGATGAGGCCGATGACCCAGCCCGGAAGCTGTGCGATTTCCGGATTGGCGAGAACGAGGATGTCGTTGTTGATCGTCAGCTCGTTGCCAGTCCAGCCGCGCTCCGTTGCCGTGGCAGCAAAGCCTTCCGACTTGTCGTTGTAGTACTGGATGCGGCCGTCGCCATTCTTGTCTTCGAACGTCAGGAGACCGGTGACTTCCCAGTTACGCATCCAGTCGGGACGCTCTTCGTAAAGGACGGCTTCCTGCTGCGTGCCACCCGGATAGATGGTGTCGAGAATGTTCAGGCGTGCCATGGCGCCGACAGCCGGAGCCGTCAGGTAGAGCAGCGCGATGAAAATCAGCGCCCAGCCAGCCGACCAGCGCGCATCCGCAACCTTCGGAACGGTGAAGAAGCGGATGATGACGTGCGGCAGACCAGCAGTACCGATCATCAGCGACAGGGTGAACAGGGTCATGTTGAGCATGGAACCCTGAGCGGTATAGGCGTTGAAGCCGAGGTCCGTCACGACCTGGTCCAGCTTCTGCAAGAGCGGAAGCGCGGATTCGGTATGCGTGCCGAAGAGGCCGAACCACGGGATCGGGTTACCCGTGAGCTGCAGCGAGATGAAGATCGCCGGGATGGTATAGGCGATGATCAGAACGATGTACTGGGCGACCTGCGTGTAGGTGATGCCCTTCATGCCGCCGAGAACGGCGTAGACGAACACGACAGCGGCAGCGATCCAGAGACCGGTCGATACTTCGACCTCTAGGAAGCGCGAGAAGGCAACGCCGGCACCGGTCATCTGGCCGATAACATAGGTGACCGAGATGATGATCAGGCAGACGACGGCCGTGAGGCGTGCGCCCTGGCTGTAAAAGCGGTCCCCGATGAACTGCGGAACCGTGTATTTGCCGAACTTGCGCAGATAGGGCGCGAGCAGGAGCGCGAGCAGCACGTAGCCGCCGGTCCAGCCCATGAGGTAGGTGGAGTTACCATAGCCGACGGTGGCGATCAGGCCGGCCATCGAGATGAAGGAGGCTGCAGACATCCAGTCGGCAGCGGTTGCCATGCCGTTCATGACCGGGTTGACGCCGCGGTTGGCGGCGTAGAACTCGGCCGTCGAGCCCGCGCGGGCCCAGATGGCGATGCCGATGTAGAGCGCGAAGGACGCGCCTACGATCAGCAGATTGAGTGTATACTGATCCATTGTTGGTCCGCCTTACTGCTCATCGACGCCGAATTCGCGGTCGATCTTGTTCATGTACATCGAGTAGCCGAAGATCAGCGCGATGAAGACGACGATCGAGCCTTGCTGGGCGAACCAGAAGCCGAGATCGGTTCCACCGACGGCGATGCCGGAAAGAGCCGGGCGGAGCAGGATGCCGAACCCGTAGGATACGACGGCCCAGATCGCCAGGCAGATGTAGATGATGCGAACGTTTGCTGACCAGTAAGCGTTGGACGAAGAATTATCCGTCACGAGTACTCCTCCCTTTCCTCGACGAGACGTCCCCCGGGACGCCCCTTCCTCCACGTCCATTCCACCAATCCATGTCCCAAGGCGGAATAGACAATTGTCTAGGAGTAACGAATCCGCCGGAGAACGTACATTCTCCGTTAGTCGCAGGAGGCACCATAACTTCGGTGAAGTGTTGCAATGCAATAAGGACTTGCTGCAAGAACTCGGTCGAGATCCACTGATCAACGCATCAAGACGTCACGTGATAACGAGAACGGATCGCGGAGTGCCAGTTGAGGAGATGGTCGGCAACAACATCATGACACGGAAGACGAAGCCATCATGCGCTGCAGTCGTGGCCTGATGCGAAGGAAGTGCCGATAGGCGACGTCGAAGAGTGGGGTCAGAGGCTTCCATCCCGCCACAAGGCCAATAGGACGCAACAGGGGGATGGCACGCCACATGGCGGCGAAGGCCGCAGCACCGGAGAGAAGCTTGCCCCCTTCTTCAGCGTGGAAGCGCGCGAGAAGATCCGCGCGGTCGATCGGACAGCTTCCTTGAGGGTCGCATGCGTCGATGAATTCAATTGCCCCTCGTCGATCAAGGCGACGCATCAGGGCGATCTCGCGCTGGCAGAGAGGGCAGCTGCTGTCGAACCAGACGGTCACCTGCGTGGACATGGTCGCCTTCATCGTGAGAACTCCACGATAAAACGATGCAGTGAAAGCCGAGCGAAGGCAATGCGGCGTCGCGCCGCTGCCTTCTTCACCGTGGAAACCTCGGCAAAGGGCCGGATTTCAGATCTTTCGCGACCGGTCGGCAGCCTGCTTGGCATCATTCATCGCGCGTGCCAGGAGCAGCATGACGAGGGCCTGACCATAGGGAGCCGGGACGTTTGGAATCTGACGGTAGAACTCGAGTGTGTGCCCCATGGGCGTACCATCCGAAACCTGCAAGACGATGCCACTGGCATCGATGCGGGTCAGAACCGCCTGAAGCGCCCGTTCCGCAACGACCCGATAGCCCTCATCGACAATCCCGAGATCCATGCCCCGCAGGATGCCATAGGCGATCGCGGCAGTGGCGGAGGTTTCTTCCGGCGAAGTCGGATCGCAGACAAGCGTGTTGAACATCCCGTTTTCAAGTTGGTGAGCCGCGAGCGTCTTGAGCTGCGAACCGAGAATGCAGACGAGATGCCGCTTGAGATGTGCGGGAACATGGTCGACAAGGCCAAAGAGTTCGGGAATGGCAACGGTGATCCAGGAATTGCCGCGCGCCCAGAAGGCTTTCGCAAAGTTGTGGCGACCGTTGAACGTCCAGCCGTGATACCACAATCCGGTGACCGGATCGGCAAGATAGCGTTCGTGCACCATGAACTGGTAGAAGGCCTCCTCGATCCAGTCTTTCCGCCCGAAGCGCTGCCCTGCACGGGCAAGGAAGAGGCAGGTCATGAACAGCGTATCGTCCCAGAGCTCGCCATCGTTCATCCGCTCCTTGACGACGTGCTGGAACCCGCCATCTTCGGTTTTGGCCAGTGACGTGACCAACCATTGCGCCCAGTCGCGAACGAGCTCCTCCCAATCCGGCCTGTCGACATGGTCGATCAGCACGCAGAGCGGCAGCATTGGCGAGCTGGAATTGACCTGCCGCGGCGGCAAGCCTCGACCAATCTGCCATTCATACCAGCGGGCGATCGCGTCAATCAGGGACCTGTCGCCAACCGCCTCGGCATGGCGAAGCAATCCGTAAATGCCCACACCCACTTCCCAGTCCCATTCGTCGAACTGAAGGTCATAGCCGCTATCGGAGAGATCGGCAGTTTCGTTGATACCCTTCAGCCTCGCAAGGCCGACGGCGACACGGGAAAGAGCTTCTGAAAGAACTTCGGGAGCGGGAAACAACATGAGCGAAAGTCCTGAGCTTTTGAAGACTAGAAAGAGACTGCATCAGTCCACCGGATCAGCGGATCGATGCTTCTGTTCGGAAAAACGTAAGGCTGGCCATTCACGCAAAGACCGTTGGTCCACTCGAGACTGAGAAGAGGCCCATCGGCTTGATGTACAAGCGCGCGCTGTCCGTCGTCAGCCAGTTCGAGACGAGTCTTGATCAGCCTCGATCGGAAGCGCCTTAGAGCGTCAGGGTTAACACCTTCGCCGACCACCGCGCACCACGCGACATCAGTTCCCTGCGCACGAAACTCGATGCCCGCGCCGGGGCCGGTTTCGACGGGCATTATGGGACGTGTGGCCGTCAGGGCAGCAAGTCCGTGACCGCATTTCAGCACAATCCAGTTGTCTTCGAGGATCACCTGATCGAACGCATTTCGCTCCACATAGGCGTGCGTGAAAGGAAGCCGTGCATCCGCACCGAGGTCATAGAGCAAAAGGCCTACATTGCCGTATTGCGCGGCCCGCGGCATGGCACCATTGCCGGCCCAATAGGAGGGCCGCTGGTGGCCCCACGGGTCGTCTTCTCCGGGGTGGTTGACGAAGGCCTTGGCCAGCGGATGTGCGGCAAATCGTATGTCCAGAATGTGCTGCTGGTGGCCGCGCCCACCGGCTTTTCCATCCATGGTCGACGACAGCTGCACGGCCGCAGTCTTGTAAAGGACGAGCCGGGCCGCTTCGTCATGACCTTGGACATAATGGGCGGTCACGGCCTTCCCTGCCGGCGGATCGACGACGTCCTGTATTCCGACCGGCGGCGCGTAACACCCCGCAGCGAACATCGGCAACGCCGCGACGCCATCATTGAGCCAACCCTGCCCGAAGGCGACCGTGGCAAACGGCGCGAGCTCCGTCAGCGGCCCGGCGCGCAACTCCTTGTCGTAAGCACGCCCCATGGTGCCGGCGGGGACGCCGCCAAGCGTATGCAGACCGATCATCAGGAACAGGCGGTCGAGTAGCTTGCATGCCCGCTCCCGGATCGCCCCGTCCGCGAGGTGCTCCAGCGCCAGCAGCCCGATGAAATCAATCGGATAATAGGCCGCCGAATTCCATTCGGCGAGACCATGCGCCTCGACGGAATCGAACCAGCGCATGAGACGGTCATGCGCCAGGGAAGCCTGCTCCCTTCCCATGCGGCCGGAGCATTCGAAGCGCTGACCCGGAAACAGACGGCCGGCCAGATACTGAGAGACATGGAAGCAGAGCACATGGTTCTCGCTCCAGAACCACATCACGTCATTGCCTGGCTCATCGACCCAATAGCGGTAATTGAGAATGGTTCGGTCGATCTCCGCCATCAGATCGGCGGGAACGCGGTCACGATAATCTGCCGCGACCCACAGAAGGGGTACCATGACGAAATCCGAGCAGTCTCGCCGCTCATCGATCGCCGCAACCGTGCTGCCGATGATTTCGCGGAATTCGTCGTCAACCGGACGACCAGCAGAAAGAGCCGCGATTGCCCGACCGGCGCGCATCTCGCCATGGCTCGCCATATACGCGAGTGCCACGGCCTTGCGCTCGGCCAGCGAGAGACCCCGCATGTCCTGCGGCGCATCCTTGAAGGTTGCGAAAGCAATGTTGCGTTCGACACGGGTCTGACCGACCGAGAACGTCAGGTTGAGCGCATGATAGGCATCCGGCAACGACTGTGCTCCGTCGAGGATCAGCTGTCGTTGCCCCGCCTTCAGCGTAGCTTGCGCATCGAGCAGTGGTGGTGTGCCACGCATATGCACACTGGGAAGAATCTTTGCCCTGACGTCGACATCTGTTCCAGCTGTCATGCCAAACTCGAGGACCATTCGCCCATCGCTCACATGCATCGGGTCCGGCCGCACATCGGTTGCCAGAGCCTTGAGCAGACCGATCGTCTCCGGCGAGACGTCAATCGGCAGCTGCGCGTGTAGCGTCATGTCGCCCAGATAGGTCAATTCGAAAAACCAGAGCGCATCCCGCTCTGCCAGTTCCTCGGTCAACACCACGACGTCGCTGCCATCCGCCCTAAGCGGAAGCACAATTTCCGTGATGCTTTCCTTGTTACGCTTGAAGGGCTCGAATCTGGCTGCAAGTAGCCCGTCCACCCAGATATGCACCCCGCCACAGGTCGCAAGCCTGAAACGTTGCAGACCGGAAAGCCCGGGTTTCAGCCTTGTCCGCAGCCAGCGCGACAGACGCGTCGGTCGATGCCAGAAGTCGGAGAATTCGACGCGCCGGTTGAAGCCCGGGAGATAAAGCCCCGTCACCTGAAAGTCGCTTCTGAACTCGACCGTTCGCGCCGCAACCTCCTTCCAGAGTGCCACACGGCATGGAAGATCCCCGACATCAACGAAGCCATTGATGAAACGGTAATTCACCCGGTCTTCCGCCAGAGCGGGCTCGCCGGGATAATAGGTCTGGACGATTTCGCTCATCGCCCAGGCGGTGACGGAGCCGCCGGGTTCGACCAGGAAACCCTGGGCTTCGGATATACGCTCGGCAGCAGAAACCTTGTTCATGCTGCGCCCTCATCCGGCTCGACCGCCGCCGCCGGAAGCGCAAGCTCGATTTTCTCGAGAAGACCCGGCAGTTGGGCTATCTGCCTGATCGTCAAGCGCGGGCGCTCGTGGCGGTGCTTCGGCTTGTGGGTTCGGCGTAGCGACCATGCGAGAAAGACGCTGATCAGACCGAAGCGGTTGGCACCGAGAATGTCGCGCTCGAGATTATTGCCGACCATCACCGTGCGCGCTCGGTCGCTGTCTGAAAGGCCGAGAGCCTCAAATGCGGCCGCAAACATCTTGGGCGACGGCTTCAGTTCACCCACATCTCCTGAAATGACATGGGCCTCGAAGTGGGACCAAAGCCCGTGCTGTCCGAGCAGGTTCTCGAACGTGGCGCGAGGACCATCGGCGACCAGCGCCAGACGGTGCCCGGACCTAGCCAACTCCTGCAGCATGGCATCGGCACCGGGAATGAGCCTGCCGGACACGACGACATCGGTTCCCGGCTGCTTGACCTCGGTCGACTCGTCGATCAACGTGTCACCGCAGTCGAGGAACACGGCAGCGAGATGTGGCACGGTTTTAGGCAAAGACGCCGCCAGCGAGGCGAAACGCTGCGGGACCCAAGATTTGAGCCTGCGCCAAGGCACAAGCGCCGGCTCGGCGGCCACCGGCAACTCGGCAAACCTCCAGACCGGCTTGAACGCCGCTCGTTTCAAAAAGAGACGCGCGAGGCGGATTTCATAGCGCGACGCGGAGATCAGTCCGGCATTCGAAAACAGGTTCGAAAGGTGGATACCTTCCTCGCCGGCGAAGGGACCGCACATCGCATCGACCAAGGCGCCAGCTTGCTCCCGCATCGCCTTCGGGCAGGGCCAGTGCGCATGTTTTCCGGGCTCCACAAATACAGCCGGTCGGGCTCCCTGAAGGGGAACGGAACCATCCGACCGACGCATCTTCAGCCGTGCGCCGTGACGCGATGCCTCCACCCGGACGACCGCGCCATCGGCATCGAGATGGACCCAGACATGCTCCAGGTCGTAGAGGTGCTGGATATCCCAATCATACCATATCGCATATTCGATCACGGTTCCCCGGCCGGGGCGGATCTGGAACTTTGACGAAACGGATTTGGCCGGCTCGCGATAGAGCGTGTAACCGATGGCAACCGGAGCGAAGGGCTCGTTCAAATCGAGGTGCAAGATCGGCCGGTGTCGCGTCGCAAGGCCGTGATCGGCCTCACCCGTGTGGGTCGAAGGGAAATCGAATAGAGATGGACCAAGAGCATTCATCAGTTGGCGACCCCGACAAGATCCAGGCTCTCTGCGTGATGGCAGCGCACCTGCCGGCCACCAGTCACGGTCCTGAGTTCGGGGGTCTGCTTGTGGCAAGCCTCGTCGGCATAGGCACAGCGCGGATGGAAGGGACAACCGCTCGGCACATTCATGGCATCCGCGATCTCGCCCTTCAGCGGCACGCGCTTGCGGGCGCGATTGCCACGCGGGTCAGGTTGCGGCACCGCCGCCAGAAGCGCTTCCGTGTACGGATGCAGCGGCTTGGCAAACATCTCTTCCGTCGGTCCGACCTCCATGAGGCGGCCTAGATACATGACACCGACACGGTCCGAGATGTGCTCGACCATGCCAAGGTCATGCGTGATGAAGAGATAGGTGAGGCCCAGCTTTTCCTGCAGATCCTGCATCAGGTTGATGTTCTGGGCGGCGACGGAGACGTCGAGCGCTGAGACCGCTTCGTCGGCTGCGATAAAGCTTGGGTTGAGGGCAAGCGCCCGCGCGATGCCGATGCGTTGGCGCTGGCCGCCGGAGAAGGCGTGGGGATAGCGCAAGATGTATTCGGGCCGGAGGCCGACGAGACCCAGCAATTCCGCCACGCGGTCCTTGATCTCCGCTGGGGTTCCCATGCCGTGAATGACGAGAGGCTCTCCGACAAGATCAAGCAGACGCATGCGGGGGTTGAGAGACGAATAGGGATCCTGGAAGATCATCTGCATTTCGCGCCGGATCGACCGCATCTCACGATCCCCGAGCCGGGTAATGTCGACGACCTCCCCGCTTGCACGCCGAAACAGGATCTCGCCTCCGGTCAGATCGTAGGCGCGCAGGATCAGCCTTGCGATCGACGATTTGCCGGAGCCGCTTTCCCCAACCAGGCCGAAGGTCTCCCCCTTCCGGATATCGAAGGAGATGTCGTCCACCGCCTTGATTGTCGCAACTTCTCGACGCTTCCAGCCCTCGTAGATCGGGAAATACTTCTTCACGCCACGAACCGAGATCAATGTGCCCTCGTCGAGGGGAGTGTGAGGCGACATCAGCATCATGCAAACTCCGCCGCGGAGACGATCTGCCCCGCGAAATGGCAGCGGGCGCTTTGGCCGCTGGCGAACTGGATATTGTCAGGGACTGTCGTGTCACAGAGTCCCGCCACCCCATGCAGGCAGCGCGGATGGAAGGAACAGCCGGTCGGGACGTTGTAGGGATCAGGCACGACGCCGGCGATGGTGCGCAGGCGGTTGCCATGGCTCTTGCCGAGTCGCGGGATCGATTGCAGCAAGGCCTGGGTATAGGGGTGTTTCGGCTCGTAGAAGATCTCGTCCACCGTGCCGGTTTCGACCACGCGCCCGAGATACATCACGGCCACGCGATCGGCGATGTCTGCGACAACGCCGAAGTTATGGGTGATGAAGACGATCGCCATCCCGAGCTCCTGCTGAAGCGATTTCAGCAATTCGAGGATCTGCGCCTCCGTCGTCACATCGAGCGCAGTCGTCGGCTCATCGGCAATCAGGAGCGTCGGGTCGCAGGAGAGCGCCAGCGCGATCATGGCACGCTGCCGCATGCCACCGGAGAGATGATGCGGATAGCGATCGACGATATCGGTCGGGCGGGGCATCTGAACGCGGGTCAAAAGCTCGATGGCCTGATTGCGCGCTTCGGCCTTGGAGACCTTGCGGTGAAGCATGACCGTGCGCATGATCTGCGTGCCGATCGTGTGCACTGGCGAAAGTGCCGTCATCGGCTCCTGGAAAACCATGCCGATCTCGCCGCCACGGATCGCGCGCATCTCCCGGCCCTGCCAGTCCAGGTCTGAGATCCGCACTTCCTCGCCATTGCCGCGGCGAAAACGGATGCTGCCATGGGCGTTGATCGCGCTGCGTGGCTGGAGCCGCATGATCGACCGCGCAGTCACCGACTTGCCGGAGCCACTTTCGCCGACGATGCCGAGAACTTCGCCTTTGTTGACGTGATAGGACACGCCGTTGACCGCCTTGACGAGGCCGTCGCGCGTCGGGAAATGAACACCGACATTGTCGAGTTCGAGGAGCCGCTCTGGCGGCATGGGCGTCTGAATGCTCTTGACTGTGGAGCGCATCGGGTCCCCTCCCTCATTGACCGTAGGGATCGGCCGCATCGCGCAGGCCATCACCGATGAAGTTGAACGCCAGCACGACCAGAACGACCGCAACACCGGGTGCCAGAAGCCATGGCGCCATGGAAATCGAGCGCAGGTTCTGGGCGTCCTGGAGCAACACGCCCCAGCTGACGACAGGCGGGCGCAGACCGAGCCCGAGGAAGCTGAGCGCCGTTTCGCCGAGGATCATTTCAGGAACGGCGAGCGTCAGTGCAGCGATGATGTAGCTCGTCATCGCCGGCAGCATGTGCCGCGTAACGATCCGGTACTCGGAGGCACCGGCCAGACGCGCAGCCAACACATAATCCTCGGTCTTGAGCGACAGGAAACGGCCGCGCACGACACGCGCGAGATGTGTCCAGCCGATGAGCGACAGGATGAGTGTGATCAGGACATAGACGAAGATCGGGTCCCAGGCGATCGGCAGCGCCGCTGCCAGGCCCATCCAGAGCGGGATCGTGGGGATCGAGCGGATGAACTCCATCAGCCGCTGAATGGCTGAATCGATGCGGCCACCGTAGTAGCCGGAGATCGCACCCAGCGTAAGCCCTAGAACGAAGGCGAAGGCAACGCCGACCAGGCCGGCGGACAGGGTCACCCGGGCGCCATGGATCAGGCGGCTGTAGAGATCGCGGCCAAGCGAATCCGTACCAAGGAGATTGATCTGCTGGCGACGATCATCGACACCGAAGAACCTAAGACGTGTCTCGACGAGGCCGAGGAAGTGGTAGGGCTCGCCCTGCACGAAGAAGCGCACCGGCAGAACCTTGCTAGTATCTTCTTGATAGATAACCCGGGCCGTCTCAGGATCTCGCGTGCGCTTCAGGGCATAGATGAAGGGCCGGTGCAGTTCACCTTCATGCATGATCCGCACCGTGCTTGGCGGTGCCAGCGTGTTCAGCCGGTTGATGGTGAAAGGCGCATAGGGCGTGAAGAAGTGGGCGAAGATCGCCAATGTCGACAGGATGAGCATGAAGATCAACGAGGCGACGGCAAGCTTGTGCTTGCGGAAGCGCCACCAGACAAGCGTCCAGGGTTTTGCGGTGTAGAGGGTCTCGTCACGAAACTCCTCTTTCGGAGCAAGCGGCGGTACGCGCGGCGTGTGAAGCTGAGGCGTGAGGTTCTGAAGTTCGCTCATTGGGCGCCTCACGAAAACCGAATGCGCGGATCGGACATGGCAAGCAGGATGTCCGAAAGCACCGTACCGATGACGGTGAAGACGCTGAGGATGAGGATGAAGCTGCCGGCCAGATACATGTCCTGCATCTTCAAAGCCTGCAGCAGCAGCGGACCCGTCGTCGGCAGGTTGAGAACGACGGCGGTGATCACGTCACCGGAAAAGAGTGCCGGCAGCGCCCAGCCGACGGTCGAGATGAACGGATTGAGCGCGACGCGCACCGGATAGCGCCATACGACGGTGCGCTCGCTGAAACCCTGCGCATAGGCGGTTTCGACATAGGGTTTGCGCAACTCGTCGAGCATGTTGGCGCGCATGACACGGATCAGACCGGCCGCACCGCCTGTTGCAAGCACGACAAGCGGGATCCAGATATGGGAAAGCATGTTGACGAACTTGTCGAAATCCCAGGGGCGGTCCTGGAATTCCGGCGACACCAGCCCCCCGACATCCATGTTGAGCCAGACAAAGGCCATCCACATCAGGACAAGGGCGAGCAGGAAGTCCGGAACACCTTTTCCAAGGAAACCGAAGACAGTGAAAACATAATCGAATACCGAATATTGCCGGGTCGCCGAATAGACGCCGACGGGGATGGCGATCATCCAGGTGAAGATCATGCTGAGGGTGGAAATCGCGAGCGTCAGCCCGAGGCGATCCCAGATGAGATCGCTGACCGGGGCATTCCATTCGAGGGAGCGCCCGAAATCACCGTGGAAGATGATGTTGGAAATCCAGCGCCAGTATTGCACGAGAATGGGGTCATTGAGCCCATACTGCTGACGCATGAGTTCTTCCTGCAGTTCGGTGATGTATTCACCGCCGCTGCGCAGCTGTGCCGCATAGGCCGAAACGAAGTCGCCCGGCGGCAGCTGGATGATGACGAAGGCGATGAAGGAGACGAAGATCAGCGTGGGGATGGCCCACAAAAGTCGTCGGACAGCATAGCCGAGCATGCGTGTTTCCTCTGTCTTGCCGGACATCTCCGCGTGGACGAGACGCAGAATGGCGCCCCTGTCCGGCAAAATCCTTGGACTTCAGATGAGGTCGGAGCCCCGCGGCCGCCTGCGTGCGACGCGAGGCTCCAATCTTGGCGTCTTACTGCTGCATCCACATTTGCTGGGTCACGCCGAGACCGATACCCCGCGTGATGTCGTCTTCGATCAGGCCGTCGCGCATGTTCTTGAAGTTGTTCTTGGCAATCGCGATCGCCGGCGACTCTCCGACAATGCCAATGACCCATCCCTGCTTGACGAAGGTATCGATCAGCGTGTTCAGCGCCGCATCTGCAGCTTCACGATTGGGCGCCTTGGCGGCCGCATCCCAGCTCTCGAAAACCTTGCGGATCGGGTGATCGGCCGGTGGCTCGATCCCGGATGCACCCTCGGTCGAATACCAGATGTAATACTGGTTTGCGTAGCTGTCGTTGCCCATCATGATACGCGGGTCGGCCGCCACAACCGAGAGGCGGTCGAAGGGATACCACTGCATCTGAAAATCGTTGTTGTCGCGGCTTGCATCCCACTGGGTACGGTCGATCAGCCGCGGCAGAAGCTCGATGCCGATCTGCTTGTAATTGTCAGCCACGACTTCCATGGTCTTCGGACCATTGGCATGCTGCATCTCGACCACGATGGACAGGCGCTTGCCATCCGGCCGCAGCCGGAAGCCGGCATCGTCCTTCTTGTCGAGGCCGATCCCGTCCAGAAGCGCGTTCGCCTTGTCCGGATCATACTCGGCCCAATGGGTTTCCAACTCTTCGCTGAAGTTCGGCGAGCCGGTTACGGGCGATGCCTGGCGGGGCTCGGCGAGACCGGTGAAGACCAGCTCGTTGATCGTCTCTCGATCGATCGAGATGCTGAGCGCCTGGCGGAAATCCGCATTGTCGTAGAGACCGCGCAGCACCTCGTCCTTGACGTTGAGGTTCGGCACCAGCGACCAGGTCTGGGCCTGGTTCCAGCGGTAAACCTTGTAGTCGCCCTTCGTCTCGTTTTCCTTGTAGAAGGTATAGTCCTGCGGCTCGACATAACGCATCTGCATGTCGATCTGGCCCTGCACGATCATCAGGTTGAAGGATTCCTGCTCGCTGAAAAGGCGATGCGAGATCCGGTCGATATAGGGCAGCTGGTTACCGGCCTGGTCAACGGCATAGTAATAGGGATTGCGCACCATCGTCACGACTTCGGCCGGAGCCGGCGTCTCGATCTTCCAAGCCGTAATCACGGGCAGATCCGGGTTCTGCCACCACGCGGTGACGGCGCCCTTGGAGCCCCAGAGATCCTGCCATTTCTCGACGCCGAACTTCTTCACCGCCGCGTCCAACTGGTCCTGGGAGGCGTGTTTATTGTTGAATTGCTTCAGATAGTGCTTCGGGAAAATGAAGCTCGGGCGGTCAAGGCTCGGCTCCCCCGTCGAGTCCTTGGCGAGGATTTCCAGAAAATAGACATAAGGGTCTTCGAAGCTGACCTTGAAGGTGCGGTCATCCACGACCTCCAGCTTCATCGGCTTGCCGCCAGGAGCGAGCGTCTGGTCGATGGAGGCAAGCAGGTCCTTGTTGAGGAAGACGTCGTTGTACCAGAACTCGACATCCTCGGTGGTCACCGGATGGCCGTCAGACCATTTCAGCCCCTTGAGCAGGGTGAACGTGAAGGTGCGGGAATCCTCGCTGACCGAAAAGGACTCGACATAGCCGGGCACCAGCGAGAGCTCGCCGTCCGCCCCCTGAGACCACTTGACCACGCGCTCTTCCATCAGCTTGGTCGGTCCCCAGCGGTCGCCAGGCCCTTTATAGGCGCGCTGCCAGTTGCCACCGTATTGGCCCACTTCAACGGCATTCACCACCGTCGGCTTTTCCGGCAGGCGTTCCTCCACCGGCGGCAGGGCGCCGGCCTTCACCTGTTCCTGGAGCATCGGCGACTCATTGAAGGCCCAGGCAGAACCTCCCAGGCACGATGCCATCAAGATTGAGATCACCGCCTTCGAAATTTTTTCATTTCGCACCATCGTATCCTCCCAGATAGCGAAAATATTTTCGCACACTTACTCTGTAATGCTTGCGATACATGAAGGTTTATACAGACATACCCCGAAATCAAGATAAAAAAAATTTCACATATACTTGCGCTAGATAGCCGTCGCGCTTTCCCGATCTATGAGTTTGCAACCCAGTTCGATCCGGCATGGCGGGTGATCGGGGCCGAAGACGGAAAGCCTGTTTTCCAGAGCCTGCAGCGCCAGAACGGCCATCTCGTGGAGTGGAACACGCACGGTTGTTAGCGGAGGCCTCGTCAGATCACCCAGCGCCACGCCGTCGAAACCAACGACGCTGATCTCTTCGGGCACCTTCACACCATGGGCGTGAAGCGCGGCCAATGCGCCCACCGCAAGATTGTCTGATGCACAAAAGATTGCGCTGATGCCCTCCAGCCCAGCCTTATCGGCAAGCAGAGCCTTGATCGCTGCCTCGCCATCAGCGGGCTGATAACCGTTTGCGATGTAAACCCGCCCGAGATCGAGCGGCAGCTGCCGCTCCCGATAAGCATCGAGAAAACCGTCGACACGACGGGTAATCGTGCCGCGACCGCGCCAGGTCAGATGCAGGATCTGTCGATGCCCCCGCGCCAGCAGCCATTCCGTGGCAAGCCGTGCGGCATAGCGATTGCCCGGCGTCACGGTATCCACCGACATAGACGGGTCTTCGCCGTTGAGCAGCACCACCGCAATCCCCGAAGACGCAAGCGCCCGCAGAAGCTTCGGATTGTCGTCATAGACGAGGATGATGCCATCGGCATAAACCGACTTTGCCCCGTCGATGATCTCCTGGGCATTCAGCGTCTCGCCACCCGAATGAGCGACGACGCGCGCACCGCGCCGCTCGCATTCGCGCGTGAGAGCCGTCAGCAGCGTCCAGGAAAAGAGATTGGTATCGACATGCGGCACATTGCCCGGCGGCACCGCCAGATAGACCGTCGACAGAGAGGCGATCGAGCCCTTCTGCTGCCGTTTGGCGAGGTAACCGAGACGCCGCGCCGCCTCGAGCACCCGGCTTCGCACCTCCGGGGAAATCGATGCCGTCCCATTCAGGACGTGGGAGACGGTGCTGAGCGCCACCCCCGCCTCACGCGATACATCCTTGATGCCGACTTTCGGTCGGTCTGTGCTGTCCATGGCTTGAGCCTTATTCGGCGTAGAAGGGATTGGTGAACAGGCGCGCCTCCTCGCCATGCCACACCTCGAACCGCAGGAACCGAGCAGAGAGCTTGGTTTCGACAGTGAACCGGCCAGCCTCCGGCCGGACCGAACCTGTATAGCCCGTTTCATCGACGAAGCGGATCTCGTCACCATTGGCGAGCCCTGAGAAGGACACGGCAATCGCGCTGGCAGACGGGATACGGGAACCGAAGTCCGGATGGCCGCTTCCCACTGGCTCCGCCGTCAGGTCGTGAGGTGAGAACGACACCACGTTCCTTCCGGCCCTGACCGCCGAAAGGATATCGGCAATCGAACTGCCGGTCACCCGCAGTCGATTGCTCGGATGCCCGTGACGACGACGGTTCTTCAGGTGGAAATCGCTCCCCCCTGTGATCGGGATCTGCCGACCCGCCAGCAGAAGTTCCTGCCAGAAGGCCAGCGCCTGGGCATTCATCGGCGTCCAGAGCCCGTTCCAGATTTCCAGCGCATCAAAGGGACCGTCGAAGCCGGACTGCCACTTGCCACCCGCCGAATTCTGGAACGGATGGTTGATGACGATGGTCGCCCCATTGGCCCGCGCCTCGGCCATGCGATCCACCACCTCATGCGGACCTCGGCAACGCCAGTCGGCGACAGGCTTCGCAAGTCCGAGGAAATTGGTGTGTCCCCAGAAAGAGGTCAGCTCCATGGCCGGGATCACGAGAATGCCGGGATCATCGGGTCGGATCGTATTCTGCGAGGTGGTGTTGTGATCGGTGATCGCAAGGAAAGCCAGCCCGCCGGCGCGAGCACGATGGATGGCGTCGAGCACGGTCACGCCGCCATCGGAGTGCTCCGAATGGCTGTGCAATTCGCCCACCAGCCAGCGCTGACGTTTGTTGATCAACCTGATCTTGAGATCCACCTTGCAGGCAGGGCCAATCTTCACGATACCGAGAACGGCATGCCAGGCGCCCGCAAGCGGACCGCAATCATAGCCGGGCGTGGCGCGATCTTCCTCAAGCGTGATGAACCCGCGTTCGGAGCCGCTCCAGCCGCGCATGCGACCGTTGTGCGCCAGCCCGAGGTCGATGACGCTGCCACCGCCGCCGAACGGGAAATGATAGGCGATCTCGATCCGCTCGATATCGGCGCCGACTTCGAAGGGGATTTCGACGAAAGACTTCTCGCCCTCTGGAAAGTTGTCGATGCTGACGTTGATTTCCTGGTCGACGCTCATGCGACGCTCCTCCCCAATTTCAGGCTGATGATTTCAAAAGGCTTGAACGGGACATGCAGAAGCTGCTGCTCGACTTTGAGATCAGCGACCGACTCCTCAAGCAGATCGACGATGCCGGCGCGGAGCAGGCCGGGAGCAAGCTGGATGTCCGCATACCGATGACGCCCGGTCGTTTCCCAGAGCCGAACCACGATGCCATCGCCATCTTCGGCTTCTTTCACGGCCTCGACAGCGATGCCCTCGGTCAGCACGCAAAGAAGAGGTTCCGTCGTCGATGCCGAAGCATCCGAGGCAGGAGCGCCCGCAATCAGCCGCAGCGACAGATTGAAGTCTTCCGCAGCCCTGTGCACCACGTCCTTGTCACCGTCATGCACCATCAGAGCATAACGGAAGCGATGCTCGCCCTGATCGGCATCCGGCCAGGGATAGGTCGGCGACCGCAGCAAGGTCAGCCGGACATCCGTTCCCCGTGCGTCGTAGCCATATTTGCTGTCGTTGAGAAACGCGACGCCGAAATCGGGCTCGGTCACATCGACCCAGCGCTGCATGACGCATTCAAAGCGTGCCTTGTCCCAGGACGTGTTGCGATGCGTGGCACGCCGCACATGGCCGAACTGGATTTCGGCATCGACGGCAGCGGCTTGAAGATCAAGCGGAAACGCCGTCTTCACCAGTGTGTTATGCTCGCGCCACTCGACAAAGGTGTCGAACTCGACCTGTCGTGCATCTGCCTCCAAGGCCACGACCTGCATGATCCGCGAGTTCTCGTAGCGCCATTCGAAGCGGATCGCGGCTCGCAACGGGCCTCGCTCGACGACCTCGGCACTCACGAGATCGTCGATCTCGAAAACCTGGTCCTCGAAATCGGAATCGATATCCCAGGCATCATACTCAGCCGGACGATCGCGGAAGGCCTGCAGCCGGTTTCCGATCTGCCCGGGCTTCAGAATTGGCCGCCCTGTCGCCCGGTCGAGGAAATGCTCGATCCGCCCCCGATCATTGAACAGGATCTCGACACGCGCATTGGCCAGCCGATGGACAGAGACCTCCAGATCTGACGCAGCAGCCTGCACAGTGATAACTCTGTCCAGAGGCACAAACGCCAATGGCGGAACCGCTGTGAGACGCAAAGCCGGGAGCCGCGCACCATCAGCCCTCACGATCTGCTGCACCGCCCGATCTTCAAGCAGCGACGAGGCAACGAGAGCATCACGGGAACGGCCGGTCGCATTCAGAACCATGCATTCGCCGCGACCACTCATCCGATCGGCAAGCTCTTGTGCCAGAGCGCTAGCCTCAGCGAAGAAAGTCTCGTAGTCGCGATCGCTGTCTTCATAGACCGCACCGATCGACGACCCGGGCAGGATGTCGTGAAACTGGTTGAGCATCACGATGTCCCAGAGGCACCGGAGCCGCTGATGGGGATAGGCATGACCGCTCGCGCGCTTGGCATGGACCGCCATCAGCTCCAGTTCCCGAAGCGCGATTTCGGCCAGACGGTTGAAGCGCTTGTTCTTGGCGACGGAGGTCAACGTGCCGCGGTGGAATTCGAGATAGAACTCGCCGACCCAGGTCGGATAACGCTGCGGATGGGCCTTCATCTCGGCGATCAACCGCTCGAAGAAAGGCCGCATCGCCCCATGCTCGACCTTGGGGCAGCCCGGAATGCTGCGCTCCATGCGGCGGATATTGTGCAGCATCTCGCGCGTCGGACCGCCGCCGCCATCGCCATGGCCGTAGACGAGGAAGAGCTCGCCGCCGATCCGCTGCTGGCCGTAACGCTTCCAAGTCCCCATGACATGGGTCGGCTTGAGGTTCGGGCAGTAGGTCGTGCCGATGCTCTTGCTGTCATAGGGCTGCGTGGTCAGGAAGTAAGCGACCACCTGACTGCCATCGATGCCCTGCCAGAACAGTTTTTCCTCCGGCATGCGGTTGGTGTCGTTCCACGAAAGCTTGTGGGTGACGAAGCTGTCGAGCCCCGACTTCGCCATCAGTTGCGGCAAGGCGGCCGTATAGCCGAACGTATCCGGCAGCCAGACCATGCGCGGCCGGATACCGAAGGTTTCCTGATGATAGCGCACACCGTAAAGAATGTGGCGGACAAGCGCTTCGCCGCCGGCGATGTTGACATCCGGCTCCAGCCAGAGAGCGCCCTCGATCTCGAAGCGGCCAGCCGAGAACTGGCCGCGAATGCGATCGAAAAGCTCGGGATAGTCCTCGCGCAGATAGTCGAGCAGAACGCACTGATTGTACATGAAGCGGTAGTCGGGAAACTCGTCCATCAGCGAGAGCATGGTCGCCATGGAGCGCGCCATCTTCTGCCGCGTCTCCCGCACCCGCCAGAGCCAGGCCACATCGATATGCGTATGCCCGGTCGCGACGACGACAGGCTTTTCCTCGAAGTCACCGGCCTGATAGATGGCGGAAGCGATCGACCGCGCAACCTCCAGGGAGGCCGCAAACCTCTCCGGATTGCCCGGTCGCAGATCGATGGCATCGACGGCCTGCTCGACCACCCGCAGAATGAAGTGGCGACGCGGATCGTTTTCATCCAGCAGCCGCGCCACATCGAGCGGCACCCGCAGATCGTAATAGACATTCTCGACGTCAGGGTCGTGGCGATGCAGCGTCACGCCGAAGCCGATCTGACGCCGGTCCTCGATGGTTCCGGCCTCGATGAGGAGGTCATGGACCTGCCCCGCAACCGCGTTCAGGCTCAGCGGAAATTCGCGGTGGTTTGCGTCACCACCCTGCGCGATCCGTCCGTCGACCCGCACAAGGCACTGCGGATCGCTCCGCCCCATGACATTGCCGAAGGCGGCTTCGATACGACCGAAGATGCGCAGACCGTCGATGCCGTCTGGCAAGGCAACCTTGCCCCCGAACCAGTAATAGCCATCCGGTTCGCCCCAGATATGATCACGCCCGACAGGCGTCCAGTCCGCGCGATTGGATGCCACCATGGCCGCGCGCTCATCGGATGCCGCCTGCCGATAGACCAGCGGCACCTGAACACCGAGCGGCTGAAAGATATGCTCGGCGAGAACCGACAGCAGTTTGTCGAGCTTGCGAATGGTCTTCATGGACGGCCCTCCCGCAACAACATCACGACCAAACCGGGGCCTGATCCTGCAGGATCACGACCGGCTCGGGATGAAAGCCCTCGGGCAGAAAATCGGGGCGGCGCACTTCGACGTCTTCGAGTGCGAGATTTTGAACATTGGAGGCAAAGACGCCCGGCATCCCGCCGGGATAGGGCACGAGACCGATCACCTTGCCATCCTCCCCTCGGACCCAGGCATTGGCGCGGCCCGCGGCGTCGGGTGATGGCGCAAGATCGAACTTCGTTGGACGTACATCGTAGCGGCAGGCGTTGAAGCGCCCGGGCTGCTGGCGGATATGGACACGGCGCAGCGTGACATTCCGGATCAAACCCGGCCGATCGGCATAGAGATTGATTGCCCCCTCCATCAGCCCCTGGATATCCTCGAAGAGCACATTCTCGATCACACCAGCAGGCTGCGTGCTGCGACGATCGAGAGCGGTTGCCGTGATCGCCTCGCCCGAGCCCCAGAAGCCTTCCGGTGTTTCCCGGCATTCGAGCTTGAGACGCCGGAAGGTCACATTGGCAAGCCGCCCCCCATCGCGCGAGAAAAGACCGAGCGCCCGGTTGCTATGGGCGATCTCGCAGTCTTCAAAGACTATGTTCTCCATATCCGCGAAGCTCTCCGTTCCGAGCTTCAGAGCGCAGCTCTCGCTGATGATCTGGCAGCCGGAAACCCGGATCTGCCGGCATGCACCAATCGGCGCACCGTCGGTCCCGCGGCTCGTCTTCAGCACGACGCCGTCGTCCGCCGTGTCGATCACACAGTTCTCGATCGTCACACGCTCGCAGGCATCGATGACCACCCCGTCGGTATTGGGCATCTTGCGGTCATTGATGATGCTCAAACCGTCAAGGGTGACATCCTTGCTGCGGATCAGATGAACCGTCCACATGGCCGAAAGGCAGATCTTGATGCCTTCGATGCGCACATCGGAGCAGCGATCGATGATCAGGGTCCTCGGTCGAAGGCGCGACGGGATGTATGTCCCCATCTCCTCCAGCATGCCCTCGATAAAGGATTCACCCGGCGCTTCGATAGAACCAGCCCCGTGGATGCGGATGGACCGTGCATCGCGGGCAAGCATCAAAGCGCGATCGGAATCTTCGGCGATAACGTCAACCGTGTTCGAAGCATACTGCGCATAGTCGGGACTGAAGCGCAGCACGGCGCCCTCCTCAAGGCAGAGATCCGTGCCGCTTGGCAGACGCAAGGCCCGCGTCCGATAAATCCCCTTCGTCAGATGTAAGGCAACGCCCTGCTCGGCTGCCGCGTTCAGCGCTTCCTGAAGAGACTGCCCATCAGCCGTAGAATCAGCAATGAATATTTTTCTGGACTTCATTGCCGCAGCTCTCCTCCCCTAGCAAGCCGCATCAGATGAAACGCCGGGATAAAGGCACATCTGACCGGAAGATATGCCATATCAATCCGATTTCGGCGCAAAACACAAAATGAAAAATTTTTTTAGAAGCGCTTCATCTTAGGCGATGGTGAGCGCCATGGCCTGAGCCAACAAAAGTCGGATAACCGCGCAGCACGGAGCGGCGACCAGAGGTTGCCCAGCCCAAAAGGACGAGAACTTCAGACGTCACGCGGAGCGCCCGAAAAACGCCAACGAGAAAATCGCTCAACTTGAAACGCGGAATCTGGCCGCCGAGCGCGGTCCGAGGCCTTACCCTAGCGAATGCGCCGCCCCGAAGCGTCGAAGAGAAAGCTGGTCTTCGCAGCGAGCCCGATTGTGATCTCGTCGCCAAGCCGGCCGCCATGACGACGCTCTTCCTGCTCGATGATGATCTGCTCGCCGGGCACCGTATGGGCATAGACAAAACTCGTATTGCCAAGATGCTCAACGACATCGACATGCGCCGTCAGTTGCGCATCGCCGCTGCCATCAGGCAAAAAGTGCTCCGGCCGTATGCCGACCGTCACGGCATCGCCGACCTTCGGCGGAGCCGCGCAGGAAACTTTCAGTTGCGTATCCGGCCGTGCTTTCAGCGCTACCGTCACCTGTCCACCCTCCGCCTGACCGATCACCACTGCCGGCAGAAAGTTCATCCGCGGCGAACCGATAAAGCCGGCGACGAACATATTGTCGGGGTCATCATAGAGCGCCAGCGGCGCACCGACCTGCTCGACGATCCCGCCGCGCATGACGACGATCTTGTCGGCCAGCGTCATCGCCTCGACCTGGTCATGCGTGACATAGACGATGGTGGCGTTCAGTTCCTTGTGCAGCCGGGCGATCTCGACGCGCATGTGGACACGCAGTTCGGCATCGAGGTTCGACAGCGGCTCGTCGAACAGGAAAACGTCCGGCTGACGCACGATGGCACGACCGATGGCAACACGCTGGCGCTGACCGCCGGACAGAGCCTTCGGCTTGCGATCCATCAGCGCGTCGAGTTCCAGGATCTTCGCGGCAGCATTGACTCGTCGCTCGATCTCGTCCTTCGCCATGCCGGCAAAGCGTAGCGCAAAGCCCATATTCTCGCGCACGGTCATGTGCGGATAGAGCGCATAGGTCTGGAACACCATGGCGATGCCGCGCTTCGACGGATCGACATCGTTCATCACCGCGCCGCCGATCGTCAGCTCCCCGGAAGTGATGTCCTCGAGCCCCGCGATCATCCGCAGCAGCGTGGACTTTCCGCAGCCGGACGGGCCGACGAAGACGACAAATTCTCCGGAGCGCACCTCAAGGTTCACCCCCTTGATGACCTCGAGCCGACCATAGGACTTGCGGATATCGGTGAGCCGGACCTCTGCCATTTAAGCCTCGCTCAGGTGACGTTGAAGGTGATGCGCTGGGTACCGAAGGGACGGCACTTGGCAGTCAGCGTCAAGCGTCCGGCTTGGTTTCCGGCTTCGACATAGACGCCGACGGCCCCGCCCTTGAAGGAAAGGAGCGTGGGGCCGACGATACGGCCCGGACCTTCGAGGCTGACTTCGACCGGATCATCGAAGAAGCCCAGGACATTGCCACCCTGATCGAGCGCCCGCAGCATCACGCGAACCGTGTCCTTCTCGCCAGCCCGCAGCTCGGTATCGTCAGCCGCGATATCGAGGGTTGTCGGCAGTGGATCGGCTGGCAGATGACGGCGCACAACCTCCTTGCCGTCGAGGAAGCCGACGAGTTCGCCATCCCGCCAGGTCATGCCCCATTCGCCGAATTCCTCAGGCGTGACCATGCTGTGGTCGAGGATGCAGGGCGGATGCGGCAGATGCGGATAGGTCTTCGTATCAGGCTCGATCCGCTTGACGATATGGCCCATGCGGATTTCCACATAGTCGCAATTGGTCAGCACGATCAACGGCAGCACGCCGCCGATATTGCGCTCGCCCCGCGCCCAGAAGCTGACCGGCTGCATGACGATCTTGTCCTTGGGGTCGCCCTGCGAAGCATAGGCGTAAGCCGCGAATTTCGGCTCGCGATACATGTCGGTGACGCCGTGATAGCAGATACGATCGCCGGAGCCGAAATCCTTGTGCGTGTTGTAGTCGAACATGCACCAGCCGGTGGAGCCCGAGATCGACGGGTCGCCTGCGGCCGCATTCAGAATCGCCAGATGCCGGCTGACATGCTCTGCCTGCCGCTGCTCCTGATCGAAGCGCTTGGTCGGATACATGTGACCGCCATATTCGGTGATCATGTAGGGCACCTTGCGGTCGAGACCGGTGACCTCGCGCTGGTCGCGCAGCACCAGCCGCTCGCGATTATGGCCGGGCATTTCCTCCATGCCGAGGATGAAATCGTTCATCGTATAGACGTCTTCGAGCAACTCGCTGTCGGTAATGTAGCGCACGCCGCCGGTCTGGCGGGTCGTGTCGAGCGAGCGCGCCATGGCGTTCGTCTCGACATAGAAGTCGTGATCGTCCTGGCTCTCGTTGATGCGCACGCCCCAGATGATGATCGACGGATGGTTCCAGTCGCGCTCGATCATCCGGCGGACGTTCTGAACGGACTCGGCCTTCCAGCTATCGCCGCCGATATGCTGCCAGCCGGGGATCTCTTCGAAGACCAGCAGGCCGATCTCGTCGCAACGGTCGAGGAAGTATTTCGACTGCGGGTAGTGCGAGGTGCGCGCAATATTGCAGGCGAGGTCGAACTTCAGGATGTCTGCATCCTTTTCCTGACCGCGCCGACCCATGGCGTAGCCGAGATGCGGCCAGGCCTGGTGACGGTTGAGACCCCGAAGCTTCACAACACGGCCATTCAGCTTGAAGCCGTCGATCGTGTATTCGGCCGCACGGAAGCCGAAACGGCTCGTCACGGCATCGGCACCGGCTGCCGTCTCCAGCGTCACCGTGAGGTGATAGAGAGCGGGATTGTCGATATCCCAGAGCGTGATGCCCTGAAGCCCGGAAAGGCTGAGCGAAACCTCTGCGCCTGATACGGTCGCCTCGGTGCGCGCGATCTCCTGACCTGCGCCATCTTTCAGAACAGCCGTGACCTTGCCGGAAAGCGCCTGATCCGTCGGATTGGAAATCCAGACCTTCGCCGTCACCTGCTTGGACTCGGAAAGAACATCCGGCGTCTCGATTTTGACGTTCCTGATCGAAACCGGCGCGGTCACCTTCAGCCAGACGTCGCGATAGATGCCGGCATAGGTGAGATAGTCGATCACGCCGCCGAAAGGCGGGATCTCGGGGTTTTCCGAACCGTCGATCTTCACCGTCAGCAGGTTGTCGCCAGCCTTCAGATGCGGCGTGAGCCGGGCTTCAAACGGCGTATAGCCATCCTTGTGCGCGGTGATCTCGACGCCATTCAGATAGACCACGCTGTCGGCCATGGCGGCATCGAACACCAGCGAGACTTCTTTGCCCTCGAAACGCGGCTCCCAGGCAATGACCTTCTGATAGGTAAAGGCCTTCTGATAGCTCTTCTCGTCGAAATAATTATAGGGCAGCTCGACCGCCGTATGGGGAAGCTGGACCGTCTCGCCCGGCTGCGAAGCCGAGGCAAAACCCGGCTCAAAACCGGCACGGAAGGTCCAGTCCTTGTTGAAAGTCTCGATAATGCGCATTTCAAAGTCCTATTTCACGGAGCCGAGCATGCCCTGCACGAACTGGCGTTGCATGGCGAAGAAGACGAGGAGAGTGGGAAGGGTGGCGAGGATCGTGCCGATCATCACCGTGCCGTATTCGGGCGAATAGGCTGAGGCGAGCGAGGACACGACCAGCGTGATCGTCTTCGTGTCGTTCGACTGCAGCACGATCAGCGGCCATAGATAATTGTTCCAGTTCAGCATGAAGACGATGACGAAGGCCGCCGCATAGGTGGAGCGCATCACCGGCACATAGATGTAGAAGAAGATCTGCCACTCCTTCAGCCCATCCACCTTGGCCGCATCGCGAAGCTCGGTCGGAAAGGCTTTTGAGGCCTGGCGGAAATAGAAGATGATAAAGGCCGACGCGATCATCGGCAGCATGATCGCGATATGCGTGTTCAGCAGCCCCGCCTGCCCCATCAGCATGAAGAGCGGGATCATCAGGGCTGCAAACGGTACCATCAGCGTCAAAAGGATCACGGTATAGACGCGCTCGCGCAGCTTCGAGCGGAACATCTCGAACCCGTAACCGGCAAGCGAAGAGACGAGCAGCGTCAGCGCCGTGCCGACCAGAGCGATCTTGACGGAGTTCCAGAACACCAGCGGCACATCCACCTGCGCGAAGAAGGAGGCGATGTTGTCGAACAGGGCCGTGCCGAAGGTGACCTTCCCGCGGATGATCTCGCTCGTGGTATTGGTTGCCCCGATCACCATCCAGATGAACGGAAAGATCGAAAGGAAGGCCGCAAGCGACAGCACGCTGTATTGCACGATGTCAGGCAGCCGGCGGCGAAGCGTGGTCATCATTTGCGTTCCCTCGCGGCATAGAATTGCAGGAAGGAGAGAACCGCCACCATCAGCACGATCACATAGGAGACGGTTGCGGCATAACCGAAGCTCGGCATAAAGCGGAACGTCAAATTGTAGATGTAGAGCGATAGCGTCAGCGTCGAATTCGCCGGCCCGCCGGTGCCTTCGGTGAAGTTATAGACCTCGTCGAACAGCTGCAGCGTTCCGATGGTCGAGGTAATCGTGGTGAACAAGATCACCGGCTTCAGCATCGGGATGGTGAGAAACGCGAAACGCCCCCAGGACGGCACGCCATCGATCTTCGCCGCTTCGTAGATCGAGCGATCGATGTTCTGGAGTGCCGCCAGATAGAAGATCATGTTGTAGCCGGTCCAGCGCCAGGTAATGGCGATGATGATCAGCACCTTGGCCCAGAAGGGATCGGTCAACCAGCCGATCGGCTCGCCGATGATGCCGATGGCGAGCAGCGTGTTGTTCACCACGCCGTCGAGCGAGAACATGCTCTTGAACAGGATGGAATAGGCCACCAGCGAGGAAACGCAGGGCAGGAAGATCATCGTCCGGAACAGGCCGGAATAGCGAAGCTTCGGATTGTTCAGCATGGCCGCCAGGATCAGCGCCATGGTGATCATGATCGGCACCTGCACGACAAAGAAGATGACGGTGTTTTGCAGCGCCTGCCAGAAAACCGGATCATTCCACAGCCGCTCGAGATTACCGGTGCCGGAGAATTTCAGCATCATCCCGCGCCCGGAATAGAAGGACAGCACGAGAGAACGCAGGATCGGATAGAGCATGAAAATCGCAATCAGCGTGACGGCCGGCAGCACAAACAGCCACCCGTTTACGTCGTAGTAGCGCTTCAAGCTGGATCTGGATGTGGTGGCCATGCGGTGTCCCTGAGCCCGATCATTGGTCACGGAATATTTGGCGGAAGGCGCGCGGCATTGCCGCCGCACGTCTCCGGGAGAACAGGGGCCCAAGCCTGGACAATGAGCCCCTGTGGGATGGCTTACTGGATCTGAGTGGAAGCCTGATCTTCAATGGCCTTCAGAACGTCATCGACAGGCGTGCCCTTGAGAAGGGCCGGGAAGTTCGCCGTGACAGCCGTGTCCAGCTCGTTGGTGAAGATGCCGTAGTTCACCGCCGGCACTTGGACAAGCCAGTCGGAGAACTTCTGCCAGACCTTGTCGCCGCCGAAGAAGTCGTCGGGCTTCTGGTAGGCTTCACCGGTGCGGGCGGCCAGCAGCGAACCAACGGCGCCACGTTCGGTCAGGATCTTCTGGTAGAAGTCGAGATCCTTGGCATAGACTTCATTGAGGAAGTCGATCGCCTCGTCCTTCTCGGCAGAAGCCTCGAGAACATACCAGCTGGAGCCGCCCAAGTTGGAGGCTGCGGTCGCACCATCGATGTTGAGCTTCGGGATCGCCGTCAGCGCCCACTTGCCTGCCTGATCGGCTTGCGACTTGACGGTGCCGGTGATCCAGACGCCCATGAGGACGGAGGCAACATCGCCCGACGTCAGCGCGCTGATACCATCGTTCCAGCCGCTGGTCGGCTTGGCCACGCCTTCGTTGACGATGCGCGCCTGGGTTTCGAGTGCAGCCTTCAGCGCAGCGTTACCCGTGATATTGAGGCTGCCGTCTTCGTTGAAATACCACTGGCCGCCGGACTGCATCATGATGCGGATCAGACCGCCATCATTGCTGTCGAGCGCCATCATCTCATGGCCGGTCTTGGCCTTCACGTCCTTGCCGATCTCGATGAAGCGATCCCAGGTCAGGTTCTCCATGTCGGAGGCCTTGTAACCTGCCTGCTCCAGATAGTCCTTGCGGTAGTAGAGGCCGGTGACGCCGGAATCGAAGGGCACGCCATAGACCTGGCCCTCAAGCGTCATCAGATCGACCTTGTACTTGGCAAAGCCGGAATAATCGATCTTGTCTGTCAGCGCGGCGAACGAACCGGGGAAGGACTGCAGGTACTTCTGCGCGCCGTAGTCCTCGATCAGCACGATGTCCGGCAGCGTGTCGGTCATGCCGGAGGCAAGACCCGTCTGAAGCTTCTGCTCGACATCGGCCTTGGCAAAGTCGACGATGTTGAAGGTGGTATCCGGATGCTTCGCGGTATAGCGGGCAGCGGCCTCCTTCATGATCGCAACGTTGAAGTTCGGGTCCCAGCACCAGATGGTGACTTCACCGGCAAAGGCTGCCGTGCTGCAAAGAAGGGCAGCCCCGGTCGCGGCTCCGGTGACGGAGCGCTTGAGCAGGCGAGAATAATCCATGTGTTCCTCCCAATATGACGTTGAATGTGGCAGCCTCATCCCCTGCCTCGCGGTCACTATTCCCGAAATTTGGAACATAGCCAAGAAAATTTTTACTAAATATTTTGTGCGCTGCGGTAAGTGCTTGGGATCGCGCAAGATACCGTCGCTGCGATCAGCCCACCGGCGGCTTCTTTGCACTGCCCCGCCAGATCATCTCGGTCGGCAGCGTCACGTGCTTGGCATAGTCGCGGCCATTCAGGCGTTCGACGAGCAGGTCGACCGCCACCTCGCCGATCAGCTCACCCGGAATCCGCATGGTGGAAAGCGGCGGCATCAGAAACTGTGCCACTGGAATGTCGTTGAAAGCGACGACCGCAATGTCCCCGGGGATCGAAAGCCCGGCCTCCTGGATCGCCCGATAGGTGCCGATCGCCATGTTGTCGTTGGCCGCAACGATTGCATCGGGCCGCACGTCCAGAGCCAGGAGCGACTTGGCCTGCTGATAACCCGTCTCGAGGCGCAGGTTCTGGCCAAACCGCTCGCTCTGTCCGAGCGCCAGAAGCTCGGGCCGATAGCGCCCCCGCGCCTCGTGCCATTCGATAAAGGCCTTGCAGCGCTGCTCGCCATGCATCAACGCATCATTGTCCATCAGCTCGTAGCCGCCAACGAAGCCGACGCGCTGGTATCCGGCATTGTCGAGGCTGTCGAGGATCGTCAAAGTCGCTTCGCCGAGATCGGCGCGCACGCAGTCGAACTGCGGCATACGCGGATTGTAGTCGGCCATGACGAGATGGGGGCAGACCTTGGCCATCGCCTCGATCTCGGCCTTGGGATGATGTCCGACGACGATCGCCGCCGAAATGCCCGTCAGCATGGCCAGATCGATCGGCACATCGGGATTGAACACCCGGGCAATCTCGATCTTGTATTCGCGGCAGCGCGCTTCGATGCCGAGCCGGACGCCCACGTAATAAGGGTCCACCAGCTCCTCGTGCGGCGCCAGAAAATGGATGACCGCGATGTTCGCGGAGACGTCGGCGTGAAGCCCCATGGGGATCGAAAACGGCGCCGAAAGCGCATTCTTGCGCGCCCTTGGCGTCGCATAGTTCAGCGCCTCGGCGGTCTCGATGATCGCCTGACGCTTCACCTCGGAGATGGAGAGGGTCTGGTCGTAGTTCAGGACACGCGACACCGTTCCCGATGACACGCCAACGGCCTTCGCAATTTCCTTGATCGTCACCACGGCGGCCTGCCTCCTCAACCCGCATCTCCATGAGGCTGGTAAACCTCTGGAAAATATTTACTAGGCCAGGCGGGCGGGGGATACAAGCACTTCCTTGAACAAGCCCCTGTCGAAACGGGGCGCCAGAGCCGGCCTGACAAGGGCAATGCCGGCCTGGATCAAACGCAATGCGAGTTCGGCTATGCCTGGGTCTCGCTGACGAAGGCCTCGATCTCGGCCAGGCTGTCGAGACGGGTCACGTCGAAATCGGCCGCGGCGAGGTCGATCCCAAACGTCTCCTCAAGCAGCATCATCAGATGCGTGGCCGCAAGCGAATCCAGCCGGCCGCTGAAGAACAGCGAGTCTGTATCGTGAAGCGGCTGCCTGTCGCCACGTTCTTCGAGCAGTCCCTGGACGCGGGCACGGATGGACGCAATCTTATCGGTGGTCATGGCAGGTCAGACTCCAAACAGGCCAAACAGGAAGTGAAAGCGATCCGACAGTTGGCCTTCCAGCCAAACACTGTCGAAGATCTTCAGGAAGCAGAAGAACAGGGCCACGTTGATCCGCGGCCAGACCTGATGGCGCCAGAAGCCGTCATCAGGCGAGGTCTTGCGCCCCCAGATCTGCGACATGATCAGCCCCGCCGAGAGCAGGCACACATAGAAGGCGAGTGTTTCGAACCGGTCGAGTTCATCAAGCGGCGTCCCATCGGCAAAGACATGGGACACGAAGATCAGGTGATAGAGGAAATTGCCGAAACCCGCCGCACAGAACGTGGCGAACGCGATGCGCAGACGTGGCGATGTCTTGAACCAGCGCATGAAGGCTGGATAGAAGAAGAAATCGACCAGAACCTCTTTGAAGTAATAGTAATAGCGGTTCCAGAACTCGGCGATCGAGCGGGATGCGAGCGGGTTCACCGTGTTGCGCGGAATATTGTAACCCATCATCCGTGCCACGGCGACGATGGCATGCCCCCAGGCCGCAATGATCAACAGATCCACGCCGTAATTGACGAAGAGACCCAGCCATCTGAGCCCGATAGGCATGGCCGCCGCGTCCTCGGGATTGAGGATCATGAAACCGAGCTTCGGCACACCCAGCATCTCGTGGAACAGGGTGGTCACGGCCAGACTTGTCCAGCTGAGGATAGCCGTCCAGACGGCAAGCTTCAGCGCCTTCAGGCGCGTCACGGCCAGCGCCTCCTCGTCCTTCGCCTCGAACCGCTTGAGGAAGGATAGCCCCTTGCCCATCGGTGCGACATCGCCGCCCCAGACCGGCCGCATGTAAAGCGCCCGGACACTGTCGGGTGCTGCGGCCTTCGCCTTCAGGTCAACAGCCGCATAGGCAAGAAACCAGAAGCACGAGGCCCATACGGCCACGAACGCCCAGAGAATGGCATGACCGTAATTCCCCGGCGGCAGGAAGGCGGCGACGGCGAGCAAGGCGAGGAACCCGGTCAGCTGCACCAGCACCGGACGTCGCGACCAGAGGCCGCTGCTCATGCGCTGGCCAGCAATCATGGCCTGAGCAAAACCGAGGAAAAGCAACACGCCTGCAATCTGCAAGGCGAGCGGAGGCACAGGGATGCCGGTCCCAAGCGCAGAAGCCAGATCCCCCACCATCGCGCTCATGTCTGCCGTCCGGAAGGGCCGCAGCAGCAGAAACACCAGACTTGACGTGATGAGGATGGCGAGCCGGTGTCCCGGCCATCGCGCGGCGGCAAGAAGCGTCAGCCCGATCAGCGCGAGCGCCGGCAGACTGATCTGCAAACTCAAGCCGAGAGCCGCCAGAAACAGCACATGGATGAGGAGCAGACCGCGAAACGTCCGGACATGGGCACGTGCATCCGGATTCGTATCGATCGTCAGCCACGAACGACGCAGCTGCAGCAGGCGCTGCAGGGGACTTATCCCTTCCTGCCCGGGGATAACGCTCACGAGGCCCCCCCTTCAAGAAGGCTGCGCAGAGCACGCCGATCCACCTTGCCGTTGATGTTGACAGGCAGCGCATCCTTGAGATGGATGACTTCCGGAACCATGTAGCGCGGCAGGGATCGCAGCATGTTCGTCTGGATGGAAGCGGCCGTTTCACGGCTGCCCGCAACGAAGCCGACGAGGCCCGCCGCAGAACCATCGACAAAGGGCCAGGCCACGACAGCAACCACCGTGCTGTCGGCCGCAAGCCGCAGATGCGCCTCGACCTCTTCCAGCTCGATCCGGTTTCCCTTGACCTTCACCTGGTTGTCCGTCCGCCCGAGATGGTGGTAGATCCCCTCGGCGTCGCACATGCCGAGATCCCCGGTCAGGTACCAGCGCTCTCCGCCGATCTCGCGAAAGCGGTCTGCGGTCTGCTCAGGCGAGGCGAAGTATCCGATACCGACCTGCGGTCCGCCAAGCGCGATCTCCCCCGGCTCACCGGCAGCGACAGGCTGCAGATCAGGACCAAGGATCGCGATCTTTCCGTCGCTGAATGGTCTGCCGATCGCGACAACACCCCGGCCGGGGGTAAGCGGCAGCTCTGCACCCACGGTCTGCCGAAGCATCACCACTGTGCATTCCGTTGGCCCATAGATGTTCTCTATAGCGCTGTTCGGCGCAGCAACCGCCCAGGCCTCGACGGTCGCACCTGGGAGAGGCTCCCCGCAAAAGATCGACAGACGGATCGTCTCGAACACACCGGGCTTTAGGGAACCGGTCGCGCGCATCATGTTGACGATGGTCGGCACCGACATCCAGGCCGTAATGCCATGGCTGCGGATGAAGTGCTGGGGCGCCGACAGTTCGAGAGCCGACATGACATGCAACGCGGCACCCGATTCCAGTGTCAGGAACAGGTTGTGCACGCTGAGATCGAAAGTCAGATCATGCGCCTCGGCGACGCGGTCTTCGGACCCTAACCCGGTCCAGGAACGCGCCTGCGCCAGATAGGAAGCGAGCGAGCCGGCCGAAATAACCACCCCCTTGGGAAGTCCAGTCGTCCCGGAAGTGAAGATGATATAGGCCTCGTGCTGCGGCTCCACCATGACGGGTGCCGCAAGCGGTGCATCGGTCAAGGCGTCCAGCGGCACGATGCGAGGATCGACGGTTGCCGGCATGTCGGCCTTTTCCGGTCCGATGATGATCTCGGGCGCGGCAGCCATGACCTCCGGAGCAAGAAGACCAATCCCGTTGCGATCGACGATCAGGGCGTCGAGCTGAAGCAGGCCCAACAGCTTGACCAGCCGCTCGGCTGGCCACTTCTGGTTCAGCGGCACATAGGTCGCTCCGGCCATGCAGGCTCCGAGCACACCGACATAGCCTTCCAGACTGCGGGTAGCCAGAACCCCGACCCGCCGCTGCTTAAGCCGAGGCGCCAGATAGCCGGCAAGCCGCGCGATCTTCTGCGCCGAGGCGTCATAGGTAAACTCGCGCCGAGCAACAACGAGGGCAGCAGATCCTGGATGGACCCTGGCACATGCCCAGAAGGGGGCTGCGAGGTTGAAGTTATCAAGCGTGGTCTGCACTGGAACACCGTTCAAGTTTTGGCTCGTGTTACTGATGTCTGTCTTTGTGAGAGTGATGGTTGTCGTCCGGCAATCCGCAGCGTCCATGTCGCCTCGATGTTCCCTCGGTTCGGTGCCCAGCTAGAAGTCCGCAGCGACCATCAGCGCCGATGCAGCCGCCGCCGACCCCACAGCGACAGTGAGCCAGGGCCGCTTCTGCGCAACATCGATGGTGAAAAGGTTCAGCGGGAACAAGTGCTGATGCGCCTGTGGCGTCGCACCATGGCGGGGGGCCGGCAGATACCACTCGTCATCGAACCATCGCCAGTCGTCCGCCCAGGTCCAGCAGCCATGACGCTTGTAGATGGATGCCACTTCTTCCGCGAACACCTTGTTGGTCGGCAGACGGATCGGCTGCCCGGGGGAGGTCTGGAAATAGCGCATCGCCAGAGGCAGCGAGCGGTTGGTGCAATAGTTCGACATCCAGAGATTGAAGCCGATCTCGTCCCTCAGTCCTTGGAGGACACGGAAGAGCTGGACATGTTCCTCGTGCCCATACTCCCCCCAGGGATTGTGCGTGAAAACATTCATGCCCCGACGAAGCCGGACGCGCAGCAAACTCTGTATCTTCACGAAATTGTTCTGGTAAGCCGTCAGCACACTGTGCTCGGCCACACGTAGTTCGCCCATGCCCACTTTGCCAAGTGCAAGGCGCGACATACGTGTGAGTTCACGTCGCTGGCTTTCAAAGCTCAGAACGATGCCATCTGCGCTTTCGCGCGGATCCTCCCAGTTCGCGCAGCCGGCAGCGCCCGATTCCGAAAGGTCGAGGCAGCTCACTCCAGGTCGCGGAAACTCGGCAAGTGCAGCGGCACGCTTTTCACCCAGGCCGGGCTGAGCCCAGAAATCGCGGTAAACGACGATGACTTCGTCAACGTCATGCAATATGGCGTTGAACCAGAGCAATTCGTCATCCGGATGGGCTGCGATGATGACGGAATTCTCAAGGAAAGCCGGGCGCTCGCTCATCCATGATCCTCCTCGGATGATTGGCGGTTGGCAAAGGGGCTCGTGGTCGTGGCTGCGGAATTTTCACGCCAGCGCTCACGCCAGCGCGTTGCGACGAGAGCGAGCGTGCCACGCAACGTGGTGGCATGCGTCAGCACGTGGAGCGGTGTTGGTACTGTTCCGAAATCCGACTTGAAAGGTTCATCTCCGATCGTGAAATCGAAGATCTGACCGCCAGTCTTGATCCAATCTTCGATCATCCCGTCATAGAGCAGGAGACCTGGTGAGTGGCGGCCATGGGCCCGATAATCGCAGCCGATGAGCAGGTAATGCAGCCGCGAACGGTGCGCGACACAAAAGGTGTAGCCGATCGCCTCACCTCCTACTTCCAAGGCGTATATGCGCGAGTAAGCGGTCTGCGCGCCGGTTTGAGCTACGGCTCGATAAAAGGTGCGCGCGGCCGGAGCGGCAATCACATCGCCATCGAAACGCCCCTCTCGCAACGCGGCAAGACGGTCCAACGCGGTGCCGATCGCGTCCTCACCCTCGAGGACAACCAGCCGGGCTCTATCACCCTTGAGAAACCGCTTCCGCTTACGCGAGAGATAACGGGCAAAGCTCTCGGTGAGCGCCTGTTCGCGCCAGAGCTCCGCGGGCGCAACAAGGTCGGCGGCATGCGCAGAAAAGGTGAGCTTGGTGGCACTGCCCGGAAGGAGCGCCTGCCATAGTTCGATATGCTCATCTCGAATGGGCTTCACCCGCAGAATGTCGTGAGCTGGCAATGCTGCGGCGATAGTTGAGCGGAGCGAAGCATGATCTCCGGGCATCTGCCACCAGTCGAGATCCACTACGGGCGCAGCATAATCGCTGACCCCCAGATCCGCGCTTTCCAGGAGCGTGACGCCTGAAAGTTTGCGCGCAATCAACGGCAGAACGAGACACGCGGGTTGGCCATCGGCCGGTCGCCCGACCAATACGACTGGTTTGGCAGCACGTGATGGTGCCAGGTGACGATAGAAGGCCTGGAGCCAGAGCGGATGCTGGAATGCTGACGCAGTCGATCGCGCAAACAGATCCGCATATTCGTCGGATTGGAAGAACGCCTCCGTCACGACACGAACGACGAGTGATTTCGCCGAACCTGCTGGGGCTCGATCGGGATCAATCAGACCTGAATAACTCGCAATAACCATGCACCACGAGATATCAAGCCGCCCCGAAAAGAGGTTTAAGACAAAGTGAACAATCGCGATTATCGTGAATCTTGAGTAAAATCCCTTCTACCCTCACAGAGCAGCATGAGCCGTGATCATCCGTTTCTTGCGAAAATCGCACGATTTACTGCGGTAATTGGCCGGTAAACGAGCATCAGAGTGACTTCACCGACTTGAAAGCGGCAGTATTCACCGCATGTCACAATAACGTGAGCTGCGCCAAAACGAGCCATTCAGGGTGTCGCTTGACCGCGCAGGGAGTGCCTGCTGGCATGCCGCGAGTGTCGACGGTCCTGGATGAAAGTCTTCACTTTTCCTCTATAGTTGTGGAGATCGAAGATGGGCACTCGGCCCGAAGCACGGCGGCAAGAGAATGAACGGGGCAGCATTTTTCCTGGTAGTCAATTTCATTGTCGCCCTGTCCTTCAGCGCGTTCTTCGTTGTGGTTGCACGGCGCAGCCACTCGAGGACGGCGGCGATGTGGCTGGGAGCGGGCTTCGGTGTCGCATCACTCTCCGCGATCAGCGAGTTGCTGGTGGCCTTTGGCAGTCCACCGCGGCTCTGGGCACTCTGCGCTTTCGCGACGGTGCTCATTGGCATGACAATGCTGACAATCGGCGTTGGGGAAATGTACCACCGACGTATCGATGCACGCATCACTGCAATCTTCGTCGCAACCAGCCTGTTTGTGGCCGCGGCGATTTACGACCTCCCCCGTGGCACCGCGCTACACGCGTTCCTGTACCAGGGTCCTTTCGCACTGGTCATTCTGGCGGGTGCGATGATTGTCCTCATGGCTCGCCAACGCACGGCCATCGACAGGTTTCTTGGCATCCTGCTGCTGACCACGGGCCTGCATTTCTTCATGAAGGCGGGACTGGCAGTCGTTTTGGGCGCCGGTTCTACGGCGAGGGACTACGTTCAGACGAGTTACGCCCTGATCTCACAAAGTCTTACGGCAGTCCTCATGGTGGCGGTTGGACTGACCCTGCTTGCGAAGCTGGTTCTGGAAATTCTTGCAATTCAGCGAACCGAATCGGAGATCGACAGTCTGTCAGGGCTCGCCAACAGGCGCGGCTTCGACCGGCAGATCACCGCGCTGCTTCGCAACGAGCGGCCGGGACCCCATGCGATCATCCTGTGCGACCTCGACCACTTTAAGCAAATCAATGACACCTACGGTCACCATGTGGGAGACATGGTCATCCAGGCTTTTGCCGATTGCCTGGCTCGCCATACCCCCGAAGGTGCGGTCGTGGGTCGCCTGGGCGGAGAGGAATTCGCGCTTTTCCTACCTGATACCCAAGTGGACGACGCCGTTCAGCTGGCGCAACTGCTGAGACGAGAGAGCATGACGCTCCCCCTCCATCCTCAAGCCTTGAGTGTCACCGCAAGCTTCGGCATCGCCCAGGTCTTGTTGCCCCGCGATCTCTCCGATGCCATGCGCCGGGCGGACCAGGCGCTTTACCGGGCCAAGGACGCGGGCCGCAACCGGGTGAAGGTCGCAACACCGCATCTGGCAATGGGCACATGACCTCCTTGCCGACCGCAATAGAAGGCTTGACCCAAGGAGTCGGAGAAGCCGCGTCGTCGCGAGACATGACCATCATCGGCAAAACAATGTCCTCAACGAGGACCATCGTGTCCACCAGCCTATGGTTCACCCGTTGCACATCCGGCGAACGCCCAGCCCGACGCGACCGGGTCTGAAAAGGTTGGTCCACGTCGATACCACTAGCATGCGATAGGTGCCGAGCGCAGAAAACGTCATCTTGACCAAACCCAAGCGTCTGCCGGGCACAGTCACCTGCACCAACAACTTCGCGGAAGGCAATGTGGACTCCGCACCAGCATCTGCCGCAGATTCTGCAGGCCCTTGTTTTGATCAGTTTTTCTGATATTTATCGGCAAGGGCAAGGGAGTGACGAATTGAGCAGCCGTTTTCTGATGATCACGCCGGAAGACGGCAAGGATGTCCTCAAGAGCCTCGCTGCGCCGGCAAGGCTGGCGATCCTCGAACTGCTGCATGCTCGCGGGTCGCTGAATGTCAACGAAATCGCCGAGGTCCTGCACCTTCCGCAATCGACCACCTCAACCCATTTGAACCAGATGGAAGAGGCGGGACTGATCCGTACGGAGGTGCAGAAGGCGCGCAAGGGCAGCCAGAAGATCTGTCACGCCGTGCACGACGAGATCGTGCTGACCTTTACCCGTCCGAATGAAGCAACCGACGAGGCGATCGAAGTGTCGATGCCGGTCGGTCTCTACAGCGGCTACGATGTCTACGCCCCCTGCGGCATGTGCGGCCCGGACGCCATCATAGGCTATCTCGACAACCCCGACACATTCCTGTCCCCGGACCGCATGAAGGCGGGACTGCTCTGGTTCACCAGGGGTTATGTCGACTACCAGTTTCCCAACAATGCCCGTATCAAGGGTGCTCCGATCCGGGAGCTTGAGCTGCTGCTCGAACTCTCCTCGGAGGTGCCCGGAACCTCCGACAACTGGCCATCGGACATCACGATTTCGATCAACGGCAAGCCTGTCGCCACCTGGACATCACCTGGCGATTTCGGCGACCGGCGCGGCAAGTTCACCCCCGACTGGTGGAAGTTGCGGGGCAGCCAATACGGCGTCCTGAAGAGCTTTCGCGTGACCGAAGGCGGCACCTTCATTGACGGCATGCGCGTGTCGGAAACGACACTCAGCGACCTCGAACTGCTTGAACACCGCTCCATTCGGGTCCGGATCGAGGTTCCGGAAACGGCCGAACATCCCGGTGGAATCAACATCTTCGGCCGCGGTTTCGGCAATTACGACCAGGACATCGTCCTGCGGATCAAGACCTGATCACAATTGAATTTCCCACTGATATTGCCGGATTGACCTCCGGTCGATCCCGTGTATCATATCCTCAATTATGATAGATATCCGAAAAACGGATATATTCGGAGGAAATGCACATGCGGGCTGTCGGCACCGTTCACCGCGACTTCAAAATCAGCACGATCGATCCGCGCCTTTACGGCTCCTTCGTCGAGCATCTCGGCCGCGCGGTCTACACCGGCATCTACGAGCCCGATCATCCGACGGCTGATGAAAACGGCATGCGTCAGGATGTTATTGATCTCGTGCGCGAACTCGATGTCCCCGTAGTCCGCTATCCCGGCGGCAACTTCGTCTCGGCCTACAACTGGGAAGACGGCATAGGCCCGAAGGGAGAGCGCCCTGTTCGCCTCGACCTCGCCTGGCACACCTCGGAATCGAACCAGGTCGGCATCCACGAATTTGCCGATTGGGCGAAGGCCGCGAATACCGAGATGATGCTGGCCGTCAATCTCGGCTCGCGAGGACTCGATGAAGCCCGCGCCTTCCTCGAATACGTCAACCACCCCGGCGGCAGCTACTGGTCGGATCTGCGCCGCAAGAACGGCCGCGAAGAGCCCTGGAACGTCAAGCTCTGGTGCCTTGGCAACGAGATGGATGGCCCCTGGCAGATCGGCCAGAAGACGGCCGAGGAATATGGACGGGTCGCTTTCGAGACCGCCAAGGCCATGCGGGCCTTCGACAAATCGATCGAGCTGGTCGTCTGCGGCTCGTCCTCACCGAAGATGCCGACCTATCCCGCCTGGGAAGCGACCGTTCTCGACTACACCTATGACAGCGTCGATTACATCAGCCTGCACATGTATTTCGAAAACCACGCAGGCGACACTGCCGCCTATCTGGCGCAGAACGCTCGCCTCGAAGACTACATCGAGACCATCGCTTCGGTCATCCGCGTGACAAAGGCAAAGAAGCGCTCGAAGAAGGACGTCTATATCAGCTTCGACGAATGGAATGTCTGGTACCATTCCAACGAAGCGGATCGGAAGGTGCTGGAAGGTCGCGACGGCTGGCCGCATGCGCCCGAACTCCTGGAAGACATCTACAATTTCGAAGACGTGCTGCAGGTCGGCTGCATCCTCAACACCTTCATTCGCCGCGCCGATGTCGTGAAGGTCGGCTGCCTCGCGCAGCTGGTCAATGTGATCGCCCCGATCATGACCGTGCCCGGCGGCCCGGCCTGGCGCCAGACGACCTACTACCCCTATCTCTTTGCTTCGCGTTATGGCCGCGGCACGTCCTACCAGCTGTCGATCGACAGCCCGAGCTATTCAACGGACTTTGCCGAGAACGTTCCGTATCTCGACGTATCCGCCGTCGAGAGCGAGGCCGACGGCGCCCTCACCCTCTTCATCGTCAACCGTCACGAGACCGACGCCATCACCCTTGATGTCGCGCTCGCAGGGTTCGGCGACCGCAAGGTGATCATGGACAAGGTGATCGCAGGTCATGCGCTGAAGGCCGTGAACGGGCCTGACCAACAGCCGGTTGCGCCGGTCGACGGCAGCGGATTGTCCGTCACCGGGGGGCGCCTCAAGGGAGAGATCGCGCCGCTCAGCTACCGGATGATCCGGCTCGGCCAGTAAACCAATCGACGACGGGGAGGAGAAACCATGTCGGCTTCGATTGAAATTGACAACGTCACCAAGCGCTACGGCGCACTAACCGTCCTCGAGGAGATCTCGCTATCGATCGAGGCGGGCGAATTCGTGGTCTTCCTGGGACCCTCGGGATGCGGCAAGTCCACGCTGCTCAGGATGATCGCGGGTCTCGAGGACGTCACCGGCGGCACCATTTCGGTGGCCGGCCAGCGCGTTGACACCCTGCCGCCTGGCAAGCGCGGCGTGGCCATGGTCTTCCAGTCCTATGCGCTCTATCCGCATATGACGGTGAAGCAGAACATGTCATTCGGCCTCGAAAACATTGGCATGGCCAAGGAGGAGATCGAGAAGCGCGTGCTCGCCGCAGCCGAAACGCTGGAGATCGGACATCTCCTCGACCGCAAGCCACAAAAGCTCTCGGGTGGTCAGCGCCAGCGCGTCGCCATCGGCCGCGCCATCGTCAAGGAGCCCAAGGCCTTCCTGTTCGACGAGCCGCTCTCGAATCTTGACGCTGCGTTGCGTGGCCGCACGCGGCTTGAACTCGCGCAACTTCATCACCGTCTCGGCGCGACGATGATCTTCGTCACCCACGATCAGGTCGAAGCGATGACGCTTGCCGACCGGATCGTTATCATGAATGCGCGCAAGATCGAGCAGATCGGTACGCCGATGGATGTCTATCAGCGCCCCGCGAGCAAATTCGTTGCAGGCTTCATCGGTTCGCCCGCCATGAATTTCCTGGACGTCAAGGACTGGACCAGGGAAGCTCAGGCCCTTGCGGTCACCACAACGGGCCTTGGTCGTGTCACGACCCACTTCAGCATACCGGCGGGCGCAAGCCCTCAGGGTGCGACGCTGGGCATTCGCGCCGAGGACATCACCGTCGTGACAGACGGAAGCGGCGGCGTACCACTGACGGCGGAAGTGGTCGAGCGCCTTGGCGATCGCACGCTTGTGTACGGCGTGTTCGATGACGGCAGCAAATTTGTCGTCGAAGCAGATGGTCGCTCCCTGATCAATCCCGGCGACAGACTGGCGATCTCCGCCGATCCGCACGCCGTCCATCTCTTCGGGGACGATGGCCGCGCCTTCTTGCGGGAGGTGGACTGACATGGCCGAAAGCTATCGCCGCAGCCAGTTGAGCAACGGGCTTTTCATTCTGCCCTACCTGCTGGTGTTTCTGGCTCTTCTGGTGTTCCCCCTTTTCTGGGGCATGTGGCTCAGCCTGCACAAGGTGGACCTCTTCGGTCCAGGCCGTTTCGTCGGCCTGACCAACTACATCCGCGTCGCCGGTGATGCGGTATTCCTGCAGGCTCTGCGCAACACCATCATCTTTGTGCTGGTCAGCGTGCCGACACTCGTTGCCCTCGGCCTCTTTCTGGCGCTGGCTCTCAACCGCACCACGCGCACGACGAGCTTCTTCCGGGGACTGTTCTTCTCGTCCTCGGTGCTCTCGGTCACGATCGTCACGCTGATCTGGCGCTTCGTCTTCATCCCCGGCGACGGACTTCTTTCCGTGCTGTTCACTCAAGCCGGCATCGAGCAGATCAATTTCATCTCGACCAAAGGCTGGTCTCTGTTCGCCGTCGGCGTCGCGACCGTCTGGTGGTGCATCGGCCTGCCCATGATGCTCTTCCTCGCTGCCCTGCAGCAGGTTCCGCGGGACCTTTACGAGGCAGCCGCGCTGGATAATGCCAGCCCCTGGAAGGTGTTGACCCGGATCACCCTGCCCTCGATCGCCCGCACCATCATGCTGGTCACGATCATCCAGATCGTCTTACAGTTCCAGCTTTTCGGCCAGGCGCAGTTGATGACCAATGGCGGCCCCAACGGTTCCTCGCGACCGCTCGTTATGTACATCTACGAAGTCGGCTTCGTCCGCTGGGATGTCGGCCGCGCGGCAGCCGCCTCGCAATATCTCTTCCTGATCATCCTCGTCGCGGCCATGGCTCAGTATGTCGTGTCCTCGCGCAAGACGGAGGACGGAGCATGAGCAGTCACGCCGAAACCTACAAGCCGGAAGCGTTGACCGCGAACCGGCCCCTTCTCTGGGGCGCAGCCTTCCTCTCGGTGATCATGATGGCACCGGTAGCCTGGCTGATCGGCCTCTCCATCAAGAGCAATCAGGAGCTGATGATCGGCACGGACTCGGTCTTCCGTGCGCCCTATACGATCGCGAACTATCTGAACATCCTGCATTCGTCGCAGGTCTTCGGCTGGTTCTTCAACAGCCTCGTGGTCGCCAGTGGCCAGACCCTGACGGTGCTGATCCTTTCGTCGCTTGCCGGCTACGGCTTTGCAAGGCTGGAGTTTCCCCTCCGGCGCACGCTCTTTATCATTGTGCTCTTCGGCCTCGCCGTGCCGGAACAGGCTGTCATCATTGCACGCCACCAGATGTTCAACTGGTTCGGCCTGCACAACACCTATCTCGGCCTCATGCTGCCGGGTATGTCGGGCGCTTTTGGCGTCTTCCTGATGACGCAGTTCTTCCGGGCGATCCCGAAGGAAATCGACGAGGCCGCCCTGCTCGACAACGCATCGCAATGGCGGATCTTCTGGAAGATCATGCTGCCACAGACACTGCCGGCCCAGGCAACGCTTGGCATCTTCACCTTCCTGCATGGCTGGAACGACTACTGGTGGCCGCTGATCTCGGCCACCAAGAAGGAAATGTACACATTGACCGTCGGCCTCGCCTCGTCGCAATCGAACTTCGCCCAGAGCGAAGGCCTCGGCTTCCTCGCAGCCCAGGCCGTCTTCGCCGGCGTTCCGGCACTGATCGTCTACGTCATCTTCCAGAAACACATCGTCACCGCCGTCTCCGGCGGGGCGGTGAAGTAAAGCCTGCCCGGCCGGGGAGGAGCTGGCCGGTTTCTTTTCAACAGGGCAATCAGCCCGATTTAAGGGAGTGAGACATCATGAAACGCATACTTCTGACCACCGTCGCAATGATTGCGCTGGGTTATGGCGCCTCGGCGCAGGCCCAGACCAAGATCGAACTGCAGCGCTTTTTCGGTGCATGCGAGGCAGACTACGGTAAGGTGACCGATGTCTCCGCTGCCGTCGGCGAATGCGGCATCATTACTGCTCTCGTCAACAAGTTCGAGGCTGACAATCCGGATATCGACGTCAACGTCACGACGGTCGAATGGCCGGGCTACGACCAGCTCAATGCCCAGCTCGCCTCTGGTGCCGCCCCGGACGTCGTCTCGATGCACTATTCGGCGATTTCCGACTACCAGAGCCGCGGCCTGATCGAACCGATCGACGAGGTGCTGGCTGCTCAGGGTGTGTCGCCGGAAAACTTCACCGACGCGGGCCGCAACGGCGTCACGAAGGATGGCCAGCTCTATGGCCTGCCATTCGACAACTGGACCATGCTCTTCCACGTGAACCTGAACCTGATGAAGGAAGCTGGTCTCGTCAATGCCGACGGCACGCCGATCCTGCCGAAATCAGGCGAAGAGCTGATCGCCCAGGGCAAGCAGTTCAAGGAGAAGACCGGCAAGCCCTATCTGATCCAGATCATGGCCAATGAGACCGCGTCCTACACCCGTATCCTCTACACCCTGCTGCAGCAGCAGAATGCGGACTTCTTCTCCGATCCGACCGCCATCAAGCTGAACACGCCGGAAGCCAAGGCTGCCGTCGAACTGATGAAGGCGACGAAAGACGAAGGCATCTCGACCACCGGTCTCGACTACGCCGCAGCTGTCTCGGGCTTTGCCAATGGCGAAGGCGGCATCGCCGTCAACGGCACCTGGCTGATCGGCGACTATGTCGCACAGTCCGAGAAGGAAGGTACTGCACTCTCCAAGGGCTATACCGTCTACCCGGTCCCGCAGCTCTTCCCCGGCCAGGACAGCACCTATGCCGACGGCCACAGCTGGGTGATGCCGAAGAAGGACCGTACGCCTGAACAGATTGACGCGATCGGCAAGCTCTTCAAGTTCCTGTCCGAGAACGACTTCCAGTGGGCTCGTACCGGCCATCTGCCGGCTTCCAAGGCCGTCTTCGACATGCCGGAATTCAAGGCGCTGCCGCATCGCGACAACATCGCCAAGATCGCTCAGATCGGTCGTCCGCTGCCGGCGGAAGTTCAGCGTCAGTTCCCGATCCAGGACATCATCGGCGAAGAAGTCGGCGCTGCCGTCAATGGCGACAAATCGGTCGATGACGCACTTGCTTCTGCAGAGAGCCGCGTCAACGAACTGCTCGGCGACCTCTGATCGGTCAACGCTCCCCCGAGGCCTCCCTGGCCTGCCTCGCGCACTTCAGTGTGCGGGGCTTTTTTTATTCGAGTTCGCCAGACGATTTCCTTTGGCAGCCCATTCAGCCTGGCATGATTGCCCCTGTCTGGTCCCTGTTCTCGTATCTCGACGGTGAGCCCATGCCAGAGACCGGTCACGCTGGATGCCGATTCCGCGAACCACGGGCCTTGACGGTGACGGGAGCGCGATGACGGACAGCGCCGAACCCTTGGCGCCTGCGTCTGCAAAGACCTGGCAAATGTACGATTTCATCAGCCGGAGATGAAGGGTCTCAGGTCCACCGCCGCCGAGAGCGCAAAATCCACGATCACCATCTTCAGGGCCTGGAAATAGATGTATTCTTCGCGGAGTTCACGAGAAACCCACATGGTGGCACGCCCGCGCGAACCAGTCCAACCCACCGCGCCGATCTCTTCCGCCCGACGGATGACGCGGGCTGCATGCACGCGTGACAGGTTGAGACCCCGAGCAAGCTCGGCGACCGACACAACATCGATGGGAACGGTCTTTTCGCCGAAGCCCACGGTTGGGTGGATAGCGGCAATCAACCGGTCCATCAGCAGCCCGCCCTCATCGACCCAGGAAAAGAGGGCATAGGCACGCCCCGGCATCCGAACTTCGGGGCATGTCAGCAAGGCTTCCGTGATCAGCGGCTGCATGATCATCATGTATCCCAGCGGGTCCTCTTCGAAGATCCCGATCCGACCTTTGCCGTCGATCATGTCCAGACCGGTGAGATGCAGTTCGTACCACATCTGCATGTTCTCTCTGGTCCGTTGCGAAGGATGTGCCGGAACCGTCGCGAGAGCCATGTCGGCGCAGTAGGGTATCCCGGCTTCGGACGAGCTGAAATCATACTTCATGATTTCCAGGAAGAAATCGCGCGCCGTGTTGCGGCTAGCAATCCGGTGCTGAACGGCGGCCTTGACATAGGTCTGCAGAGAAAGCCGCCCTCCCCGGCCGGTCGCCTCCAGGCAGTAGAGCGAAGCCGCCAGGTGTGCCAACAGCCATCTCTGCTGCGTGGTGAAAATGGATGTGGATCGCGCACGATGCGGCTGTTCAGCGATGAAAACCTGCGCAAACCAATGGGCAACAGAAACCATCTTCGGATTGCCATAGAGGGCTTGAGCAAGAACACCCCAGCTCGGCATCGCGCCTTCGCTGTTGAGGTCGACACGCGTGTGAGCTGAAATCAAAGACATCAACGGGTTTCTCTCAAGCCTGTCGCGAAACCGTGCGGGACCGACCCGGGATCGTGAAAGCCGCCGCGGGTACGACAGGAGTTCCTTGGATTTGCGGCCGTCTGTCAAGCGCAGACAAGGCTTGCTCCAGCCATGACCATGAAAGGGGTGTGGCAAGCATGCCCGCCGGGGCGAACGCAATCCCGTCGGGATTGATGAGATAGACCTGGCCATTGCCGCTGCGCGAACCCGCCACGACCTGCCCACCTGTCGGCAGCATGTCCCCGGCCAAGACACCAAAAGGATGCAGGACAATCGCTGTCGCAGCCATCAAGGCTGTCAAGCGGCGGGCGAAGACGGTTGCATTGTCTCTGTCCATTGTGGTTCAACAAAAAATTCTTTCGTCATTCAAACTCGTTTGATCCGTCCGACGGAGGCATCTGCTCGTCTTCGGGCTATCGCCCAGCAACCGTCATCCGTTGAGCGCTCAGAAGAGACCCCGTCAGAAAGGTCACCGACCTTTTCAACGGCGCCTGCAGGAGAGGCACTCAGGTTCAGACGATGGATCTTATGAGCCGCAGTCAACGCGCGGCCGCAAGCATCACGCTATTCAAGAAAAACGACTTGGCGCTCGGAAAATAGATCCTGGCCACAAATATCTGTCAGATCTTCTCCTCTTTCAGTCACGCCATTCAGAGGTAGAATAATTCGCCTCATTCGTCTGCGAACATTTCTGACGCCCCTCACGGAGCGCTGCGCCCGATCCCTGGGAGCAGCGGCCGGATCGCGTTCATCAGACGTGTTCGTGTCGAGTGATCTTGATGCGCGAAAAGGGAAGGAAAAGAACTCGAGAGAATGCGAACGGTGGACAGCTTGGGTATCTGGCAGCCGTGTGTGTTAGGCGCAGCAGTTGGTGGACATGGACGACTCCGCCCCGGGCATGGGCAACCTGTTCGGAAGCCTCAACAGTGCCCGGGACATCCGTTCGGGACGGTCCGATACCTCATTCTCTCGACAAGGCGTCAACCGGATCGAGCTGAGCCGCATTGCGTGCGGGCAGAAAGCCGAACGTCAAGCCGATCAGGAATGCGACGACGCAGGATCCCGCAACCGCCTGCAAGGAGATGATCATTGGCATCTCGCCTTCCGGATCCCCGATGACAGCTGCAATCCCGAAGGCCAAGGCGATACCGACGAGCGAACCCGCCAGGCAGATCAACACTGCCTCGATCAGGAACTGCAACAGGATATCGACACGCCGTGCTCCCACGGCCATGCGCAGGCCGATCTCGCGCGTTCTTTCGGTCACGGACACCAGCATGATATTCATGACGCCAATGCCTCCGACGATCAGGGAAATCACCGCAACCGAGGAAATCAGAAGTGTCATGGTGCGCGAAGTCCTTTCCAGGGCCTTTCGCATCTGGTCACTGTTGAAAACGTAGAAGTCCTTCAGTCCGTGCCGCCGGGTCATCAGGCTCACGATCGCACGCTCCGCAGCGCCCGTATCAATGCCGTCCGCAACACTCACCGTGAGGCCGCCAAGGCTGCTGGCGGTTCCGGACACCCTGCCGGAAACATTGGTATGGGAAACATAGATCTGCAGTGTCCTGTCGCCTGAAGCGCTTCGGGGTCGCTGGACCACGCCGACCACGGTCGCCGGCATACGGTCGACCAGGATGATGCGACCCAGCGGCGACTGATGGCCCGGGAAGAGAGCTGTGGCCGTCCGATCGTCCAGAACGGCTTCCTGCTCACGCTTTTCTGGTCCCGGGGCCGTGACGTTGCGGCCGGATATCAGCTTGATGCCATTGATGGTGAAGTAGTCGGGTCCCACACCGTTGATATTCGCGGTGAGCGAGGCATGGTCCGAGCGGACGCGCGCGGAGGCGAAGATCAGCGGCGTAACACCCCGGACATAGGGCTGCCGCGCGAGTGCTTCCGCGTCGGCAATGACGAGAGAGGTGATATTCGCCGCGCGCTCGTCCCCCCAGTCCCGACCGGGAAAGATCGACAGCGTGCTCGCACCCAACTCGCTCATCTGCGCCAGAACCTTTTGCCTGGACCCTTCCCCGAGCCCCATGACCGAAACAACGGCGGCGATACCGATGATGATGCCGAGCATCGTGAGGAAGGTGCGCACCCGATGGGCAGCCATGGCACGAAGCGCCATAGGCGCTGCATAGGAAAGGCGCTGACGCAGGGCAGAAAACCGGCCAACCGCCTTTTCATCGAGAGGCCGCAGGGAGACCGCGCCGCCTTGAGAGCCTCGGGTCCTCTCGTCGGAAACGATCCTGCCATCACGGATCTCGATGACGCGATCAGCATTTGCCGCCACCTGCATGTCATGCGTCACGATGATGACCGTATGACCTTCGGCGTGCAGTTCCTTCAGGATCTGAAGAACGTTTTCACCGCTTGCCGTGTCCAGGGCGCCGGTCGGCTCATCCGCGAGAATGATTTCGCCACCGTTCATCAGGGCGCGGGCAATCGACACTCGTTGCTGCTGGCCTCCCGACAGCTGACCCGGACGATGGTCGAGGCGCGACCCGAGTCCTAGACGATCGAGAAGCGATTGCGCACGACGAGTTCGGGCGTCGGAGGCCACACCCGCGTAAACGGCAGGCATCGCGACATTTTCGACCGCCGTCAGGGGTCCAAGGAGGTGATAACGCTGGAAGATGAAACCGAAATGCTCGCGCCGCAGAGCAGCCAGCTCATCCGCGCTGAGGCCCGAAACGCTTTTGCCGCCGATGCGATATTCGCCGTCTGAGGGTTGATCGAGACAGCCGAGAATGTTCATCAACGTCGACTTGCCCGAACCGCTGGCGCCGACGATCGCAACCAGTTCTCCTGCCTCGATCGTCAGACTGACGCCATTGAGCGCGGTGATAGTCTCATCACCGGCGACGAACGAGCGGTATACCTTGTCTATCTGGATAAGTGGGGTCACATCGACACCATCTCGGCATCGCTTGACGCCTCGCCATCGGCCGGAATGATGACCTTGTCACCAACAGCAAGCCCGTCAATGATCTGGCTGTTGATCTTGTCCGTCACGCCGACGGTGACGACTTTCTCGACAACAGTATCCGGCGACTGACGCACGCGCACGATATAACGCCCCTGCGCGTCGCGGTTCGTAAGGGCCGACCACGGCACGAGGGGAACGTTCTCTGCTTTTCCGACGATGATCCTGACGGACGCCGTCATCATGGGTCGAAGGCGGCCATCAGTATTGGGTGTCTTGAACAGGCCATTGTAGTAGACCGCCTGTGCGCCCTGGACCGAAGAGGATGCGCCGGTGGTGGATTCCGCCGAGATCGTCGTGGGCGCTGGCTCGATCTGCTCCAGTTTCGCCGATATCGGCCTGTCGGGATAGCCCATGATCGTGAATCGAGCGTCCTGCCCGACGCGCACGCGCCCGATATCGGTTTCGGACACCTGGACTTTCACGCGCATCGTGTCGAGTTGCGCCAAGGAAACAATCGTCGGCGCCGCCTGAACGGCATTCAACGTCTGTCCGGCCTTGGTCACGACAGCGACAACCGTACCATCCATGGGCGCACGAACCTTGGTGTAGCCGAGATTGACCTTCGCATTCTCGACCTCAACCGAAGACTGCTGAATCTGCGCGTCGAGCGATTCCACCTCGGCTTCCAGCGACCTGAACGCCGCTTCAGCCGCCTCCGTATTCGCAGTAGACACGACGTTTGCGCGGTTGAGCGTTGTCTGCCGTTCGTAAGTCCTCTGCGCCTGGCGCCGCTGGATCTCGCGAGCACGGCGCTGTGCCTTGAGATTGGCAAGGGCTGCGTTCGCGATGCGCAAGCTGTTGGCCTGAGGCGTGGAATCGATCTCAGCGATCAGGTCGCCTTGCTTCACCTTCTGCCCGAGCTCGACATGGAGACGTGTCAACTGCCCCGAGACCTGGGCTCCCACATTGACCAGGCGCGAAGGCTCCAGCACGGCGCTTGCAACGACGGCTTCTTCGACGGTGCCGAGAACGACAGGTGTCACGATCTCGTTCTCTGTTTCCGATGCCGAAAATACCGTTCGCGCAGAGGCGCCGCCGATCGCCAACGCAACGACGGCGGCACCGACGAGCACCGCGTTTCTGCTCAATACTCTGTGTTTCATGCCAGATGGCTCACTTGATTGCTGTGGTAGACGGCTTTGCGCAGCCGGATGATGATCGGGGACGGCGGTCTGCTCGACAAAGAGCCTGCTTGGAGATCGCCAGGGCCCCCATGGCGCTGGGAGCTATGTCTTGATGCAGGAGGCGCTCGATCAGGTCGAATGTTCGCAACCCCGGCAGAAGTTTCCTCACCAGCCCGGCATCCAGCCGGGCGGTGGTGCGTCGTCTTCCCAATCGATATCATCCCAGGTCTCGATTTGGTCGTAGAAGTCTTGGTCGGAGTAGTAGTGGGACCAGTAGCTGTTGATGCTGAACGAGACAGTCGGCAGGGAAGGATCTTGGACCAGATGTGCATAGGCTGGGATCCGAACCCGCTGAGAGTCATAATCGATATCAATGTAGGCCGCCGAAACCCAACCGCGGCGACCAGATACTTCGACGTCGCACCAGCGATATCCGTTTGTGCAGCCGAAGACGTTTAGGGGGATGCCTTCCGGCAGAATGCCAATCGAAGGATAGCGCGTGCTTGGGCCGGCACGCATGTTGATTTCTGCGGCCGCGTAAGTTCCGGCTTGCGCGGCAGCGCTACCCAGAATTGCTACGCCAGCGATGGCAGTGGAGAGAATAAGTGCGTATCGCATGAAAGCCTCCTGCAACTTGACTCGGCAGACCGTTGAGAGCCGGCGGCTCTGAGCGGAGTTTGCTTGTGAGTGTTACTAAACAGGCTTTCGTCCAGATCGTGTCGAGAGAGCGTCGATGGATGATGGCTTCGAGAGCGCGGGGAAACAAAGTCCTTCCGTTGGGCGCCAGCACAGGCTCCCCCGCAAGGCATCATGGCTAATCGCCGACTTCAACCACGGCCGTCTTCGCGATAAGGCAGCTGCAGTTCGATGCTGAAGCCGCTGTCATCGGTGGGGAGGATGACGGCGTCTCCCCCATGAGCTTGCATGATGGCCTTTACGATCGGCAGGCCGAGACCCGATCCGCCGGAAACGCGGTTGCGGGAATCATCGGCACGCCAGAACCTTTCGAAGGCGCGGCTCCGGCTCTCGTCGCCCAGACCTGGACCAGTATCGGTGCACCGGAAATAGACGAAACCCTTTGCCTCCCAGGTCCGGAGATAGATCGTCGAGTTCGGCGCATACCGACGACAATTGTCAAGGATTGCGATGATCGCCTGGCGGAGTCGGGCTTTATCGGCGAATGTTGCGGCCTTCTCCAGGCGCCGAATGACGAGACTGCCGGCACTGGAGAGTTCTCCCTCCATCGCGGTCACCGCGGCTTCAACTTCCGATGCGAGGTCAACGGCAGAGTATTGCAGATCAAGCTGCCCCGCATTGCTGAGCGCCAGTGTGCGCAGTTCTTCGATGATGCCGCCAAGGTCGTCCACATGCGCAATAAGACGAGAATAGAGTTCGGGGCTTGGCTGGAATGCGCCGTCGAGCAGACCTTGCAGCCTGCCCCGCAAAATGGTCAGCGGCGTTCTAAGCTCATGTGCGATCGCGGAATTGGAGTATTTGAGCTCCGTCTCCGCCCTTTCCAGCCGCTCGGCCATCAGGTTGAAATCCGCAACAAGTTCACCCGCCTCCCCAAAGCTTCGGCGAGGCAGCACTGCGCGCGCGGAAAAATCGCCATGGGCAATTGTCCTTGCGGCACTTGCGACGGATTTCAGCGGCTCAGTGATTTGGCGCGCCAATCGCCACCCGCCAACGGAGGCGGTGAGTATCCCGATCGCAAGAAGCAGACCAAGCGTTATCGTGTCGCCCATCTGCCAGGCGGTATCGAATTCTCCGTCGGCGTAGATCCACTCGTAGATGAAGAAGAAGTAGAGCACCAGACCGGCATAGACGACGACGAATGCCAGCATCGTCAGCAAGATCATGGCCCTGACGAGCCCGGCATTGAGGTTGGTTGGTTTAGATGTCATCGATCCGATACCCCACGCCGCGGACCCCGCTCAAAACGCGTCCGGCCCCGGCAGCCGTGAGTTTGCGCCGGAGATTGCTGACATGGCTGTCGACGGTGCGGTCCAGCGCCTCGCCTTCGGGGAGGCAGGCATCGACCAGTTCCGATCGTTCAAACACGCGGTTCGGCGACGCAGCCATATGCGCCAGAATTCTGAACTCGGTCCGTGTCAGATCCAGGATGACGTTGTCCGATTCTGTTCTGACGATGGCACGATACGCTTGAGGATCAACGCTCAGTGGCCCCACCCTCAGCACATGGTCAGGACTGCGCCCCGCAACGCGTCGGAGCACGGCTTTGGCTCTTGCGACAACTTCCAGCGGGTTGAAGGGCTTGACGATATAGTCGTCGGCGCCGATGCGCAGTGCCTGCAACTTGTCCAGATCATCCGCCAGTGCCGTCACCATGATGACCGGCGTATCGGAGACTCGGCGAATGGCAGCAAGCACCTCGTACCCATCCTGACGCGGCAATTTGATGTCGAGTACGACCAGATCCGGCCTCAGCCGCTGGTGGTGGCTGAGCCCGATTGCCCCGTCGCCGGCAGTGATGACCCTGAACCCTTCGCGCGCGAAGTAGGTTTCGATGATCTCTGAAATTTCCGGGTCGTCTTCGATCACGAGGATCAGGGCATTGTTCATGGGGCGTCTCACTATACTAGTCTGGCCCCGCCGCCTGTAGGCCGAGGCCATCTTGGCTCGGCTTTGACGAGTTTGATCTACGGGGCTTCCGATAACTCTGCTTCAGTTGGACCAGTCACCGAAGCCCGTCAATCGATGATCTGATCCGGCGGCACCGGCTCCACTGAACGCGAAAGTTTTCTCGACGATTTCTCAACAAACGAGGCGCAGTTGCAAATCTGCCAGCCCGCCACTGCGAGCAAACGCTTCTGCTTTTGCCGCGGACGGGAATCGACGGAGAACTCTTCTGACATGAAAAAATCAGTCATCGATCATTCAAGGGCGGCGTCGCTCCCTCCCTTCAGTGCAGAGATTTCCGCCCTGTCTGGCCGTTTCCGTCAGGTGCGACGCAATGATCGAGCCGCCAGCCATGGCAGCACCGTCCGGGTGGCGGTGCGCTGATGCAAACCTACTGCGACTTTGACGGCACGATAGCCAAGATTGACGTAACGGACGCCGTGCTCGAGCGATTTGCGGCACCGGAGTGGCGAGACGTTGAGGCAGCCTGGGAAGCCGGAGACATCACCGCGCGACAGTGCATGAGTGCGCAAATTGCGCTCATTCAGGCCCCGCTGGATGAAATCGACAGCTTCCTCGACACGGTGGAAATCGATCCGGGATTTAGGAGCTTCGTCGGTTGGTGCGCGGAAAACGCGATACCGCTCTCTGTCGTCAGCGATGGGGTCGATCGCTTCATTCACCGCGTGCTGTCCAATCACGGCCTCGGCCACCTCAAGATCATCGCAAACCGGCTTTGCATCGAAGAAGCGCCGGCTGGTTTCCAATACCGGCTGGAAGCGCCGTTCTCACAGTCGGCCTGCCTTGCCCAATCAGGCGTCTGCAAATGCTCTGTCGTGACATCCGGAACGACCCGAATCTATGTCGGGGATGGACGCAGCGACTACTGCGTCTCGCCCCAGGCAGACCTGCTTTTCGCCAAGCACAAACTCGCCACCTACTGCACGCTCAACGCCATTCCCTTCGTACCTTACACGACGTTCAGTGATGTCCGGGCCGAAATGGCCGCACGACTGACAGATCCTGGCGTCGCGATAGCGGCGGAATGAACCAATCCACTGCCCAATCAGGAACTTGAAAATGCATCCGCTTATCAGACCGATTCACGACGACCAGAATGCCGTATCAGAGGAGGAACTCCGGCGTCTGGAGCAGACCTACTGCTCTCACGGTGACACCGTTCATTACACCGATCATCCCAAGTTTTTCAGCGGATGCGACGGTTCGTTCATGTTCGATGATGCCGGCACGGCCTTCCTGGATCTCCAGATGTGGTACTCGGCCGTCAATTTCGGCTATCGCAACCCGCGCCTGAATGCAGCCGCGCATCGACAGTTGGACACCCTGCCTCAGGTCGCCTCTCAGTATCTGCATCGTGAGAAGGTCGAACTGGCGACCATGATCGCTCAGGACGCGGAAAGAAAGTTCGGCCACAACGGGCGCGTGCATTTCAATGTCGGCGGCGCGCAGGCAATTGAGGACTCCCTCAAGCTCGTCCGGAACTATTCCGGTGGCAAAAGCCTCATGTTCGCCTTCGAGGGCGGCTATCATGGCCGCACTCTCGGGGCCAGCTCGATCACCTCTTCCTACCGCTATCGCCGCCGTTACGGGCACTTCGGCGAACGCGCCCAATTCATCGAATTCCCTTACCACTTCCGTGGCCCGAAGGGCATGTCGAAAGAAGAATACGGCCATTACTGCGTGCAGAAATTCGCGCGCCTTTTCGAGAGCGAATACAACGGTGTCTGGGATCCCAAAGCCGGCAAATCGGAATACGCAGCGTTTTATGTAGAGCCTATTCAGGGCACCGGGGGCTACGTCATCCCGCCGATGAATTTCTTCGTCGAACTGAAGAAGGTGCTCGACGAGCACGGCATTCTGCTTGTCGTCGATGAAATCCAGATGGGCGTCTACCGTACGGGCAAGCTCTGGTCGATCGAACATTTTGGCGTTTCGCCAGACGTTCTTGTGTTCGGGAAAGCGATCACGAACGGTCTCAATCCGCTCTCCGGTATCTGGGCGCGCGAAGACATGATCAATCCGACGATTTTCCCGCCGGGTTCCACCCACTCCACGTTCGCCAGCAATCCCATGGGAACCGCAGTGGCGCTTGAAACCCTGAAAATGGCTGAGGAAGAAAACTTCGCAGCCAGCGTCATGTCAAAGGGTGCGGTCTTCTTGGACGGTCTGCGTCAACTGCAGAAGAAGCATGCGATCGTCGGCGAAGTAGACGGGCTCGGGCTTGCCCTGCGCATGGAAATCTGCCGCGAGGACAGCTTCACGCCGGACAAGGCCACGCTCGACTGGATGTCGGATGAAGGCATGAAAGGCGACATGTCCGTCGGCGGACGCAAATACGGCTTGGTGCTCGACGTTGGCGGTTACCACAAGAACGTCATCACTTTCGCCCCCAGTCTCAACATCTCCCACGAAGAGATCCATTTGGCGATCGAACTCCTCGATCAGCTTCTGACCCGCGCCGGACGGAGGTAATTTCGTGGATACGCTTCTGCTCCATCTAGACGACGCCCTCCAACTGCAACCGAAGTTCGTGGATGCCGCACGCGCGCGCGGCGCCCGCGAAATTGAGGATCGACGTGTTGGAAGCGCCATTCGCCTGTGGAGCAGGCGGAAGTCGCTCGATCTTTTGAAACCCAGCATAGCGCGCCCCGCCGGCGTGCTTTCGCCCCCTCGACTGTGTTTCCTGGGATCGGGCGACTTCCATCATGTCTCGGCATTGCTCATCGCAGAGACGGCAGAAGCCTTCGACCAACCGGTGACCGTCATTCACATAGACAATCATCCAGACTGGGTGCGCTTCGAAAGAGGTGTCCATTGCGGTTCCTGGGTCAACGAAGTTGCGGCTCACTCCAATGTCGAGAAGATCATCACGCTCGGCGTCTGCAGCGAAGATCTGCAATGGCCGGAGCGCAAGGGCGCCAACCTGAACAATCTCGTCAGCGGGAAGGTCGAGGTCTACCCCTTCGATCATCCGCCAAGCCACGTCAGACGCCGCTATGGAGACAGTGCTGGCTTCGTCCAGTCCGGTGATCGCCTGGTCTGGTCAACCATGAAGAACATGGGTCTCGAGACATTTGCCGAGTTCCTGCTCTCAAGAATTTTCACATCGAATGTTTACATCACGATAGACAAGGATTCTTTGTCCCCGACCGACGCTGTCACCAATTGGGATCAGGGCCAGCTGAGGCTCTCCACGGTCCTTGAACTTCTCAGCGCCATAGCAGAGCGCCACCGGATCGTTGGCGCCGATGTTATCGGGGACTACTCGAAACCGATGTACTCCGGTTCCCTGCTGACACGATTGCTGAAGCACGGCGAGATACTGATCGACCAACCTATACGCACTCCGGACGTTGGCGCCGCCAGCAACTGCAACACCGCCACCAATCTGACGCTTTTGAACTCGTTTTCGGACATGATGTCATGACGTACGGGCTCGATAGCACAATGCTTCTCCTCATCCTGTTCTGCATAATCACGGAGGCGGGTCGGGAGGTCTGCTTCAAACTGGCATCCGCGACAGAGCAGGGCAATCCGTATCTGCACCCCTGGACCCTGACCGGCATTGTCTTTTGGGCAGTTGAGCTTGTCGCGTGGACCTATGTGCTGACCCGCGTTCCGCTTTCCATCGCCTTTCCGCTCATGGCATCGAGTTACGCGGTCGTCAGCATAGTCAGTGCCTTTGTGTTGAAGGAACAGATCGGCATCCGGCATTCGATCGGGGTCGCGCTTGTTTCCGGCGGTGTTATCTGCGTGGGGGTATCAGGCCTATGACTCTTTCTTTCACCGAAGCAAAAACACGCTTCCCCCGCTCTTTCACACGCTCTGCGTCAAAGCGGGAGGCCCAGCTTTTCAATCCGCTGAACGATGGTCTCTCCTTCTTTTCCGAAGGCGTGAGCGGCGAGGCGGTCATGCTCGTGCACGGGATGAGCGGTGCGCCGGCCGAAATGCGGTTGGTGGCCCGTCAATTCAGCCGCATGGGCTATTCCGTCTTCGCACCGCTCCTGGCTGGGCATGGGCGCGGAGAGGAGGCCCTGCGGCGGTCGCGTTTCGAAGATTGGCTGGAGAGCGTTTCGTCTGCAGCAGACTGGTTGGCATCACGCAGCGACAGCGTCTTCGGCGCCGGTATCTGTGTTGGTGGCAAGCTGGCGCTTCTGGCGTCGCATATGCAGTCGTCCCCTATCCAGGCGGTCGCGCTTTACTCACCATGCTTTCACTATGACGGATGGAATGTGCCCCGCTACTACGCAGTCCTGTCCCCGCATATCCGCTGGCTGAAGATGATACCTTTCATCGACCGTCTCAACTTCAACGAGACACCCTCTCTGGGTATCAAGGACGAGCGTTTGAGGCGGATGATCGCTGGAATGGAAAATGAAGGCGTTCTGAGCCATTTCCCCGCGCGCGGCCTCATAGAGATGAACCGGCTCGGTCATCATTTGAAGCGGCATCTGCCCGCGATCATGACCCCGTCGCTGATCATCCATTCGACGGAAGATGATCTCAGTGGCCCTGACCACGCCCGCTACATTGCCGCGAATCTGGGCGGCCCAAGGGCGTTGCACTGGTTGAATGACAGCTACCACATGATCCACGTGGACAGAGAACACCGCCAGGTCGCGGAGTATTCTGCCCGTTTCTTCGAGAACAATGATGCTGTTAGAAACCAGATTTGAGATAGACGCTGCCGCGGACCTCAGCGCCCGCAATCTCGATTTTCGCATACATGACACGCTGGCGACCATCGATCGAGAGGCGTGGGATGCCTGTTTCGGCGCAGACATCGAGCGCTACGATTACCTGTGGGCGGTCGAGCAGGCTGGCCTTGCCGGATTCGAATGGCGATACGCGACGATAAGCTACTTCGGGATCGTCGTCGCCGCCGCTCCGATTTTCTTGTGCGACTACCATCTGGAGACGACGCTGGAAAGAGGCTGGCTCACGGCTCTTGTCGAAGGCATTCGCAAGCGGATCCCCGGCTTTTTGTCACTGCGTCTGGCCTGTATCGGTTCTCCCTGCACCGAATGTGGAACCATTGGAATACATCCTGATATCTCGGTGATTTGGAAAGCCGATCTTTTAACCAATCTGCTGAGATGGACCGAACGTTGGGCCCAGAGATCCGGATACGGGCTGTTTGCGCTTAAAGACGTTCCCGCACCTCTCAATCAGGCGCTTTCAGCCGCGATACAGAAGCAGGAATTTGTTGCCATGCCGAGCTTGCCTACGGCTTGGTTGCGGATCGACTTTCCCGATATCGAAACCTATCTCGCCCGTCTCTCGTCCGCGACACGCAAGGATATGCGGCGCAAGTGCCGGGTAGCGTCCGAAGTGAAGGTGGAAAGGGTGAACGAACTGGGCGACATGCTGCCCCGGTTCATTGAACTCTACCAGGATACGCGCAACAGGAGTGAATGGCAGTTCGAGGAACTGACCTCGGACTACTTTAAAGGTGTCCTGGAGAATTTGCCCGACAATGCGTTTTGCACGGTCTATCGCGTTGGTGATGAGATTCTCGCCTTCAACCTGCTCCTGCACGACGACGATAGGCTCATCGACAAGTTCTTCTGCATGGATACGGAGCGAGGCAGGCCCTACAATCTCTATTATCTCAGCTGGTTTGAGAACCTTCGCTATTGCCTTGAAAATGGCCTGACCCGGTACCAGAGCGGGCAGGCTTACTACGAGAACAAGCTCCGTCTCGGCAGCGCTTTGACCGCCAACGTCATGTACTTCAAGCACCGCAACGCCGCGCTTCATGCCGTGCTCAGCTGGGTTGCGCCGTTTTTTGGTAGTGATGGATTGAAGAAGCAATGAAGGACCTTCATACGCTTTGGCTTTCCATTCCGCTGCTGAACACGTTGCAGCAGATCTTCCTTAAACAGAGTGCTCTCGATGCCCCCGGTCAATTCAGCATCGAGTGGGTCATCGGTTTGGCCACCTCACAGTGGTTCCTACTTGCCATTGTCGCTGAAATTGCCTGTTTCATATTGTGGATGCGCGCGCTCGCACGGACCGATTTGTCAAAAGCCTTCGCCCTCTCCGCCCTCAGTTATGTCTTTGTTCTCGCAAGTTCCTGGATCTTTTTCTCAGAGAGCATTTCCGCCCTTCAACTGGGGGGAAGTGCATTGATTATCGCCGGCGCCTGGTTCGTATCCACCGCTCCAGAAAAATGCGCGCTGCGATCTCCCTCCACGGAATCTGCACAGTGACTGCGCCAAATCTCATATCTGGGATGCTCCAGTAAAACGTGGTGACCGCGACAGCTCCCTTTCGGGGAGGCGGCAGTGATGGCGATCAATGACGGTCTCCTTAGGTAATGAGTGTTTCATGTGGTCCAAAATGAGCAGGTTGCATCATCACCTCGTCGCTCCCATCGGAACGACAGACGGCTCGATCTTTAAGCGGCATCGATGGGTGATCTTTGGCCTGCTGCTGACCTCCTGCCAGAATGGTCCTGCAACACTCTCAGACATTGCCACGTCCCTGCCCTCGCAGCAGGTTGCGGAGACTGGCGTTCAGCTGCAACGGCCGCAGCGACAAGCCTGGTGGCTGGCACTCAACGACAGACAGCTCAACCAGATCGTCGCCAGCGTGGAAAAGGACAATCTGTCGATCGCTCAGGCCCGCGAGCGTCTGGCTGCAGCCTCGGCCGTCGCACATTCTGCATCATCGCAGTTCTTGCCCAACGTCGGTCTTTCAGGGTCGGCAACGGGTGCAAACGTCAAATCGAAAGTCGATGACATCTCCCGACGTCCGGCTCAGCTCAATCTTGAGACGACGTGGGAGATCGCACTTTTTGGCCAGGACGGTTTGGCGCGGCAATCCGCTGATCTGGAACGGCAGATGGCCGCCGAAGACGTCAACGCGGCAAAGCTGTCGATCACCGCGGAAGCCGCCATCAGTTACGTGCGGCTAAGGGCACTCCAGCATCAGCGCCAGAGTTTGGACCTCCTCTCATCGGCCACCGCTCGGGCAAGAAACATCGCAGTGGTCCGCTCCACAAGCGGACTGGGTACCCGTCTGGAAGCGGAGACCGCAGATGTCGACAGCGCGGCAGTCGAGATGAAGAAGCGTGCCCTCGACAGCGCAATTGCAGACGAGATCCAGCGCATTGCCATTCTGCAGGGCTTGCCCGAAGGCGACGCCGCCTTGGCAGCCGCAGCACCCCAACCGGTGGCAAGCAACGCTTCCGTGGCACAAATTCCGGCGGACGCGCTCCGGCAACGTCCAGATGTTCAAAGAGCTGAACTGGCCGTTCTGAAAGCCGGCGCCGAGGTTGGAATTGCCGAGTCGGATCTTTATCCGAAGCTTCATCTGTCCGGAATGATCGGACTGGGATCACCAGTCTCAGGCTCCATCCTGGGAGTGATGGGTGGACCGTCCCTTCAGATGCCCATCTTCGACTACGGCAAGCGCCTGGATATCGTCGAGGCGAGGAAGGCGCAGATGCGAGAGGCCGTCGCGGCCTATCGCCAGGCCGTTCTTGCGGCCCATGGCGAAGCCTCGTCTGCCCTTCGTGCTCTGAATGTTGCGCGTCTCGAAACGGCACGCGCGAAGGCCAGCCATGCTGCGGCCAGGAAGAATCTCAAAGCTGCGGAACGCCTGGCCCATGAGGGGCTCTCGGATCCCTCGCTCCTCGTTACGCGCCAGATCGCGACGGCAGAGGCCAATCAGCTCGTCATTCAGGCCATCAGAGATGAAGCAGAAGCGCTGATCGCGGTCGCAAGGGCAACGGGGGGCAGTCTGACCGGCATGCCCAAAGCTGCTGCACCTTATCCTGCCGTGCCGGGACGCAGTTGACATGTCGATCTCGATCGCACGCAAGACACTGCTGCACGAATGGCGTCGCTTTCTTCCTGCCACGATCGCCATTGCCTTCTCCGGCGTCCTGATGAGTGTTCAGGGCGCCCTGCTGCTTGGCATCGTCGGCGCAAATAGTCTCTACGTGACGCAATCCACCGCCACGTACTGGGTCGGATTTCCAGGGACGCAAAGCGTTGATCTTGGACGCACGATCCCGGCCAGTGTTGCAACGGATCTCTATGCCCAACCGGCGATTTCGCATGTCGAACCGATCCTGTTCGGGTCGGGCGACTGGAGAGGAACAATCGGTGGTGGGGGTGTCAGCGTTACCGTGCTGGGCATAGACACGTCGGGCGACGCTGAAGCCCTGGCCCGCATCGTTCCCAATCAGCTTCGAAACGCCCTGAGTGAGCCAAGCACGGTTGTGGTCGACATCGCGGACGCGTCGAAACTCTCGACGAAGAAGGGCGGGGTCGCTGAAGTGAACGGACGCTCCGTGCGCATCGTCGGCTACATAGATGGGCTTCGTGGCTTGGGGGGTGTCAATGTGGTCGCCTCGCTGGAAACCGCGCGTCAACTGGATCAGAGCCTTCCCAGCAACGGAGGCGCCACCTATTTCCTCTACGACGTCAAGCCGGGCATGAGCGGTTCCACCGTACAGGAGCAACTGAACAGCTTCAGCGATGTCCGTCGCTTCGAAGTCTGGTCGGCAGAGGAACTCGCATCGATGACCACGATGTATATGCTCCTCGATTCGGGTGCGGGCATTGCGTTCATCTTCGCGACCTTGATCGCTGTCATGATCGGCGCCGTCATCACGAGTCAGACCTTGATGGCGGCAGTCGCAGGCACCGTTCCTCAATACGCCACCCTCAGGGCTCTGGGTGTTCCGTTCGACCGCTTGAGAATCATCGTGATCGAACAGGCGGGTTGGGTCGCTCTCTTTGGCTTTGTCATCAGCCTGATCTTGAGTGTGGCAATCGCCATAATAGCGTCGATCTACCGCGTTCCCTTCGAATTGCGCTTCAGCATCGTCGCGGCTGCCTCGACTGTGGTTCTTCTTGTTGCGGCGGTTGCCTGCTTGCTTGCGATTCACCGCTTGCGGGACACCGATCCCGCCACGCTTTTGAGGTAAGACATGTTGCCTGTCCTCAGCGCCCAAAACCTTTCGAAGTCCTTCACGATCCATAATATTCACATGAAGGCCCTGTCGAATGTCTCGGTCGACATCTTTCCGGGCGACTTCACCTTGCTGATTGGGCCATCCGGCTGCGGCAAAAGCACGCTCCTCGCCATCCTCAGCGGGATGACCATGCCCGATGAAGGGTCCGTCCATGCTCGGAATGTGCCGCTCTCGTCTCTGCGCGACTCTGACCGCGATAGATTCCGCCTGAGGTTTTGTGGCTTCGTCTTTCAAGGTTTCAACCTCTTCCCCGGCTTGACGGCCGTGGAGCAGGTGCAGGTACCTCTCGATTACATGGCCGTTCCTGCGGCGGAAGCACGCGAACGGGCTGTTGCTGCTCTGGCCAGCGTGGGCCTTTCGAAGAGAAGCCATTTGCGACCGGCAGAAATGTCAGGGGGCGAGAAGCAGCGTGTCGCCATAGCCCGGGCAATCGTCAAGAAGCCCGCCATCCTGTTCGCAGACGAACCGACCAGCGCGCTCGACAGCGAAAACGGGCGAAACATCGTCGCGATACTCCAGTCGATAGCCAGGACATCAGGCTCGGCGGTGCTGTGTGTGTCACACGACATGCGTCTCGTGAAACAGGCGGATCGAGTCCTCCAGATGGAAGATGGCCGCCTGCTCCGAGATATCCGCCCTTCTTCCAGTCAAAGTTCCACAGGGTCTTAAACAAATGAAATTTCTCCCTCGCATGAAACGACCTGCGGTACCTACGGTCTGCGCCGTCGTCCTGGGCATCGCACTTGTCTATGTCACAGCGCTTTCTCCGAATGCGGAAGAGGAGACCGACAGGACTGACCTGGTCGGCCCTCCCATCCAGGCTGCGGCTCGAGGGGTCGTGGATATTCCGGGCGGCCTTTTGCGCATCACTTCGCCTCGCGATGGTATCGTCGCCTCGCTGCTGGTGAGCGAAGGCGATCAGGTGAAGGCAGGCGATGTGCTGGCCGTGCTCGATTCTGCCCAGGAAGAGTTTTCCGCGCGGGTTGCATCGGAGGAAGCGCTACAGGCGGAGCAGCAGCATGAACTGCTCCAATTGAAGATGGCGAACCTTTCGCGCCAGGCAGACCGCATCAAACGCGCAGCAGCGGGAAATGCCATCTCCGATCAAGCCCTCGATGAGGCCCTCGCCGCCAGAGATCACCTTGCCGTCGAACTCAAGGTAGCGGCTTCCGTTGTCGCAGCTGCGCGGATCCGGCGGGATATGGCGGCGCGCGAAGTCGAGATGCGAACAATCCGCGCTCCCGTAAACGGTTCCATTATCCGGCAGGGGATCAAGGCCGGCGAGTTTGCCACCGCGAATGGCGCAACTGAGATGTTCACGATCCTCCCGGAAGGTCAGAAGATCGTCAGGGCGGAAATCCCTGAGCAGTTCCTTGACCGGGTGAAGCCTGGTGTTCCGGTCGAAATCGTGCAGGAGGACAGAACAGGAAAAGGATATCAGGGACGCATCAGCCGTATTTCTCCGGTCTTGATGCAGTCGACGGGGATGCCGGGGGAACGCAACGACATCCGCACAGCAACCTCGATTGTCATGGTCAGCCCGGATGCGCCCTTCCGGGTAGGGCAACGCGTGATCATCCGCGTCTACAAATAACGCGGATGCCTCGAATTCAGGCATGACAATCGAGAGACGCCGCCGGTAGCTTCGCTGCCGAAGATGGCGGAAACGTCGAGAAATGGCGTGACCGCCTTCTCCGAGGCAACCGAGAGGTCCTCGATCGGATCCTGATAGGTCCGATGGGTCCGATGTGCCGTCCACGGGAGGCTGGCCCTCCGATGAAAAGAGGAGCTTCGCCAGCTATTCGGTCCCGCTTGACCTGATGGCTGGCGTATCTGTCCTGTCAGACGGTGAACCTTGCTTGAGGAGGCTTCGCCGGTTCGGCTGATCCGGCCCCCTGCCGCTTCCTGCGTTTTCGAGATACATCTGCCTCCGGATACGATCTGCGCAATATCTCGACGAAATCTCCACAGAGCCGTGGTGAGTGCCATTCCATGAAATGGCTGTCAGCCTCCGCAAACCGTGTTCGGCCCCGCTCTGCTGTGGTGATTTCCTTCATCCGCCCGCAGCTGCAGCAGGACGCCCCCTGAAACGTCATGCAGGTGTCGCGAACATTGCCGGCTTGGGAGATGCGTTAACCCGCTGGATGCGATGCTGAAATGCTGTCTTGGACAATCCAGAGAACAATGAGATCAGACCATGCATGACCCGGATGACAACTTCGAGGATTACGAGGCTTCGGCACAGCGCCACACGCCCTGGAGGCGCGTCCTGGCCCTCTTTCGTCCCCATAAAACGGCCCTGCTGGTCGTACTCGGCCTGATCATCCTCGCTGGTATTGCGGGTGCGACGACGCCCTTCATGATGCGCGCGATCATCGATAACGCCTTGCCGGCCCGCGATGCCGGCCTCCTGGTCTGGCTCTGCCTCGGACTTTTCGGCGTCGCCATCTTGGCCGCCGTTGCCGGCGTGCTGCAAGCCTACGTCTCGACCCATATCGGCCAGCAGCTCATGCATGAGCTGCGGGTTGCGCTATATGAGCATCTGCAATCGCTTTCGCTTGCCTTTTTTGCCACGGCGCGCACCGGCGAGGTGCAGTCGCGCATGTCGAGCGACATTGCCGGCCTTCAATCCCTGTTCACGAATACCGCAACGGACGTCGCCCGCAATGTCAGTGTCGTGCTAACGACCGTTGTCGCCATGATCCTGCTCGACTGGCGCCTGGCGCTTGCCTCGCTTGCCTTCATGCCGATCCTGCTCTGGCTCAACAATCGCGTGGCTTCGGTGCGCGAGCGGCTGACCTTCGAGCAGCAGGAGCGGATTGCCGACATGTCTGCGACGGTGACGGAGTCGCTCTCGGCGGGCGGTTTCATCCTCGCCCGCACCATGGGCCGCGCACGCCATCTCACACGGCTGTTCCGCGAAACCTCGTCCGACGTCGCGCGGCTTGAGCTGCGATCCCATACGGCCGGACAGTGGGAATTCGCCCTCATCATGTTTGCGCTCGATATCCTGCCGGCCCTGACCTTCCTCATTGGCGGGCTGATGCTGGCAAAGGGCTTCGGCGTTTCGATTGGTACCCTGGTTGCGCTCATCGCCTTGCAGGAACAGCTGCTTTGGCCGATGCTCGAGCTGTTCGAGGCGCGGGTAGAACTGCGCAAAGCCAGAGCTCTGTTGACGCGGGTCTTCGGCTACCTTGATACGAAACCGACACTCGTCGAGCCTGCCCATCCGGTCGACGTCGATGTGAACAGCCTTCGGGGCGCGATCGCCTTCGAAGACGTCTCGTTCTCCTATCCCGCATCGGAGCGCCAGACGCTCGACCATATCACCTTGCGCATGGAGGCGGGCACGCACACGGCAATCGTCGGCAGCACCGGTTCTGGAAAGAGCACGCTCGGTTATCTGCTGGCACGCCTCTACGATCCAGACAGCGGCCGTGTGATGCTGGACGGCATCGACATCAAGGATTTCAGCTTTGAAACCCTCTCGCACATCATCGGTGTCGTGACCCAGGATCCGTTCCTTCTCAATGCCAGCATCGAGGAGAATCTGCGCTTTGCCAAACCGGAGGCATCACCGGCCGAGATCGCGCAGGCACTCCAACTTGCGCAGCTGACCGAGAAGGTGGCGAGCCTGCCCCGCGGTCTACAGACCGAAGTCGGCGAACGCGGATACCAGTTTTCAGGCGGTGAAAGGCAGCGGCTGTCTTTGGCCCGCACGATCCTGCGCAATCCGCGCATCCTCCTGCTCGACGAGGCAACAAGCGCGCTCGATCCCCAGACCGAGAATGCACTGTCTGCGGCGCTTGCGGCGCGTCACAATCGCACGGTGGTTTCGATCGCGCATCGCCTGTCGACGGTGCGCCACGCAGACCAGATCGTGGTACTCGAAGACGGCCGCATCGTCGAAATCGGAAATCACGATCAGCTGATTGCCGCCAATGGACGCTACCGCCAGCTTGCGACGATAGGCTGACCACCTCGTCGGTCTCATCTCTGGCCCAATGCCCCACCTGCATGATCTGCACTCTGCCGATCATGCAGGTGGACGAGGGTCCCGCCGGCCGCGCTTCCAGGATCAGATCGGGGTGGGTGGGGCGCACTTCTTCGGCTTGGACGGTCAGACCGGCTGCGGTCGCCCTATGGCCCCGACAAGCTCCGAGGTCTCCTTTCGAGTGAGCGATGACAGCTCAAACGGCGCGCTTCAGTTCGACCGCTGTGCTTTCCCTTTGAAACACGCGTAGCCACTCAAGGAACTGCTGATCGGGCAAGGCCCTGGAGATGAGAAAACCCTGAACATTGTGGCAGCCCATCTCGGCCAACAACTCGAGCTGCTGTGGCGTTTCCACCCCTTCCGCGGTCACCTTGGCGCCGATCTTGCGCGAGAGATCCGCGATTGTCGTCACCAGAATCTGATTGGCCTGATTGGTTTCGATCGACTGGACAAAGCTTTTGTCGATCTTGATGGTGTCCGGGTTCAAGTCGAGCAGATGAGCCAGAGACGACTGACCGGTCCCGAAATCATCCAGCGCAATATGGAAGCCATAAGTCTGGAGCGTCCTGAGGATTTCCGAGGTCTGCGCGATGTCGGTCACCATTGCCGACTCCGTCATTTCAAGCTGGATGGAGGCAGGATTGACTGCGTGAGCCTCTGCCAGTTTCAGGATACTGGAGATGATGTCTCTACCCTTGAGCTGCTCGGCGGAAATGTTGATCGAGATCAGCGGAACGGTCAAGCCATGTCGGTGCCAGTCGCTGATCAAGGCAAATGCCCTTCCGAACACGTATTCACTCACGTCATGAATAAGACCGGTCTTTTCCGCAACCTGGATCACGGTATCGATCGATGTGTTCTTCAGATGTTCGTTGGATGAGCGCAGAAGGACTTCCGCTCCGGAAACATCTCCGGTGCCCAAATTGATGATCGGCTGGAAATGCAGCTGGAATTCCCTGTTCAGCAGAGCCTGCCGGATGCCCTTCTCCACCGCATTCCGCTCATCGACAACACGGGCCATGTTGGACGAGAAGATCTGGAAAGTGTGGTCGCCTTCCTGCCGTGACGCCAGTCGCTGTGCGGCGATCGCGTTTTCAATCAATGCGTCAGCGCTCTGAACGTCATTGGAGTAGAGGCAGGCACCGACACTGAAGCGGACCGGAGGACCGCCTATGATGGAATTGAAGAGCGAAGATAGCTTCTCGACGAGGCGCTGCAAAACCCAGAACAGAGAACCGGAGTCGCTTGTCTGCGTGAGCTCGATCAGGAACATACTCGCGTCAATCGGCAGAATGGAGACCTTTCGCTCTTTCCCCGACATCAGCGACACCATGTCAGCATCCCTGAATATGGCATCGAGACTGTCGGACGCGTTCCGCATCACTTCGGCCGATACACGTGGACCGAAACGGACCTCGCACTCGCTTTGCGAGTCAAGATTGACGCAAATGACGGCAACAGCATCTTGATCACCGCCCGACTGGATCAGCGATTTCTGAACACGGCGCGTGAAGATTTCCAGTGGCGTTTTCTGCTTCGCGACCGGATTGACCTGCAGCTTTGAAGCTTCGCCACCGCTTGGGCCAGACGAAGATTGGTGTTCCGCCTCATGGCCTGTGTCGAGGTTCTGCGTCGACGGGTTCCAGATGACGGCCCGGTCCCTTCCCGCCTTCTTGGCTGAATAGAGAGCCTGGTCTGCGTTGTTGACCGCAGCGTGAACGGTCCCCGCCCGCCCATCGACGGCCGCTATCCCGATACTGATGGACAGGGTCTTGTCTTGTTTCAGCCAGGCTGGCGACCTTTGCTTTACCAGGTGTCGGAGTTCTTCGGCCACTTGCTTGGCCGCATTGATGTCAGCCCCATCGAGGACCATACAGAATTCTTCGCCCCCGTAGCGACCGACCAGGTCTTCTGGCCCCCCGGCTTCCAGCAGAGCATGGCCCAGGCCGGCGATGACATCGTCGCCAACAGCATGGCCGTATGTGTCGTTGACGCTCTTGAAGTGGTCCACGTCAATCATGAGGCAGGTCAGATCGCGGCCGGACAAAAAAGCGGACTGATACAGCTGCTCAAACTGTTCAAACAATGCTCGGCGATTGAGACAGGTTGTGAGCGGGTCATGATTTGCGAGATATTTCAGTTGATTGTTCTGTTTCTTGATCTCTGTCTCGGACTGCTGAAGCTTGTTGTAGGCGATCGAGAGATCGCGATTCTTACGCTCGATAGCCGTCACATCCTTGAACGTCACCAGAGCTCCATGAACCGTTATGCCATCGGGCGAAATGCTGGTCGCATTGACCAGAATGTTCACGATGTCGCCGCTCTCGCGCCGCAGGTTCATGGGAACGTCAGTGACGGTCTTGTTTTCGCGAAGCGCGGTCAACCATGGCAGCTCCGCAAGCTCGCTCTCCCTCTTCAGCTTTCGCCAGAGCAAGGCACTCAGGTCACGGTCGATGAGCATCTTATCATCACTGTCGAGTATTTTTGCCAGAGACTGATTGACGAGGAGAATATTGCCCCGCCGGTCTACGACCGCGACGCCATCGGACAGCGTATCGAAGGCGCTTTGCACACGGGACGGTACCGTCGTCGTCATGTCGAGTAACCGCATGCTCCGCCGGAGGACCAGGAACATGCCGGCGAAGGAAGACGCACCGACGAAGCCGCAAAACAGAAGCAGGTCGAATGGAATGCCAAGCAGGGGCAACCGCGAGTCGAGCGGCTGAAACACGATTTCGACGCCGCCCCATACCCCCGTGCCATCCGAGATCGGGACATGAACATGCGTCTGGGTCGATCGTCCCCCTTCTGTTCCAGTCCAGAACCCGTCGTGATCTGCCGTCGCCACCACAAGTTCGCCCGAAACCCTCCTGAGCCCGATGGACCTGACGGAGCCGTCCCGCCGTTGAACAGCAGAAATGGTGTCGTGGATGATCTCGATCTCGTCTCTGGCTGCTGCGGTGGCAATTTGCAGGGTGAGTGCTTCCGCTACCCTGGCCCTGGCCTCGAGCTGGTAGGCAAGCCGATCCGGAACCAGACCGAGAAGAGCGGCAATTGAGACTATGCTGAGCACCAGGAGCGTCATCGACAGTGCGAGACCGAATGCCGGTGCCATGTATTGACCCGATGAGGACGGTGAACGACGCAACAGGTTCAAGCTGACATTCCTTGCATGCTGTTCGCCGGCCGGCGAGAGAACATGTCACCGACAACATCCTGATCGCCGTCAATGCTCCTGCGAGCGATGACGATCAGCATCGGATTGAAGAAACTGAGAGTGGGAACAGAAGCCATCAGCGCGGTGGCAAGCGCCCCGCCCCGCAGGGCCCAGGCCACAACGCCCGCGGATAGAGCGACGCTGCTACCGATCGTCAGGCTGCGCACTTCCATCCCCAGGAATTGATCCTGCTTCAGAAGGCCCGCGCTTGCCTCACTCATCGATCTCCACAATTTTTCCTGGTTGAGGTCAGAGAGATCGAGACGGATCTGGAACACCGGATTGAGAGCCGGAACAAGCGCAGGCCCAAACTGCGTCAGGTCGAACTCGCCAAGCAGTGGGATATCATCGAAACGCGGAAAGCTCTCCACGTTGCCGTTCCCTTCGCTGGGCGCCGAACCCGGCCGGTCTCCCTGCGGACCCGGCAGATCGGCCTGCGTCTTGCTAACGAAGAAGTCCGGCAGCATCGGTTCGGCAGCCGGTGCCCCCAACAGATCAACACTGCCCTCAAGTTCGGTTTGCTCGTCAAGCGCCGCCAGAACCGTGTTCGGACTCTGGATAAACGTGTGATCGGTCGCAAGATGCGAGGTTGGATCGCCGGTAACAACCGCGATGATCTGCTGTTGTACGAAGCCCCCATTTCCGTCGCTGATTTGGATCGTTACCTCGTAATAATTGTTTCCGTCTGCGTCAGATGGCGCACTGAACCGAGGAGGGATCGTAAACGAAAGCACGCCTGTAAAGGCATCGAGGTTGAACAGCCCTGCATCCGCTCCTCCGACGATTTGATAGGTTAAACTGACGCTATCCACATCGGTGGCTGCAATTTGGGTGACCAATGTCTGGTTCTCATCGACATTGATCAGAGCGACTGGATCTCCGCCGTTGCTGGTGATGGTAGGAGCGTCGTTGACATTCGTCACCGTCGCGGTCGACGACGAGGTCAGCGGACCCTCGGACGTGCCCCTGGCATCGACATAGGAGACCGCCACGCTCATCAGCGCACCGACATCGCTGTCGCCGAGCGTATAGGTCGAGCCCGTCGCCCCGCCGATCGCCACAGGGCCCGAGCCCGTGTTGCGATACCACTGGTAGCTGAAGGCGCCGAGACCGTCGGCATCCGTGATGCCCGACGTATC
>NZ_JACJVI010000017.1 GCF_014237835.1 Rhizobium sp. AQ_MP
AGCCGTCGGATTGCCGATTCGAAGCCGATGATCGGCGCATGCAAGGCGATCACCGGAGCCGGCATCGCCGCCGCGCGAACCAAGGAGGCCAGGGTCACACGGGTTCTCTCAATCGCCCGGGCAAGGACGATCGCCGCGATGATGTTACTGACGAGGGGTCCTTTGCCCGCTTGGCCAACGAGGCTCAGAGCATAGGCGCGGTTCGCATGATCAGCGTCGGACAGACGCTCATTTTTGGAACCGGACTTCCGCCGAGATGCCGATCGTAGACCCGCGGGCACCGAAGTACCTTCGAACGCTCCCGCCACTGGCTGCAGATAGTCGCCAAAGTGCCGCCGCACCCATGCCAAGTCCTTGTCCCGATCGCCGGTGAGGGACGAGGTGTCGAACACAGGCGTGTAGCGCCGGGTCATGTGACCGTCGATTTCGATGGCCTTTACCCCCAGCAACCCGTTGCGCAGGGCGTTGCGCCTCGCCTCGCGTCGGGCAAGCTGTTCAAGGCGATGAACAAACAGGCGGGCGATCTTACTCATCGATCTTGCCCTCCTCAGTCTCGGCAATAATTGCCAAGTCGGATCGGTTAAGGTCTCGCGCCCGCAACGCGCGTTTCCTGAGAGTGCCCGGCTCCGGCCGGGGACGCTCGCGAACCCTGCGACGCTCGCGCTGCACGGCGGTGTTGCGGCTGCGCTTGGCGAGCCAGTCCAAGACCACCGCGCAAGCTGGGTCGCCCCGCTCGATATGGACCAGCAGGTGCGCCATCACGCGAGGCGGCACGATGCCGGTAAGTCCGTGTTGGGTTCGAACGTGACCAAGTGCGAGGGCGATCGCGACGGCAGGATCATCTGCGGGCGATTGATGGGAGGGTGCGCTCCCGGTGCGGAGCAAGGCGTCGTGGGAGCGGTGGCAATCGAGAGACGTCGGTCGTGTATTCGGCATGACCGCTTCGCAACGCATGCGCGGCCCCTCCGAATGGATGTCAGAAGACATGGGAACTCCTTGGCCGGACCACATCGGGGCCCAGCGCAAACGTGGAATGGGGAACGGTGAGGAAAGCCGCGGGCGCAAAGCCATTGCGGCCAACGCCTGCAGCCCGACGGCAAGCGTCTGGCTACAGCGTTCAGATCATCGAGCGGTTTGGGTCAGTGCGTCCCAGGGCGTCTGGCATAGCCGATGCGGAAGAAGACCGGACGCGGCTCGTCATCGTCTATTGTATCGGCCGGATCGAAGCGATCATCATCCCAAGGGTCGCGATCCAAATCTTCGTCAAACGATCGGGCCGCCATGTCTTCCTCAAATGTTCGGCTCGGACCGTTGAGGTTGATCCGAGGTGGCTTCGGCGCAATCAGCTCGGCTTCAGTGTCGGCTGCCGCTTCGGTGAACCGCTCGTCGACCCCAATCGCCTTGCGCGCTTCGACCTCAAGAAGCTGCTGCACTCGGGCACCGAAGCGGCGGCGTAGCTCGGCCATGCAAGCTGCGGCCCCGTCGATCTCCAGCAGGTCATCGATTTCGGAGAGCGCCCAGATGCCCGCGGCATGATCGCTTGGTCGGCTGGCCCCATCGACGATTGCGACTTCGACCGCATCGACCATGAGGCGCTTCTGGTTTTTGTAAAGCCAGTCGGGCAACACCATCGCCGAAGCCATCATCTTCATCTTGAGTTCCTCGAGGCGGCTTGTGTCGCCGTAAGACGCGAGCGAGCGCTTGAGGTCGAGGATGTATGCGGTGTGTCGCGCGCGGTTCACGACGATAAGGTCGGGCGTGTAGCTGCCTTTTGCTGGCGACTCGCAATCGAGCTTGATGCCGTCGAGGCACGACCAATCATTGCCGGAGACAGCTTCAAGCGCTGCTTTGACCAGCGGCAGTTTGAGCGACTGCGTCAGCACCAGCACATTCGGGTTCGCTCTCGCTACCCGTTCAACTGCATACTCAAGAAGCTTCCCTTCCCTGAACGACACCGCCCGCACGAGAGAGGCGATGTGAACGTAGTGGCCCAAGATCTCATCTTCGGTCGGTTCGCCGTCGGTGATCGCAGTGATGGCGCGATCGATGAGCACATCGAGATCGGCCTCAACGTCCTTGAAGCGGACGAGGTGCGGATGGCGGCGCAGCACGGCTGGCTCGCGGATCGGCGCGGCAACCACATTGCGGCCAAAGCCGAACGGGCGCAGGCGGGAGCCTGAACTGCCGAAGTTGAGCTCGGAATTGATCAGATTGGTGCTCGAACGGGGAACTTCCCCCATAGGGCCCGAGGAGGTAAACGTGGTCATAGCCCGATTCCTTTCGCAAGAAGGCTGAGGGTTAGGCCCTTGTCGATGTTACGAGCATCGGCTAGGGCCGCTTGTCCCGGTCATCCGGAACGCGCTTACCCTGGCAGGACCCGAGGTCGGGCTCAAGGACCCTGGGGGCACAAAAAGAACAAAGCCGGTACAAGGTTAACGGTGGGCTCACAGCGTCCGGACAGCGATCGTATCCGATATCGCCGATCAGATTCCACCCTCAATCAGGTCGGAACTGATCCCAGAATTGAAAAGGGCCGACAGGCGGCCCTTTCGAGTTCGATGGTAAAATAGACAGTCACGCCTTCCGATCGGACCTCAGGCTGCTGATGCTGAGTCAAGTTTGGCTTCGCCGAGGACGGCAGGACGTGGACCGCGGGACTGTGGTTTGGCGAGGGCCTCCGTCAACGTTGGGATCGTATTTTTCTTTTCCGGGGCGGCAAGGTTCACCCTAGCGTCGATACCGACCCCGGCAAACATCGACTCCAAACCTTCCTTCAATGTCGGAAAGGTCTCGGCTTTCAGTTTTGATGCCTTCGCCAGCTTCGCCGTCGCTTTCTTGGCGGGCAGCACGTCAACGGAAGCCGCTTTAGCCTTCAATGCTCTCGACTCTGGCGGCTTCGGAGCCACCCAATTCAGGAGCGGGAGCACTTCGTTTTCCAACCACGCGCGAAGTCCCGCTTTGTCCGGCCAGGTGTCTTCGCCGCCCATGTTGTAAAGAAGATCGCCGACTGCTGCCCATTTCGTGCGACTTGGAATCGAAGTGGCGTGAATGACGGATGCCGCGGTGGGGTTGGGGGTGACGAATTGGGCAAGGCTTTTCAGCTCCTCCCTCGCAAGCCGTGCAGTTAAAGCCGTTTTCCCAACAAGAGCCTTTTTAACGATGTTTTGCTTCGGCAGCGCTTCTTCAATGTGCGCACGAATTTCATTCACGTGTGCGATGAATGACTTCATCCCTTCGCGGACCTTGAGCGCAACGATGGCCTTGAGACCGTCAGGACCGCCGACATCAAAGGGATCGACTTCCTCCTCCTGCTCGGCACCTTCATTGGACCCGGAAATAATTGCTGTTACGTCCTGGACCCTTAGACGGCCAGTATCCCGCGCCACGCCGATCGCTTGCTCGATCTGCTCGGGGTTTGCCGAACTCAGCTTGCCGACAACGGTTGGGCCGACGGCGAGCTCGACGAGAACCTCCTTGTACGCAACCAAGTTACGTGCCGTGGCGCGCAAGGTTCGGATGTGACGCGCTGTGTAGCCACACCGCTCGGCCGCCCATTGTTCTACGGTTCCATCCGGCAGCAGGGTGGCTGCCTGTTCGAGGTGCTCACCGAGTTCGAAGGTCTCTTCAGTGGAGCGTCGCGTCGCGCTGATGAGAAGAACTGCAGTGCTTTCGAGGCGGCTCTTGATGTCCTCGGGGACTCCATGGGCCTTATAGAACTGGTCTGCGGTGGGGGCGGGCGGCGGCGTCTTTGTAGTGTTGGTCACGAGATAACTCCTGCGTTGTTTTCAAGTTGTAGACCGATGTGAAGCCTACCCCTTAATTATGAAGCAACTGGAAGTAATGTCAAATCATTAACGACTAATTAAATTGTCAACAATTGGCGATTTGCTTAAATTATTACTTAAGATAATTGAGAAAATGGGTCTATCCACAGGCTGAAACAACTTGTTACTTCGCCTTCATCCAAGTAAATTCCACCCCCCTTATTGGGTGTCGCAGACCACCAAAACCGCCCTCGGAATCCTTCACTTGCGCTTCCCATGATCTGCGCGACCTGGTAGCCAAAAACAAACAGCGTGGAGTGCTCTGCGAGGGATCGGCGTGCGATGGCAAAGGCAATTCTGACGACCAAGGTCGATCCGACTTATGACGACCTTCCGGAGCAGCGGTATCATTTCCCGCGCACCTATCTGCGGCAGGTGGAGGCCGCGCGCGGAGACTGGATCGTCTATTACGAGCCCAGGCGGCCGAGCGGCGATTTGATGAAGACCGGCGGCAGGCAGGCTTACTTCGCGACAGCCAGGATCATCGACATCATCGAGGACCCATCAAGGGCCGACCACTTCTACGCTCTGGTTGATGACTTTCTGCCTTTCGATCATGCCGTCCCCTTCAAGGACGGGGCACACTACTATGAGAGCGGTCTGCAGAAAGACGACGGCTCGACGAACAAGGGGGCCTTCGGTCGCGCGGTCCGCAACATTTCCGACGCCGAATACGACCTGATCCTCGCCGCTGGTTTCGCGCATGTGCTGGGCAAGCGGGATCGGGAACGTGCAGCACCGGATCCGGTCGAGGAGGCGCGGATTGGCTTTGGTCATAACCCGCAAATGCCTTATGAGGCCGACAGCGTCGACCGACGGATCATCTCCCAAGTGGTGCAGCGGCCGTTCCGCGACCGGGCGTTTTCGGTGGCCATCAAGTCCGCATATCAGGACACCTGCGCCGTCACCGGCATCAAACTGATCAATGGTGGCGGGCGATCGGAGGTCCAGGCCGCGCACATTCGTCCGGTGGCCGATGGCGGCCCGGACAGCGTCCGCAATGGCTTGGCTCTATCCGGAACCGTGCACTGGATGTTCGACCGCGGCCTGATCTCGGTCGACGATGACTATAGCCTCCTGATCGCGAGGGCCGGGGTTCCCGACACTGTGACACGGCTCATTAATCCGGAGCGACGCCTGCTTGTGCCGGCACGCGCCGATGAGCGACCGCATTCACAGTTCCTGCAGTATCACCGCAGGGAGAGATTTAAGGGCTGAGAAGACGGAAATGATTTCCGACCTGGCTGCAACCAGTCCCACACTCGCTGAGACTAATTCAGATCACTGAACGGGCTAATCCCGGCTTCTCATCCCTGCCGAAGGATGACTGCCAGTTTCGATAGGATTTCCGTTTCCGTAGGTCCACGAATGATCTCTCCGTTGCTGGGCAGCTTGTATTTCGAAAAATGCGCCAGGAGTGCCTGTTCTATCCGGCGGGCGTCATCTTCGCTTCCAGTCGCTTGACTGCAGGCAGGCTTCCAGGTGAGGCCAGTCACTTCCGAAGCCATGGGAGCCTGATAGGCGGCGCAACGGGCAGCAGGGTCGCTGGCATAACCGATCTTGAAGGCAAGGTCGCGACCTTGTCGATCCTTTAGCGCAAGGACGTAGACATACCAGATATCATGCTCGCCGAAGGCGCCGCTGAACGCGCCCTCGTGTTTGGGCGCCAGTTTGCTGTTCTTGTGGGCGACCAGACCGCGTCCGAGCAGTGTTCTCGGCTCAGCCAGCGAGACCGGGCGACGCGCGAGTGCTAGCAACGGAGCCGCTGTCTCCGGATCGAGTTCGACGACGGTCGATTGTGCCCGCAGATGATGGGCGCCGGTCAGAGGGCCGACGAGGCTCGAGAAGGTATTCTCCGGTGACGTGATTTCCCAGACCGATATCGGATGCAGCGCATAGGGGAACTCGCTTGCCGCACGCTCCGTGTTGCCGCTGGTGTCGATCTGGTCCATGTAATCGATCGTGTTCACTTCGAGAGATGAGACCTGATAGAGGCCAAGGACGCGGCCTTGGCTCTCTCGCTGTGTCGCCTCCCCCTTGGTGCCAACGGTGAAGACATAGTCACCTTCGGTCAGTGCCTTATTAGCCTGCGTGCGGGCGGCCTTGGAGCCGAAGGTCAACGGCCAGCACGGGTCGCCGGGCGGTCCCCATACATAGGTGAAAAAGACCTTCGGCATCCGTCCCTGCCCGCTCACGTGTCAATGTCGTGTGATGCAGCCCACTCGAACACCCGCTGCTGCTGGTCTTTCAGAAAGGCTTTCTCATCGGCGACAGCGTATCCCAGGGAGCGCGCCGCCTCGCAGAAGCCCCTGAGGGTAGACGGCTCCATGTGGCCGTCGGCCAGGTTCTGCTGGTTGACGATGATGGCGCTGAGTAGCGGCCATCCCTTGCGATGCGCATATTCGATCAGGTCGCCCAGATGCTGGTTGGCGGCGTAACGTACCCTTGACCATTCAACCTCGCTTTCGTCCGCCAACTGCTTGTAGGACAGGAACCGCCGCTCTTTCGCGGCCTTCAGAACAGCGCTGAATGTCTTCTCGAAATCCAGCCCGGCGCCTTTGCGGCGGGCCATTTCGGACAAAGCCTCGAGGAAATAGGGGTCGTCAACCCGCTGAAGCCTTTGATAGTTGGCGATCAGGTTGGCGAGTTGTTTGTCATCCCATTCACCGACGGGTCTCATGCCGCTATCACCTTTCCCGCCGCCGTCTTCAGCGACAAGCGGAAATGGTAAGGAGTGACCTCCTCAAAGAGGACAATGTCGCCGGGCTTGGCACCAGTGCGGGCGAAGAACTCGCGGACGAAGTTCCGGTCCTGGAAGAATGTGCGCGGCCGACCCTTCTTGTCCGTGGGGACGAAAGTGTCCGTGCGCAAGGCGCCGAATTCCAGACGAACGCGGCGCGGCGCCGGGGTGTGAACGCTTGTGCCGCCGAAGACATCGGGAGGGAGTTTTCGGTAGAAAGGCGTGATGTAGATGTGCGGCCTCTTCCCCTCCAGCGTAAAATTGCCGGGGGTCAGAGTGCTCTCGTAAACCGTCATGCCTTCGCCCCCCGCCCCCGTTTGCCCTTCGGTGCCGCCTCGCGCTCGGCGCGGATGCGGGCGAGCAGGTGTTTGGCGGGTTCGTCGTTCTCGTCCTGAGGGACCAGTTCGCCGCGGAAGGCTTTGGCCAGGATCGCGTCATCCAGCCGGCCCACCAGCTCCAGCGCGCGCTTTGCCTCTTTCGCCAGCCGGTCGATCTTGGCGAAGGCGGATTCGATGCGGCGGACAATTTCGTGTTGTTCTTCGAGGGGTGGCACCGGAAGGGGGCAGGTAGCGATGTCATCTCCGCTAATATGAGGCAGATCAGAGCCTGTTGCCCGGTGCAAACTATGAGCCAAGAACACTTGGGAATTGAGAAACCACCAGAGAAAGTCCTGAGCAATGAATTCTGATGCACGAAAGCGGGTGACCCGCTGCACCAAGAGGCAGCCCGCATCTTGCTTCGCCACTCGCGCGACTTTGAGGCCAGTTGAGATCACCGGACGATCCATGGCCAACACAATGTCGTTCTCTTCAACCAAGTACCTCGCAAACTCTTGGGCGCGTAAGGCATCCAGGCACTTCAACTCAGACCAGTCTATCGCTTTCGGAGCAATATTTGCGCCGCGCAGAAGCTTCACACCATCGACACGGAACCATTCGCTCTTGAACGCGAACCCGACAGTCATGTCCGCACCGACCCCGATGACAGCATGAGCCCATGAGCCGGGAATGGCGGGAACGGCATTGAATTCTACTTGGTGGGTGTTGGTGCGTGCGCCCCTTCGAGAGGAAAGCGCTCGTTGCAGCGCCTTTGCCACAGCGAGCTTTTCCGAAGCCGAGAGTGCGACGCCACTGCTCTCTCTCCATGCCCGTGTCAACTCCCCGCTGAACGCCTTGCTGAGCACGGCCTGCTTGTAGCGGGAGACGAGGGTTTCGATGCGGGCGAGTTCGGTGCGGGCGCGGGCGGATTTCGCGTTCAGCGCATCCAGCTTGGCCACGATGCGCTTTTGCTCGGCCAGGGGTGGGAGGGGTAATGTAGTCCCCTCAAGGAACGGCTTGGGTACTCGACGCTGACCCACAGCACCCGTCATTGAGCGCTCTGCTACCTGTCTGTAGCTCCGCTGGCGTAAAAATCGCCAAATAAAGTCAGGCTCCACCGCGCCCTTAGAACGCAGAACATGAAACTCGGTTGAGCCACAAGCCATTCCATTTTCGAGGTCTCGGGCGACCGCGATCTTTCCATTTTCCATGCATGGAGTGATCTTGGCAAAGATCACATCGGCGTCGGCAAAATGCGTGTAGCCTTTCCAGACTTCCGAGAGTGGTCGAATGGCGGACCTGTCGACTATCGCTCCGGTCTCATCATCCACCGCAGGCATAGGAATAAAGCTGACCCTAGTCCCACGGTCTGTCTCCGGATCGTGCTTCGGATTGAACTCGCAGAGGTCTTCTAACGTCGCCTCAACCCACCCCCTCGGCAGCCCACTCATTCCGCCGCCTCCGGCAGGTCATCGCCCAGTTCCGCCATCAGCGCCTCGATCTCCAGCGTGGCGGCCTGAAGATGGCCGAGGATGGCGGCGGCGATGTCGTCGGGTTCGATGAGGCCTTCTTCCGCCTCTTCCTCCGCCTCGCGCAGCCAGGCGATATCGAGATTGTCACCACGGGCGGCGATGGCCTCGCGGGTGAACTGGCGCCAGCGGCCGGCTTCGCCTTCATCCGGGCCACGCTCCTTGCCATAGGGGCTTGTTCCAAATGCTTTTTCAAACCCTTCGAAATAGGCTTGCGTCAGCGGCGTCGTCTTGCCGAATTTCGGCATCTGGGCGCGCAGATCATAGATCCAGACGGATTTGGTGTTGCCGCTCTCGGTCTTGGCCCGCGTCAGGAAGATGACATTGGTCTTCACCCCTTGCGCATAAAAAATGCCGGTGGGCAGGCGCAGGATGGTGTGCAACTCGCACCAGTCCATCATCATGCGGCGCAGCTCACGCCCACGCCCGTCTTCGAAGAGGACATTGTCCGGCACGACGATCGCCGCACGGCCACCGGGCTCAAGCGCGCGGATGCAGTGTTCGACAAAGGGGAGCTGGTAGGAGGAGACGTTCGCTGTGACGGAGAGGTCATCGCGGGTTGGCGCGCCGCCTGCCGGGCCGAAGGGCGGGTTGGTTAGGATGAGATGGGCGCGGCCGAGACCCTTGCCCTTGTCGGACAGCGTATCGCCGAGATCGACATGGTCGCCATCGATATCGTGCAAATAAAGGTTCATCAGCAGCAGGCGCAGCGTGCCCGGCACGTTTTCCATGCCGTGAATGGCGCGGCGCTTCTGGAACTCCTGCTCCTTTTCGCCCAGTGCGAGATAGTCGTCGGTGCGCGCCTTCATGTAGCGATCAGCGGCAATCAGGAAGCCACCGGTGCCGGAGGCCGGATCCTGGATGACTTCGCCGGGCTTCGGCTGCATGAGGCGGACCAGAAGCTCGATCAGCACGCGGGGGGTAAAATATTGGCCTGCGCCGCGCTTGGTTTCTTCCGCGTTCTTCTGCAGAAGGCCTTCATAGAGATCGCCGAACTGGTCGCGCTCTTCGGAGAACCAGTCGAGTTCATCGATGGCGGTGACTAGCGTCGTGAGGTTCTGCGGCTCGCGCAGGAAGGTGGAGGCATTGTCGAAGATCTTTTGCACCATCTCCGGCAGCGGACGGGCATCGGCATAACGCTTGCGCTCTTCGGGGCTGGCACCTTCGCCGGGCGGCGAGAGGAGAACATCGTCTTCGCCGAGCCTTGAGCTGGCGGCGCCGAGGGTGACGAGAACCTTGCGGTAATGTTCGAGCTTTGCCAGACCGTTTGCCGCGACCAGATCCGCCCAGCGCATGCCCTTCGGCAGGCTGCCTGTCTCGCGGTTGCGCTCAGCCATCATCTTCAGAAACAGCAGATAGGTCAGCTCGGTGACATATTGCTGATAGGTGATGCCGTCCTTGCGCAGGACCGTGCAGAGGCGCCAGAGTTTCTGGACGATGGCATTGGCATTCATGACGTGATTCTCATTTGATCCGGGATCGTGATTGTGGTTGTAGTGGTTGTAGTGATCATCAGTCGATGGTCAACGACGGCCTGAGGGTCACGCGGCGGGCGGCGCCCAGATCGCCTCGTTGAAGGCGTGCAGCACCTCGTCGAGCTCGCCGTCGAACTCCTGCGCGATGCGCTTGAAGCCGCCCTTGTCGGCGAAGGCGCCCTGGTCGAGCAGGGTCGGGTCGGCCACCGGCTTGTCCTTCAAGGCGCGACCAATGCGGCGCAGCCACTCCTTCTGCTTCTGTGTCCACGGCCTGGAGGACTCGATCTTGACGATCGCGCTGTCAACGCGGGTGGCATAGGGGATGAGCGGATCGCCCAGCGCCGCCTGGCGGACGAAGCCGATGATATGGGCGGCGATATCGGCATTTCGGGCGCGACCGTAAGCGGCGCGCAGCATGGCTTCGGAATAGTTCTTCTCGTCGAGCAGGCCGGCGAGTTCGGAGAGTTCCTTGCGGGTCAGATCACGCGGGCGCTGGGTGACGGCAATCAGCGCCGGGACCTGGTTCATGTTTTCGCGCACGAAGCGTTCGAAGCCGGTGATGTAATCCTCCGGCGTCGTGTTCTTGCCAAAGATCTCCTCGATGCGCAGCAGCTCGTCCTCATGGGTGGAGATGACGACGCCATCGTTCTTGTCCGTGAAGAGCGGGCGGCGTTCGAGCAGCTCGACGGCGCGAGGATGGGAGGCCAGCCACTCCTGCAACTCGGCACCAGAGCGGGTGGAGAGCCGCTGCAACGCTATGTCGGGGCTTTCGCCCGTGTGGCGTTCGAAGCTCTCGCGGGTCTCGGCATCCATGCGCTTTAAAAGGCTGCGCATGCGCACGATGACCTGGGCTGCCACCCAGCTCTTGTCCTCTTCCGTTTCCGCATTTTGCAGATCCGTGACGAGCTGGCCGAGCGCGATATCCGGCTTGACAACGACCGGGCGCATGTCGCTCATCTCCTGCAGCTCGGCATAGAGATCGACAGCATCGAAGATGCGGAAATGCTCCTTGCCGATATCAGGGCAAAGCCGCGTGGCGCGACCGATCATCTGGTCGTAGAGGATGCGGCTCTTGACCCGGCGGACGAAGACGAGATTGCAGATGGAGGGCACGTCGACGCCTGTGGTGAGCAAGTCGACCGTGACGACATATTTCGGATAGGGGTCGTTCTTGAACTTCAAGATCAGGTCATCGGCTTTCTCGACTGTGCCGGTGATCTTCGTCACCATGCCATGAGGCACGTTTTCCTTGCCGTATTCCTCCTGCAGTTCCTCGACCAGTAGGCGCACGATGTCATCGGCATGGGCATCGCGGGCGGCGAAGATTAGCGTCTTGCCGGGTTTCGACGGCGGGATCTCGGTGGCGATTGCGCGGCAGACGATGCGATTGAAGGATTCCGAATAGACGCGCCTGTTGAAGTCGGCGAGGTCGTAATCGAGGGAGACTTCATCCGGCAACTCGAAGAGATCGATCTGGCCCGTCTTGCGGTCGATGATCTCGACCTCCTCGCCACCCTCAAAATGGATGCCGGCTTCCGACAGCGCCGTGGTGATGCGCTTCGGCGGCAGGTGATCGTTGAGATACCCTTCGACGACGGCCTGACGATAGCCATAATGGAAGACCGGGTGGCCGAAGATCTCGCGGGTGTGGAGCGCGGGTGTCGCCGTCAGCGCCACCTTCACGGCATCGAAGTAATCGAGGACCTGTCGATAGGCCGACTGGTAGTCATCGATGTTGCGGAAGCCGATATCGCTTTCGCGCAGCTCGGCATCCAGCGTGTAACCGCGATGGGCTTCGTCGACGATGATGCAGTCGAAGGTGCCTGGCGTGGGCCGCTTGGCCGGATCCGGCTCGTTGAGGATGCGGGCGATCAGGGACTGAACGGTCGCGACCTGCACCTGGTCCTCTTCTTCCGGCAGTTTCTGCTCCAGCCCGGCGACCTTGTAGATCTGGGCGAAGTTCAGCATGCCCTCGATCTCGGTGGTTTGGAGCGCGTCGCTCGTCTGCCGGCCAAGCGCCTTGCGGTCGACGAGGAAGAGGATGCGGCGGAAGCGCTTGTGTTTGAGCAGTCGATACATCAGCGCGATTGCCGTGCGCGTCTTGCCCGTGCCGGTCGCCATGGACACGAGAATGTCGCGCTGACCGGCGACAACGGCTGTTTCGATCGCGGCGATCGCCTCTTCCTGATAGGGGCGCATGCGTCCCTTGCCGAAACTCTCCTCTGCCAGACCCTGGGCGGCGGTATCGACATCTGTGGTCAGTTTGTCGAGGAGATCCTTTGGCGAGAACCAGCTCGTCATCGGGACGGCGTGGTTGGTCTCGCGCCTGACATCCCGATACCAAATTCCGGATTTTGTCACCCACTGGCGCACATAGGGTCTGCCATTGGTGGCGAAGACGAAGGGGACACGGAAGGGTTCATCCAGGCCGTGTTTCCAAGGGCCGTGTGGATGCGCTTCTTCCGGGGCGAGCACGATGGTGCGGGCGTAACGTTCTGCCTGCTGCAGCGTAGACGGCACATCGACACTCTCGCGCTTGGCCTCGATGACACCGACACAAGTGAGGCCGACGAACAGGGCATAATCTGCCCTGCCACCGTCCGACGGCCATTCGGCGATGGCGAGATTGCGCCCTTCCTCCGGTCGGGCACCCTTTTGATAGGCCAGGCGGTCGCTGTCGGCTACCCATCCGGCATCAACAAGCTGCACGTCGATCAGCCGGCGGGTCTGGCGCTCATCGAGCTCCAGGCTGCTCGCCGCTTTCAGACCCGCCTGCTTGAACTCGATCTGCAACTGCTCGGGCTGGGCCTCCGCCGCCTTCTGCAAGTCGACAAGCTTGCGTGCGAGTGCGGCCTGATTGGCCTCCATCTCGACGGCGGCCTGCTCGCAGACGGCACTGTCAGCGGATGCTTGGCGGGCGAGCTCTTCGGCAGCGGCACGGGCTTTTGCGAGGTCTTCCGCCGAGGCATGGGCAGCGGCAAGCTTTTCCTCGGCTTCCCTGACCTGGGCACGCAGTGCGGCCAGTTCCGCTTTGGTGTCCTGGTCAGTATCCGCAGAGGCTCGGGGCGGCACAAAGGGACCAGGCTTGAACCCCGGATCACGCCCATAGGTTCGGCGATACCAGACGCCGAGTGCGCGGCAGAATTTGAGCGCCGCGAGTGCGTCGGCGGGCGAACCGGCCAGATTGTGGGTTGCGTCGTTGCCGCTCTTGCGAACCGCATGGAAGATGTCGGCGACTTCACGCGGCAAAACCTGCTGTGTCGCGAGGCGTCGAAGGAGGTCGTTCGTGGTCTCGCGCGCGGCGGGGTCATAAACGCCGGAAAGAGCGGCGATCTCCTTGACCATGTATTCGCCGAACTGGCGGCTCTTGATCAGCGAGGTGTTGGCATCCTCGGCGAAGAATCGCTCGGCCAGCGTGCCGAGGCGATGCAGCTCCGGGCTGATCTCCTGCAGATGACCAAAGTTTGCCGACAATGCCCCACCCAGATGCTTATCTCATTGGGGTGAACATGCCACACGTTAGGGGAGCAGGTAAACTGGAGTTGCAAGCATTTCAGAGTGATGTCTCAGCATGGCTACGCTTCATTTGTGCGCTATCCTTGGATCGGCCCGGTCTGACTTTGCCTTCGCCTTCTGGCCTTGTCCGGAGCGGCCGCACCGCGAGCTTTTCCGGTGCAACGGGGAAAGCGGACACAGCTTTGGAATGCACCATATAGCCCGGAGCGTTCGACCAGCCAACCATCCCCGCACTCCGGGCAAGTCGGAACCGTGCAGCCACACCGGCATGCGAGATCGGGTGTCCCATCAAGATGCCGGGGCAGGCCAACGCCGCAGGACGGGCAAGCCGGGAGGATGTTTCCGCAATGATCCACATGCTCACAACGGTACCTGATCCGCCCATCCTGGCCTTTAACGTCGAGCAACCGCCCGCCGCATTCGCCACACTCATGGTCGACGTCCTCTTCGGTGAAGGCCGCGACCTTGTAGCCAGGCTCCTTTGCCAACTCGGTAACGAAGGATGACGGGCGCGACTTCGAAGCGAGAATCGTCAGCGTATGCCTGGCGCGCGTCATGGCCACGTACATGACGCGGCGCTCCTCTGCGTTTTCGTAGGCCTCAATTTCGGGTGAAACTAGGCTGAGCAGTGGGTCGTCGACCGTCTCCGAGGGAAAGCCTGCCCGCCCGCTGTCGGCATTTAGCAGAATAACGTGATCAGCTTCGAGCCCCTTCGAGGCGTGAATGGTTTTGAAGGTGATGCGCAACCTCGGAAAACGCCGCTGGAGATCCCGCATATCGGGCTCAAGAAAACGGTATCGCCCCAACAACAAAACTGTGGCTGTCGTCCCCGGCTCAATTCCACTGGACAAGGCATGGAGCGTTTCAACCAGAACGGTCTGTTCATCGTTCTTCGCGACCATCCGGATCTTAATCGCAGGCTCGGTTGCTGTGCCGGCAGAAACGATTTGTTTGGATATCTGGGCGGGGTTCTTCAACACGAATGATCTGGCCGCATAGGCGATCTGATCTACCGAACGAAATGTGCGCCCAAGATCAACGGCTCGATGAACTCCGGTTTCGCCGTCAAAGCTGCCGCCGAACTCAGCGCCGAACTGGCGCATGAGGTGAATGTCAGAACCTGCGAAACGGAAGATCGATTGCCAGTCGTCGCCGACAGCGAAAAGCCGTGCATCCGAATGCTGGACCTTCAATGCCTTCACCAGCCGCGCCCGGCTCTGGGAGATGTCTTGGAATTCGTCGACGAGGATATGGCGGAACGGGCTGACATATCGGCCCGTTTCAACGTAGTGCGCCGCCCGTAGGATCATGTCCTCAAAGTCGATCCGTCCGCCGAGCCTCTTTTGATATTCGGCAAATACAGGCACGAAGACTGCGAGAAAGGCTTTTCCTCGATTGCCGAGTTTCATCTGGTCTGCTTTGGCGTCACAATCGGCCAAGCTGTAACCACCGCTCTTGAACTTGCGCAGGAACGTTGCGAGCAGTTGCGAGAACGTATCCACCTGCGCCATTTCAACTACACGATCGAAGATGGTATCGGCTTGCCGTGGATTGAGGGTGACAAAGGGCGCCAGCTTTTCAGCTAAGCTGGTAAGCAGGCGCCCTTCCTGCCGCTCATAGCTGTAGGTCTCAATCAGCGTGGTCGCATGCTCGGCGTGAACCTTCCGCTTCCACTCCATGCCAGCCAAATACGCTTCTCGAGCCACAAACGGAGCGGTGACCAAGAGCTCGGTGCCATCGGGCAGCATCTGACGGCGAACGCCAAAGTGCTCGATGTAGACACCACTCTCGGTCAAGCGAAAGTCGGGACAATAATGCCGGCGCCCGGTTTCCTCGATCTTGTGCTCGTAGTCTGGTTCATATTCATAGGCGATGCCGTTTTCGTAGAGCCAGTTCGCGATCTGCAGCTCTTCGTAGCTCTTCACCTTCTCCCCTTGGAGGGTCCGCAGATCCTGTTTCTCCAGGTGGCTGTAATAGTCATGCTTCGTCTTGAAATCCCATTCGGTCTTGGGCTCGACAAGGAAGTGCGCGAACCACTGGATGATGGCTCTCGATACCTCAGTCAGCGTCAGGACGAGATCCTTGAGGATCTGCTTGATCAGGTTGGTAAACGCCAGGTCATCGGTGGCGTGGTCTGCCAGAGGCGGCTTTGTGCCTTCCACCTTGCCGATGATGTTATAGGCGATGGCATGAAATGTCTGGGCTACGATCGGGACGCCTGAGCGTGCTTCAACGCGTTCGGACATTTCCGCTGCCGCGTTCTTTGCAAATGCCAGCAGCAGGATCTCTTCCGGCCGACGAATACCGGCTTTGACAAGATAGGCGGCCTTGGCCGTGATCACGCTCGTCTTGCCGGAGCCGGCCCCCGCGAGAACCAGCGTGGCGTCTTCATCGACAACGACAGAAAGTCGCTGTTCTGGCGTTAGCGGTTTGCTCTCGATCGTATCAAAGAACTCTTTCCAGCGTTCCAGCTCGCTCGTGACAAAAGCGTCGATTGCAGCCGAGCGTATGGCTTTCGGCTTTTCCGCAAAGGTTCTAACCCGTGCTACACAGGCTGCCGCTTCCGGACCGATGGCCTCTAAGTTGAGCTTCGACAGAAGTGAGGCATCCAGGGCTCTTGCATCAGCCAGCAGAGGGGAAATGAGACAGGCGGCGGGATAGGCGGTCGGCTCTGCCAAATCTGCGATCTGAGCATGAAGGTGGGTTAATCGATCCGCATCGCGCTCAAGTGCTTCAAGGTTGAAGGCGATCCAAGCGACCTTTACCTCATCAGAGAAGGAGTAGGCATCCGGATACCGAACGCTGCGCAACAAGAATTCGCGTCCACCGGACGCCGAGAACTTGCAAGAGGTGCCAAATAGCCCCCTTTCGACCGATGGCGGGTTGATCAGGTCCCCAAGCGAAACCGTCAATGTCGAGCCGCGTAGAGTGACCAGAAGGGCCCGCCCAGAAAGCTCAAATGCTCGTGCGCTGCGCGCGAACGGGTTAGTGAGAAGCCCTAGCAGGGGGCGTTGTTGAACTCTGGTCAAGTCGTCAGCCCTATACTCACGTCGATCTTCGGGCAGTGAGACTGCATCCGCCCTCAGGGAGTAGCTGAAGTCCTCAGGAGCGGCAATCAGCAAGCAAGTCGGAAATCAATTCCGCAAAGGGGCCGGCTGCGGACTGTCCGCTTTTCGACTACTGTTGGCGATAAGCTGCCATTCAACATTCTGTCTGTAGGCGTTGTGACGAAATTGAGATTCTGCCGACCGAGAACTCGACCGGTCGCAAGACAAAGCCACAGCTTATGCACAACCTTTATTTTCCTGCGAGCTTGTTTGTTCCCCTGGAACTTGAACCAATCTGAGACTCAGTGTCTTCTCAGATCAACTTCTGGGAGTAGAGATGCAGTCCGACTCGTTTCAACACCGCGTGTGGCAGTGGGTTGTCGCGTGCTTCCCAAAATCCGCGCACCTCAACGTGCGAGAGCGAAATCATCGATTTCTTGAAGAAGCGCTCGAGCTCGCCCAGGCGAACGCCTGCAGTAAGGAAGAAGCCCACCAACTCGTAGAATATGTGTTCGGCAGACCGCCAGGCGAAGTCCGCCAGGAGGTCGGCGGGGTGATGGTGACTCTGGCGGCCCTTTGCAACGCCGCCGAGGTAAGCATGAACGACGCAGGAGAACGCGAGCTCGACAGGAATTGGGCACGCATCGATCGCATCCGCGCGAAGCAGGCGGCCAAACCTGAGGGGGCTGCCCTTCCCCAATGACCAGCACTTTACCCGAGCAGCGTGGCGCAAGCCTCGCCATCCATTGTTGCGCAAACGGACGCTGACTCGCGAATGCAGATTTCGTATGCGACGGCCGACTTGAAGCATTGTTGCCTGAACCGGGAGATAGCCGAGCAACGGTTCGGAAGAACCTATGCCGATCGACTGGTCACCGAGCTCGCGGATGCGGAGGCTTTCGAGAATGTGCAGGAATGGCACGAGATTCTTGGGGGAAACGTGACCATCAATCACGATGATAGCTTTGAAGTCGCTATCGGTTCGCGTTACACGGCCACCTTCGTGAGCGTAGATCAAAACGTCATCATGACGGGGACTGGGCGGATTGACTGGGCCAGTGTTGAATTTGTGAAGCTCACAGCCATATCGGAAGTACCATGATTGACGAGCACGGCACAGCCAATTGGTTTTCGAAACCCGGCGACTCGATCCGCGCGATCATGCAGCGACGAAATATCTCCGCGCATGACCTCGCCGAGCGCTTTGAGGATGGGCTTGATGCTGTCCGGGGTCTTATAGACGGGTCGCGGCAGATCGATGAGTACACCGCGTCGACGCTTTCGGCAATGCTGGGAGCATCGGCGAAATTTTGGCTGAAGCGACAGGAGAACTTCGATACGGCGGTCGATCGTGCAGTCGCTCAAGTTAGACAGAGCGGGCATGAGGACGCACTACTATGCTTGCCTGCCCCCGGGCAGAAGGCACGCGGCAAGCTGTCTCTTGAGCGTCGCGCTGCCGAAATTCGTAGAAGACTGGTGTTCTATAACGTCCCAGACGCAGAATCCTGGCGGGGTCGCTATGGCCGCTTAGTCGGAGAAACGGACTATCGTACCTCGAAGACATACGCTTCAAAGGAAGACGCGACTCTTCTTTGGCTCAGGCGCGGCGAACTCGAAGCCGAGATGATCCAGACCCGAGTTTGGAACTCCGAAAACCTGATGGATCGGTTGCAGGAGATCCGCAAGCTCTCCATGATACGCCATCCTCAGCTCTTTCTTCCCAAACTGAAGGCGCTGTGCGCTGAGGCCGGCGTGGCACTCGTTGTAGTTAAGGCACCCGATGGATGCCGCGCCAGTGGCGCAATACGAATGGTGGACCCGGACAAGGCGATGCTCCTGCTGAGTTTCCGCTACAAGCGCGATGATCAGTTTTGGTTCACGGTTTTCCACGAGATCGGGCATCTCGTGCTTCACAAGGCAAACACCTTTGTCGACGACGATGCCCTGCCCGGCGACATCGATCGGGAGAACGAAGCCAACGAGTTTGCGGCCGAATGCGTAATCCCTCCCCTTCGGGAGTCCGAATTCGAACGCATCAAGCCGAACCGAGAGGATATTGTTCGGTTTAGCGTGTCGATAGGCATCGCACCGGGCCTCACTGTCGGTCAGATGCAGCATCGTGGGATGCTGGAGCCCGACAAACTTAACTATCTCAAGCGCACATGGAATTGGAGCCAGATCAACCCGGTCACAGTCTAAGCTCGCTATCCTTTGAAATGGACGAATGAGGTCGGGCTCTTCTGCCAATTACACAAGGCATCTTCCATCACGGCCATTCCCACGTGCAGGCTGGCATCCAATTGATCCACCCAGCTCTGAAGCTGCGCCTCAGTTGCCGCACCAGTGTGTGAACCTGTGAACAGGAGGCGTGCACCGGAAGCGGGACCCGTGGCACCCTTGAAGTAGGCCGATCCCGGCTCGATGGGAGCGATCCCGTACCGACCGATCAATGCAAGGTAGTCGAACTTCGCAAGGCGCCCGAAGGTTCTCACGTTCATGCTTCTGTAGAGAGCATCGAAGATCGTCGCAGGATTGTTGCCCGCCTCTAGGATTTTGTTCGCAAAGAAAGCCTGGTGTCCTCCTTGGCCTATCCACCCGAGGTAGCTGAGCAGAACGTCGCTGAAGCTCCTATTGGAGTCCGGCCGCAGACTCTCGTACTTCCGGTGATTGCCGAACCGTCCGTCGATGCTTGTCCAGGTAGCGGCGAGCCATGAAATCATAGCCTGGGGGTTGTGTGAGACAGTCTGCCAGTCCCACACCCCGGCCCCGAGGCGACCATATACCTGCTGCAGTCGAAGCCATCCGGAAGACGCAGGTCTAGCGAAATGCGTCATAAGGAACACAAGCCACGCGGCCTCTTCTACGTTGCCCGTCTGCATATGATATGCAACCGCGCGCTCGGCATCGAATGTACCCGAATTGGGATCTGCCTTCCTCTTGGGGATGGGCCTTTCCTGTACTCGCCTGTAGTAATCTTCGCGTCTCAGGCTTGCGACGAACTGCATTGCGAGTGTGTCGCGCGCCAGGTTCTCAGCAGCACCTGGAAGATTACGGACGTTGGCCGAGTAGTCGTGAAGAGCGCTGGATATCTGCGCATGTTGTTGCTGCCTCGTAGGCCACATTTCAGGCTGCTCCATTCGTTTTGGCATTTCGAAGAACTCGGGTCTTCTGCCTCCGCTCGAGATAAGTTCGATAAACCTCGTCATGAAACTCGGCCTTCAATTCGTTAAGAAATTCGAACCCTGGAGCATCCCGCCGTTTAGTGGCCCAGAAAACCTGGAGAAGGCGGATGATGTCAGCCCAGTAAGGCTCGCTCGCGCAGTCTGCGGCCCGGATTTTCTTTTCTGCCCGGATCTCCCCCTCTGCTTGCAACAGGGCGTCGGTAATTAAGAATGCGTCTCCGGAAGGCATTGGAGGCATCTGCACCGTTTTTTGATGTCCTTCGTTCACGTAGTGTTTCATCGCTTCTATAGAGCCGTCGTAAACGTGCATGCTGGTGGCGTAGTGAATGTAATCGCCCAAATCGAGGTCAAGGCGAGTGGCCATCATCTCCTGGAGCATGGTGAAGCAAAACACGTCATGCGGCAGGCCCTTGTACGCGTCGTTCGACCGCATCGTGGCGGACATATGAAGGCGTCCATCGCGCGCTACGAATTGCAGTGCAGTCGTGCACGGAATCTCCTCGTGATGGACTGCGATGTCCGCAGCATCGTAAAGCTGGATCACGGCGCGCTTGGAGGTGGATTTCTCTTTCAGAAGCCTAGTGACATTCTCAAGTTGGTTGATGCTTCCGCGCATCGCATGAATCCGCGGGCCGTAGGCGCCAGCGAGGATGCCATCTTCGGCATCCTGGGCGTAATCCGGGATATATTCCTTGATGAACTCCAGAGTATTGAGGCCCCCGAGATACCAGAGCAACTCCCCCAAGGCGCTGAACGGCTTGCCACGGTCCTGTGATCGACTGATCCGAGCTCTAGGGTTAGTCATTCGGAAGGACACCCCAAGCTTTTCTCGCATTTCGCCGCGGGTGCCGACGTTCGCGGCTCCCTCGGAGAGAAGGATCGGGTACAGTTCGATCAGTATTTCATCAATGCCTTCACCGCATAGGTACATGCCGCCCCCCGAATCTGCCCCTGCGGCACATCTTATGATCGGATATCGGCAAGTAAAATACTACCGGAGCGGGCTTCTGGGTTTTCTTGCGCCTTGGGCAAGCGGCTCGGGAACCAAAGGAGATTCCCCCGGGGCGTAACGGCGCAGCAGTTCGGCCCCGAGATACTAGCCGATAAGGCAGCGAGGCGGACCCAACTTGTTGGGGGTTGCGCACTCATGAAGAGGCGTCACTTGAACGACTGTTTTTGAAAGTCAACTGGCGCAGTGGGATGACCGGAATGACGGCGCAGTACGACATCGTCGGGCTTGGCAGAATCGTCAATTTCTAGGAAGACCGGCAGACATCACGGCGTTTACAAAAAGCAGTGTCGAGTACGCTCGCTGGCAGTTCAATCTTCCGCCTGGATGCGCTCGTCGACTTCGAGGACGAACCTCGATGCACGGGTGGACGAGAATGCTATGTGAACTTCCGAGCGTGCGCGGGTGAACCCCACGTAGAAAAGGCGACGCTGTTCGATGATGTCCTTTGGTGTCGGATTGGATCGAGGGATTCTGCCTTCGTCGATGCCGAACATCACCACGACATCGAACTCCCGCCCCTTCGAGCTGTGGAGAGTGGTGAGATTGACGCGATCGTTTCCTTCGCCAGCTCCCGAGAACTGGCCAAGTGACATGCCGGACAATCCCAGGTCCTGTTCAAGCCGCTGTATGAGGGATCTCATCGCGGCCACATCGTCGGACAGGGCTCTGCAACCGATCGCAAACCGTTGGACGATCGCGGCGTCTAGCGCCCGAAGCCAGGCGGAAAGGTAAAGGGTGCTGTCCCGCGACGACCAAGTGAAGGCGAGCAGGGCTCGTTTGAACTCCCGCCAATCTTGATCGGACAAGATCGTCTCGGAGAACAGGCGCCTACCTTCGGAGACAATCCTTGACCAGCGTGGCTCGCCGACCTCCCATCCGCCACAACACCACGCAGCGCAGCGCTCGATCCATCGCATCAATCTGTTCGATCTGGAATAGAGGGCATTCGCGTCAGCCCGCACGAATGCCCAGCCATGATCAGCAGCAGCCTCGGCGACGGCGTCGCCCATGAACGCCGCAGCATAGAGGACAGCGATGTTACCACGTTGAAGGCCGGGATTTCTCACCTCCACTTCAGGGAGCAACGTTGAGAAGAGCCAGGCGGCGTGGTCTTCGTAGTTTCCAGCTAGTGGGTGGAAGTAGACCGTGCCTTCAGCGGCGCCTTCAGCCGCCTTGTAGCCACGCACCTCTCCGAGGGCATATTCCGAAACGGCAACGATCCGTGTGCCGCTTCGGTAGTTCAGTGCCAGTCTCACCGTCTCCACGTCTTCGCGCTGTGAAAGCTGCTGCAGGAGCTCCGGTCTCGCTCCAATGAAGCCGTAGATCGATTGATCGGCATCGCCGACCGCCAGTAGGCGTATTCCGGTGCGAAAGCAAAGTCCTAGCACCATCAGGTGAAGTGCGGTACCGAGATCCTGATATTCGTCGACGGCGAGCACAGGGAATTTGGCAAGCAACGCATCGCGCAGCCATGGATTCCTGACAAGGGCACGCAGCGCAAGAAGAGGCATGTCCTCGAAGTCTATCAAGCCAGCTTCGCGCAGATACTGCTCGTATGACGTTGCGAGCGCAGCTCGTTGCGGGTTAGCTTCCGTCCATATCGGCTTGGTTCTGTCCAAGTAGGTGCGACGGTGGAGGTCCATGCCGAACCGAAAATCCTCCGGATTGCCAGGACCGCCAACCACGTCCCGGTGAGCCCTGGCCATCGCCGCTCCCTTTTGCTGGGCGTTTGCTATCTGGAACCTGGAAGTAAGTCCGACATCTAGGGACTCGGCATATGGGATCAGGATTTGTGTCAGGGAAAAGGAGTGGACGGTGCCGACGAATACTCGCTTTCCCGGTTCGACCCCGAGGTCGCCGAGCCGTTCCTCCAATTCCCGCGCACATTCGTTGTTGTAAGTAATGCAAGCGACGCCACGCGGCGCCTTCACATCCTCGGAAAGGATCCTGGCAAGTTTAACCGTTAGTGTCTTGGTCTTGCCGCTTCCGGGACCTGCGAGAACGACGCAGTGCCCGGTCGACTCATAGGCCTGCCACTGGGCGTTGTTCGGCCTTAGTTCCTCCGCAGCGTCGAGATAGAGTGCGCTGCTAGACACGGCCGACCACGTAGCTGATGGCGCGCGCGATGTAGCCGGGTACCTCAAGACCGCCAATACGGGCTGCCATACGCTGTGCGAAGCGGCCCTTGCCGATGTCCTCCATCATGGCGAGTAGCTGTTTCCGATTGACCGTCGTAGGATCCTTTTCCCAGGCGTCGATCCGTGTCATTCGTTCCTTGCCGAAGTTGCCCTCCCTGAGGCCCTCGATGATAGACGCCGTGAAGGCGCCGTTGAAGAGATCCATCTCGAGCGTGTCGGCGTTGGTGAATATCCCGAACTCCTCGATGCTTTCATCGAAGCGAGGCCAGTCATCGGTCTCGAGGAGCTCGTCGAAATATTCCTCGCCATACTTCTCGGTGCGCATCCCATTTAGGAGCCGGGACAACGCAACTGTCCGTTTCTGGCCCCGATCACCATCAGGATCGAAATCGGTGATTATGGAAAAGGGGATTTTCAACGCTTCAAGAAACTTTGCGTAAGGCGTGAAGTTCGTGCCGGCGACCGAGCAGACCGTGATCCCAAGGCCGTCCAAATCGGCGGCGAGTTCCTCGGCAAACCTGGGAACCAGAAAGCGTTCCGCATCGCCCTCGACGAGGATGACACCGCGAGCAAACAACATTTCGGCGCGCGTGAAATCCAGGTAGCGCTGCAGGTCATCCGCCTCATCGGTCGACAGATCCAGGGAGGCCGTGGAACAGCCGACTGTCTCTTCGCCGTTTTCTCGGAGCAGGACGATCGATCTTACAGGAGCGACGCTTGCGATGTGCGGCGAGTGCGTTGTCATGATGACTGACAGCGGAGGATCCTCGCCGTCCTCATCCTGACCGCTCGCATCTTCGAACAGGCTTCTGTAAACGAGTCTTTGCAGATGCGGGTGCAGATGCGCTTCGGGTTCCTCTATCGCGAGAAGAGAATGGTCACGCTTGTCCCCTGCAATGAGGTTGCGCAGCTCCATGGTCTTAAGCGTCAGGAAGATGAGATTCGCAGAGCCAAGGCTGGCGTCGGAAACGGCCCTCTGTCCGGAGTCGATCAGCAGCCTAATCTGGCGATGAAGCTTCGAGGCGTCGGTGGCGGAGAAGCCGAGCGTTGGCTCGACGTCCTGCCGCTCCCCGCTCATGGCCCGGAACGATGTCGCTATGGCCTCCTCAAGGTCGGAGACAGGCTCGAACTCCATAAGGCTGGAGGTGGCTGTCCCAATCTGGTCGGCGACTTCCTGCAACTCGTCACGGTCGATCGCACCAAAAGCCGTCTCGATCAGCGGTCGAAGAGGAGAGCGTCTCCAGACAGCTAGATCTCCTTCCGCATCCCTAAGCGCGGGAAGGACATCCATGGAAATCCTGCTACGAACATCATGACCAAATTTTCGCGTCGGATCCCTGCCGCCGTAGCACGAGAACTGGAAGTCCCTCTCGCTCGTTGGAGCCCGCCCGAGTCCGGCGCGCGTCCTGTATTCGTACGTCAGTGCCACCGTGTCCGGGCTTCCGGGGACACGGTAGTCCGTCAGCACCGCAAGAACATCCGGGTCATCATCGAAGTCCTTTATCTCAACGGACACAAGGATTCGACTTTCTTCGTCGAGTTCTTCAAGCCCGTCCCAGAAATCGCCGAGAGACAGCTCTCGAGCGCTGTCTGGCAGCGACGGGTCGAATATCAGACGGAGTCCATAGAGCAAGTTCGACTTGCCGACCCGGTTCTCTCCGACGATTACGATGTTGCCCGCCAGCGAGACATCCAAGCACCGGAAGTTCCGGAAGTTGTCTATCGTAATTCTGGATAGGTACATCGGCGGTCCCTGCAAATTGCGGCATACAGAAATCATAACCGATTCTAGGTCAGATTGTACGCGAGCAACGACGTTACCTCCAATAAACCTGTAGGCCGACCAACGGATCGCATTGGTCGTGAACTATGCCAGCGGATGTCCGTTCCTGGGAGGGGAATAGGACACGAGCTATGACCGGGATGGAGGCGCACAGCGGACACGCGAAAATGCTCACCTCACCTCCGGCTTGACGCTCTTAAGCGGAAATAATTGCCGCTCTCCCGCAATGTTGACGTCGGCCCAAAGCCAGGGCACAAAGATGGCATCCACGGTCGCTCGCGGCAGGAAAACAGAGGGAAATCAAAGGCTATTTTTCTAAGCCATTGAAATCATGTGAGAATCCAGGTTCTCCAGGCGGGCCATTCTAGCTCGGTTTTCGGCTGAATATCGGCGACTGTTTCTCACCGACAAAAAGCGACGCCTGCTCAACAACTTGAGTAATCTCGACTGATTTTTTTGGCCATCCTTTGTGCTGGAAACGCGCCTCGCAAAATCGGCTGGGGACCTTAGCCGGCGCTTGAATGGTGACACCCCTCCATCCGGTCCTGCCGTATCAAGTCGGCCGCCTTTTCGGCGATCATCACCACCGGTGAGGCGGTATTGCCGGAGACGATGCGGGGCATGATGGAGGCATCTACCACGCGCAGGCCCCGAAGGCCTGTCACGCGCAGCGCGGGATCGACCACGGCATCCGGGTCAGGGCCCATGCGGCAGGTGCCGACGGGATGAAAGATGGTGGTGGCGATGTCGCCAGCCTTTTGCAGCAGGGCTTCGTCGTCCTGGAACTCAGGGCCAGGCAGGATTTCCTCCGGCTGGAAGGTGAAAAGGGCGGCTGCCGACATCACCTGTCTTGCCTGGCGGATGGCCGCGATCGCGATGGACCGATCCTGGTCAGTGGAGAGGTAGTTCGGACGGATCTCCGGCTGCAGGGCCGGGTCGTTGGAGGTGATGTGGCAGGTCCCGACGCTGGTCGGGCGCAACTGGCAGACCGAGACGGTGATTGCCGGAAACGGGTGGAGCGGATCGCCGAGCTTGTCGGTGGAGAGCGGCTGGATGTGATATTCGATGTCGGGTCGGTCTTCGTCCGGGCAGGACCGGGTGAACATGCCGAACTGGCTGGGTGCCATCGACATCGGCCCGGAGCGGTAGAGGGCATATTCGGCAGCGATCTTCATCTTGCCGCGCCAGGAATTGGCGAGCTGGTTCAGCGTCACCGTATTCTTCACCTTGAAGACCGTGCGGATCTGCAGGTGATCCTGCAGGTTTGCGCCCACGGCTGGCTTCGGCAGATTGACGTCAATACCGAGCGACAAGAGGCGGGAGGGGTCGCCAATGCCAGAGAGTTCGAGGAGCTTCGGCGAATTGATGGCGCCTGCGGCAAGGATGACTTCGCCTGTGGCTTTCGCGGTAAACGAGCCTCCTGGCGTGCGATACTGGACGCCGGAGACGCGCTTGCCTTCGAAGGTGAGGCGCTCGACCAGCGCATGCTGGACCAGGCGCAGATTGGGTCGCTTCAGGGCAGGCCGCAGAAAGCCGCGTGCCGTGTTCCAGCGGACACCTTTGTGCTGGTTGACGTCGAAGAAGCCGGATCCTTCATTGTTGCCGTCGTTGAAGTCAGCGCGCGGTTCGATGCCGAATTCACGGGCACCTTCCTGGACGGCCTCCAGGATATCCCATTTCAGGCGCTGGCGGCTGACCTTCCACGGGCCACCCTTTGCATGCATGTCTCCCGATGGACCGTGATAGTCCTCTGACTTCCGAAAATAGGGCAGCACATCCGACCAGCCCCAGCCGGGATTGCCGAGGTCGCGCCAGCCGTCGTAGTCGGCGGCCTGACCCCGCATGTAAATCATCCCGTTGACCGAGGTGCAGCCGCCGAGCACCTTGCCGCGCGGATAGGCAAGGCTGCGGCCGTTGAGCCCGGGTTCGGATGCGGTGCGCATCATCCAGTCGGTGCGCGGATTGCCGATGCAATAGAGATAGCCCACGGGGATCTGCACCCAGTGATAGCGGTCCGAGCCTCCGGCCTCCAGGAGCAGCACGCGGATCGTCGGATCCTCCGTCAGACGGGCGGCGAGAACGCAGCCTGCGGTCCCTGCCCCGACGATGACATAGTCATAGTCGCCATCGAGCCGTGTCGTGTCCGGCATGGTCTGTCCTTTCGTTGGCGATCACGATCGCCGATGTTCGTCTGTGGTCTTGGGCCGGCCTAGGACTTCAGGCGCAATGCGCTCCAGAAGTCCCGCATCTGGTCGGTCAGGGCCGTGAAGAGCCCGTATCGCCTGCGAAAATGCTCCGTCCGTTCCGTATTCGGCTGGAAGTCTCTGGCAGAGCGGGTCATCGCCGCCACGGCCTCTTCGTAGGAGGCGTAAAGGCCGATCGCGACCGCAGCGCCGATCGCCGCCCCCAGGGCGCCGGTCTCGCGGGCCTCGGCAACGGTGAGCGGGATCTCCAGGACATCGGCCATCATCTGCGGCCAATGGGGGCTACGCGAGCCGCCACCGGACATCACCGCGCGATCCACCGACAGTCCGGCGCGTCGCAGCACTTCGATGTGGCGGCGATGTTCGAAACAGACGCCTTCGAAAAGCGCCCTGATCATGTGGCCTTCGCCATGCCAACCGGCGAGACCGTAGAAACCGCCGCGAAACTCGGCACCGAGGCGTGAGCCGAAGATGAAGGGATGGAAGAAGGGGTCGTCGGCGCGGGGTACGACCTTGCCGACCTCCTCATTGCAGCGGTCGAAGGCCTCGCCGCCATGGTCGCCGCGCATGCGATGCACATACCATTCGAGATTGGCGGCGGAGGTCGCGCTCGACTCGATGTTCACATAGCGATCCTTGCCGAAGGTCGTGACCATGAAGACATCGGGGCTGATGACCGGGCGATCGGCAAAGACCTGGTTGATGCTCCAGGTCCCCGCAATGACCGAGGCTTCACCGGCATGGATGACGCCTGAACCCATGGCACTGGAGACGACGTCGAAATAGCCACCGATCACAGGCGTGCCTTGCGCGAGGCCCGTTGCCTTGGCCGCCGCTGCGGTGACCCGGCCGACAATGTCTGCGGACTGCACACGCTCAGGGAAGAACGACAGGGCATCCTCGAGGTGATAGAGTCCGAGCAATCCGGCATCGAGTTGCCCCTCCGGCATGGCAAGCAGCCCGGCGCCGCTCAAGTCGGAGATATCGTTGGCGAGGCGATCGGTCAGGCGGAAGTTGATGAAGTCCTTGCAGAACAGGACGATGCCAATATTCGCATAGGTCTCCGGAGCGTGACGCTTGATCCAGGCGAGCAGGCTCGGGGTCTGCGATGGCCAGGGGCGCTGCAGACAGCGCGCCTGGAGTGCGTCCCCGTTCTCACGGTCGAGCTCTGCTGCGATATCGGCTGCCCGACTGTCCAGCGACTGGATGCCCTTCAGCGGCTGAAAGGCCCGATCTAGCAGATAGAGGCCATTGCCGTGCCCGGCACACCCAAGGCCGAGGATCCGCGTGGGATCGACACCGGACGTGGAAATCACTTCGCGGATTGCCGCGCAGCCGTTTTCCCAGAGTTCCGAGAGATCACGCTCGACATGGCCGGGTTCTGGAAAGCTCGACTGGCCGTCGATGGCGCAGTGGGCGATCTGGTGGCCCTCCGTGTCGAAAAGCACGGCCTTGATGACCGTGTTTCCGACATCGACACCAAAAATGTAGTTTTTCTCAGCCACGGTTATAAATGTCCCATGCTTCTTCGCCGCTGGCGCGCTGGTGGATGATCGCCATCAACGCCTTCACGACAGCCTTCGGATTGTCATGCTGATAGATGTTGCGTCCATAGACCATCCCGTTTGCGCCTTGATCCATCAGGGCGGCTGATTTGGCGAGCACGACGCGCAGATCCTCGCGACCGCCACCACGGACCAGAACCGGGCAGCGCGCCGCTTCGATGACCTTGTGGAAGTCCTCGGGATCGCTTGTCGGATCGGCCTTGATGATATCAGCGCCCATTTCGGAGGCCAGACGGACCAGGGTGACGATCTTCTCGGCATCGCCGTCCACCTGGTAGCCACCCCTGATATCGTTGGGCAGCATCACCAAGGGCTCGATCATCAGCGGCATGCCATAACGGTGGCAATCGGCGCGGACGCGGCTGATGTTTTCGACGCATTGGCGGAAGAGTTCCGGCTCGTCCGGCAGCATGAAAAGATTGACGACGACACATGCCGCGTCCATCTCCAGCGCACCGATGATCGGTTCGTCATGGTTCTGCAGTTGCGACCACATGCTGCGGTGGCGCGTGGAATTGTAGGGATTGCCCATGTCGATGCGCATGACAAGCGCCGGCTTGTCGCGTTCGGGTCTCGCCTGCAAGAGGTCTGCCTGGCCATAGGCCATCTGGATGGCATCGGGGCCTGCTTCGACGAGCTTGTCCACCACGCCTGCCATGTCCTCCAGGCCGATGAGGAAGCTCGGCTCGTTGCAGACCCCGTGGTCGATTGCAACGTCGAGGCAACCACCCTGGCGAAACAGCCTGTTCATTCGTGCCTTCTTGGAAACTCGCATCATGACGCCTTGTCCTTTTCCTTGCATCTGTCCTGAAGCATTGCGACCGAGACCCCGTAATAGGTCCCAAGTTCATCGATGAGGTGCCGCCGCTCGGCAAAGATCTGCTCACCCGACCAGGCGAGTTCGCGGGCCATGGCGCTCAGCACGGTGTCGAGAATTTCGAGATCGATCTGGCCGGTGATCGCAAGGCTTGTGCGGCGGAGCACGATGTCGGCCAGGTGGTGAACGTCTTCGCCCTGGATCAGCCAAAGGATTTCGGCCAGCGTCATCACCGTTGTGGAGGACAAGGGAACGTCATCCGGATGTCCGTCGCAGAAGGCCATCAGATCGAAGGCCCGCGATCCATAGGTGGATGCCAGGTGATCGGCGCGGGCCTTGCCGATCGGAAAGTCGCGGGAGAGCAGAGCCGACAACCGCTCGCCATCGGCAGGGTAGTTCCTGCCGCCGCCGATCGGGCGGTCGGCGGTCGTTGCGATGCGGGGACGACCGAGGAAGGCGAGCACTTCGTCCGCCACCTGCTCGCCGAAGGCGCGGAAGGTCGTCCACTTGCCGCCGACCATGCAGAGCTGCGGCGGATCGCTCTCGACGCGATGGATGACGTGGCTGCGCGAGATCTTGCCCGTGAATTCCGCATCGCTGCGCGGCAGCGGGCGGATGCCGCTGAAGCTGAAGACAATATCGGATGGAGAGATGACGAGATCCGGAAAGACGGTGCGAATGGCAGCGAGAATGTAGTCGCGCTCCTCCGGTTCGCAGCGTGTCCGGCCCGGCTTGTCGACCTTGATATCCGTCGATCCGGCCAGCACACGGCCGAGATAGGGAAAGAGGATGCAGACGCGATTGTCGGTGTTTTCAAAGAAGATCATGTGGCCGTTCAGGGCCTGATAGAGCGCGTCATTCGCCAGAATGAGATGTGAGCCCTTGGTGCCGGTAACCGTCTTCTCGGCAGGTGCTGCGCCATCGCTGAGCGCCGTGATTGTCTGGTCGATCCAGGCGCCTGTGGCATTGACGATGATGCGAGGACGGACGACGATGAGTTCGTTCGAACCCTCGGCCGAAAGCTGATAGCCCTCGCCGATCCTGAGCAATTGCGCATAGTTCAGAGCCATCGCCTGGGGGGCATCACGGCGTGTGTCGAGAACGAGTTCCAGCGCCAGGCGCTCCGGCTGACTGATCCAGGCGTCATAATAGGTCGCCGAATAGCGGACCTCCGGCGTCAGGTCCGGCCATTGGGCCCGGGTGCTGCTGGCGTTGCGGAATGCGTGACGCGGGAGAAGCCGGTTCTTGCGCGTGACGAAATCATAGAGCGAAAGACCTGTCTTGATCGCCAGCGCCCCACGGCTCGATGGCTTGCCGGCCGAGCCGAAGAAGGTGGCAGCGGCATTGAAAAGACCGCTGAAGATCGAGTAGATCGGGATCGTCGTCGGCAGAGGGTGGACCATGTGGGGTGCGAGCCTGAGCAATGCATCGCGTTCTGCAAGCGATTCCCGGACGAGATTGAATTCACCGTTTTCCAGATATCGCAGGCCGCCATGGATCATGCGCGAGGGGGCGGCACTACAGCCGGACGCGAAGTCGTCCCGCTCGACCAGAAGCACGCGCAACCCCTGCAGCGCCAGATCGCGATAGGCGGCGATGCCATTGATGCCGCCGCCGACCACGACGGCATCGAAATCGCCGTCCTGTCGAATTCGCCTGAGCGCGTCCTCGCGGAATGTGGACATGGAAGTACCGTTCGCTGGTTTTGAGGCCAACGTCCCAATTCTCTGTTGTGGTCTGTGAGGGTTTACCGGTCGAGTTCGACCAGATGGTCTCTAATGCCGGCCGTGATGGTCGACAGTTCTTGTTCGCTCAGGCGCAAGCGTGCGGCACCCGCATTCTCGATCGCCTGGGTGGGGTCGCGCGCACCGCACAGCGAGAAGGTGATGCCAGGCTGGGCGAGCGTCCAGGCGATGACGACCTGGGCGACCGATGCCTTGTGCTGATCCGCGATCGGGTCGATCACCGTCATCAATCTCGCGACCTTTTCCCGGTTGCTGAAGCTGAAGCGCGGATTGCCGTGGCGCTGGTCATCAGCAGCAAAAACGCGGTCCGGACCAATCTTGCCCGAGAGCAGGCCGAGGGCGAGCGAGGAGTAGCTGAGAATGGAAACCCCACGGTCGAGGCATGTGGGAACGAAACTCGTCTCGATATCGCGCTTGACCATGGAGTATTCCTCCTGGATCGCATCGAGCGCACCCGTCGCGAGATAGGCGGCGAGATCTGCCTCCGACACATTGCTCGCGCCGATCGATAGGATCTTGCCCTCGTCCTTCAGGCGGAGCAGTTCTCCGACAGTGTCGGCAATCGGCGTCGTTCCATCCTGCCAGTGAGTGACATAGTGATCGATATAGTCGGTGCCCAAACGGCGCAGGCTTTGTTCGATCTCGTGGCGGATGGAGGATGGCCCCAGGTAGCGATGAACCGGCTTGCCGTCCTGCTGGAAGAAATAGGTGCCTTCGGCGACATGCCAGACGAGACCGCATTTGGAAACGAGCACGACCTTGTCGCGCTGGCCTGCAATCGCCTTGCCGACGATGGTTTCCGCCAGCCCCATGCCATAGGCGGGCGCGGTATCGATGAGCGAGACGCCGGCATCCACCGAGGCTCTTATGGCGTCGATCGATTGCTTCTCGTCGGTGCCGCCCCACATCCAGCCGCCGATGGCCCAGGTGCCGAGCCCCACGGCTGATGCCTTGATGCCACTTCGGCCGATGGGCCTGTTGAGTATGCCTTGGTCCGTCACCGGATCATCCTTCCCCATGTGTATCGAGTGCCCGGGCGATTTCTTCATCGACCACGAGCGAGGTCAAAAACCGCCCGGCAAGGGTCGCAGCCACCGGACCCGCCTTCAGGCTGCCTGCCGCCACACCAATGATCGTCGGGCAATCGGCGAGGTCTGCCGGGTCGAGTGCCACGACCCGTGAATTGAGATCGATCTCGGCGAGCGTACCGTCCGCCTTGATCAGATGCGCCAGAAATTCTCCGGCAATGCCCGCGTCAACAAGCGCCTGGCCGCCGCGTGCCGGATCCGGCAAAAGGTCGTAGTAGCCGGAGCCCGGCGCCTGGACCGAGCCGATGCCGACCAGAGCCACAGTCGCCTTGCGCGCGAGATCGAAGACCTCGCGGATCGAGGCGACATTCATTAGGAGGTCGCGCTGCTTATCGTCCTCGGCAAACAGCGGGGCATGGACGAGCTGCGCGGTGCCACCGAGCTTGTCGGCGAGTTGCGTCGCCAGATGGTTGACGTCGGTGTAATGCTTGCCCTGCACGCCGCCGGTGAGTGGCACGACCCGGACATCGAAACGGCGCTCGGCCTCCAGGTTTTCGACCACGGCACTCACCGCCTTGCCGCCGGTGATGGCGATGACGTCTCCATCCCGAAGCGTTTCGAGGAGATGGTTGGCCGCGACCCGTCCGACCATCTGCAGCGTCGTCTCGGGATTATCCGATACGGTGGGCGTGACCACCGACTGCTTCAGGCCGAAGCGCTGGGTGACTTCGTTTTCCATGTCGACCAGCCGTTGATAGGGGCTGGAGATACTGATCTTGACCATGCCCGCCTTGCGGCCAGCGGCGATCATGCGGTTGACCTTCGTATGCGAAAGGTTGAGCCTTTCGGCGATCTCGGACTGCTTCACACCCTCGATGAAATGCAGGACGAGGACCGAATACATCTGGCGCTGCTGATCGAATTCATCCCTGTTATCCATCATGACGCGTCGTCTCCTCGTTGCTTCCCGGCTGCTCAGCGGCGGCGCTTGACCAGGTAGTGGTCGAACAGCACGGCGGTGAGCAGAATGCTTCCCTTGATGATGTCCTGCCAGTAAACCGACACATTGAGCAAGGCGAGCGAGCTGGAAACCACCGAAAGCAGGACCGCGCCGAGGATGGCACCGAAGATGGTGCCTGCACCGCCCGACAGGCTGGCGCCACCGATGACGGCTGCCGCGATCACGTTCAGTTCCATGCCGGCGCCGAAACTGGGCTGGGCGGATCCGAAGCGGGCCATGTAGATGACGCCGGCCACGCCGCAGAGCGCAGAGCAGAGCGTGGTGGTGGCGAAGACGACGCGGCCGACACGGATGCCCGAATAGGCGGCCGCCTTGGGATTGCTGCCGGTATAGAAGACTTTGCGGAAGGCAGTTGTCCGGCGCAGCAGGAAGTCGAAGGACACCACGACGACCACGAAGATGATGATGACGAGCGGGATGCCGTAGACCGCGCCCTGGCCGATGAACTTGAACTCAGGCGGCAGGGAGAAGAGCCCGAGCGGTCGACCGCCCGTCGCCAGCAGGCAGACGCCGCGGGCAATCACCATGACACCGAGCGAGACGATGAAATGGTGCAGACCGACCACGGTCGTCAGAAAGCCCATGAACATGCCGATGCAGGTGGTGACCGCGATGGCAAAGGCGGCAGCGGCCCAGGGATCGATCCCGTTCAGAAACAGCCATCCGGCGACCACCATGGCGAGCGCCGTGACCGAACCGACCGAAAGGTCGATGCCGCCCGAGATCAAGAGGATCGTCATGCCGACCACCACGATGCTCTCCACCGCAAAGGCCATGGCCATGGCGCGGAGGTTGTCGACCGTGAGGAAGTAGGGGGAGATGAAGGACATCACCGTAAACAGCGTCAGGATGATGACGATCAGGCCCGTCTCGCGTGCCTTGATTGCGGGTGCCCACCACTGGACCCGGCGCTCGGTGGCCGAGCCTGCGTGATACTGCGTGTCGATCGTTGCCATCTTGTCCCACTCCCTCATGCTTCGCCCACAGGCGAAGTATCGCCTTGGGCCACCTGACTGCTGATCGATGCAAGATGCATGATCCGTTCTTCGGTCATCTCCGCGCCGCTCACCTCTCCCGTGATGCGGCCTTCGCGGACCACCAGCACCCTGTCGCTGACCCCGATGAGTTCAGGGAGTTCGGACGAGATGACGACGACACCGACGCCCTCATTGGCGAGATCTCTGATCTGACGATGGATCTCCGCCTTGGCGCCGACATCGACACCACGGGTCGGCTCGTCGAGAAAGACGACTTCGGGCTCGACCGACAGCATTCTGGCAAGCGCCACCTTCTGCTGGTTGCCACCGCTCAGCGTGTTGACCGCGTCGGCAACACCGTTGGAGCGCAGCTTGAGCCGCGATCCGAACTGTTCGGCTCTGGCCGTCTCCCGACGTCGATTGATCAAGCCGAAGGGGTTCGAGACCCGCTTGAGATCCAGCGACGAGACATTGTTAGGGATCGACATGTTGAGAAACAGGCCGTCGCCCTTGCGGTCTTCGGAGACATAGACCAGCCCCTCGCGGATGCTGTCGCGATAGTCCCGAAGAGTGAGCTTCCGGCCCTTCAGCACCACCTCGCCCTCAGCCTTGCCTTCCAGCCGGCAGATGGCACGGACGATCTCGCTGCGCCCCGCGCCGATCAGGCCGGCAAGCCCCAGGATCTCGCCCTTGCGTAAGTCGAGGCTGACATCTTTGACCCTGCGCCCCTCGGTAAGGTTGCGCACCGACAGGATGACATCGTCGGACTTTGCATCCGGTGCCTGCTTGGGCGGATAGAGCTTGTCGAGCACGCGCCCGACCATGCTGTTGACGACATCCTCCGGCGTGATCGCCGCGATGTCGGCCGTCTTGATGTGGCAACCGTCGCGCATGATGGTGATCCGGTCACAATGCTGGAAGATCTCCGCCATGCGGTGGGAAATATAGATGATCGCGATGCCGCGATCGGCGAGGCGACGCATGATCTTGAACAGCGTCTGCGCTTCGGTTTCGGTCAAAGCCGCTGTCGGCTCGTCGAGGATCAGGATACGGCAATCGAGCGTCAGCGCCTTGGCGATCTCGACGATCTGTTGCTGCGAAATCGAGAGATCGCCGGCACGGCGCCTCGGATCGATATCGCCGATTTCCTTGAGGATCTCGGCGGCGCGGACGACCAGCGCGCGGTAGTCCATCAACAGGGTCCGGCTTCTCCCCGTTTCGGCCATGAACATGTTTTCCGCGACCGAAATCTCCGGGCAGAGCGCGATTTCCTGGTGGACGAAGCCGATGCCGAGCCGGTTTGCGACATTCGGCGAAGCGATGCGAACGGGGGCACCGTCGAGGCGGATCTCGCCACTGTCGGGCTGCAGGATGCCGTCGATGATGTGCATCAACGTCGACTTGCCCGCGCCGTTTTCGCCCGCCAGCGCGTGAATTTCGCCCCGGCGCAGTTCGAACTCGGCGCCGCGCAGGGCCTGAACCGGTCCAAACGACTTGTGCACATCCGTCAAGCTGAGGACGACCTCGGCCATGATACCCCTACCCTTTCGTCACTTCGACTTCCCCGGCGCCGCAAGAGGCGCCGCCGGGGTCACGTCGGGTCGCGCTCAGCGGCCCTTCATGTATTCGTTGAGATCGAAGGATGCGGCGTTGGCCTTGGTGATGACCGCAAAGCCGTTGTCCATCGAGGGGATCTGCATCGGGTTGAAGCCCGACACCTTGTAGTCGTTGAACGGGTCGATCAGCTCCGGATGGGCGCCAAGGAAAGTGTTCATGAAGCCCATGAAGCCCTGGATGCCCTGATTGGGGTTGATCGACATGTGGATGTTGCCCTGCTTGATGTGCTCAAGCGTGGTGGGCGTGATGTCCGCATGGAGGATCAGCACCTTCTTCTTGGCTTCGAGCACAGAGGCAACCGCACCTTCTGCCGAACCGGCTTCGGGGATCCAGAGAGCGCCGAGGTTCGGATTGGCCTGGAGCATGGCGGAGACCGCCTGATAGGCTGCGTTGGAATCCTGGTTCGTCGCCTGGCGGCCGACCAGCTTCATGTCAGGATGGGTCCGCTCCATGTAGTCGATGAGTGCCGTGACCCGCAGATCATGGTTGCTCTGGCCCGGATTCTCGAGAACAGCGTATTCGCCCTTGCCGCCGAGCGCCTTGACGATCTCCTCGGCTGCAAACTTCGCCTCGGCGACATTGTCGGAGGTGATGTAGGCGGTGCGCTTCGACTTCGGCGAGTCTGCCGCAAAGGTCGTGACCGAGATGCCCGCGTCGATCGCCTTGTTGATCGGCTCGATGAAGGGGTCCGCCTGCATCGGATGCAGCAGGATGCCTTTCGGCTTCTTCACCACTTCTTGCTCGAAGGACGCGATCTGCTTGGTGATGTCGTATTCCGGCGTGCCGGTGAAGGCCGCTTCGCAGCCCAGTGCCTTAGCGGCTTGCTTGAAGCCTTCGAAAACCGGGACCCAATAGGGATGGCCAGAGACCATCACGTTCATGACATAGGTTTCGCCCGGCTCGCAGGCAAACTTTCCTTCGGCGTTGGCCGGCGCGACGGCCCCGGCAATGGCGGCGGCGGCAATCAGGCCGATGGCGGTCGCGGCCTTCAAAGACTTCAGCATTTTTCCCCTCCCAGAGATGGTGATCATCTGCAATAAAAATCGCCTAAAGCAATTTATCGCATGTCGAGATCAATATCGCGGCGGAGAACTTGCGTCAATCATGCTCGCATAATATTTTTCTTCATGAAATTTATTTCGCTTAGGGGGCGTAACATGAACCAGCGGCGACGGTCGATTGGCGTGCATCTGCGGATCACCTGTGGACCTCTGGAGGCCGAGAGCCTGCTGAGCGCCCTTCGGGATCTGCAGCGCTCGAGCCGCAGAGAACCCGGAAACCGAATGTTCGACATTCTGCAGTCCTCCGAGCACGCCGGTGGTTTTCTGGTGATCGAAGAATTTGAAACCGAAGCCGCGCTGGCGGCCCACCGAGCATCGAACCACTTCCAGCGTTTCAAGGAGGCCACGGCATCGCTGAGCTTGATGATCGAGCGTTTTGCTCGGGTCTGAAACGGCACGTCACTGCGTAACTTGAGCATTCGCCTTCGGATGCATCAGAGTTTGGAGCTTTAACGACGACGGTACGACTGAAGCAGATGATAGGTCAGACGCGGAAATAATTGCCGCTCTCTCGCCATGTTGACGTCGGCCCAAAGCCAGGGCACAAAGATGGCATCCACGGTCGCTCGCGGCAGGAAAACAGAGGAAAAGCAAAGGCAATTTTCTTAAGCCTTTGAAATGATGTGAGAATCCAGGTTCTCCAGGCGGGCCATTTCAGGTCGGTTTTCCGCATAGTTTCGGCGGCTGTTTCTCACAGAAAAAAGCGGCGTATTCTCAACAACTTTGGCAATTACGACATCTGTTTTTCAGGTCATCCGTCGTGCTCAATTGGGTCTCGTAAGATTGGCTGGGGACCCCTAGGCGTAATCCTCTTTCAAAAACCTTTTTTCCCCGAAGCTGCTCAAACTGGCTAACGCGACGACTCCGACTGGTGCCACAAAGTCCGCGTTTAGCCAGAAGAGCCCGACATCATTTCCAAGGCCTTGGCCCCAGATCTACATGGCCGTGGTCAACGTCGGCGTAGTTGTCCGCAAATCGTCATCGGGACCCCGTAGGCTCTAAAGATTGCCAAGGTGAAGCTGCATCAGTTCATCATAGCAGGACTGGTTTGCGGCAAGAACCGGATGTCCGTTCAGGAACTCGGGACCGCTTGCGGGAAAGGCAAGGCTCTTTCCGCCGGCTTCGCGGACGAGGCAGAAACCAGCCATGCAGTCCCACGCTCGCATATGCGGTTCGTAATACCCAACCAAGCGGCCTGCTGCGACATAGGCTAGCATCAACGCACCGGACCCGTTGCGGATGAAATTACCGCCCTGCTCCATGAGGCCTGCGATGATCGCACCGACGCGTTCGGGTGTGACGTAGTTGTTGCAGCCGATCCCGGTCATGGCGTTCTGCAGATTGCGCGACGGATCGAGACGTAGGGGCTTGTCATTCAGCGTCGCGCCGAAACCGAGCGCGGAGGCGTAAAGCTCATCCGAGCATGGCACATGGATCACGCCCACGACCGGCTCCCCATCCCGAACGATCGCGACGGAAACACACCAGGTCGGCATGCCGTTGACGAAGGGAGCGGTGCCGTCGATCGGGTCGACAACCCAGGTGAAGCCGGAGGAGCCTTCGTCGTGGCCGAACTCCTCGCCTAAGAACCCATCATTTGCGTAGATTTCAGCAACGCGCTCCTTCAGGAAGGTTTCAACATTGCGGTCCGCGATCGACACCACATCCTGTAGATCGCGCTTCGTTTCAATCACCAGCGTATCGCGCCGGTTGAAGTAGTCGAGCGCCATGGCTCCCGCTTCCGCCGCCAGCGTCTTGGCCAGGACAAAACGCGCTGCGAGTGCCGTATCATTCACTGTCATTCTCTTTTTCCTTGGTCTTCTTTAAAAAAATCATCAGCCGCTGATGACGGAAATGCCACGGGTCTTGAACGCCAATGTGACGTCGCTCGCGGCGGCATGAGCATGATCAACGTCGTGATCTATGACAAAGAGCGTGCCGACATCGGTCTCGACCTCATATTCGACATGACCGCCGAGATAGGCGGAGTGCAGGACGCGGCCCCTCAGGCCCTCTGCGCCGGCAGCGTCGATACGGATGGCACCGGGCCGCACGGCGAGTTTGGCAGGGCCCCGGCCCGCCTTGGACTGCAGGCGATGCTCAAGATTGCTGACACGCACCAAGACTTGGCCGCCTTCCGATTGGACCACCTCACAGGGCAGCACATTCGCCTCCCCCATGAAGTCGGCAATGAAGGGCGAGGCCGGCGCTTCGTAGAGTTCGCGCGGTGCCCCCGACTGGGCGATCTCACCATCCTTCATCACGATGATCCGGTCGGAGACGGCAAGCGCCTCGTCCTGGTCATGGGTGACATACACAGCTGTGAAGCCAAGGCGTTGCTGGAGATCGCGGATCTCCGTGCGGACGCGGCGGCGCAGACGTGCATCGAGGTTGGAGAGCGGCTCGTCGAGCAACAGGACCTGAGGTTCGAGAACCAAAGCACGAGCGACCGCGACGCGCTGCTGCTGACCACCCGAAAGCTCGGCCGGAAGGCGATGCCCCATGCCGGCAAGGCCAACGAGTTTGAGGCCTTCCTCGGCCTTCTCACGCGCCTCCTTCTTGCCCAGTCCTGACGACTGAAGGCCGTAGGCGACGTTTTCGAGCGAGGTCATGTGTGGAAAGAGCGCATAGGACTGAAAAACCATCGAAACGTCGCGTTCGTTCGCCGGCAACATGGTCACATCCTTGCCGCCGATCAGGATCTTTCCGGAGGTCGGATGCTCAAGCCCCGCCAGCATGCGCAAAGTTGTCGTCTTGCCGCAGCCGGAGGGGCCAAGCAGGGTGACAAGCGTTCCCGGCTCGATCGTGAGTGAAAGATCATGGATGGCGGTGAAAGCGCCAAAGGACTTGCGGACATTCTGGAATGTTACGGATCCGGCTTTTACGGTGATCATGCGGTTTTCTCCTGACCGAGAGGAACGGGACTGTTGTTGCCGAGACCGGCAATACGGTTTTCGCGACGCAGCTTGCGTTCGCCGACGAGGAGTTGGAAACCACCGATGACGGTGATCATCACGACGATCAGCATCGAGGAATAGGCGATCGCCACGCCGTACTCGCCATTTTCGACTAGGCCGACGATGTAGGAGGTCGCCATGTTATGTTCGGCACTGACGAGGAAGATGACCGCGCTGATCGAGGTAATGGCCCGCACAAAGGAATAGACGAGGGCTGCCGTGATGGCTGGCCTCAAGAGCGGCAGGATGATCTTGCGCACCGTGCGGAAGCTGTCGGCTCGAAGCGTGAGAGAGGCTTCATCCAGGCTCTTGTCGAGCTGGCTCATCGCCGCGATCCCGCCGCGTACGCCGACCGGCATGTTGCGGAAGACGAAGCAGGCAATCAGGATCAGCGCCGAGCCGGTCATTTCGAGCGGCGGCAGGTTGAAGGCCATGATGTAGCTGACGCCGATGACCGTGCCCGGAATGGCAAAGCTCATCATCAGGGCGAACTCGAAGAGGTTCCGGCCGGCAAACTTCTGCCGGACGATGATGTAGGCGGTCAGAAGTCCGACGGCTGTGGTCAACGGCGCGGAGATGAGCGAGATCTCCATGGTCGTCCAGAAGGAGTTCCAGGCAACACCCGTCCAGGCAATCGAGCCGTTCTGGATGCTGACGGAAAAGGCTCGGGCGTAATGTTCGAGGGTCAGCGTATTGTCGAGGCCCCAAGTGGTCACGAAGCCTCCGACGAGGATCATGCCGTAGATGACGACGGTGAAGATCATCCAGGGGATAACGAGAGCATGTACGCCAATCGATATGCCGCGCGGCAGGGCAATATGGGCGCCGCTGTCTCCCTTGCCGGTGACGGTCGCGAAATTCTTCCCCGACAGCCAGAGGCGCTGGGCAAGAAAGGCCGACAGCGTGAAGAAGAGGAGGACGAGCGCGAGCACGGCAGCGCGCGACGGATCGTTCTGCGAGCCGACAACGGCGAAGAAGATTTCGGTCGAGAGCACGCCATTACTTCCACCGAGCACGAGCGGGTTGCCGAAATCGGCCATGCTTTCGATGAAGCCGATCAGGAAGGCATTGGCGAGGCCAGGCTTCATGAGAGGCAGCGAAACGCGCCAGAAGGTGCGCCAGCGATCGGCTCTCAGCGTCTGCGAAGCCTCTTCCATCGACGGGCTGACGCCCTCGACGACACCGATCAGGACGAGAAAAGAAATCGGAGTGAAGGACAGGACCTGGGCAATCCAGATGCCGGTCGGGCCGTAGAGCCAGCGGCCAGGCTCGATGCCGAACAGACTCGAGAGCGTCTCGGTCACTACGCCGGCGCGACCGAATAGCAGAACGAGTGCAAGGCCGATGACAAAGGGTGGCGTGATGATCGGCAGCACGGTGAGAAGCCGCAGACCCTTCTTGAAAGGAAAGCGGGTGCGGGTCGCCACGAGTGCGAAGGCAAGGCCCAGCAATGTGGAGGCGGACGCCGTCATGATGGCGAGCGTGAAGGTGCGCCAGGCGACGCCGCAGCGGCCCTCACTCACTAGGCAGCTCAGGCTCCAGATGCCCGGATCCTGAAGGTTGCGGATGAAGCCATCCGGCTTGAAGGAACCGTCGAAATCCTGGACGGCCGCCACCAGCATGCTGCCGATCGGATAAAAAACGAAGACGAAGACGAGGAAGACAAGCAGCGAGATCGACCCGACGACGAAGGCATCGCCCATCATCACGCCGCGCTCCACGAGGCCGAAGGCAAACATGAGCACGAAGACGATCGCCATGGTGACGGCGCCGGCGCCCATGGAGGGTTGCCCATCGGATAGCGCTCCGAAAAGTGTTTCACTGATCCCCCAGGTCCAGCCGGAGAAACCGACCGCAAGCCCCTGCAGACAGAGATAGAGGAGGCCTGCCGCACCTGCTGCCGCAAAAAACGCACCACGGCGCATCGGGTCGGCAATGAAACGTGCTGCGAAACCGAGACTGAAGAAGAGAACGACACCGAGAAGCCAGAGGCGACCGTGACCCAACAACTGCAGAACGCCTGGCGCAGCGCTCTCCGTGAAGGGAAAATCGCCAAGCCAGTCCAATCCGAAGAAGCCGGATTCCAGCCTGTACCAGGGAAGCAGAATGAAGGACGCGGCTCCAAATGCCAGCAACAGGTCCAGTCTGCGGTTGCCATGTCTCATGGTCGACCTCATCAGTAGAAGCGGAAGAAGGAAGGGGGCCGGCGGTCCAGAAACCGCCGGCGGATAGGATCAGGCGTCAGTTGGCGACGGCACCGATTTCACGGTCCCAGCGCTCGAGCAGTGCCTTGCGCTTTTCCGGATCGCCATAGGTCTTGAAGTCGTAGTCGATGAGCTTGATGTCCTCGAAGCGCGGCGCTTCCTTGGGGATCTCCGCCGTCTTGTTCGAGGGAAGCTGGAAGGACTTGGCGTCCTTCATGCGCGACTGCACTTCAGGCTTCAGCGACCAGTCGTACCAGATCTTGGCATTCTCCATGTTGCGAGCGCCCTTGACGATCGACATGGAGCCGATCTCGTAGCCGGTACCTTCGCAAGGTGCGATCGACTTGACCGGGAAGCCCTCGGCCGTCTGGGCCACCGCATCATGCATGAAGACGATACCGAGACCGGTCTCGCCGCGGGCAGCAGCCTTCACCGGCGCGGAGCCGGACTTGGTGTATTGCGAGATGTTGGCGTTGAGGGACTTCAGATATTCGAAGGCCTTGTCTTCGCCCATGATCTGCACGAGCGAGGCGAGCGCGGTATAGGCGGTTCCGGAGGAGTTCGGGTTAGCGATCTGTATCTCGCCCTTCAGCTCGGGAGCCAGGAGGTCGGCCCAGCAAACCGGTTCTTTATATCCCTTCTGCTTGAAGATCTCGGTGTTGTAACCCCAGCCGAGCGCGCCGGCATAGACGCCCACGGTCTTGAAGCCCGAGCTTTCGGCCTGGTTCTTTGCCCAATCCTGCAACTGGTCCAACATCGGCGACTTGTATTCTTCCGTCAGCCCTTCGGAAGCGGCCTGGAGATGAGGGTCGCCGGTGCCGGCCCACCAGAGGTCGGTCTTCGGATTGCGGGCTTCGGCGCGGATCTTGGCATAGGCCTCACCGGAGGACATGCGGACCATGTTGACCTTGATGTCGTGTGCCTTTTCGAAATCGCCCTGCATCTGTTCGCAGATGACGACGTCGGCAGCGCAGATAAGGTTGAGCTCACCAGCGGCCAAGGCCGAGCCGGCAGACAAGCTCGTGCCGGCGAAAAGTAGAGTCGAGAGTATTGTCAGTCGCATGGGTATCCTCCTGTTGCTTGCGTCTGATGGAAGTCGAAGAAAACGGACAAGCCTTCGGCGGCGGTGCTTGGAAGGCACCGTGTCTGGGATCGTCCGGTCGTGGAAAAATCAGTTCGTCGGGTTGATCTCGCTATCGAAGCGGCTCAGCAGTCGACTTCGCTGTTCGGGTGATCCGAAGGTGGCAAAATCATAGTCCACCATCTTGATCATCGAGATATCGGGAGCGGCGGGCGGCAGCACGGCCCGGGCGTTGGATGGCACCTGGTTCTGACCCGCGGCAGCACCGGTCGCCTGCCCTTCGGGGCTCAGCGCAAAATCGACGAAGCGCCGCGCCTCTTCCAGATTGCGACTGCCTTTGACGATGCTGACCGCTCCGATCTCGTAGCCGGTGCCCTCGCAGGGCGCGACGATCACGAGGGGAGCGCCCGCCTCCTTTTGCGTGACGGCATCATGCATGAAGGAGATGCCGATCGTGATCTCTCCCCTGCCCGCCGCCTTGACCGGCTCTGCACCGGCCTTTGTATATTCGGTGATGTTCTGGCCGAGTTCGCGCATATAGCCAAAAGCCTCGTCTTCGCCGAGCAACTGCACGAGCGTCACCAGCGTTGTGAAGGCGGTCCCTGACGAATGCGGGTTTCCAGACAGGATGTGGCCGCGATAGATCGGCTTGGCGAGATCCTTCCAGCAGTTGGGCGCCGGCAACCCTGCAGCCGCCAGAAGCTCGCCGTTGTAAGCAAATCCGAGCGCCCCGGCATAAAGGCCGACGGACGTGCCGCCGGACAGGGAAAAGAAGTTCCGAGCCCAGGGCAGAAGGTCTGCTTCTTGCTGGGGACGATAAGGTTCAAGCAACCCTTCATAGGCTGCCTGCAGATGCGTGACGCCGGTCCCGCCCCACCAGACATCGACCGTCGACGCGTCTTTCTCAGCCCGCACACGGTCGAGTATTTCTCCGGTGCTCATCCGCGGCATGTTGATGGCAAGCCCGGTCTTCGCCTCGTAGGTCTTTTCCATGACGGCGCACCAGACCTCGTCGACACCGCACAGAATGTTGAGCGTGTCTGCTGCCCGCGAACTCGTAGCCGTGGCAAGGGTCACAAGCACCCCTGCGCCGATGACGGTCAATAACTTCACGTCGTCCTCCCTTGGAACCTCCCCGTTCCAATGACTGAAGCATGTCTATATCGGTTCCGGCTGGCAACCCGGAGAATGGTTACCGATCTTTCAACAGGGCCGCCTCCATGCGTTTCAGGGATTTCAAATATTACAATTGTGACGTCCAGCGATAACCAGCAAATCTTTGGCGTTTTCTCCCTGCCCGGTTATGATGCTGATGGGAGGACTGCAACGTGTTGGATCAAAAGGTGAAAATTCTGATCGTCGAAGACGATCCGGATATGGCGGAGCTTATCTGTGACCTGGTGGAGGCAGAGGGATGGATACCAGTTACCGCCCCCTCAGCCGAGGTTGCACAAGAACGATTGCAGCATGAGACAGTTCAACTGGTTCTGGTCGACCACAATCTGCCGGGCCTTTCGGGCCGAGCCTTCGCACAGCGTTTGAGGGCGCAGACCGACGTCGGCATCGTCATGGTGACAGCAGCAGGAAGTGCGACCGATCGGGTGCTGGGGCTCGAAACTGCGGCAGATGACTATGTGGTCAAACCCTTCGAACCGAATGAACTGACCGCACGGATCAAGGCTGTTCTCCGTCGTACCCATCCACAACTGCGCCACGACAGGGAGATTGAGCGCGAACAGCCGTCAACGGCGCTCAGGCTCGGCGAATGGGCTGTCGATTTGGCTCAGCGCCGCGCCGTTTGCCTGACCGATCCAACCAAGACTCTAACGGCAGCAGAGTTCGCCCTGCTTGAGATCCTCGCCGAGACGCCGAACGCGCCCGTGAGCCGTGCGCACATTCTTGACCGGATGGGGGCAGACTCCGATCGTTTCGTTGATCGCAACGTCGATGTTCTGGTCCTGCGGCTCAGGCGTAAGATCGAGCGCAACCCGGATCTCCCCCGCCATATCCAAACGCGACGCGGCAAAGGTTATGTGCTGCACACCGATGAAGCCGGATTATCGCCTTGATCAACCGCGCCTTCCTGTCCTCCATCGCCTTCCGATTGCCTTTCGCAATCGCCTTCATCTGCGTCTCGGTTCTCCTCCTGTCGACCGTCGCCATCTACGGCCTGCAAAGGGCGCGCAGTGAAATGTCGGCCTACAGCGTGCAGGCCTTTTCAAGCCTCGCCAAGGCCTCGCTGGTATCTAGGCAAGTTTCCGACCTTGTTTCGAGCGCGCCATTCCTGATGAATGCCACTTCTCCCTATCGTGTTTCGAGCGAAAGCCGCGCCGTGGTCGCGCAGGTAGAGACACTTCTGGAGACCATGGCACCGGATAAGTCCGGCGCTGCCATGCCGGGCACCGGCGCGCACCGGATCATTGAACTGCTCGAGAGCATCGAGGCCCAGACACTGGCACTTGCGGCAAATGCAGATGCCGCACAGGTACACAAGGCCGAAGCGGCCGTCGCACTCGGAGAGATCGCGACCGCTCGCGCCATTCAGGATCAGGAGCTACGGCAGCGTCTGAACGACATCGCACAATCAGCCTCCACCTCGGACAGTCTTTTCCAGCTTGGCGAACTTCAACGACGTTTCGTCGCCGAGACGACCGTCCGAATGCTGGTACCAGGCCCCAACTTGAGGGTCTCGCCTGAGCAACTGGAACCCTACCGTCGGATCTTTGAGGCACAGACCCGTTACCTGCTGGAGATGTTCACCATCCGCGCATCGGTCTCACGGCTGCACACAGTCTCGCGCGACCTTTCGCATGCAACCGAAACCCAGAGCGCATTCGTTGCCAGCGCGCTGAACAAGAATCTCGAAGCCACCTCAAGCGCATTGCGCCAACTGCTTGTCATGATCGTGCTTGCATCCTTCGCGGTCGTTATCCTCGCTATTCTCTCAATTCGCTCAGTTATGCGCGTTTCACACGGAATAGGTGACCTCTCGCGCGGCATGAATGCGCTGGCTCGCGGAGAGGAAAATGTCGGGCCGCCCGTTTATGCTGGGACTGAAACGGAGCTGATCCGCTTGCTTGACGCCTTTCGCGCTTTCAAGGAGAGCGTCGATCGCGTGTCCCGTCTGAGACGCACGGCAGAAGCGGCTGCTCGGACGATCCGATCCACTTTCCGGACAATGAATGAAGGCATCGCCCTCTTCGATCCGACAGGTCGGCCGATCACCATGAACCGTCGCATCATCGAACTGATGCGCCAAACGGGATCGTCGCGAAAAATGACGCTGCGCCGGTTCGTTGGAACGGTCCCTGAGATCGATCCGCTTCTCATGCCAAACGAAAACGAGAGCGGCTCGCTTGTGGAGCGTCAGATGCTGCGGCACCGGTTTGTTGACGACCAGGTGGTGGAGATTTCTGCTTCAAGGCAACCTGACGGCGGCGTGGTCCTGCTCGCCCGCGACGTGACGGCCATGGATCGCCAGGAGATGGAGGCGGCCCGCGCCCAGCGCCTGGATGTGGTCATGCGCATGACGCATCAGGTAAGCCACGAGGTTGGCAATATGATCGGCATCATCACCGGCAGTCTTGGCCTACTGGAGCGCGAACCAGAGTTCACCGAACGGCAGAAGCGGCACCTCGGGCGCATACGAAAGGCCGCTGAACGAGGGCGCGCACTCGCCTCCAGCATGTTATCCGTCGGTAGCCAGCAGCAGATACGGCCAGCCTCGATAGACATCGCCACGATCCTTCAAGGGATGGCTGATGTTCTGGAAATGGCAATTGGCGCCCGCAATCGTCTGGAGCTGGAGCTCGCCGCCAATCTGCCAACCGTTAGCCTTGATCCCGCGCTGCTCGAGCAATCCATTCTGAATCTTTGCCTCAACGCGTCGGCCGCAATGCCGGATGGCGGAACAGTCCGAATTGAAGCGCGCGGGGAGGCAAACACGGTCACCATCGCAGTCATCGACGAAGGTGTCGGCATGTCGCCCGAAGTTCTGGACCAAGCGATGGAACCCTACTTCACCACGAGGTCGAAAACCGGAGGATCAGGCCTCGGGCTCGCCATGGTCTATGGGTTCGTCCGCCAGTCTGGTGGTGAAGTTAGGATCACCTCTCGCTTAGGCGAAGGCACACGGGTGGAGCTTTGTTTCCTTCCGTCGAAGTCGGATGCGACGTCGTGGCAGGCTGAACACGAGCGGGTCCGAGCTCACCATTGAAGGCCTTTAGCCCTCACCATTCAACCGAGCATCACAGGAACCTGGATAACCGAAAGCGGAAATAATTGCCGCTCTCCCGCCATGTTGACGTCGGCCCAAAGGCAGGGCACAAAGATGACATCCACGGTCGCTCGCGGCAGGAAAACAGAGGAAAATCAAAGTCTTCTTTTCTAAGTCATTGAAATCATGTGAGAATCCAGGTTCTCCAGGCAGGCCATTTCAGTTCGGTTTTCCGCACAAAATCATCGACTGTTTCTCACAGAAAAAAGCGACGCCTTCTCAACAACTTGAGTAATCCTGGCTGCTGTTCGCCAGGGCATCCGTCGTGCTCAAACGCAGCTCACAAAATTCGCTGGGGACCCACGAGAGATGACCGCAAGGGGACCGGAAGCTGACAGTCCGCACTTAGTCATTGTCATTGGACACCTGAGGTGGACCTAACATGGGATTAAGCACGCATGCCAGATCCAACGTCAGCGGTTCGCGGATGTCGTCCATTTGCAGGTGAGTGATCCGAGAACATGGCGCGCAAGAGAAGCCGGGGGCACCTTCACCGGCTTCCGTTTCCTGCAAAACTACTACCAGAGTCACATCTGATGACCGAGCATCAACCCTGGCGATGCCAATGCCATCCAGACCGCCATCGCGATCATCATCAAGTTCTCGGTAAGTGAGATGAATCCGAGCGGTACATTGCTCGATCCACCGACGCAGGCGCATTTCAGCTCACGCTTGTCGATATAAACGGCCTTGAAGACCGAAACTGCGCCAATGCCACCAATGAACAGAGCCACGGGAACGGACAGCCAGTTCGCAACGCCTGCCACCATCAGAACGCCTGCAAGTCCTTCGGCGTAGGGGTAGATGTAGCTGTATGGCACCCACCGCTTCGCGAGCAGATCATAGTTCAGGAACATCGTCGCGAAGGTTTCGACATTTTGAAGCTTGAGCATGGCCAGGACCACCATCGAGAAAGCGATGAACCACTCCAAGGCCCGGACGGTGAAGGGCGTGCCGAAGACAGCGTAGCTGACACCCATTGCCATAAGTGCAGTCATCGCAAACAGCACGATAACGGGGCGATAGGTGGTTGCCTTCGGATCGGCCACAGGCTTTCCAAAGTAGCGCCGCAGATCGTCATAGCCGCCGACACGGGCACCGTCGATGAACACCTGCGGTGTCGTCTTGACACCGTGCTCTTCCTTGAACACATCGGTTTGCGCGCGGGTTGTCAGGTGGCGGTCATCCACCTCATATCCAGACCGCTTCAGCAGGTCCTTGGCTTTGAGGCCATAAGGGCAGGTGTGCTCTGCAGTGACCATCCGGTAGAGGACGGCTTTCTTCACTGCAGTCGAGGGGTTCACTCTATCCAACATTTCACGTCTCCTTTGGCTTGTGAAACAGTTGGCAAGACCATACGTTCCGTACCATGGTACGGAGTCAATACCCCATGGACATGACAATTGGAAAATTTGCATCAACCGGTGGCGTCGGCGTGGAGACCGTCAGGTTCTACCAGCGCAAGGGTCTCCTCAAGACCCCCAAGCGCCTCGAGGGTGGCAGGCGCTATGGAACTGAGGATCTGAGGCGGCTGCAGTTTATCCGCCAGGCTCAGACGGCTGGATTTACGCTGGAGGAGATAAGGGAACTGCTCGAACTCGATGCGGGAGACGACAGGGAGCGGGCACGCGAGGCCGCAAAGGCGCGGCTGATCGCGCTGGAGACGCGGATCGCCGAACTCAATCGGACCCGCGATGCGCTAAAACGCCTGGTTTCGGAATGCTCTTCAGGCAAAAGCGGCCCCTGCCCTATCCTCCATTCGTTTGGACTGTAGCCTGCAAAAGCAGCAGTTCCGGTCAGTCCGGCTTGAATGACTGATAGACATACATCTCACCGCCATCGCGCGGAATTGCGACGACGTCGTATGGTTCCGGCGAACCACCCATGCCGAGCGAACCCAATGGCATTCCTGCGACTGCGAGCCCCACCAGGGGCAGCCGTTCATCGAGCAGCCTTCTCACGGCATCGATCGGCACGTGGCCCTCAAGGAAGTAGCCTTCTACTTCCGCTGTGTGGCAGGCCCGAACGGACGGCGGCACCTTGAGGCGTTCCTTGACCTGATCCATGTCCGATTCTTCAACAGTGCGAACTGAAAAGCCTACTTTGGTGAAGGCATCGCCCCATGACAAGCAACAGCCACAAGTGGGATCCTTGTGCAGGATGACCGATGGCACTGCGGCAAAGCCCGTGGCGGGTGTCAGAGCCATCGTGGCGGCCACAGCCAAAAATTCTCTGCGTCTCATACTCTCTCCTGCGAACTTTGGTAAGCCGCTCAAAACTGGAAGGAGATGCCCGGCATGGCTCCCGACAGTTGATGACCTGATCTTGGCACGGCGATGGCGTGACATCTTTGCCGCAAGTCAACGATCCTGCCACTCGCCTTTCGCGCTTCCAAGATTAGAACTTCCCCTGCGCGGTGGTCCCGTCCGGGGTGATCACCTGGATTGCACCCTTGACACCCGGATTGACCGGAACGGGCGAAGTTCCCGTGAGGCGATTGCCATCAGCAGCAGACAGCGCAAACCGACGAACAGCGCCGTCGATCAAAAGGATGGCATTGCCTGTGTGTCCGGCCGCAGAGACGGGCTGGTCGGCTGCGTCAAACAAATAGATCGTCACTTCAGTCGTTCCTGTCGTCACGAGTTCGACATGGTGGTTTGCGCCTGCGTCAACCTTCAGCCCGCCATTCGGCCCAGGGCGTGGCGCGTGTGCATAGGCGGGCAGAGCTGTCATGACAAAGACGACGGATAGGGCAAGCAGACTGCGGCGCATGGAGTTCTCCTGGTAGGACTTAGAAGGCTTCGATTGTTTGATTGGGCGTTCCAGCGGATTGTTGCGCACCACTCGCCTGACTGCGAGCCTGCTCCACGAGACGCTCCAGAGGCTTCCGACCGTAGCGCAGAAACAGGGTAGGAGTGAGAAGCGTATCGAGTACGGTCGACGTCACGAGACCACCGAAGATCGTGATCGCGACCGGGTGGAGGATTTCCTTGCCCGGTGCGGTCGCATCGATCATCAGCGGAACAAGCGCAACACCAGCCGACAGAGCCGTCATCAGGACTGGGGTCAGACGTTCCAGTGAGCCCCGCACGACAAGTTCCTTGCCGAACGGCAGATCTTCCTGAATCGCTAGGTTAATGTAATGGCTGATCTTCAGAATGCCGTTGCGCGTCGAAATGCCCGTCAGCGTGATAAAGCCGATCATCGAGGCGACGGAAAGCGGCTGACCCGCGATCCAGAGCGCAGTCACCGAGCCGATCAGTGCAAGCGGCACGCTCGCCATGATGATCGAGACGAAGAGCACCGAGCGATAACGCGAATAAAGGATCGCAAACACCATCGCCAACGAGATGATCGAGAGAAGACCGATAGTCCTCATCGACTCCTCCTGCGCCTGGAAGGTGCCTTCAAGGCTGACGAAGAAGCCGGGCGGAAGAGAAGAGCTCGCGATCACTTCGCGGATCTGGGCAATGACCGTTGCCATGTCGGCTTCGCCATCCGTATTGGCGAGAACGACCACACGACGCTTGCCGTTTTCACGAAGGATCTGGTTGGGACCATCCGTCTCGCGCACTTCGGCTATCTGGCTGACGGGGATCCAGCCTGCAGGCGTTTCAATGAGGAGATCCGAGAGCCCCTTGGTGCTGCGGGTCTCGTCCTCGAGACGCAGCACGACGTCGAACCGCTTGTTGCCGTCGACGATACGGGACACGATCGTCCCGTTCGACAGGCGCTCAAGCTGCTCGGTGACGGCCGCCGGCTGGATGCCGTAAAGGGCAGCCCGGCGATAATCGACGATGACCTCGAGATGCGGGATGCGGACCTGCTTTTCGACTTGCAGATCAACAATCCCCGGGATCTCCGCCAGCTTGCCACGAAACTCCTCGGCAAAACCGCGGATGCTGTCGAGATCCTCACCGAAGATCTTGAGTGCGATCTGCGCTCGCACGCCCGACAGCATATGATCGAGGCGATGCGAGATCGGCTGGCCGACATTGGTGGCGACAGGCAGGACAGAAAGCCGCGAGCGGATATCGGCAATGATCTCGTCCTTGGACCGACCGTCCGCAGTCAGAGCCACTTCGATTTCGGACGAGTGGACGCCCTCTGCATGTTCGTCTAGCTCGGCGCGTCCCGTGCGACGGCCCACCTGCTCGACCTCGGGCACTTCCATAATCAACCGCTCCGCGATCAGGCCGACCCGATGGCTTTCGGCAAGCGAGATGCCGGGGTTAAAGAGCATGCTGATCGTCAGCGTGCCTTCATTGAAGGGCGGCAGGAAGGAGCGCGGCAATTGGGTGGCAAACAGAACCGCTGCCACGACGCCAGCGAGCACGGTGGTCATCAGGATCTTCGGATGCCCGAATGACCAGTCGAGCAGCCGACGGTTTGCCCGTTTCAGGACCCGCACGACCACGCCCTCATGCTCGTCGAGACGTTTCAGGCCGGGCAGCATGTAATAGGCCATGACCGGGGTCAGCGTGATCGAGACGACGAGCGAAGCGAGGATTGAGATGATGTAGGCCTGACCAAGCGGCGCAAAGAGCCGTCCCTCGATCCCCGACAGGGCAAACAAAGGCACGAAGACCAGAACAATGATCATCGTTGCGTAGACGATGCCCGAGCGGACTTCCTGACTTGCCGAGACGACGACATCGAAGACTGATCGCGGGTTGCCCTTTTCCCGGTTCTCCCGCAGCCGCCGGAAGATGTTTTCCACGTCAACGACGGCATCATCAACCAATTCGCCGATGGCGATCGCCAACCCGCCAAGCGTCATCGTATTGATCGACAACCCGAGCAGGTGAAAGACGATAGCGGTCACCAGAATGGAAACCGGAATAGCCGTCAGCGAGATCGCCGTCGTCCGGGTGTTCAGGAGGAAGACGAATAGGATGATGGCAACGACGACGATTGCCTCGCCTAACACCTTCTGCACGTTGCCGATTGAGGTTTCGATGAAATTGGCCTGCCGGAAAAGAACCTGATCGGCTTTCACGCCTGCAGGCAATGTTGCACTGATTTCGCTGAGGGCGGTCTCGACCTCGCGAGTCAATTTGACAGTGTCGACATCAGGTTGCTTTTCTACCGAGACGATCACCGCAGACTGACCCTGATAACCGGCGTCTCCACGTTTCAGGCGCGGCGCGAAACCGACTTCGGCGACCTGCCTCAAAAGGACAGGCTGGCCGTCGACGCTAGCCACGACGACGTTTGCGAGATCTTCGATATTTTGCGTGCGGCCGACATTTCGGATCAGGAACTCGCGGCTGTACTGGTCGGTGAAGCCGCCACCGGTGTTCGAGCCGAACTGCGCCAAAGCCTGTTCGATCTGTTCGAAGGACACGCCAAGTGAACGCATGGCGGCAGAGTTCGGAGAAACGCGATACTGGCGAACCTCGCCCCCGATCGGAATGACCTGGGCCACACCCGGAATGCTCAGAATTCGCGGTCGGACGGTGAAGTCAGCGAGCTCGCGCAACTCCATGGCCGAGACATTGTCCGGCCCGGTCACGGCAATCAGCATGACCTGCCCCATGATCGAATTGATCGGTCCCATCTGCGGCACGACATTGGCGGGCAATTGCGGCTGCACAAGCGATAGCCTCTCGGCGATCTGCTGGCGGTTGCGATAGATATCCGTGTCCCAGTCGAATTCGACATAGATAATCGAGAGACCGACGCCCGAAGTCGAGCGGACACGGCTCACACCGGGAAGGCCGTTCATCTGGGATTCGAGCGGATAGGTGACGAGCTGTTCGACTTCTTCCGGTGCCAACCCCTCTGCCTCCGTCATGATGGTGACGGTCGGTCGGTTGAGATCGGGGAAGACGTCAACGGGCAGCCTCGTGACCGTAAACGCCCCGTAGATCATGAGGACTGCGGCAATCGCCAAGACGAACAGGCGGTTCCGTAGGGACTGGGTAACGAGAAAGTTGAACATCGGAGCCTCAGCGGATCTGGTTCAGGAGTTCGGCACCCTGTGTGACGATGCGCTTTCCGGCCTCGATCCCGGAGACGATGAGAAGACGGTCACCATCCAGCGGCTCGGTACGGACTTCCCTCGGGACGAAACGTTCCGCATTGGTGTGTTCATAGACAAGTGATTGCCCGTTGGAAGCACGCAGAACACTGGTGCGTGGCACGGCAATGCCCGTGCGCTCGTCAGTGGTCGATGACAGAACGGTCAGCAACTGCCCGGCACGGATACCTTCTGCCTGGCCCTCGACGCTGAAATGGATCGGAATCGCCTGATTGCGATCGGCAAGCCCGCTACCCCGATAGGAGAGAGAGGCGGTTCTGCCATCCATGAACTTGCCGCGCGCGGCTCCGGTCACGGAATGCGCGTCGAAGCTCAGTGCTTCTACCCAGTAACGGCGGGGGTCGATGATTTGGAAGATCACGGTATTGGGCTCGGCAATCTGACCGGCAACGGCCTGGGCCGCAGCGATGACACCCGATACGGGGGCGGTCAGCTCTTCAGCCGCCGTCGGCGCCTGTTCAAGGTTGGCACGCCGGGCCTTCAGGCCCTGGAGTTCCAGTGTCGCATCCTCGATCTCGGCACGGGCTACCACTGACTGCAGCCGCTCGAAACGCTGCAGCTTGCGTTCGACCAGCATGATTTCCTGATCGAGCTCACGGGCCTGCTGCTGCTGGCTCGTCAGATCTGCGGCCCCGACAGAGGGCTGCACGAGGGCCAAGACGTCCCCGGCGGACACCCGCGCACCAAGCTGCGGGAAGCCGCCGGGTGGCGGCAGAAGCCTTCCCGACACAGAGGCCTGGACATAGCCCGAAGTCGTGGGGTCTGGGATGATGCGGGCCGGAAGTTCAACCGTCCCCGCATGAGTTGCCTGCTCGGTGAAGATGGTCCTGATGGCGAGGATGCGCTGCGTTGTCTTCGGAACGAAGATCGACCCATCGGCAAACCGCTGGGCGACATCCCGTTCGGCTGCTTGCGCTGTGGGTGCTGCAGGACCGGCGGCCTCAGACTGTGGAGCTCCGGCCAAGACCAGAGCTGCGGTGATTGCAGCGATAGATCCGGCGGGCTTACGGCGGCGGAAGAGTGCAGCAAGGAGAAGCCCGACCACGACACCGCCACCACCGACAGCCCACAATGTCATGTCCTGTCGCTGCAGTCGTGTGCCCACTTCCTGCGCAAACGCCGAACTGATTAGGAAACCATCAGCGGCAGCCACTGGAGCAGCAGTGGTGGCCATCTCCGGGATCACCAAGGTAACTGTCAGTACGTCGAAGAGGTCTCCGGCCATCACGGTAATGGCAAGATCGTATGAACCAGGCTTTGTCAGCCATGGTGCATTTGCCACGTAGGTCCCCTCGCCCGCAGCTTCTGCCGTCAGCGTTCCTGAAGGACCGTCGATTTCAAGCATCGCGCCATCAACCGGTTCATTCCCCTTGAAGCTGTCGAGGAAAATTTCCAGCCGCTCTCCGCGTGCCACAGCCACCAGCTCAAGATCGACCGTCGATGCGTCGGCGCGCGGCGCGATCGTGGTGGAGACAGGCGGGGGCGGCGCGCCATGATCATGTCCCTCATGGGCCGCTGCAGAGGATGCAGCAAGTCCTATGACAGAAAGGCAGATTCCAGCAAGAACAGAGGCGAATCGATCGACCATCGTAACCCGGAGCAAAAGTTGATTTGCTCCGGTGTAGCTGCGCCTCTTTGTCCGTCGATGTCCCGATTGTTACAGAATGTTTCAGGATGGTTTTGGCGCGTCCTTCGGGAGGATGACACTGACGACCAGCCCTCCCATTTGGCCATTCTCCAGGCGAAGCGCACCGGAATGTCCGTCAATGATCGCCTGGGCAATCGGGAGTCCAAGCCCGAAACCGCCTGTTTCAAGATTTCTGGACGGCTCAAGCCGAACGAAGGGCGAAAGGGCTCGTTCGATATCCTCGGAAGCGATGCCGGGGCCTTCATCACTGATTGCGACGACAACGTCGGACTGCCGATCGATGACCTCGACCCGCGCCCTCTCGCCATATTTAAGTGCGTTGTCGATGAGATTTGAAAAGGCTCGCTTCAGCGCCAGCCGACGGCCCATGATAATTGCATGAGTGGCGCCGGAGAGATCGACGGATGCGCCACGATCCACCGCATCATCGACGAGAGTTCCAAGGATCGCGACGATGTCGATCGGCTTCACTTCCTCTTCGCTGCGGTCACCGCGCAGGAAAGACAGCGTCTGATCGAGCATCCGCTCCATCTCGGTCAGGTCTTCGACCATTGCATCACGAACCGCGCCGTCAGCCAGATCCTCCGCTCTGAAGCGCAACCTCGTTATCGGAGTCTTCAAATCATGCGAGACTGCAGCCAGAGCCTGCGTTCGGTCTTCGATCAATCGCTCGATACGCCTTTGCATGTCGTTGAAGGCGGCGGCAAGTTCGACCACCTCTCGCGGACCCGTTTCCGCTACGGGCACGACAGTCTTGCCTCGATAGAAATCCTTGGCAGCACCAGCTACCGCTGTCAGCGGACGGGTGAACCAACGGACCAGCAGCATGGATACGACGATCGCCCCAAGAGCCATTAGCGTCGTCGAAACCAGCATTCCCCCGGGAGGCGGCGCCCTGCGGTCCCAGGAGACAAGATTGACATTGATCCAGGACGCATCGGGTAGCTTGATGGAAACGACCGCCAGATGCGGATCGTCCCTCGCCTGATTAGCCGGCCCGATGATGAGACCGTCTTCAGCAATCTCGGGAGCGAGAGCCCGAAGATTGACGCGAAGTGGCTCCCAGTTCTCGGCACCAGTCCCGCCCGGAACCGCGTAGGGTGTTGAACCCCAATGGGCGTCGATCGATCCGCCGGAAAAGTCATGCGCGACATCCTCGCGCTCTTCGAGGGGCGCACGCATGACGGACCGCTTGATGGTGAGAAGCTGGTCTGCAAGCCGGACTTCGTTTGCTAGGTCTAGTTCCTGCTCCAGGCTCTGGTGGTAGGTGAACAGGCTGCCGAAATGGACGAGAGAGATGCCAAAAAGGACAACAAGCGCCGTTCGCAGTCTCAGGCTGTCGATCGACCGCCACCAGCCTTGCAACCGTATTTCGGAACGAGCATCAGGCACGGATGACATCCGTCGCAAAGAGATAGCCCGCGCCGCGCACCGTTTTGATCAGATCTTCACGCCCGTCGAGCTTGCGACGCAGACGGCTGACCTGGACATCGATCGACCGATCATAACCTTCGATTGCGCGATTGCGGGCCGCATCCAAGAGGAATTCACGGCTGAGCACGCGTTGCGGCGCTTCCAGGAAAGCAAGCAGCAAGTCATATTCCCCCGTTGATAAATCCACGACAACGCCGGTCGGTGCGGTCAATTCACGCTTCATCGTGTCGAGCGACCATCCGGCAAAGGTGAAGGTCCGGCCGCCACGTTCCACCGCTGGGCTTCCAACCCCACGGGTACGCCGCAGCACCGCACCGATGCGTGCCAGTAATTCGCGAGGATTGAAGGGTTTCGGAAGATAGTCGTCAGCGCCAACTTCAAGACCGATGATGCGATCCGTTTCGTCGCCCTTGGCCGTCAGCATGATGATCGGGACAGAGGACGTGCGGCGTAGTTCGCGACAGATCTCCAGCCCGTTCTTCCCCGGGAGCATCAGATCAAGGACGATGAGATCCACCGACAAGCGCTTTAGGGTCTCGGCCATCTCCACGCCGTTTCGCGCCGTGTGAACACGAAAGCCGTTTGCCCGAAGAAACTTGGCGACCAGGATCAGGATCTGGCCGTCATCGTCAACGATCAGGATTTCGGCTGAAGCATCCAATTGTGTTCTCTCCGCAAGTCCGTTCAACGCGCAGCCTTCCTGATGTAGCAGAGGGATGGGCTGCAGTTTGTGTCGAGAAGGTAACAGATTGTTTCACCAGCAATAGCCTACACAGGAAGACCGACACATTTAGCCTTTGAGCATGATGGGGTGAACGGTTTCCTCTGGGCTGTTGTTCTGAAATTCGACGCCTGCAATGAGGGCGCTTCACTGCTGCTTGAGTGTCAGCCTCACCTCTGACTTAGCGCTGCCGAGCGGAAATAATTGCCGCTCTCCCGCTATGTTGACGTCGGCCCAAAGCCAGGGCACAAAGATGGCATCCACGGTCGCTCGCGGCAGGAAAACATAGGAAAATCAAAGGCGATTTTGTTAAGCCTTTGAAATCATGTGAGAATCCAGGTTCCCCAGCCAACTTTTTATCAGTATTAAATTTCAAATACTTAGTGAGCGCCTCGTACCGCAAATGGTGCCGATGGAGGCCCTTAATCGGCCCTATGAAACTTGTCTAAGGATCAGCAACTAGCGTCCGTGCCAGGCAAGTTGAAGGGAACGTACCTGCGATCAAGCGACGCAACAGGAACGGACACTCGTATTCGAGTTGCGGGACTACCGTGCAGCAGACCTCAATCCTGCTCGGCCATCCGATATCCTACACTTGGTTCCGTCCGTACGATCCGGGGCTGGGTCGGGTCTCGTTCGATCTTCTGGCGCAGCTGGCCGATGAAAACGCGCAGGTAATGCAGATCGTCGCCATGGGCGGGGCCCCAGATGGATGTCAGCAATGTGCGGTGTGTGACGACCCGGCCGGCATGGCGGGCGAGCAGCAGGAGCAGGTCGTATTCCTTGGGCGTGAGATGAAGGGCCTCACTGCCGCGCGAGACGAGGCGTTTGACAGGATCGATCGTCAGGCCATCGATTTCCATGATGGTCGGGATGGCGTCTCTGCGACCTCGATGTCTCAGTGCTGTCCGGATGCGGGCGGTCAGTTCGCCGATCCCGAATGGCTTCTCGATATAATCGTCAGCGCCCAGATCGAGTGCCGCGATCTTCTCGCTCTCACGATCCCTGGCCGAGAGAATGACGATCGGAATGTCCGACCAGCCGCGCAGGCTGGCGATCACTTCCTTGCCGTCCATGTCCGGCAGGCCGAGATCGAGGATGACGAGATCGGGCGCCTGGGTGGCAACGGCCTTCAGCGCCTCGGCACCAGTGGCCGCTTCGACGACTTCGTAACCGGCAGCGGACAACGATGGCTTCAGAAAGCGCTGGATCTGCGGTTCGTCATCGACGACCAGGATACGGGACTGGTTCACTTGATCTGGTCCCTCTCTTCACTTCCGGGAAACCGCATGACGATGCGCGTGCCCCGCTTCTTGAGCGCCGGGCTTTCCGCATGGATCCGCCCACCCATGGCCTCGACGAAGCCGCGGGCAATGGAAAGGCCAAGTCCGGTGCCCGGTGCGCGACCGTCCGGCTTGCCCCTGCGATAGAATTTTTCGAAGATCCGGTCCAGATCCTCCGGCGGAATGCCCTTGCCGAGGTCGGTGACGGAAATCAGCACATCCTTGCCGTCTCGGCGGGCATAGACGTTGACCGGCTCTTCGCCGCCGTATTTCACGGCATTGTCCAGGAGGTTGAACAGCACCTGGCCGATGAGCACGCTGTCGCCCCGGATCAGCGGCAGATCGGCAGCAACGCCGGTTTCGATGATGCGACCGGCCGCGTGTTTGCGGGTGCGCTCGACTGCCGACTGCACGACGTCGGCGACATCCACCCAATCCTGCTTGGGCTGCAGCGTGCCGGCTTCTATCCGGGTCATGTCGAGCAGATTGGCGACGAAGCGGCTCATGCGGCTGCTTTCTTCCTCGATCGACTGGAGGAGGTCGTCGCGGTTCTCAGGGGTCATGCGCTCGCCGAGCTGGCGAAGACCGGTGACGGCACCGGTGATGGTGGCGAGAGGGGTGCGCAGATCATGCGAGATCGAAGCGAGCAGCGCTTCGCGGTAACGCTCTCCTTCCAGCCTTGCGGCCTGCTCGACGGTTTCATCGGCAAGGCGCGCGCGGTCGAGCGCAATCGCCGTCTGATCGAGGATGGCGGTGAGCGAGCGCTCGGCGTTCTGGTCGAGCCTCTCTCCGGCATGCTGAATGCCGCAGACCCCGACAATGCCGTGCGGCCCGAGCAAGGGCCGGAACTCGAAGCGGCTGTTCGGCAGGGTGCCTGTGCCATGGCCGGCGGGTTCTCGCTTGTCATGCGTCCAGCGGGCGGCCGTCAAGTCCGTGACGTCGAGTTCGGTGTCCGGCGGCCAGGCGGCGGCCACGCTGAGATCGCCTTTGCGCGGAACCAGCAGCACGACCTTGCGCTTGAGGCTCGCCTGCAATTGCGAAACGGCGAGCCAGATCGCATCCTCGCCTCTCGCCGTGCTCGCGAGCTTGCGGGAGAAATCATAGAGCGACTGGAGGGCCGTCGCCCGTACCCGCGCAATCTCCGCCTGTTCCCGAATGCGTGAGGCGAAGCCCCCGGCAATCAGGGCCACCGCGAAGAAGATCAACAGCGCGAAAACCTCGTGGGGCGCGGCAATCGTGAAAGTATGGATCGGATCGATGAAGAAGAAATTGTAAGCCAGCGCCGACATTGCAGCGGCCAGGAAGGCGGCCATATAGCCGCCGACGACGGAGGCTCCTAAAACCGCAAGCAGGAACAGCAGCGAGATGTTCGGCAGTTCGACGAACACATCAATGCCCTTGCCGATCATGGCCGTGATCGCCACGAAGCCGAAGGCCGAAAGCGCGGACTGGCGCAAGGCCGTCGCTCTGGGCATGCGAAAGGCGGGGCGTCGCATCTCCTCGGTCGAGGTGTCGGGCGTGACGATGTGCACACCAAGGCCCGAGGCACGACGAGACAGGGCATCCGGCAGCGAGCGTGTGACATGTCTCTGCCAGCGGCTGCGCTTGCGCGTGCCGATGACGATCTGGGTCGCATGCTCGCGCCGGGCAAGCTTCAGGATCTCCTCAACGAAATCATTGCCGATGACGCGGCGTGTTTCGGCGCCCAGCTGTTCGGCGAGCCGAAACAGCGTCTCTATGCGCTGCAGGCGTTCCGGCGTCTCGACTTCCCGGTCGGCACGCTCGATCGAGACGACCAGCCAGGGGGCGTTGAGCCCCGAGGCGAGCCGGCTTGCAACGCGGACGACCTTTTCCGACAGCGGATCGGAGCCGACGCAGACCAGCAGGCGCTCACCCGTGGCCCAGGGACCATCGATGGCATTCTGCTTGAGATAATCGACCATCTGATCATCGACGCGGTCGGCGGTGCGGCGCAGTGCCAGTTCGCGCAGCGCCGTCAGATTGCCGAGGCGGAAGAAGCGGTCGACTGCGCGGTTGGCGCTTTCGGGCAGATAGACCTTGCCCTCCTTCAGGCGCTCGATGAGCTCCGAGGGCGCAAGGTCGACGAGCAGCACCTCGTCTGCGCGCTTGAGGACGATGTCGGGCACCCGTTCGCGCACGGTGACACCGGTGATCTGGGCGACGAGATCGGCCAGACTTTCGAGGTGCTGGATGTTGAGCGCCGTCCAGACATCGATCCCGGCTGCGATAAGCTCCTCGATGTCCTGGTGGCGCTTCGGATGGCGGCTGTCTTCAGGGTTGGAATGGGCGAGCTCGTCGACGATGACGATCCGGGGACGCCGTTGAAGCGCCGCATCGAGGTCGAACTCCTCGAGCATCCGGCCGCGATGAGCCACCCTGCGGCGCGGCAGGATTTCGAGGTCGTCGAGCAGGGCTGCGGTTTCGCCGCGACCGTGGGTCTCGACCAGCCCGATGACGACGTCGATGCCGTCAGCCTTGAGGCGTCGGGCGCGCGACAGCATCGCATAGGTCTTGCCGACGCCGGGGGCGGCTCCCAGAAAAACGGTAAACTTGCCCCGGCGGTCTTTCTCCGCCAGGGCAAGCAGGGCATCGGGATCGGGACGTCGTTCGTCCCTGCGGTCGTCGTCCGCCATCAACTTCTCATCTGTTCAGGGCATCGAGGGCCAGGTTGAGCTCTAGCACATTGACCCTTGCTTCGCCGATAACGCCGAAGTCGGGTTTTTCGATCGTCTGCTCGACGAGGCTTGCAACGGCTGCGGGTTGGAGCCCCCTCGCCTGCGCCACGCGCGTCACCTGTACCTCGGCGAAGGCGGGCGAAATATGCGGGTCGAGGCCGGAGCCCGAGGTGGTGACGGCATCGCCCGGTACCGGCTGCACGATGCCGGTTGCCGTCAGCCGTGCGACATCGGCCGCCACGCGCTCCTTCAGCTTGGCCGAGGTCGTGCCGAGGTTGGAGCCCGACGAGGCTGCCGCGTTATAGGGGTCTGGCCCCGTCGCCGAGGGGCGCGGCCAGAAATACCGGTCGGAGGCGAAATTCTGGCCGATCAGGCTTGAGCCGATGACCTTGCCGTCGCGTTCTATCAGACTGCCGTTGGCTTGGGCCGGCATGACAGCCTGAGCGACGCCGTTGATTGCGAACGGATAGGCGAGACCGGTGAGTGCGGTCATGGCGACAACGAGGGTGAGTGCGGGTCTGAGATGGTTGAGCATGGTTACACCAGATGAAGAGCGCTGACGGCGATGTCGATGAGCTTGATGCCTGCAAAGGGAAGGATCAGGCCGCCGACGCCGTAGACCAGCAGGTTGCGGCGCAGGAGTGCCGCAGCACCCGATGGACGGTAGGCAACACCTTTCAGCGCGAGCGGGATGAGCGCCACGATGATCAGCGCGTTGAAGATGACGGCCGAGAGGATGGCCGACTGCGGTGACGTCAGCCCCATGATGTTGAGGGCTTCGAGCGCCGGATAGGTGGCGACGAACAGCGCCGGGATGATGGCGAAGTATTTGGCCACGTCATTGGCGATCGAGAACGTCGTCAGCGAGCCGCGCGTCATCAGGAGCTGCTTGCCGATCTCGACGATCTCGATGAGCTTGGTCGGGCTTGAATCGAGGTCGACCATATTGGCGGCCTCGCGAGCTGCCTGGGTGCCGGTTTGCATCGCGACCCCAACATCGGCCTGGGCAAGGGCCGGCGCATCATTGGTGCCGTCGCCGCACATGGCGATCAGGCGGCCGCCCTGCTGTTCCCTGCGGATATAGGCGAGCTTGTCTTCAGGCGTTGCCTGGGCGAGGAAGTCATCGACGCCGGCTTCCGAGGCGATTGCCGCGGCCGTGACCGGGTTGTCACCTGTGACCATGACCGTGCGGATGCCCATGGCACGCAGCGCCGCGAAACGTTCCTTGATACCGGGTTTGACCACGTCCTTGAGGTGGATGACGCCGAGCAGCCGGTTGCCATCGGCAACGCCGAGCGGCGTGCCGCCGGTGCGGGCCACCTGATCGACAGCGCGGCGGAATTCGGCCGGCGCATCCTGATCGGTGAGACCGGCGAACTTCAGCACCGCATCGACGGCGCCTTTGCGCAGGCGGCGCGAACCGATGTCGACGCCGGAAAGGCGGGTTTCGGCGGTGAAGCCGATGACGGCATCGAACTCGGCCTTCGGCATCGGCACGCCGAACTCGCCTGTCGCCAGCGCCATGACGGAGCGTCCCTCGGGCGTTTCGTCAGAGAGCGAGGCGATGAGAGCAGCTTCGGCCAGTTCCGCCGGGGTGACGCCCGGGGCGGCCAGAAAGTCGCTGGCCATGCGGTTGCCGAAGGTGATCGTGCCCGTCTTGTCGAGAAGCAGCGTGTCGACGTCGCCCGCAGCCTCCACCGCGCGGCCGGAGGTGGCGATCACGTTGAAGCGGACCAGGCGGTCCATGCCGGCTATGCCGATGGCCGAGAGCAGGCCGCCGATCGTGGTTGGGATCAGGGTGACGAGCAGCGCTGCCAGCACCGTCACCGAAAGCACCGTGCCGGAATAGCCGGCCAGGCCCCAGATCGCGACGCAGACAAGCAAGAAGATCAGAGTCAGGCCCGAGAGCAGGATCGACAGCGCGATCTCGTTCGGCGTCTTCTGGCGCTGGGCGCCTTCGATCAGTGCGATCATCCGGTCGACGAAGGACGAGCCCGGCTGGACGGTGATCCTGATCTTGATTTCGTCGGAGAGAACCTGCGTGCCGCCGGTGACCGCCGAACGGTCTCCACCGGACTCGCGGATGACAGGGGCGGATTCGCCGGTGATGGCGCTTTCATTGACCGAGGCGACGCCCTCGATCACTTCGCCATCGCCGGGGATCAGCTCGCCGGCTGCGACGAGAACGATATCGCCGACTTTGAGGCTGGAGGCAGGAATGGTTTCCGTCTTCCCGCTGGCTCCGAGCCGGCGGGCGACGAGTTCCGACTTGGTCTTTTTCAGGCTGTCGGCCTGAGCGCGGCCCCTACCCTCGGCCACGGCTTCAGCGAAGGTGGCGAAAAGTACGGTGAACCAGAGCCAGGCGGCGATCTGGCCGGAGAAGCCGGCCTTGCCCGGATCTTGGGCGAGGTCGCGGATGAAGAGGATCGTCACGACGATGGCGACGATCTCGGTCACGAAGATGACCGGGTTGCGGAGGAGCTTTCGCGGATCGAGCTTCACGACGGCATCGCGCATCGCCGGAAACAGGATTGCAGGGTCGAGAAGACCGGGAGCCTTGTGGTCTTTTGACATGGTGGGTCCTTTAGAAGGTCTGGCCAGCGAGCATGGCGAAGTGTTCGACGATCGGGCCGAGCACCAGTGCGGGCAGGAATTGCAGGCCGCCGAGAATGAGGATGATGCCGATCAACAGGCCGACGAAGAGCGGGCCATCGGTCGGGAAGGTGCCGGCGGAAGCGGGCGACTTCACCTTGGCGGCGAGGGATCCGGCAATCGCCATGACCGGCACGACATAGGCGAAGCGGCCGAGCAGCATGGCGATCCCGAGCGTGGTGTTGTACCAGGGCGTGTTGCCTGTGAGCCCGCCGAAGGCCGAGCCGTTGTTGCCGGCAGCCGAGGTATAGGCATAGAGGATTTCCGACAGGCCGTGCGGGCCAGCCGTGCCGATGCTTGCCACAGCAAAGGGCAGCAAGGCCGAGACTGATGTGAACCCGAGGATGACCAGCGGCAGGATGAGCACGGCGAGCATGGCGAACTTCATCTCGCGTCCCTCGATCTTCTTGCCGAGGAATTCCGGCGTGCGGCCGACCATCAGACCGGCGACGAAGACGGACAGAATTGCGAAGACCAGCATTCCATAAAGACCGGAGCCGACGCCGCCTGGCAGCACTTCGCCGAGCTGGATCAGGAACATCGGCACCAGGCCGCCCAGGCCTGTGAACGAGCCGTGCATGCCGTTGACGCCACCATCCGAGAGACCCGTCGTAACGGCTGCGTAGAGCGCGGTCATGGCCTGGCCGAAGCGGGCTTCCTTACCTTCCATATTGCCGAGTGCTGGATCGACGCCGATCGCGGTCAGGATAGTATTGCCCTGGGCCTCGGCCCAGTAGGTGACGACCACGCCTGCGATCAGCAGGACAGCCATGGCCGAGATAAGCGCCCAGCCCTGCCGGCGGTTTCCGACCATCTGGCCGAAGGTGTAAACGAGTGACGCCGAGATCGAGAGCATAGCGAAGATATTGAGGTAGTTCGACCAGGCTGTCGGATTTTCGAAAGGATGGGCGGCATTCACGTTGAAGAAGCCGCCGCCATTGGTGCCGAGCTGCTTGATCGCTTCCTGGGAGGCGACGGGGCCAAGCGAAATCACCTGACTGGCACCTTCAAGCGTCGTGGCCGTGACCGAGGCGTCGAGCGTCTGGGGCAGGCCCATGGCGACGAAGGCGAGGGCGACGATGATGGCGAGCGGCAGCAGAACGTAGAGCGTAGCCCTGGTCATATCGACCCAGAAATTGCCGAGTGTTGCGACCTTGGAGCGGGCCAGAGCGCGGGTAACAGCAACGGCCAGCGCCATGCCGGTTGCGGCGGACAGGAAGTTCTGCACGGTGAGGCCGGCCATCTGGGAGAAATGGCTCATCGTCGTCTCACCGGCATAGTTCTGCCAGTTGGTATTGGTGACGAAAGAGACGGCCGTGTTGAAGGCGAGATCAGATGGCACGCCCGGAAAGCCTTGCGGGTTCAGCGGCAGATAGGCCTGGAGCCGCAACATGGCGTAGAGAGCGAGAAAGCCGGCGAGCGAAAAGGCGAGCATGGCAAGCGTATAGCCGAGCCAGCTCTGCTCCTTTTCGGGGTTGATGCCGCCGACACGGTAGAGGTCGCGTTCCAGGCGGCCAAGCACGGGCGACAAAAGAGTCCGTTCGCCGGAAAACACCCGCGCCATGTACAGGCCGAGTGGTTTGATGACGAGGAGGACGGCGAGGAAGAGGAGGCTGATCTGCAGCCATCCGACAAGTGTCATGGATCTGCTCCCGATCAGAAACGCTCGGGACGCAGCAGCGTCACGACAAGATAGATGCCAAGGGCGATGGCGACGAAGAGGCCGAAGAGGGGTTCAAGCATCTATGCGCCCTCACAGCCGGTCGAGCGCGCGGGCGTAAAAGGCAAGCACGAGAAGCGTGCCACCGCCAAGCGCGATGAAGATGAGGTCGGACATGTCCGTTTCTCCTGTTGATACCGACACAGGATTAAGGGCGCTTCGGGTCAGGCTTCGATTGGGAAGACGTGTGAGGGGCGTAAAGAAAAGATAAGGATGCATCATCAGGGCTGGCTGTAGATCCATCACCGCTGGTGCTCAGAGCACGGAATAGTCCCTATCCCGTTCGCGCGAGTTGTCCGCTACCTCCGGCTTGGCGTTCTCGGGCGGAGATAATTGCCGCTCTCCCGCCATGTTGACGTCGACCCAAAGCCAGGGCACAAAAAAAGGCATCCACGGTCGCTCACGGCAGGAATACAGAGGAAAATCAAAGGCTTTTTTCTAGACCATTGAAATCATGTGAGAATGCAACCCCCAGCCAATCCCCCCAAAAAAGCCCTGATTTCCACGTTTTCCGTCGTGCCGGATCCCGTTTTGGCGTCATCGGCGACCTGATGCCCAAAGGTGATGCCCAAAGGTGAGCCCCAAGCCGAAATCGGCATGGCGTGACCTTCGGTCATTCCCGATCTTGTTGGAGCCTCCTTGTTGTCCTGCAAACGACGAGGTTCGAAGCTGAGCCGTAGCAGCCTTCACCGAAATCCCAACAGATCCGCTATAGCGCGATGTGGGCAGTGGCATCCGCTTCCTCACCAGTGCGTTCAGACCTTCTGCGTCGTCGCCCGTTTCTCGTCACCGGGCACGCACCTTCCGAGCCTTTTCGAACAGCTTGACCGTCGCTGCGCGCCGCGCGCTGCGACCTGATCACCGGATCGTCTCAAGTGATGAGTTAGGGGGTGATCGAGAGTTCGCCCAATCTGCTGCTCGGAGAATCTGTTGGCGCTCAATTCGACAATGTAAAGTGGTGTGTACGACGTGGAACGCTCTGGGAGTTCTTGTCGTCATCGCCTGTCCGGCTATAAGCAACCTCGACGTCGCTTGAGACGATCTGGGCAGGACAGAGAAAAGATGACGGGAACGACCGATCAAGCCCCCTACGGTCACTCGAAAAACGCATTCAGAGCCTTGCTGCTCGTGCAGGGGCTGAGCGTGTTTGCGCATAATCAATTGCGTTTCTGGCTGTTGACCTTTGTCGCCTTTGGCAATGTCTCATTTCTAGGCCTCTCTGGCGAAACCGTCATTGGGCTGAGCACCATCGTGATGGTGTTCCCCTTGCTTTTTGCTTCCGTGCCGGCTGGCCGAATGGCCGACCGGTGGGACAAGTCTTCGATCATTCGGCGGGTCAAGTTTGGCCAGTTACTGCTGTTTGCGGTGTCGGCCCAGGCGTTGTGGTGGGATAACTTCCTGCTGCTCCTGGTGTGTCTCGCGTTGTGTGGCCTCGAGAATGCGTTATTTGGCCCGGCCAGATACAGCATATTGCCTGAACTCGTTCAGCCTGCCGCACTCGTTTCCGCCAACGCTTCGATGAAGGCTACGCTCATCACGTCCATTCTCGGCGGCATGATCATGGGCAGTCTCCTGGGCCAGACGGAAGCCGGGAAAACATGGGTGGCTCTACTGGGTATTGCAGCCGCCGCTGTCGCCTGGACTGCAAGTCATGCTTTGCCGAAGCTTCAAGCCCGAGCACCTTCAATCTCGCTATCGATTTTTGAAATTCTGCTTGATTTCAGACGCGGCATGCGGACGGTTCTCAGTGTCCCGGGTGCAAAGGCACCAATCTTCGGGGCCAACTGGTTCTGGTTTCAAGGAGCCATTACAACCACCCTCTTGCCCGTGTATGTGCAGCAATCTATGGGCTTGCCGCCGAGTTCTGTGGCCGTGCTCCTCACGGTCACGAGCCTTGGTGCAGTTGCGGGGGCAGCACTTGTCAAAGCCGTTGATTGGCAAAATACGAAGGAGAAAGCACCGTTCCTGACCCTTTTGGTCATCTCGGGACCGTCGCTCTGGATCTGGTATCTCGGGACCGGCGTGAGATCGGAGAGTTTTCCGCTGGTGCTCAGCGCTCTCTTCGTCATTTCAGCCGGGACCGGTTTTTTTGTTGTTCCAGTGACCACTCTCGTGCAGCTTCTTTCTCCGGAAGCAGAGCGATCCAGATTGATTGGTGTCAGCCAGACCTTGAGCGGCATAGCTTTGGTGGCTTCAGGCCTGGTCATTACGAGCCTGGCGGCCATTGGCTTAAGGGCAGTCGATATTCTCACGCTGAACGCCATGACGACCGCGATTGTCGGGGCATTCACGCTGAGGAAATCAGTCACCTGGCTCAATGTTCATCTTGATGCGTTGCAATCAACAATCAATATTCGCCGCTTGTGAGTATGACTTTTTGAAACAGTGCATGAGCTGCAAATTTCATCGGTAAACGACCTCATTTCAAAGGTGCCTCAGCGTGAAAGAGACGTGGAACTGGAGACCGGATCTTGGGCCATGGCAGCTTGATCTGCATGGATTTCCATCGGAGCCCACGCCTGTGTCCATTTCGACCTCCAGCGTTCATCAAGCCCAGGCCTATGACTATTGGCGTTCAATCGCGTTCACCGATTTCTGTGCCGATGCCCCATCCAAACAGATCGAACACAGATTCCAGGCGTCAGCCAAGGGAGTAACTTGCGAGGCTGCCGACTTTTTCGTCACACAGTCCGATCAGGTCAGCGGCAGGCGCTTGATGAAGCACATAGACCATGACGGCCTGGACAGCATCAGCCTGGGCTTCATCCTGCAAGGGACGAGGCGGGCGCGCAGCCAAGACGGAATTGAGGCCGTCGCCAGTGCCGGGGATCTTTTTGTCTATGATGCGCGCGTTCCAAGCGAAGTGTCTTTGACGCGTCACAAGGCGATCTATCTGGTGATCCGACGCACGGAGCTAAGAGAGGTACTTGGCCCAGATATCCCGCCGGTTGCAATTCTGAAGCAGCGCCTTCAGACCTCGCCCTTGATGCCGGTTCTGCGAGAGAATCTGGGTCTGTTGTCACGTAACCACGAGACACTAACGGGCGGCGAGAGGAACGTTCTCATCGACCAAGCACGACAAATCTCGCGCCAAGCCTTCATTGACCGGACCGTAAGTTCGGTGACGAAGGAGGGCGATCCGCTGATTTTCGTGGCCGCACTACGCCATATCGAACGCAATTATGCCGATGTAAACCTCGACGTCGATAGTCTTTGTCATGCGCTGAAGTGTTCTAGATCAACGCTTTATCGCGCATTTGCCGCGCGCGATCTGAAGGTGGCGGAGACCATTCTCGCTGTCCGGCTTGATCGGGCCAAACAACTGATCGAGCAGTGTGATCCGTCTATGACGATCACGTCCATTGCCGAACAATGCGGGCTGTTTGACACTGCGAACTTTTCTCGCCAGTTCAAGCGCCGTTTCGGTATGACCCCCACGGAGCGGCGGCATGAGGTGTCGATCATCTGATCGCGCCATGATAGACCGCCTCAGGGTGTGGCCTCTTCTGCGGTCAGTCTTTTGAAGATTGCCAGATCCGCAGCGAGCACTGCGGATCTGAAGAGATGCGTCTCTGCAAAAAAACTCCCGACAGGCCCGTATCGGCCTGTCGGGAGTTTCGAGTGTTAGATTGTCACACCCAAAATACTTTAAATATAAATTGCTTCACTGAATTTTCAATAAAATTTACGATATTTACTAGCTGGCAATTCCAGGAAGGAATGGGAATATTATTCCCAAATTGTTATTCATGATACGAAGCTCTTCTTCCGTCAATTTTCCACTAATATACAAATTCAGATGATATCTATGCTGCCTTATATTCAAAACCACTGATGCGGCATATTCATCGTCGACTAGGAATCGACGCAGCCTTTCATCGTTGCCCATAGCAAGTATTATCAATCTGGGACTTATCTCGTCACGTAGATCTCCCAGACCCTCAAGGCGCGCCTCGATCAGCGCGATGCGCACCGCGTCTGTAGCTTCATTGAGAGCTGCATTTAAGCCGGCCTGTTGCGCATGTGCAGGGATGGGCAGGCCTGCCATAAGCATGCAGAAAGCAAGAGCCGCTGAAGTCCGCACGATCCGTCTCGAAAACTGCCGTGTCATGTCATACATCCCCGGTTTGCTTGTTGCTTTGCAGTAAGACATTTGGACTTCCCCTCAAAACCTGTAGTTCATGCCCGCCGAGATCCGGCTGTAGTTGAATTTGTCGTTGCCTGCCCAGGTGAGGCCGCTGACTTTCAGGTCGATCTTGTCAGACAATGCATAGGTCGCACCAAGTTCAAGGGCCATCCAGTTGGTGTCGTTTGGCGTGTCGGCCGGCGCGACAGTCTGAGACAGGATGTGATTGAAGCTGGCTTTCCCCAAAGGGTCAGATCTGGCATGACCTGATAGTCAGCGCCCAGGGTCAGCGTCATGAGTTCCGAATCCCATGACGCTTTCGGCGGATTATTGCTCGGGTCATAGCTCTGAACGTTCCAGATCTTGAGATAGCTGAGGTCTGCGGAGAGCAAGACGGGCCCGACCGGGTAGACACCTCCGATTAAGCCGCCGAGGCGTTTGCCGGTGCTGTCGCTATCGGAGCCGCCAGGGTTGGCAGCAAAGGCGTAGCTGGCATCACCGCTTCCAATTCCGCCTATCGCGCCCATGCGAAGGAAGGGCAGCGGGTAGAAGCCGAGTATGGCATCATTGTCTCGTGCATAGGCATCAGCGACGAGGTTCAACGGAAACTCTACAACCTTTGATTTTATTTAGTAGGCGGAAAAGCTGCCCCGAACGACGGCGAAGCCAACTCCGCCAAGACCGGTCGCAAGGCTGATATCGGCGCCCTTGCTCTCTGCCCGAAGTCGGGCCGGCTGTCCGTCCCTGTGCTCCAGATAGCTATAGTTTCCTTCGACGGAGAGTATGACATCGTGGAAGAAACTGGGTTGAAGTCCGTCGAGAGCGGATCGCGGTAGCGGCTTGATTTCCTTAAGGCTTGGAACACGCGAATTGTCGAAGGACCGGTCGTCTGTTTTCGCGTTACTATGGAATAGCAGCGAGGCGAAAGCTGCAGACAATAGAGCGGATCATTTCATTTCTTGAAAGCCCTTGTTTCACCAATTGGGCTTGGCTAGCAGCAATTGCAGCTGGACCAGAAGTCACTGCATCTCAAGCATCATCACTGCGTTTCACTGAGCGAAGATAACTCGCAGTGTTGCGAAATTCACGCAGCATACGATCGTTTGTCGCCGCCGATAGAGCCTGAGAGCCTTTACAAGAATGGTGTTGAGCGACGTGGCCGAGAGCTTTCCAAGGCGGTGTCTGGAGACTGAGTGGAAGCGCCATGTGGAACCCGACAACCGGCGGCGGTACAGTCGCGCTCAGCCCCGATGTGAAACTGATCATACGGATGTGATAACAAAGCCCATGATTGGATGGAGCTATGAATGGGGCGTGCTCCAGGCCTAAGTGCGCCGAGCGGCATGCGAGATCGGGTGTCCTGTCAGCATGCAGCGCTCGAAGCGTTTCGATGGGGACCGTGTAACCCTCATTCTTCGCCACCATCCGGATCTTCCTCACAGACCCAGTTGTTGTGCCGACAGGATTGATTTGCCCGGATATCTGCGCGGGGTTCTTCAATACGATCGAACTGGACAGGCGATCTGATCAAGAGAACGGAACGCGCAAGCTTGACCGACCGGTGTACTCCTCTCTCACAATCGAAGCTGCCTCCGAACTCAGCGCGGACTTGCCGCATGAGGTGAATATCAGATCCCGCGAAGCGGAAGATGGATTGCCAGTCGTCGTCCGCGGCGAAAGTCGTGCGTCCGAATGCAGGGCTTCAATGCCTTCACCAACCTGGCCTGGCTCTGAGCGGTGTCTTGAAATTCGTGATCGAGGATATGGCGGCATGAGCTCACCTATCGGTCTTTCTCAACCTAGTGCGCCGCCCAGGATCATGTCCTCCAGGTCGACCCGTCCACCAAGCCTTATTCTATTGTTCGGCAAATACAGGCGCAAAGACTGCCAGAAGGGCTTTTCCCCGCTTGCCGAATTTCCATCAGCTCGGCCTTCGCATTTTGACTGCGCCGGAGCAGGATGCGGCGTGGGATCCAGACACCAGGACCTAGCTGCCGTCGGGCCCGATTTTCAGCCTACGCATCTTCTCCCAGAGTGTTGTGCGCGAGATTTTGAGACTTTCGGCCGCGTCTTTCGCTGAGCCTTTGGCGTGCGCGAGGGCAGCTTTGATATGCGCCCGTTCGGCGGCATCGCGGACATCCGACAGCGCAGCGTTTACGTCAAGTACGCCGTGGGGGTCGGCGTCCATTGGAAGCGGCCCCTCGGGGAAGAGCGCCGCCTCTGACAAGACATGGCCGTCCCCCATGGCAACGGCTCGTTCAACACGATTGATCAGTTCGCGGATGTTGCCGGGCCAGCGGTGGCGCATTGCCGCTTCATGAGCCGCTCGGTCGATGATGATTCCACCCTGTCCGAGCCGCGCTGCTGCCGCAGACGCAAGACTCTCAAGCAGCGACGGCAATTCCTCGCGTCTGTCTCTGAGCGGCGGAAGCTTGCAGGCGATGACATTGATGCGAAACCACAGGTCTTCGCGGAACTCGCCCTCGGCCACCATGGCGCCGAGATCCTTGTTTGTGGCGCAGACGAGACGGGCTCCAAATCTGCGTGTCTCGCTTCCCCCAAGGCGTCGAAATTCCCGCGTTTCCAGCACACGCAGCAGCTTCACCTGCAACACAGGGGACAGGTCGCCTATCTCGTCCAGAAACAGCGTGCCTTCGTCCGCCTCCTCGAAGAAGCCGCGATGCAGGCCCGATGCGCCGGTGAAGGAACCGCGTTCATGGCCGAAGAGCAACGAGTCCGCGAGGTCTGCAGGCAATGCGCCGCAGTTGACCGGCACGAACGGCAGGTTTTTGCGCGGGCCGCCCTCATGGACATAGCGGGCCGCGACTTCCTTGCCCGTTCCGGTCTCGCCGAGGATCAGAACTGGCAGATCGATCTCCGCAGCACGCAGCAGTGTCGCGCCGATCTGGCGCATGACCGTGCTGCCGGAAAATGCGGCCCCGCTCTGGGCGCCGGTGCTCTTGCGGCGGCTGATGCCATGCAAGGTCTCGACGAGCTGATCGAGATCGAAGGGTTTGCTGACGTAATCGACCGCGCCGTCCCGCACCAGGCGAACGGCCTGGTCGACGTCGCCATAGGCTGTCATGAAAATGACCGGGATCAGGCCGAAACGTTCGAAATGCCGGCGCATGACGGTTTCGCCGTCGCCATCCGGCAGCCGGATATCCGACAGGATGATGTCGGGTGCTGTCGCCTTGAGCGCTGCATCGGCTTCAGCAGCCGAACGCGCCCATCTGACGCTGAAGCCCTCCAGGACAAGTCTTTGTTGCAGCGAATGACCAAGCGTCGCGTCGTCCTCGACCACCAGTATGCGACCTGCCGTCACCATGTCATGTCTCCGCTTCGCCCTGCTGTGCCGTAACCAGCGTCAGCTGGACGTTGGTTCCCTTGCTGTCGCTGCGGATCGCCAAATCAGCTCCAATCCGCTCGACCAGCGAGGCGACGATCCAGATACCGATGCTGCGCTCCACGGGGATGTCGTTGACCCGGCCCGAAATCATGGCAGCGACGATCTCCGGCGGCATACCCGGTCCCTCGTCCGCGACACTGAGGACAACCGTCTGGGCATCCTTGCGTGTGAGAGAAACGGTGACGGTGGATCCCGGTGGCGATGCGCGGACGGCATTCAGCATCAGATTGATCAGAATCTGGCGCAGGGCATCAACGTCGACGCGGAACTCCGTCGGCTCCTCGAACTTCCAGTCGAGCCCGACGCCAGCGCGGCCCGCTTCCGGAGCGATCAAGATCTCAAGGTCGCGAAGGTCCTGGGCCGTGATCATTCGCGCTCCGGACCGCCGGCGATAGGTGGACAGTGTGACGTCGACCACCCGGCCGATACTGTCGAGCCCGTTCTCCAGAAAGTCCAGCGTCTCCTTCCGCACCTCTTCTCGCTCGCCAAAGCGCTTGAGCGTGGAGATGCCATTCTTCAGCCCGGCTAGCGGATTGCGCACTTCGTGGGCAATGCTGGCTGCCATACGAGCCAGAAGTCCGTCGCGCTCCTGCTGCGCCATCTGCTCGAGGATGGTGACCCTTTGGGCCTCCGATTGCTCGCGCATGGCAAGTGCCGCCTCCAGTTGGCGCAATTCGTTGCCGCGTCGCCAGTCGGCACCGGTCGTCGAGGAGCCCCCACGGTCTGCCAGCCGGTCGATAAACTGATCGAGTGGCTTGAGCGAGCGCCGCGTGACGACATAAGCCGCAGCCGCCGCGATGATCGCCACCAGTATGTCGATCCCGAGCGCCGCGCTGAACGCAGCATCCGTGGCCGCTTCAAGCGGCAGGGTGTCAAAGGTCGCGGCGAGATAGAGACGCCCCTCGTCCATACCATAACTGCGCGCGACCAGAAGAACGGATCTCTCCGAGACCAAGCGCGCGCTGGCTTCGTCGGGGCCGCTGGCTTGCGCCTCTGTCAAGGCAGCATCGAGCAGATCCCCATCGCTTTCGGCCAGCGTCACCGTGATCGTCTCACCGGACTGGTCCGTCCAGCGAGCCGCGATGCTTTCTTCGAGAAGCGCTGTCCGAAACTCGAGCGAAGCCGCAAGGGTCCGCTGCACGGATTGCTGCGCATCGGCCTCCTTGATCTCGGCGGCAATATTGCCCGCCACGGCATCGAGAAAGACCAGCGCCTGATCGCGCAGGCCCGTCTCGTTGCTCGATCGCAGAGCCATGATGCCGATCTGTGTCGTGCCGACGGCCACCAGGAACATTGCGACTGCCACGAAGAGTGGCAGCGCGATGGAGAGAGGCAGTTTGGGACGCGAAAGCAGGGACATTGAGATTGATTAGACCAACACGCGCTTTGCCTGCCAGCACATTATTCCAAGCGAGCCCTCATCGTTCCATCACCAGGACGTCACCGGTCATGTCCGGTGCGATTCGGTCGAGCCAGGGCGCGCCGAACCAGTTCGTCCGCAGTGGCCGTGGTGTGCGGCCCAGCACCACTGCACGTATGCCAACGATCCCGGGCGGGATAGCGCAGACACTGTCCGGCGCGGCATGATGCGTGTAGCCACAACCGAAACGGTCAGCGATCTCGGCCAGTGCCGCATCCTTCAGCCGCTTGTCTGCAACATGCACGATCTGCGTTACCTCCCAAACATGATTGAGAAGTGACCATTCGACGAGCGGGGCGAGATGATCTTCGCCACAATCGCGCACCACCAGCGTGCGTGCCGTCTCGAGCAATGGCGTCTTGGCAACGAATAGCACCGGACCGCCATGGCAGCTCGGCAGCCGCAGAAGACCATCCGGATCCCAGGTGGTGCGGTCCATGCGTGCCTCGACCTGATGATGGAACCAGCCCTGACACGGCAGAACCAGAAGAGTTTGGCCTGGTAGGGTCTCGCAGCGGAGAATGGCTTCGGGATCGCCTTCATCATAGTGCAGGATCGAAGCCACGTCCGTCTCCGCCGTGATCGATTTGAACTCGCTGATGGCGTCGCTCGCCCGCTCGCGGATCAAGCGACGCATTCGCGCCTGGTCGGCGGTGGCATGGATCGCACGCGTGTCAATAAGGGTGTAGGCCGAGAGGCTCGCGCCGGTTCTCTTGGCGATCGAAAAAGCGCGTTCCGCGACTTGTGCCACCTGTCCGTCGATGATGGCGAATCGTACAGTCTCGAGAGCCGGCAGTACCGGCATGTCGATGCGCGGCGTCGGTCTTGGCTCAGGGGCTCGGTCCTGCCTCTCGCTCAAAGGCGTTTTCGGCGCCACGGAAACCCAGCCGCTCCGCTTGCCGAGCGACTGGCCGGCACGCGTCAGCACACCGGAAAGGGCGTCATCGCCCGACAGAGTCAACTGCGCACCCGACACATAGGCTGCTCGACCGAGGAGATGGCCGGCGACCGGCACGGTGAGCAGCAGGAAGACGACGGTCAGGATACCCATGACAGTCGCGTCCAGCGCGCCATAGGCGATGACACTGCCGATAATCACCAGGCCAGCACCCAGCGTGCCGGCTTTGGTGGCCGCGTGCATGCGCTGAAACGGATCGGCAAGCTTGATGACACCGAGAGCGGCAATGCAGAGAAACGCAACGCCCGCAAGTTTGAACAGAATGGACAGGAGTGCGAGCATCACGCGTCCTCCTTTTTCTTTTCAAGAAGCGCAGACAGCGAGCATGTCGCGAGGAAACCGATTAACGCGATCCCGAAGGCGACGTCGAGGAACTCGCGTCGCCCGGTGACGATCATGGTCAGGGCGGCTATGGCGACTGCAATGCCGGTCAGCATGTCAAGTGCAATGAAGCGGTCGGCATAGCCGGGGCCAGTGACCATGCGGACGGCGGCAAGAAGCAGGGGTACCATCAAAATCGCAATCATGACGGCGGCAAACGTTGATAGGATCCCATCCAGGAGCGCAATCATCCTTCGATCTCCTTTATGCGTGTCTCGAACGTGTTCTTGATGCTGGCCACCACCGCATCGGGTTGTGGCGCATTGAGAACGTGAACATAGAGGGTCCTCAGGTCCTCGCTGACATGCAGCGAGGTGGTGCCGGGTGTCAGGCTCACGCAGTTCGCAAGCGCCGTAACGCCGGCTCTGCTGCGCAGATCAAGCGGCACGGCGAGGATCGCTGGCTTGACAAGCGAGCTGTCGCCAAGCACCTGACGGGCAACGGCAATCGACGAACGAATGAGTTCGTTGATGAAGACCAGTCCCAGTGTCATGGATCTGCCGATACGGTTCACGAGGGTCATGGCGTCACTCCTGCTGTTGCGTGGTGGTCGATCATGGCACCAATCAGATCAGCCTGATTCCCGATGCTATCGGCGGCGAGGTTGGAAAAGGCGACCAGAGGTTCTGGGTTGATGCCGATCGCCAGTGTGATGGCCCCGAGCACCACGATGGGCGCCATCATGGCAGCCGGCACATGGCGTATTCGGGTTTTTCGGACAGGCTCCTTCCAGAAAGCTTCAATCCAGATCTTGCTCATCGAGAAGATCGTCAGGAGGCTGACAAAGAGCGCGATGCCTGCAAGCCACGCCTCATCTCCCTGGAAGGAAGCATCGACCACCATCAGCTTCGCCCAGAAGCCCGAAAGCGGCGGAATGCCGGCCAGGGAAAGTGCCGGAATGGCGAAAAGTACCGCCAGCCACGGCGAGGACTTCATCAATCCACCGGACTTGCGAAGGTCAAAGGACCCGGTCGCCCGGTGGATGGCGCCTGCGATGAAGAACAGGTTCGCCTTCACCACGATGTGGTGGATGATGTAGAAGACCGCGCCAGCCATGGCGAGGGGGGTGGCGATCGCCAGCCCCAGCATGATGTAGCCGATCTGGCTGATGATGTGAAACGACAGGATACGGCGGACATCCCACTGCACGGCCGCCCCGAAGACGCCGAACAGCATAGTGCCCGCAGCAAACACGCCGATCAATGGCTTCAGGGTCCCGTTGTCGATTTCGAAGAGCAGGGTGAAGACGCGGAAAAGGGCGTAGACCCCGACCTTGGTCAGAAGCCCTGCGAACACCGCCGACACGATGATCGATGCCGTGTGGTAGGAGGCCGGAAGCCAGAAGAACATCGGGAAGAAGCCTGCCTTGATGCCGAAGGCGAGCAGGAACATCATCGCCGACAGGGTGAGCGCAGCCGAAGATTCGGTCTGCGGCAGGACCATGGCCAAATCTGCCATGTTCAAGGTACCGGTGGCGCCGTAGAGCAACCCAATCGCCATCAGGAAGAGGATCGTGGAAAGGAGGTTGAGGACGGCATATTTGATCGCCCCGTCGATCTGGGCGCGCGTTCGGTCCAGCGTGATCAGGCCCAGTGTTGCGATCAGCATCACTTCGAACCAGACATAGAGATTGAAGATGTCGCCAGTCAGAAATGCGCCGTTCACCCCGATCATCAAGCCGAGAAACAGCGGGTAGAAGCCCGAGCGAACCTGACGCTGGCGAAGGTCAGCGACGGAGAAGATCAGGGCGCAGAGCGCCAGGAGGCTTGAGATCACCACCATCGCGACGCTGAAGCGATCCGCGACGAACACGACGCCGAAAGGTGGCATCCAGCTGCCGAAGGTCTTGGTCAGTATGCCGCCGACCATGACCGCGTTGGCAAGCATGAAGGACGCGCCGAGCGTCATGATCATGACGGTGAGCGCGACGATGCGCTGCACCGCCGGCCGCGCGTGAAAGGCGGCCGCCAGCGCCGCCCCGACAAGCGGCAGGACAACGGGCCACAGGAGAAGTGTGTCAGCCATTGCGGATGGCCTCCTTTTCGAAGGGCGAGCCGAGTGCTTCGGCATCGGTATGCTCGTCGGTAAAGACGGAGCCGATCGTGTAGTAGGCCTTGAGCACGAGGGCTGCTGCGAACGAGACGAGGGCGAATCCGATCACGATCGCGGTCAGGATGAGCGCCTGGGGCAGAGGATTTGCGGCTCCTTCGGCCAGTGTCTGCGATCCCTGCTGGATGACCGGGGGGGCCGTGAACTGAAGACCGCCCGCGATGAAGATCAGAAGGTTCGCTGCCGTCGACAGCAGCACCACCCCGAACAGGATGCGCATCACATGGCGTGACAGGAGGAGGTAGATGCCGGCACCCATCTGGGCGGCGACGGCAAATGCGTAGATCAGGCTCACTGTTCTACTCCTTCATAAAAACGGAAGACCAGGGAAAGCACACCGCCGATGACGACCATGAAGACGCCGATATCGAAGGCGGTGGCGGTGCCGAGATGCGTGGAGCCAAGCTCGAACCACCAATGCGTCAGGAACGAGCCATCCGAGACAAGGCCGGGGATACCGCTGACGAAGGCGAGCACGAGGCCGGCCCCAATCAGGCCGACCGGGTGAACGATCAGGGCCTTGCGGGCCTTTGCCACGCTGTCGGAGAGCGCAAGAAGCGCAAAGGCAAGCGCCGCGAACAGGCCACCGATGAAGCCGCCGCCCGGCTCGTTATGGCCGCGAAACAGCATGAAGACAGCCGCACCCAGCAGAAGCACGAAGAACAGGCGGGACATGGTGGAAAAGATGACGGACATGATCGGTCACTCCTTGTTGCGGGCGGGTTTGAGGGAGCCGCGCAGCAGTCCCCATGCGGCGATGGTGGCAATGGCGACGACGACGATCTCGCCGAGCGTATCGATAGCGCGGTAATCGACGAGAATGACGTTCACGACGTTGCGGCCATAGGCTTCGAGGTAGCTGGTCTCGCCGAAATAGTCGGAAAGGCGCAGGTCGATCGGTGTGACGCCGATGGAGGCGAGCGCGATGAACATCATCCCGGCGAAGCCTGCGGCGATCATGCCGTCGCGCCGGCGCTCGGAAAGCGTGCGCGAATGACGGCGTCGCGAGGGCAACTTGAGAAGCACGGCCGTCATCAGGATCACGATCAGCGTTTCAACCGCCATCTGTGTCAGAGCGAGGTCCGGAGCGCCGTTCAGCATGAAGATCACGGCCGAGCCGAAGCCTACGATGCCGACGGAGACGAGGCCCGCAATCAGCGAGCGGACGATGATCGTGGCAATCGCGCCGACGACTGTCAGCATCAGGACAAATGCGACCGAGATGCGGATGTGGCCCTCCGAGGCCAGGAACTCGGCAGACGGAGCCGCCAGGAAGGCGATCGCAAGGCCTAGTGTGACCATGAGGACCACAAGTGTGGTGTAGCGATGTTGATCGCCGTTCTGGAGCACCCTGGTCGACAGCCGCGCCGCTGCGAGAACGCCGTTGAGGGCCTTGTGGTAGAAGCGGTCGCCGAGGAAGGCGTAGAGCCTGTCGTAACGGCGCAGCGCGTTATGGATCCGGGTCCACTGAACGATGATGACGGCACCGATGGCGACAACGAGCATTGACAGGACCAGCATCGGCGTCAGGCCGTGCCAGAGCTTGAAGGAAACATCGACCGGCTGACCGAGGAGTGCCGACGCGGCCGGGCCAATGAGCCACTGTCCTGCGGGTGCGGGTATCAAGCCGATCAGAATGCCGCCGGCGGCGAGCAGCAATGGACCTGCCAGAAGGCCTGATGTCTCGCCATGATGGATCTCCCGTCCAGTCTCGGACTTGAGGTAGAACGGACGGATCGACACGACGCCGGCCACGCCGACCATCACGGCATTGACGAGAACCGCAGCCGCGATCGGCAGGATGTTCCAGTCATTGGCAAGCTGCGCTTCGAACAGATATTCCTTCGAGATGAAGCCGACGAAAGGCGGCAGGCCGGCCATCGACAGGCTGGCAAGCACGGCAGCAACGGCGGTGACGGGCAGGAAGCGGGCGAGGCCCGCCAGCTTATGAAGCCGGGTTTCCCCCGTCGCATGGATGGCGGTGCCGGCGCAGAAGAAGAGTGCCGCCTTGTAGAGCGCATGGCTGAGAATAAAGCCGACGGTGGCAACTGCGGCGACTTCGCCTGTCAGGCCGATCAGCATCACCAGAATGCCGAGCGAGGCGACGGTGGATTGGGCGAGAACCGCCTTGAAGCCTTCGGCGCGAAGCGCCTGCAGAGCAGCAATGATCATGGTCAAGGACCCGAAAATCACCAGCGTGTGTCCGAAGCCCGGCATGCCGGCAAACACACCGTCGAAGCGCGCGAGCAGGAAGACGCCGAGCTTCACCATGGTCGCCGAATGCAGATAGGCGGAGGCGGGCGTCGGCGCGGCCATGGCATTGGGCAGCCAGAAGTGGAACGGGAACTGCGCGCTCTTGGTGAATGCGCCGATCATGATCAGGACTGCGATCGGGATGGCCCAGTTGCCGGCAACCAGCTCGTTCGAGCGTGCGAGCACTTCCGTGAACGAGAAGGTGCCGAGCGTCATGCCGATGAGAAGGATGCCGGCAAACAGCGCGAGGCCGCCGCCGCCAGTGACGATCAAAGACTGCAGCGCCGACTTGCGAGCCGCTTCCTTGTGACCGTCGAAGCCGATCAGCAGGAAGGAGGCGAGGCTCGTCAGTTCCCAGAAGACGAACATGACAATGAGATTGTCCGACAGGACGGTTCCCAGCATCGCGGTCATGAACAGCATGATGAGACTGAGGAAACGCCCGATCTCGGCGCTCGGCTTTTCGGCGAAATACGCCCCCGCATAGATCACCACCAGCGTTCCGATACCGCTGATCAGCAAGCCAAACAGCAGTGCGAAACCGTCCAGGCGGAAGGCGAGTTCGACGCCGAGCGAGGGCACCCAGGCCAGCTGCGCGATTAACGCCTCTCCGTTTGCCACTGGAGCGAGGTGCGTCAGAAGCGATGCGAAGATGTACAGAGGTATGAGGCTCACCACCCAGCCGGTGTATCGCCCGAGCAGCGACGAGGCCGGTTTGGCGATGATGGCCCCGGCCAGTGCGATTAGTATGGTCCACTCAAAGTTCACGGTACGAGTTCCTCTTGTTGTCCATTATGGGGCAGCAAGAGGCGTGCCAGTCTGAAGTTCACTTAAAATCAATAGCTTGCCCGGCGAGGTACTTTCCGCATGTTCGGATATCCGAACGGCGGCCCGCCGGAATCCGGAATTCCGAACACGTTTTCCATTCGCAGGTGTCGAATTGCGACAGAGCGGCTCAACCATTTCCGCACTGCCGTCCGGACCTGTTGAGGGGAACCATCTGCCTCCCGAGACAATTGCCCAAACAACAGAGCATGACGGGGAAAGCGATTAGCTCGACCGGGCCCTGCAAAGCCGGCTGGTGGCTCCTGGAACCCAACGCCGGCGCCACCAGAAGGCAACAGCCTCCTGCTGCTCAGCGCTGTTCGCTCACGTTGGCCAAATGCACGCAAACCGCTTCTGCCGCGAGAGGGGATCGTGGTGAAGAAAAGTGGCTTCGGCTGCCCGGCTGAACACTGCACCGACACCGATCAGAACAGGTTCGTCGACGCCGATTGTCCGCATGGCGTCTGCCAGGCTCCCAAGGGGACCTGCCCAGCAACGCTCTAGCGGGTGGCTGACTGAGGAAACCACCACGACAGGCGTGTCGGAGTTCATGCCGTTGTCCCTCAGACGCTGCTCGATCTGGCCGGGATGCGCCCGCCCATATAGAAGATCGAAGTCTGGTTCGGCACGGCAAGCGAGGCCCAGTCAACGGTTCTCGGCAGCTCACGATGGCGGACCTCAGCCCAATTATTTTATTTATTAAATTAATTCTTGACGCTGGCCATTCGATGTGGCTTTTTGCGACCGTCGGCATCGGGAAAACCGACGGAGGAGCAAAATCATGAAATTTCCGAACAAGTCTTTCGAAATGTCGCGGCGCCACTTCCTGGCAACCACGGGCTCGGCCATTGCTGCCTCCGCCCTTTCAACCCCGGCCATCGGCCAGACCCGCGAACTGACCATCATCTCCAACCGTGGAAATGTTGACCAGCGCAAGGCGCTGGAAACCATAGCGGCTGCTTTCGGCAAGGAAGCGGGCGTGAGCGTGTCGGTCAACAACATGGACCACGAGGCACACAAGACCGCCATTCGCAACTATCTCGTCACCAGCCCTCCGGACATCTGCTTCTGGTTCTCGGGCAGCCGCATGCGGTCCTTCGTTACCCGCGGCCTGTTCGAAGACATTTCTGATCTGGTGGCGCGAGAGAACTATGCCGATGTCATCGGCAATACGCTGGGTTCGGTCACCGTCGACGGCAAACAGTATGGTCTGCCAACCGGCGGCATTCTCTGGGGCCTGTTCTACCGCCAGGACACGTTCGACCAATTTGGCCTCACGGTGCCGAAGACTTTCGATGACTTCTTCACGCTTGCTGAGAAATCCAAGGCTTCCGGCCTGGTGCCCATGAGCATCGGCACCAAGGATCAGTGGCCCTGCGGCGGCTGGTTCGACCACATGAACCTGCGCATCAACGGCCTCGAGCATCACATGGATCTGATGGCCGGCAAGATCCAGTATACCGACAGCTCGCTGAAGGAGATCTTTGATCGCTGGGAAGCGCTGATCAAGGCCGACCTCTTCACGCCCAATCATACCTCCTTCAACTGGGATCCGGCAGCAGCCGCACTCGTCCAGAAGAAGGCTGCCATGATGGATCTGGGCAACTTCATCAAATACGCCTTCCCGGCGGAAGACCTGTCTCAGGTGCGGTTTGCCCCCTTCCCCGAAATCAAGGCAGGGCTCGAGCAGTACGAGGACTTCTCGGTGGATTCGATCCACATGCCCTCGGGTGCCAAGAACAAGGATGCGGCACGCGAGTTCCTTGCCTACTTCTACCGCCCGGAAAACCTGTCGGCCTACCTGATGCCCGAGGGCAATGTGCCGGCCCGCAGCGATTGCGAAATCGGTGACGATCCGATCCTCAAAATGTCGCTCGAGGCGTTGAAGAGCGTCAAGGGGACCGCGCAGTTCTATGATCGCGACAGCGACCCGGATCTCGCCCAGGCCGGTCTGAAGGGCCTTCAGGAGTTCATGGTCCGGCCGGAACGGCGCGACAGCATCCTTGCCCAGATCGAGCGCACCCGCGCCCGCATCCACGGCTGAACTCTGTAGCGCGGGCGAACGGCGTTCGCCCGCCCCAACACCGGTATTAGACCCATGACAATTTGGTGGCGACGACACCGAAGCTGGCTGACGCCTGCTCTCCTTCTCGCACCGGGACTGCTCCTGTTCCTGGTCATCATCGTGGCTTCGTCGATCGAAACCTTCCTGATCTCGTTTTTCGAGTGGGATGGCATCGGTCCGAAGACATGGATCGGGCTTGGCAACTACATCGAGCTTCTCGAGGATCCGCAGTTCTACACATCGCTGAAGAACAACCTGATCTGGCTCATGATGTTCTTGCTAGCGCCTCCCGCGGGGCTTGCCATCGCGCTGCTCGTCAATCAGAAGATCGCCGGGATGCGGCTGGCGAAGTCGTTGTTCTTCATGCCGCTGGTTCTTGCGGCCGTGACCGTCGGCGTCATCTTCAACTGGTTCTACGATCCCACGTTCGGTCTGCTCGCCATCATCTTCAACGCGCTCGGCGCGACGGCGCCTGCTCTTCTGTCCGACGAGCATCTCGTGACCTTCGCGGTCATCATCGCTGCTCTTTGGCCGCAGATCGCTTTTTGTCTGGTTCTGTTCCTCGCAGGCCTCAACAATCTGGATGAAGACCTGATCGGGGCCGGACGCGTCGATGGCGCGCGCGGATGGAACATGCTGCGCCATGTGGTGCTGCCGCAACTGACGCAGGTTGCCTTCATTGCGATCGCCATCACGCTCGTCGGTGCCTTGCGATCCTTCGATCTGATTTCGGTCATGACGGCAGGCGGCCCGTTCGGTTCGTCCACGGTCCTTGCCTATCAGATGTATGAACAGTCGATCTTCTCCTACCGCTTCGGTTACGGCGCGGCGATCGCAACCGTCCTGTTCCTGATCATGGCGGTGTTCATCGCCTGGTACCTGCGGGGCCTGATCAAGGCCGAGAAAGGGACTTAACACCATGTATCCCCGCCCCATTGCCGAAACACACTCCGGTGCCCGCGCGCTTTACATGACGATGGTCTGCGCCATCCTCGTTCTTTGGCTGCTGCCCCTCTTCGCCATCATCCTGACGTCGTTTCGCTCGTTCGAAGATGTCATGGCCGGCAACTACTGGGGCTGGCCAACCGAGTTCAAACTCGTCGACAACTATGTCGCCGTCTTCCAGCAGACGAAGATGATGCAATACTTCGTCAACAGCCTGATCATCACGGTGCCCTCGGTCATCATGGTGCTGGTGTTGTCGACCATGACGGGCTTCGTGCTGTCGCGATATCCATTCCCCGGATCCATGGTGATCTTCGTGCTCTTTGTCGGCGGGAATTTCCTGCCGCAACAGATCATGATGATTCCGATCCGGGACCTCATGGTGTCGCTTGGGCTTTACGACACCTTCTTCGCACTGATGGCCTTCCACATCGCCTTCCAGACGGGATTTGCCACCCTCTTCATGCGCAATTTCATTGCGGCCCTGCCGGCGGAGCTCTTTCAGGCAGCCCGTGCAGAGGGCGCCTCGCCATGGCAAATTCTCATCCATATCGTGGTGCCGTTGGTGCGGCCGGCCCTTGCAGCACTTGCCATCCTCACCTTCACATTCATCTGGAACGACTACTTCTGGGCAATCGTGCTGACCCAGAGCGATGCGGTGAAGCCCGTGACTGCGGGTCTTGCCAATCTCAAAGGCGAATGGGTGTCGCAGTGGAACATCGTCTCTGCCGCCACGATCTTCGTCGCCATTCCACCGGTCCTGATGTTCTTCCTGATGCAGAAGCACTTCGTCTCGGGCCTGACCATGGGCGCGGTCAAGGGATGACCGACTGTGCCCGGCCTTTCATCGACATACTTGCAAGGGGCTGACCAATGAGCAGCGTCAAACTCGAAAACCTTCAGAAGCACTATGCCCAATTTCACGCTCTGAAGGATATCAATCTGACCATCGACAAGGGCGAGTTCATCGTCATGGTCGGCCCATCCGGGTGCGGAAAATCAACGCTTCTCAAGACGATCGCAGGCCTCGAAACGGTCACGTCGGGCACGCTCTCGATCGGCGGGCGCGACGTGACCCATGAAGAACCGGGTGATCGCGGCATCGCGATGGTCTTCCAGTCCTACGCGCTCTATCCCCATATGACGGTCGCCGAAAACATGGGGTTTGGCCTGAGAATGGCAAAGCGCCCACAGGCGGAAATCGACGCGGCCGTCAGGCGCGCTGCGGAGATCCTCAGGATCACCGAGCAGCTCGACAAACGGCCAAGGCAACTCTCGGGAGGCCAGAGGCAGCGCGTTGCCATAGGTCGTGCGATTACCCGCTCTCCTGAAGTCTTTCTCTTCGATGAGCCGTTGTCCAACCTCGATGCAGCGCTGCGCACGCAGATGCGGGTCGAGCTTTCAACGCTGCATGCACAACTCGGCTCGACCATGATCTACGTGACCCACGATCAGGTCGAGGCAATGACCATGGCAACCCGAATCGTCGTCTTGAACAAAGGCGAAATCGAGCAGGTCGGCTCGCCGCTCGAGCTCTACAGCAATCCGAAGAACCTCTTCGTTGCCGGCTTTCTCGGTGCGCCCCGCATGAACTTCTTCGAGGGCACTGTTGCGGACATCTCGGGCCATACGGTTACCACAGCCATTGAAGGTCTTCCGCCCGTCAGCCTCGTTATTGCTGACGCCCAGGCTCTGTCTGCGGGGGACAAGATCACGCTCGGCGTTCGACCGGAGAAGCTGGTCACACATGGCAAGGCGAGCGTGACGGTTCCGGCACGCGTCCGGCTCGTCGAGCATCTTGGACGGGAGACCGTGTTTTATGCCAATGCCTCCCCCTTGAAGACTTCCGGATCCGATACCAGAACGGAGAATGTCACCGTGCAGGTGCCACAGATCGTGCCGTTTTCGAGCGATGCCGCCGTCACGATCGGCTTCGAGATCGCCGATGTCTATCTGTTCGGCCCGGATGGGCGGACCCTCACCGCACCCAAGCCGCTGCAAGCCATTTGAATACCAGGAGCATTCCCATGAAACGTACTCAGCCCGCGCCACTTTCCGCCTGGCGGCCGATCAATCTCGATGACTTCCTGCTTGGCGTCCCGCACTACCCCGAACATGTCGACGAAAGCTACTGGCAGCGCGATGCAGACCGCATGAAGGAAGCCGGTTTCAATGCTGTGCGCATGGGCGAGTTCGCCTGGCATATCTGGGAGCCCTTCGAGGGCAAGTTTGACTTCGATCTCTTCGACCGCGCTATCGAGGTGCTGGGCAAGGCTGGCATCAAGACCATCCTATGCACGCCGACTGCTACGCCGCCGCGCTGGCTGACGATGAACTATCCGGAAGTGCTGCGCGTGGATCGCAACGGCCGGCGCGCAAGCCATGGTTCGAGACAGCATTGCGATACCACGAGCCCGGTCCTGCGGCAGCACAGCCGCCGGATCACAGCAGCCATGGCCGAGCACTACAGGGACAACCCGCATGTCATCGGCTGGCAGACCGACAATGAACTGAACACGACGGTTTCGGAATCCTTCTCGGACTCCGCCGCGCTCGCGTTTCGCAATTATCTGAGACATCGCTATCAGACGATCGATGACCTGAACTTCGCCTGGGGTGGCCACTTCTGGGCCACGGCCTACGACAATTTCGACCAGGTGGTCCTGCCTTTCCCAATGGCACCGTCGTTCAGCAGCCCTGGCCACGTGCAGGACTACCACCGCTTCCTTGCCTGGGCGACGGCTGCGTTTCAGCGCGACCAGGTCGAGATCCTGCGCGCGGCCAATCCGGACTGGTTCATCTTCCACAATCTCGGCAACCTGCACGACATCGATTTCCGGGCAGAGTTCGGTCAGGATCTGGATTTCATCGGCTTTGACATCTATCCGATGCTCTACGACGAGTTCCGGCGGACCAATGGCCATGCCGCGACGCAGGCGCTGCAGCTGGATCTCTGCCGCAGCTACAGCGGCAATTTCCTGGTGCCCGAGCAGGCGTCGGGCCTCGGTAGCCAGCCCTCCTTCACGACGATGAATCCGGAGCCGGGCGAGATGCGGCGCATGGCCCTGTCCTCGGTGGCACGCGGGGCCGATGGCCTGATGTTTTTCCGTTGGCGCCCGGCCCATTTTGGCGCCGAGATCTACTGGATGGGTATCATCGATCACGATGACGTCCCGCGCCGACGCTACGAGGAAGCCAAACAGTTTGCCTCTGACATCCATAAGATCAAGGATCGCCTGCTCGGGACTTCCGTGCACATGGACGTTGGCATCGCCGGCGCCGATTTCGACAATCAGGAGGCGCACAAGACCTATCCGATCGGCCTGCCCTCGCCCCAGGATGACGCAACACTCCTGCATGCGCACTGCTATCGGCGCGGCATTGCCTGCGGCTTCGTTCATCCGGAAGATGACCTATCGCGGCTCAAGGTCTTCTATGTGCCGCATTGGGTCATGTGGAAGCCGGAGTGGACCCCGAAGCTCGAAGCTTTCGTCGAAGCGGGCGGCACCCTGATCGTCGGGGCGATGACAGGGACTCGCGATATCAACAATCATATCATCCGCGAACAGGCACCCGGTGGAGCACTGGCGAAGCTTTGCGGCGTCAAGGTCGTCGAATTCGGCCGTTTGACCGCGAAGAACGGAGACGGGCTGTTCCAACGAATGACGCCTGCAGCAGGGCTCTACGACAATCCGAACCGCGCAGCCCCGTCTTCGGCAGAACGGATCTACACCCTGAACTTTGCCGGACGGCAAATTGACGTCGAGCATCTCTACGAGCAAATCGAGACCGAAGCGGACGTTGAGATCCTGGCACACTGGTCAAACCGGTTCCTCGACGGCGAGGCGGCCATCACGCGCCGCAAAGTCGGCAAGGGAGAGGTCGTCTATGTTGCAACCTATCTCACGCCGGAACTGGTCGAGGCTCTGGACGAGAACATCCTGGCAGCGCGCGGCGTGAGCCCACTGCTCGACGCGTTTCCAACCGGTGTCGAGGTCACGCTGCGCAGTTCCGGCAGCCAGAAGCTTCTGTTCGTCCTCAACACACTAGAGACTGAGGCTATGGTTCGCGGCCTGCCGACCGGTTTCGACTTACTTTCGGGACGGGCCGTAGCGGATGAGGAAACGCTTGAGGGCTATGGCTGCCTGGTCATCAGTCTCGGCTGAAATCAACGAATAATCTCCCAAGCGACTGGGGCGGTGGAACGTCGGTTTCATCGCCCCTCTTTTATTCCGCTTCCTTCGGACCGCTGCCACTGGCCTCAAAATTGAACAGAGCCTGCGTTGCAAGGGCAGCCGCTCCCGAGCTCCAGAAGTTATCCCGCTCATCCGGAACAATCGCGGGCGGCTCTTCGTAACATCGCGCCGCCAAACTTTCGCGCATCGGCCCAAAGAGCAGATCGCCGAAGCTGACGGCTTCTGCGCCAACGATCACGACCTCGGGATCCATGATGTTGACCGCGTCTGCCAGATGGAAACCAATCGCCCTGCCCGCTTCCTGCAGAATGCGCCGGGCAACGGGATCTCCCTGAATGGCTGCCTCTTTCATCGCATATCGATCAACACCGGGGGCAAGCCCGCGCTCAGAACGCCAGGCCTCGACAATTGCCGGCTCGGAGTAGCGGGCTTGAAGGCATCCTCTGCGGCCGCATTCACATAGAGGGCCGTTCGGGTCATGCGTTACATGTCCCAGTTTACCGGCCCGACCATGGGCGCCTCGATGAATGATACCGTCATTCACCGTCGCACAGGCAATGCCCACGCCAAGAGCGAGTGCCGTGAACACCTTGTGATGCCGTCCAAGCCCAAAGAGGTGCTGCGCCAAAGCAAAAGCAAGCGTATCGTCTTCCATCCAGACCGGTGCATTGATCCGCTGCTGCAACATTCTTCCAAAAGGCACGTTTTCCCACTGGAAGCGTCGGCTCTGCACGCAGATCGCCTGCTCGATATCGACGGTCGCCGGCATGGAGAAACCGATGCCAATCAGCTTGCCTTGCAAGTCCGGAGCCGTGCGGCGCAGTCGGATGACGGCTTGTTCGGCGGCATCAAGCACATCCTCCGGCTTGGACGACTTGTACTCGACCGTCAGGCTGGACAGCACCTGGGTCGACAAATCGGTCAGGACGCAACCAAGCGTGCCGACATTCATCTTGATGCCTATCGCGTAATGGCCGCCATAGTTCAGCTCCAGGGGGATTGGCCGCCTTCCGCTTGCGCCCGGCTGTGTATCCCCTTCGCGCAGATAGCCTTCGGCAATCAGGTCTGCGACAACGAAGGTGACGGCCGCTGGACTTAATCCAGTCACGGTTGCGATGTCGGCCCTGCTTGCCGGACCTTCACGCCGAAGAAGGTTCAGTATGAGCCGCCGGTTCATGGCTCGGGTCATACGCTGATCAATCTTCACGAAATCGACACTCCACACACTGCTGCCGTCTTGACGAGAGATACTCAACTACCAGATCGCGTGGATGTTGTCGCCCGAATGAAACGCCACGCCTTGGCGGAACATCGTGACGACCCGCAGGATGGTTCTCATGAAAATGCGAGGTCTTTTCATCACCATAGGCTGGTGATCCTTCATGCGTGGCTCCACTTTCGATTGACCAGGAACACGAGGCTTTGAGGAGCGACATCGCCGACCGGATGGAAAGCTCATCGCGATTGCTGGGACTTCAGGCCGACATGGCTCGGCCGTCAGCCTTGAAAGTCAACGCCGCCCTTAAGGTGGCCCGGATCAACTCATGATCACGAAATCCCTGCCCGAGCGGCTGTCGGGGGCAAGCGGCGTGTCGGTAAGGATGAGGACCGCGCCAGGATGCAGGACCTTTTGCATGTTTGCGACAAAGGACGGGTCGGCCGAGATGCGGGAGAGGACGTCTTTAGCCTCGCCGACGACACGGGGATCATCGACGGAATTCGAAAACGCGATCCAGCGCATGCCTTCTACGGCCTGATCGAGAGCTTGCAGCAGGAAGACGTGGCTGCCGAGCCTGTCCTTGCCGCTGACGGTGATCTGGCCCTCTGCCCGGATCTCCGAGTTCTCCACCAGCAGCGCACGGCCGTCATAGGTTGACATGATCACCGAAACCACGGGCTGCTTGCTCAGGTCTGTCCAGTCGGTGGGGCGCTCCTTGCCGTGCAACGCTGCGACCGCGCCTTCGAACTCCCGTGCCGCATAGGCGCCGAGCACCATGCCTGGGTGGGTCATTTCATAGGGATCGGTGGCGGAACCGGAGATGATCACAGGGGTCCCGAGATGGGTAATGCCGAACAGACGCTCGGAAAAATCAAGCGGCAGGCGCACGCAGCCATGCGAGGCCGGATAGCCCGGCAGATTGCCGGCATGGAGGGCGATACCGGACCAGGTGAGCCTGTTCATGTTCGGCATCGGCGCATCGTCATAGGTGCTGGATTTGTGGTGCTTGTCTTTCTGCAAGACCACGAACACGCCGGTCGGCGTCTCATGACCCGGCTTTCCGCTCGAGCAGGTGGAAACGGCGATGCGAATTCCATTTCGGTAGACGTGGACGCGCTGCTCCGGCAGCGAAACGACGATTGCGACCGGGCCTGTCCGCTGTCTCTCCGGATGCCAGGTGAATTCGCCGGGCTTCAGGGTGGCGATGTCCTTCATCACTTCCCCGGCCAGGATCGCAGCAGGATGACCAAGAAGTGCCACCGTCGACAACCCCTTCACAAAGAGGCGTCTGCTTCCGTCTGTCTTCGTCATGGTCGATCTCTCGTTCACAATTTCGACGGGAGCGACCATCTCAGGGCCGACCGCGGGTGTCCAATGAGTTTCTCTCTTGAATTTTAAACAATCCTCATGAAACGTTAGTTTCAGGCGCACCCACTCTCGCTTGTTCCAGGGTGCAGGGCGCCCGATTTCGCGCGGATTGCCGCATCAAGGATTACGCGATGGATTTCAGGCATAATCTCAGGGCGTTGCACACGTTTGAAACGGTATCGCGCCATCTGTCCGTGGCCGCAGCAGCGGAAGAACTGGGCGTCACGCAGAGTGCCGTCAGCCATCAGCTGCGGCTGCTCGGAGAGATCGTTGGAGAACGGCTGATCCAGAAGAACGGTCGCGGCATTGCGTTGACGGATGCCGGACGGGACCTTGCGCGACGACTACAGCCGGCGTTTGCCGAGATTGACCGCTCGCTGGCCGAGGCCATCGGCGGCACGCGCGATCGCGTGCGGCTTGCCATCTGCAGCAGTTTCGCCCAGGCCTGGCTCGTTCCTCGGCTTCACTCCTTCTATCAGGCCCATCCGGATATCGATCTGCAGATCGTGATGTATGCGCAGGATCCGGAGCTTTCCGATGCCTCTGGCGATGCCTTCGTGACGACGCTGCCGAGGGATCGCGGCTACCATGCGCAACTGCTCTGGCCGGAGAACCTCGTTCCCGTCGTGTCCTCGGCGGTTGCCGCACGAAAGAAAGGTTTCCGCTACATCACGACCGAGCTACAACCCGGCAAGATCGGAAGCGACTGGCAGGCCTATGCACGATACACAGGACGGGCCGATCTCCTGCCGCTCGACTGCCGATGGCTGTTTGCCTCGCATTATGTGATCGCGCTCGACATGGTGCGCCGGGATCTTGGTGCAGCGCTGGTTCCAGACTTCCTCGCACAGCCTGAACTTGAGGCAGGAAACCTGTCAGTTCTCGATCCAGCGAAACTCTCGACACATGAGGATTACCACCTCTGCATAAAGGAGAGCCGCCGTACGGAGCCTGCCCTCGACGCGCTGGTGCGCTGGTTCAAACAGGAGCTGGGAAAGTCCCAGCGATGTGAGGAGAAGGAGAAGCTGAAATTGGTGCAACCATGAGACTTTCTCATATTAGACTAATTTAATTCACTGGTTCACAACCTTCGAGCATGCCAGTCTGAAGACATCGGTAGGTTGCACGGCAACTGATCCAGGCTTTCCCAGCGGGAGATATCCGATGCGTATGTGGCGTGCGTTCGTAGGTGGAGTGGTCGCTATGGCGCTCGTCGCCGTCGCGGAGAGCGGGCAGCAAACGGCGGTCGCGCAGGAACGCAGCGCCCGTGTCGAATTCAGCCGTGGTCAGAGCTCGACAGTCATCCGCGGCACCGTTCGCGGATATGAAGGTGTAAACTACCGCATCAATGTCCGTGGCGGTCAACGTATCGCCGTCACGATGGATAGTTCGAACGGTAGCAACTACTTCAACATTCTCGCACCCGACAGCGGCGAAGCGCTGTTCAACGGTTCGGTGTCCGGCGATTTCGCCGACATCATTGTTCCTGAAAGTGGCGACTATGTCGTGCAGGTCTACCTCATGCGCAATGCCGCTCGCCGCAACGAGCAGGCGCGATTTACGCTGAGGATCGAAGTGACGGGGGGACGCCCCGCGGCGGCGCCCCAGCCGGACTTTGCCGACGGCCTTTCAGGCGGACCCGATTTCTTTCAGGTCGCCGGCGTAACGCCGGGAGATGCCCTGAACATCCGCAGCCGACCGAGCGCACAAAGCCCGATCGTCACCCGCGTCGTAAATGGCGAGATCCTGCGCAATGGCGGATGCCGCATGACAGGGCAGACACGCTGGTGCCGCGTGTCGCGACCCGACGGCAGCGCTTCGGGATGGGCGGCCGGACGGTTCCTGATCGAGGCGAGCAACTGAATTCTTGGGAGCATCGAAGGCAGATACCGCGACAAGAAGGGGAAAAGGCATGAAGAAGTTCCTGGTGACGACCAGCATGATCTGCATGACAGCCTCGGTTCTGTCGGCCTGCACCACGGATGGTGCCTCGCAATCGCCGCCGATGGCGGCGGCGACCCAGCCCCTGATGGACGAAAGCGTTCCACCGGCGGCGCGCAGTGCATGCCTGGCGGCAGTGTCCAACACCACAAACAACGGCGACGTGGAGATTACGGAGATGATCTTCTCGGAAGCCAATTCGCAGGTGACGGTCGGCGTGGGTCCGACGCGTGCGCCCTGGCGGTGCCTTGTTTCGAACAGCGGCGTGGTGGCCAACGTCATGTCGCTGACGAATGAAGGTTCGCTCTGATCGGACCGATGCGGTGCCGGCGTTCCGGCACCGGTCTTGCGCACCAGCGGCGGCCACCGACTGGCATCTGTCATGCTCGACCGTGAAGGGGGGACCCCATGCAGCGTCTGACTTCGCTCGCCTTTCTCTATCTGTCGGCCTCTGCCTGCGTACTGGCTGCCGACAAGGTTCCTGTGCCGGAGATCGGACCGGACCAGCTGTCGTTCTCGGTCAGCAACATGGACCCCTCCGTGGATCCGGGCGCGGATTTCTATCGCTATGCCGCGGGCGGCTGGCTCGACCGCGTTGAGCGGCCGGCTGATCGCGTCAGCATCGATACTTTCGACTTCATGGGCCGAAGGCTGACCGCGCAGATGCAGAACCTGATGGCGGATGCCGGCGATAAGGCCGCCACAGCAAAACAGGGCAGCCCGCTGCAGCAGGTCGGCGCTTTCTACAACTCCTATATGGATACTGCCGCGCTTGACGAGAAAGGCATGACGCCAATCGAGCCGGAACTCGCGCGCATCGACGCCATTACCGGGATGGACGACCTCGCCACCTATCTCGGACGCTACATTACCGTCGCCGGCGAGGTGGCACTCGTCGGCTTCGTCCCATCGACCGATCAGGCCGATACCACAAAAATGGCACTCTTCCTCGTCGAGGGATCCCTGATCTTCAACCAGGAAAACCTCTACGACGCCCCGTCGGGCTCGGAACTGGACCTCGCACTTCGCGCCAATCTGAGGCAGGTTCTGGAAACCGCCGGCTATGACGAGGCCCGCGCGGTGGCGGTGGTCGATATGATCGCCGATCTCGAACGGGAGCTGCATTCCGCCTCGCTGACGCCGGTCGAGGCGATGAACCCCGCCAACAGCTATCAGCCTAAAAGCCTGAATGAGCTCCAGGCAGAGATCCCCAGCCTTGATTTCGGCAGGATGCTGGCCGCTGTTGACGTTTCGCCACCGGAAACGATCGTCCTCACCCAGCCGCGCTATTTGTCCGCCCTTGAGAAGATGCTCAAGAACCGTCCGATCGGGGACATCAAGGACTATCTGAAGGTCAAGGTGATCAATCATTTCAAACGGTATCTCGGCACCCGCTTCGATGCGACAGCGCAAGAGTGGAACAAGATCGTCTATGGCATCGACCGGCTCCCACCCCGGTCGGAGCTCGTGCAATCGGCCCTGCAGTCCAATCTCGGCCATCCGGTTTCACGCCTCTATGTCGAGCGCCACTTTACCGAAGACACCAAGGCAAAAGCACGGGACATGGTGGAGCGCGTCCACCAGACCTTCCAAAACCGTATGCAGACGAGAGACTGGCTGGCACCGGAGACCAAGAAGGCAGCCCTCGGGAAGCTGGAGAAGCTCTCCTACAAGATAGGCTACCCCGAAACCTGGATCGATTATTCCTCGGTCGATATCCGCGCCGATGACCTCGTCGGGAATATCATGCGGCTCACCGCCTTCGATGCGGGCCGAAGCTATTCCAAGCTCGGTAAACCCGCCGTCAGCGAAGACTTTTCGGACAGCCGCACGACGCTGCCGGTTATCATCAATGCCGGCTACAGCATGTCAAAGAATGGCTTCGAAGTTCCGGCGGCCATCCTTCAACCGGCCGCCTTCGAGGCGGACAAGGACGCAGCCACCTACTTCTGCCGCATCGGCGCCGTGCTCGGCCACGAGATGACCCATGGCTTCGACAGCCGTGGCCGGCTCTATGATGCGAAGGGCAATCTGAAGGACTGGTGGAAGCCTGAGGATGCTGCGGCCTTCGAAAAGGAAGCGGAGAAGCTGATCGAACAGGCCAGCGCCTACGAGGTGCTGCCGGGGCTGAAGCTCAACGGTGCGCTCAGCGTCGGCGAGAACATGGCCGATGTCGGCGGCATCAACTTCGCCTATGAGGCGCTTCAGGACTATCTGGCGGAGCATCCGGACGAAAACGTCAGCATCGATGGCCTGAGCCCGGCACAGCGCTGCTTCATTTCCTGGACCCAGTTCTGGGCAATGAAGGTGACGGATCAGGCCATCCGCAGCGTCTTCATGAGCAATGCCCATCCGCCGGGCTTCTACCGAGCAACCGCCGCCCTCAAGCATGTCGATGCCTTCTACGAGGCCTTCGACATCGGAGAGGGCGACAAGGAATGGCTGAAGCCGGAACGGCGTGTCAGGGCGTGGTGAACTTACCGTCAGATCTTGAAGCAAATAGGTGCAAAGGAGAGTGACCATGAAACGCATCATCGCATTGTTTGCGGCGGCCACACTGGCCTTCCAGGTCGGCATCCCACTGGCCGAGGCCGGCATGAGCGACAAGGACAAGGCAGCCGCCGCCGCAGCGGCCATCGCCATTCTCGGCATTGCAGCTCTGGCGCACAACAAGCACCACTATCAGGAGGGCTACGAGCCCGGCGGCGGCGAGGAGATGGCCGAATTCGAGCGCGGCTATCGTGACGGCGTTCACGGCTACCCCTACTGGGAAGGCAATCGCACACGCGGTTATGCCGAGGGCTACCAGGCCGGTGATCGCGAGCGCGAAAACTCGATGGCGCATCGCATGCAGCCGGTCGCTGAACGGGCGCCTCCAATGGCCTATCAGGGCTGTGCCGATATCGTCGCGCGGAACTTTGCCGTCGGGATGCACCAGGTGCACTTCACCAAGGCTCGCTCCCCCGGAAAACACGAGTGGCAGATCGAAGCCGCCGTCGGTCGGCAATACATGACCTGCACGATGCGGGATACCGGCGAACTGATTGATCTCAGAGGTGGGCGTCTATGATGCCTGCCGACGGGTCGCGGACACAGATTCAGCGATCCGTTTTCATGACGGAAAATGCAGTCAAAGAGGGATTTTGAAATGGACTATACCGGCATATTGGCCTTGATCTCCTTCCTCACTGGCAACGCCGAGGAAGGTTTCGCCGATTTGAAAGCGGGCACGGCAGGAAGCGCGCCGATCACCCAGATCATCTGCCCCCGTCCGCTTCCCGTCGACGAGATCGAAGGCAAGACCGTCTTCTGTGGACGGGTGCAGGTCCCGGAGGACCATTCGAAGCCTGATGGCAAGAAGATCAGCCTCGATTTTGCGATCCTTAAGTCGCATTCGATTTATCCCGAAGCCGATCCGCTCGTTTACCTCCAGGGTGGCCCCGGCGCCAGCGCGATGGTCCAGATCCCGCTTCTTGCCCGAGCATTCGAACCCTGGCGCACGACGCGCGACGTGGTCTTCTGGGACCAGCGGTCGGCCGGTCTCTCGGGCCAATCGGTGAAGTGTTTCAATGCCCTGGCCTCCAACGCGGCGAAAATCGCCAAGAAGGAATACACGACCACTGCCATCGACGGATCGAACGAGAACAACAACACCATCGCCGATTGCCTGCGGGAAATCGAAGCCGCCGGGATCGATATCTCCAAATACAACACCACCGAAAATGCCAAGGACGTCTCAACGATCATCAAGGCGCTCGGCTACACGAGCTACAACATGTATGGCGTGTCCTATGGCACGAAGCTTGCCCTGGAGACCATGCGCGTCGCGCCCGAGGGCATCCGTGCCGTGATCATCGACGGCGTGGCCCCGTCCTGGGTAAAGCTCTACGACACCTTTGCGCAGAAGGTCAGCGAGCCGATCGAACACGTGGTCGAGCAGTGCAAGGCGGATGAGACCTGCAACGCCGCCTTCCCGGAGCTCGACAAGATCATCATCGAGACGCTTCATGCGGCCAAGGCTGGCAAGGTCATCCACCAGGGAAAGGCGATTGAGCCCAAGACTATCTTCCGCCCCTTCGAGGAGCGCAACACGAAATACGGCAACCTGTCGATGACGCCTTACCTTCCGGCCTTCATCTACGAGCTGCATCGTGGCAAGGAGATGCCGACCGTCGACCTGCTGGTCGGTCGCGACTTCGTCATGCCTATGCCGGGCGATGACGACGTTGCCAAGGTGTCCGCGACGCTGCCCAAGGCACAGCGCGCCCTGATCGGCACCTTGGCCGACAATGCCGTGATTTCGGCCAGGCTAGACCGCTCGAACCAGAGCATCATGGAACAGTTGCGCGACGAGATCGACACGGAAAGCAACTATGGACCCGTCGCAATCCTGTTCGACACCGAGCTGGAAAAAGCGCTGATTGCTGCACGCGGGAGCGATGACGCAAAGGCTGCCGGGATGGTTGCCGACTACGCCGCCCTGCAGAACATCAATCCCTCGAAGGGCGCCCTTAGTGCCTTCGTCAAGACCCATACAACGGGCGAGGCCACAGCCCGGCTGACCGCCCTGATCGACAGCATGAGCGAAGCGGAAGTCGCCGGCTACTTCGCCATCATCCAGCGGGATGTCGCCAAATCGGAGCAAGGCTTCTTCGGCGATCTCTATCTCTTCAACTATGCCTGCCAGGAGGACCTGCCCTTCAACAGTTTCGAGGGCTACCAGGCATTCACGGCCGCCCAGAAATACCCCTATATCGGCGACGACGCCGACGATGCCGCGCGCTTCGTCTTCGGGTCCTGCATTCCGTTCAAGAAGGTCCAGCGCGACAATTGGCAGGTCCCGGTCAAGAGCGACATTCCCACACTCTCAATCGGCAGCCTCTATGACAGCCAAACACCGGCAAGCTGGGCCAAAGTCGCGACCGAACAACTCAGCAACGCTCAGGTCTTCATGATCCCGGAGGCCGGCCATGGCGCCCTGCTTTATCAGCCCTGCGTGGCCGATATGGGTGTGGCCTTCATCAACCAGCCCGGTCGAAAACTGTCGAATGATTGCGCGGAGAGCATCAAGATCGAGTGGCATATCCCGGACTGGGCAAAGGCAGCAAAGTGAGGGCAGCCACTTGGCTCACCAGCAACAGACGAGGGAGTTCGGAAATGCTACGGAGGGGCTCAGGCCACTCTGGCTGCGGATCCTGCAGTTTCCGCTGATACGCATCTTGCTGCTTGCCCCGCTGCTCTTCGTTCTGATGGGCGTCAGCAACGGCTTCTGGGGCGGGCAGTTTGCCGACCGCCCACCGCTTGCGATCGGAAGTGCCGCTCTGATGGCAGCTCTTGCGATCGCCGTTTATGTCGCATTTGTCCGCTTCGTCGAACGACGCCCGGTCAACGAATTGGCACGGGCACCGCTGGCGCGCGAACTGGGAGGGGGGCTTCTGGGGGGCGCCGGTCTCTATACGCTGTGCGTGATGATCCTGATGGTGCTCGGCGTTTACCGCGTCGATGGGATCAACCCCTTCCCCCTCATCCTGCTGTCAATCGCCATGGCGATCAGCTCCAGCGTCTTCGAGGAACTGCTGCATCGGGGCGTGATTTTCCGCAATGTGGAGGAACTCGCCGGAAGCTGGATCGCGCTCCTGGTCTCGGCTCTGATCTTCGGGCTGCGCCACCTCGGCAATCCGGAGGCGACCCTGCTGGGTGCGCTGGCAATTACTTTCGAAGCCGGAGTTCTGCTCGCGGCTCTCTTCCTTCTCACCCGACGACTATGGCTCAGCATCGGCTTCCACATGGGCTGGAACTTCGTGCAAAGCGGAATCTATTCCGGCTCCGTCTCCGGCGCCTTCAAACAGCCCGGTCTGTTCAGGGCGACACTCGAAGGACCAGAGTTCCTGACAGGCGGCAGCTTCGGCATGGAGGGAAGTGTGGTGGCGTTCGGCCTCTGCACCGCCACGGGGCTTCTGGTGCTGCACGCGGCGGCGAAACGGGGCAACATGCTGCCACCGATGTGGAAACACAGTGGACGATAACAGAGAATCCAGCCGGATCACGGCGGGCATCGCCAACCCTGTGGAGCTTGAGCAAGAGGCAGGACGACATGAAATTCGCACACGGACAAGCCCGCCTCCCTTTCAGTCTGGTGGTCTACGGCATCTGGGCCACGATCACGATCTACGGGGGGATCTGGCTCAGCGGCGGTCAAAAGCAGTCGCTCACCGAGGGACTGGCGAAAGGACCGCTCTGGAATGTCGTCGCCGCCTTCCTTTTCCTGGTGGCCGTCATTCTGGTGACGGGTTGGCGCGACCTCAAATTCGTGGCCCCAAGGCCGATGAGCTCGCTTCGCATCATGTGGCTGCCGGCACTCTACATTGTGACGTTTCTCGGCCTTGCTGCGGTGATCGGATTGCCCCCGCTCGATCTGATGCTGATGATCCTTCTCAGCACTATTTTCGTCGGACTGTCGGAGGAAACCATGTTTCGCGGCATCCTGTTTCAGGCGTTGCGAACGCGCGTGAAGCTGTGGCCAGCGATGATCGGGACCTCGGTGCTCTTCGGCTCTGTTCACATCCTCAACGCGCTGACGACGGGGGAACTGCTGAACGCCATGCTGCAGGCTTTCACCGCGACCCTCAGCGGTTTCGCCTTCATGGCCATTCTCGTGCGGACGGGATCGATCTGGCCGGCGATCATCTACCACGCGCTTTGGGATTTCGGCACGTTCTCGATCTCGGCCAGCCAGCAATCGGCCCCCCAGGGCCCCGGAGGGGAGGTCGGAGGATGGGCGTTCGTGCTGCCTGTGCTTCTGGTGTTGCCCCATTTTCTCTACGGGATCTATCTCCTGCGCAACGTTCGAAACGAAGATGTGCTGAGCACGGATCAGCCGTCCGATCGCTGAAGACTTTCACGCTCAAGCGTGAGCTGACATGAACACAGATCGCTGGCCCAACCGGTTGACGCGGAACAAAGACACCTGCGCGCCGTTGGCCCCTCGGGCGGGAGCCGTTTCACCCGTCGACAAAAGGGGAGCCAGAGATGGATGAAACCGGTAAGAGCCGAGATCATAAGGCGACAAGCCACGATCCGGGGACTCCGCAATATTCCGGCGCGACCGGAGGGTGGGGATCTCTCAAAGGGATCCTGAGCACCTATGGAAACGCGCATGCCTCCCCGGAGGCACTGAAGATCCTGGCCACGCAGAACAAGCCCAAAGGCATGATGTGCACTTCCTGCGCCTGGGCCAAACCTGCTGATCCGAATGCGTTGGAGTTCTGCGAAAATGGCGCGAAGGCGACACTCTGGGAAGCGACGACGCGGCGGGTCACACCAGAGTTTTTCAGCGAGCATACCGTTTCAGAGCTTCGTCAATGGCACGACCATGACCTGGAAGCCGAAGGGCGTCTCACCCATCCCATGCGCTACGACCCCGATCGCGACCGTTACTTCGCGGTCAGTTGGGAAGACGCTTGTTCCGACATCGGTGCAAGATTGAGAGCGCTCGATCCGAAGTCGACCGTGTTCTATTCATCCGGTCACTCGGCGCTGGAGCCGGCCTATCTTTTTGCCCTGTTCGCCCGTTTGTATGGCCACAACAATCTGCCGCAGTCGTCGAACATGTGTCATGAGACGACCTCGGTCAATCTGAAGACCTTCATCGGAACGCCGGTCGGCACCTGCACGCTGGAGGATTTCAAGCATTGCGACGCGATCTTCTTCTTCGGGCAGAACACGGGGTCCAACAGTCCGAGATTCCTTCATCAGCTCAAGGATGCCGTTGATCGCGGCTGTCGGATCGTGACCTTCAATCCTGTCCGTGAAAAAGGATTGCTTGAATTCGTCGACCCGCAAAACCCGGTTCAGATGACCGTCGGAAGTCCGACGCAGATCTCAGAACAGTTCTATCAGGTCCGTCCCGGCGGCGACATCGCAGTGCTCGCGGGAATGATGAAGTGCGTGTTCGACGCTGAAGAAAAAGCCCCGGGGACGGTCCTCGATCACGAATTCATAAAAGCCCATACGACCGGCTTCGCGCCCATGCTTGAGGCCGTGAACGCCATGAGCTGGGAGATGATCGAGGCGCATTCGGGCCTCACACGCCGCATGATCGAAGCTGCAGCGGACGTTTATGTCCGCGCCAGGAATGTCATTGGCATCTACGGCATGGGGATCACCCAGCATGTGCATGGTTGGCTGAGCCTCGGCATGCTCGTCAATCTGCTTTTGCTGGGCGGTAATGTCGGGCGGCTCGGCGCGGGTATTTCACCGGTGCGCGGGCATTCGAACGTGCAGGGCCAGCGGACTGTCGGGGTGAGCGAGAAGATCGAGACGGAAGCGGTTCCCGTGGATCGGCTGGAACAGTTGTTCGGCTTTAAGGTGCCGCGGGAAGATGGCCGCAACACCGTGGCCGCCGGCGAAGGCATCCTGGACGGCTCCGTCAAGGCCATGTTGCTGCTGGGTGGCAACCTGGTCAGGGCCATGCCCGACAGGGAGCGGCTGGAAAAGGCGTGGCCCGGCCTCGATCTCACCGTCTATATCGCCACGAAGCTCAACCGATCGCACCTGACTCCCGGAAAGGTCTCTTATCTTCTGCCCTGTCTCGGCCGGACCGACCGAGATGTACAGCAGACAGGCGAGCAAGCCGTTTCGATGGAAGACTCGCTCAGCCACATCTATGGCTCGCTCGGGTCGGCGACACCGCCAGGCGAGGAGGTCCGGTCGGAGGTGGAGATCGTGTGCCGGCTGGCCAAGGCGACCCTCTCCGGCAACAATCCGAATTTGCGGTGGGACGACTGGACTGCCGATTACAGCCTGATCCGTGATCTGATCGAAGCGACCTATCCCGACCAGTTCAAGGACTTCAACGGACGACTTTTCATCCCGGGCGGGTTCTATCGAGGAAATTCCGCGCGGGAACGCACGTGGAACACGGAGAGCGGCAAGGCGCAGTTCACCACCCCCGATACAATCTCGGCCCTTGGAGAACCGCTGTCGGACGCGACCAGCAGCGATGGCCGCATGACATTGGTGACACTACGCTCCAACGACCAGTTCAATACGACCATTTACGGTTTTTCCGACCGCCTGCGCGGATTGCAAGGAGATCGAAACATCGTTCTCATCAATCGAGACGAGATGCGACGTTTCGATCTGCAGGATGGGGAGAAGATTACTCTTGTGTCGGATCTGAACGATGGCATCGACCGACGGGTCTCAGGACTGACCGTCACCGCCTACGATCTTCCCGATGGTTGCGTGGCCGGATACTACCCCGAACTCAATCCCCTGGTGCCTTTGTCCTATCACGAGAAAAACTCGGGAACGCCGGCTTACAAGGGCGCGCCGGTGCGTATTGTTGCGGGTTGATCAATCGAGACGGTCCCCCATGTTGTGCCGTCGCCCGTCTCCTTCTTCGGCAAGAGAAGAGGCCCCGATAGCTGACTGAGGTGCCGGCGAGGCCTGAAGCGCCCTGCTCTGTTTCCGCGTTCCCCGGCTTCGCCTGCCTGCGAACCAGGAGCGGCAAACCCTGCCAGTGCAGAGCCCAAGTCCACCACCCCAGACGTTCTTGCGCTTACCGGAAGCCTCAGACGTCGCACCGGTCCTGAACCGCGTTCAGGTTCCTGTCAGCTTTCCGCTTCAGTGCATCGGTTCTCTTTGATCCATGCAGGAAAGGAAGCGGGCTTGTTCAAGACGCTTTTGAGCTTCCGGCCGCGGATGCGCAGCGAGGTGCTGAGCATACTCACCGCAGGCTATCTTCTCCTCTTCGTGAACGGGACGTTTTGGCACAAGTCTTCAGTCTTCCTGAAGGACGACATGCTCGCCTTGTTTGCGCTGTCCGTCGGGCTGCTCGCGGGTTTCATTGCGCTGATGCTCACGTTCTCCGCCAAGTATCTGATCAAGCCAGCGCTGATTCTGCTCCTGCTGGCTAGCGTTGCGGGCGCGTGGTTCATGGACCGGTTCGGCGTCATCATCGACGGCGAGATGATCCGCAATGCCATTGAGACCAATCAGGCAGAAGCCGGTCACCTGATCACCGGAGCCTTCGTCCTTCACCTGTTGCTGTTCGGCTTCTTGCCGGCGTTGTTCATCACATTCGTGGACATCGTGCATCGTCCCATTCTGAAAAAAGTGGCCGTCAATATGATGATCATCGTGCCCTGCCTTGCCGTTCTGGCCCTGGCGGGGCTCTCGAACAGCGGCACGTTCATCTTCACCGCCCGCGCACACCGGGACTGGTTCCGGACGTTGAACCCGATCTTCCCGATGGTCAGCGCTGCGGGCTTCGTCATGGGAAAACATCAAGAGCAGAACATCGTCGTTCAGCCGATCGGAACGGATGCGAAGCGCATGTTAGGCAACGAACAGAGCCAACGTAAGCCAAGGGTTACGGTCGTGGTTGTTGGCGAGACTGCGAGGGCACAGAACTTCCAACTCGGAGGCTACGCGCGACAAACCAATCCTGAGCTCTCGAAACGCGATATTGTCTACTTCTCCAACACGTCGAGCTGTGGAACGGCGACCGCCGTTTCGGTGCCTTGCATGTTCTCGGTTTATGGACGCGGGGACTACACCCATGCCAAGGGGCTGGCTACTGAAAATCTGATGGATGTCCTCACCCATGCCGGCATCAAGACGGAATGGTGGGACAACAACACAGGCGACAAACGTGTCGCTGACCGGATCAAGAAAACAGACCTCTTCAGGTCGAGCGATCCGCGGTTCTGCAACGGTGGTGAATGCCTGGATCAGATCCTTGTCGATGGCCTGGACACATGGCTGGACAAGGTTGATGGCGACGCGGTTCTCGTGCTGCATCAGCTCGGCAATCACGGCCCCGCCTACTATCTTCGTTATCCCGAGGAATTCCGGAAATTCATGCCAGACTGCCGCTCGGTGGACTTTGACACCTGCGCGCCGGAAACCATTACCAACGCCTATGACAATGCCCTGCTCTACACAGATCACATCCTGTCAGAGGTGATCGACAAGCTGAACGCACAGGGCGATCGGCTGGATACGGCGATGGTCTATATGTCGGACCACGGAGAATCACTCGGCGAAAACGGCCTCTACCTGCATGGTGCACCCTACATTCTCGCGCCGAAGGAGCAGACGCATATTCCCTTCGTCGTCTGGCTCTCCCCGGGCCTGCAACAGTCTAATCACCTCGACAAGTCTTGCCTTGCTGGAAAGGCTCCCACGCCACTCTCGCACGACAATCTATTCCACAGCGTGCTCGGCCTGATGCAGGTCGAGACGGAAGTTCGGGACCCCATACTAGACATATTCTCGTCTTGCCGAGACGGAGCATCCTCATGACGCGTCACACCAAAGATGCTGCGCCGAAGCAAACGGGGATAGCCCATCTATGGTCTGCCGCTGGCTATTCGGCGGGCGGTCTGACACGGCTGACGAAGGAGGCTGCGTTTCGCCAGGAGGTTATGGCCGGTACTGGGCTGTTGGTTGCCTACGCCGTGATGGATGTGACGGCCGCCGTCCGGCTGTCGGCGATCATCCTGTTTCTCCTCCTGATCGCCATGGAAGCGGTCAATACGGCGATCGAAGAAATCATTGACCGCATCTCACCGGAGGTGTCGGCAACGGGCAAACATGCGAAGGATCTCGGATCGCTGGCTGTGTTCTGCCTGATCTTGGCCAATTCCATGCTGCTGCTTTATGCGCTCACTGTTCATCTGAAAATTTGAGGGAAGCCCCTTTCAGGGAAAGCTCGTGCTGGCGCTTGCCACACATAGAACAAGGACGCCACGGTCAGCGGCGTCCTTGTTTGTGGTCAACGAGCCTGAGCAATCAGAGAATATCGGTGCCGGCGGGGGCCCGCTTGCGACCGGTGATCATGGCGAGCACCAGGTTTTCCTGGTGCCGCCGGCTAGCATGGACCACGCCGGCCACATGCAAGGCGATTGCCACGAGCAGCAATTGCGCCAGGGCTTCATGCGTCTCCTCAACCCATTCGATGCCCCAATAGGCGTCGGTGGTCTGCATCCAACCGGTCAGGGCGATGCCGCCGATCATGATGAGCAGCACAACGACCATGGCAGCCCCGAGTGGATTGTGGCCGAGGTAGCGGGCCTCCTGGTGGCGCAGCATCTCGCCCGCATAGCGCAGGGTCCGCTTTGGCGAACGGATGAACTGACTAAAGCGCGCGTAGCCCGTTCCGGCGAGCCCGAGAACGAGGCGCAGGCCAATCAGACCGGCGGCTGTATAGCCTGCGACTTCGTGCAGGCTCTGCAACTCGTCTGCCGTCAGCCAGCACAAGGCGACACTGCCCGCAAGGCTCCAGTGAAAGAGCCTGATCGGACGATCCCAGACCTTGACTGTCGAGGCCATCGATCAGTCCTCGATCTTCATGCCGACAGTGTCGAGCGTCTGCGGGTTGAAATAGGCCTCGACCTTCTCGCCCTTGGCATTGATGGCATAGGCCTCGTAGCAGCCATCCTCTGTCTTGATCGAGCGGACCTTCCAGCCTTCGCCTTCGAGTTTGGCCAGCAGGGTCTCGCGTGGCTTCCAGTCGGCCATGGCGACATTGCATTTTTCCGACGCCAGCGCGGTGCTGCCGAATGCTGATGCGAGGCTGAGAGCTACGATGATCTTGCGCATGTGACGTGTTCCTTTCCTGTGTTGGACACGGGGAGGAAGATCAGTCTTCAAGCTGACAGCTACCTGAATGGATGTAACCTCGCTTGCGGCTGGTTCAGCAGCCTGTCAGTTTCGTAAGTTACAAAGGATCAAAGTCGCTTCGATAGAGGTCATGGAATGCGCGTGCTGTTGGTGGAAGACGACGAGATTTTGGGTGATGCCGTGAAGACGCATGTGGACCGCGAGGGCCATGCGGTGGACTGGGCATGCACACGCGACGAGGCCGAAGCCAGTCTCGAAGCTGCGGCTTATGATCTCGTTCTTCTCGATCTGCGGCTGCCGGATGGGAGCGGGCTCGACATTCTGAGGGCCATGCGCGCCCGTCGGGACGAGATGCCCGTGATCATCATGACCGCGCATGATCAGGTGTCTGACCGCATTGCCGGCTTGAATGCCGGCGCAGACGACTACCTCGTCAAACCGGTCGATCTGGGCGAATTGCAGGCCCGCATCCACGCCGTGTCGCGGCGCTACGGGACTCACAAGCTGCCTGATCTCACGATCGGTGGCACCGCAATCTTCCCTTCCGAGCGACGTATTGCCGGCGAAGACGGGCAGGAAATCCTGCTGTCCTCGCGCGAATGGGCCGTGCTCGACCGGTTGATCGCTCGCAAGCGTGCCATCGTTTCAAAGGCGCAGATCGAGGAGGCACTCTACGCCTTCGGGGCGGAAGTCGAGAGCAACACGGTCGAAGTCTATGTCAGCCGCTTGCGCCGAAAACTCGGCAAGGATGCCATCGAGACCGTGCGTGGTGTGGGTTACAGGATTTCCGCCGATGCGGTCTGAGACCCAAAGCCTGGCAGGACGTCTCGTCTTGTCCCTGTCGATTCTGCTTGCCATCTTCTGGACGATCGCAGTCGGGCTCTCCATCTATGCGATGCGTGCGGAATATGACGAGGTCTTCGACAGCGCGCTGCAGGAAGCCGCAGAACGGCTCGCGCCACTGGTTGTCGACGATTACTTCCGCCGGGATGCCCGCACGGTGCCGAACAAGATCGCAGCCTTAAACCCGGGCATAACCGACGAGTACCTGACCTATCAGGTGCGCGATGCAGCGGGGCGCGTGCTGATGCATTCGCACAATGTCGGAGCGGATCCCTATCCCGCGCCGCTTGAACCCGGCTTTTGGAGCGGTGACGACATGCGGATCTTCACCGTCGCGACCATCAGCGATACCCTCTTCATTCAGGTTGCGGATTCACTCGCGCATCGTCGCGAGGCGGCGCTCGAAAGTGCCATTACGCTGCTCCTGCCGTTCATCTTGCTTTTGCCGCTTGGCATGTTCGCGATCCGCTGGATCGTCGTGCGTGCGACACAACCGGTCAGCGCCCTGCAGGCCGCCATCAGCACACGAGACGGGAGCAATCTCGAGCCGATCACGCTGCACGGGCTCCCCACAGAAATCGCAGCGATCCCTGGCTCGGTAAACACCCTGCTCGGACGATTAAAACAGGCGATACAGGCCGAACGTGACCTTGCGGCCAATAGTGCCCATGAACTGCGCACGCCACTTGCCGGAGCGCTCGCCCAGATGGAACTCTTGTCCCGACAATTGACAGAGCCGCAGGACATATCCCGATCGGAACGTGTGCTCGAAGCGCTGCGTCGTTTGTCGCTGATGCTGGAGAAGCTGTTGCAGCTCTCGCGCGCGGAAGCGGGTATCGGATTTGCCAGTGCGCCGGTGGACCTGGTGGCCCTTGTCAAACTGCTGGTCGAGAGCATTCAGCGCTCTCGACCAACGGTGACTGTCGTTCTGGAACTATCGCCCGGTGTGACGGAGCTCATGCGACCGGTAGACCCCGATGCCTTCGCGATCGCCTTCAACAATCTCCTCGAGAACGCGGTGCATTATGGGACCGACGGCCAGCCCATAACGGTCGGCATCGCGAACGACGGTCGCATTACCGTGACCAACTCCGTTTCAATTCCTCTCGAACCTGATCTGAATGTCTACCGGACAAGGTTCAAGCGTGGCCAGGCAAGCAAACCCGGATCCGGTCTCGGCCTTGCGATCGTTGACAAACTCATCGCACAGATGAGCGGCGCGATGACCCTGCGAAGTTTACCATTGCCGACCGGCGATACGGCCTTCCAGTGTGAGCTTTCATTCCCGAAGAAAGACTAGGCGTTGATCAGGACATGATCAGGCCACCGTCGACATTGATCGTCTGGCCGGTGATGTAGGCTGCATCGGCCGAGGCCAGGAAGGCGACGAGAGCGCCGACTTCGGCAGGCGTCCCGGCGCGGCCCATGGGAATGCCTTCGACCCATTCAGCCATCAGTTCGCCCGGGCCGTAATCGCCGAGCATCTTGCCCCAGACGCGATCGTTATAGTCCCACATTTCGGTGTGGATGATGCCGGGGCAGATGGCGTTGACGGTGATGCCTTCTCTGGCGAGTTCCTTGGCAAGGCTCTGGGTCAGGCCCACCACGCCGAATTTCGATGCGGCATAGTGGGGCGTGTAGATAAAGCCCTGGCGAGCCTGGCCGGATGCCGTGTTGATCAGGCGGCCCTTGGTGCCGCTGGCGCGGAAGCGGGCCACGGCCTCCTGGCAGCAGAGGAAAACGCCTTTGGTGTTGACGTCGAGATTGAGATCCCATTCTCGTTCGCTGAGATCTTCGACCTTGGCAATGGTGATGACCCCGGCATTCTGGACGGAGATGCTTAGAGGTCCGAGGCGTCCTTCCGCTTCGGCATAGGCCGCGCGTACGGCCGCGGCGTCGGTGACATCGAGTTGCAGGCCGAGTGTTTCGGCGCCCGTGTCTTCGGCAAGCCGCAAGGCGACGTCCCTCGTATCAGGCTCGATGGCTGCAATGGCGACCTTGGCGCCCTCTTCGGCAAAGCGACGGGCAATGCCCAGCCCGATGCCCTTGTTGCCGCCGGTCACGAAGACAGTCTGTCCGGAAAAACGCTGCATGGTCTCACTCCTCCTTGATGCAGCCGATCCGACAGTCCGCCCGGAATTGAGCGTCAGGCCGTTAGACGGGCCGCCGTAAACTTGTCCGTCACGAGGACGTCGATGATGCCCATCCTGAGGGCACCGGCGATCGCCTCGGTCTTCGATTCTCCGCCGGCCAGCGCCATCACCCGGTCGGCCTTGCGCAGATCCTCAAGCGAGATGCCGATGACCCGCTCGTTGAGCGGGGTCTCGACCGGTTTGCCGTCACGGTCGTAAAAGCGGAACGAGATTTCGCCGACCGCACCCGCGTCGTGCAGCATCGCCATCTCCTGGCGCGAGAAGACGTTGCCGGAGCGCGCCAGAAGCTCCGACGGCTCGACGGCGCCGATGCCGATGATGGCGAGCGTCAGGCGGCCGAAGAGATCCATCGTGCCGCGGACCACCGGGTCAGCCAGCATCACGAGCTTTGCCTCCCGCGACGAGGTGATGCCCTGGACAAGCAGCAGTCGCGGCTCGCCGCCGGTGAGTTTCGCAAGCCTCGCGGTCAGCTGGGTGGCATGAGTCTGAACAGAGGCTTCGCCCATGCCGCCCAGGATCTGGACGATGTATTTGGCGCGGCCCGTCTTCAGCGGATGGATGTTGTCCACCATGCGCAGGATGGTCTGGCTCCAGCTGGAAACGCCGATCACCTCATCCTGTTGCAGGGTGACTTCGACGAAGTGCGCGGCGGCCTCGCCGATGCGGGCCATGATCGCGCCATCGCGATCTTCCGAACAGTCGATGACGATGGCTTCGGTCAGGCCGTATCGATCGCGCAGCGCCATTTCCAGATCGGCAAACGTGCCCGGCGGCGGAATGATCGTGGTTCTGACGATCCCTTCCATCTCCGCCCGCTTCAGCATGCGCGAGACGGTGGCCTGCGACATATGCATGATCTCGGCAATCTCCGCCTGCCGCTTGCCCTCCGCATGATACATCTGCGCGACGCGGGCGATAAGTCGAAGCTCGTTGAGACGTCCCATGAACCCCTCCGATGGGTGAATTTTTATTCACCCATAGATGAAGTCGGTGAAACGGTCGAGCGGAAGATTGCATCCTGCCAGGTCGTCAGACGCCTTCTGACATCGCTCTCTTTTGCATCGAGTGTCGCTGTCTTGCGCGGCAGGGCCTTGATCGCATCCAGACCGTTCCAGAGACCGAGTGTCAGGCCTGCGAGATAGGCGGCGCCCAGCGCGGAGGCTTCAGCGGCATCGCATTGGATCACGGGATGGTCGAGAGCATCGGCGACGCATTGCATCAGGAAGGTATTCTTGCTCGGTCCACCGTCAACGAACAACCGACCCAGCGGCGCCGGGGACTGGGCGACCATGGCCTTGAAGACGTCATGGACTTGGAAGGCGATGGAATCGGTAACGGCCCGAGCCATTTGCGCCCGTGTCGTGTTGAACGTGATCCCCGAAAACAGGGCGCGTGCATCGGCATGCCAATGCGGGGCGCCGAGACCGACAAAGGCCGGCACGAAGCCCGGCCCCTCCGGCTCCGCAGTGCTCGCAAGGTCAACCAGCGCCTGAACATCCGGTAGACCCAGAATCTCGACCATCCATGGCAACGATGCGGCCGAGACCAGGATATTGCCTTCGAAGGCATAGGTCGGGGTGCCGCCGAGCGACCAGGCGATCGTCGTGGTGATGCCGTTCTGCGGCGCGATGAAGTGCGGCAGGGTCGTCATGATCGACGAACCGGTGCCGAAGGTGACCTTTCCGTCGCCGGGTTCGAAGGCGCCATGACCGAAGAGGGCTGCATGGCTGTCCCCGATCGCCGCCGCAATCGGTATCCCGTCCGGCAGGCCGGGGACACCAAGGGTCTCCCCGAACCGCGACGCACTGTCGCGAACCTCCGGCAGATAGGCCGTGGGCACGCCAAAAAGGGCTGAAAGCTCGTCGCTCCACGCCATTTTGTTGAGATCGAGAAGCTGGCTGCGGGCCGCATTCGATGCATCGCAGGCATGCACCTTTCCGCCGGTGAAACGGTGGATCAGCCAGGAATCGATTGTACCGAGCCGGATCGATCTTCCCGCCGGCGCGCGGTCGAGGAGCCATTTCATCTTGGGGCCGGGAAACATCGGATCGATCGGAAGGCCGGTCAGGGCCTCGACCCGGGCGGAATGCCCGGCGGCCTTGAGTTCGGCACAGACAGGCGCACTGCGCCGGCACTGCCAGCTGACAACAGGGCCGAGCGGTTCACCGGTCCCGCCATCCCAGATGGTCACAGACTCACGCTGATTGGAGATCGCAATCCCGGCAATGGAGACCGGCGGCGCATTGACCAAGCAGGCGGCAATCGCTTCCAGAACCGAGGCCCAGACGCGGTCGGCATCCTGCTCCACCCAGCCGGGCTGCGGATGCGAGATACCGACGGGGGAAGACCCGCGCGCCATGATGATGCCATCGCTCGACACGAGTACGGCCTTCGAGTTGGTGGTCCCCTGGTCGATGGCAAGAATGGCGGTGATCATGTCGAGCTCCGAAAGCGGTCAGATGCCGCCGTGCTGCGTGCGGCGACATCCTGGAGAGTATTAGCCGTTAGCTGCGCCTGCGCTTGCGCGCCAGCAGTTCTTCGGCAGCGTTTGCCATGGCCTCCGGCGCCATGCCGAATTCGTCGAGCAGGAACTCCGCCGATCCGGTTGGTGCAAAGATACCGGGAACGCCGAGGATCTTCATCGGAACCGGCGCTTCTGCGACGATGACTTCGGCGATCGCGGAGCCGAGGCCACCATAGACAGAATGTTCTTCGGCCGTGAGAATGGCGCCGGTTTCGCGGGCTGCTGCCACCACGCTGTCGACATCGACCGGGCGAACCGTCGCCATGTTGAGCACGCGGGCCTCGATGCCCCGGGTAGCGAGGATCTTGGCGGCCTTCATGGCACGATGGGTGAGCGTGCCGTTTGCGATCAGGGTGATGGCATCGCCGTCGCGCAGCAGGTTGGCCTTGCCGGGTTCGAAGACGTGGCCCTGCGGCAGGAGGTCCGGCACGCCGACACGCGACAGGCGCAGGAACACGGGCCCTTCGTAGCGGGCCGCCCATTCCACGGCCGCAGCCGTCTCGATGGAATCGCAGGGCGCGATGACGGGCAAGTTGGGCAGCACCCGCATCCAGGCAAAATCCTCGATCGAGTGGTGGGTCGGTCCCAGTTCGCCATAGGCCATGCCCGAGGATATGCCGACGAGCTTCACATTGGCGTTGGAGTAGGCAATGTCGGCCTTGACCTGCTCGAGCGAGCGGCCGGTCAGGAAGCAGGAGGCACCGCAGACAAAAGGCAGGAGCCCGCCATTGGCGAGACCTGCGCCGACGCCGACCATGTTCTGTTCGGCAATCCCGACATTGACCAGCCGTTCCGGCCATTTTGCCTTGAAGCCGCCGAGCTTCGAGGAGCCGACGGAGTCGTTGCACACGGCCACGACCTTCGAGTTCTCTGCGCCAAGGCGCTCAAGGACAGAGACGAACGCATCGCGGCAGTCATGCAGTTTTTCGGTCATGGTCACGGCGTTCATCACAGCACCTCCGAGAGCTCGGCGAGAGCAATTTTGTATTGTTCGGCGTTCGGCACCTTGTGATGCCAATCGACGCGGTCCTGCATGAAGGAAATGCCGTGTCCCTTGTTGGTATGGGCAACGATGCAGTGAGGACGGTCGGACCGGTGCTGAAGCGCCGGGACAATCTCGGCCATCTCATTGCCGTTGATCTCCGTGACATCCCAACCGAAGGCCCGAAGCTTGGACGCGAAGGGTGCCATGTTGTTGGTGTCGCTCAAGGCGGCGCCCTGCTGGAACCGGTTGTGGTCGATGATCAGCGTGAGGTTGTCGAGGCCGAACTGGGCGGCCGACGAAATCGCCTCCCAGTTCGATCCCTCCTGCATTTCGCCATCGCCGGTCAGAACATAGGTGCGATAGGCGGCACCGGTCAGTTTTGCTGCCTTTGCCATACCGACAGCAACGGGAAGGCCATGCCCGAGAGGGCCGGTATTGGTTTCAACGCCCGGGACCTTGTTGCAGTTCGGATGGCCGTTGAGGCGCGAATGTGGCTTCAGGAAGGTCGAGATCTCGTCTTCCGGGATAAAACCGCGCTTGGCGAGCGTCACGTAGAGCGCCAGGGCGACATGGCCCTTTGACAGGACGAAGCGATCCCGTTCCGGGTGTTTCGGTTGATCCGGCCATATGCGCAAAACCTGAAAATACAGAGCCGTCAAAATGTCGATCGCCGACATTTCTCCGCCGACATGGCCAGCGCCCGCTTCGTAAACCGCCTGGAGATCGCGAAGGCGTATCTGCCTTGCGATGCGGTCGAGATCATTCGGCTGCATGGAAACCTCATAGTGAATAAATATGCCACACCTCATATAATTGCATGAGATGTTTCCCTGTCAAGCGGGACGGCTCAAATTAAATCTCTATCGAGGCACGATGAGGGCAGTTGACAGCCCCCGGAACGCTGCGCTACGAATTTACAGACAACAATGAATATTTATACCGGCAGTGAGATGCCGGGGTAGCATGGGAGGCATGGATGTCGATATCAGCGACAGACCAAGAGCGCGGCGCGGGAGCGAGTGCTCTGGCGGCACTGAGGGGGACGACCGGTCCGTTGATCGGGCTCATCCTGCTGTGCATCTTCCTGTCCTTTGCCACCGACAAGTTCATGTCGGCCCGGAACCTTCTCAACGTGCTCGACCAGATCACGGTGCTCGGCATCATGGCGGTGGGCATGACCATGGTCATCCTGATCGGCGGCATCGATCTGGCGGTCGGCTCCGTGCTCGCCCTGACGATGATGGTGATGGGCTATCTCGCGAACCAGGTCGGACTTCCCTTGCCGGTCGGGATCCTGCTTGCGCTTGGCGTGGCCGCTGCAACAGGGGCCATATCCGGAATATTGATCACCGCACTCGGGGTGCCAGCCTTCATCGCCACGCTGGCAATGATGTCGGTGGCGCGGGGCCTCGCAAACATGATCACCGACGGCCAGCAGATCGTCGGCTTTCCCTCCTGGTTCAGCCTGCTCGCCTATACGCGCTATGGAGGTTTCCTGACGCTGACCGTGGCCGTCATGCTGGTGGTCTTCGTGCTTGGCTGGCTGTATCTGCGCTACACGTCCGGCGGACGTTCGCTCTACGCAATCGGTGGGAACCAGGAAGTCGCCCGCCTCGCCGGGATCAATGTCAACCTCTACACGATCGGCGTCTATGTCGTGTCCGGCCTGCTTGCCGGCCTGGCTGGCGTTGTACTCGCCATGCGTCTGGATTCGGTGCAGCCCACCGCCGGCGTCTCCTACGAGCTCGACACGATCGCGGCCGTCGTCATCGGCGGAACCAGCCTCAGCGGCGGCAAGGGCGGCATTCTCGGAACCATCATCGGCGTCCTGATCATCGGCGTCTTGCGCAACGGCCTGAACCTTCTCGGGGTCTCGCCCTTCACGCAGGCTGTCGTGATCGGTGTCGTCATCGCACTCGCAGTCGCTGCCGAAGCCATCAAGAGGAAATGACGCTTCGATAGCCGATCAGTTTGGCGGTATCGCCGCCAGTTCAACGCCGGGCAAAAGCCAGGCAAACCTTCGGTCCTGCGATGGTAGCGGGGTCCCGAAACAACGGAGGAGATCTACCATGAAATTAAAGACCATGCTTCTGGCCGCCGCAGCACTGGCGACGACTGCTCTCAACCCGCTCGGCGCTTCTGCCGAAGAGGTGAAGAAGATCGGGCTCGCCGTGTCGAACCTGCAGGCCGACTACTTCAACCAGATCAAGATCGGCGTCGAGGCCTATGCCAAGGAGAAGGGCATCGAGGTCATCACCGTCGACGCCAAGAATGACAGCGCGACCCAGGTCAGCCAGGTTCAGGACCTCCTGACGCAGGACATCGACGCGTTCATCTACATTCCTGCCGGTGCGGCCGCTGCCGCGGTTCCGACCCGTCTCGCCAAGGAAGCCGGCATCCCGGTCGTCAACGTCGACCGCAATGCCGACGAAGCTCCGGGCGACACCTTCATTGCCACAGACAACGCCACGTCGGCCTACGAAGTCTGCAAGCACATCATTGGTCTTGCCGGCGGCAAGGGCAAGATGATCATGATCCATGGCCAGAAGGGCACGACGCCGGAAGTCGAGCGCACCAAAGGCTGCATGAAGGCGATCGGCGAAAATGCCGGTGTCGAACTGGTGGCTCAGCAGTGGAGCGAGCAGTGGTCGCAGGCAGAGGGCCTCAACATCGGCCAGAACCTGCTGCAGGCTCATCCGGACGTGTCGCTGATCTTCGCTCAGGCTGACGGTCTGGCTCTCGGCGCCGCACAGGCTGTCAAGGTCTCCGGCGTTTCGCAGCGCGTCTATGTCGGCGGCTTCGACGGTGACACCACGGCTCTGCCGATCCTGGCTGAAGGCGGCTTCGACGCCACCGCAACACAGCAGGTTCGCGGCATCGGGCGCCTCGCAGTCGACAGCGCCATCAAGCTTGCTGCCGGTGAGAAGCTCCCAGCCGAGCAGCTGCTTCCGGGCTTCCTGACGACGCCGGAGAACGCAGCGAAGTTCGTTGCCGAACATCCCTGATTACGACCGGAAGACAGCGCCATGACTGCCAACGACCTCCCTCCCATCCTCTCGCTCCGGCAGATCCGCAAGGTCTACGGATCGCTCGAGGTCCTGCACGGCATCGACCTCGATGTGAGAGCGGGTGAAGTCGTGGCGCTGCTGGGCGAAAACGGCGCCGGAAAATCGACCCTGTCGAGGATCATTTCCGGTGCCGTTCAGCCTACCTCAGGCCAGATGACCTGGTGCGGCGAGCCTTACGCGCCGGCGACGCCGCGCGCAGCCATGGATGCCGGCCTCGGCATGATCCACCAGGAGCTGAAGCTTCTGCCGCAATTGTCGATCGCCGAGAACGTCTTCGTCGGCCGCTACCTGACCAAGGGCGGACGCATCGACCGGCAAGCCATGGAAGAACGCGCCCATGCCGGGCTTCAGCGGCTCGGACTTGATGTTTCGCCCCGGCGCCTTGTGGAGGGCTTGTCGACAGCCAAGCAGCAGTTGATCGAGATCGCCAAGGCGATGACGCTGAATGCCAAGCTGCTGATCCTGGACGAACCTACCGCTGCCCTGGGTGGCGAGGAAACGCAGCTCCTGTTTCGGCAGATCGAGCGGCTGAAGGCCGACGGTGTCGGTATCATCTATATTTCCCATCGCCTCGAGGAGATCCGGCAGATCGCGGATCGTATCGTCGTCATGCGTGACGGCTCGAAGGTCCAGGAATTCGATCGCGGCGATGTGCCGATCCGGACCATCGTCGAGGCCATGGTCGGTCGGTCGCTGGACCGCATGTTCCCGGCGGTCCCCGCCCCACAGAATCAAGTGATGCTCGAAGTGCGCGGCCTTTCCTCGCCGTCGGGCACTTTCCGTGACATCGACTTTTCCGTTAAACGTGGCGAGGTCTTCGGCATAGCCGGTCTTGTCGGCGCCGGTCGGACCGAACTCGTGCGCGCCATCACCGGCGCAGACCCGATTGCCAGCGGCAAGGTCATCCTTAATGGCAAGGACATCACCCCGCGCACCCCGCGTGATGCGATCGACAACGGCGTAGTGCTCGTACCGGAGGACCGCAAGCTGCAGGGACTGGTTCTCGACCATTCCATCACCGAAAACATCGGCTACGCGAATTTCGATGCCGTCTCCAGCAACGGCTGGATGACGTCGAAGCGGCTGAGCAGTTTTGCCAACACCTACATCCAGAAATTTGGTGTCAAAGGGCGTGGCGAGCAGAATGCCGGCGAACTTTCGGGCGGCAACCAGCAGAAGGTCGTGCTGGCCAAATGGCTCGCGCGGAACCCCAAGGTTGTCGTGCTCGACGAGCCGACGCGGGGCATCGACGTCGGAGCACGATCATCGATCTACGACACGATCATGGATCTCGCGCGCCAGGGTATTGCCGTCATCGTGGTCAGCTCGGATCTGGAAGAGGTTCTCGGCGTCTCCAACCGGATCATGGTAATGGCTCAGGGAAAACAAGCGGGCATCCTCGATCGCGCGGATGCCAACGACGTGTCGGTCATGGAACTGGCCACGATCTGAATTGCAGGAGAACTACCCATGTCGGACATGACTTTGAACGCCCCGAAACTCTTCGATCTCTCAGGGAATGTCGCGCTGGTGACGGGCGCCGGTAGCGGCATCGGTCAACGGATTGCGATCGGCCTTGCACAATGCGGTGCCGATGTCGCGCTGCTCGACCGCCGCACCGATGACGGGCTGGCGACGACCGCACGATACGTTACGGCCGCAGGCCGCCGCAGCATCGAAATCGCTGCGGACGTGACGCAATCAGCCGCTCTGAACGAGGCTGTCTCGCGCACGGAAGCCGAACTCGGACCGCTGACGCTTGCCGTCAATGCGGCCGGCATCGCCAATGCCAATCCGGCGGAGGAGATGGAGGAAAGCCAGTTCCAGACGATGATGGACATCAACCTCAAGGGTGTCTTTCTCTCCTGCCAGGCGGAAGCCCGCGCCATGCTGAAGAACGGTCGAGGCTCGATCGTCAACATCGCTTCGATGTCGGGCGTGATCGTCAATCGCGGTCTCAACCAGTGCCACTACAACGCTTCCAAGGCTGGCGTCATTCACATGTCAAAGTCGATGGCGATGGAATGGGTCGGGCGCGGCATCCGCGTCAACACGATCAGCCCCGGCTATACCGCAACCCCGATGAACACGCGCCCCGAGATGGTTCATCAGACCAAGCTCTTCGAGGAGCAGACCCCAATGCAACGGATGGCAACCGTGGACGAGATGGTCGGACCGGCGGTCTTTCTGCTCTCGAACGCCGCAAGCTTCGTTACCGGCGTCGATCTCCTCGTCGATGGCGGCTTCTGCTGCTGGTGATCGGCACAAAAGACAAAGGCCTCCCAAGCCTGCACGGTGCGCTCTGCACCGTGCTTTTTTTGTTTCGCGACGTTCACATACGGGGTTGCGACATTTGCCCGGAAATTGCTTCGTTTTCTTAGTTTTCGCTTGAAAAACCGGTATCTCCTCCCCTACCTTAATAGGGTTCTCAGGGCGGGGTGAAATTCCCCACCGGCGGTATCCGGCTTGGCCGGGAGCCCGCGAGCGCTTTCATCTCGGTGAAAGGCAGCAGATCCGGTGCGATGCCGGAGCCGACGGTTAGAGTCCGGATGAAAGAGAGCATCGGCTATAGCGGCTCCCTGCCGAGGGAGGCGTGTGTGCTGTGTTCGCCCAAGGGATGGAATGGCGACCGTGAGGTCGTGTTTTGACCGCTCACGCGGTAACCCTTGAAAGGCACTGGAATGACACTTTCGAAAATTGAAGACGCATTAAAGACCCTCGCGCGTGGAGGGATGGTCGTCGTCGTCGACGACGAGGACCGCGAGAATGAAGGCGATATCATCGTCGCATCAGACCATGTGACGCCGGAAACGATTGCCTTCATGATGAAGCATGCCCGTGGGCTGGTCTGCATTGCCATGGAAGGCGAGCGGCTGGATGCACTCGACATCCCGCTGATGGTCCCGAACAACACAGAATACCTCAAGACGGCCTTCACGGTGTCTGTGGACTATATCCACGGGACCACCACCGGGATTTCGGCGGCAGACAGAGCCGCGACCGTGCGGGCACTGATGGATGAGGCAAGCAAACCTGCGGACTTCGCGCGGCCGGGACATATCTTTCCCCTGCGTGCCCATCCGGAAGGTGTGCTGGGCCGTCCGGGGCATACGGAGGCCGCCGTCGATCTTGCGCGGCTGATTGGTGCCAGACCGTCCGGCGTCATCTGCGAGGTCGCCAACGACGACGGGACAATGGCGCGGCTCCCTGATCTCATCGAATTCTGCAAGCTGCATGGTCTGCCGCTGATCTCGATCGAGGACCTCATCCGCTATCGGGCTGGCAGCCATGATGCATCCAAGGCTGCTGTTGCAGCCTGACAGGGGCCGCTGCATTCCCCGCAAGAGACAGGTTGCCGCCTCCGAGAGCCTGCATCGTGCAGGTTCAACGAGGGTGGCGACCTGTCGCTGCCTTAAAATGACAGGGCGGATGGAGGGGGCCCCTCACCCTCTAAGTCAATGTTGAAGCTCACATTGCGCGCGTTTTACGGTGAGAGACCATGTGAGGTCCGACCGCTTCACATGGCAATATCGCTAGCGACGTGGCGCTCCCCGTTGACCATGCACGCGCCACCAAGCTCTCAAGCATAGTCTGCCAGCATGCCTGCAATCGGCAGGCGCACACGCAGCTTCATGGCGAGCAAAGCGAGGCCAGTGATCTTGCGCTGCAAAAACATCTTGTCGGGAGACGGCAGGGGCCACAACGCACGGTCGGCAGAGATCGGGATGGCGCGCTGTCGGATCTCGACAAGCGGACCACGATCGCTGAAGTCGGTCAGCCCTCCGGGCGCCCTGAAGACATGGTCGAGGACGATACGGGTCATCTCGTCCAGCGTTTGGCCATAACGCGCAGTCTGGGCGCGGGACATGTACTGCATGTCAATCAAGGCATCACCGACCTCTTTCACGCTCCCGGCAAGCGTCGCCCTGAGAAGAGTCCGATAGTCCGAGGCGCTCGCCTCGGACACGGCCCGGACGGCACCAAAATCGAGAAGCGCGATACGACCGTCCGACGGTCTCCAGAGGTAATTGGCGAAGTTGGGATCCGTCTGCATATGGCCGAAGACGAATAGTTCTCTCAGAGCGAGTTCGCACATCGCCGTCATTGCGGCATTCCGTTTTGCTTCCGATGCCTGCAGCAGCGCATCAAGGGGCGCGCCTTCGATGAAATCCATCGGCAAGACGGTGGGCCGGAGCAGATCTTCGATCGGGGCCGGCACTATGAAGCGATCATCGTCAGCAAGCAGCTTGCCGAAACGGCGCATTTCCTCGGCTTCGCGCAGATAGTCCGCCTCTTCGCGGAGCTGGCGCTTGGCTTCCTCCAGATGTGGCGCGATGTTGAGGCCCGAGGGAAGAAGGCCAGAGAGACGAAGGAAGGTCGCCACGTTGTCGATGTCAGCGTCGATGCTTCGGGCAATGCCCGGGTACTGGACCTTGACCGCGACCTTGCGCCCGGATGACAGGATGCCGCGGTGAACCTGACCGATCGACGCTGCGGCGATCGGCGTCATCTCGAAGTGACTGAAATGGCGACGCCAGTCCGCACCCCAGGCATTGGCGAGAGCGGCCGACAGCTGGCTTGTCGGCATGAAATGGGCGGTGGCACGAAGTTGCGAGAAAATCTCCTGAAGCTCGGGCGGGAGAAACTCGCCCGGTTCCAGCGAGATCATCTGGCCAAGTTTCATGGCCGCCCCACGCATGCGCGACAATTGATCGGAGGCTCTCAGAGCATTGGAGGGTGTCAGCAGGAGGTCGCGCAGGTGGGGCCGCTCGCCCTTGGCAAGGCGGCTCAGGCCTTCGGCTACCATACCGGAAGCAACGCCGCCGGCGATCTGACCAAGCGCAGCCAGCCGGCTCAAGCGACCTTGTGGGACAGGTCCATAGCGATCCCGATCGCTCATGTTGATACCTTCAAAGCGTTCGAGCACATCTCAGGGCCTCGCGCTTCGAACGAGAGCGGGTATCTTTTCCTTCAGGGCGAAAAAGCCCTTTCGGCAATGCGGCCAGCCATTCCGGTCCCAGTCACGCATGCTCTCCGCGAAGATCAAACCTGACCTGGCGAACTCAGAGCGGTAAGGCTGAAGAGCGGTGGCGACGGGGCCTGCCGGCAGGAAGGCCGTCGCGATCTGTGTACAACCTGCTGCTTTCGCGGCGGCAGCAAGGTCGCTCGGAGCCGGGGCGCGGTCAATGACTGCCGCGTGCCAGGTTTGGGTCAGGCGCGCGACAGCATCGTCCAGGGCGATGCGATCCCATTCGTTGCGACCTTCCATAAACGCGATCGCCTTGACCGGAAGAGCGCGCATCACTGCCATGGTTTCGACCGACAAATCCTCCGTGGTCACCAACAACATCGTCGCCAGATCAGGATCCGGAGCGCTGATCGTGCGAATGGATGTCGGAGATGGAAGCCGAAGCGTATCTGCGGGAATTCTGGCCTGGCGGGCGAGGCCTGAGGGGACGTAGCGGCCATCGGTCATCGCACGGATGCGCTCGGGATCAGCGAGGTAGGCTTTGCCTGCGGTATGCAGTCCCGCCACCCATCGCCAGGACAGGGTGTTCGATGCCGGATCCGCGTCCATGAGGCGATCAAACATGTAGGCGGCTCCGAGTTCCCATGGCAGACCCAGCGTGAAGATCCAGATCGAGGCGAATTGCATTCTGGCCCAGTTGTGGAGGTAACCTGTCTCTTGCAGTTCCACAGCCCAGGCGTCGAAGCAATCGATCCCGGTGTTTGCATTGGTCGCCGCAGCATGTCGCGCCTTTTGTCCCGGCGAGGCTTCCAACCCTGAAAGCGCGTCCTTGACTGCAACAAGGTATTGCTCCCAGACCGTTGGCCGCTGTTCGAGCCAACCTTTCCAGTAGGTGCGCCAGAAAACCTCACTGACATATTTTTCTGCCGATCCGAGATCATGCCGGTTCAGGACCGCTGAAACGACCTCCTGTTCAGTGATTAGCCGCCGGCGCAACGCAGCGGAAAGCCGGGACACATGCTGATGCTGCCCCTGTCCCTTGTCCTTGTTGCGCAAACGCGCGTAGGCCCCTGCGGCGGCTGGCAGGAATGAATCGAGACGTTCGAATGCGTTAGCGCGGGTCAGCGGAAATGCGGGGGATGCCATTGTTACTCCGGCCTATCAATCGGGTGCACTGACTGCTCGTCTTGCTTTGCCGATATTACGCATGCGAACCAGAGCTGGACCTGCGGCCTAACCTCCCTGTCGATCCGCTGCGGCAACTCGTCCTTTCTGCTGCCGGCCATCTGACGCTCGACTGCGACCATCGCAGATCATGATGATCACCGGGATAGAGATGGCATCAACCACCCGCACCGAAAGGGCCGTTTTGCGCCATCTCGGGATACTGCACCGTCTCATCATCGTTGGTGTCGACCGAGGCGGACGATGGTGCAGAAAGGCGTATGCCCTCACCGCCTGCAGCACTCGAGGCGCGGGGATCAATGAAGGATATTCCAGCGTCTTCGAGAGCGGATTTGACGGAGGCTACCGCTCCGTCGTCGTTGTCAGCTTCGTCATAGCGCACCTCGATGCGCCTCAGCTCCATCAGCGAAAGACCTGTTGCCTCGGCGAGTTCCGCTTCCGTCATGCCCAGCAGCGCGCGTGCTGCCGCAATCTGTCTTCCTGTTGTCACGGCATTTCCTTTCAGACTGAATTGCGTGGCAAAGCGGAGAGCGATGCACAAAGCTAAGTAGAAACGAGAGCCAGAGGATCAAGCATTTTGCGATTTGAACTGTGGCAAGCCTTGAGAGTGAAAGCGGGTTGCGGCTGTGCAATCGCCGGATCGCGACCATTTCTCCAAAACAGGTGCGCAAAAGCGGCGATCGATAAATCCACGCTATGAAATTCAGAAGAATCTTAAGGAACGCGTGCTGAATTAGGTCTCCAAAGGAGACTGCCTCATGCGCCATATCGCTTCTGCCGTCCTGTGCCTGTTCCTGACCTGCCTTGCCGGTGCTGCTTCGGCTGCCGGAGACGTCTGGGTGGCCACAAAGGCGACGACACAGGTGGCCTATACGCTCGACAAAACCACCTGGATACCGGTCAAGCGGGGAATGTCTGTGCCGAACACGGCTTGGATCTCGACAGGCCCACGCGGACGCGTGCAACTGGTGCGCGGTGTTGAAAGCATTGCCTTTCAGCCGAACACCCTCGCGGCGATCATTACGCGAGGCCGTGACAACAACCGCAAGACCGAGGTGGTTCAGCAGATCGGCGAAATCAGTCTTGAGATCGAGAAGCGCCAGAGGCCGCATACCACGGTGCAGACGCCTTTCCTGGCGGCCGTGGTCAAGGGGACGCAATTCACCGTCAAGGTAAGCAAGAGCAATGCTGCGGTCGCGGTCGAACGTGGCTTGGTTCAGGTCACGAGTTTCAGCAGCGGTGAACGCAGCGATCTCGGAGCCGGCCAGGGAGCTCAGGTGGATTCTTCGGGCATGACGGTCGCAGGACTGGGACAGGATCCAGCAGTCACCCGCGTCGCGCCCTCACGTGCTCTAGTACCAGCCGTCGGTGAAGCCATCAGCAGGACAGCCGAGACCGATGATCGCAGAGACAGGCAGCAAGGAGTTCAGGCGAACGACAATTCAGCCACAGAAGCCAATCGTGGCAACGGCAATGGTGGTGGAAACGGCAATGGCGGCGGGAACGGCAACGGTGGCGGGAACGGCAACGGTGGCGGGAACGGAAACGGTGGCGGGAACGGCAACGGTGGCGGGAACGGCAACGGTGGCGGGATCGGCCACGGTGGCGGG
>NZ_JACJVI010000018.1 GCF_014237835.1 Rhizobium sp. AQ_MP
GAGTTTGAATGCGAGAGTCTTGGTCATTGGCTTTCCTTGAGCAAAGACCCAACCCAAACAGTGGCTTGGTCTGGACTTGATTGGCGTTTCCGAAGTGTGGCGGCACGTCTATAAAAAATTGCTAATTTCGGATCTTGTGGCCAAGAGAATCGACACCTGGAGCGACGCCTATTCGCAGCGCGGCCAGAGATTGCTCCGGAAACAGGCAAAATGACTTTTACGCACACCAGCAAAGTCGACTTTTGATATGTCTGTTGGTGAACCGCTTGGCGTTGACGAGCGCCACCCTGACAGAATAAGCGTAAACTTACCGTGAAAATTGATATAAACAGCCTGGTGAATGAGAGATTGGAGTCGCTGTGAGCGCCAAGATTGTCACCCCACATTCCAAAAAGACCTGGCCTTTCTACTGGATCAGCCGTGTTGACCAGCGCTATGTGCAGGTTCTGGAAAAGCGCCTGAAGCCCATGGGCATCGATGCACCACGCTGGCGGGTCTTGATGTCGCTGAGCGAGGACGCCTATCTGTCCGTCTCCGAGATTGCCGAGTTTTCCGCAATGCGGCTCAACACGACGACCAAAGTGGTGCAGCGACTGATTGCCGACGGGCTCGTCACAACCCGTGTTCGGCCGAGTGACGCGCGCGCAACAGAGGTCTGCTTGACACCAGAAGGCCAGCGCATGGGTGCGCTCGCCCTCGAAGAAGTGCTCGACATCTTCGACCTTGCCTTCCGTTCCGTGAGCAATCAGGAAATGGAGATGCTCAACAGCATTCTGGAGAAGGTGTTCCTTCAGCTGAAGCGCATGTAGGCAGCCCATGCTTCAGCGTGCGGCTTCGGCCTGGAGGTGGTGGAAGTGACGGCCGAACCAGATGAGGCTTTCCGGCTGATCGGAATGCAGGCGCACCGCATCGACCTCGCACGTGAGAACCGAATGGGAGCCGACGGAGCGGACGTCGACGATCCGGCAGTCAAAGGCGACTTCGGCATCGTCGAGCACCGGAGCCCCCGTTGCAAGCGTAATCCAGTCAGCGCCATCGAAACGATCACCCACATCCTTGCTGGCGAAACGGCGCGACAGATCCTGATGCCGCCCACCCAGGACGTTGACGGCTAACACCGCGTTCTCGACGAAGAGATCGTGACAACGGATGCCGCGATTGACGCAGACAATCAGGGTCGGCGGGCTGTCCGTAACAGAAACCACGGCCGAAGCCGTCATGCCATGGCGACCTGCAGGGCCGTCCGATGTCAGCAGTGTCACGGCAGCACCAAGACGGCTCATGCCCTCCCGGAAGGTCAAAGCGGCTTCAGTCGGCTGCGGCATTGTCATGATCTCCTCCTTGGCGCCTTGGCGCATCAAACATCCAGAACCAGTTTCGAGCTGCAGGACCGCGAACAGCAGGCGCAGATCATCGTGCCCTCCTCCCGCTCGTCGTCGGTCAGGAACTTGTCACGATGGTCGGGTTTTCCATCCAGCACATCCGTTACACAGGTGCCGCAGACCCCCTCCTCGCACTTGACCTCGACTTTTACACCTGATCTGGCGAGGGCCTTGGCGATCGTGTCCTGCGGGCCGACGGTGACCGTGATGCCCGAGCGGCGCGCCTCCACTTCGAAGCTTTGGCCCGATGTGTCCACGTCGGCGCTGAAATACTCGCGATGAATATTTGCAGACGCATGTCCGGCCGCCTCAGCACCGGAAATCACCCAATCCATGAAACCTTGGGGCCCACAGACATAAAGATGCGTATCGGCAGCCGGAGGGGGCAAATCACGAGTCAGATCCAGCTTTTGCTCTGGCGCCTGATCGTCAAAGTGAAAGATAACCTTATCCTTCCACGGCGCATGCGCGATAATCTGGCAAAACGCCGTGACGGCGCGGGAGCGCGTGCAATAGTGCAGCACGAAATCTCGACCGAGCGCATCCAGCCGTCGCGCCATGGCAAGCATCGGCGTTACCCCAATCCCCCCGCCAAACAGGACGGTTTTTCGGGCGGTCTCGGCGAGCGGAAAATGGTTCCTTGGACCATCGACCTCGAAAACCACGCCCGGCAGAGCCAGCTTGTGAACCGCAGCGGAGCCGCCGCGTGTCTTCGGATCGAGCAATACGCCAATCTCGTAGAAACCCGTTTCCGCAGGATCCGAACACAGGGAATACTGGCGCCACAGATCGACTTTGCCGTCATTGAGCCGCAGGTCGAGATGCGCACCTGCTTCGAATTTCGGCAAGGGCCTGCCATCCGGCCGTGCCAATCTCAGGCGAAGAATGTTACCTGGCTCTTCCAGCCGTTCGGCAATTTTCAGGGTCAAGCCTTGCGAAGTCATAGTCCACCTCACCGCATGTATATGCCGCCATTGACGTCCCAGCAGGCGCCGTTGACGAAGTCAGCCGTTGGACCGGCCAGGAGAGCAACAAGCTCGGCGACGAAGACAGGGTCGCCCAGCCTTCCCACGGGAATATTCGCGAGCGCGGCTGCCATTTTCTCCGGCGTGATGACAGACCGCACCATGGGCGTATCCATAGGACCGGGGGCGATTGCGTTGCAGGTCACGCCGAAAGGCGCGAGGTCGCGAGCGAAAACCTTGGTCAGCGTCAGGATGGCACCCTTGGAGGCGGCATAGTGGGCACCCGTTGCCGTGCCGCCATTCTGTCCCGCGAGCGAGGCCAGGTTCACGATGCGGCCGAAGCCGCGATGCTTGAAATGGCGACCGAAGATCTGACTGCCGGCGAAAGTGCCGCCGGCATTCGTGGCGAGCACCGCATTGAAGTCTGCCGGATCGATGTCGAGCAGCGGTTTCACCGCCGTGCGGGCGGCATTGTTGACCAGCACCTCGACCGACCCCCAGCGCTCGACACACCGATCGAGGACAGACTGGAAGTCCTCGGGCTTCGATACGTCAAGCGTCGCGGTCACCGCCGTCTCACCCGCGAGATCCAGTTCGGAGGCGAGGCTTGTACCCGCCTCCGCATCCACATCGGTGATCACCACGCGGAAACCGGCACGGTGAAGTGACCGGACGATCTCGGCACCAAGCCCGCGAGCGGCTCCCGTAACGACCGCCGTCTGCATTTTTTCAGGAAGGGGTGCCGCCATCAGAACAAATAGCTGAACGAATTCAGCATCCCATCCGAGTTGAGAAGACGCACCACCTTGCTGCGGATCTTGAAGCCTTCGCCCGAAGCCACCAGCACATGGCGCACATTGGCGGCCCAGATGCGCTGTCGGCCGAACTTGTCTTCGACCACCTGCTCGGCGCTGGAAACCGTGACTGTATCCCCCTCGACGGCATCGATGACGAAACGCGACACGGTGCGGACTGTGCGCGCTGGCGGGGCCGACGAGATCGAAAAGCCCTGCTGGAAGCGCTGGATCCGGTCTCGCCGCATCCGATCATTGTCATGGCAAAGGTTCAGCTGATTATCGAAATCATCACCTTCGCCGATCGGCAGCGTGTAGAAGCCTTCCGGTATCCAGAGCGCGAGCCAAGAATCGTAGTCCTTGCTATCCAGAAGCGACGCTTCGGCCCAGAGGTAAGCGCTGACCTTTTGCAGCAGGACCAAGTCCGTGGTTTTGACCATCATATTCATACCGACATCATCCTCTTCCACATCTGATAGGCGGCACGCATGCCGGTTTCAGCGCTGATATGACCACGCGGACCGAGGTCACCAGCTTGCTCGTCAACGAGGCCTCGGTTGACCAGAATGGGCAGATCCTCGCCCCCTTTCGTGCCGCGCTGGACGCGCTCCCAGACTTCGGCATCGTCGGGCGATCCGAAGCCCATGGGGCCCTGGAAATGCTCGTGCAGGCGAAGCCGCGCGCGATTGGCCGCCGCCGGTCCGCCATCCATCCCGATCGCGATATGGCGAATATCTGTGCGCTCGACGTTGACCGGGGTCAGTACGCGGAAGAAGGCCAGAGAAAGAGAGACGTTGGGGAAGAGGTTGAGATTGAAGCCGGCACCACCCACGGCACGCACGATCTTCAAGACCTGGTCTTCCGGATACCCATATTCGCGAAGCTCATGCACCAGCGGCATGAAACGCTCTTCGATCGGATCATCGAGATGTTCATCGAGATCGATGCGCTCGGGGATCATCACCATGACGGAATGGCCGTTGCCAAGATCCTCGACATAACCCTTGCCGGTGTCGAGGAACTTGAAGGCCTCCTCCGCATCGCCGTCGAGCGACTGCATGAAGCTCTTGTGCACGACGGGAAAGTGATAGGCATCGGTCGTGTTTTCGAGCTGGATCTTCCAGTTCATCGGCACCGTGAACTGGTGTTCGCCGAGCACCTTCACCGGGAAGCCGCCACCCTGCTTCATGAACAGATCGATGTAGCGACAAACGCCCGGCCCGAGGAAATCGACCAGCGGCTCAATCTCGTCATTGAAGGTGGCGAAGATCATACCGGCATAGCTTTCGGTACGCAGAGACTTGAGGCCATGCGCGCCCTTGTCGAAATCCTCGCCATACTGTTCCGGATAGGGCAGTCCTCGCAGCGAGCCATCCAGCCCATAACCCCAGCCATGATAGGGGCACTGGAAGGATGAGGTCTTTCCCTTCTTCACCTCGCATACCGTTGCGGCACGATGGCGGCAGCGGTTGACGAGGACGTTGATGTCGCCCTTGCGATCACGCACGACGATGACCGGCTCCAGGCCGACATTCGACAGCTTGAAAGATCCCTTGTCCGCGACCTCGCTTGCATGGGCGACCCAAACCCAGGTGCGTTTGAAGATCCGCTCCATCTCTTGGCCGAAAAGGTCGGCATCTTCGTACATTGCGGTCGCGACCTTGGCTTCGGGCGAGTAAAGGGCGTCGAGATCGCTGAGTTTTTCTGCTGCGTTCAACATGACAGCTCCTATCCGTTCTCAGAGTTCGGGAATGGTGAGCGCGCGGCCCATGCGGGCTTCGACGCGCATGTATTTCCAGAGCCGATGATCTTCCTCATCGACCACGATCGTGCGCAGAAGGTTGCAGGCCGCGATCACCGACTGCCGGTCGGGGAAATCGCAAAGCATGTACCAGGTCCAAGGAAAGGCAGGCGACGTGCCGACCTGGGTCTGGTCATCGTCAAGCGTGCCAAGCACGGTCACGCCGTCGAGTTTCGCGACGCCGGCCATGAAGGCCTGTGTCGCCTTCCACACGCCGCCGATCTGTCCGAACGGCAGATCGAAGAAGGCAGGCTGGACGGCCAGGCAGAGCAGGGTCCTTATGGGTGTCGGTTCAGACATGGAAATCTCCTTTTGAAAATCTTGTGTTCAGGGGTAGCCGGGCGGCGTCTGCTGCTCGAAGAGCGCAGCACCGGCTGCCTGCCAACTGCCGGCATTGATGAAGGCATGCTGGGCGACACAAGCAGCATCGACCATGGCTCGCCCCAGCGGATGGCCGGATGTCATGGCATCCGAACCGCCGAGCACGAAGGCGATACGAGCGGCTTCGGCCCCGTCCTGCGCAGCCTTGGAGGCAGCATGGCGCAGCCGGATATGGGTCGGCCGGTCAATCTCGCCCTGGCTCTCCAGCTGCCGCCACCCGGTTTCAATGGCATCGTAAAAGGCAGATCGCGCTCCGGCGAGCAGACCCTCGGCACGCGCAAAATCGATCTGGACGTAAGCCCGGGCAGCGGGGCTTGGGGCCCCTGTGATCGAAGTTCGGGCGAGAGCATCGCTACGGACCCAGTCAAGCGCAGAGCGCGCCGCACCGAGTGCCACCACCGCCAGCACTTGCGCTGCAAGGGCCATGGCCGGATACCGGAAGATGATATCATCCATCTGTGGTTTGCCCCCGCGGATGAACGTCCAATCCTCGGGCACGATCACGCGGTCCGCCACGATGTCATGACTACCGGTGGCTCTGAGGCCAATCGTATTCCAGGTTTCGTCGACCGTGACCTTGTCGCGCGGCATGATGGCCGTGCGCGGCAGCGGGCTAGACTCGCCCTCGATCTTGATGCCGGCACCAACGATGGAAGCCCCCATTACGCCCGACCCCCATGGCCAGCGTCCGCTGACTTCAAAACCGCCATCCACACGTCGGGCGGCTTGCGGCGGGAACATCGCGCCCGCAAACACCGTGTTGGGGTCCTTGCCGTAGATCTTCGCGTATGTTTCTGGCGGCAGAGATGCCAGATAGGTGGCCGAAACGCCAAAGCTGGCGACCCAGCCGGCAGACGCATCCGCCGTGGCGATCTCCTCAACCAGCCGACAGAAAGCCTGTGGCGTTAGTCCGTCCCCGCCGAAACGTTTCGGCACGAAGGCACGATAAACGCCAACCTCCTGGAACCTCCGGACGATATCGACAGGAATATGCCGCAGATCCTGAAATTCCTGTCGTCTGAGACTGATCTCAGCCTTCAGGGCCTTCAGGGCCTCCAGCGCGTCGGCGGGCGCAATGCTGCTATGGGAATTCATGCTTCTCCCCTCAAGTCTGAGAACATCGGGTGGTGATCGCAAAGCCAGCGAGCGACTGCACAGAGCCGTGCATCAGCACCCTTGCGAGCTATGAGCTGGACGCCGGACGGCAGACCGCTCGAGGTTACGGCAGGCAGGACCAGTGCCGGGTGACCCGACAGGTTGAACGGCCGCAGATACCGGGTCAGTGGCAGGACCTTCGCCGGTTCAGAGGCTTCCGTCAGAAGCGGTGGCGCCTGCGGCAGAGCCGGCGTGACAATTACGTCGAACCTCGAAAGACGGTCGTTGACGGATTGCGTGAACGTGGCTCGGATGTTTTCGGCCTCGGCGAGCATGACGTCACTGATCAACAGTGCACCCTCCAACCTGAGGCGGACATCCGTTCCAAACTGCGCCGATGCCTCGAGAAGAGCCCGGTTCGCATCCAGTGTTTCTCGCGCGATGATCGTCATCCCGGCGCGAAAGGCTGCGTCCAGCTCCGGCAAGTCGATTGAGCCTGCCACCAGCCCGGCTAGACGAAGAGCCTGATGCGCTTCGATCATGTCGGGATTGTCGGCCTCATCGATCGCCAGGCACGCGATGCGCGGAGCGCTCGTCAGCGTTTCGGTCTGATAATCAGGGGCGATCATCTCCATGGCGCGGTCGATCATGTCGATGGTTCGTGCCAGGGGGCCGATGCAGTCGAGAGAACTGACCGCCGGCAATGCCCCTCGACGATCAACGCGTCCGAAGGTGGGCTTGAACCCGATCACGCCACAGCAGATCGCAGGTTGCCGCACCGAACCGCCGGTATCCGTACCGATCGCGAAATCGACAGAGCCCGCGGCGACCGCGACGGCAGAACCCGACGACGAACCGCCTGGGATGCGATCAGGCCAGCGAGGATTGACGGGCGTACCTTCATAGGCATTTACACCGGTCATGCCGTAGGCGATTTCATGCAGGCGGGTCTTGCCGACAATGCGACATCCCGCTTCGAGCAATCGATCGACAACCGCGGAATTGGTCAGCGCTGGAGCGGCATCCGCATAGGCTGCCGATCCGCAGCGTGTCACATGACCAGCGATATCGAGACAGTCCTTGACCGCCACGGTTGGGCCACCATCGACACCGATCGCCAGCATGCTGGCAAAACCCGTCGCCGCCGCACTCCCGTATTGTCCATCCCAGCTGTTCATTTCGCGTTCCCTTTTACGTGAAAATTACTGCAATAACGCGCGCTGTCAATCCGGTATCTGATCCGCTGAAGATATTTTTTTGTTTTAGATCAATTACTTAGGAAGATGGCAAAGCTTCGCCCCCGGCATGAAGCCGTTCCGGTCTCCGGATAGGGATGTCTGAGCCCGCCTCCTCAGCAGGTCAGCGTTTCTGTTGTACCACATGGCCCACGAGATCAGTGTTGCAGCGACTGCAATTCTGTTTTCTGGCGGTGAATTTCCCGATAAATCAGAGGGTTATCGGCGTAGCCTATTAAATCAAAAATTACGTGAATATTACCGCTTGACGCGGAATGGACCCCGGCTACCATCGTCAGAGCGTGGCTGACGGGACGAGCGATCCCGAGGTCGTGACCGCGCCGAGGCACTTTCATCTCCAACGAGGAAAATCATGACCGGAGAGACCGATATCATTGCCCTGTTGCGCCGCATCGAGGTGCTTGAGGCGGAAGCCGACATCCGCCGCATCCAGGCGCGTTACATGTTCCTGTGCGATACGCCAAATCCCGAATTCGGTGTCGCCGACGACATGGAGCGCATCGACCGGATCATGCAGCTCTACACCGAAGATGCCGTCTGGGAAGGCGTCGGCGAATACTACGACAATCAGTTCGGACGCGCCGTGGGTGCCGCTGCTATCCGCAAACATTTTGAAGGCTTCTGGGGCGGCAAGACGGACCCGGCGCTGATCCTCAACTGCCACTATCTGACGTCGGAACAGATCCATGTGCACGACGGCGGGACGACTGCCGATGGCCAGTGGGTCCATATGCAGCCCTGGCTTTTCTCTGACGGCAAGGCGTTGCTTCGCTCGTCGCGACTGAACAACACCTTCCGCAAGGAGCCGGACGGCACCTGGAAGATTACCCGCACCCGGACCGAAAACGTCTTCGTGGCGCCGCTCCCGGCCACCTGGGCGTCCGACTATCCGTCTAAATCGGTGCTAATGAAACCGTAAGGCCTTGCCGACGGAAGACGCGGCTCCAGCAATGGGACAAACATGAAAAAACGCTCCCGGCACCAACCGGGGGCGTTTTTGCTTGACGGAGAAAGGGCTGATAGCGAGGCCAGGCGCGGACGCACCCGGTTTCCCGGAAGCGCCCGAATCTTTCACCTTATCGATATGCGACGCAGACGGACTTGGTCTCGAGATAATTGTCGAGCGCGCCGCGTCCGTGTTCACGGCCAATGCCCGATTGCTTCATGCCGCCGAAGGGCATGTTCTGATCCGGGATGTTGTGGCTGTTGACCCAGACCGTACCGGCTTCGATCTTCGGCACATAACGCATCATCTTGTTGATATCCGTCGTCCAGATCGATGCCCCAAGGCCGTAGCGCGTGTCATTGGCCATCGCGATCGCCGCATCCGCATCGTCGAACGGCGTCATGGTGATCACAGGTCCGAAGACCTCGTCCTGCATCAGGGCCATGTCCTGCCGCACATCAGTGAAAAGTTCCGGCGCGACGAAGAAACCCTGTGACGGAGCCGTGGCACCGATAACCGGCTTCGCGCCATCTTCAATGCCGCGCGCAATGCACGCCTTCACATGCGCCTGGTGGCGGGCGGAAACGACCGGGTTGATCTGGTTACGCGGGTCGAGACCCGAACCGATGGCGAGACTGCGGGTGACATTCGCGATCACCTCCAGCGCCTTCTCGTAGATGCCCTTCTGGGCATAGATGCGCACACCGGCGCAGCAGGTCTGCCCGGTATTGAAGAAGCTGCCGATGCCGGCTGCGACGCCAAGCAGGTCGAGGTCCATGTCGTCGAACATGATCATCGGGGCCTTGCCGCCGAGCTCCAACGTGACACGCTTCATGTCCCTCATCGCCTGCACGCCGATCAGCTTTCCCGTCTCTGTCGAGCCGGTGAACGTGATCTTGGCGACTTGGGGATGCGCAACGAGCGGCGCTCCGGTTTCCTCACCGAAACCGGTCACCACATTGACAACGCCCTCGGGAACGCCGGCTTCCAGGCAGATTTCAGCCAGGCGGATCGAGGTGAGCGGCGTTTCCTCCGCCGGCTTCAGCACCACCGTGCAACCGGCTGCAAGCGCCGGCGCGATCTTCCACACAGCCATGTTGAGCGGGAAATTCCAGGGCGTGATCGCTGCAACGACCCCGACGGCTTCCTTGCGGGTAAAGGCCTGGTAGCGCATGCCGGGCGGGATCGGGATGGAGACGTCGAGCGTTGATCCCTCGATCTTGGTCGCCCAGCCCGCCATGTAGCGGAAATACTCGGCCGAGGACTGAACCTCGATGAGACGCGAGAGCATGATCGACTTGCCCTGGTTCAGCGTCTCGAGCTGGGCAAGCTCCTCGCCATGGGCTTCGATCAGATCGGCAATCTTCAGGAGAATGCCTTGGCGCTGGGTGGGCAGCATCTGCGACCATGGGCCCTCGAACGCGCGACGCGCCGCCTTCACGGCCAGATCGACATCCTCGGCGCCACAGGCAGGGACCTCGGCCAGCACCGAGCCATCGGCCGGGTTGAAGACGGAATAGGTCGTGCCAGACAGCGCCGCATGCGGCTTGCCGTCGATCAGACACTTCGGTGCGGACAGAAAGGCGGTGACCTGCGCAGAGATATTGGTCACGGCACTGTCAGGTTGGGCGATTTTCATAATGTTTCCCTCCGGTTTGGTTTTGTTCGTTCAACAGCTGCGTTCCCGGCGCAGCTGTCCGTCCAGGCTCAGGCTTGCTTCGCTACGGCAGGAGCGAGGACAAAATCGAAATGCGCCCGCCAGCGCTCACTGGGGCTCACGGCCGGCTTGAAATCGACGATCAGCGTTTCCTTCACACCAAACACGGCGTCAGAGGTCAGATAGGCGTCGCCGGCGACGAAGATGTGGGTAATGAGGCGCTCGCAACCGGGTGCCGAAACCAGGAAATGCATGTGCGCCGGACGCCAGGGATGGCGTCCGAGCGCCTCCAGCATCTTGCCCACTGGGCCGTCGTCAGGGATCGGATAGGCGACCGGCTTGATGCCCCGAAATGCATAGCGGCCATCCTTGCCGGTCCGGAAGATGCCACGATTGTTGTAGGGTGGCTGTACATCCGGCTGCTGCACGTCGTAGAAGCCGTCCTCATTGTCCGACCAGACGTCCACCAATGCGTTTTCAATGGGATTGCCATCGAGATCGAGCACCCGACCTTCGAACAGACAGGTCTCGCCCTTGCCATCGAGGCTGATATTGGCGCCCATCTCGCGCTCCGGCGCGCCATCGACGTGGAAGGGGCCGAAAACCGTGGTCTCTGTGGCCTGACCGGGAGACCGGTGGTTGATCGCATCGACCAGCATGGAGACGCCGAGTACATCGGAAAGCAGGATGAACTCCTGCCGCGTATCCGAACAGAGCTGCCCGGTCCGGGTCAAGAAATCGATGGCTGTAGCCCACTCCGCTTCCGTGAGCTCCACATCCTTCACGAAGGCATGCAAGTGGGTCACCAGCGAAGACATCACGCGCTGCATGCGCGGCGAGACCTTGGGGCCCATACGTTCGTTCACGACCTCCGCCGATGCCTCCTCGGTGAAATAGCGCATATGACGTCCTCCTCAGTCGATGACAGGCCGCTCACCGGAATAAGCACGGACGATCAGCGCGGTGATCGCCTCCTTTTCCAGCGGACGCGGGTTCCAGTATGGGTTGGCAAAGGCACTCTCCACGGCCTTGCCGATGCCGTCCTCGGGCATGCCGATCTGGGAAAGCGAAGCAGGCGCCCCGATGGCGCGAGCGAGATCGAAGAGCGTTCCGGACGGATCGGGGCCTAGAACACCCGAGAGCTTTTCCATCACCTGAGGCATGGCCGGCGCGTTATAGGCCAGCGCATGCGGCAGGATGATCGTATGGGTCTCCGCATGCGGCAGATCAAAGCTGCCGCCGAGCGTGTGGCAGAGCTTGTGGTGCAGCGCCATGCCGACCGACCCCAGGCAGATGCCACAGAGCCAAGCCCCATAGAGCGCATCCGCACGCGCATCACGATCGCCAGGGTCCTTGGCAATCATCGGAAGTGCACGCGCCAACGACCGGATCGCCTCGATGGCGAGCGCCGAGATGATCGGGTTCGCCTCGCGTGCATAAAGTGCTTCTATGGCATGCGCCATCGCGTTAATGCCGCTGGTCCCGGACATTGCGACCGGTAGTCCGAGCGTCTGCTCGACATCATAGATGACGACTTCCGGAAGCACCTTGAGCGTGGTCTGTGTCCGCTTCACGCCGCTCTCGGTCTGGCCGATGATCGGCGTCATCTCGGAGCCGGCATAGGTGGTCGGCAAGACCACCTGCGGCAGATCGGTGCGCAGGGCGATCGCCTTGGAAAGCCCGATCGTCGATCCGCCGCCAACGGCGACGAGCACATCCGCTGAAAGCGCTTGCGCCTGTTTCGTGGCAAGCTCACTGACATCAACGGGCGTGTGCATCACGGCACCGGCGAAGACGCCGGCACCCGCCGGCCCGAGCAGCGCAAGCAGCGTCTCTGCTTCCTTCTTCTGGGCAGGCGTTGCCAGGACCAGTGCCCGCTGCTTGCCGAGACGTGCGAGTTCCTCCGGCAAGCGGGCTGTCGTGCCGAAGCCGAAGATGACGCGCGCGGGGTGACTGGTGTAGACGAAGTCTCGATCAGCCATCACGCGGCATCCATCGAGCCGAGGCAGTAGTCCACCTGATAGCGGGCGACCCTCAACCCTTGCAGTCGGTCTCGGACGGCCAGGTGCAGAGGATGCGTCGCGTAAGCCTTCAGGCTAGCTTCGCTGTCGAAATCGGTGACGAGAACCATGTCGCACGCATAGTCGATGCGGCTGTGGTCGATCCCGATCTCCAGCCGGATCAGGCCCGGGATGCGGCCACGCAATGCCTCGAACGCATTCCGTACGGTATCAATTGCCGCATTCCGCTCGGCCGGCGTGTTTCCCGCGACATTCCACATCACGATGTGACGAACTGGGAAAGATGTGGGACCGGCATCGGGCATCAATGAACTCCAGATATTGCGTGATCGGCTGTTTGCGACGATTGCGAACCCCGGCATCCTGCACGCCAAATGAAACGTGATAAATCACGTAAATCGGAAAACATTCTTGCAGATCCCGCAAGACCGATAACTCCCGTTCAGCCCACTTGATAAAATGCATATTTAGGTGAATATTACCGTTATAAAAAACGGGAACTTCAAAAATTGGGTAGACAAGATGGATCGCTTCGTCGAACTGGAAGTCTTCACGCGCATCGCCGATGAGGCGAACCTGACGCGAGCTGCGCAGGAAATGGGTCTGTCGGTTTCCGGCGTGAGCCGGCATTTGACGAACCTGGAAAACCGCCTCGGCGTGCGGCTCGTGCAGCGGACAACGCGGGCACTGTCGCTGACCTCCGAAGGACAGCGTTTCGCCCGCAGCGCCCGCGATATTCTCTCCACGCTGCAGGAGGCCGAAGAAAGTGTCAGCCACGTTTCGGCAGAGCCGACCGGCGTGCTCCGTCTTGGCGCGTCGCTCTCCTTTGCGATGCTCCACCTGATCCCGGTGATCAACGCCTTCAAGGCACGCCACCCGCAAGTGCGCATCGACCTGCAGGCCTCCAACCGCTACTGCGACATCATCGAAAACGGGCTTGATCTCGCCATCCGCACGCGACGTGCCGAGGTGGACAGCAGCGTCACGATCCGCAAACTGGCCGAGATGCCTCGCATGATCGTCGCAGCCCCGGACTATCTTGCCCGCAATGGCGTTCCGCAGGTGCCGGAAGACCTCGAACGTCACGCGCTGCTTCTTTACACCCTCTCGGAAAACTGGGATCAGCTCACATTCACACGCGGCAAGGAAGAACGCCGCATCTCGGCCCTCGCCGAAATGGCAAGCAATGATGGCCAGCTTCTGCGCCAGGCGGCCCTGTCGGGCATGGGGCTGCTGGTGCAGCCGGCCTATGTCGTCCACGAGGATGTCGAGGCCGGACGTCTGGTACCGGTCTTGACCAACTGGGCCCTGCCGAGCCTCACAATGAACATCGTCTTTCCATCGCGAACCCATCTCCCGGCTCGTACCCGACTGTTTATCGATGCGCTCGTCAGGCATTTTCGCGAACACGACCTGGAACGAACATGGCAGCAGGTGGCATCCCGCCCTCTGCAGTGAAAACAGGGTTACGCGCCGATCGAACTGCAAAGACGGCCCGCAGTAGAAAGAAAAGGAATTCCCATGTCTGAAATGAAGACTGCGACGGCGGCCTATCTCGACCATGTCGCTTTCACCGTCCGCGACATCACCCCGCATCTCGCCTTCTTCCGCGATGTGCTCGGAATGACCGTGACCAAACGTGACGGCAATCTGGAGAAGCCAAGCCAAGTCTGGTTGCTCGGCGGCCTGCAAATCGTCGAAGACGCAGATTTCAGAGGTCCTGAAGGTCGCTTCGCGCATCTGGGCCTCATCTGTGCAGACGTTCCGGCAGCCATCAAGGGCGCTCTGGCTCATGGCGGCAAGTCTTTGGACAAGGGCGCCCATTGGGTCGAAATGCCCGACGGCTTGCTGCTCGAATTCCTGCCGGACACCCGCAACGCGGTTGAGACAGTGCGGAACCTCGACCCACGTCGCAGCTAAATGACGAGAAAGGCGGGCACGAGCGGCCCGCCATTCGTGAGAGGCTGACAATCGATCGGCAGCCTTGTTGGAGCTCAGGAAAAACGCTCCAGACGGTAGGGCGTCGGATCGAGCAGCGGCGTAGAGGACGCCGTGACGAGGTCTGCGGCAAGCTGGCCGGCAGCAGGTCCCGTACCGAAGCCGTGGCCTGAAAAACCGGTCGCAAGCGTAAGTCCCGGAATACCGGCAACCGGACCGATCACCGGCAGGGAATCCGGCGTGATATCCATCATACCCGCCCAGACCTCCTCAATCACCGCATCGCCAAAGAGCGGCCAGGCACCGGTCAGGTTGCGCATGGCCTCAGCATTGATGTCGGGATTTGCCGGCGGATCCATCACGCGCACGCGCTCGAACGGAGACCGAGATTCCGGACCCCAGCGACGCGGCAGGGAGATATCTTTCATGAAATCGGACCCGAGGCTGATGCGCAGCAACTGCCGCTGGCCGCGCAGCATGTGCAGGTAACGCAAGCCGATCAGCAAGTGGTCGAGCATCAGCGGTGCGCCGAGCGCGCCGCGCTGGGTGATGGTATAGCCACCGTCCAGGCGTTTGCGGAAGGAGAAGTCCGGGCCGCCCACGGCGATCTCCGTCGGCCCCTCCATGGGGGCGGTGCGGATGACCGAGCAGACCAGTGGCAAAGTCGGCAGGGAAACGCCGAGATTGGCCAGGAACTTGCGCGACCAGAGCGCGCCGGCGAGCACGACCTGATCACAACGGATTTCGCCCCGTTCGGTGACAACACCCGTGACGCGGCCTGCAGAACGGACAAGCGTGCGTACGGCGCAGTTCTCGACGATCACTGCCCCTTTCGCGATCGCGGCCCGGGCAATTGCACTTGGGGCGAGCGTCGGCTCGGCACGGCCATCGGACGCGGTGTAGATGCCACCGGCCCAGGTCCCCTTCCCACCAGGAACCCGGTCATCGATCTCCCGGGCGCTCAGCATCTGGGAATCGAGCTGCAGCCCTTCGACCGTCTTCATCCATTGGCGGTGCATCTCCATCTCGGCCTCGGTGCGGGCAAGGTACATGATGCCCGCCTGGCGATATCCGACATCCATTCCGACCCGTTCGGGCATCTGAGCCCAGAGACGGTCTGCTGCCTGTGCCATCGGCACATCCGGCGCCGAGCGGCCCATCTTGCGGATCCAGCCGAGATTGCGCGAGGACTGCTCCCCCGCTACCCGCCCTTTTTCCAAGAGCACAACGGCCACGCCACGCTCGGCAAGAACGAGGGCGGTCGTCAGCCCGACGATCCCGCCGCCAATGACGACAACGGTCGTTTGCGCCGGAAAGTCGGAAGCTGTCTGAACGGGGAGGATGGTGGGTGCCATGGCTGTAAACCTGAAGTTTCGGGGAAATGACGGAGGGCTGAATCACAGACCTCCCGGACGCTGGATCAGAGCGAGATGACGCGTTCTTCGGTCTCGGCTTTTCCGGCACCACGATAGGCCGTCACCTCGATCTCGACCTTGTAGACCGTCGATCCGAGCGGCGGGCAGGTGACGGTGCTGGCGGGATTGATGCCGCGGAACTTCTCCCCGACCACCGTCATCACGGCCATGGTATCCGTCGGATCCTGGATGAACACCCGCGAAGCCACGACATCGGCCAGGCCGGAATCGACGGCCGCCAACGCAGCTTCGATGTTGGAAAAGACCTGGAGCGTTTGCTCGGTGATATCCTCCGGAATTTCCTTGCTGACCGGATTGCGGCCGGCCGTATTGGAGACGAAAATCCAGTTGTCGATCGCGACGATACGCGAATAGCTGCCGTGATCCTCGAACTTGGATCCGGTCTTGATCTTGACGACCTTGGTCATGGTGCACTCGTTGCTCAATTGAAAAGAAAGGCCGGGCGGCAAGGCAATCGCTGACCGCCCGGCAAGTTGGCGCCGGGGATATCAGCGCAAGACGGGAACATCCCAGAGGTTGAGCTTGACGCCGATTCCGCGGCTGATGGCGTTTCGGTAGACGATGGTGCCCCAGGCGACATCCTCGACCGGCATGCCGCCGACGGACATGATGATGATCTCTTCGTCGTTCTGACGACCCGGCGCATCGCCGGCGACGATCTTGCCGATGTCTTCGAGGTCGGCGCGGTCCATGCGGCCCTCGGCGATCATGTCCATGAACTTCACACCGACGATCGGCACATGCACATGGGCCGGCTTCGGCAACTCATGGAACCAGGCGTCGTAAAGGCCGGTATTGTCGAGCACCTTGCGAACATCACGGGCTTCCATCGCTTCGTCGATATTGCAGAGCGCCGGCATCGCGAGGAACGCGCCGGGCTTCACCCATTCGCGCTTGACCATCGGATAGGTGGAGGGATCGCCGACGGCACCCGAATTGCAATAGCTGACGAGGTCACTGTCTCGAACCACGGCCTCGATGGTGTCAACGACAGTGACGGAAGTGATCTGGGGATAGGTTTCGGCGACCCATGAAAGGAAGCTCTTCAGGCTCTTTTCACCGCGACCCTTCAGCTTAAGCGTATCGATGTTGGGGCAAGCGGCCATGAAGGCTGCGAGCGTGGTCTTCGCCATGACGCCCGGTCCGAGAATACCGACAACACGGCTATCCTTGCGGGCCAGATGGCGTGCGCCGACGCCCGGGATGGCACCGGTGCGATAGGCAGAAAGCAGGTTCGCAGACATGAAAGCGAGCGGGGCACCGGTGTCTGCATCATTGAGGCAGAACATCAGGATCGAGCGGGGCAGGCCCTTGTCCCGGTTTTCAATGTTGGAACCGTACCACTTCATGCCCGCCGTACGGAAACGGCCACCGAGATAGGCAGGCATCGCCATGAAACGACGGTCGGCTGTCGGCTTCGGCATGTCCGGAAACGGCGAGTCTTCCGGGAAGGAAATGGCCGCACCATGGCTGTCGCTGTTTGGACCAGCCATCCGGTAGTCACCGTGGTAGAGCAGGCCGAACATTTCTTCCATGGCATCGACGCAGGCCGGCATATCGGTCACGCCGGCTTTGATCATGTCTTCTTCCGACAGATAAATGAAATCGATTTTTGTGCTTTGGATGGCAGTCATGTCGTTCATGGTCAGGGCTTTCGTTTTGCCACGGCACATCGCATCCAGCGTCAAGGACTGGAGCGAGGCCACTTTGGGGAAGGGCGGGACGGCGCGGCGCCGTCCCGCAGTCTTGAGATTGGAGTTACGCCTCGAACACCTTGCCGAGAGCCGCATAGCGAACGGGATCCGCGCCTTTGATCCGTATGGCGAAGATCACACCGCCGAGGCCGACAAGCGCCACGATGATCGGGAAGCTATCGACGACGATGTTCGAAGCCCCCGCCAGGAGTTCAAGATTGGAGATAACCAGGCCAAGCGCTCCGACGAGACCGACGAAGGCGACGGCCGGGGCAATCAGGGTTTGCCAGAGGCCGTGCCCATGGCTGTCCTTGCGGAAGTAAAGGATGACCGCAATACAGACCACGGCCTGCACCGTAAGGATACCGATGACCGTCAGCGCCGACATGTAAGGGAACACAACGGTGAAGGGATCTTGTCCGGCGACCGCGAAAGCGATGATGACGGTTGCTGCGGATACGGATTGCAGAACACCGGCGACATAAGGTGACCCGTGAAGCGCATGGACCTTGCCGAGCGCACGGGCAGCAAGACCTTCGCGACCCAGGGCGAAGAAGTATCGGTTCAGCGTGTTGTGGAAGGAAAGAACACAGGCGAACAGGCTGGTTACGAGCAGCAGGTTCATTGTGGTGGCCGACCAAGCGCCGAGGACGTTGGTGGCTGCGTCGAAGTAGAAGGCACCCAGCAAGTTGTTCGCCGCCGCCTGCACATTGGATGGACCGAAGTGCAAACCAATCGTCCAGGTGGAGAAGGCGTAGAAGACCGCGATCAGCACGATGGAGATGTAGGTTGCCCGGGGAATGGTGATCTCAGGACGGTCCACCTCCTCGGCGAAAATGGCAGTAGCCTCAAAGCCAATGAAGGAGCCGACGACGAAGACCAGGGTAACCCCGAGACCGGCGCTGAACACCGTCGACGGTTCGAATGAAGTGAAATTTATGCCCTCGGGGCCACCGCCGACAATCAGGATGGCGATGTTGAGGACCAGCAGGATGATGATTTCAGCCACCATGCATACGCCGAGGATGGTGCCGGAGAAGGCGATGTTCCGCTGGCCGGCCAGATGCACCAAGGCAAGGAACCCCAGAGCCCAGACATACCATGGCAGGTCGAGTCCGAAGGGCGCCATCATGCTCTGGGTGGAGAAGCCCAGCAGAGCGTAGACAGCAATCTGAACGGAGCTGTAGGTCAAGAGCGCAATGAAGGCACCGCCCACACCAACGGGCTTGCCGATGCCCTGAGTGATGTATGTGTAGAAGGCCCCAGCCCCCCGACATGTCGGCTCATGGTCGTGAAGCCGACCGAAAAGATGAGATAGAGCAGTCCGGCGAGCACGAATGCGCCGGGAACACCGGCGCCGTTGCCGAAAGCAAAGGCGGGCGGTGTCGCGCCGACGACAGCAGTCAGCGGCGCAGCGGCAGCAACAACGAAGAAGACGATGTGGGCAATGCCCACGGAATTCCGGGCCAGGCGTCCTGCGGACGCCGGCGCATTCTTTGCGACAGTCATGTGAACCCCTCACGGTTTCTTTGTTTATTGTTAAGAAAGATGAGAGAGCACTTGCGACTTTGACATTGCGATATGTGACATTAATTTGATAATTTATGCCAAAAAGGAAGGAAATTTGCTATGTTCCAAGGTGATGGGCAGCTGAATGGCCGACAATCTGTCACCTACATTCGGGTCGCGGCGCTCACGCCTTTCATCGAGTATCTCCAGAACGCCGGGGTTTCGCCGATCACATTGCTTGAACGGCACGCCATCCCTTCGAGCCAGCTCGCGGATCCCTATGCTTTGATCCCGCTCCATCACTTCGTTGCATTCCTCGAGGATGGAGCGGCAGCGACGGATGACGACGCATTCGGCGCGAAGCTGGGGGCACACCTGAAACCTGCCGATATAGGCCCGATGGGTATTCTCTTTTCCGTCTCGCCGACCATCAACATCGCCCTCCAGAGGATTGCCCGCCTGGCCAACTCCCTGCAGGGAGCAACCAATTCCGGCGTGGTGGAAGAAGAAGGCACGCTGACCTGGAGCTACGCCTTGACCGATCGCTCCATATGGCCACGCAGACAGGATGCGGAATACTCGATGGCGGCAACCTGCGAGCTGGTGCGTTCCTGCTTCCGTACCAACCTGAATCCGCTCGAGGTGCATTTCGAACACGAGCGCCCGGCAAAGATTGAGCCTTTGAAGCGGATCTTTCGGGCACCGATCCTGTTCTCGCAATCCAGCAACAGACTGGTTTATGACGCGAAAGAGGCGGATCGTGTCTATCGCGGAGAGGACAAGTTCCTCGTGGCCACCCTCGAGCGCCATATCGCCGACCTGATCAGCGAGACCAAACCGGAAGAAGGCCTGTCGGAAAAAGTCAGGTTCCTGATCCAGCTTTATCTGGGCCGCCGCCCCGTCACCACGGCTTTCCTTGCCCAGGAACTCAAGATGAGCCTGCGCACCCTGCAACGCCGCCTCGACGACGAAGGAACGTCGGTGCGCGCCCTGATCCGCGAGCATCGGTCGGAACTTGCAACCAGTCTTCTGGAGCGCCCGGATAGCAGCGCATCCAATGTCGCCCTGGCGCTAGGCTATGCAGACGGCGCCGCATTCTCTCGGGCGTTCAAGGATTGGACAGGTCGGTCACCTCGTACACTGCAAACCCGCCGACAGCGCAGGCGACAGGAGCAAGAAAGCTAGCAGCAACTGGCACAGAACAGCTTCTGGGTTCTGGACAGGTTCGAAAGACGCAGCTAGGAGCGGTCTGCACCGGCCTTGCATGACTGGGCAGCAATTCAAGATGTAAGGGGGCACCCTTCTTGCCGATAGGGCACAAATGGCAGTTGCCGGGCTTCGACTCGGCCGTTCTCTTCCTTGCGCTGCAACTCTTCATCGCCTCAGGACTTGCCCTCGGCTTCGCCAAGCAGCTCGATCTTGCAAACCCGTTTTGGGCCGCCATGCCCGTTTGGGTGGTGCATCAGCCCTTCAGAGAAGATCTTCTGACCCGAGCCGCCTTGCGAATTGTCGGAACGCTTGTCGGCGCGGTGGTCTCCCTGTGCCTCATCGTTCTGCATCCGCCTCAGCTAGTGCTGATTGTTTGTCTCTCTGCCTTTATCGGGGGCTGCGCGGCATTGGCTTTCACGATCGGCACGAGCCGAAGTTACGGCACCTTTATGGCGGCGATTACGATGCTTGTCGTTGTGTTGCCTTTCCTTTCTGGCTTACCGCACCAGGGAGCAGCGACCCCCGTCGCGCTGGCTGTTGACCGTATTCTCTGCACCATTCTCGGTGTGATTTGCGTTGCGGCTGTGACGGTTCTTTTCACGCCGGCGCGCGGCTCAGATCTTGTCCGGCCACCTCATGGTCGTACGAAGTGGGCCGGTGCAAAGCGCTTTCTGCTCTGCGGCGGCGCCACCCTGTTTGCAGCCATATCCACGGCCTCGATCGCAAGCTTCCCGGTGCTCGCGTTCGGGATGACACTGGTTGTCTACGCGCTGATCATGTCCAGCGCGCCCGATCCCCGACCGATCCACCGCAGCCTGTTACCAGGGGTCGCGATCGGCGTTGCCAGCGGGATTGCGTATCACGCGACAAGCAATTTTGTCCTCGTCCATCATCCAGTGCTGCTTGTTGCACTGACTGCCGCCTTCCTTGCGGCCGGCGCTCTTCTTAGGGTCCACCGGAAGACACAGCCGGTCGGTCTGGATGCCAATATGTGCTTTCTGCTGGTTGCCGAAGTCGGCACGTGGCGGCATGGATCCTCGGACGTCATGGCAGGCGGACTGGCAATGCTTGCCGCAGCGTCACTTGCCTGGCTCCTGATAAGGCAAACTATTCTGAGGGACTTCACCCGAGAGAGTGCCTGATCCGCGCCACGTCGCTAGAGATCGACATTGATCGAGATATTGTGTTCGGACTCCAGCCAGGAATGCCTTTCCGCATAAAGCTCACGCAGGAGGCGCTTGACCTGCAGCACCGTTGCAGATTCGTCTCCGGCACGGTGGTTCAACACGACGGGCGACGTCGCACGTTCCACTTCAAGCAATCGGTAGTGCAGGTCAGAGCGCAGCGTGCGTGCCGAAGACGGGACAATGCAGACACCGGACTCCGCAGCCACGAGCCCCAGCGCCGACTGGATATCGCTCACTTCATGGACTTCCTGTGGCTGGACGTCATGGTGCAGCAGCATGCCAAGCACCTGATCAGCATAACTCGGTCGCGGCTCGCGCGGATAGACTATGATTTTCTGGTCGGTCAGAGCCTGCGTACTGAGCGGGGTGCTCGCCCTTGAAAGCGGTGCGCCTTGTGGGATGGCAACAACGAGGCGCTCCTCGCGCAACACCGTGCACCTGATGTGCGGATCATTGTGTCGCAACCGTCCGAGACCGATATCGATCCGCCCCTCTTTCAAGGCAGGGAGCTGGTTGACTGACATCATCTCCAGAAGCTGAATATCTGTGCCTGGCGCCTCGTGCCTCAGTTTTCGCACCAAGGCGGGTAACTCACCGTAGAGTGTGGATGCGACGAAGCCGATCGACAGAACGCTGTTTTGATTGAGACCGACCCGTCGCGTCGCCTCCTTCATCTGCTCGACACGACCGAGGATCTGCAGGGCCTGTTCGTAGAAGACGCGGCCAGCTTCCGTCAGACGAACCGGCCGGCTGGAGCGGATGATAAGTTCGACGCCGAGTTCTTCTTCCAGCAATTGAATCTGGCGGCTCAGGGGCGGCTGTGCGATGTGCAACTGATCGGCGGCACGTGTGAAGTTGCGCTCCTTCGCTACGGCAACGAAGTATCGAAGCTGCCTAAGGTCCATGACCACCCTGCCCCTACTGGTATGATTGCGACAGATTGCGCCAGATCGGCTCTCAAATCCAGCAGCCAAGGCAAGTATCATACCCTGAAGGTATCATGCGACACCCAAATGGTCTTGGACGGGCCGGCCGATCTTTTCCATGATCGTCTTCATGAACGCGACCATTCACCCACCCCTTGAGGCGCTTGCCGCCGCCCCGACAATCGAACGCATCGAAACGATGCTCGTCGATCTGCCGACAATCCGACCGCACAAGCTCTCGGTTGCGACGATGACCGGCCAGACGCTGATGATGGTCCGGATATACGCAAGCGACGGCATCGTCGGCATCGGCGAAGGCACGACCATCGGCGGGCTCGCTTATGGCGGCGAAAGCCCGGAAAGCATGAAACTCTCGATCGATCGCTATTTTGCGCCGGTTCTGCTCGGCCAGGATGCCACGCGTATCCAGTCCCTGATGGCGCGGCTCGGCAACATGGTGAAGGACAACCGCTTCGCAAAGAGTGCGGTGGAAACCGCCCTCCTCGACGCCCAAGGCAAACGCGTAGCATTGCCAGTCAGTGAACTCCTTGGCGGTCGCCGCCGGGATCGATTGCCTGTGGCCTGGACGCTCGCCTCGGGGGACACCGCCCGCGACATCGACGAGGCTGAGCAGATGCTTTCGCTCCGTCGCCATTCGACCTTCAAGCTGAAGATCGGTCTGCGCGCCGTGCGCGAGGACGTTGCCCATGTTGCCGCCATCAAGCGCGCACTCGGCGATCGCGGCGCCGTCCGTGTCGATGTCAACATGGCCTGGACCGAAACCGAAGCCAATCTCGGCATTGCGGCTCTTGCCGACGCTGGCTGCGAACTCGTCGAGCAACCGGTCAAGTCCACGGCAGCACTTGGCCGCCTCGTCCGCCGCTTCCCGATCGCCGTCATGGCAGACGAATCCCTGACCGGACCGGAAAGCGCATTCGAGATTGCGCGCACCAATGGCGCCGATGTCTTTGCCGTGAAGGTGGAGCAGAGCGGCGGACCATTCAACGCGCAGCGCGTCGCAGCCATTGCCGATGCGGCCGGTATCGAACTCTATGGCGGCACCATGCTCGAGGGCGCAATAGGAACCATCGTTTCAGCCCATGTCTTCTCGACCTTTGCGGAGTTGCAGTGGGGAACCGAGCTCTTCGGCCCGCTGCTTCTGACCGAGGAGATCCTGGAAACACAGCTCGACTACAGCAATTTCTCGCTGGCAATACCGACAGGCCCCGGTCTCGGCATCTCGCTCGACGAAGACAAGCTCAAGCGCTTCACCCGCGAGGGATCGCGACACATGACCGCGGCGCAGGACTGAGGACAAGACGATGCTGTTTCACGTCAAGATGACCGTCAACCTGCCGCATGATCTGCCTGCCGAGCAAGCCAGGGATATCCTGGAGCGGGAAAAGGCCTATTCCCAGGCGCTGCAGGCGCAAGGCAAGTGGCGGCATATCTGGCGGATCGCCGGGCATTACGCGAACATCAGCATTTTTGACGTGGCCGATAACGATGAGCTGCACGCGCTGCTCTCCGGCCTGCCCCTTTTCAAATTCATGCACATCGAGGTGATGCCGTTGCTGCGCCATCCCTCGGCTGTTCGCGACGACGACCGCTGACGACAAGGCCGGAGAAATCTGGCTCTAATCACCCATGTGAGGAGGACATGACATGAGCGTAAAAATCTTCAATCGCCCCGATATCCAGGACTTTCTCAAGGTCTTGAGCGGCTTCGAGCAGAAGGATGGCAATCCGCGCGTCAAGCAGATCGTCCACCGGATCGTCTCCGACCTCTTCAAGACGATCGACGATCTGGACGTCACGCCGGACGAATACTGGACGGCAATTGCCTGGATGAACGAGATTGGTGCCACCGGACAGGCCGGCCTGATTTCGCCCGGCCTCGGCCTCGACCATTTCCTCGACGAGCGCCTGGATGCGATCGACGAAGCGCTCGGCATCAAGAACGAGACGCCGCGGACGATCGAGGGGCCGCTCTATGTCGCTGGGGCTCCGGAATGTCAGGGCTTCGCGCGTCTCGATGACGGCACGGATACCGACGGTCATACGCTGATCATGCATGGCACCGTCTATGGCGCCGACGGCAAGCCGAGCGCTGGTGCAAAAGTCGAGGTCTGGCATTGCGACACGCGCGGCTTCTATTCGCACTTCGATCCAACAGGCAAACAGGCACCCTTCAACATGCGCCGCACGATCATCGCGGACGAAAATGGCCGCTACAAGTTCCGAAGCATCGTGCCGCACGGCTATGGCGTGCCTCCGGGCAGCCCGACCGAGAAGCTCCTCTCCGCACTCGGTCGCCACGGTCAGCGCCCGGCCCATATCCACTTCTTCGTCAGCGCCGAAGGCCATCGCAAGCTGACAACGCAGATCAACATCGCCGGCGATCCGCTGATCAACGATGACTTCGCCTATGCGACACGCGACGGCCTGGTACCGGATGTCATCGAGCTAAACGATGAAGCCAGCATCAAGGCGAATGGCCTGAGCGGCCCCTTTGCGGAGATCGTTTTCGACATAAAGCTGACGGCCCTCGTCAACGGCGTCGACAACCAGGTGAACGCTCTGCGCCCACGCGCCGCCGCCTGACGGTGATGGATTGACAGCCGCTCCCTTGGCGCGGCTGTCAATCCGATCGATTACCGCTGGTCTTCACTGGTCGAAAAGCAAACGCCTTACCTGGCCCTGCCACGCCGCCGCCCGTAGTGGAGCGGCGCCCTCATACGGGGAGAAGTTTTCGATCATCGCACCCGCCGCCAGTCGCTTGTGGCCGGAGCGATTATCGAGGTTGACGACATTGCCAGATGGAAGGATGTACGCTCGGCTCTTGAGCACTGCACCGCAATCAACAGCTCAGCCCTCCGAGCACCATTCCGGAGGGCTGAGACAAACGACAAGAGTTAGAACTGAGGGCTGGGCTCCAGCACCCGACAATCGCAATCACCGAGTGCAGCCTTGTCATAGCCTCCCTCGAAGACGAACATCCTCGGTAGCTTCAGCGCTGTCAGATGGTGGTGATGAAGGGGACGATGATCGACCCGTTCAGGATGCCGGCGCGGGCTTTGTCGACCGCCTCCATCGCAGCTTTGGTCTTCTCGACCAGGTCTTTCGGCCCCTGTTCGGCGAAGACGGGTGACGCTATGAAGTCGATGACGCCTGAGCCCAGTCCTGTCTTTTCGTGGATGCCGCCCTTCCAGTCCGGCGCGAGGGCCTTGGTGGTCTCGTTGTAGAGCGAGGCGCCGAAATCGAGACCAACGATCGAAATGACCGACTTCGGGCCAAGAGCGTATTGTGCCTCAGAGATGCAACTCACCATCCGGCCTTCCATTTCGGTGGCGGCGGCAATTACACCGCTATCCGTGGCCGCTGAATCAGTCTGGATGTAATCAATGCCATCATTGTACATCTGCGTCGCGATTTCCTGGCCCTTTGCTGGATCCTGAAACGATCCGGCAAAGGCGCCCGTTACCGTGATGTCGGGACGGATTGATATTGCGCCGGCTTTCAGCGCGTTAAAGTCGGCATTCAACTGCGGCAGCGATACGCCGCCGACATAGCCGATCTTTCCGGACTTCGACATCACGGCGGCGAAGACGCCGGAGAGATAACAGCCGAGGTGATAATCATAGGAAACGGTGACGACATTGGGGATCGGTGGGTTCATCGGGTCGCCGAATATCTGAATCCATTTCGTCTTGGGATAAGACGGCGCGAGCGCCTTGAAAGGCTCTGTCACACCGTTGAACGTCGAGATGATGATTGCCGCCCCGGCGTCACCGAGCGCTCGGAAAACAGACTCGTAGGTGGCAGGATCCTGGGCGTAGACAACGCGGTACTCGAAGCCCTTCTCCGCGGCCAGCTGCTTCAACTTGGCAATCATCTGGTCTACGGGGCCGTTGTCGCCGGCAGCCTGCGTGTGAACCAGTGCGACGACACCGTCGGCCGCCATCGCGAGGTCTGGCAGAAGGCTAGTCGTGACGGAAAGGGCCGCCGCGCCAGCACTCAGATGAAGGAAGCTGCGGCGATTGATTGAAGAATTCATCCCAGTTTCGTTTGTCATATCAATTCCCTCTTTTTGGTTGGCTTGTTGTTGGTGTTTTCTGCACCCACCCGCCGCCCCGGGACGATGCTGGTCTTTCAGGATGGCGGCTGAATGCTCTTTGCCCCGCTGAGAATGACGCTCTTGCGTCCCACCGCTATTTCGCTGCTTTCTAAGGATCCTTGAGTTCGGCGAAGCTGCCCGTCGCCTTTGCGCCGCCCCGGACCTTGCCGGAGAACCAGATGCCGAAGATGGTCGCCAGGTAGGGCAACGCCTGCAGGAGGTCGCGAGGCACCCTGTCGCCGAACATCAACTGAGCCCGAATGCCCAAGGCGCCCACCACGGCGAAAAACAGCGCAGCCAAAGTCGCGGCCAGCGGATGAGCCGCACCCAGGATGACGGCAGCGAAAGCAATGAAGCCACGACCTGCCGTCATGCCCTGAGCGAAGAACTGCAGGCTGCCGGCGGAGAGTTCCGCACCGCCAATCGCACACAGCACGCCACCGATCGCCAGTGCTATCAGCCGCATGCGAGACGGGTTGATCCCGACGCTCCGGGCCGCGAATGGATGCTCCCCCGAAGCCGCAAGCTGCAATCCGAAGCGGGTCCGGCGCAGCAAGATCCACATGCCGAATACGACGAACGGCAAAGCCGCGACGGCGACGGACAGTACGCCGTAGGCGCCAAAAAATGGACCCAGCTTCGGCAGGCCGAACGGCGCGGTCACCGTCGCTTGGCTGCCGAAGATCGATTCGATCGCTAGGCCGGTTCCGCCTATGCCGAGTCCGGTGAGGCCAAGACCCGCAATGATGGGATTTGCCTTCAGACGATCGATGACGAACCAGAGCAGCACGGAAGCCAGAACGCAGATCAGCATGGCAATCAGCAGAGCCGCGACCACGGAATGGGTCAGCATGATGCCGAGGATCGTGGCACAGGCACCCATGATCATCAGCCCTTCAAGGCCAAGATTCCAGATACCCGCACGCTGGGCAATCACGCCGGCCAGAGTGACGTAGACCAGCGGCGTTCCTGACCGGAGCACTCCGATAATGATCTCGTTCATTTCGAGGCCCCCCCTGCATCGGGTGCTCTCGAACCGAACAGCCTGTCGATGAACTTTGATCGTGCGGTGATGAACAACGCTATTGCCGCATTGATGATGTCGATCGCGGAGGCCGGGAGCCCGGCCATGACGGGCAGGTAGAGCGCGGCAGAGGCAAGGCCGCCGAAAAAGAGGGCCGTGACAGCCGTTCCGACGATGGAAAGGTTGGCGACCAGGGCGATCAGGATGGCGGTGAAGCCATGCGCCGGAAGGAAGCCGGAGACGACGCGCCCGTTTGGACCCATGAATTCGATCGCACCCGCCAGACCGGCAAGCGCCCCGGACAAGACGAAGCTGGACAGCCCGAATCTCCACAGTTGCCCGCCCTGCCACGTCAACATCGTGCCGTTACGGCCGGCGAGACCGGCCAAGATGCCGAAGGCCGTGCGGTTCACCAGAAGCCACATGACGAGTCCGATGATGAGGGCGATGGCGATGATCGTTGGCGAAAGGCCGAGGGAGTCCGAGATCCGGTAGGCAGGATCGAGAGGCCGGGTCGATGCCTGCTGGCCGGAACCGGAGGGATCCTTGAGCGGCCCGGATGTCACATAGAGCAGCAACAGTGTCGCCAGAAAATTGCCCATCAATGTCGTGATCACTTCGTCGGTCCCGGACCGCACCCGCAACAGACCAGGCCAAAGGCCCCAAAGCGCGCCACCCACGACGCCGGCGAGAAGGATCAGGGGAATGGCGGCGAATGCGGGACTGCCTCTGAGGAACTCCGCCGCGAAGGCAGATGCGATCGCGCCGAGGTAAAACTGGCCTTGCGCACCAATATTGAAGAACCCGGCGCGGAAGGAAATCGACACGCCGACGGCCGTGATGAAGAGCGGCAAGGCCCATCGCAGATCCTGGACAATGGCGCCGTCCCGAAGGAAGGCACCCTCCGCGACCGACCAGAGCATGTCTGGCGCGCTGTAACCGGCCATCTGGAACACGCCGGCGCAGAGCCCGAGCGCAAGCGCAACGAAGATCAGGCTGCGGCCGACGGTGAAAAGGCTGTCTCTCATGCTGTCGCCTTCATCGCTGTGCCGGTCATTGCTGCACCCACCGCGTGGATATCGTAGGGAGGGAGAAATTCGCCGCTGATCCGGCCGGACAGCATCACGACAACACGGTCGGAAATATCGAAAATCTCATCGAGGTCAGACGAGATCAGGAGGATGGCAGCCCCGCGATCACGGGCCGCGCGCAGCGACTGCCAGACGAAGGCCGTGGCTCCGATATCGAGGCCACGTGTCGGCTGGGCGGCGATGATGAGCTTGGCATCACCATCGACCTCCCGTGCCAGAATGACCTTCTGTGCATTGCCGCCCGACAGCGACCCAGCCTTCTGGCCGGAGTTCCGATAGTGAACGCCCCAACCGTCAAGAGACGCATCGCAGGCGGTGCGGACGGCGGAAGGTCGGATGAAGCGCAGCAGACTGCCCTGAAGCAGTTTGCGCGTGCTCCAGTTCTCCCACAGCGAACTTGTGAGGCTCAAACCTTCAACATTGCGTTCGAAGGGGATGATCCGCAGGCCGGCATTGCGCCGTGCCGCGAGCGGCTTCGACGTCACGTCGAGACCGGAAAGCGATATGGTGCCCTCGCCCAGATCGACCAGCGCAGCGATCGCGCGAACCAGCGTTCTCTGACCGTTTCCCTCGACGCCCGCCACTCCCACGATCTCGCCAGGACGGATCTTTAGACGGACCGCATCGAGCGCAACGCCTTCTCTGTCGGGCCGGGTCGACACGTTACGAAGTTCCAGCGCCGGAGCTCCGGCAAACACCGGCACCGGATGCGGCGCATCGCCGGACACACCCGCTTCTGCACTTGCTCTATCGCCATCATTCGCGCTCTGCGACTTGGACGGCGCATCGCCGACGATCAAGCTGGCCAACTCGTCGCCGGAAACTTCCCGCCCGTCGAGCGGTCCACATACCTTTCGGCCGCCACGCAGGACTGTGACGGTGTCGGCGATGGCGAGAACCTCTGCGATCTTGTGCAGAATGAGGATGACTGTGACGCCCCGCGACTTGAGACGACGCACCCGCGCAAAAAGCGTATCAATCCCAGTGGGAGAAAGCACGGCAGTCGGCTCATCAAGGATCAGCACCTTGGCCTCCGTTATGAGTGCGCGTGCAATCTCTATGCTCTGCTGGGTTTCGATTGGAAGATCGGCAACCTTCCGGTGGAGATCGACCTGAATGTCGAGATCGGCGAGATGCTTGCGCCACTTTTCGGCGAGAGCGCCGCGGCTGTAGATGCGACCCTTCCCTGTCGCGCCGAACTCCATGACCTCTGCAACACTGAAGGACGGAGGAAGCGCAAAGCTCTGGTGGACCAACTCCACGCCCGCCGCACGGCTTTCGCCGACATCACCTGGGCGAACCTCGCGTCCCAATACATCCACGCCACCCGAGCTCGGCTGCAAGAGACCTGCAGCAGTGCGGGCAAAGGTAGTCTTCCCTGCCCCGTTCTGACCGACCACCGCATGAATCTCGCCGGCAGCGAAGGCTACACTCACATCCTCGAGCGCCGTTGTCGGGCCGAACCGGACGGTAACATCACGACATTCAAGCGCAGGTCTTGTCACATTGGACATTGTTGGTTCCCCTGGTTCGTCTTGATCCAATGGACTGACGATCCGTTTTGGCTCTTGATTCATGAAAGCTGACTGGGATCGCGGACGTGCGAGCGGCCAGTTTTCACATGCTCTTGAACTGCGAAAGTATCTCCTTACGATAGGACATGATCTGCTTCGGCATGTTGATCGCGACCCCGCCGCGGAGCTTGTCGCCACGCCAATAACTGCCTGCGAACCGGCCACTATCGGGTTCATCGTGATCGACGCGGAACGTGTCCGAAGGCATGAAACGGCCGACGATCTGGATTTTCAGGCCGTATTGATCCGACCAGACATAGGGAACGTGTTCGAACGACGCTTGCTCTGCAGATCCACCATAGAGCTCCCGGAGGAGATACGGGGCCAGATGCTGCCCCTGTTCGCGCGCGGTGGTCCAATGTTCCACCCGCATCTGCTCAGCGAAAAGAGGATTCATCCAGGATGCTGCATCCCCGGCTGCGTAGACCGCAGGCAGGCTGGTCCGGCCATGGGCGTCACAGAAGATCCCGTTATCGATCACGATCCCCGAATGCCGAAGCCATTCGAGCGCCGGTCTCACGCCGACGCCGACCAGGACATGATCGGTGTTGACGGTCGTTCCATCGTCAAGCGTCAGCGACCTGACTTCGGCGCTGCCGTCGGCCGAGACGACGGTCCGGCCGCAGCGGAATCGTATTCCGTGTCTCTCATGCAGGCTCAAAATGCGCTTCGCCACCTCAACGCCAAGCCTTGCCCCCATGGGCATGGCCGACATCTCGATGACGGTGACCTTCAAGCCGAGCGACGACGCGATGGCCGCCACCTCAAGGCCGATGAACCCGCTACCGATGATCGCGAGATGGTGCGCGTTGCGGAGCGCCTCGCCCAAGAGGCGCCCATCTGCCAAGGTGCGCAGGGCCGAAACGTTTCGACGTCCCGCAAGACATTCGAGCGTGACAGGTTCCGCTCCCGTCGCGATGACAAGACCGTCGTTTTCGACCCTGGAACCGTCGGCAAGACGCAATCGCCGTCCGCTGGCCTCCAACCCTGCAACCCTGCAACCGAGCCGCAGCGTCGCACCGATCTCCTGCCACCAGGCCTGATCATGAAACCGCAGTTTCTCTTCATTCCAATCGCCCGAGGCGAACTGCTTGGAGAGAGGCGGACGATCGTAAGGAAGCTCAGGGTCGGCATCGAAAACGTCAATCGACCCTTTGAACTCCGCTTTCGAGAGGGCTTCGGCAGCAGCGACACCCGCAACGGATGCGCCGACGATCGCTATGCGCTTCGATGCCAGATGTGTCGCAGCGGTCAAATCTGTCACCGCGGCACCTATGCGTTCAGCTTGTTGCCGGGAGTGAAGGTGACCGGGACGGACCGCTGGCCATACGAGGACCCAATCGTGTCGGGCCCCACGACCTTGTCCCAAACCACCTTATAGTCGGGGATTCGCTCCAGCACACGGTCCAGCACGATCCGCAATTCGGTGCGCGCCACCGTCGAACCCTGGCAACGATGTCCGCCAACACCGAACGTCAGGTGCCGGTTGGGCATCCGTTCGATGTCCAGTTCGTCGGCATTGTTCCCAAACACCTTTTCATCGCGATTGGCGCTGGCCCACAGCATGAAGACGGTTTCACCGGCCTTGATCGACTGGGTTCCGATGCATGTGTCGCGCGTCACGTATCGGCCAAAGCCCTGGATCGGCGCCTCGAACCGCAGAAACTCTTCGATTGCCGTCGGAAGAAGACCTCTGTCCTCGATGAGCCTACGGCGAATGTCGGGATGTCGATCCAGCTGCAGGAAGATGTTGCCAAGGGCGGCAACCACGGTATCCATCCCGCCGAAAATGACCATTCGCGCCAGGTCGATGACTTCCTGACGGGATGTCTTGACGCCATTGTACTCGGAGGCAAGCAGGCGCGAGATCATATCGTCTTTCGGCGTGGCGATCCGCGTGTCCACTTCTTCGATGATCTTCTGCGAAAAAGAGAGAACGCGCCGCTGACCATCTTCGTTTTCAGGCGTGCCGGGACGGGTGTACATCACATCGTGCAGCGGCTCCGCAAACATGCGCCACTCGGCGGGATCGAGACCAAGAAGCCGCATGGTCAGTTTTGCGGGGATCGGGTTCGCAAGATCCATGACGAGGTCGGCCGAACCCGTCTCGATCCATGAATCGATGGCCTCGTCCGTGATCTCACGGATGAACGCCTCCTGTTCCTTGACCGCCTTGGGCGTCAGGAACGGATTGATCAATGTCCGGTAGCGCTCCAGTTCAGGCGGATCTGCCATGATGGGCAGCAACTGGCCGACATCGGTGCTGGGAACCACCGCCCCCTTCGTGGAAGAGAAAGTATGGTCGTCGCGCGCAACCTGAAAGACCTCGTCGTAACCCGCCAGAACCCAGTAGCCGCCATGGCTTTCTGTCCAGGCCACCGGACATTCCGAACGGTGTCGTCGATAGGTTTCGTAGGCCTTGTCGACATGTTCTCTGCTGTTGTGATCAAAGTCTACGATGGTCACCAGGATTATTCCCTCAAAATGTGGTCACGCGGCCAATGAACGTGGCTCGTCTCATTCCTCGATGATAGTGATCGCCCTCTCCGGACAGACCTCTGCAGATTTTCGCGCAGCGGCGTGCATGTCCTCGGGGACGGGGTCCAGCAGGACAATCGCGCGACCGTCGCTGTCGCGGATTTCGTAGAGCGCCTCGGCCGCGAAATAGCAGAGCCCATGCCCCTGGCAGGCGTCCAGATCGACCTTCAAATGCATCTTCGTCATTTCTCTCTCCAATGGGTCCAGCATCGCAATCTACTTAAGTTAAGCGCTTAACTAATCGGACAGGAATCCTTCTTTGGCATCTTCTAAAGGGGTTCAGGGGGTCGAGCGCGCCCGGGCTGTGGATCCACGTCGCTGCAGTTCAACATCGATAACGATGCTGGCGATGCGGGCAGACTTTCGATCGAGCAATCCGCGAAGCTCCGCCACAGCACCGCGAGCGAGCGCGTCGCCCGGGAGGCGAACGGATGTGAGTTGAGGCTCTACGACCCGCGAGAAGGGAAGGTCGTCGAAGCCTGCGATAGACATTTCGTGGGGGACCGAAATGTTTTCGGACTTCATTGCGGTAAGCACGCCGTAGGCCTGCAGATCTGTTGCGCAGATGATCGCCGTCACTCCATCATTGCTCCATTTACGAAGCAGCGGTTGAGCAACGCGCTCCGCATCCAGCATGTCGATGTCGGTCTCGATCACCGCCGGGGGCGCGACGCCGGCCTCTTCCAGAGCCGTAAAGAGCGCATTACGGCGAGCGGGAAATGTGCGCGACCGCGTGGTCGCCTCGACATAGATGATCCGTCGGTGACCGAGCTCGACGAGATGTTCCGCCAAATCCCGCGCGCCCTTCTCCACCGCGAAATTCAGCGCCGCGACACCCGGGCCGAAGCGATCGGTGTCAATGAGGATCATCGGTATGTCCGACTGGATCGGGCGCAAATAGGCGCTATCGACCGACATCGCCACGAGCGCATCGATCCCCATCGCCAGAAGCTGCTCGATATTCCGTCTCGCAACCTCCTCGCCCACATCGGTTGCCACGGTCAGCACCTGATAGCTGCTCCCCAACTCCCGCAACAACTCCATGTGAAGGGCGCCAAAAAACGGATTGCCGACGCTGTTGGGAACGAGAAAGCCGATGAGGCGGCTTGTTCCGGTCGCCAGACCCCGCGCCCTCAGATCCACGGTATATCCGAGGTCTGCGGCGACCTTAAGCACACGCTGGCGGGTTTCAAGAGGAACACGCTTCTCGGCCTTGCCGTTCATCACCAGCGAGACGGTTGCCGTTGAGACATCCGCAGCCCTGGCAACATCAAGCGCTTTCACTCGCGGTTTTCTCATAAGGCTCTGCCTCCCCCGCTGACCTTATAGCGGATCATACACCACACCTAACGATCGTCAAGCGCTTAACTTATGCGAATTGATCCAGGTTAAGCGCTTGACTCCTGCTTCAGAGAGCAGTCTCTTAAGTCATGAAGAACTGACGTAACAGGGTCGCAGATGCAAGAACTGGTCTTCCTACAATCCCTTTGGGCAATGGAGCGCCGCCATACGGACGGCTTCGAGCGATCCCTTGAAGAGAATATTGCAAAAATCGCCGAGGCGGGTTTCGGTGGTGTGAGTGCCCATTGTCACGATCGCGAGAAGGTGCGGCGGATCGCTGGTCTTCTACCGAAGGGGTGCACCTATTACGAGGGGCAATGCTTTGTCAGCACGGTCGACGATCTCAAGCCCGTACTTGAGATCGCTGCTGAATTCGGAGTGGGACACATCGATCTCCACGCGGACATCCGTCCCCGCACGGTGTCAGAATGCATCCCGATCCTAGAGGGTTGGATGCGCCTGGCAGAAGAAGTGAGCTTTCCCGTCCTCATCGAAACCCATCGCGACCGTATGACGACGGATCTGCATTTCACGCTGGATCTTTTGGAGGCCATGCCGGACCTGCCTTTGCTGGCAGACCTGTCGCATTATCTCGTCGGTCGCGAATTTGCCTGGCCCGTTCCGGAGGAAAGCCATTCACAAATCGAGCGGATCCTCGACAATTCATGGGCGTTTCACGGTCGAGTGGCGAGCCGCGAGCAGATTCAGGTCGAGGTCTCCTTTCCCCATCATCGGCAATGGGTGGATCTGTTCCTCGGATGGTGGCGCCTGGGATTCCGGAGCTGGCGGCACCGCGCCGCTGCCGATGCTGTTCTGCCCTTCGTCTGTGAGCTCGGCCCCAAGCCCTACGCGATCACGGGAGCAGATGGAAACGACATATCCGACCGATGGAGTGATGCTCTTCTGATGCGTGAAATGGTGGCAGATATCTGGCGGGAAACTGAGACGGGCGCGTGAGTGCGCTGATCTGGCGAATTGTGTTCTGTGGCGTCTCTATCGCTTCAGATACCGCTAAACGCGAGGTTTCTGCTATACAGGAGCTTAGAAAGTTACTGCGGCGATCGTCATCGAGCCCTGACCGCCCAATGCTGCTGTGCGCGATCGGGTGACGCACGCCTCACGACGGACCATCCGGCCATGGAGCGCTTCCACCTCAGCTTCGACCATCCAAGCCGTGCATGGAGCTTCGGCGGGCGGCTCTACCGGTCGGCCGGCGCGGCCCATGCCCTTCCGGTGACAGCGCCGCGCCCGCAGCACGCCGCCCTCGTCGGCCGCTATCGCAGCTATTTCCCGTGGTCCCCCACATTCCGCATCGTGCTGCGCGAGGGCCGTCCCTTTCTGTTATCACCGGGCGGGGTGGAGGGACCCGATCCCGATATGGAACTCGTCCCGATCGGCGAGAACATGTTCCGCATTGGCGCCGATCCGCGCCTGCCCGAACGGCTGCGGATCGCCGCGACCTGCGACGGCCGCCCTGTCACCGTCTACCGCGACAGTTGCCGCTATTGCCGCATGTCGCTGGGCTAGGACAAGAGCCCTGCTCGGACTGGTCGGGCGGCACTCTAGATCCCGGGCAAAGGTTGTGGTCGCGGCCTGCGAGGCCTTGCCGGATTTTGTGGCGTCCAAACGCAAAGCCGCCCCGGTGATGCGGAGGCGGTGGGTTTTTCCTGTTTAAACTGGTTGCGGGGGGCCTGATTGCACAAAGATTTGCATAAAGATCGCGTCGAGATGGCTAAAACTAGCCTTTGTCAAAGCTGGTTATAGACGCGTGCTTACCAGCCAGTTAGAAACGCGGCACTGGCGCTGCCGATCAGCCCCGATCTGAGCGGCAGACCCGCTTGCAAGATCAGATCGGGGCGGGTGGGGGCGCACCTCTTCGGCTTTAGCTTTGAGACTGGCTCACGTCATTCTGCGGCTTCCATGCGCGCCAAAGCCTTCTTCCTTTTGGCGATGACTTCCGGATCGTTCATGAAATTCGTCCGACGGCCGGGCTTGCGGCCACGTTTCTGGTAACCGTTTCCAATGCTGCCGTCCCGAATGCCAAACATATGATCTTGCTGACCCGTCCGGGATGGGCCGCTCCTGCTACGCTCAAGTTCGCGCCTGGCCTGCATCGAAGCTACGATCGACAGCATGTCATCCAGCCGCTTATTGTCGACGACCTGTGCTCGATGCACAGACCCTAATCTGTCGAAAGCTCTGTAGGGCACGGAAAAGCTGTGATGCATGATCTCCAGCCTGCCGTCCGGGTAACCACAGACGACGACCTTCTGCCCAGCCAGTGGCTGCGAGATCTCGGTCGGATCGACAATGGACAGCACCTTGTCGTAACGTAGAGTCAAAGCCTGCGACAGGGTCTGGAAGCGTTGATGAGCCGGCATGACATCATCGGCCACATCCACGGTCGAGGATTGTTCATCGGCGTCGAGCTGGTGATCGACCACGAAACGAAGGCTCCAGCAAAGCTTGCCGCACGTTGGGTTCGTGAACGGCTGAAATCGCTTGGCGTGCTCGTCTCGTCGACAGGCCGTTCGGAAACATCATCAAGATCCGCCCGCCTCTGGTCTTCAGCCTGGCAGACGTTGCGCGATGCCTTGAGACACTCGATCAAGCCATTGGCGAGATACCCGCAGACTTGAGGACAAAAGGCACCTGAGACAAAGCCAAGTCAACGGCGGGAACGCCTCAGATTTTGCCTGATACTGCGCCTTCCCTGCTGGCCGCACCTGCTTCGTTTTGACGGCGGTTCTCTTGCAGAGCCACTGAAACCCTGCCAGAGCAGGGCAGCCCAACCTTGCGCGCGATCACTGCGGCTTCGGGCGCCTCTCATCGTTTCAGCCCTTGACCGCGAATTGCGGCTTCGCAGCCGGCTTCCGGTCGCGTTCGCGCACACCAAGACACTGCCGAAAGTCGGAAAAATCCCCGTCCATACTACGAGAATTCACTAAGTAATGCGGGACATCGCGGAGCTATCATCCTTCTGTTGCAGAGTGGTTGGGGCATCCGCAACAAGCGATCGGACGTCGCGTGCAGGTGATTGGCGAGGGCCCGAAATGCCCATGTTCGATCATCTATTGGCAAAGCTTGCGGCCGTCATAGCGCGAGACTTAGGCTCCCCCACCCTCGCTGCCTCAACCTGGCCAGCTATGCCTCGGCCAAATGTAAGTGCCCACCAATAAAATAAAAATGGTCTCTCGCTCGAGATGCAGAAGCCTCCGCGCGAAGAAAATCCAGAAGGAGAACATCGACATGAAGCGTTCACCGCTTAAACTGATCAGCGCCATCGCGCTGATGCTCATGGCAGGCACCGCCAATGCAGCAAGCGTTGCCCCTCCGGCCAATCTCACGCAGGCCGGCAAACTGACATTTTGCGCAGAGTTCGGCAATCCACCGCTCGGCTTCTATGACGAGGCCCAGGTTCTGACGGGTTTCGAGATTGAACTTGGAACGGAACTGGCCAAGCGGATGGGTCTAGAGGTGCAATGGAAGGAGGTCGCCTTTAGTGCCATCATCCCAGCGCTGATGGCAAAGCAGTGTGACGCCATTCTCTCCCAGCTCTTCGACAAGCCGGAGCGTCGCGAAGTGGTCGACTTCATCAACTATATGTATTCGAGCCAGTCCCTGCTGGCCCCGAAGGGCAACCCGAAGAACATCAAGGGCCTTGCTGACCTCTCTGGCCTGAAGGTGTCCGTCGGCAACGGAACGACCATTCAGAGCCTTCTCGATGAGCAGAACAAGCTTTTCAAGGAAGCCGGCAAGCCGGAAGCCAACATCGTCGTCTTCCCGAAGGACGCCGACGCGCGCCAGGCACTGCAGACTGGTCAGGTCGACGCGTATGGCACAACACTGGAAACCGCCGCTTTCTTCTTCACAAAGGCCGGTCAGATCTTTGACATCGCGGGAGAACCCTTCAACAAGATCAAGACGGGCATGGCGATCCGCAAGGGGGAAGCCGACACGGTCGGTGCGCTTCAGAAGGCCTTCGATTCCATCCGCGAAGATGGAACCTACATGAAGCTGCTGGAAAAATGGGAACTCGGGGCCGACGCTATCGAATAGGACCTGACCCATGAACTTTGATCCGAGTATCTTCTGGGAGTATCTGCTCAGGCCGAGTACCGTTTATCTGAACGGTCTCTGGCTGACGCTCAGCATCAGCGTCATTGCCCAGGCACTGGGCACGGTGCTGGGACTGTTTCTGGCACTCGCGACGATTTCCAGATACCGCTCGCTCAACTTGCCCGCACGATTCTTCGTGTGGGCATTTCGGGGCACACCGCTGCTCGTGCAGATTGTTTTCATCTACACAGGTCTGGCTGCAGCAGGTCTCTACCGCTTTGAAGACGTTGATCTCGGTATTGCTGTCCTGCCGGGCAACATCCAGGCCGGCGTCTTGGCACTGACGCTGAATGCCGCTGCCTACATGGCCGAGATCATACGAGCCGGTATAGGGTCCGTAGGCGTTGGCCAGGCAGAAGCCTCCAAATCGCTGGGCATGACCTATCCCCTCTACATGCGACGCATAATTCTCCCGCAAGCCGCACGTGTCGTCATTCCACCGCTTGGCAATGAGTTCAATGCCATGCTGAAGAACACCACCCTTCTCAGCGTTATTGGCGTGCCGGAACTGCTCCTGGCCACGCAGATGGTCACCACGGTGACATTCCGCGTGTTCGAACTGTACCTGGTCGTTGCCTGCTACTTCCTGACCCTGACCACACTCTGGGGTTTCATTCAAGTTCGTATCGAACGGAGATACGGAGATCCCGCCGCGCGAGCCGCCTACAAGAAAGCGGGATCCATCTATCGTCGGATGCTTGGGTTTGGTGCCGTCAAGGAGCCGAAATGACCAATACGCATGACAACAGGCAGACACCGATCGTCAGGGTTCGGGGCGTCGAAAAGCGATACGGCGACCTACACGTCCTGAAGGGCATCGATCTCGACGTCTACAAAGGCGAGGTCATCGTCATCGTGGGCTCTTCGGGATCCGGCAAGACCACCTTCATCCGTTGCATCAATCATTTGGAGAAGATCCAGAATGGCCGCATCGAGGTGAATGGCCATCTGATCGGCTATCGCGAACAGAATGGTCGGATGGTCGAGGATACGGAGCGCAACATTGCGAGGCAGCGATGCGAAGTGGGAATGGTCTTCCAGCTGTTCCACCTTTTTCCGCATCTGACGGCCCTCGAGAACATCATCGAAGCGCCGGTGCATGTTCGCAAAATTGGTCGCGAGGAGGCAATCCAGACGGGTCGCGCCCTGCTGGCACGGGTCGGGCTTGCGGACAAGGAAGACTTCTATCCTTCGCAGTTATCCGGCGGACAACAACAACGTGTAGCCATTGCACGTGCGCTCGCAATGCGGCCATCGGTCATGCTTTTTGACGAGCCCACCAGCGCGCTCGACCCCGAAATGATCGGCGAGGTGCTGGACGTCATGAAGGAGTTGGCTCGCGAAGGCATGACAATGATTGTCGTCAGTCATGAGATGGGCTTCGCGCGCGAGGTCGCCAATCGGGTCATCATGATGCACGAAGGACGCATCATCGAGGATGAACCGCCGGAGGTCTTTTTCACCGCCCCGAAGCACGAGCGAACGGCCGCCTTCCTCTCGCGCGTCATAGGCAAACGGGACCACTGATCCAAAGAGCTGCCAAAAATCAACGCTCGTCCGGCTCGGACGGGCGTCCACCCGATAGAATATGCCGATGATCCTTGCTCTGATAGCGTGAGACGATCACTGGCGACAGCAAAGGCAAGATCGTTCTGGTGCGGCAGAGCCGCCGCCCCAGCCTCTTGCAAAACGGAGTTCACGATGCGTGATTTTCAACTTCCTGGCCGCTCCGCCGCAATGGCGATGAATGGAATGGCAGCCAGCCACAATCCCCACGCGACAAGGGTTGCGATCGAAGTCCTGCGCAGCGGTGGCGCTGCGATCGACGCCGCAGTTGCTGCTGCAGCCGTTCTTGCGGTGGTTGAACCGCAGCAAACCGGCATCGGCGGGGACTGTTTTGTTCTAATGAGCAAGAACGGCACCGATGAGGTGAGCGGCTATAACGGGTCCGGTCGTACGCCGCGCGGATTGCCCACCAGCGGTCTTGCCCCGGAGGGCGCGACACAGGTGGAGGACAACAGTCCCCATGCCGTGACCATTCCCGGTGCGATCGATGCCTGGACGCGTCTGGTGGCCGACCACGGCCGCAAGGAAATCGGCGAGCTTCTGGCGCCGGCTATCGATTTTGCGCGCAATGGCTTCCCGGTTCATCCAAGGGTAGCCCGCGATTGGATCGAAGACGCACCACGTCTGCAGCGCGATCCGAACGCCATGAAGGTTTTCCTGCCCAAGGGCCGGCCGATGCGTGCCGGTGAAGTCTTCCGCAATCCAGGGCTGGCCGAGGCGCTGGACCTTATTGCTCGAAACGGCCGAGATGGGTTCTACAAGGGACCGGTTGCGAAAGAAATCGTCGAATATCTGCGCGGCCTGGGCGGATACCACACGGAAGATGACTTTGCGATCACGCAAGGGGAATATGTAACGCCGGTACGCACGACCTATCGCGGCATGGAAGTCTGCCAGATCCCGCCAAACAACCAGGGCATCACGGCGCTTCTGATGCTGAACATCCTGGAAGGTTACGATCTCTCTGAACTTCAACCGATGAGCGCCGAGCGGCTTCACCTGGAAGTCGAAGCCGGACGTCTCGCCTATCGCGATCGCGACGCCTTCGTCTGCGATACATCAAAAGCCTCCTTCCCCTTTGAAGAGATCCTGTCCAAGGACTATGCCGCGCGGCTGCGTGCCGAAATCAGCACGGACCGTTTCGCAGCCCATCTGCCCCCACCGCTGATGCGCCGAACCGATACGGTCTATCTCACCGTGGTAGACCGTGATCGCAACTGCGTCAGTTTCATCAATTCCGTCTACTGGGGTTTCGGGTCGACGCGGGTGTCACCGACCTATGGCATCACCTTGCAGAACCGGGGCATGGGCTTCTCGCTCAACCCGGACCATCCGAACGCAATCGGACCCGGCAAGCGCCCCCTCCATACCATCATGCCCGGCATGACATTGAAGGACGGGCGACCCTATCTGGTTTACGGCGTCATGGGCGGGGACTATCAACCCTTCGGGCATACGCATGTGCTCACCGGCGTCACGGATTTCGGCCTTGATCCGCAGGAGGCGATCGACCAGCCGCGCATCTTCCACAGCATGGGCGAAACCATCGTCGAACGCGGAATTCCAGGGGCCGCGATCAGAGGGCTTCAGGAAATGGGCCACAAGGTCGTCGTTGCACCGGAGCCCCACGGCGGCGGGCAGATGATCATGATCGACTGGAAGGAAGGCGTTCTGATCGGCGGATCGGACAGCCGCATGGATGGATGCGCGCTCGGTTATTGAGCGCTTCCGGCAATCCTATGTCTCCGCCCTTTGAGCACATGCCCCGAAGGGCGGAGATGAAGAGCCAGATTTAGAGGCGACGGCTGGGCTCCAGCACTCTGGCAACACAATCCCCCAGCGCAGCCTTGTCATAGCCTCCCTCGAAGACGAACATCCTCGGTAGCTTCAGCGCCGCGATCGCTTCGCCGATGCGGGAGAAGTCCTCTTGTCTGAGGTTCAGCTTGCCCGAGGGATCGCCCCGGTAGCCGTCCACGCCGAGCGCGATCACAATATAATCGGGGGCGAAGTCATGGATCCTGGCGCGCGCGGCGTCGAGTGCAACAGAGTAGATTTCCATAGTTGAGCCGGGCTGGAGTGGCAGGTTGAGGTTAAACCCCTCACCGGCTCCACCTCCGATCTCATCGGCATATCCGGAGAAGTACGGGTAATCATCGGCAGGATCCGTGTGGATCGACACTGTCAGAACATCGGAGTTCTTCCAGAATATGTCTTGTGTGCCGTTGCCGTGATGCGCATCCACGTCGAGAACAGCGACACGGGCTCCGCTCGCTGCAAGTGTCGAGGCTGCGAGCGCCGTGTGGTTGAGGTAACTGGTTCCACCTCCCATGTCGCGACAGGCGTGATGGCCCGGCGGTCTTACGAGTGCAAATGACGATTTGCCGGAAGCCAGCAGATGCTCGGCAGCGCTTCGGGCAGCCCCGGCTGCCCCTGTCGCCGCGGACCAGACATGCTGAGTAACCGGGCTCACCCCGTCGAAGAAGTAGTAGCCGAGCTTGCCTTCGATAGCCCTTGGAGGGCGCGGCGGGCGGTTCCGGTGCGGCCAGACGAAGGCGATGCCGTCATGTTCGTCACCGAAACCCGCAGTCCATTCGTCCCAAGCGGTTTCAAGGAATGACAGGTAATCCAGATCATGAATGGCAAGGAGATCCGCTGCCGTCAGAGGCAGGCAGTCTACCGGAGCCTTGAACCCCCTTTCCGCCAGCACTCCCCACACGAGGTCTATCCGGTCGGCGGTTTCGATCGTCGGAACCAGTTCTCCCGGAACAAGCTCGCATCGTGCTTCATGCGCGCGATGCCCGCCATGGCTGAAGATTTTCATGCGGTGATCCTTGCCTTGCGAGATTTTTCAGGCGAGCAGCTTTCTGCCGCCGCGTTCAAGATGCGGTCGATCAAGATCGCAAGAGCGCAGATCGCGAGACCTGCCACCAGGCTTCGGCCAGCCTGGACCTTCGCGATGGCTTCGATCGTTTCCAGTTCCAGACCGCGTGTGCCGATGAGCGATGTGATGACAACCATACCGACAGCCATCATCAGTGTCTGATTGAGCGCCAGGAGCAGGCCCGGCCAGGCAAGCGGGAGGCGCACCTTGAAGAAGGTCTGCCAGTAACTGGCACCGAACATTTCGGCTGCCTCCAGGACCCCCTTGTCGACCTCCTTGAGCGCATGAGAGACGTAACGGATCGTTGTCGCCATGGAGTAGATCGCGATCGCCAGAAGACCGGACACATCTCCGGGTCCAAGCAACATAACGATGGGGATCAGATACACGAAGGACGGCAGAGTCTGGAGTGTCGTAACGATGCCATCCGTAATCTTGTAGACCCGTCGCGACGACGATGCCCACATTCCCAGCGGCACCCCGACCATCAGGGACAGGAGCGTGCCAGCGAAGACGAGATGCAGCGTAGTCACCGCCGCTTCCCAATAGCCGATCGCCGAAATCGCCACGATAATCAGCACAGAAAGCAGCGCCACCTGCGGCCGCTTGAATGCCAGGCAGAGAACCGCGAGGCCCAACGCGGTGGCGAACCACCCGACACCCTGCATGGCGTCCAGAAGCGGACGCAGGATCCAGAACGTCATGAAAGTGCGGAACGCTTCGAAATAAGATCCCCAGTGACCGTTCAACCAGACGATCGCTTTCGACCAGACATCGGATGAAGACACGGTCCAGGTTTCCGGAAACTGCCGGAAGGCCGGGGAGAGGAGTGCTAGAGCGACCGACAGTGAAATGACAGCCAGAACGACTGCATATCTCTTGCGGCGTTCCTGACCATCCTCGTGTGAAGGCCGGCGGGTGGCAACGGCGTGACCGAAACTGTAGAGCTGTATGGCCATGAGCGTGATGGCAATACCGGCTTCCAGCCCGCGACCAAAGCGTAAGGACTGAAGGGCCTTCAACACTTCGCCACCGAGCCCGCCTGCGCCGATCATCGACGCCAGGATCACCATGGCGAGCGACATCATCACGAGCTGGTTCAAGCCAAGCAGGATATCGGTGCGAGCGGTCGAGATGAGGATCTTCCACTGTTGCTGCCAGAAGCTTGCGCCCGTCATCTCCGAGAGCTCGATCACCGAGGCCGGCACACGCCGGAGCGCATAGGCCGTTGCCTTGGCCATGGGAGGGAGCGCAAAAATCATGGTGGCGACGAGCGCCGCAACCGGACCGAACCCGAAGAGCACGAGAACCGGAACCAGATAGCTGAACGGCGGTATCGTCTGCATGATGTCGAAAATGGGATTGAGCACTTTCTCCAGTCGCGGCCAACGCCAAAGGGCGATACCTGCCAGCAAGCCGAGCACGACACCGAGAACAATCGTCACCGACACGGAAGCAAGCGTCAGCATCGCCTCGTTCCACAGGCCGAAAGCGGCGTAATAGACGAAGGTCACAAGGGTGAAGGCGGCGAGCCGAGACCCGGCTGCAAACCAGGCCGCAGCGACGAAAACGGCGGTCACGACGATCCACGGCAGCGGCGGAATGCTGGCACGTGCGCCATCCGCCCCGACATAACTCCAGCCATTGGCCAACGCGCTTTGAATGAAGCGCATCGGCACGCCGAGCAATTCTCCAAGGCTGCGTGTATAAAGCCGCAGCGGTTGATCGAAAATCTCGGTGCGGCGAAGCAATTGATCGAGCCAGTCGTTCGCTGCTGCCTGAAGGGGAATTCGGTAGGCTTGGGGCCAGGTATAGAGGCCCTCCGGCAGGACGCTCCTGGCAAAGTAGCCGAGCACGAAGATCGTGAGCGCGCTAAGCAGCAAGAGCTTGGTGGCGTTCGCGCCGAAGATGCCGGCAGCAGGAGCTGCCGGCGCTTGATTGACTTCGGTTACTGCAGCCATGACGACCAGATCCCGTTATTGGCGTCGATCCACTCCTTGGCCGCCGTTTCCGGCGTGACACCGTCGATATCCTGACGGGCTATGCCTTTGGCGACATCGGCGGAGGTCAGCTTGAAACTCTCGAAGATCTTCAGAACGTCAGGGGCCTTTTCGGCAAAATCCACATTGTAGAGCTTGACGATATCACCAGTCGAAAGAGCGCAATCCCAGACGGCGTCGGGGTTGGTGCCCCAGCTGGCGTCCGTCGGGCAGCGATCGTCAAACTCGGGGAACTCGATGAACCGGCCCTGGTCCGATCCATAGAGCCAGTGTGGGGTCATCCCCCAGCCGATAATCGGCTCCTTCTTCTGGATCGCCCCCTGCATGGTCGCAACCATCGTCCCGACCGTGCCCGGCAGCGTGATCTTCACGTCGAGGCCGAGCGCCTTGATGCGCTCATCGTCATAGGCTGCGAAGTCAGGAGGAGTTCCGAGATAGTTGATCTTGCCATCTGATGTCGATGTGGACAGCGCCTTCACGCAGGCCGGATCCTTAAGGGCTTTCCAGTCGGGAAGACCAGGGCACAACTCGCCGACATAGGTGGGATACCACCAGGTCTCCTTGGTCTCCACACCGGCAGAGCCGGCATTCTTGACCGACCCTGATTCCAGCGTCTTGTTGATCAGATCCTTGCTTGTTCCCCATACGGCCGGCGACAGATCGACATCGCCGAACTCGAGAGCGGTGAAATGCGCCGTGTAGTCGATCTTGACGAACTCGACATTGTAGCCCGCTTTTTGCAGAACCTGGCCGAAGACATAGTCTACGAAGTCGGAATCCGGGACGTTGTAGACAGGGATCCGCACCGTTTCCTGGAATTTGGCATCCTGTGAAAGCGCGCCGCTCGCCGGGAGCAAGAGTGAAAGTGCGCTGGCGATGGTAAGAGTGAGGCGTCGGTTGTTCATTGTGTTCCCCTTGTTGGACGACCTTAGGAAAGCCGGCCGGAACGGTCGGCGGCGGAAGAGGCCTGTTGGCGCAGTTCGGAATGTCTTGGTTGACCGTGCAGCGCCACGGACGGAGTGGGACGGCCCAGACGCGAGCCGCCCGCCTGATCATTTGGTCCAGGGGGACCAGAGCGCGGAATTGGCTTCAATCCATTCCTTCGCGGCTTGCTCCGGCGTCACACCATCAAGATCCTGACGTGAGATGCCACGGGCAACGTCGTCGACGGTCAACTTGAAACTCTCGAGCACCTTGATGACATCAGGAGCCTTCTCGGCAAACTCGACATTGTACAGCTTGACGATCTGCCCGGAGGGAACGGCACAATCCCATGTGGCCTCAGGATTGAGACCCCAACTCGGGTCGCTCTCGCACGCGGCATCGAATTCGGGAAACTCTACGAACTGGCCCTCTCCCGAGCCGTAGAGCCAGTGAGGAACCATGCCCCAGCCAATGATCGGCTCCTTTTTCTGCATGGCGCCCTTCATGGTGGCGACCATGGCACCGACGGTGCCCGGCCGTGTTATATGCACATCGAGACCAAGGGCGGCGATCCGCTCCTCGTCATAAGCAGCAGAGTCCGGCGGGGTGCCGAGATAGTTGATCTTGCCTTCTGATGACGAGGTGGACAGTGCCTTCACGCAGGCTGGATCTTTCAGAGCCTTCCAGTCAGGCAGTCCAGGGCAAAGTTCGCCGACATAGTTCGGATACCACCAGGTTTCCCTGGTCTTCACCCCAACCGAACCCGCCGTTGCCACGCTACCGGATGCGACGGCCTTGTCGATCAGCACCTTGCTGGTCTCCCAAACCGCCGGCGATATGTCGACATCCCCGAATTCCAGTGCCGTGAAATGCGCGGTGTAGTCGATCTTCACATACTCCACCCGGTATCCGGCCTTTTCCAGCACCTGACCGAAGGTGTGGTCCACGAAATCCGAATCCGGGATGTTGAAGACGGCGACACGAACTGTGTCTTCAAATTTGCCATCCTGGGCAATGGCAATTCCAGTTGACGCGGCCAGCGACATGGCAAGCGCGATGGCCCGGTTGGTGCAATGAGATCTCATACCTGGTTCCCCTTGTTCTTGTCATCACAAGTGAGAGCCCAATGAGGCGATCTGTCAATCACAAAAATATCTCAAAACTAAAAAAATCGGACTATGAACGCCTTTTTCAGATTGATTTGTGATTTTTTTGTGCTTCTTATGATGAAGAACAGACATGGGCTTCATGCCCGGGCTCAAGCCCATCACGAGGGAACACGATGAGAAATCAGACAGATACGCCAGTAGCCCTGGTGACGGGCGCCTCTCGAGGCATAGGTCGAGCCATTGCAGAGCATCTCTTGCAGGAGGGGTACGATCTTCACGCCACCTACCGGACCAAGGCTGAGACAGCGAAGGAACTGGTCAGCTATGGTGAGAAACTCGGCCGGAAGGTTACCCTTCATCACCTCGACGCGACCTCGCCTGCCAGTCAGGAAAAGCTGGTCGGCGAATTGTCTGCGGCCTCCTTCAACTGCCTGATCTTCAACGCCGGCATGATCGAGTTTGAAGACTTCGATGACTACGACCAGGGAATTTGGGATCGGACGCTCGAAACCAATGTGAGTTCGATCCTTCGCTTCTCGCTCGGTTTGAAGGAGAGGTTAACCAACGGCGGCTCAATCGTCATGGTGTCGTCCACGGACGGCATGATCGGATCCTATGCCAGCATGGCTTATGCAGCATCCAAGGCTGCACTCAACAATCTCACCCGCAGCCTCGCCTGCAATTTCGGATCCAGGAACATTCGCGTCAACGCCGTGGCGCCCGGTTGGATCTCAACGGACATGACGAGCGAAGGTTCGTCCGACTCTGCCTCGGTGACGCCTTTAGGCAGAGACGGGACGCCGGAAGAAGTCGCCAACGTTGTTGGATTTCTCGCCTCGCCCAAGGCCAGTTTCGTCACCGGTGCCATGGTTGTCGTGGATGGGGGCTACACGTCCTCCGACCCGATCATGTTGAACGAGGCCAGACACTTCCAGGCATCGAAGGCAAGCTCCGGAGAGCAACCATGATCATCGAATGCAAGAACCTCTGGAAGATCTACGGGGATGGCGGCGCTGCCCAGGACGAGCGGACCCGCTCCGTAGAGGAGCGGATTGAACTTGCCGAGAAGACCGGGGCCTATGTGGCACTGGCGGATATCAACATCGGTGTCGGCCGCGGCGAAACACTCGTTATCATGGGTCTGTCGGGATCGGGCAAATCGACGCTTCTGCGCTGTCTGACACGGCTGATCGAGCCGACATCCGGCGAGGTCCTTTACGAGGGCACCAGGATAACAGGCATGGCGCGCGCTGATCTCTTGGCGCTGCGCAGGCAGCACATGAGCATGGTCTTCCAGAACTTTGCCCTGCTCCCGCACCGCACGGTTCTCGGCAATGTCGAATTGCCGCTCGAGATCCAGAAGCGGGATGCGAAGTCTCGCCGCGCTGCAGCCTTGGAAATGATCGAACTGGTCGGCCTGAAATCGAAGGAAGATCACTACCCGCACGAATTGTCGGGCGGCCAGCAGCAGCGCGTCGGCATTGCCCGAAGCCTTTGCAGCAACCCGGCGCTGTGGCTTCTTGATGAGCCTTTTTCCGCGCTCGATCCGCTGATCAGACGGGAAATGCAGGACGAAGTGCTGCGGCTCCAGTCTTCGCTCGCCAAGGCCGTCATCTTCGTGACCCACGACTTCGAGGAGGCTGCCCGGCTCGGCGACCGGATCGCAATCTTGCGCCGAGGTCGCCTCGTGCAGTGCGGCACTGCAGAAGAACTCGTGACAAACCCCGTTGACGACTATGTCCGCGCATTTACGGCCGAAGTCGATCGGGGTCGGGTCTACATGGCAGAGCGCTTCATGGAGCCCGGTCAACCGCCGGCGTTCGACAAGCGTCTGCCGAAGCGCACGAGCCTGAAGGATGTCTCGCGTGCGTTTGCGGACGGCGCGAACGTCGTAGCCTTCTGCGACGACAGCCAGAAGACCGTGGGCTTCATGCGACGGGAAAAGCTCGGCGAGGCCCTGGCAGCCTCCGAACTCGCCGGTCCGCTGAAGCACCACCCGACCGTTTGAACGGTGCAGCGCAGGACTTCAGTTCCGTCCTGGACACCCAAAAAATCTTATCAAGAGACCCCGCGACAAGCGCTGTGAGGAAATCATGCCGAAGACGACGCCCCCGCATTGGTGGACAGCAACAGAGACGCTTGAGGAACTGCACAGCGGCAGAATCGGCGCGGTAGAACTTCTGACGCACATGAAGACGAGGGCCGAAACGCTCGGACCTCAGATCAATGCCGTCATTGAAGCGCAATTCGAGACAGCCTTCGAGACAGCGCGTGCCGTGGACGGTGGCAAGATCAAGGGCTCTCTTGCAGGCCTGCCGATGACCATCAAGGACACATTTGAGGTTGAAGGCTTCGGATGCCGCGCCGGCATCCCCGAATTGGCGGACTACAGATCGGCGCGCGACGCTGACGCCGTCGCGCGACTGCGTTCAGCCGGGGCGGTGTTCTGGGGCAAGACCAACGTACCGCTCGCGGCAGCCGACCACCAAAGCTACAATCCGATCTTCGGCGTCACCAACAATCCGTGGGACCATGAACGAACGCCCGGCGGCTCCTCCGGTGGCTCGGCTGCGGCCTTGGCGGCGGGCTTCACCTCCCTCGAGCTCGGCAGCGACATCGGAGGCTCGATCCGAATACCCTCTCATTTCTGTGGCACCTGGGGCCACAAACCGAGCTACGGCATCGTTTCGCAGCGCGGGCAGGTTCCGCCGAACCCGGGCGCCTTGGTACAGTCACCGATCGCTGTCTGCGGCCCCATGGCGCGAAGCTCCGCCGACCTGATCCTCGGTCTCGACATCCTGGCCGGCGCTCCTCCCGGAGAAGCCTGGATGCTCAAGCTGCCAGAGAGCCGGGCCGGTACACTGAAGGATTTTCGCGTCGCAGTCTGGTCCGGTGGCTACCCGGTCGATCCGGAGTATCGGGCGGCCATCTCCTTGTTCGGTCACGCCTTGGCTAAAGAAGGTGCGTCGGTGGTCGAACTCGACGCGACACCGCATCCGCTTGTAGGCGATGAAAATCTCTATATCTCCTTGCTCTTTGCGGTGATCGGCGGAGAACTCGCGGGAGCAGACCTCTCCGACTACGACCATGCGGCGGCCATCTATGCGGCAGACACTGTCGCCGGACAGGCCGCCCGGGCGATCCGCGGCAGCACATCGGATTTCTTCATCCTGCTTGAAAGACAGGCTCAGCACATCGCCAAATGGAGCGCCTGGTTCCAGAATTTCGACATCCTCATCGCTCCGGTTTCGATGACACCGGCCTTCCGCCATCAGAATCAAGACGGCGATGGCCCCGTCCCCAGTATGGCGCGAACCCTGGACGTCGGTGGCGAGAAGGTTCCTTACCTAGAGAATCTCCTTTGGCCTGGGGTGGCGACCCTGGCCCATCTGCCATCGACTGCACGCCCGATTCCCTGGAAGGTGGGCGGATTGCCGGCGGGGGTTCAACTGATCGGCCCTTCCTACGGCGACAGGACCACCCTGGCCTTCTCGACGCTTTGCGACGAGATCTTCGGGACGTTCGTCCCGCCCTCAGGCTACGCATGATCAACGCTCGGCCTCCGGGTCGACGGGGCCGCGCGCGACGGACACGAAGTTCTTAAAAGCGAAAAAGGGGAAGCAAATGAACGATCTGAAATGGATGACAGCAGCAGCGTTTCTTGTATCGACGGCCTTGCCGGGAGCAGCCATCGCAGCCGGAACACCGCAGTCAACGGATCCGATAAGACTCGCGGTCTTCAACATTCCGGACGCCGATTTCATCAGCAATGTCTTGGGCCAGGTGCTGACGAAGGCCGGCTATGCAGTTGAATATGTAAAGACAGACTACAGCGCCCATTTCACCGCTCTCGAGTTTGGCGATATCGACGCATCTCCCGCAGCTTGGAGTTCGGTCAAGGAGCAGATCGACAAGGCACTTGCGAGTGGAAGTGTCGAAAAGGTCGGCGAGGTTGGCGTCGTGGTGAAGGAAGGCCTCTGGTACCCATCCTATGTCGGCGCGCTTTGCCCGGGCCTCCCGGACTGGAAAGCCCTGCTGGAGCCCGCATGCGTCAAGGCATTGTCCACACCGGAGACGGAAGGCAAGATCAACTTCCTTGGCGTGCCGGCAGATATCATCGGACCAGTCGAGACTGCGCAGGCACTTCAGTTCGACATCAAGATTACACCGCCCGGATCGCTGGGGACCATGATTGCCACCATGCAGGGCAATATCCAGAAGAAGACGCCAGTCATCGGCTATGGCTTCTCGCCTCATTGGCTCTATGGCGGAGCTGAAGGCAGCTTCATCGCACTACCGGCCTTCGAGCAGGCCTGCTACGACGACCCGGCTTGGGGACCGAACCCGAACGCCACGCGCGATTGCGCGCCCCCGGAAGGATCTGTCTTCAAGCTGGTGAACACCGATTTTGCGGCGAAGGAACCCTACGCTATCGACATCTTGAAGAAGATGACGCTCGGCACCGAAGAGGTGGCCGACGCCATCAAGCTCCAAGAAGTTGACGGCAAGTCCGCAGAAGATGTGGCGGCCGCATGGCTCTCTAGCAATGAGGCCGTATGGACTGCTTGGGTGAAATGATCCGAGATGGCGGGGCGTGCTCCGACAGATGCGCTTCAGGCGAATTTGCCTCCAAGCGTCACCTGAGTTCGCCCTGCCCCACAGGACCGGCCCCAAGCCTGAAGTGTCGACGGCGGGAACATCGGTATCCATCAAAATGGTGGGTCGACGGCTTTGAATTGCGAAGAACTGAAAACTGTTGTGGCAGCTGAACACGAATGGCCTATAGAACTGACGCGCCAACTGAAACATTCGACCGCTTCGGAAAGCCGAAAACCATGAATGACACACGCCTGACAGAGGGCGGCAAGGAAACCATCGCGGACCAAATCTACAATTCCATCCGCAAGGATCTGATGGAATGTCGATGGCCGGCCGGTCATACCTTGAAAATCAGGAATCTTGCCGCCGAATTCGGTGTCAGTCCGATGCCTGTGAGACTTGCCCTGAAGCGTCTCGGCAACGAAGGAGCCTTGACGATTGAGGAGAACCGGTCAGCACGCGTACCCGTCATTTCCCAGCGCCGTTTCAGTGAATTTTACGAGGTGACGGTCCGTCTTGAGACACTGGCCCTTGAGAAGGCGTCGCAGCGAATTACGCCACAGCAATTGGTGGCGATGATCGATAGGGCTGAAGCCATTCGGCAGGAAGTCGAACAAGGCAGGACCGCCGGATACGCTCAGCGCTTCAATTCGATGCTGATGGAAATCTACCGGACCGGCGGCTCCTTGGCTTTGATCGAAATGATCGAATATGCGTGGGTTCATGTGGCTCCGCCGTCCAACGCGATCTTCGAGGCGCCCGCCTTTGTCAGTAAGATCCATGTCCATCTGCTGGAGATCCTTGAAGCGCTCAGGCGCAAAGACCTGGCAGCAGCCCAGACGGCGCTCGTTGCAGCCTTGAGTTACGCGGAACGTGCCATGACCTTGTTGATGGACATGGAGCGCAGTTCGAGCAGTCTCAGCGTCCAGAAAAGACGGATGCGCAAGGCTGAGGCGACCGCTGACATCACGGAGCGCGGTTAGGCGAAGCCTGCCCCTTAAGACTGAATGACGGCGAGGGCTCTGACTCCGCGCGCTGATAGGGAAATGTCTGGTTTCTTCAGACTGCAAGGTTCAGCTGCGGCAAAGGTGAGTCTGGCTAGCGCTTCGGTGCCAAAAGGTGTTGCAACATACCCTCCATACGCCTGGGAACATTGATCTGTGCAAATGCAGCATCGCAGATCGCTGAATTTACATCATCACGCCGCGTGTCAGGCTCTGAACCATAAGTGCGCTCGGGATTAAGACGTGAAGACCGGTGATGAGGCCTCCCTCGTTCTCGACCGGCTGAGTGTCGAGAGCACCAAGTTTTTCGCAAGGCTGGGGCGAAAGCGATCTACACGACTTTGGAAAGACCCCAATCGAGCAGATCGGCCTGGAATGGATATGGCATGGGTTCGTCATTTTCTAAAAAAACAGTCGTCATCACGGGAGCGAGCCGCGGCATCGGCCTCGGCGTGGCGACAGCCTTCGCAAACGAAGGCGCCACTCTCCATCTGATCGCAGATGACGGAGATGTCATAGCAGCCGCCCAAAGCATCGGCGCACAGGGCCACATTTGCGACATCACGGATGTGGCGGCCCTCAACACCGCATTCAACAACATTCCGCGTCTCGACGTCCTGATCAACAATGCGGGCTACGAGCGGATGACCCCACTGGTCTCTGCCCATGACTGTGTGGACGACACATTTCGACGCGTCATAGAAATCAACATCATCGGGACACGGAATGTCACCCAACGCGCAATTGCCAAGATGGTCCCGGGTTCTTCCATTGTAAACACGGCATCCATCTGGGGACGCGTGGCAGAGGCACGGTTCGATGCCTATGTCGCCTCCAAACATGCCATCATCGGCATGACCAAGACCTGGGCAAGGGAACTCGGGCCACTCGCAATCCGTGTCAACGCGGTCTGCCCGGGATGGGTAAAGACGCAAGCCTCCATGCGGTCCTTGGGGATGATGGCGGAGAGGCGTGGCATTACGGAACAAGCCCTTCTGACGGAGGTAGTCGCCGCGCAGGCACTGGAGGGGTTGATGACCCCGGAGGACATGGCTGAAACCTACCTCTTCCTGGCCTCGGATCGGGCTGCCAACATCACGGGTCAGTCACTTGGCGTGGACCGGGGAGAAGTGCCCTGGTGAGCATCCTTGGGACGCGAACAAGCATCACGGGCAGGCTGGACACTATCTTTGACAATCCCGCTGTGAGTGCAGGGCCTGGCACTGCCACGTCTAGGAGAATGACATGAATGACAGCGTCTATTGGTGCGAGCAGACCTGGCCGGAAAGCAAAGCCAAGGTCGAGGCAGGCGCACCCGTCTTCCTGCCGCTTGGCTCGACTGAGCAGCACGGGCACCACATGGCGCTTGGCGTTGATGTCGTCTTGCCAACAGAAGTGTGCGAAAGGGTGGCGCGAGAAGTTGGAGGCTTGGTTCTACCAGCGGTTCCCTATGGCAATCGCTCACAGCCGAGATCCGGAGGGGGGCCCGGATTTCCAGGCACGCTCAACCTTTCTGCCCAGACCTTCTCGCTCGTCGTCAAGGATGTGATCTGTGAACTCTTTCGTCAGGGCGTACGCAGGATTGTGGTCGTCAATGGTCATTATGAAAATCTCTGGCCCTGCGTCGAGGGGATCGAACTCGCCCTCGACGCAATTGGTCGCAATCAGCTCGGTGACCTGAACATCCTACGCATGGACCACTGGGAATTTGCCCGCCCTGAAACAATCGCGCAGATCTTCCCTGACGGTTATCCCGGAATCGAGCTGGAACATGCCAGTGTTCTCGAGACATCGATGATGCTGGCAGTCAGACCGGATCTGGTTGATCTGTCGCGCGCTCTTCACGACGGCCCGGCGCAATTCAGGCCCTATGACCGCTTCCCTGTGCCTCCGGTGGAAGTCCCGCCCTCCGGCGTTCTGTCAATGACCGAAGGATCGACGGCAGAGAAGGGGGAATGGCTGTTTTCCGATGTCGTGGGACGCATGGTCGATATCGTCAGACAGGAATTTCAGATGGGAAGCTTATCATGAGTGACAGATTTCATCAGCCGATTGATGCGGCAAAGGTCCCGCGCTTCGCAGGGCACGCGACGTTCATGCGGCTGCCAGCCGTCAGCTCGGCGGCGGGACTGGATATCGCACTCGTTGGAATTCCCTGGGACGGTGGAACCACCAACAGGGCGGGTGCGCGCCACGGCCCCCGGGAGGTGCGAAACTATTCAAGCCTCATGCGAAGCAACCACCATGTCTTCCGCACGGAACCCTACAAAGTTGCCAATATCGCCGATGTCGGCGACGTTGCGGTCAACCCGATCGACCTTCTGGACGGGCTCAAGCTGATCGAATCCGGCATATCCGAGATCGTCGCCCAGGGTGCGCTTCCGCTGTCGGTCGGCGGGGACCACCTGACAACGCTGCCTGTGTTGAGGGCAGTTGCCAGCAAGGGCCCTTTGGGCCTCATCCATTTCGACGCCCACTCCGACACCAACGATACTTACTTCGGCAACAATCCCTACACGCACGGCACCCCGTTCCGGCGTGCGATTGAAGAGAAGCTCCTGGATCCGCAACGCGTTGTGCAGATTGGCATTCGGGGCTCCATATACGAGCCCCACGAACACGATTGGGCGCTACAGCAGGGCATTCGCATCATTTACATGGAAGAATTCGCTGAGAGGGGGCCGAATGCGGTAATGGCCGAGGCCCGCAGCATCGTCGGCGACCTCCCCACCTATGTCACCTTCGATATCGACTCAATCGATCCGTCCATGGCGCCAGGCACTGGCACACCCGAGATCGGCGGGTTCACCACGCGGGAAGCACAACAGATGCTGCGGCTTCTTGACGGTCTGAATTTGGTCGGGGCAGATGTGGTGGAAGTCTCACCGCCTTTCGATCTTGGCGGCATGACTTCGATTGTCGGTGCAACGATGGTGTTCGAACTCATGTGTGTCATGGCCCGGCAGGTGGAGCGCAATCGCAAGTAAACCTGGCCCTTCTCCTGGCCGCCGCTCCCGATCCACATGGAGCACCTTGGCTGGCCATGGAGAGCAGCGACATGTTTGGTCACCCGCCCTGACAAACGAAATTTCCGACTGTCCTTTGAGCAAAATCAGCAGATGGCACGGCCTTAAGGTCGGTAGGCTGATCTGTATGGGGAGCAGGCGGAAAACCTTTATGCGCACACATCGTATCGCTGTCATTCCAGGGGACGGTATCGGCCAATCTGTGACAGAGGCAGCCCTGCGCGTGTTGCAGGCAATAGGCTTGCACGAAGGCTTCTCGCTTGAAGCGATACATTTCCCTTGGTCTTGCGATTTCTACAGGCAGACCGGGGCCATGATGCCGCCGAACGGCATCGAGATCCTCAGGGGCTTCGACGCGATTTTGCTTGGGGCGGTGGGATGGCCAAGCGAAGTCCCGGACTCGGTTTCGCTCCACGGATTGCTCTTGCCAATCCGCAAGGCGTTCGGCCAGTACGCCAATGTCAGGCCGCATCGCCTGCTGCCGGGCGTGAAGGGCCCACTGCGTGTCGACGCGTTCGACATCCTGTGTATTCGGGAAAACACCGAAGGCGAATATTCCGGTGCAGGTGGACGCGTTCATCAGGGAACAGCAGACGAGGTTGCAGTCGAGACATCGATCTTCACCAGACGCGGCATCGAACGCATCCTGCGTTTTGGGTTCGAGCAGGCGAGGACGCGACGCGGCAAGCTCGCTTCCGTCACCAAATCCAATGCCCAGCGGTTTTCGATGGTGCTTTGGGACGAAGTTACCCAGATCGTCGCAAAGGATTATCCCGAAATCGAAGTGTCGAGCTACCACGTCGACGCCATGGCGGCTCGGATGGTGATGAACCCCGAGACACTGGATGTTGTCGTGGCATCCAACCTGTTTGGCGACATTCTCACCGATCTCGGTGCCGCCATCCAGGGCGGCCTTGGCTTTGCGGCCTCCGCCAACATCAATCCGGAGAGAACAGCCCCCTCCATGTTCGAGCCCGTCCATGGCTCGGCACCGGATATCGCCCATCTCGGCATTGCCAATCCGATTGCTGCCATCTGGTCGGCGGCGATGATGCTCGATCATCTCGGAGAACAGCACGGGGCACAGAAAATTCTTGCGTCAATCGAGGTGACGACGCGCTGGGGCATCGGCACGGTGCCGGGACGTGACACGACGGACAAGATTACCTCCGCAGTACTCTCTGCCATCGAAACTCAAGGGAAGTAGCACATGTCTGCGATCACGGAACTCGAACTGTTTCGCCAATCAGGACTGATCGACGGGCAGTGGGTAGCTGCGGACACCGGTCGGACAATTACTGTAACCGACCCCGCCACCCGCATGTCCCTAGGGACCGTGCCCGACATGGGAGCGTCCGAGACACGTCGCGCTATCGAGGCCGCAGACCGTGCGTTTGCTACATGGAAGCGCAAAACGAATGCGGAACGCGCGCAGCTGCTGGAGGCATGGTATGGCCTGATGATGGCCAATCTCGAACCTTTGGCAAGTATACTCACGGCGGAACAGGGCAAGCCGCTTGAGGAAGCCCGCGGTGAAATTCGCTATGGTGCCGGCTTTGTAAAGTGGTTTGCCGAAGAGGCACGCCGGGTGGGTGGCAACACCATCCCCTCGCCGACACCCGATCGCCGTATCGTTGTGCTGAAGGAAGCCGTCGGCGTCTGCGGGATCATCACGCCCTGGAATTTCCCCAATGCAATGATCACGCGCAAGGTGGCGCCCGCGCTGGCGGCGGGGTGCACCGTTGTCATCAAGCCGGCGCAGTTTACACCCTTTTCGGCAATTGCCCTCGCTATTCTGGCAGAAAAGGCCGGCATCCCGGCCGGCGTGATCAACGTCGTGACGGGCCAGCCCAGAGAGATCGGCGACGAATTGCTGACGAATGAGATCGTCCGCAAGATCTCCTTCACGGGTTCGACGCATGTCGGCTCCATGCTGATGCGCGGCGCTGCCAGCAGCATCAAGCGGCTATCCCTCGAACTCGGCGGCAATGCACCTTTCATCGTCTTCGACGACGCGGACATCGATCTTGCCATCGAAGGCGCCCTGGTTTCGAAGTTCCGCAACGGCGGCCAGACCTGCGTCTGTGCCAATCGCATCCTCGTGCAAGCCGGCATCTTTGACGTCTTTGCGGCACGTCTGGCTGATCGTGTCGACCAGATGCGCGTTGGTGCCGGAACAGCGCCGGGCGTAGCCATTGGTCCCATGATCAACGAAGCGGCCATCGACAAGATCAACGAGCACGTTTCGGACGCATTGGCGAGAGGTGCGAAAATCATAACCTCCGAGCGAACGCTCCCTCCCGGTGGGCAATACGTGGCACCAATCGTATTAACGGGTGCGACAACCGACATGCTGCTCGCGAACGAGGAAACCTTCGGCCCGGTCGCTCCGCTCTTCCGCTTCGAAACCGAGGAAGAGGCAATCGCGATCGCCAATGGCACCCCCTACGGGCTAGCCGCCTATTTCTTCACAGAGAGCCACAGACGTGCCTGGCGCGTCGGAGAAGCGCTAGAGTTCGGCATGGTGGGCCTCAACACCGGCGCGATTTCAACCGAGGTGGCTCCATTCGGCGGCGTCAAGCAATCAGGCCTCGGTCGCGAGGGTGCCCAGGTCGGCATAGACGAGTATCTGGAGCTCAAGAGTTTCCACCTTGGCGGTCTCTCCTGATCAAGGAGACGAGCACAGGCCATATCCCTTCAAAGACACCTGTTCAGCGCTCATTGGAGTTTTCGATGACGAGCAATTCACTGGTTGAACTCGATCGCGCCCATCTGGTGCATCCGGTCTCGTCCTTCAGGGGGCATGAACGGGCTGGCGTACGCGTGATCGCAAGCGCCCGTGGGGCGACGGTCACGGATTCCACGGGGCATCAACTTCTTGACGGTTTCGCCGGTCTCTGGTGCGTAAACGCTGGATATGGCCACGAAAGCATCATCGAAGCCGCAACGCGGCAATTACGGCAGCTGCCCTATGCCACCGGATATTTCGGTCTCGGTTCGGAGCCCGCAATCAGACTTGCCGCCGAACTGGCCGATCGCTCACCCGGCGACCTTAATCATGTGTTCTTCACGCTCGGCGGTTCAGATGCCGTGGACAGCGCCGTAAGATACATTCGTTATTATTGGAACGCGCTTGGACGTACAAAAAAGACCCAGTTCATCTCCGTCGCACAAGGCTATCACGGCTCTACGACAACAGGTGCCGGCCTGACCGCACTGCCGGCTTTCCATACTGGTTTTGGCGTTCCCTTTGACTGGCAGCACAAGATCCCATCCCATTACATCTACCGGAACCCTATTGGACCTGACCCTGACGCTGTCATTGGGGCCTCGCTTGCCCATTTGAAGGCCAAGGTCACGGAACTTGGTGGGGCAGAGCATGTCGCGGCATTTTTCGTCGAGCCGATCCAGGGTTCCGGTGGCGTCCTCGTTCCGCCGGCGGGCTGGATCAAGGCACTCAGAGATTACTGCAAAGACAATGATATCCTGTTTGTCGCCGATGAAGTGATTACCGGCTTCGGTCGGACCGGCCCGCTCTTTGCCTGCGAGGACGAGGGTGTGGTTCCCGACCTGCTGACCGTCGCAAAGGGTCTGACATCGGGTTATGCACCGATGGGCGCCCTCCTGATGTCCGAGAAGGTCTACTCAACGATCGCGGATGGTGCCGGAGACAGCCTCGTTGGACACGGCTTCACCTACTCCGCTCATCCGGTTTCGGCAGCCGTGGGTCTTGAGGTTCTGCGGCTCTACGAGAGTGGATTGCTCGAAAACGGACGCATGGCCGGTCGACGGCTGATGGCAGGGCTTGAGAGCCTACGCGAGCATCCGCTGGTCGGCGACATCAGAGGCCGAGGCATGCTTGCAGCGGTAGAGCTCGTCGTCGACAAGGAGAAAAAGACCCCGCTCCCGCCAGCAGCCTTGCCGGCACGTCGCATCTTTGATCGAGCCTGGAACAACGGGTTGATCATTCGCGCGTTTCCGCAGGGAGTTCTTGGCTATGCACCGCCGCTCTGCTGCACGGAAAGCGAAATCGACGCGATTATCGAAAAGACACGTAAGACGCTTGACGAGACACTGGATGACCCGGACGTCCGGGCGCACATGGCGTGATATTTAAGACGCCAATCACATACCAGGCGGATCAATGCCGCGAAAAGAGCGTCGGAAGCGGTATGTGGTTTCGTACGATCGGCGTTTTCAGGACGACAAAGCTGAAATACTTGTCGATGCCGGCATCCATGTCCGTCAGGCGTTCCATAACCGATTGGTAGTCGCTTATGCCGCCCGCAACAAACTTCAACAGATAGTCGTAGCCGCCGGACACGAGATGGCACTCAACCAGTTGCTCGATGCTTTCGACGGCTTTGAGAAACTTGGCAAAGTCGGTCTGGCGATGGTTTTTGAGCGTGACTTCGGTAAAGACTGTCAATGTCTCACCAAGTTTGGCGATGTTGATCAAAGCGGCATAGCCTTGAATGTAGCCTTCCGACTGCAGTCGCTTGACCCGCATCAGACAGGGGCTGGGCGACAGGTGGACCAGAGCCGCGAGTTCGACATTCGTGATCCGGCCGTTCTTCTGTAGTTCGTGCAGGATCTTGATATCGATCCGGTCAAGCTTTGCGCTCATGCCTCTCCACCTAAGCGGTGACACCATGTGGCGACACTTCTTTAAAAAGGGCCGCAAATTGGGAACGATCTTCAGTAGCCCACGCTTAAGTCAACGCGTCCGACCGGCTCTTCCCCGCGCTCGAAGCGGTTGAAATTCTCGATAACGAGTTTCTCTGCTGCATCATCGACCGGCTGCGCAGCGATGTGCGGCGTGACGAAAGCACGCGGATGTGTCCAGAGAGGACTCACGGCCGGCAGCGGTTCCGTCGGGAACACATCCATCATCGCGAAGTCCAGCTTGCCGGTATCAAGCGCCGCGATCACGTCTGCTTCAACGAGATGTCCCCCGCGGCCGAGATGAACGAGAGCGCCACCGCCGGGCAACTGATCAAAAAGCCTTGTCGACAATATCCCACGCGTTTCGTCTGTTAGCGGCAAGACGTTGACCAGAATCTCACTGCGCGCGAGGAACGACGAAAAGCCCTTCTCTCCTGCAAAGCTGGTGACCCCGTCGACGCTTTTTGGTGTCCGGCTCCAACCGGATACTTCAAAACCCAGCGAGGCCAACTTACACGCGATGTCGGAGCCGAAGACGCCCATGCCCATCACCCCAACGGATCGCTTCGACGGATGCACCGCAGGATGCATTTTCCATTGCTGCGCAGCCTGCTGTGCAGCATAGTCACGCATCCGTCGATGCCAGTGCAGAACGCCGTACAACGCATACTCCGTCATCTGTTCCCGCAGACCGGCATCGACCAGACGGAAGAGCGGCTTTTCGCGTGGGAAGTCGGGATCGACCACGATCTGATCTATGCCGGCACCGAGTGAAAACACAGCACGAAGGTTTGGCAGCGACTTGAGCACACCATTGGGGATGCGCCAGACCAGAGCATGGGTGATGTCGTTCGCATCACCCATTTCGGGCCAGATGCGAAACTCCACGTCGGGCCTTTCTCTCGCGAACAGGGCCTTCCAGGGCGCAGGATCATCGATGTTTGAAGCGAACAAAACGGTGGTCTTGGGCATTTCAATTTCTCCGCTGGACGCCGGGGAGGATGCAAAGAAGCTCGAAGAGGAGATTTGCAGCCGTGAGCGCCGTGTTCCCTGAAGTATCAAAGGGTGGTGACACTTCAACAAGATCGCATCCGACAATATCGAGACCCCAGCAGCCCCGGATGATCTCGAGCGCCTGAATGGTCGTCAGACCACCGATTTCGGGCGTGCCAGTCCCTTGGGCATAGGCAGGATCGAGAGAATCGATGTCAAAAGTGATATAGACCGGGCCAGACCCGACATGCTGCCGCACTTCGCCCATCAACCCGACAAGCGACTTGTGCCAAAGCTCCTCTGCCGGATAGACCTTGAAGCCCTGATTGCGGGGCCAGTCAAAATCGTCTGCCGCATAGCCGGTTCCTCGAAGACCGATCTGGACGGTGCGATGCGGATTGATCAGGCCTTCCTCCACGGCCCGCCGGAACGGTGTTCCGTGAGCAATCTTCTCACCAGACATCGTGTCGTTGATGTCCGCATGTGCATCGACATGGATGAGACCGACCGGACCATGCTTTTTGGCCATGGCACGCAAAACAGGAAGGGTCATGGTGTGATCGCCGCCGAGAGCGAGGGGGATGCAATCATGAACAAGGATATCGGCAATGCCATTTTCGATCGCATCGACAGACCGCGACAGGCTGTAGGGAATTGTTGCGATGTCGCCAATGTCGGCAATCTGCAGGGAGTCGAACGGCGCGGCGCGCGTCGCCATGTTGTACGGCCGGATGAGCACCGACTCTGACCTGATCTGGCGGGGGCCGAAACGCGTGCCACTGCGGTTCCCTGTGCCGATATCCAGGGGAACACCCACAAAGCAGGCATCAAGCCCCGCAGCATTGGGTGCGTGCGGCAGACGCATCATGGTGGCGATTCCGCCGAAACGCGGCATCTCGTTGCCGCTCAAAGGCTGGTTCAAGCTTTGTGTCATCTCTTCCCCTGCTGAGTTCCCGCCTGAATTGCAGCCCTTGTTCTATGGACTGCTGCTCCATTTCATTCGCTGAGTTTCGAAGTCGACGCGCATCCTTTCAACGGGTCGTTCGCCAACGATACTTGGACGCATGTGAATGTTTGCCGGCAACAAGAATTGCATTGGTGCGGATCAAGATAATGATTGGAAAGTCCGGGTGGTTCGCATTCCCCGCTCTTTCCTATTCTCACGCTTCCACGCGCCTGTTATCCAAGCAAGGAAGCCAAAATGTCCGCAAACCTCACATTCGCCACACCGTCAGGACCGCTTTCCGCGACGATCAACCGCGTGGTCGCGGCTGGCTACACAGGCCGCACCAGACATCTGGTGGAGGCGCATGTCGCTGAGTTGAAGGAGCTGGGAATTCCGGCACCTCCGCATGTCCCGATGCTCTTTCCAATCATACCAGGCCTGCTCTCGCAGTCATCAGCAACGACGGTCCTGGGTGAAGAGACTTCTCCAGAGGTGGAGTATGTAATCTTTCGCGTCGACGGACTGGACTACGTAACGGTTGGAAGCGACCAGACGGATTCCGTCATGGAGGCCCAGAACGCGCCTATCGCCAAGAACATGTGCCTGAAATCCATCGCAAAAGACGCATGGCTGATTGACGAGGTCGTAGACCACTGGGACGAGCTTGAACTGTCGCTGACATGCAACGGCAAGCTGATGCAGAAAGGTAAGGTTGATCAGATGATGACGCCCCCCGATCTGCGCGACTTTGTAGCCGAGCATGACGGGCCGGTTCATGAAGGCAGGCTGATCTTCTCAGGCACGCTTGAGATGCATGGCCGTTGCCCGAAGACGAAGACCGAGATGGTGATCAGGCTCAACGACCCGGTTCTCGGTCGAAGCATAGAACACCGCTACACGGTAGAACCAGTCTTCCCTTATTTCTGATCGATCCCCGTAGAACTGGGTCGACAACCACTAGTCTATCGCGAGCAGCATCACGCCCTTCCAGAGCATCATGCAAGTCTTCAAAGCCGCTGGTTTCAACCAGACTGTTGATGATGCAACAAGCTCTGCTCGCCCATGAAGCAATGGTCGAAGCGTGCGATTTGTCTTGACGCTGTGCGGACATTGCTCTCAACTTCACTCAAAACTAGAGCTTCTTGCGCTGGGTGCATCATTCCCGGATCAATTCGGGCTTTGCGCCTTTCGCTATTGCTGCAAGGCCGCCAAAATCTTTGCTGGGTTTGTCGAAGGTTTGGATGTCGCTTGTGGGAAGGGGGATCGGAGCCAACTTAGAGCGAGTCAGCAACCGTTTGTTCAACTGGTCCGCAATTTGCTTTCATAAAAGCGGAACCAGTTTCTTCCCAGCTGCATCAGAGGGTGACATGGTAAACATTGCGAATGTCGATCTCCGCCTCCTCAGAGTGTTTACGACCGTAGTAAAATGTCGAGGTTTCTCGGCCGCTCAGGCTGAACTGAATATCAGCCAATCGACCATCAGCAATCACATGTTGGCTTTGGAGGAACGGCTCAGACTGAAACTGTGCCAACGCGGCCGGTCCGGGTTCGAGTTGACCGATCATGGCCGAACCGTTTTCGATGCGGCGATGCGCTTGTTCGAGGCGCTGGAAGAATTCAGCGCCGAAACGGAATCCCTTCACTCGGTGCTGACGGGTACTCTTCGCATCGGGGTAGTGGACAACACGGTCACCGATCCCAACTCCCCACTTGCTGCAGCCATAAGGCGCTTCAACGCCAGACCGAATACGATCAACATCAAGCTTGTTGTCGACAGCCCGCCTGCACTTCAGCGTCAGGTCGTCGACCGGCAGCTTGATCTGGCGGTATTCGGCTACGCTCCGAGATTGCCGAACCTGCGGTACCAGAACATCTATACGGAAACCAGCGTGCTTTTTTGCGGTGTAGGGCACCCGCTGTTTGAAGCAGATCAATCGACAATGACCATCGATGATCTCAGAGATTTCGCCTTTGCCAGCCGCTCTTACTGGTGCAATCAGGATATTGAACGAGTGGGAATGCACAAGAATGCGGCATCGGTTGAGCAAGTCGAGGCACAATTGATGTTGGTTTTGTCAGGTGCTTATCTGGGATATCTCCCTGTCCACTACGCGCAGAACTGGGTGGACAAGGGCATGTTGAAGCCTTTGCTGTATGAGCAGACATCGTACGCCGTCCGTTTCCAGCTCGCAACGCGCAAAGGTGTACGCACCACCCCCACGCTTAAGGCTTTCATACAGGATCTCTACACGGCCAGTGGCAGCACCCACAAGGCAAGTCTCGTCCATGACCTGCCGCCGCTCACATCCTGGCAGCCCCGTGGCCAGACGAAGACAGAGCTAGTGATCAACTGAAGGGGATTCCCGATCGCTTGATCTGCTCGGTAAGGGCATGTCCCGATAGCGCAGATCTTCAGACTTTTCTGCAACAATCAGAGCGGCAGCCCGTTCCCCAATCATGATTGAAGGCGCGTTGGTATTGCCCGACGTAACCGTCGGCATGATGGACGCGTCGACGATGCACAATCCTTCTATGCCATGAACGCGTAGATCCGGCCCGACGACGGCCATCGCGTCGTTTCCCATTTTACAGGTGCCCGCAGGGTGATAGTGACTGGCCATTGTCCTTCGATTGTAGGCCTCAATGTCCTGTCCAGCTTGTGTCAACAGTCCCGGATCCGTCTCTCCCTGGCGGAACGGATCAAATGCGCCGCTTTCACCGATCGCACGGGCGATATGAAAGCCGCGATTGTTGACGACCACGTCATGCGGATCGGTGAGATAATTGTGGCGGATGACAGGCGGGGCAAGTGGATCGTCCGATCTGAGGCTGACGGCTCCCCGAGACCTAGGTCGCATGAGGCCCCATATAATGCCGTAGCCGCTGAAGGCAGCATATTTCTTTGAGCCCCCCTTCAGGTCTGAGGTCACTGGAAAAAAGAGAAAGCCGAGATCGGGGCGCGGTTCGTCCGGCGCACTGCGAAGAAATGCCAGAGCATTCATCGGAAAGACCGCCAGCGGACCGCTGGATTTGACGAACATGTCCCACACCGCCCCCGCCAGCTTCAACGGGTTGCGAAGTGCGTTGTAAGTAACCGACTGACGGCATGCATATTGAATCATGCCGCCGAAATGATCCTGAAGGTTCTTTCCGACTCCCGGAAGATCCAGGATTGGCTTGATCCCGTGCGATGAAATCTCGGTCGCCGGCCCGAGTCCTGACAGCAGCATGATCTTGGGAGACAGATAGGCTCCGGCAGACAGGATGACCTCATCGGCCAGAACGAGTTCGCACCGATGCCCCCGACGATACCAGACGCCCTTGCAGCGCGTTCCGGTCAGATGAAGCCTCTCGACATGGGCATGGGTGATGACCGTCAGATTGGGGCGCTTCATGACTGGATGCAGGTAGGCATGTGCCGCAGAACAACGACGCGCCACGCGATGGCGTTGCGTGAACTGCGACCATGCGAAACCCTCATGGTCCCCGCAATTGTAGTCCTCCAGGTATCGATAGCCCAGTGAGGTTCCGGCCTGAAGAAAAGCCTCATAAAGTGCGTTTCGATACCGACCGCCTATGGTCTCCAGCGGGCCGCTCGTCCCACGGGCATCCGACATCGGCCCTGCCCAGCTTTCAGCTTTGCGAAAGTAAGGCAGAACCTCTTGATAGCCCCACCCCGTGGCGCCTTGGGCCTCCCAGTCGTCGAAGTCGCTCGCATGTCCCCGAACATAGATCTGTCCGTTGATAGACGACGAGCCTCCAAGGACCTTGCCGCGCGGCGCATCAATCACCCTACCATCGAGCCCTGGCTCAGGCTCGGTCCGAAACTTCCAGTCTACGGACCCACCGACGGTCAGAGCCTCCCCCAGTGGAAGGGAAATCAGAGGGTTCCAGTCGGCCGGCCCCGCTTCCAGCAGGAGAACGTGGCAACCGGGGTCTTCACTGAGGCGATTGGCGAGCACACATCCCGCAGAGCCGGCCCCGACAATTATGAAGTCATAGGTTCGTGTCACCGCGAACAACCCCGCTGTTGGCATCGGAAATTCAATTGCTTCGTCGGACAGGATGTTATGCCGACCGTTCCGACCTCGCATCGGCGCCGGCAAATCGACGGGCGGCGGCCTGCAGAAGATTGTCCGTCACGATGGCGAGCACCGCGATCCCAAGCCCTGCCAGAATACCGAGCCCCGGGCGCACCTGGGCCACGGCCACGAGCGTCACCTCCTCAAGGCCTCTGGACCCAACAAGGGCAGTGATCACCAGCATGCCGAAACCGAGCATGATCGCTTGATTGAGACCGAGCAGGAGTTGCCCGAGGCTCGTGGGCAGCATCACCATGAAGAGTTTCTGATACCAGTTGCAGCCGACGATCTCCGCCGCCTCTTGAAGGTAGGTGGGCACATGGCGAAGGGAGACCGCCGTGTAACGAACGATCGGGGCAAGAAGATAGATGACGACTGCCATCAACGCTGGAAAATCGCCGGCACCAAAGAGAACGACCACGGGGATGAGATAGACGAAGGTTGGCAGTGTCTGGATGATGTCGGTGACGACCTCCATCACACGGTAGGCAGCGTTGTTCATGCCGACGAAAAGTCCGAGCGGAAAACCAATCACCATCGCCATGAACAGGGCGAGGACGACAACGAAGAGCGAAAGCATGGCCTGTTCCCACAGGCCGAAAACGGCAAGAGAAGTGATCATTGCCCCGAGCAATAGCCCGTTGATCGGACCTCGCAATTTCCAGCCTAAGACCGCAACGAAGACTGCGACAGGGAACCAGGGCAACGCCAGCATGAGATTGCGCAGCGGCACCTGGATCGTCTGCACGAACCACCCTTGCCACACCGCGAGGCCGGCTTGCGCATTCGTGTTGAACTGGGCGAGGAGGTCATCGAACAACCGACCTGTTTCGATCAAGGCGTCGCTCGGCGCGTAGATCAAGCTTTCTGAAGCGGAGAAGGCCATGGCAAAGGTTAGGATCACAACCGCGGCAAAGGCGCCCCAGAATTGCCGTGCACCAAGCTTGTGCGCAGTCGAGGGGTCTGCCCAGGAGCGCATGGTTCGATCGATTGCGATAGCCATGATCGATATCGCGAAGCCCGCCAGAAGCGCGTTAGTGAGCTGCATCGATTTCAGCCCGCGTAAAACATCGGCCCCCAGGCCGCCTGCGCCGATGATCGATGCTATGATGACCATGGAGAGGGCGAGCATGGTAATCTGGTTGAGCCCGACCAGAAGCGACTGACGCGCGGCGGGCAACTCTACCAGAAACAAGGTTTGCATTGGTGTACAGCCGCTGATTTCCGCAAGTTCACGCAGCATCGCCGGCGTGCCTCGAAGCGCAAGCTCAGTTGCTCGTGCCATGGGCGGCATCGCAAACAGCACGGTCGCCGCCAGCGCTGCAATCTGGCCGAAGCCGAAGAAGATGAGGATGACCGCAAGATAAGAAAAGATCGGGATTGTCTGAAGTGAATCGTAAACCGGCTTCATGATCGCCGACAGCATGTTGTAGCGACTGCACAGGATACCTATGCCGAGCCCGAGCACCGCCGTGATCGCAACGGCGGCGACCACCGAGGCAAAGGTGATCATGGTGGAGGTCCAGAGGCCGAAAACAAGCACGTAAGCGAACATGCAGAGCACGAGGACAAGAGATTTCAGCCCGCCCAGACGCCAGGCCAGAAGTCCGGTAAAAGCGATCGCTGCGGGCCATGGCAAGGGTTGCAATTCAATCTCGCCGAAACTGTCGCTGTAGAGGAACACACCATCCGTCAAGGCCTGCCCGAGCAGATCGATGGGGAAGGCCAGCCACGAACTGACATAGCGCGTGATATCGGCTATGGTGAGGCCACTGATCGACAGATCCACAAACGCCTTGATTGTGCCATCCAGGAACGTGTCGGCAGGCAATACCCATGATGCCGGGAAGACCCAGAGCGGTGACCATAGAAGCGCTGTCATTGAAGCGATAACAACGAGGATCACAGTGGCGAAGGCGAGCCTGACGCCGGGTGTCTCTTCGTCGGATGTCCGAACGGTTTCCACTGTCGCTATGCTAGCCACGAGGCCAAACCCTTTCTGGAAATCTGGCCGACGGGAAGACCGGCCCCGTCGGCAACCGTGAGCGGCTGGTCCGCCTGCACGATGATCGGCAGAACGTCTGACAGCAGGTCAGACACCTTCAGGACGGGAGTTGAGATAGCTTGCTGCAGGGGTTCGAGCATGGAGCCCAGTCGCAACACCTTTTCGCGTGGCAGTCCGCTGACGAAACGCTTTACGTAGTCGTCTGCGGGGTTCAGTACCAGTTGCTCGGGACTGCCGACCTGAAGGATCTTCCCATCCGCCATGATCGCAATCCGGTCACCGAGACGGATCGCCTCGTCGAGATCGTGTGTCACGAAGACGATCGTCTTGTGCAACTGCCCTTGGAGTCGCTGGAACTCGTCCTGCATCTCGCGACGGATCAACGGGTCGAGGGCAGAAAATGGTTCGTCAAGAAACCAGATGTCCGGATCGGTCACCAGGCTCCGAGCGATACCGATCCGCTGTTGCTGCCCGCCGCTCAATTCGTGCGGAAAGGACCTCTGCTTCTGCCCCAGACCAACGAGGTGGAGCGCCTGGCTCGCCTGTTCGGCGCGGACAGCAGGGGCAACGCCCCTGACCCTCAAGGGAAAGGCCACATTGTCGAGTGCGTTGAGATGGGGCAGCAATGCAAAGTTCTGAAAGACCATGCTGATCTTGCGACGCCGAAGTTCGACCAGTTGGGGCCGCATCAATCGCGTGAGATTGGTCCCTTCGATCGAAACGCTACCCCGAGTGCAATCATAAAGGCCGGTCAGGCACCGGAGGAGCGTAGATTTGCCCGAGCCCGAGAGCCCCATGATCACGAAAATCTCACCACGCTGAACCGTGAAGCTGGCGTCTTCAAGCGCGACGACGCCAGCCTCCCTGGCGATCGCCTCTCTTTGCGGCTGTTCCGCAAGGGCGCAAGCTCGGGCGGCTCTGGAGCCGAAGACTTTCCAGACTCCAGACGCCTCGAGCATTGGCACAGTGACTGTCGCCGTTTCGGCGCGATCGGACATCATGGATTGGACCAAGCCTTCCAGGTCGCCGTGTTTCCGTCCATCCACTTACGTGCCGCTTGCTCCGCGGTGAGCCCCCCCTCCTCGATGTCCGCCATGCCCTTCTCGACCTGTTCACTGGTCAAGGTGAAGTTCTTCAGGATCGTGGAAGCAATTTTGATTTTGGCGAAGCCTTCCTTGTTGGCGAGCTTTAGGACGTCCAGGTCGCGGGTGAAATTGGGAACCTGAACGAAGTTCTGCGGCGCCTTGGCATAAAGCGGATGCGGGAGATAACCCCAGGCAAGGATCGGCTCGCCGCGGTCGATCGCGCCCTTTGTTGCGGCAATCAAGGTGCCGGGAGATCCAGAGCTGATCAGCGTCAGATCGAGCTTCAGGTCTTCGATCCGCTTTTCAGAACCTGTCGCCCAATCTGCCGGAGCATCGAGGAAGCGGCCCTTCGGTGCCGTCTCAGCAGTCTCGAGCGCCTTGACGCAGCCGGGCTCTTTCAACGCTTCCCAGTCCGGCAGGCCCGGGCAGGCTTCCTTCGTTTTATCCGTATACCACCAGCCTTCCGTGACTTTCACGCCGGTCGGGCCGTAATTTTCGACTTTGCCCGTAGCGACTGCGGCTTTGGTCAGATCAGCACCCGTCGTCTGCCAGGCTCCAAGCGTCACGTCGATGTCACCGGTTGCGACGGCGGTGTAGCTCGCTGCATAATCGGCCTGAACATAACGGACACGGTAGCCGACGTCTTTCAGCACCTCGCCGTAAACAGCCGCGATGAAATCAAGATCAGAGCTGTTGATGAACAGGATCTTCACGGGAGCGCGAGTTTCAACTTCCGCAGCATGGAGATCGACCGTCGCGAGAAACAGCACGCTGCTCAACGCGATCATCATCGGATTAATGGTCATTTGTTTTCCCCTTTTTCTGGTTGTGATTAGTCACGTCGGGCACTTGCGCGCCCTATGCTATCCCTTGGCCATCCAGCCGTTGTCGATCGGAACAGCCACGCCATTCAGGAAACCCGCATCCGGTGAGGCGAGATAGAGCGCGACTGCGGCAACGTCCTCGGGCTCACATATCCGCAGCTGGCAGCTCACGAGGGCCTCTTCGCTCCAGTCGATGCCGTGAGCCTTGAATTTCTCAATCTCACCCATGCCGTGTGGAGTCCGCACGAAGGCCGGGCAAATGGCGTTGCAGCGAATGCCGCGCTCCCGGTATTCGATGGCAATATTGATTGTGAGAGCCTGGATCGCCGCCTTCGTCATTCCGTAGATCGCCTCAAGTGCGAAACCTCGCATGGCAGCCACGGAAGACATCATGACGATGGAGCCACCGCCATTGTCGACCATATGGGGAATGAGACGCCGGGAGATCATGAATGCCGATTTGACATTGACCGCCATCAGGTGGTCAAAATCGTCCTCTGTCGTGTCGGCGAAGGGCTTGACCAGCACCGTTCCAGCATTGTTGAACAGGAGATGCACCACGCCAAAGCGGCTTCTGATGTGAGCCACGGCCTTGTCGACTTGCTCGACATTTGTCAGATCGACCTCAAAGGGTACCCCGATCCCGCCCCGCGCCGAGATGAGCTCGGCGGTCTCTCTTGCTCCCTCTCCGTTGATGTCGAGCACGCCGACGGCGGCCCCTTCCTCCGCGAGGCGCAAGGCCTGCGCTCGTCCCATGCCACTGGCTCCACCCGTGACAACCGCCACCTTCCCCGAAAACCGGCCGGCAATGGGTTTGTGATCAACTCGGCCCAAAGTGTCTGAGGTCGGAACGAAGTTCATCGCAGCAAATCTCCTTTTGCCTGTTTTTTGCAGGACGTGGACATCATCCGATCACAACGGAGCCGAACGAATGTGCTGATGCTGAACACCATTCAGAATATCCTGTCGGTTATTGGTCCGCCCGAAGCATCGGCACGCGCCAGCGAATGGTCGTCCGCCCCAATCGATAACGCGCCCTGCCGACGGATAAACTTGCCCGGGAGTGCGCACAAAGCCTTCCAGGCGCAATAGACAGCGCTCGTTTTCAAACTTCCTCGGATGACCTGTACAAGCTGAACGGAGTACTGCCCGTCTGAAGCATCACGCCACGCTGATAAGCACCGTCCTGCCATGGACAGAAGCGGCATGCCCGTCCGGCAATCCAGCACCGGTGCACCTGGCGTAGCTCGGTGATCGTCGGAAGGGGACATTGCTCGGTCTCCGTTGCGGACCCAGTAAGAGTTGATGCAACCGTCCCGGCGAAACATTTCTAACTGCAAATGTATCTTCGAAAGCCGCTGAAGGTGAGCGGCAGATTGCTGTGACTTTGTGCAATGCGACACCGGCTAGGATGCGGGCCGATTATTCGCCGAGGACTTCCGCAGCATCAGGACATATCACAAAATGATCCACATCCGACAGCAACGATATGACGCCAAAAAAATGAACGCCGTAAATAACTGAAAATATGTACAAATATATTCCAATCCCAAAAGAGCGAATAGTTTGTGATTGATTTGGAATTGCCGTCCTGAAATTTTGTGATAGATGTGCGCTACAAGTCTATCCATAGAGCTCGGGGAGACGCAGTCGAAATCGACGCCGTGGAAAGACCGAACTTTACCAGAGTGAATGCACACCCGGCCTCGGCGATGAAGCGCCTGAGAAGGCAAGGGATCTTTTTGGCAATCCTGCCGACGTGCATGGGAGGAAGCGATGGAAGACAAGGGTACTGAAGCCGCAATCGACAGCCGAATGTTGCGTCTGATCGAAAAATGCCGTCGTGAAAACAGGCTGGTGATGAATCACATCTGTATCAGGGTCGAAAACCTGGATCGCATGGAGAAGATCCTGGCAGAATCGTTGGGCATAGGTGCAGATGGCTTCACGCGGGTCGAAGGCCCGCTGTTCAAGGGCGAAGCGGCCGTCAGCGGCACATGGGTCAACGACGAGTTCTATATCGAGCTCATGGAGCCGCTTGAAAAGCAGACACTCGGATACGACACGGGCTGCGGGCTTCCGATCGGACATCTGAGCGAAGTGGGCTTTCTAACGCCCAATCTCGACGCAGAACTGGAACGGCTCGGCAAACTCGGCTGGCAAGTGACCGACAAGATCTCGTCCGACGTCTCGACAGAGGTGAAGATGGACATGGATCCTCCGATAGGTTTCCCGATCGAGCTTATGGAATTCAAGGTTCCGAAGAAGACTGACTGAAAATAACGGTCGTCATGGATCGACCGGCATGGGGCAAAGATACAAATGGCATATATTGAAGTCTTTCCGAAATCCGTCGACGCCGAGTCGCGAATAAAGAACGATAGCGACGCGCTGATGGGCTTTCTCTTCGAGATCACTAGAAACGTTTTCCAGGTGCCTGATCACGATATCATTGTCGAACTTAATCGCTGCACGACGTTAGGCTTCAACAAGATGGCAGTCCGGACGGGTTCGGTCCCGGATGTTGTCATCAAGATATCGACAAGCGACACAGATCTGCAGACACGGTTCCAGGACCTGACTATTCGCATCGTTGAGGCGTGGAATTCCCACTTTGGAGATGCCCTCAAGATGGAGCTCTGGATAGGATTAATTCACACCTGGGGCTGCAACATTCAGTTTGAGGATGCCTAGATCAATGGTCTTTGCACGGCCGAGGTCATCCATCGCCGAGGGCAATGGCACAACTTCGAAGCCGTGGAGTCCGCCACGCTAGAATGGGTCGGACTGGTTCAACCACCGTCGCCTCCTGAAGCCCATCGGGAATATCCCGCCAGCCGAGGCTGACGAACGATACCAGGCCATGCTGGATGCACCAGCCATGGCAGCGTAACTCAAACCAATTGGTCTCCGGCAAACCCGGCGCGGCTCAGTCCAGATGCAGTTCAGGCAGCATCCGCCGCGCCAAGGGCTGGCATCAGGTCGCCAACGAAAGTGAAACCCGATCTATTCAGTCAAGGAGACGAATCGAGCACGCAAAGCGGTAGTCGCTCGTAAGTCGGCCCGGGTCACACGGTCATCATGCTTCGGGTAGACCGCCAATAGCTCAAAAATGTCATCGCGTAGACAGGATCGCGGTCTCGTGAATTCCAGAAGCGCCGCTTTCAGATCAGCCCGGAATGTTTCGAGCGTCTTTTGGTTGGAACCTTCGGCAATGATGACGACATTAAGCGTGTCAGGATCCGTCATATCGCTTTGTTCGAAAACCTCGTAGAATTGATTGGGTTCGGCAAGACCCAAGCTGAAATTCAGAATCTGGCCGAAGCCAATCGCGGTTTTCAACATTTCGCCGAGACGGTACGCGACGCCTTCCGCACACGCCTTCTCGACAGACCAGGCCTGAACGATAGCGCGGCCGCCTCGCACCGAACCCTCCTGTGAGCATATCGTGGTGGGAATACGCAGGACATTCAGGAAATACTGGCGCATTCTCACCGACCATTCGGTCGGATGCCGGACGAGATCGAGATATTGCGGATGCTGGAGGACATCCAGTTCTTCCAGCGCATACAAGGTGAAGAACCGGTTGCGCTCTTCTCCCAAGATGCCGAAGCGTGTCGCTGAAAGCATGCCGGGCGTGGTCATTCTCTCCGGAACATGTTCGAACGAATGCCACGTCTCATATTCGTCGGTTAGGCTCGTAGGATAATCGTTCCAGAGCGCAAGAAGTGCTTTGCTCATGACAGTTCGATCAATACCTTGGACGCAATACGGCTCCTCGAGGCCTCAAAGCCCGCCATGGCATTCTCAAGCCGATATCGATGTGAGATCAGTTGGCGCATCAGCGCCTGGTTGGCATCGAGGAAAGCGATCGTTTCGTCCCACACGGCAGGCGCCGCTCGATAGGAACCCCTGATCTGCTGATGCATGCGCACAAGACGCGTGAGGTCAATTTCCGCTGGCCGCGGATGGATGCCGACGACCGTGAATATGCCCCGCTTCTTCAGGAAGGGCAAAGTAGCATCGACCAGATTCGGCGCGCCGGCGGCCTCGATGATGGCGTCGAAGGGGCCATGCAAGTTGAGCGCATCGTCGAAAACCTGTTCCGCGGTATCGACGAGGAGCTCGAAACCCAGCTTTGCAAGGATGCCCAGGCGCGAGCCGTCATCCCTGCCCAATACAAGCACCTTTGCACCCCGCGCGCGGGCGAGCACGGCGATTCCCTGGCCGATGAAGCCCGGACCGATCACCAGAATTGTCTGACCTTCCTTAACATTCGCCGTCGCCACAGCCTCGGCGCAGACCGTCATGGGTTCCGTCAGCGCGGCAATGTCCATGTCGAGACTGCCGGGAAGGACGTGGCAATTGCCGAAAGGCGCACAGACATATTGCGTGAAAGCACCATTGCGTCCGATGCCGATCCCCTTGCGTCCCGTACAATTGTCCTCGTCGCCGGCAAGGCAGGCCGGGCAACGGCCACAGGTCGTCGAAGGGCGCACAGTTACGCGGCTTCCGATGAACGCCGGCGAGACCCCTGCCCCGACGCTCTCCACGGTGCCGGAGAACTCATGACCGATCGTGACGGGCATGACGCTTTCCATGGACTCATAACCCGGTGTCCATTCCGCGATGTGGATGTCCGTGCCACAGATACCGGTGGCGTGCACCTTGATGATGACCTCGCCTTCGGACTCGGATTGCGGATATTCAACTTCGCGCAACTCCAGCCCTTCGGCGGGTCTGACCTTCTGCAATGCGAGCATCACTTTATCTCCGTCAGGAAACGCCAGGTTCCTATTCGCGCCAGCCCAGGAAGTGCATCTCGACCCGTCCGATGACAAAGTTGACGACCAACCCCATCATTGAAAGGATTGCCACACCTGTGAAGAGCTTCTCGAGAGCATAGAGGGAGCCGGCCTCCAGAATGTAGGAACCGATGCCATATTGAGCGCCCAGCATTTCTGCTGCCACCAGCAGAATGATCGCGATCGAGACAGAGACCCTGAGGCCCGAGAGGATCGCCGGAAAGGCACCGGGCAGGACAATCTTGCGGACGATCGACCACCAGGAGAGACCAAAGCTCTGACCCATGCGGACCAGCGACCGATCCACGTTGTCAACCGCGCCATAGGTGGCGACCACAGTCGGCGTGAACGTGCCGAACGCGATCAGGGCGTATTTGGACATCTCGTCAATGCCGAACCAGATGACGAAAAGGGGTAAGAGGGCAATCTTCGGGATTGGGAACAGCGCGGCGACGAGTGGAACGAGACCCGCCCGGACATAGCTGAACAGGCCGATCAGCACCCCGAGCGAAATCCCGACGCTGATGCCAATGAAGGCGCCGATGAACAGGCGCTGCAGTGAGGGCACGAGATGCTTCAACAGCAGGCCGCTCTTCGCGAGCTGATAGAAGGTCTCCAGCACGGCGGAAGGCCGGGGAAATGTGAGGGCTGAGATGAAGCCGCTGCGCGTGCCGATTTCCATCAGAATGATCAGGGCCGCGAACACGAGCATCCCGATGCCGGGAACCGGCTTGGGCGCGAAACCGCCACCGCGGAACGCCACCTTGCGTTCGGGCGTGACGTCGCTTGTTATCTCGCCGTTTGAAACGATAGAGAGATCAGACATTTACCAGCTCCTTGTCGGCGGCAATGGCTTCCTCGCGCATGAGATCCCACAACTGCTGCTGTTTTTCCTCAAGCGCCGGATCGGCCAGATGGCGCTCTGAAAGCGGCATGTCGATATCAACGATCTGACGAATGCCGCCGGGCCGCCGGGAGAGCACGACGACCCGATGACCGAGACGAACTGCCTCATTGAGATTGTGCGTGACATACACGGACGTGAAGGGTTGCCGTGTCCAAAGCGACACAAGATCGTCCATGAGCAATTCGCGGGTCTGGCTGTCGAGAGCGGACAGAGGTTCATCCATCAGCATGACGGCGGGACGTACTGCCAGTGCCCGGCTGATGGCGACACGCTGACGCATGCCGCCCGACAGTTGCTTGGGCAGCGCCTGCCGGAAGTCGGACAACCGTGTCCGTTCAAGGACATCGTTCACGATGTCGTCCATCTCCTTGCCGCTCAGTCCATGGTCTTCCAGCACCAGCTTGATGTTGCCCTCAACGGTCCGCCAGGGCAGAAGCGCAAAGTGCTGGAAAACATAGGTGAGGGGATTGAGGGAGTCCGCAGGCGCTTCGCCCACCTGCACAACAGCGCCGGCGGATGGCCGTTCTAGACCACCCAGAAAACGCAGGAGCGTCGACTTCCCACATCCTGACGGCCCGATAAGACAGACGATCTGTCCCTTCGGGATATCGAGGGAAATATTCCTTAACACCTCGACGGAGCCATAGTAGTGGCTGATGTTCTGAAGTTTCAGATCCATGTTTCCTCCAGACGGAGTCTTCGCAGGACTTCGTACACACTCTCAAGACGCTGCGGACATTCATGCCCGCAGCGCGATCAATTCGACCTTCTATCCGCTCTGGTCGAACCGTGGTTCAGATCGTTTTCACGTAGGATGTGTCGAACAGCTGGTCCATGGTGATGTCGTCCTGGACCATGCCTTCGGACTTGAACCAGTCGTTCTGCTCAACGCAACTGCCGAGCGCGAGCGCAAGGCCCTGATTGATGCGCATGGCCCCATCGATCAGGTTCTGCTTTGCCACATCCGCGGGGCTGTCGGCTTCCACATATTTGTGGACGATCTCGGCGAGAGCGTCACGCTCAGCACCGTCCGCCGTATTATCAACAAAAGCCGCGTTGTAATCGGCGATCGCCTTGGAATAGGCCCCGACAAAGGCCTTGGTCATGTCGCGCTCGTTCTTGGCATTGTTTGTCGAGGTGAACGCGGTGGTCACCTGATAGTTCGGGGCATAATCGGCGACGACGCCGATCTGCTTGGCCGCCCCTTCCCGGATCATCTTCTTGGCGACACTCGGCTGGATCGCCCACGCGTCGATCTGTCCGGTCGAAAGCGCGCCGACGATGGCTCCAAGCTTCTGCAGGGGCCGCAGTTCGATGTTGGACAGCTCGATATTGTTGGCCTTGGCGATCTTGTGCGCCATGAAATGGAACGATGAACCGGCAGTGGTGATGCCGAAGCTGTGGCCCGCCAGCTTGGAGGGATCGGTCAGACCAGCCTCATAGGCCTTGTTGGAAGCGAGGATGATCGAGCCCTGAACACCTTTTTCCTCCATCAAGGCACCGCCGATGACCTTTACGGCATCCTTCTGCGCCAGACTGATCAGACCACCGCTCATTGCCGTCACCCCGAAGTCTGCGTCGCCGGAGGCGATCGCGACGGCCATCGGCTGCGCCGCCTCGAAGAACTTCAGTTCGATATCCAGCCCGGCATCCTTGAAGTAGCCGCGTTCAAAGGCGATGAAGCTCGGCGCATGGCTGGCGAGGTGCAGCACGGCCATGTTGCGGGTGGCAGCACGGGCGGGCAGACCGAATGTCACGGCAGCACCCACTGCGCTCATGCCAATGAGTGCCTGACGGCGATTCAACGTAAAGCTCATGAAAAATCCTCCTTGTGGTGATGCCTCCCAGCACCATTGGGACTAAATGCCATCCGTGGGCTCGCCGAACAAGCAACATTCGTTATGGAGCTCATGCCTTGAGGGCATGATCAATTCCTTCCGTGCCGCCTATGCCATTGAGATCAAACCAGCGGCGGCAGATCCGTCAGCTTGATCGCGAGAATCTCGCTCAGCTTTTTCAGGTTTGCCGAATGCGGGCGCTGGCGGTTCCAAAGCACGGAGACCTCGAACTGCGGCGCGCGGTGGATCGGTCTGACAACGAGGTTGCCGCCGACGGGACCGAGCGTCGTCAGATAATCGACGAGAACAATCCCCATTTCCTCGTTGGCCAGTGCCAGGGCCGTATCCGAAAACCGGGCAACCGCCCGGATGTTGACCTTGACCTGCGATCGCCTGAGGAACCCATCTACGACGGTCTGATGCGCCCCGCCCTGCTCGAAGGAGATGAAGTTCTCATTCTCAAGGTCTGAGGCGTGTATGACGTCTCGCGCCGCGAGCCGGTGATGCCTTGGGATCGCGGCCACCAAGTCAATCCGCCCGGCCGGCTCGTTCACGATCAATGGATGGTCGGAGACAACCAGCGTCACGACTGCCTCGCCGCGTCCGCTGAGCAGATAGTCTTCAATCTGATTGACCGGCAACACGTCGAAGAACAGTTCGATCCCGGTGACTTCCTCGGAGAGTGCCCGCAAAGCCTGAGGCATCAAGGCCCGTGCCGCGCTCGCCGTGGCCCCGACACGAAACACGGCCGTCTCGCCGCTGGCGATACGGCCAATCTGCGTACTTGCAGCGGCGAGCTGGCGAACCAGAGGATCAATCTCCTCGAAGATTTCCAGAGCCTCAGACGTCGGGACGAGCCTGTTGTGATCGCGCGAGAATAGCGCGATGCCGAGGATGTCCTCGATGCGGCGGATCGTTCGGCTCAAGGATGGTTGAGACACTTTGAGGATCTTCGAAGCGACGGTGATCGATCGCATCTGCATCACCGTGTGAAAAACTTCCAACTGGCGAAGGCTCAGGGGCCGCTCAGACGGCGGTGTTTGCGGATTTTCACCCCTCTTCGACATGGGACACCTCGGCCAGAAAAGGAATGAGGCTCACCAGAACCGCCTCGGATTTTCTTTCGGGAAGGAGATGGCCACCGCCCAGTCCAAGGCCGGTAACTGTTTCGGCCCAGTCTGCCCAGATATCGAGCGGTTCTCTGCCCCCGCCGTATAGTCTTCCTTCTTCCCAAAGCACGTGAACGGGTACGACAAGCCGCCGTCCGGCCTCCCGATCTGCAACGTCATGCTCCTCATCGATCGTTGCCGCTGCACGATAGTCCTCGCAAATCGCATGTCGCACATCGGGATTGTCAAAGGCCTGGCGATAGTCTTGGAGGGCGAGCGGATGCAGATGCTCCAACCCACTCGCCATCTTCTCCAGAGTGATGTCGAGAAGCCCGCGCGGATCCGCCGCCATCAGCATCTCAGGTAGCGGGTATGGTTGGGCCATCATGAACCAGTGCCATGCGCCGAGGCCGAATGCCTTGCTTGTGCCCTGCCACATTTCAAGCGTTGGAACGACAGTCAGCGAAACGAAAGCCTGCACGGCCTCAGGTATGTCGAGGGCCATTCGGTACCCAACACGACCGCCGCGATCATGGCCGATGACAATGTAACGCTGATGGCCGAGCGACTGCATGGCGACATGCAACTGCCTCGCCATCCACCGCTTCGATCCGGCGCACCGCTGCCCGTCTTTCACGCGGCTCTGCCCATATCCAGGAAGATCCGGCACGACGACGGTGTATGATTGAGCAAGAGCCGGCGCGATGCGATGCCAGGCGGCACGGGTTTGCGGATAGCCGTGAAGAAGAAGCACAGGCGGTCCAGCTCCCCCCGTCAACAGCGCTATTGACGCGCCATCGGTCTCAACCATCTGAGAATTGAAGTCCGGGAAAAGCAGATCTGAGTCTCGGCGTTCCGAGGTTGTGCCTTGCAGGTTTCTCACGATGCCGGCTTTCGAAGAAATTCAAAACAGCTATTTGCCGACACGGTGTACTCTGCCTTTCTCAAACCTTTCAATAGAACACCGGCCAAATGGCGTCAGGAATCTGATCAACAAGAGAGCGAATTCCGCGGTCCATCCTTGTATGCCAACCTACTTTTCGTTGTCGCTGTCTGAATAGCTCTGGGATTCGTAGACACCCTGATGTTACGTTTTCTGCAGGCGCCCGAACTCGACTGGCGACAGCATTCCGTTTCTGACATGCTTGCGTTTCGGGTTGTAGAACATTTCGATGTAATCGAACACGTCCTGGCGGGCTTCGTGGCGCGAATTGTGGACCCTGCGGCGTATCCGTTCCCGCTTCAGAAGGTTGAAGGAGCTTTCGGCGACCGCGTTGTCGTGGCAGTTTCCACGGCGGCTCATCGAGTGGACCAGATTGTGGTGCTTGAGGAACGAAGCCCAGTCCATACTGGTGAACTGGGAGCCCTGATCCGAATGGACCAGAACCTGATCCTTCGGCTTGCGTCGCCACACCGCCATGAGCAGAGCCTGCAGCACGACATCCGTGGTTTGACGGCTCTGCGTCGCCCAGCCAATCACCCGGCGCGAATAGAGATCGATGACGACGGCAAGGTAGGCAAACCCTTCGCAGGTCAGGATGTAGGTGATGTCGGTGACCCAGGCCTTGTCCGCAGCCTCGACGTCGAACTGCCGGTCGAGCGCATTGTCGACAACGACGGAGGGTCGTCCGCTATATTTGCCGGGACGCCGCTTGTAACCGATCTCAGCCTTGACCCCGGCAAGCCGTGTCAGACAAGCTACGCGGTTCGGGCAGCACATCTCTCCCTGGTCGAGAATGTCATCATGAAGCTTGCGATAGCCATAGACATTGCCGCTCTCCTGCCAAGCCTGAAACGGGAGATCGGCCTGTCGTTCGTCTTCGCTGGCCCGTTTGCTCAACGGGTTCTTCAGCCAGGCGCAGAATCCGCTCGGGTGAACATCGAGAAGCCGATACATCGTCCGCACCGAACATCGCAGTCGATGCAAGGCAATGAACGCTCAACTTTCAATTTGCATACCTGGCGAAGTACGCGGCCGCTTTTTTGGGATGTCGCGCTACTCGGTGACGCGGGGCAATTCTCGCTTGAGCCGCTTGATTTCCTCGGACTCGTCGCTGCCCTTGCCGTTCAACGCCGCGAACTTCTTCTTCCACTCATATAGCGAATGTCGGCTGACCCCGAGTCGGTGCGAAACCTCCGCTACCGGATGGCCCCCGCTCGCTGATCTGACGCACCGCGTCTGAAGTCTTCCGTGAATTGCCTTTGCCGATGTAGGCCTTGACCTTGCCCCGCTGAACTAATCCATTTTGAAGTAAGCTCTGGCCCATCGAGAGGACCAGAGAATGAAGCGCAACC
>NZ_JACJVI010000019.1 GCF_014237835.1 Rhizobium sp. AQ_MP
TTAACTATTACATACAACGATTATTTTTTAATGCTTTCACCCTTTTGTGACAGCGGGTGAGGGGATCGGGAGATGGGACCGAGGCTTGCGGAGGCGGCTGAGGCGGGTCAGCCTCCCCATCACCGACAGGCCGTGAGTGCTTTGAACCCGCCCGTGGCCGGACGAAAACGACCCATCGACGACCGTCTGCCCGACATGGCCAGTCCCCCATGCCGAATGCCTGGGCTCCGAGCCGCACATGGCCTCATTTCGTGCAGTGCCCTGATCGTGACAATTTCCCCCACGATCTGTCGATCCTGCAGACTTCCATTCCGCCTTTCGGTCCTCCGGCGGGCACTGTTTTGCTATTTTTCGGCCGACGTTGACTAAGACGACTGTTTCGGTAGTCTTTAATCGTTAACGCCAGAAGAGGAGGCACAGACATGACGTGCATGGGGAGAAATCTTGCGGCGTTTCTTGTTGGCCTGAGCCTGTCCACCGGATTGGTCCTGCCGGCAAGCGCGACAGAGCTGCTGAACGTGTCCTACGATCCGACACGCGAATTCTATGAGGAATACAACGCTGCCTTCGCTCGCCATTGGCAGGCCGAGACAGGCGAAACCATCACCATCGACCAGTCGCATGGCGGCTCCGGTCGCCAGGCCCGCGCCGTAATGGAAGGGCTTCGGGCCGATGTCGTCACGCTTGCCCTGCAAAGCGACATCGACACAATCGTCGAGCGCGCCAAGCTGATCGCCCCCGACTGGCGCACACGCCTGCCGAACAATTCGGCCCCCTACACCTCGACCATTGTCTTCCTTGTGCGCGAGGGCAATCCCAAAGGCATCAAGGACTGGGGCGACCTCGTCAAGGGCGATGTCGAAATCGTCACGCCCAACCCGAAGACATCGGGCGGTGCCCGCTGGAACTATCTTGCTGCCTGGGCATGGGCGAACCGCGAATTCGCCGGCGACCAGCAGAAGATCCGCGACTATGTCGCCGAAATCTATCGCCGCGCGCCCGTGCTTGATGCCGGCGCCCGCGCCTCGCTGACGACCTTTGCCCAGCGCGAAATCGGCGATGTCCTGATCTGCTGGGAAAACGAGGCGCATCTCGCCGGCAAGGAATTCGGCGCCGGCAAGTTCGAGATCGTCACGCCCTCCCTGTCGATCCTCGCGGAGCCGCCCGTTGCCGTCGTTGATGCCAATGTCGACCGCGACGGCGTGCGCAAGCAGGCCGAGGCCTATCTCGCCTATCTCTATTCCCCGGAAGGTCAACAGTTGATCGCCAAGCACTTCTATCGCCCGTCGCGTCCGGATCTCGTTCCCGCAGGTTCCGGACCCGAACTGCCGAAGCTCGATCTCGTCACCATCGACGATCCGCTCTTCGGCGGCTGGACCAAGGCGCAACCCGAACATTTCGGCGAAGGCGGCGTCTTCGACCAGATCTACCGCCCCTGACGGGCGGCTCCTCCCGAGCAATTGAGGCGGCACCGCAAGGCGCCGCCTTTTCTGTTTTGTGTCGCCCCGTTCCGCCTCACCTTGCGATCAAGCAAAGGTGAGGTCGCAAAACCGGATCCACGCACTACCCTTGAGATTGGGTGTCCACCAATCCGGAGAACGATCATGAACCGCTCCCTCTCCCTGTCTATCCTGGCAGGCGTCGTCCTCTCTGCCGGTACGGCCATGGCCCATCACGGCTGGTCCTGGGCCGAGGCCGACCAGATCGACCTCACCGGCAAGATCACCGCAATCTCCTTTGCCCCGCCGCATCCGACGCTGGAACTGGATACCGCCGAAGGTCCATGGCGCATCGAGCTCGGCAATCCGAACCAGACCCAGCGCTCCGGCTTCGTCGAAGGTGTCGTGGCAGTCGGCGACGAGGTGACCGTCCGCGGCAATCGCTCGCTCGATCCGGACGAGAAGCGCCTGAAGGCCGTGCGGGTGATCGTTGAAGGCAGGAATTACGACATCTATCCCAGCCGCATCGTCACCAACTGACCGGCATGGAGTGGCTGGCAATCCTCACGGCCCCGATCGGCCAGGCGCTCATCCGCTGGCCCACGCTCTACATCGTCGCCAATGCCGGCCACATCCTCTCGCTTGCCATGTTGATCGGCGCCACCGTCATCCTCGATCTGCGCTTGCTCGGTGGTTTTAACCGCCTGCCGCTGGCCGAGACGGCAGCCACCCTGTCACGCATTGCGGCCCTTGCGCTGATCGCGACCCTCTTGACCGGATTGCTGCTCTTTTCCGTGCGTCCGCTCGAATACATCGGAAACACGGCCTTCCTGATCAAGATCGGCCTTGTCCTCCTCGGCACGCTCAACGCGCTGGCCGGGCGTGTATCACGGCATTGGACGGCCATGATCGCCGGAGCGCCTGTGGCACCGTCGCTGCGCCTTGTCGTTATGGCATCGCTTGCAATCTGGCTCTCGGCCCTGCTTGCCGGCCGCTGGATCGGCTTTCTCTGATGACCATTTGCCTCGGTCCGCGCCGCAAGACACCCCGGGACATGACAATCGTCAGATCATTGCGCTTCTCTCCGACAGTGTTACTCTCGTCCCCATTGTTTCGGGGGATTTCAACATGCCGCAATTGTCTGTCTGGTATTTCCGCACGGCCATCCTGTTCCTGATCGCCGGCATCTGTCTCGGGCTCTACATGTCGATCACGCACCAGTTCGAAGGGACCGGGGCGCATGCCCATATCAACCTCCTCGGCTGGGTGACGATGGCGATCTTCGGCATCTACTACGCGCTGAACCCGATTCAGGCCGCAAGCCGCGTCGCCAAGGTCCAGTACATGCTCTACACGCTCGGCATTCTCGTCATGGGGCCGTCGCTCTTCCTGATGCTGAACGGCAACCAGGCGCTGGAACCCATCGTGGCCGTGTCCTCGCTTGTCACATTCGCCGGCGTGCTGCTGTTTGCTGTGATCCTGTTCACCCGCAAGGCGTAACAAGGATCGCTTTCCGCTCAGACCGGTGTGCTGGTCGGCTCCTTTGCACACATGCACCGGAACGGGCATGATATCAGGAGTTGTGCCGCGCTCGCTGATCATGTCAGTATCATCCTGCGCAGATTGACGCAGGACATGCCAGATGCTCGACTTTTCTCCGCAGTACTCGACGTCGAAGATCGCGGATATCGAGAGCTTCATAGACCGAAATTATGATCTGGACGGCCCCGTGTCCTGCAGGCTGTTGCAGCGCGGTTTCAATGACGTTTACCTTGCCACCGATCCCGCAGGAGCTCGTTATGTGTTTCGGCTGTCCCACCACCGCGCACGCGGGCCGGCAGATGTCCGAAGCGAAACAGCGTTCCTGAAGCACCTTGTCGACTTCGGCGTCCCTGTCGCTGCACCGATCCCGACGCGCCACGGGGCGTTGTTCATCGAAGGCCAAGCCGCGGAAGGTTTGCGCCAAGGCCTGTTGTTGCGGGCGGTTGGTGGGCGAGACGTTGACCCAGGCTCCGCCGCCGATGCCAGGGCCAATGGAAAGACCTTAGCTTTGCTGCACCGGGCAGCAGAGGCATTTCAACCCGGGGACATTCGATACCGGCTCGACCTTGATCACCTGTTGCTGCGGCCTTTGGCGCGTATCCGCGACAGCGGGCTGGTTGAAGATCTCCAGGTTCTCGACCGGCTCGAAGGCATTGCCAACCGAACGGCCGCTTCGATCGAGGCAATGGACGATCTCGCATGGACCTATTGTCATGGCGATTGCCACGGTTTCAACGCGCGCATCGATGACGCCGGCGAGGCGGTCTTCTTCGACTTCGACGATAGTGGCCCAGGATACCTCGCCTACGACCTCGCCGTCTTTCTATGGGCGAAAGTGTCATTTGGCCGGGAACTGACGGCAATGTGGCACGAATTCCTGGATGCATACCAGGAAGTCCGAAAAGTCGCCCAGGTGGATCTGACGGCTGTTCCCCATTTCGTGATCATTCGCCACTTCTGGCTGATGGGAGAATATGCGAGCAGAGCGCACGAATGGGGCTGCAACAGCGTCGGATGGGTCGCCGGCGAAGTTGATACGCTCACTCGCTGGGAAACCGAACACCTTGCTCTTCCGGCAAGGTGATGGGCGCAGATACTGTTGAGCCTAGGCGGCGCGGGGGGAGACCCAGTATTTTCAGCGGTCAACCGCAGATGGGTGCGATTTCGGCACCTGTTCCGGCTTCAAAAAGCCACCGCGACAGCGCCTCTAGGCCTGCGGGCGTCAGAGCATAGACGCCCCGTTCCACCCGCTCGAACCAGCCATAGACATTGCCCTGCAGGATCTTGCCAGCCTCGGGCACCTGCGCTCGCACCTCGGCCATGCGCAACGGACCGGCCTTCAGGGCGGCCGCACAGCCGAGCGCTTGCTGGCGATAGGCCGTCATCTGGGGCGTTCGCGTGCTGCCGCCGATGACCGGGTCGCCCTTGCGCTTCTGGTGCTCGCGCATCAGCCGCGACCGCCGTTTCGGATTCGTCCGGGGCATCGGCGTGACCGAGCCGACGATGACGCTGACCGTGCCATTGTCTGCAACGCCAAGCATGCCGAAGCCGAGGCGCCGGCAGAGATCGCGGTAGCGCTTGTCGCTCTCGCGGCCTCGGCCCTTGGTCGAAATGCACGCTGCAATCCACACCTCGTCGGCGATGGAGGCCCGATCCACCGCCTGTAGGATGAGCTCGAGATTGAAGCTGAGTTTCAGTTCGCAGATCACGACGACGGATGGGTCGCCATCGCTCAGGCCGACGAGATCGCAACCGCCGACCTCCCCTTTGACGGTGTAACCGGCCTGCTCGAGGAAGGTTTTGACGGGAAGGTAGAGCGACGTTTCCATGGGCCTCTGCAGTGAATCGGCAAGTCCCTCAAGACCTACAGGGCTTTGCCCTGTTGCGACACTGGAAAACGGGACGCGACGCGTCCGCCGCTTTCGGGTGGCCACTCCGGAAGGACATGGCATCCTCTGTGTCATCATCATCGGGGAGACGTCACCATGAGCACCAGTTACCCACCGCCCACGCCGCAGCAATGGCAGGCGATCGTCGACCGTGACGCATCGGAGGATGGCAACTTCGTCTACGGCGTGCGCTCCACCGGCATCTTCTGCCGTCCGTCCTGCCCGTCGCGGCCCGCGCGACCGGAGAATGTCGTCATCCATCCAACGACGAAAGCCGCCCGGGAGAGTGGCTTTCGTGCCTGCCTGCGCTGCCGTCCGGCTGAACCCGAACTATGGTGATATCGAGACCTCGCCTCTTCTCACACGAGGAAGATGGAGATGATCGGGAAGGCTGTGAGCAGCACGATGCGGAACAGGTCTGCACCGACGAAGGGGACGATGCCCTTATAGGTCTCGCGGATCGGCACATCGCGCGACATCGCCGATATGATGAAGAGGTTCAAGCCCACCGGTGGCGTGATCATGCCGATCTCGGCCACCATCAGCACCAGGATGCCGAACCAGATCGCGAAGTGCTCCGGGCTCATGCCGAAATCCATGGCGGTCACGATCGGGAAGAAGATCGGGATGGTCAGCACGATCATGGAGAGCGAGTCCATGATGCAGCCGAAAATGATGTAGAGCAGGAGAATGATGATCAGCACGGTCATCGGCGCGAACCCTTGCGCCGTCACCCATTCCGCGCCCACCTGCGGCAGGCGGGAGAAGGCGAGGAAGGAGTTGAATACCGATGCGCCAAGAATGATGAAGAAGATCATGCCGGTGGAAACGGCCGTCTCCTTGAAGCAGGCAATCAGCGACCTGCGGTCGAGGCCGCCATTGACGAAGGCAACCAGTCCGGCGCCGGCCGCGCCCACGGCTGCCGCCTGGGTCGGCGTGAACCAGCCGAGATAGATGCCACCGACGACCGCGAAGAAGATGGCCACGACCGGCCAGACCGCGATCAGCGCCGGCAGGCGGTCCTTCCACGGAATGCGCGGCGCCTGGCCGGCGCTTTCCGGTTTCAGGCGGACATAGACTGCAATCACGATCAGATAGGAGATCGCCGCAATGATCCCCGGCACGAAGGCGGCGAGGAAAAGCTTGGCGATGTTCTGCTCGGCGAGGATCGCATAGATGACCAGCACGACGGAGGGTGGGATGAGGATGCCAAGGGTGCCACCCGCCGCAAGCGTGGCGGTGGCAAGCCCGCCCGCATAGCCGTTGCGCTTCAGTTCCGGCAGCGCAACCTGCGCCATGGTGGCGGCGGTTGCGAGCGAGGAGCCGCAGATCGAGCCGAAGCCCGCACTGGCCCCGATCGCCGCCATGGCAACCCCGCCCTTGCGATGCCCGAGAAAGGCGGCCGCGGCATTGAACAGCGCCTGGCTCATGCCGCCGCGCGCGGCAAACTGGCCCATCAGCAGGAAGAGCGGGATGATCGACAGCGAGTAATTCGCATTCGTGTTCCAGGCGAGCGCCTTCATCTGCGCCAGGATCGGCGTCCAGCGGTCGAGCACCAGATAGGTGCCGACGATGCCGGTGGCGAGCATGGCAGCGCCGATCGGCACGCGCAGGAAGATCAGGAGAATCAGGACCGGGAAGGACCAGAGACCGATTTCAATGCTGCTCATCAATGCGCTCCCATCGCAGCGACGATTGTCTTGCCCTGGCGAATGGCCCGGATGTCGGCGGCGATCACATAGAGGCAGACGAGAAGGTTTGCGACGAGAAGGGCGAGGGCAATGGTATAGCCCCACCAGACCGGCAGGAGCAGCAGCGGCGTCGTTTCGCCATTGCCGAATTTGTCCATTGTGCCGACTGCATGGCGCCAGGTGATCAGGCCGATCAGGAGCATGATCAGGATGTCGCCGATCAGCTGCGTCCAGTTCATCGCCTTCGGCCCGAAGGCGGAGATCAGGATGTCGACGCCGACATGGCCGCGTTTCAGCTGACAGAAGGGTAGAAAGGCGAAGACGGCAAGGCCGCACAGCGCCTCGACCAGTTCGATTTCGCCGGGGAGGGGGCGGATCGTGAGGGAACCCACGATTGATGCAGCAGTCAGCGCACAGGCAATGACGAGACAGAGGCCGCCGAACACCACGAGAGCAGAGGCCAGCGCATGGCAGGCCCGCTCCAATCGTTCGAAACTGCTGGAAACGTCAGTCGCCATCAGGAAGTCCTATGAAAGCCGGAACAAAGGGTCCGGGCGCCTTCCGACAAGCGCCCGGACAAGGCGGGGAGGTTATTGGGTATTGGCCTGGATCAGTGCCAGAGCGTCGTTATACAACATCGTCCCATCGAGGCCCTTGCTGTCCATCTCGGCGATCCAGGCCTTGGTCACGGCTTCGCCGGCGGCCTTCCAGCGGGCAGTCTCCGCTTCGTCGAGAACATAGGTCGTGTTGCCGGCCTTGTCGGCGATCTCCTTGCCGCGGATATCGCCTGCATCCATGGCCTTGCCGAACAGGCGGGCGAGTTCCTTGCCGGAATTGTCGTCGATGATCTTCTTCAGGTCATCCGGCAGCGCGTCGTAGCTGTCCTTGTTCATCGCGAAGACGAAGGTGCCGGTATAGAGGCCGTTCGGACCGGAAAACGCGGTATGATTGGGTGCGAGTTCGGCGATCTTGATCGCCGGCGTCACTTCCCACGGAACGACCGAGCCGTCGATGACGCTCTTCGACAGGCTTTCCGGTACAGCGGTGACCGGCATGCCGACGGCAGAGGCGCCCATGGCTTCCAGCATCTGGTTGATCACCTTGGATGTGCCGCGCAGCTTCAGCCCCTGCATGTCCTCAAGCTTCTGGACCGGCTTGGAGGCGATGGTGTGGATCAGCCCCGGACCATGCGTGTGCACGGCCAGAACATGGTAGTCGGTCAGCTCGTCCTTGAGATGTTTCTCGTAATACTCCTGGAAGGCAACGGAGGTCGCTTCGGCGGTGGTGACCATGAAGGGAAGCTCAAAGGCTTCCGACTTCGGGAAGCGGCCCGGTGTATAACCGAACAGCGTCCAGGTCAGGTCGACGACCCCGTCCTTAACCTGGTCGACGAGGTCGGCCGGCTTGCCGCCCAGCTGCATGGCCGGATAGAGCTCGACCGCGATGCGGCCGCCGGAATCGGCCTGGATCTTCTCAGCCCAGGGGGCAAGCACCTTGGACGGGATCGTCGCCTGCGGCGGCAGCATCTGGTGAAGCTTCAGGGTAACGTCCGCGGCGAAGCTGGCGGTTGCCATCAACGACGCTGCAACACCGGAAAGTCCGGCAATAACGAATTGGCGCAACATGATTTCCTCCCATGTTTTCTTGATCTGAAAAACCGGTTTGAGGCAACGGAGCGACCAGAAAACATGACTGGTATGATCATGTAAAGATCACGTCGCTCAGTGCCTCGCTCCCATCCGGCACACTCTCCCTAGTCAGTTATGATTACAGATGGGATGCGGGCACGCAAATAATTATGTGGCGGCGAACCATAACCAGATAAATATGAATTGCCCTGTGTACGGCGCGCGCTCTGCGGCCCCATCCCGCGATTGTGACGGCCGGCCCGTCGACCGGCCTTGGCTCTGCTCGCCGCTCCGGTTATAGCTCGCCGCTCCGGCCCGGTCATGATGAGCCGTGGCGGGCGATTGTCGATCTGCAAGGATGATCCCGGATGCGTCTTCCACCCTTCGGCCCCCATCGCCGTTCGCGTGCGGCCCTTGTTGCACTCTGCCTGGTTTTGGCAGCCGGGCTTGGCGCCTGCGCCGGCCGCCCGGGCCCGGAGACGCTGAGTACGGTTGCCCTGAACGACCACAAGCCCACCCGGGTCGAGACGCTGTTCACGGTCACAACGCGCGGCCGCGCAGAGCCCGGAACGAATGTCTTCAACACCTCCAAGACGCGCGAGCCGAACTACGCCCGTTTTGACGTCTCCATCCCGCCGAACCACAAGCCGGCCAACATCGAATGGCCGAAGTCCGGTCGAAAGCCCGATCCGAAGACGGATTTCGCCGTGGTCTCGCAGTCGGCGCTCGATCGCGCGGCCCTGCTGCAGGCCGTTCGGACGCGCGACAAAGCTCCGCCGGTCGTCTTCGTGCATGGCTATAACTACAATTTCCAGGAATCGCTTTTCCGCCTCGCGCAGCTGAAGACGGACAGCAATCTCGACGGCACGCCCATCCTCTTTTCCTGGCCGTCTCTGGCTGCCCTGCCGGCCTATGTCGCCGACAAGGAAGCCGCCACCTATTCCCGCGATGCGCTCGCCAATCTGCTGAGCGACCTGACACAGGAGCGCAAGGGGCAGGTGGAAGTCTTCGCGCATTCCATGGGGGGATGGCTCACCATGGAAGCGCTGCGCCAGCTCAGGCTTCAGGGCAAGGGGGACGTCCTGAACAGGCTTCGGGTCATCATGGCCGCTCCCGACATCGACGATGACGTGTTTTCGGCGCAGCTCGATATCATCGGGCGCATGCGCACGCCCATCACCGTTCTCGTCGCGCCCGATGATCGCGCGCTGCGGGTGTCCAGTTTTCTCGGCGCCGGAGATCGGGTCGGTGCGCTCGATGCGCGCAATCCGCAAGTGGCCGAAGCGGCCAAGCGATATGGTGTGGCCATCGTCGACATCTCGTCGCTGCAGCCGACGGATGTCACCAACCACAACCGCTTCTTCGACGTCAAGCAGCTGGCCATGACGCTGAGCAAGCCGGCCGCATCAGCCACGATTGGCGATGCTGGCGCCTTTGTACTCGACGCAGCTGCCCAGACCGTCTCGAGTCCGTTCTCTCTGGCGGCCCGGGTGCTGCGCCAGCAATGACGGCGCGTTGACCGGCCGGTCGGACAGATACGGCGCGATTTGCAGGCCAGCCTTGCGTTTCATCATGTTGACGAGGCATGAAATTCGGTGTCTTGCGCAATTTATGCGCTGGTTTACCGACTCGTTTACGCCTTCATGTCACAAGCTTCGGTCCATGCATGGACGCTAATAAGCGTTCGATCCTCTCGGTTCCTGGGTCCGGTTCATGGCATCCTCTTTCAATGACGCCGGTGCGACGGCGCCTGCATCGCCCACAGGCCGCGCCCGGCCGCTGCCGGTTGTCTTGCTTTCGCTTGTGCCCAGGCTCGTCCTGCGAGCGCCGCGCACTGGCCTGGTGCTTGGCGCCTTGGTCTTGCTGGTGCTGCTCGGTCCGATCCTCGCGGAAGAAAGCCTTCTGAGGGTCGGTTGGGGCCTGATCCTGGTCCGGCATGGCATGGATGCGACGGACAGCACGCTCGGGCTTTCCATGGTGCTGGGCGTCATCGCCTCGCGCGGCCTGGTCCGCATGCCGCGCCGCAGGCGTGCGCAGACCAGTGAGGCTTCGGACGATCTGGCACGCGCAATTGCCCTTTTGCCGCGCCAGGAAAACGCCAGTGCCGGCCTGGTCCGGATCGGTGATAAACGCATGCTGTTTTCCGATTGCGGCCAGGGCTTCATCATGTATGCCCGGCAGGGCCGCTCGCTGGTCGCGCTCTTCGATCCCGTCGGCCCGAAACATCTCTGGGCACCGCTTGTCGAAAAGTTCATCGCCGAGGCCCGCCGCAGCCGCAGCCGTCCGGTCTTCTATCAGGTTTCGGCAGACTTCCTCCCCTTGACCGTCGACATGCGCCTTCAGGCCTTGAAGCTCGGCGAGCAGGCGGTGGTCGACCTCTCGACTTTCACGCTCGCTGGCGGCGACTGGCTGAAGCTTCGTCGCTCGATCAACCGCGCCGAACGCGACGGGCTCGCTTTCGAACTGGTTGCAGCAGATGCCGTATCCCCGATCCTGGACGAGCTGCAGGCCGTGTCCGACACCTGGCTCGCCGCGCACAAGGCCGCCGAAAAGGGCTTCTCGCTCGGCACCTTCGATCGGAACTACGTCGCCTCCGGCCCCGTCGCCGTCATCCGCCTTGAAGGAAAGATCGTTGCCTTCGCGACACTCATGACGGCCTCGTCGCATGGCGATGCCTTCATCGACCTGATGCGCCATGTTCCCGGCGTCCATCGCGGCATGATGGACCTGCTCTTCGTGAAGATCATGGAGACGCTGAAAGCGGATGGCTTCCGCACGCTCAATCTCGGAATGGCACCGCTTGCCGGCCTGTCTGCAAACCGCCGCGCGCCCACCTGGAACCACGTCGCTGGACAGATCTATGAGCATGGCGAGCGCTTCTACAATTTCCGCGGCGTGCGTGCCTTCAAGGAGAAATTCGATCCCGACTGGCAGCCGCGCTACCTCGCCGTGGCCGGCCGTGGCCTGCCGATCCTGTCGCTGATCGACGTGACGCTGCTGATCGGCGGTGGCCTCAAGGGTCTGATACGCAGATGATGCGGCAAGCCAAGCAGCGCCAGTGGCCCGGATATCTGATGAGCCGGTCCGTTGCCCTCGGGGCCATGCTTGCCCTGCTGACGGCTGCCGAGCCTGCGGTCGCTGCCGGTGACGGCATCGTCAGCCTGCCGCAGGACCGTATCTCCGCCCCGGATAATGACAGCATGGCCGGGGTTGTCGTGATCATTTCCGATGCCAACGGCTGGGACATGGCCGAGCAGGCGGCACTGGAAACGGCAGTGACCGGCGGCGCAATTGGTGTCGGCGTCGATCTGACGAGCTGGCGCGCCGCCCTTTCGCGCGAAACTGAACGCGACTGCCTTTTCCTGCCGGCCGATATCGAGCGCCTGGCCCGTCAACTGCATCGCAGCCACACGGCCGACTTCTACCGCCCGCCGCGCATCCTCGGCTTCGGTGAGGGCGGGGCCCTGGCACTGGCCATTGCTGCGCAGACGCCGAATGGCAGCTTTGCCGAGACGATTGGCGAGACGGTGGCCGTCGATCCGACCGAGGCAGTCGCCTTGCCCAAGCCGCTCTGTACGCCGGCCCCCCGACGGGAGACATCGGCCGGCATCGCCTATGGGCTTTCGCCCGGAAAGCTGCCCAATCCCGTCCGTATCGCCTTCTCCACTGCGGCCGACGCTGTCGCGCGAAATCATGCGGCCGCGCTGCAGGAGAGCCATCCCGATATCCAGATTGCAGACGGGCAGGGCGGTCCCGCCCGCCTGCTGTCTGCCGAAGCAGCGGATTTGGTCACGCGCCTCACGCCCGATGATGCGGCCCTCGACCTGCCGCTGGTCGAAGAGTTTGCCGTCCCTCGGCACGACACCATGGCCATCCTCTATTCCGGCGACGGCGGCTGGCGCGACATCAATCAGCGCCTCTCCGCCCGACTGAACGAAAACGGCGTGCCGGTCATCGGCGTCGATGCACTGCGCTATTTCTGGAGCGAGAAGACACCGGAAGAGACCGCAGCCGACCTCTCCGAAATCATCGCCCATTATCACAAGCGCCTGGGCGTCTCGAAGGTCGTGCTGATCGGCTATTCCTTCGGCGCCAACATCCTGCCGAAGGTCTATGGCCTGCTGCCCGACCAGGATCGCAAGTCCGTGAAACTCCTCTCGCTGCTCGCCTTGTCGCACCAGGCGGATTTCGAAATCGCCGTCTCCGGCTGGCTGGGTGCCGCCGGATCGGGCAAGCACGGCGATCCCGTCGATCACCTTGCCACGGTCGAGCCCGTAAGGATCCAGTGCGTCTACGGACGGGAGGAACAGGACACGGCTTGTCCGGCGCTTTCGCCGCGCGTCAAGGATGGCGTTGACCTTATCGCCCGCCCCGGCGGCCATCACTTCGATGAGAATTACGAGCTGATCGCCGACCATATCGTGGCGCGCATCGTCGCCCCCTGAGCCCCCACGCCTTATCAAACCGGCCTTTTCGCGTTATGATGGCTTGAGATCAGGGAGTTCAGCCATGAACGAAACCGTCAAGCCATCCGTCCTCGACGACGCGGAGTTCCACGCCGCCGCCGAAAGCGTGCTGCGAGAAGGCGAAACCGTGGCCGATCTGATCGACCGCTCGGCACGGGCGGAGGTGGAGTATCGGCGGGAACAGGCGGAGTTCATTGCACGAGGTTTGGCCTCTCTTGAGGAGGCAGAACGCACCGGTGTCTGGTACAGCGCCGAAGAGGTTCATGCCGAACTCAGGGCCAAGCTCGAAAAGAGAAAAGCCGAGTTGAGCCAATGAGCCGGAAGGTCCGCTACAATGCCAAAGCGCGGGCGGACCTCAATAGGCTCTACGACTTCCTTCTTGACCGGGACGTCGAAGCCTCAGAACGCGCGCTGAATGCGATTGTTAGTGCAGTCGCGGGATTGATGCGTTTTCCGCACACTGGCAGAAAAGTGGAGCACGACGGCCGGCAGTTGAGGGAACTGCCGATATCCTTCGGGCGCGCCGGTTATGTCGCGCTGTATCAGATTGCGGAAAACGGCGACGTTCAAATTCTCGCCATCCGCCACCAGCGCGAAGACGATTACCGATGAGCCTTACCGATCACTCGTCTCCCAGCGCGGATTGACCCACGGCTCCTGATTGCTGCGGGGCAGGGGCTGTTTGCCGAGGATATGATCCGCCGCCTTCTCGCCCGTCATGATCGAGGGGCCGTTCAGGTTGCCATAGGTGACATGCGGGAAGATCGAGCTATCCGCCACGCGCAAGCCCTCGACGCCGATCACCTTCGTGGTTGGATCGACAACCGCCATGGGATCGTCCACGCGGCCCATCTTGCAGGTGCCACAGGGGTGATAGGCGCCTTCCAGATGCTCCCGCAGATAGGCATCGATTTCCTCGTCCGACTGGACATTCGGTCCCGGCGCAATCTCCGCCTCGCGATAGGGATCGAAGGCTTTCTGGGCGAAGATCTCGCGGGTGACGCGCACCGCATGGCGGAACTTCACCCAGTCTTCCGGATCGCTCATATAGTTGAAGCGAAGAACCGGCGCGTCTTTCACATCAGGCGAGCGCAGTGTCACCGAGCCGCGCGACTTCGACATGTTGTAGCCGACATGCGCCTGGAAACCATGCCCGCCGACGGCCGACTTGCCGTCATAGGAGATTGCGATTGGCAGGAAGTGGTACTGGATGTCGGGCCACTTCACCCCCGCCGCCGAGCGGATGAAGGCCGCCGCCTCGAACTGGTTGGAGGTGCCCAAGCCCTTCTTGAAGAACAGCCATTGCGCGCCGACGATCCCCATCCAGAACCAGTTGTTCTTCGAATGCAGCGTGATCGGCAGCTTCGACTTGAACTGGTGGTAATATTCCAGGTGATCCTGCAGGTTCTGCCCGACGCCCGGACGGTCGGCAACGACAGGGATGCCCATCTCCTTGAGGTGTGCGGCAGGCCCGATGCCTGAGAGCATCAGGATCTTCGGCGAGTTGAACGCGGAGGCCGCAACGATCACCTCGCGGTTCGCCTTCACCACGTCGATCTTGCCGCCGATCTCGACCTCGACGCCGACGGCGCGGGTGCCTTCCATGACGACCTTGCGAGCATAACAGCGGATCAGCGAAACATTCGGCCGTTTCAGCGCGGGCTTCAGATAGGCATTCGCCGTCGACCAGCGCCGCCCCTGCCAGCTCGTCTGCTCCATCAGGCCGAATCCCTCCTGCTGCCGGCCGTTATAGTCCTCCGTGACCGGGAACCCGGCCTGCCGCCCCGCCTCGATGAAGGCGCGGTAGAGCGGGTTCTTGATCTCGCCGCGCCGCACATGCAGGGGCCCATCGGTCCCGCGCCAGCCTTCTTCGCCGCCATGCGAAGTCTCCTGCCGCTTGAAATAGGGCAGCACATCCGCATAGGCCCAGCCGGTCGCACCCAGCTCCTCCCAGCGGTTGAAATCCTCGGCATGCCCCCGCACATAGACCATGCCGTTGATCGACGAGGAACCGCCGATCACCTTGCCGCGCGGCGCGATCATCCGGCGATTGTTGAGATGCGGCTCGGGCTCGGTCATGTAGCCCCAGTTATAGCGATCCATGTTCATCGGATAGGCCAGCGCCGCCGGCATCTGCACGAAGGGCCCTATATCCGACCCGCCGAATTCGAGCACGATGACCGTGTGCTTGCCGTCCTCCGACAGGCGGTAAGCCATGGCGGCACCCGCGGAGCCGGAACCAATGATGACGTAGTCTGCGTTCTGCATGGTGTCAGATCCGAATGGTTGAAGAGTTATAGCTATTTGCTATACTCTTGGCATGAAAAGGGTGGAGTACACCAAAGCTGCGACCAAAGTTTTGGACCGCATGCAGCCCAAGCGACGGGATGCGATCCGTTCGAGGGTCGATGCCTTCGCGCGCGGCGAACGGGTCGATGTGAAGAAGTTGAAGGGCAGCCCACTTCTGAGAATTCGTGTCGGAGACGACCGAGTCATCATCGACGAGCAGACGATGCTGGTGATTGTCGTTGAGGTCGGACCGCGCGGCGGCATCTACAAGGAGTGAACCATGGGCGAAGTGCGTAAGACCGTCATCGACGGCGAGACCTATGTTCTCGTTCCCGAGGACGACTACGAAGACCTGATCGATACGATCACGGCCGAAAGGATCATGGCCCGCGTGCGTGCGGGCGAGGAAACCTGGCCGGCGGAACTCGTCTATGAGCTGTTTGAAACCGACAGCCGCATCCGCACCTACCGCAATTACCGCAAGATGTCCGTCTCCGACCTCGCCGCTGCCGCCGGCATCTCCCAGCCCTATCTCTCCGAGATCGAAAGCGGCAAGAAGACCGGCTCCGTCGATGTGCTCAAGCGCATTGCCGCCGCACTCAAGGTCGATCTCGACGATATTGTGGTGTGACGGCCAAGCATCGGAGCCGCGGTACCCCCCTCTGCCCTGCCGGGCATCTCCCCCACACGGGGGGAGAGCGGCGCGCGGCTGACCGCCCGACCGCCTTACGAAGCTCGCTGATCGCATTCCAGAACGGTTATTGGGCAAAGCGCGCGCGGCCACTCTCCCCCCGTGTGGGGGAGATGCCAGCGAAGCCGACAGAGGGGGGTATCCTCGCGCGACGCCTGATCTCATCTCAATACGGCGCCTCGCACTTGCCCATGCCGACATAAACCGTCTTCAATTCGGAATAATGCTCCAGCGCCGCTGCCGAATTTTCGCGGCCGAAGCCCGATTGCTTGGAGCCGCCGAAGGGGATTTCGACCGGGCAGAGATTGTAGGTGTTGATCCACAGCGTACCGGCCTCCAGCTGGTCCACCACGCGGTGGGCGCGGGAGAAGTCGGCCGTGAACACACCGGCCGAGAGACCGAATTCCGTGGCGTTCGCCCGCGCGATCACCTCTGCCTCGTCCTCGAAATCGAGCACGCACATCACGGGTCCAAAAATCTCCTCGCGGGCGATGGTCATGTCGTCGGTGACATCGGCAAACACGGTCGGCTGGATGTAGAAACCTTCGCCGGTGACGCTGTTGGGAATGCCGCCGCCGGTGACGAGCGTTGCACCCTCCGCCTTGCCCTTGTCGATATAGGACAAGACCTTGTCACGCTGGGCGAGTGAGACCATCGGCCCCATCTGCGTCGCCTCGTCCTGCGGATCGCCGATGACGATGGCTTCCGTGCGGGCCTTGAGGCGGGTGAGGAACGTCTCCTTGATCGCCTTGTGCACGAAGACGCGGGTGCCATTCGAGCAGACCTGACCGGTTGAATAGAAATTGCCGAGCATGGCGCCCGAAATCGCGCTGTCGATATCGGCATCGTCGAAGACGACGAGCGGCGACTTGCCGCCGAGTTCCATGGTGACATGCTTGAGCTGAGAGGCCGCAGCCCCCGCCACCTTGCGCCCCGTCGGCACCGAGCCGGTCAGCGACACCTTGGCGACATCGGGATGCGACACGAGCAGCGGTCCCGTCTCGCGGTCCCCTTGAATGACATTGTAGACGCCCTTCGGCGCGCCGGCCTCGATCAGGATCTCGGCGATCTTCAAGGCCCCGAGCGGCGTCACTTCCGACGGCTTGAACACGATCGCATTGCCGGCGGCGAGCGCCGGTGCCCCCTTCCAGCAGGCGATCTGCTGCGGATAGTTCCAGGCACCGATGCCGACGACGACACCGAGCGGCACGCGCTTGGTATAGGCCCAGTCGCCGCCCAGCGGGATCTGGCTGCCGTTCATCGCGGTCGCAATGATGCCGCCGAAGAATTCGAAACTGTCGGCACCCGAGGTCGGGTCGGCAACGATGGTCTCCTGGATCGGCTTACCGGTGTCGAGCGTCTCGAGCTCCGAAAGCTCGCGGTTGCGCTCACGCATTATTTCGGCGGCCTTCTTCAACACGCGACCGCGTGCTGCCGGGCTCCAGGACGCCCATTCCTTCTGCGCCCGCTTGGCCGAGGCAATCGCCTTTTCGATGATCGCAGGTGTGGCAGCATGCAGCCGCGCGATCACCTCGCCGGTCGCCGGATAGATGCTCTCGATGACGGTGCCGGCTGTATCCTCGACATAGTCCCCGTCGATGAAGTGGGAGGCTTGCGGTTGGGCTTTCATGGTGTCTCTCCGGACAGCGTTCAATCAAATCGTATCATCGGGCGATGCCCCTCATCCGCCCTTCGGGCACCTTCTCCCCGCAGGCGGGGAGAAGGACACTCCATGGCTAGCGGTCGCCTCCCCCTCTCCCCGCTTGCGGGGAGAGGGTAGGGTGAGGGGCTATTGTTTCGGCGGTCGCGGCTTGCAGTTGCCCCGTCACATAATCCTCGACCAATGCGACAGAGGCATCAATCGACAGGGGCGCTGCCTTCAGAGATTGCCGGATGTAGAGCCCGTCGATCATCGCGGCGGCACCGTCAGCAATCCGGCTCGCGTCGATGGGGCCGCAAAGCGGCTTCAGACCTGACATCAGGTTGGATTGCAGCCGCCGTGCATAGAGCGCGAGCAAGCGGCGCACCTCTTCCGAGCGTTGCGCCTCGGAGTAAAAGGCAAGCCAGGCGGCAACCACCTGAGGGTCGAACTGGTCCGCCTGGAAGGAAATGCGGATGACGGCCGAAATCCGCTCGCGCGGCGTTTCTGCTGCTGCCAGAGCCACCACCGCATCGGCGCGCAGCTGGCGCAGCAGCGAGCGGATCGTCTCGATCAGCAGTTGGTCCTTGGACCCGAAATAGTGATGCGCGAGTGCTGCCGATACACCCGCCTCGCGGGCGATCTCCGACATGGTCACGGTCAGCGAGCCGTGATGGCCGATCGTCTTCAACGCGGCATCAACGAGCGCCTTGCGGCGCACTGGCTCCATTCCGACCTTCGGCATGTTTGTTCCCCTATCTTGCCAGATGATAATTTTGATTGACTGATCAATCAATAAAAATTCTGCGACATAGCGGCTGCCTGGAAAACGGCGCGTTTACCGTAAATCGTCTGCGTCCAAACGGGAGCCGATCGCATGGGGCGCAACCAATTCCTGCCCGTCTGAAGGCGCGCCATTCCGGGCTTTTCCTGTGATCGGGCGCCTCTCCCGAAATGCCCCCTCCGCAGTTTCCGTCATCAAATCTTCATCCGGCTGTCACACTGGAGAAAGCCTTTGTTGACGATTGGCCCGGCACATTTCCGCCCATAAAAACAAATGGATATTGGAGTGGTGCGTCATGTCTGCAGGGGTGGCTGAGGATTTCGGAGCGCTGCGCCGTTTCGCCAGTGACCAGCTCGTGACGCTTGCGAAGCTCGTCATCGAAAACGCCTTCCAGCCGATCGTCGAGGTCGGCACCGGCGCTGTCTTCGGCCATGAGAGCCTGATGCGCGGCCATGACCGGATCGGCTTCGAAAGCCCGCTCGACTTGCTTGATCAGGCCGCCGAAACCGGCCAGCTTCTCGCCCTTGAACAGATGGTCGCAAGCCGGGCGCTCGCCAAATTTGCGACGCTTCCGGATTGCGCCAGCGCGACCCTCTTCCTCAATCTCGATGTCCGCCTGATACCCGATGGCAATGCACTCGTGGATACGCTGCTCGACCAGCTGCGCAAGGCGCACGTGCCGCCGTCCTCCGTCTGCTTCGAGCTTTCGGAGCGTTTCGACAACACCCGCGTTCCGGAATTCGCAAGCCTTGTCGAGCGCCTGCGCCGCTCCGGCTTCAAGCTCGCCATCGATGATTTCGGCGTCGGCCACGGCGAGATGAAGCTGCTGTGTGATTTCCCCGTCGACTATGTGAAGATCGACCGCCACTTCATCGCGGGGCTCGACAGCAATCCGCGCAAGCGCCACCTCGTCAAGAACATCGTCAATTTCTGCCATGTGCTGGGCGTCCGCGTCATTGCCGAGGGCATCGAGACCGAGAGCGAGTTCCTCGCCTGCCGCGAATTCGGCGTCGATCTGGTCCAGGGCTGGTATATCGCCCGCCCCAGCACCATCGTCTCGGAACTGAAAAGCGCCTTTCCCCATCTCCAGGATGTCGGCAAGGCCCGCCGCACCACCCAATCGCTCGACGAGATCCTGATCCGCAAACAGATCGAGACGCTGCCGACCGTCTACGAACACGAGAATATCGACCACGTCTTCGATCTCTTCCGCCGCAATCCCGGCCAGTCCTTCTTTCCCGTCTTGAATGCCAATGGCGAACCGCGCGGCATCATCAACGAGCGGCATCTCAAGGAATACATCTACCAGCCCTTCGGCCGCGATCTCCTCAAGAACAAGCTCTATGAGCGCTCGATCTCCCACTTCGTCGACCGCGCGCCGATCGTCGGGCTCGATGCCGAAGCCGAGCGGCTGATGACGATCTTCGCCAATATGGAAGGCTCCGACTGTGTCATCCTGACGGAAAACATGCGCTACGCCGGCGTCGTCTCCGCCGCCTCGCTGATCCGCATCATGAGCGAGAAGCAACTGAAGACCGCCCAGGATCAGAACCCGCTGACCGGCTTGCCCGGCAACCGCGCGATCCGCGACTTCATGCGCGCGGCAGCGCTGGACGGCGATGGCGCCCGTTTCTTCTGCTACTGCGATTTCGACCACTTCAAGCCGTTCAACGACCACTACGGCTTCCACCAGGGCGACCACGCGATCTCGCTCTTCGCCGCGCTCCTGCGCCGCTATTTCTTCTCCGAGGGTGATTTCCTCGGCCATGTCGGCGGCGACGATTTCTTCATCGGCGTCAGCGACTGGACCCGCGAGGAACTGACGGAAATCCTCGACCGGCTGCTCTCCGATTTCCACGACGATGTCGTCGGCCTCTATTCGGAAGCCGACCGCCAGACCGGCCACATCAAGGGCCTCGACCGTCAGGGCCACGAGCGCGAATTCCCCCTGATGCGCTGCTCGATCGGCGTGCTCGAACTCCCCGCCGGCCTCGTCATCGACGACGTCAACCGCATCAGCGGCGAGATCGCGGAGTTGAAGAAGCAGGCGAAGGAGAATGAGGAAGGCCTCTCCTTCGGGTTGATCGGGGGCTAGGCCCGCTAACTCCGGATACCATTTGCCGCGTCGGACCAAGGGCCTCCTTTTCATCGCATTTGAGAGGCTCTATGCCTCACCTTGCGCAATCGATCCGAGGAGCCCGCCGATGTCACTGCCCGCCAGCATGCGTCATGTTGATCTCACCACCCATGGTGGCCCGGAGGTCATGCGCCTCGTCGAGGGGCCGTTGCCGAGCCCCAGGCCGGGCGAGGTGTTGGTGAAGGTGGAGGCGGCGGGCGTCAACCGGCCGGATGTCGCCCAGCGCCAGGGAAGCTATCCGCCGCCGAAGGATGCAAGCCCCATTCTAGGCCTCGAAATCGCCGGCGAGATCGTCGGCCTTGGCACCGGTGTCACCGATTTCCAGATCGGCGACCGCATCTGCGCGCTCGCCAATGGCGGCGGCTATGCCGAGTATTGCGCCGTCCCCGCAAGCCAGGCTCTGCCCTTCCCCAAGGGCTATGACGCCGTGCAGGCTGCCGCGCTTCCGGAAACCTTCTTCACCGTCTGGGCCAATCTCTTCCAGATGGCGGGCCTGACCGAAGGCGAGACCGTGCTCATCCATGGCGGATCCTCCGGCATCGGCACGACCGCCATCCAGCTTGCAAGAGCCTTCGGCGCCACCGTTTTCACCACAGCCGGCTCGGCGGAAAAATGCGCCGCCTGCATGGATTTAGGCGCGGTGAGGGCGATCAACTACAAGGCCGAGGATTTCGTCGAGATCGTCAAGGAGGAGACTCAAGGGCGGGGCGTCGATGTCGTGCTCGACATGATCGGGGCCGCCTATTTCGATCGCAATCTGCAGGTCCTCGCAAAGGACGGCTGCCTCTCCATCATCGCCTTCCTCGGCGGCGCGGTGGCGGAAAAAGCAGATCTTCGCCCGATCATGGTCAAGCGCCTCACCGTGACCGGCTCCACCATGCGACCCCGGACGGCGGAAGAGAAACGCGCCATCCGCGATGACCTCGCCACCGAAGTCTGGCCCCGCCTGGAGCGCGGCGAACTCGCCCCGGTCATCCACGCGGTCATGCCCTTCGAGGAGGTCGTGGAGGCACACCGGCTGATGGAAAGCTCTGAACATATCGGCAAGATCGTGCTCAATATGGGCTGAGGCGAGTGCCGCTCGCCAAAGGCTGGCGCCTCGCGCGCGGCCATCATGCGGCGACCGCGAATTTCCCAAGATCGAGCGTCGCGGGGATTTCGCGGTCCATTCCGCCACCGCTGCGCTTCGCGCGGTAGGAGGCCTTGTCCGCCGTGACCATCATGTGGTCCAGATCCGCCGATCCGCACAAAGCCATCGTATAGCCGAGGCTGATGCCGATGCAGATCTCCTCACCGGCGATCCTGTATGGCGCGCCGAGAACATCGAGGACCCTGCGCGCCAGGACTTCCGCCTGAGCGGGATCCCTGAGATTGGGTTGAAGGATGACGAATTCGTCGCCGCCAATCCGGATCGCGATCGCCGGCTTGTTCAATTCTTCCCGCAGCCGCCCGGCGATCGCGACCAGCAAGGCATCTCCGACAGCGTGACCAAAGCGGTCATTGACATGCTTGAATCCGTCAAGGTCGAAGCAATGCACGCAGGTGAGGGCATCCTCGGCGCTCCCAAGGCTCAGATAGGCCTCGCTCAGCGCCGTGCGATTGCCAAGCCCCGTCAGCGGATCGTGGCGGGCCTGATGCTCCATCTCAAGGAACAGTCGGATCTGCCGGACGGTCGTTCGGTAGACATGCAGCATGCTCTGCATTGCCGCGACAATGAAGATCACGCAGAGCAGCCCCAGGATCCAATGGGCCATATCGCCATAGAGCACCACTGCGATTGTCGCTGGGACGGCTGCAATCAGGATCGCAACTGCGGCGATATACGGCCGAACGGATATCCGGACGGTGACGCCGGCGCAGTATCCGAAGGTCAGCGCTGCGGCAAGGATGTGCACCGACAGGTCGCGGTGGGAAAAGGCGACCGTGGCAAGCGTGCCGACACAGCCCGCAATCAGAAAGATGAAAACCCCCTGAACCTTCTCCCAGCGGGCAGCATCCGCAACCGTTGTGCGCGCCTTCGCGTCTGCGCGCCGATGGGCCAGGGAAACGGCAATCTTGGCAAGCGATGCAAGGGCTCCGGCGATCGTCGCAATCAGCACCGGCATGCTCCCGAGGCTCTGATAGGCAAAGAGCCCGACAGCCAGGATGGTGATCCCCATGATCGTCGTCGGGGTCAGCGTCGAGTGCAACTCCGATACCAGCGTCTTGAACACATCGTCGGTTTCCCTGTAGCGCACGCCAGATCCCTCAAGCACATGGTTTGGGGCCGCCGAGGGCCCATGGCTGTCATGATCTTGAGACGCGGGAGCTTAATATTCGGTCAGGCCGAACAGTAAAATCTGATATCTTGATGCATGATGTCATTTGGATGGGAGGCCGGTCACCCATTCAGTGCTGCACCTCGCCATCAAGACACGCTCACCGGCTTCGACCGCAGCCGGCTTGCCGTCGCCGGATCGGCGCGGCGGCAGAGGCGGGGCGGCAGGCCCTTCATGATCAGTTCGGCATCGGCAACGGCCATGGATCCCAGCGCATAGAAGGCGTCCCGCGTGCCGCCGGTCCGGTGTGCCGAAAGCAGGAGCCCCGAGGCTTTGCGCACGGGATCGTCCGCCGCAACGGGCTCCTCCGGAAACACGTCCGTCGCCACCTGTATATGGCCGGATTGCGCCGCTTCGATCATCGCCGGGAAATCGACGACAGCCGCACGGCTCATCAGCAGGAAAGCCGCCCCCGGCTTCATCATCGCGAACTCTTTGCTGCCGATGAAGCCCTCGTTCTCGCTGGTAACGCTCGCGAAGACGAGGACCACCTGGCTTTCGCGGAGCACCTCGTCGAGCGTCGCCGGCTCGCAGTCCTGGCCTTCGATAATCTCTCTCGGAAGCCAGGGATCGAAAACGCGGACCCTGTTCTTGAACGGGCGGATGAGGTCGCGAAAGGCATGGCCGAGATCGCCAAAGCCGATGAGCCCGACAGGAGCGCCGGCAAAGCGGAAGGTCTTCGCATTGCCCTCCAGACCATAGCGCTCGACGCCCAGGCGAAAGTCGCGATCCGCCGCAGTAATCCCCCGGGCAAGATCGAGCGCCATGGCAAGGGCTGCCTCCGCCACCGGCGAGGCAAAGGCCGAGGCCGGCGTGATCACCCAGATCCCGCGTTCGACACAGGCCTGATAGTCGATATTCGCTAGGAAATTCGATTCGACGTTGATGATCGCCTTCAGCTTCGGCGCCCGGTCGAGCCGCTCTTTCGGCATGTCGGTCTGGCCGAAGATAAGGACGGTATCGGAAAGATGCTGTTCGACGACATCGGCAGGCATGGGGCGATCCTCCGATACGATGACCTCGCCCAGGGCCTCCAGCCGGGCCCGGACGGCGGGCTCCATGATCAGATCCAGCGTCCGCGGCAATGGATCGACCAGAATGACGGAACGGCTCATTGTTTCCTCCCTTAAGAATCCCGACTGGCGCAAAGCTTAGCGCGAAATGCCGCTCCATGGGCAAGTCATGGCGAGGAGCCGTTCGGAGTTGAAAAGCTCTTCACCTTCGGGAAAGAAATGACTGGGGATCACAACCCCGTGCCAGCCTTGATTCCGCCCCCTTCTTAAGACCTTGGTAACACTTGGCATCACCCGGAGATTTTTCATGGCGCTTGGCGCTTCGCATCGTTTGCAGGATGGCGTCGTTGCCGTCGAAACCATGACCCGTTTTGCGCTCGCCGTGCTGGCACTTGCCTCCGGCGTCTATACCTATCTCGGGGTGCGCAGCATTCTCGACGGTTCACCGACGGCGGTCTTCTTTGCCGCGATCATCTATTCGGCCTCGGTCTCGGTCGCGATCTATGCCTTTTGGTCCTACATGGCGCGTTTCTATCCGCATGTGACGGGCAGGGCTGCCCGCACCGCCATGCTCGGCGTCATGGCGCTCGGCTGCGCCATGATCATCGCCATGTCGAGCTGGCTGAATGCAGCCGCGCTTGCCGGTTCTGCGGCGCTGGAACAGCATCTGGCCGAAACGGTGGAGGATTACACCGCTGATCTCGACCAGGCGCATCAGAACGCGCTCGCGGCCCAGAGCCTTCTGCCCGATATCCAGCGGGCCTCGGAGCGTTTTGCCCGGCTTGCCGAAGACGAGCGTCAGAACGGCGCGCTGACCGGCACCACGGGCTCCGGCAGCGTGGTCCAGCTTCTGTCGCAGATGTCGGCCCAGCTCAACGAGCTCGAAACCGGCATCACCGCCTCGCGGGAGAGGGTGACGACCCTGTTCGACCAGGGCCGCGCGCATCTGGAAACCATGCGCAAGCTCGTCTCCGCCCCCGGCGCGATCGCCCCGCGCAGCGACGAGTTCTCGGCGGAGGTCGTCGCCCTCTCCGGCGTCATCACCTCGCTGGAACAGACCTCGATTGCCCCCTCCGTCAAGCGCGCGGCGGAAGACCTCTCGCTCGGCTTCATCGCCCCGGTCGCCGATGGCCAGGCGGCGGATCTGGCGAACCGCCAGGATCAGGTCATGCAGACGATCCGCGCCTCCGTCACCGCCCAGTCGCAGGTCCTGTCGCAGGCCGCAGACGACATTCTGGCCCGCGAGCCGGTGGCCGAGCGCCGTTTCGTTCCGCTGTCTTCGGCCGAGGCGGTGTTGCGTTACGCCGCCGATTTCATCCCGGCCTGGGCCGGCGCCATCTCGATCGACCTCCTGCCGGCGGTGCTTGTCTTCATCCTCGCCGTCGTCCATGGCGCCATCCGCCGCCAGGATGAGCGGCTGCCCTTTGCCCAGCGCATCACCGCCGCCGAGTTGCTCGACGCGCTCGACGTCCAGCGCGCGCTCGCACGGCAGGGTGTCGATGTCGAGCAGGCCTTGCAATCGGCCGAAGCCGAGGATGAACGCAGCCGCACCGGCCTCAACGTCACCAGCCTCGACATGTCGACGAAGGCACCGCGAAAGGGTCCGCCCGCGTGAAGCCTTCAACGCCCTTTGTCCGATTGAAGAACGCCTTCCTGAGTGCCGATGACGGCCTCCTGATGCGGGGCGCCTTCTTCGGCCTTTTGGCGGCGGCAGGCGCTTTTCTCTTCGTCGATCTGAGGGAAATGAGCCTCGCCAATGCGGCACTCCCCGGCCACGATCCGATGACGACGGACGCCCCGGTCCTTCCGCCGGCGCTCACCGACGGTGTCCCGCATCCTCCGCCCGTCGAGCCGGCCACCCCACAGGACGAATTGCGCCAGCCGATGCGCTTCGAGCTCACCACCGGAGGCGTCTTGAAGGCCGAAGGCGCGATCGATCTCGGCGCGGCCGATCGCTTTGCCGAGGAGATCGCGGCCCGGGGCGAATATGTGAAGTCGATCACCCTGAACTCCCCCGGCGGCTCCGTGGAGGATGCGCTGGCGATCTCCCGGCTGATCCGCGAAAAGGGGCTCAACACCCAGGTGGAAACCCGCGCTCTGTGTGCCTCATCCTGTCCGCTGATCCTCGCCGGCGGCGTGGCGCGCCAGGCCGCTCAAGACGCGATTGTCGGCGTGCATCAGGTCTTCAATGCCGGCGAAGAGCGCCCCTCGCCGGAACAGGCCATGTCGGCAGCCCAGAGCACGACGGCCCGCATCGCCCGTCACCTCGACGACATGGGCATTGCCGACGGCCTCTGGCTGCACGCACTCGAAACCCCGCCCGACCGGCTCTATTACCTGACCCCGGAGGAGATGACGCAATTCAAGCTGGTGAAGGAGCCTGTAGCGACCGCCAAGCAGGGCGATTGAGGAAAGGCCCAATCACGCCGCAGCGATCTCGCACAGCCCTCAGATCCCGGAGCCATCCAGCTCCTTCTCGTCGACGCCCTCCCAGGCCGGGGGCCGGATCATGGCATCAGTATTGGCGCCCGGCAGCGGCATCCAGCATTTGAGTTCCGGTTCGGCATAGGAAATGATGGCACCCGGCGTCGAATCCGAGGAGCGCCAGCCATCGGCCCCGAACCGGTCGCCGTTCGACCAGTAGACGAGATCGACCGCACCCGGCCCCTGTTCGGTGGCCCGGATGGTCACCAGAATGCGGCTCCCGTCGCGCGGTGCCGAGCGCATGTTCCGCCAGCGGATGGTATCGTCCATGATATGTCCTCCCATTGCAGAGCGAGTGTCGCCGCCTCGGGCTGGGTGGTCAACCCGGATTGCGCCGGCCATATCGCTCTAGTTGCTTCGAGCGCGAGACTTTACTTTTTGGTGAAGTGTGGCAGCTTGCGTAGGGAGTGTTCACGTACGGCTAAGACTTTGACTAAATGAGCGAGCGACTGACAACAGCGGTAAGAATGGGCATCGGCGCCCGTCAGATTCTGAACAAGACGCGCACGTTTCCTGACGCTGAAGTTAGAAATCCATTCGGTTCAGATATGCCCCATATCGGCGTTGAACCGATGCTTCTGGCTCTCGCGATGGAGTTGGCGCTGAAGGCTTGGTACGTTTTTGACTATGACAAGATACCGAAGAAGCGCTGGACTCACGATCTCGCAGAGATTTTCGACAGCCTGACCGACGAAAGCAGGCAAAAGCTGGATGCCGCCTTTAAGGCGACCGTAGCGCCGCGCCATCCTAATTTCTTCTATGTTGATTACGGGATCCGAGACGTCCTCTTCCAACACAAAGATGCATTCGTAAGGTGGCGCTATCTCCACGAGAGTGGAGAGCCCATGTTGTTTGAGCAGTCTGTCTTTGAGGCAACGGCCGAGATGGTGATCGTGGAGTTTGAGAAGCGTTATCGGACCGAACCGGTATACCCGCCGCCGCTTTCTCGGAGGCTCGAGATCAAAGGCGAGCAGGACCTTTGATCTGTCCTGACTGACCTTCACCCCACCGATCCATCCAGGCCAGCACCGCGTCGCCGTCGTGGCCGAGATCCTGGTCCACATCGGCGAGAGCTTGCTGCATGTCAGCATGCCAGCGGCTGCGACCGTCGAGATAGAGTTCGATGGCGCGGGCGATGATGTCTTCGCGCGCCTGTCCCGTCTGCCGCGACAGCGTATCGACGGCGCCGCTCAAGGCCTCGGGTAACATTATTTCGAGCTTCGTCATATTTCGTGCCTTGCCGGAACCCCATGACACGCCTACCTTACCTCTATCGGCAACGTAACGAAAGGAAGGTGATCCAATGTCTAGTGAGATTTCGGTCTGCGTGCGTGACTTTGGAAAGGGTGCGGTTTTGACGGGGCAGCCCTCGGCCTGATCCAGCCTTCCTGCGGGTGGTTTTCCATCCGGGTCCGGACAAGGACTAAAGCTCATGGGAGCCACCTTCGCGGGTGGCTCTTTTGATTCCGGGCTATAGCTCTTCTTACGCGCCTAAAGCCCCACCGTGCCGAAGCCCGGCACCTTGATGCCCGGCCGCACGACATCGATCCCGGCCACCAGCCCTAGGAAATTCACCTCCAGTCCGCTGCGCACCCCGACCGAAAAGCCGGCGAGCCCGCCAAGGCTCACATGCAGGTCGCGCCCGTCTTCGTCGAGATGATAGAAGGCTCCATCAGGCAGATAGTCACGGCCGACGGCATCCGCCGGCAGCACGGCGCCGAGTTCCGGCACTTCCCGCAGCACATGCGCCACGAAGGTGTTGGAGTTCGGACCCGGATAGATCCGGTAGCCGCCCGGCTGGCCATAGGCGTAACCCGCGATTGCCGCCTCCACCTTCGGGATCAGCCGCTTTGCCTCTTCGCCCTTCACCTCGGCCACCAGCCGCGGCGGGTTGGAATACCAGAAGGCGTCCGGTGCCCGATGGTTGCGGCGGATCGGCGAGCCCCAGCCCACCTTGTCGTAGCGCTGATAGGCGCCGTTCTCGTCCTTGGTGACGATCCAGGCATGGCTGGCAATCGCGCCCTTCAGGCCCCCGGTCATCGCCGAAAACACATAGATCGCCGCTTCGGGGCTCGCTTCCGCCTTGGGCAGCAGGCCGGACGAGCCCCAGTTGGCCTCGTTCCAGCGCTGCGGCCGGTCCTTCGACACCCACAGTCCGGCCGAAACCAGCGTCGGCAGGATGAAGACGAGAACCACGACGGAAAGGAAGCGCAGCAGAAATCTCAATACCGACCTCAGACTTGGTATGGGGGGCGATGCATGCTTTAACGACTGCCTGACAATCTTGGCATTTTGAGGCGCAGCATGGAAAATCCAGTCACGGTCGAGGTCACACGCGGTCAACTCGTCGAGAGCCGCCATCGCGGGTTGGCCGTGGTGGTCGATGCCGAGGGTAAGATCCTCTTCTCCGCTGGCGATATCGAGGCGGGCATCTTCCCGCGCTCCGCCTGCAAGGCCATGCAGGCCCTGCCGCTAGTCGAAAGTGGCGCGGCGGACGCCTATGGCTTCGGCAACCGGGAACTGGCGCTCGCCTGCTCCTCCCATTCCGGCGAACCGGAACATGTCGCCACCGCTGCGGCCATGCTGAAAGCTGCCGGGCGCGACGAGAGCATTCTGGAATGCGGCGCCCACTGGTCCTCCCAGCAACCTGTTCTGATTGACCAGGCGCGCACGCTCGACAAACCGACCGCGCTGCACAACAACTGCTCGGGCAAACATTCCGGCTTCGTCTGCACCTGTGTGCATACCGGCGAAGACCCGCGCGGTTATGCCGGCTTCGATCATCCGCTGCAGCAGGCGATCCGTGCCATCATGTCGGATCTGACGGGTGCCGTGCTCTCGCGTGACAATTGCGGCACCGACGGCTGCTCGATCCCGACCTATGCCGTACCGCTTATCGGTCTCGCCAGAGGCTTCGGCAAGCTCGCCACGGGCAGGGGTCTGGAGCCCATCCGCGCCGCCGCCGCCCGCAGGCTGATCGACGCCTGCATGGCCGAACCTTTCTATGTCGCCGGCACCAAGCGCTTCTGCACGAAGCTGATGCAGGTCGCACCCGGCAAGATCTTCGCCAAGACGGGCGCCGAAGGCGTGTTCTGCGCGCTGCTTCCGGACAAGGGCCTCTCCTTTGCGGTGAAGGCCGAGGACGGCGCGACCCGCGCGGCCGAAGCCATGATCGCCGTTTTGCTTGCCCGCCATTTCGACGAGGACACCGAGGAGCGGGCTGCGTTGATGAAGCTCGCCCATCACGGCATGACCAACTGGAATGGCTTGGCTGTCGGCGCGATCCGCACGACCGATGTGCTCTTCGCCTGAGAAATGTCCCGGTGCTGTGCCGGTTTCATCTCGGCCCTTCTGCCTCAAGGGAGGTTTAACGCTTGGCGGCTAGTCTGTCTCGCGACCGACAGCAAGCAACCGACGAGGCCGCGTTCCATGGACGTTTCGATGAGAGGGCCGAACCGGCCCGACATTCGCAGCGACGGGCCGCTCCGGTCTCAACTCCTGAAACTGGCCGGTCAGGTCTTGGAACTCCAATGTCTGGAGACCGTGGAAGATCGAAATGGAGATCGCCATGCGCTTCCGCGGTGATAATGACTGCTTCGTCGGCGCGATCGATCTCGAAGACCGGATGAGCCCGCTCGCAGAACCGCTGACTGCCTGCTACATCCCGCAGACGGCTCTTGGCCAGCTTTACTGCCAACACGGGATGGCAGGTCTGCGGCTCCGTATCCGTCCTCTCTATGAAGCAGCCGGCATCGCTGCGCGGTCGCGCATTCTCGCCGCTGTCGATGCCGCCACCCGTGTCTTTTCGCGCCATGGCCGAAGCGCCGGCCTCATCCGGTTCAGTATTCCATGATCACCGGGCTTCGGCTGAGGGCGGCAAACGCATTTCGTGATCCCGGCCTGCGCGGTGCGTTACTAAGCATTACCGTCCGGATTGCCGCCGCCTTTGTCGGGCTTGGCCTGCAGGTCCTGCTCGCCCGCCTCATGGCGCTTCAGGACTACGGCATCTACGTCATCCTCTGGACCTGGGTCAGCGTCGTCGGACAGGTGGGCGTGCTCGGTTTCTACGATTCCGCCGCTCGCTTCATCCCGCGTTATGGCCGGCGCGAAAAGCATGCGCATCTTGCGGGATACATCGAGACCGGCTTCTGTGCCGTCCTGGTCGGCTCCGGTCTGCTGGCTGCACTTGCGCTCGCCTTCCTCTTCCTGCTCCCGGGGCTCGTCGATCCGGCCTTCCTGCTGCCGATCGGCGTACTGGCGCTCGGCTTTCCGGTTCTCTCGCTCGAAACCTACCTGACCGGTATCGCCCGTGGCTTCGGCTGGTATGCGCTTTCGACCATTCCGGGCTTCATCCTGCGCCCCGTGCTGATCATGCTGGGCGTCGGGATCGCCGAGCTTGCCGGTCTCACCCTCGATGCCGTGACGGTGCTCTCGCTGGTCGTGCTCGCCTCCGTACTGGTGCTCGTGGTCCAGGCGCTCCTCCTGCGCGCCCGCCTGCCGAGACGCGTTCGACCCGCGACCACGCCCGAGCGTCGCCGCTTCTGGCTTCTTACGTCCGTGCTGATGATGCCGGCGATGACGGCGGAAGAGCTCTTCGTCTGGATCGACGTGCTGATCCTCGGCTTCCTTGTGCCGCCCGATCAGGCCTCGCTTTATTTCGCCGCCCAGCGTTCGCTCTCGCTCGCCGCCTTCGTGCAATATGGCTTCATGCTGGTCGCCGCCCGTGGCTTCTCGCTGTCGCTCGCCTCGGCCGACAGGGCAGGGCTGCAGGTCCGCATCACCCGCTCCACCAATGCCACCTTCTGGCTCACCATCCCCTCGGTGGCGCTGACACTGGTCGCCGGCTATCCGCTGCTGCATCTCTTCGGAGAGGCCTTCGTTTCCGCCTATCCCTGCCTCGTCCTGCTGGGCCTTGCCTATGTCATCCGCGCCGCCACCGGCCAGGCGTCCGAATTGCTCGTCGTACAGGGACGCTATCGTCTGAGCCTTGCCATCGTCTCGATTTCGGTCGCAGCCTGTGTCGCCGCGATGCTTGTGCTCGTGCCGCTCTACGGCATCATCGGCGCTGCAGGCGCCATGGTTCTCGTGCAGCTGATCCGCCTCGTGGTGGTCACAGGGCTCGTCCACCGTCACACCGGCTATTGGGTGCTGGTGCGTCCCTTCACGAAGGTCGCCGCGCAGGACTGACCGCTCGGGCGCCCGTCGTCAGGCCAGCACAAGATGGGCGCCCTTGGCGCGATAGCCGTCGAGAACGACAGGGTCGATATCCGAGACGACGATCAGCCCGGTCGGCTGCGTTATCGGCACGATGCCGAAAGGCGAGACTGTGTCGAGCTTCTCTGATGTCAGCGGGCAATAACTGGCAAGGCTGCGCTCCAACACCCGCCGCTTGATCGCAGCCTCCTCGAAATCCCCGGTCGTCAGCCCCTCCGCCGGATGGGCGGCTGTCGCGCCGAGAAAGAAGACATCCGGCCGGATCTGCTCGATGGCCGCAAGCGCCGTCGGCCCGACCGCCACCATAGAATGGCGGTAGATCCGCCCGCCGATCAGCACCACCTTGATATCCCTGTGCCGTTCCAGCTCGGCGGCAATCGTCGGCGCATGGGTGACGACGGTAAGCGCCATGTCGAGCGGGATCTGCCGCACGATTTCCGCCGTTGTCGTGCCGCCATCCAAGAACACCACCTGACCCGGCGAGATCAGTCGCACCGCCGCTGCCGCCAGCCGCTGCTTCTCCTCGGTCGCCAGACCCCGCCTTGCCGAGAGATCAGGCAGGGGGGCTGCAATCGGTAGCGCCCCACCATGCACGCGTTTCAGGAGACCCGCTGCCGCCATGTCCCGCATGTCGCGCCGGATCGTATCTTCCGACACCTCCCACAGTCGCGCCAACTCCCCGGCCACCGCCCGCCCGTCACGCTTCAGCACGTCAAGGATCAACCGTCGTCTCTGTTCAGTCAGCATGATTGCGCCCGTTTGTTCACGATAATTCCGGATTATGCTGAAATAGATTCGACAATCCAGCAGAATCGTGCGGATATGTGCATGTTTCTGCATGAGGCAGATGAAAAGAGGGAGATGAAAATGCTGATTCTGATAGCCGGCCCCTACCGTTCGGGCACGGGTGATGACTCGGAAAAGATGGCTGCCAACCTGAAGGCGCTCGAAGCGCCGTCCTATGCCCTGTTCAAGGCGGGCCATGTGCCGATGATCGGGGAATGGGTGGCGCTGCCCGTCTGGCATGCTGCCGGCGGCAAGGCGATCGGCGACGATCTCTACGAGGAAATCTTCCACCCCGTCGCCGGTCGGCTCCTGGCACTGTGCGGCGGCGTGCTACGCCTGCCGGGCGCCTCCAAGGGCGCAGACAACGACGTCCGCATCGCCAACGAACGCGGCATTCCGGTCTGGTACCGCCTGGAGGATGTGCCGGGCTGCGGGTGAGGCAGATTTAGGACATCAGGGACACAGGTGAGGTCGGTACTCGCCGCCTCACTCCACCTCGGCCAGCCGCTTCTCCCACATCGCCTTGAAGCTCGGGCGGGCCTGGATGCGGGCGAGCCATTCGGCAGTCTTCGGATGCTGATCGAACAGCGGCTGATAGGCCTGGGCGTAACGGACGATTTCGCCGAGATTGATGTCGGCCACGGTGAAGCGTCCGCCGACGGTATAGTCGTGCTGGGCAAAATGCTTCTCCAGCACGCCGAACGGCCGCGCCAGCAGCTTGGCGACCTCGGCAGCTTCCGCCTGGCCCTCAGCCGAGGCAAGCCTGCCATTTGCATTGGCCATGGAGATCTTCAGAGCGTCCGCCTCGATCGAGGTCGCGGCAAACAGCGACCATTGCAGCATCTGCGCTTCCTCGTTGAGATCGCGCGGCGCAATCGGTCCGCCCTGTTTCCTTGCCACATAGAGCGTCTGGGCAAGCGACTCGTTCAGGACCAGCCCGTCGTCCTCGATGGTCGGAATGCTGCCCATCGGGTTGACCGCGAGGAATTCCGCCGAGCGTGTGTTAAGACGTGCGTTAGGAGCCATGGGATCTTCAAGCTTGTAGGCCTGGATCACCGGCTTGAGCTCGAAGGGCATGCCGAGCTCCTCCACCAGCCAGAGGATGCGCGTCGCGCGCGATTTGTAGACGCCGTAGATCTTCAGCATGCCGGTCTCCCTCGCTTCGTGGGCCGGAGGCTATCGCGCTGGTGAGTTCCGGAAAAGTGGTTGGCGATGATGGGATCGATGAATTTTGCTGATCAGCCCCGGCAATTGACAGCACGCCCGAGCTGCGCGTATCTCTGCGCCTCCAGGGTCTGCAGTTCACCCAGGCGTCACCGCCCCGATGAGGGGAGCTAAACCTGCTTTTCTTCTGATCGACGAAGCTCGTTTTCCCGTGCCCCGTCGGAAGTCGGTGACCACCGGCCTTGTGGTCCTTTCAAAGACCGGGCACGACCAGGAGAAATGAGATGTCGAGGACGTCACATGCCTATTCTGCGCCCGATCTGTCGGCGCTTGCCAAAAACCTGAAGCGCGAACTCGAAGCGCGGGCGGAACCGCCCGGCCATGTCGAGCTCTTGAACATGCTGACCCGCGCCGTCGGCTATCGCAACTACCAGCATTTCAAGGCAAGCCGTGCGGCCGAAGACCGCCTGGCTCATCCAGTGGTGGTCGAAGCGGAACCCGCCCCCGATTTCCGTCGTGTGGAACTGACGGCCCGCTGCTTTGCCGGAACCGATGTGCTCGTCCGCTGGCCGGGCAAGCTCAACCAGCAGCAGCTGGCCCTCTGGGTGCTCTGGTCCTTCCTGCCGGCCGGCGAGGACATGCCGGAAAAGGCCGTCAATTCGGTGCTGGTGCGCCACAACGGCATTTCCGATCACGTGTTGCTGCGCCGCGAGCTCGTCAACATGGGGCTTTTGACCCGCACGCGCGACTGCCGGCTCTATCGTCGGGTTGAGAAGCGTCCGCCGCCGGAGGCGCGCGAACTGATCCGGCTCGTCACCGGCTGGAGCCGAAGGACCTGATCGAAAGCGCAGGCTGGGAGCTAAGGACGCGGGTGCGCATACCGCCCGCGTCTCACCCGGTCTTGTCGAAAAGCCGGCGGTTGTGCTCGCGCAGGATCCGGGTCCATTCGAGATGGTGGTTGCTGACTTCGAGCATCTCGCGAACGCTGTCACGATCCACCGGACGCGAGAAGAAATAGCCCTGGCCGGCCTTGCAGTCGAGCGAGAGCAGATGCTCCGCCTGTACCAGCTCCTCGATACCCTCCGCGACGACCCAGATGCCGAGCCCCTTGGCGATGTCGAGCAGGCCCTTGGTTATGATGCCGCCACCGCCGGCATCGGCGAGGCGCCGGACAAAGCACTTGTCGATTTTGATAACGTCGACGGGCACCGTCAGGAGATGGGTGAGCGAGGCGAAACCGGTGCCGAAATCATCGAGCGCCACCTTGATGCCGGCTTCCCGCATCGCGTGGATCTCTTCCGCGACGACATGATCCTTCTGCGCGAGATAGACCGATTCCGTCACCTCGGCGACAACGGCGGTCGGTTCGAGCCCCGCTTGGGAAAAGGCGTCGATGATCCGCCGGGTCAGCCCGCCGCGATGGAAATCGGCGGCCGACAGATTGATCCCGACACGCGAGAACACCAGGCCTTCGCGATGCCATTCGCCGGCCGCAGAGGCGATGCGCTCCAGCATCCGGTCTGTCACTTCGATAGCGACATGCGCATCCTTCATTGCCTCGTGAAAATGCGCAGCCGCCACGATCCGGCCGTCGGGCATCGTCATCCGACACAAAGATTCAAAGCCCATGATACGGCCGGTCGCAAGCTCGACGATGGGCTGGAAATGCGCATCTATCCGCTTGTCGCGCAGCGCCTGGTCAACCTCCTGGACCGAGCGGAAACGCTTTGCGATCGCCGTACCGAGCCCCGCCTGATATTCGAGGTAGCGTCCTCGGCTTCTTTCTTTCGCGTGATAAAGCGCGTAGTCCGCATTCTGGCGCACCTGCTGCGGGCTGCGCTCAAGCCCGGCCCGCGCACCGCCCAGCGTCGCGGCCGGATAGATCAGGTGACCGCCGCAATCCGCCGGTTCCTTGATCCGCGAAATCAGCCGTTCTGCAAGGGCGGCAGGCTCGGTCGTCGCCAGGCACGGCACGATCACGGCAAATTCGTCGCCGCCCAGTCGAAACGCCATGCCGGCAGGCGCCTCCTGCTTCATCCGTTCGGCGACGATGCGGATCAGGTCGTCACCGGCGCCATGGCCGAAGGTGTCGTTGACCATTTTCAGATTGTCGAGGTCGATCAGCATCAGGGCCCAGTCGGCATCGCGCCGCGAGACCTCGTTGATCACCTCGTTGAAACGGCTGCGGTTTGGCAGGCCGGTCAGCCCGTCGGTATCGGCAAGCCGCCGACGTTCCGCCATGCGCTGGTCGCGCTCGATCGCAATCGCGCAGAGATGTACGCAGGCATTGACAATCTGCTGCTCCTGTTCGGAGGGACCGCGGATGTTGCGATAATAGAAGGCAAAGGTGCCGAGCACCTTGCCGGAGCCGATGATCGGCGTCGACCAGCAGGCCTTGAGCCCGATCGGCAGCGCCAGTTGCTTGTAGGGCTGCCAGTACTCGTGCGCGTCGATGTCCTCCACCAGGACAGGTTCGCCATAAAAGGCTGCCGTTCCGCAGGACCCGACCCCGTGGCCGATGACGATGCCGTCGATCGCCGCGGTGTACTCGAAGGGAAGCGAAGGACCTGCGAGATGGCGCAGTCGCCGCTCCTCGTCCAGCAGCAGAACCGAGCAGACGATGTCGTCCGTCATGGTCTCGACTTCGCGGCAGAGATAATCCACGGTTTCCGCCAGCGATTGGCCGGTGGCGATCTTCTCGAGGATGATGTTCTGCAAACGAAGAAGCATGGGACCCACGAATGTTGATTGTCGCGGATTAAATCAGTCCATGCTTAAACAGTCATTACGACATCATGCGACGGCTTGCCCTTGTCGTTGCAGGGTTAACGGGGCTCTAAGATGCTTCAGCCTCCGTCCGAGACGTTTCCGCTGATGCTCAGATGGGCGAAGGAGGAGGCATCGTCGATCAGCTCCTCGGTCACCCGCTCCTTCCAGCGATAGCCGAAGATCGCCCCTTCGCTCACCCCGCTTAGGATGTTGTCGCGGATCACGGTGCGACCGGCCCCTTCGACGACGCTGACCTGCATGCCCCGGACGCTGTCGCGCAGGATGTTGTCCGTCACGATGACATTGCGCAGATACGGCCCCCAGCCGATGGCCAGTGCCGCCGTCTCGGCACCCTCGACCAGATTGCCGCTGACCAGTGTATCGGCTTCGACCGAAATCCCGAAGCCGAAGCTGCTGATTGTCGGCACGTAAGGACCCTTGTTGACAATCCGCCGGATGATGTTGTTGCTCACCGTCGACAATCGTCCGCCATGGTCGAAATTGGCAACCGAGATGCCGATTGCGGCCCCGTCGATCAGGTTGTTGGTGATCAGCGCCGCCTCGAACTCGAATTCGGCATAGACAGCCGTCTCGCCCGAGCGATAGGCCTGATTGTTGCCGATGGTGATGTTGGAGGCGGAGTTCGCCCGGATCGCCGAAAAGGCACAGTCGGACACATGGTTGTCCGTGACCATCACGTTATCGGCCCGGAAGACGTTGATGCCATTGCCGAACTGCCCGGTGCCGCCGTTCGTGGCCCCGATCCGCGCCACGCGGTTGCCCGTGATTACGGTCCCGTCCTCGCCCTTGGTCCAGCGATGCACCAGGATGCCGCCATTGCCGCAGTCGAAGACGCGGTTGTTCCTTATCGAAAACGCCTTGCCCTCGATTGCCCAGATGCCCGCGTCCGCAGCCCCGGTGATGCGGCTGCCCTCGATCCGACCGCCCGAGCGCGCCAGATAGATCCCGCATTTCCGGCTGCCGACGATTTCGCAATCTTCGACGATGGCCTCGTCGACGCTGCGAAAGGCGAGAAGTCCCTCGGTATAGTCCGCGAGCCATCGGTTGGCTCCGTCGAAGGTGATCCCCGACAGGCTGACCCTGCCGATGTCCTGGGCCGCGATCAGATGTCCGTCGCCGCGATAGACGAGCCGGGTGAGACCTGGCACGCCGACGATGCGGCTGCCGTCGCGCAGCTCCAGATTGGCGACCTCGTAGGTCCCTGCCGGTAGGAACACCGGTTGGCCGACGGCGGCGGCCCGGTCGATCAGGTCTTGCAGCTTGCGGCTCTGGTCGTCTTCGGTGCCCGGCAGGATGCCGGCCTCCGCCGCATCGAACCCGCCGCGCAGTTCCGCCATGGCAAGCGTCTGGGCAGACGCCCGCGCTCCCGGCCACCCCGCCATCGCGAAGAGCCCGCCAAGGCCGATCATGACCGAGCGTCGAGAAGGCATGCTGTTGTTTCCGCTTGCAGGTGGCGCGTCAGGCCGCGGAGCTTGGCGGAAGAGGGGGGCTGCCGCAACAACAGGCTTAAAACAGTGTTAACGGCGCGCGTCGGGTCCTTCGCCTTTTGTCTAAGCTTCGTCGGCCAGGAATTTGAGGCAGATCAAAGAAATTTCCGGGGATCGGCATAGCTTGGTCACCATAGTCATGAACGCGAAGGAGCAAGATCATGCTTCGTCTTACTGCTGTCCTCTACATCCTTGTCGCCAGTGCCGTGGCGGGTGCGGCGGTCATCGCCGTCCTGACCCTGGACATGCGTGAGGGCTGGCAGATCGGGGCGGCCTTCGCAGCCGGCCTCGTGGTCTCGATCCCGATCGCCGCCGTTCTGGGCCGCAAGATCTACAACGCATTGCAGGGACCGAAACCGGTCTGATTGCTCCCTTCGGCATGGGGCATATGCCGTCCCTGTCCTGGCGGAGCGGGGAGGGTGGTCAAGAACCAGTCCCATGACGACCGGCCGGCATTTTCTCGGGGGAGGGAGTGCCGGTCGGGTCGTTTTCTGTGTTTGGCAAACCGCATTCCGACCGCGTCCAAGGGCGGTTTCGCTCAGCCTTCGCTTTCCTCGAAGCGCTTGAACTGCGCCTCAAGACCTTCCGTGAAACGCGCATAGAGCCTGCCGAACGTTTCGACATCCTCCGCAGACCATCCCGCGGTCGCCTCCAGGATCGTCTCACGCTTGATCGCCTCGATGTCGTCGAGCACCTGGCGGCCGGCATCGGTCACCCGGACCAGGCTGCGCCGCCCGTCCTCTTGAGAGGCCGCCCGTTCGAGAAGCCCCTGTTTCACCAGGTCGGCCACGATGCGGCTGCCGCGCGAGGGATCGATCCTCAGCTGCTCGGCGATGGTGCCGACCGTCACCTCCTGCTCGCTGCCGATCCGCTTGATCACACCGATCGCATCGAGATCCGAGAGTTCCAGCCCCGTGCCGATGCGCTTCAGCGCCATGCGGCCGATAAAGCGCCGGCCGATCAGAAGTCGCATGCGGGTCATGGCATGGCCGATGTCCACGAGCGAGGCTTCCGCATCAGGTGAGGCGGATGTGCCGTCCTTGGGCGATGGCAAAGAGGCGGTTTTCAGGTGCGAAGCAGACGTCATGAGCCGGACCATAGCAGATCGGCGAGGCGCGGAAAAGTGAAATACATGCGATCAGCAAATATGTGCTATTGACATATAAATGCGGGAGGCACATTTTGCTGGCGAGATAGGAGCCCCCGATCCATGACCAGGCAGAGCACGACCGCAGAGACCGGTCCAGATACCCGCTTCGAACCGCATCCGACATCCGCTACCGGGTCAGCGCGGGGTGGACCTCCGGGCGTGGATCCAACACCCCTGGTCACCGATCCGAGGCTGCGCCTTTTTGTCTATCTCCTGCTGATGTCGGCCATGTTCATGGCCACACTCGACAACCAGATCGTGTCGACCGCACTTCCGACCATCGTCGGCGAGTTCGGCGAACTCGAACGTTTCGGCTGGGTCGGTTCCGCCTATCTGCTGACCACCAGCGCCGTCATGCCGCTCTACGGCAAGCTCGGCGATCTCTTTGGCCGCAAATACGTGATCATGGCGGCGATTGCGATCTTCACGCTCGGCTCCCTGGTCTGCGGCCTTGCTGTCTCCATGGACACGCTGATTGCCGCCCGCGTGCTGCAGGCGCTCGGCGGTGGCGGCATCATGGTCTCGATCTTCTCGATCAATGCCGATCTCTTCGAGCCGCGTGAGCGTGCCCGCTACCAGAGCTATTCGAGCCTCGTGCTGATGGCGTCTGGCGCGCTCGGTCCCGTGCTCGGCGGCACGCTGTCCGATCTCTTCGGCTGGCGCTCGATCTTCCTGGTCAACCTGCCGATCGGCATCGCTGTCCTCATCGGTCTTGCCTTCCTGCTGCCCTATCGCAAGCCCAACCGGAAGCCGAAGATCGATTACGCCGGCGCGATCCTGCTCGCAGGCGCTGTCGCCTCCATCGTCTTCTGGGCCGATAGCGGCCAGATCTTCGGCTCGCTGATTGCCTGGCAAAGCCTTGCCGTCGTCGGCTTCGGTGCGCTCTGCGCCATCGGCTGGGTCTTGGTCGAGCGCCGCGCCCCCGAACCCGTCGTTCCGCTCTCGCTCTTCGCCAAGCCGACCATCAACCTGCTCCTGGTCATCTCGCTGGTCTCCGGCGCCATCGGCATCGGTTCGGTCAACTACATCGCCCTTTACCTGCAGACGACCACGGGCCTGTCGCCCTCCATGGCCGGCCTGCTTTTTGTCGCCACCACCGGCGGCATCGCCATCGGCTCGATCGCCGCGGGCCGGCTGATTGCGAAAAGCGGCCGCTACAAGCCCTTCTCGATCGCGTCGGCAACGCTCGGCGTGGTCAGTCTCGGCATCTTCTCCGTCCTGCATGCCGGAACGCCCTTGATCGTCATCGCGCTGGTCATGCTGCTGCAGGGGGTCGGTGTCGGCATCGGCCAGCAGGTCCCGGTCATCGGCGTGCAGAATGCCGCCTCCCGCGCCGATGTCGGCGCCGCCACCGGCACGGTGACGCTCACCCGCATGGGCGGTGCCGCGATCGCGATCTCCATCTATGGCGCGATCGTCAGCTCCGGCCTCGCCCATGTGCAGATCGCGCTTCCCGGCGGCGTCGATTTCCGCAACCTCACACCCGAAGGCCTCGCCGCCTTGCCGCAGGCCGCCCGCACACTCGTCGCCAATGCCTATTCCGACGCTTTCGTGCCGCTCTTCCTGACAGCCTCCGGCATGATGGTCATCGGCCTCCTCTGCGCACTGCTGCTGCCCAACATTCGACTGCCGCGCGAAGGCGAGGGCAAGGCGGCGGCGCCCGCCAGCGCGTAAAGCTCTCTCCAAAATGCACCAGGCCCCGGCTCGGAAAGAGCCGGGGCCTGGTGTCGAACTGAATGACGCGCGGATCAGGCGGCGTAGCGCTGTGCCCCGCCGTCCCGCTGCACCTTGAAGCGGGCGACGAGGGCGCGCAGATGCGCGGTCTCCTCCGCAAGCTTTGCGGTGCTGGCGGCAGCTTCTTCCACCATCGCGGCGTTCTGCTGGGTCATCTGGTCCATCTGGTTGACGGCCATGTTGACCTCGGTGAGACCGGTCGACTGCTCCTGGGCCGCCGTCGCAATCGAGGTGACCTGGCTTGCGATGCCGACGACCTTCGCCTGGATGTCGCTCAGCGCCTGACCCGTCGAGCTGACGAGCTTCACCCCGGTCTCCACCTCATGCGAAGATTTGGTGATCAGCGTCTTGATGTCCTTCGCGGCCGTTGCAGAACGCTGGGCGAGCTCGCGCACTTCCTGGGCAACGACGGCAAAGCCCTTGCCGGCTTCCCCGGCGCGGGCAGCTTCGACACCGGCATTCAGTGCCAGGAGATTGGTCTGGAAGGCGATCTCGTCGATCACGTTGATGATCTGCGTGATCTCGTTGGAGGCCTGCTCGATCCGGCTCATCGCCGATGTCGCTTCACCGACAACGCTGGAGGATGACTCGGCAAACTGCCGCGCCTCGGTCACCATCTTGCTCGAGTCCTGCGCCCGTTCGGTCGAGGTTTTCACGGCGACCGTGATTTCCTCCAGCGCCGACGAGGTCTCTTCCAGCGAAGCGGCCTGGGTTTCCGTGCGGCGCGACAGGTCGTTGGAAGCCTGACGGATCTCGTCCGCCCCGCCATTGATGGCGTCCGCCGACTGGCGGACTTCCTGCATCAGGGTGCGCAGGCTTGCCATGGTCTCGTTCACATTGGCCTGCAGGTCGGCAAAGACCCCCTGGTAGCGGCCTTCCATGCTTTCCGTCAGGTCGCCCTTGGCAAGCGCCGAGATGACACGGCCGGTCTCGGCGATGCCGGCATCGACGGATTCGACAAGCGTATTGACGTTGGCGGCGAAGCGGTCGAGGTCGGGATTGTCGTAGCGCTTGGTGATGCGGCGGGTGAAGTCACCGGCAACGGCGGCATCGACGACGGTGGCGATATTGGACTGCAGGTCTGCATTCTTCTCCTGCAGAGCCGCCTCCTGCGCTGCGAGATCGCGGATCTTGATGGCGTTCTGCTTGAAAACGTCGACAGCCTTGGCCATCAGCCCGATTTCGCTTCTATGGTCGAGGCCGGGGATGACGGTATCGAGCTTGTTTTCGGCCAGCGAGCCCATGGCGCCGGTGATCTGGCCGATCGGCAGGGTGATGCTGCGGGCGATCATGAAGGCGATGGTGAGCGCCAGCACGATGCCGACGCCGCCGATCGTGGCCGCGGTGGTCACCGAACCGTCCATGGTCTCGGCAATCATCGGACCCAGAGTGTCCTGGTTCTTTTTCAGCTCCAGCTTCAGGTCTTCCACGGCGCGCGTCACGGCGGGACCGGCCACATCCATCGTGCCGGTGATGACGCCATTGCGCTCGGTGATGACGCCATGCACCTTGCCGAAGGCATCGACATAGGACGCGACATTGGCGTTGATCGCCTTGAAGCGTTCGGCGCGACCGGGATCGACGATGAGGGGGCCGACCTTCGCGGACTCTTCCGAGACCTTGGCGGCAGCAGTCATCGCCGCTTGGTAGTTCTCCTCGTTGTTGTCGAGCAGATATTTGTTGGCCGAGAGACGCAGATTGGCCACCTGATACTGCATGCGGCTGGCGGCAAAGGCGGCTTCGATGTTCCCCGCATCCAGGAATGCCTGGCCGAGCGAGGCCAGTTCTTCGGCGATGCCGGAGCCGAGCGGATTGAGCGTCTCGGTCACCAGCGCGGCGCGCTGTGCCTGGAGCTCGGAGACCTTCTTGAAGCCGTCTTCATAGGCCTGGACCTGGGTGGCGAAACCCTGCACCATCGCCCGCTCCTGGTCGTTCGTCACCATGGCGATCGTAGCGTCTATCGACTGGCGGGTCGTGGCGAGGCGGCTCAGGACTTCCTGCTGCAGTTCTTCGCTCTGATTGGCGCGATATTTCAGAAATGACAGGCGTGCTTCGAGCATGTTGGCCTGGATGCGGCCGGACTCGTTGGTCAGCCGCGCGGCACTGCGATAGTCGGTGAAATAGCCGGCATTGGTGAGGTTGGAGTAAATCGAGATCCCCGCAAACACGGCGAGGATCGTCAACACCAGCCCGAAGCCGATGTATATCTTATTTCCTATGCGAATGTTGTCCAACATTAAAATAATCCTTGGGAGGTGTAGAATCGTGACAAGTAAAATTGTCGTCAAATATATTGAGACAGCGTTAACCAAAGTGTCTGATGGCAGTCTATCGCAGTCAGGGGTTGAGTTAAAATTGTCGAATGAAATGAAGGGGTAGCCGGATCGGGTCGCTCGTGCCGCAGTGGCAGCCCAAAAATGATCGCGCTGTCACCGAAAGCTGGCAACGCCTGCCATAAGCTTCGCGCCAGCCGGGACTGAGAGGGTGCGGCAACGACGTCAGTTCGAATCGGTGCAGCATGTCCCAGTCTTCCCCGTCCGGTCGCGCTTCTGCGGTCTCCCTCCTGTCGCGGCGCCTGGTCTCGCTGGGGCTGGGCACGGCCCTGGTCGGTTCCCTGTCGGGCTGCATCCTGGTCCAGGATACCAGCCGCATGAACATCGACGTCTTTCAGGACGAGGTCGCGCCCGTCTGGTATGATCCGGCCCGCACCCCGCCCGCCGCCGATCAGACGGCCCCGCAGAAGCGCGATCTCTACCGCACACAGTTTCATCAGACCTACGGTTTGCCGGTCAGCAATCCGCTGCACCGTACCCTCTACGGGGTGATGGTCGATGATGGGCACACGCTGCCCGCCATTCCGCTTGATCGGGTCCGATCCGACATGCTGCGCCAGGAGGTGAGCTACCAGACCACCGAGGCGCCCGGCACCATCGTCGTCGATACCAGGGCCCATTATCTCTACCTGGTGCAGGGCGACGGCAAGGCGATACGCTATGGCGTCGGTCTCGGTCGCGAAGGATATGCCTGGTCGGGCAGGGGTGTCATCCAGCGCAAGGCCAAATGGCCGCACTGGACGCCGACCGACGATATGGTCGAGAACAACCCGAACCTGAAGCCCGTCTCGGCTGCCCGTGGCGGCCTGGTCGCCGGCCTTAACAATCCGCTCGGCGCACGTGCGCTTTATATCTATCAGGACGGCAAGGACACGCTTTACCGCGTCCACGGCACGCCGGACTGGCGGTCGGTCGGCAAGGCAACCTCGTCCGGCTGCGTGCGCATGTTCAATCAGGATGTCATCGATCTCTTCGATCGTGTTCCCGAGAACACGCCGATTGTTGTCATTTAGCGACACTCATTTGCGACGTTCGCCTCTCTCCAAAACGTGAAAGGGGGGCAGCGTTGCTTTAATTGAACCTTTCCTGTTTGCATCCGATCATCGCGGAACAAAGCGCACCTCCCAGCGTCTTCATCCGCAGCTCTGCCACAGGAATCTTATAGCCCTTATGTCTTCAACGCCTCCCTTGACCCGCCGTTCGCTTCTGTCCCTGACAGGGCTCGGCGCCGCATCGCTGCTTGCCAGCTGCACCACCTCGCGTCCCCTCCCGCCGGGCACCCGCCTCGAAGGCCCCGTCGTGCCGGCCGCTCCCTCGGGCCGCACCCCCGAACTCGATGCCATGTATGGCGAGGTCTATGACGGCGGTTTCGTCATTCCCGCCGTGCCCTACTGGAAGATCCCCGAACGCTTCTATCGCCAGCAGGTCATCGATCCGACCGGCGAAGCCCCCGGCACCGTCGTCGTCGATACGCCCAACCGCTTCCTCTATCTCGTGGAGCGCGGCGGGACCGCCATGCGTTACGGCGTCGGCATCGGCCGTGACGGTTTTGCCTGGGGCGGCCAGGGTGTCATCCAATGGCGCCAGAAATGGCCGAAATGGACGCCGCCGGACGAGATGATCGCCCGCCAGCCGGAGCTTGAGATCTATTCGGTCCGCAACGGCGGCAAGCCCGGCGGCATCGACAATCCGCTCGGTGCGCGCGCCCTCTACATCTTCAAGAACGGCGAAGACACGCTCTATCGCCTGCACGGCTCGCCGGAATGGAATTCCATCGGCAAGGCCGTCTCGTCGGGCTGTGTGCGTCTGATGAACCAGGACATTATCGATCTCTACGAGCGCGTGCCGAACAAGGCGCGCATCATCGTAAGGCAGTAACAGGAGAGGGCCGTTCGCGGCGTGCTCGCAGCCTGAAGAACAGCGAGGCCCCGTCAGAGATGGCGGGGCCTCGTTCATATCTGATGCGCCGCGGCGCAGTTTCCGGTGTCCGGCTCAGGCGGCTTCAAGCGCCTTCTCGATCTCCTGCACCGAATGGCCGGTCAGGTCCTTGGCAAGCTCGCCGATCAGCACCGACGACAGCTGCTTGTGATAGCCCTTGCGCATCTCGCCCAGCGTGCGCGGTGCCGCGATGATCACAAGATTTTGGATCGTGCCGTTCAGCACCTGGCGGTTCAGCATATCGGTAATGCCGCTGCCGAACCCGTCCTCCTGCTGCTGGCTGTCGTCCGGATTGGCCGAGCTGCTTGAATGGCGGCCTCCGGACGAGATCTTCGAACTGTCGATCTCCTCGGAGGGAATGGCCCTCAGCTTGATATCGAGCGCATTGCCCTCGTTCTGGAACAGGCTCAGCTTCTCGCCGTCGGCGACGGCAATGACAGTGTTCTGAGGCACTTGCATGTGGGAACTCCTTGCTGGTCTGGGCGGCATGAACGGGACATGTCCGTACCGCGGTTGACCCCGGGTGAACCCTTCTGGCGGGGCATCGGTTCCTCTTGAAGCAACCCTATCCCGCCGACTGCGACCTTTCGCGCCAGCCTCTAATCCCGGCAGCGGAACGGGCTGAAGGTCGAGGCTGCGCCCGCATTCATCGTGGCGATGGTAAGCCCGTTGGCGATCGCGATGTCCTTCTCCGTTTCCGGGCAGGCGTCGACATCCGCGAGGCAGCCGCTTGCGATATAGGCTCGGTTGCCCGCGAGAAAGGCCTCGGATGTACCCTCGGTGCCAAGCCCCGCCGTCAGGTCGGCAAAGGCGGTTTCGAAGACCGCACATTTCTTCTTCTGCCAGGCAAGCCGCTCCTGATCCGTCTCGTCGACAGGATCCGATGCCGAAGCGCCTGACGCCAGACTTGAGGCGAGTGAAAGGACAAGCATGGAAAAGCCGGACCATCTCATCGGGCATGCTCGGCAAAGATGGCCGCGGCGATCTCGGCGATCGCCGCATCGCGTGCCGCAAGATTGTGGCTTTGCCCGTCCATGTAGATCGCGACGACGAGCGGTGCTGCAGCCGGTGGCCGAAGAACGGCAATCACCCCGCGTGTGCCGTGACCACCGGCACCGCTGCGATCGGCAATCCGCCAGCCTTCCGGCAACTTCGAGCGGATAAGACGGTCGGCCACCGCATTGGCGGCCATCCAGTCGTCGAGCTGCTGGCGCGCCTGAGGCGAAAGCACGTCATTCAGCAGCAGCCGCTGCAGCGTCCGGGCCATCGCCTGCGGCGTTGTGGTGTCGCGCGGATCTCCCGGCGCCGCCTCGTTGAGCTCGGGTTCGTAACGGTCGAGCCGTGTCGTCTCGTCGCCGTTGCGGCGCAGGAAAGTGGTCAACTGCTCGGGTCCGCCGATCGCCTTGAGGATGAGGTTCGCCGCTGCATTGTCACTGGTCTCAAGCGTGATCGCGCAGAGGTCGCGGGTTGAGATCCGGGCGCCGACACGTCTTTCCGTCACGGGCGAATGCGGGCGCAGATCCGCCTTGCGAATGGGGATCTTGTGCGCCAGCACGTCCTCTCCGGCCGAAAGCGCTGCCGCACAGGCCAGCGCCTTGAAGGTGCTGGCCATCGCAAACCGCTCCGTCTCGCGATAGGCCGTGACGCGTCCGCTGCCCGTATCGATGACGGAGAGCCCCACCCGCATGTCGAGCGTCTTCTCCACCTCCTTCGCCGCGATGATGATCTCGCTCGCCATGACCGGGCCGCCGAGGGGTAGCATTGCGCCGGCAAGCGCCACCGTTATCAGCAAAAGTCGGGTGATGGCTGCAGACGGGCGTGCAGACGGGCGGTTAGCGGCAGGTCTTGATGATGTCATGCGCTTCTCCTTCAGCCCCCTGCTTCGGGGTCAATGAAGGCATCAGCGAGGCGCGCCGCGGCGCGGGCTGCTTGGCAATCAGGTTACGGCTGCTCTTTGTCTGGATCTCGCCGTCTCCAATACCCCGCGCGCTTCATCAAGATGGGCTTGCATCGAGGCCCTGTCCTGTTCGATCGAGTGGCATTGGGCGGCGGTCTCCTCCAGGGCGGAAAGCTGGGCCACCAACGCCTCCACCTGGACCTCGTCGCGCACGGAATGGCCCAGATCCGCCAGCCGCGCTGCCAGTCGCATCAGCACCAGAGGCTCGCTGGCACCCGCTTGGCGGATCAAGCGGAAGCCGGTGTCGAGCAGGCGGCGGTAATCGGAGCGGCTGACGATCAGCCGCAACACGCCCTGTCCATCGTAATGCTGCCGGTAGGGCAGGGGCCGCCGCTGCACTTCCTCGAAGGTGGCGGCAAGTCGACCCACGACCGCCACGGCCGTAAAGGGATCGTTTACCCCGGGTGAGAGTGCCCGGACAGCGATCTCCGTCAGCTGCCGAATGCTGAACTCCAGATCCTGCGCGGTGGTGTTCTGCAGCCCGACCGTAAAGCAGTTGCGCAGCGCGGCGATCGTCTCGTTCGTGACGGTCTTGTCGGCAAAGATCGTGAAATGATCACCATTTGCCAGGAGGTATTGCCCGGCCCGGACCGCCACATCGATCCGCAAATCCTCTTCGGCCGCAATCTCGGTGAGCAGGCTATAGTCGATCACCTGGACATGTCCGACCTTTTGCAAGGCGATCGGGCGCCCAAGGCCGGCGAAACGTGCCACCTCCTCGCCGTGCTCGTCGGGCTTTGATGGCAGGACCTCTTTGACCGTGCCGACAAGGTTGGCGTGCAGCGCCTGCACCATATTGTCGGCGATGATCAGCCTCGCCACCTTGTGGATGTAAAAGAGCAGCGCCATCAGGCACACGACGGTCAGCAGGTTGCCGGCCGAAATTGCCAGATGCGGCACCCCGTCTTTCCCGAGCGTGTCGGCAATCGTCCGCAATACGAGGATCAGATAGAGAATGGTGCCGATGAACAGGCCGAGCACGGCCTGGATCTGCCGGTCGGCCATGAAGTGTGAAATCAGGCGTAGGCCGAGCTGGTTGGCCGCAAGCGTCAGGATGACGAAGGGCACCGAGATCACCAGCGAGGTCATGGTCATGAGACCCGAGAGCAGGCTGCTCAGCAACTGCCGCGCCGTCTCTGCCTCGCCGCTGTAGAGCCACCATGCCTCGCGCACCACATTGGGGGCCACCAGATGACCGTAGGTGATCAGCAGGATTGCCAGAATGGCCGCGAGGCAGGAAAAGATCAGGGGCAGGAGCCAGAGCTGACCCCGGACGATGTCGAAGAGATTGCGCGCCTTGTCCATTGTTCCACGACGTTCAAGACAGCACTTTGCTCCGTGAGGTCGAGCGTCAACCAGGCGTTTCGGCAAGACATCGCGATCGCCGCTCGACGGTCAGTCCCCGCCAATCGCCTCCAGATGTCCTTTCAGCCGCTTGAGACTGTCTCGCAGGCTCTCGATCTCGGAGATGTCGCAGCCGATCTGGTTGCCGAGTGTCGCAAAGACTTCGAGCGCTCGTTCCTTCAGGGCGCGCCCTTCCTCCGTTAGCGTGATGAACACCACGCGTTCGTCGGCCGCGTCCCGGCGCCGCGACACATAGCGGATCTGTTCGAGGCGCTTGAGAAGCGGCGAGAGCGTACCCGAATCGAGGCCCACCTTTTCGCCGAGCGACTTGACCGAGATATCGTCCTCCTCCCACAGCGCCATCATCACCACATATTGCGGATAGGTGAGCCCCAGAGGGGAGAGAAGCGGCTTGTAGGCGCGTGTGAAGGCATGCGCGGCGCCGTAAAGGGCGAAGCACAGCTGCTTGTCCAGCCTGAGTTCCTTTTCGAGTGTTTCGTCGTCCATGGCTCTTGATGAACCCCCTTGGGCTTCTATTGTTTCCACAGTGGCCAAAAGCGGCCCGAATTTCAATGCGCAAAAAACAATTGCGCACAATTCAATTGTGCTCTATATAGAAACTCACCAACCCCAAAACAAGGAGAACACCTCATGGCAATTCTTTACACCGCTCACGGTCATGCCACCGGCGGCCGTTCCGGTCACGGCGCCTCCGACAACGGCGTTCTCGATGTGACGCTGACCACCCCGAAGGAACTCGGCGGCGACGGCGCCACCGGTACCAATCCCGAGCAGCTCTTTGCCGTCGGCTATTCCGCCTGCTTCCTCGGCGCTCTGAAGGCCGTCGCCCGCAAGGAGAAGGCAACCATTCCGGAAAACGCCAAGGTCTCAGCAGACGTCGGGATCGGTCCGCGCGAGGACGGCACCGGCTTCGGGATTGAAGTGAAGCTCTCGGTTGAAATCCCGGGCATGGAGCGCGAGCTGGCCGAGAAGCTGGTTGCCGCCGCCCACATCGTCTGCCCCTACAGCCACGCCATGCGCACCTCCACCGAAGTGCCGGTCTCGGTCATCTGATCGGTAGACAGCCGACGATTCCATCCACCGCCCGAAGGCCGGCCTCGCGCCGGCCTTTTTCTCGTCCCGGATCAGGAATCGAGCGTCGTTACCAGCTCCGCCACAAGCCATTGCGTCAGCGGGTCGCTGTCATTGCGCCGGTGCCAGAAGGCGGAAACGGGAAAGCGCCTGATATCGATCGGCGGTTCTGCGGTGACCAGGCCAAAGCCGGATGCAAAATCCTGCGCCACCCTGCGCGGCAGCGTGACGATCGCGCCGGACTGCGCAACGGCCGCCAGCGCCGGCAGAAAGGACGGCAGGCCGAGCACGATCCGCCGGCTCCGCCCCATCGCCTCAAGCGTCCGATCGGCAATGCCGGTCAGATCGCCGCCGGGCGCAACCAGCACATGCTCGGCCGCACAATAGGCATCGAGCGAAATCCGCGGCGCCTCCGGCAGGGCACGGGCCAGCCCGGCCACCAGAAAACTCTCCTGATAGAGACTGCGTCTGGAAAGGCTGTCCGGCGCATCCCAGAGAAAGCCGAGCGCCATGTCGGCCCGGCCGTCTCCCAGCGCCTCGATCGCGTCGCGCCGTCCAAGCGGCAGCACCGAGAGGCGAAGCTGCGGTGCCATCTGCCGTATGCGGGCTGCAAAGCGCGGCATGATGACCGCCTGTTCGGAATCGAGCGCGGCGATCCGGACCACGCCGTCGGCCGTTGCCGGGTCGAAGCTGCGTGTCACCGTCAGCGCACCGCGCAGCGCGGCAACCGCCTGGGCGACCGGCACTTCCAGCGCAAGTGCTGCCGCCGTCGGCTCCATGCCATGCGGCCGGCGCAGAAAGAGCTCGTCGCGAAACACGTCCCGAAGTCGCTTCAGGGCCTGGCTGATCGCCGATTGCGTCAGCCCCAGTTCTCCGGCTACGGCGGCGGCCTTGCGATGGCGCAGGAGGCCGAGAAAAACCAGAAGCAGGGTCAGGTCAAGCTTTCTGAGTTCGGTTTGGCTTAAGTCAGACATGATCCGATTTCGATTTTCTGCCAATCATCCATGTCGTATCTCTTTCTCCATCGAATGCGCAAGGAGAAGGTCATGCAGATCGCCATCATCGGAACCGGCAATGTCGGCAGCGCCATTGCCCGTGGCCTGAAGGGCAGGGGCCATCAGGTGACGCTCGGCGTGCGCGACGTCGCCCGCCCCGACCTCCTGGCCCTCGCAGGGGAGGTCTGCGCCCGTCTTCTCGATCCTGCCCAGGCTGCGCAGACAGCCGAGATCGTCGTTCTCGCGCTGCCCTGGGACAAGGCGGAAGTCGCGGTGAAGGCGCTGGGCGATCTCTCCGGCAAGATCGTCATCGACTGCATGAACCCACTGGCCATGATCGACGGCGCCCTGTCGCTCGCGATGGGCCATACGACGAGCGGCGCAGAACAGGTGCAGTCCTGGCTGCCCGGCGCCCGTGTCGTGAAGACCCTCAACCAGGTCGGTGCCGAGATCATGCAGGACAATGTGAGCTTGCCGCATCGCCCGGCGCAGTTCATGGCCGGCGACGACGAGGCGGCCAAGGCTGCCGTTGCGATCCTGCTTCGGGATCTCGGTTTCGAACCCTTTGACGCGGGCGCACTCAAACGCGCACGCCTGCTCGAACCGCTCGCCATGGTCTGGATCAACCAGGCCCTGCTGCGCGGCAAGGGGCGGAACTGGGCGCTCGCCGCCGTCAGCCCGGCGACCTGAGCCGGCCCGTTTAACGAGATTACCAAGGGAAAGAGACCATGACCGATCGCCTGAACGCCCGCTGCCATTGCGGCAAGGTTCATCTGACGCTGCCTGCAACGGCTGCCGGCGTGCTGGCCTGCCACTGCGACGACTGCCAGAAGATGCACGGCAATTTCAACGCCTTCCTTGCCGTTCCTGTCGTAGACGTCGAGGTGTCAGGCGCCGAGCATCTCGTCTGGTATCAATCTTCCGCCGCCGCCCGCCGCGCCTTCTGCGCCACCTGCGGCGCCCGCGTGCTGAAGGAGGTGACGGAGGCCGGCCGCTGGCTGATATCCGCCGGAATGATCGAAGGCCCGACCGGCCGTCGCATCATCAAGAACCTCTGGGCTGACTCGAAACCCGACTGGTACGACCTGCCGGCTGTTGCGACCTGAGCGTCCAATACCTGCCCCTTAACACAAATGGAGACCGCCATGAGCCATTCCGCTGGCAATGCCCCTGCGCGCCGCATTCTCATCATCGCCGCCAATCCCGGCATCTCACCCACGACTGGCTGGCCGATCGGTTTCTGGTGGGCCGAACTCACCCATCCTTACTGGGCCTTCCACGAGGCGGGTTACGCGATCGACATCGTGAGCCCCAAGGGTGGCGATCTCGTCGCCGACGCCTATTCCGATCCGGAGGATGCCTCGGGCTATTCCGCCCATGACATCCTCTCGCTCGGCTTCAAGACCTCGCCAGCCCATGCCGCCCTGCTCAAGAACACGAAGCCCATCGCCGATGTCGATCTGGCCGGCTATGACGCGATCTTCCTCGTTGGCGGCCAGTCGCCAATGGTCACCATGATTGATGATCAGGCCCTGCACGCCTTCGTCGCCCGCGCTTACGAGGCCGGCAAGATCGTCGCCATCGTCTGCCACGGCACCTGCGTGCTCCTGAAGACGAAGCTCTCCACGGGCGAGCTTCTGGTCAAGGACAAGACCTGGACTGGCTTTGCCGACAGCGAGGAGGATTTTGCCGACAGCTTCGTCGGCAAGCGTATCCAGCCCTTTCGCATCGAGGAGGAGGCCAGAAAACTCGAAGACACCAACTTCGTCGTCCACGGCAAGTTCGAACCCTTCGCCATCCGAGACGGTCGGCTGATCACCGGCCAGCAGCAAAATTCCGGCGCTGCGGCCGCGCGTCTGGTGATCGAGGCCTTGGGACGCTGATCTGGTACAAGAGGCGCCCTTTGGCCGGCCCGGACGTCCTCCCAGTCCCGCGACGGGGGAACACTTTCCCCCGGAATCGGTTGGTTCTTCATACCCAACACATGAGGACGAACCCATGCACACGACCACTGCAAACGAAATTCATGACGACAACCGCCTCTTGGCCGAAACCCCGGTCCATGAGGATACCCGGATGGCGATCCGCCACCATTATCCGGCCTCTGCCTTCCGTGGCCCGCTCTTTGAAGGGCGGGACCGGATCGCGCTTGCCATGGCGACCGTCATGCTGATCGGTCCGCTTGTCGCCCTGCCGCTCGGCCTTGGTTAAGCCTCAGCCGCTGACCTCCAGCAGCCCCTTGCGCAGCTGATCCGCATTGCTCTCCATGCCGGCCTCGATGTCGGCATGCACCTCGCGCCAGATGGGCACGGCGCTCGCAAGCGCCGCCGTGCCCTCCGGCGTCAGCTTCAGCCGTTTGCCGCGCTTGTCCTTCGGGTCTGGCTCGATCGCCACCCAGCCACGCGCTGACAAGGGCTTCAAGGCTGCCGTCAGCGTCGTCCGGTCCATCGCGAGCAGCTTCGCAACAGGCCCCATGGGCGGCGGTTCCGGCCGGTTCAGCGCCATCATAAGGGAAAACTGCTGGTTGGTCAGCCCAGTGGGCTTGAGCGCCGTATCGAAACGGCGCGCCAGCGCCCGTGCCGCCCTCTGGGCATGCAGGCACAGGCACGTATCGCGCACATGAATGGTGGTGGAATAGGGAATCAGCGGCCCATTTGACATGCGATAAATATGTTGATATCAACGTAAATGTCAAGAGGAGGAACAGAACAATGCAATATTCTGTTGTATCGCGGGAGGAGTGGCTCGAAGCCCGCAAGGCCCTGCTGGCCAAGGAGAAGGAGCTCACCCGCCAGCGTGATCGCGTCAATGCCGAGCGTCTGGCGCTGCCTTGGGTGAAGGTCGAGAAGGATTATCGCTTCCACTCCCCGCAGGGCGAAGTCTCGCTCGCCGATCTCTTCGACGGTCGCAGCCAGCTGATGATCAACCATTTCATGTTCCATCCCGACTGGGATGCCGGCTGCGAGGGGTGCTCCTTCTTCGCCGATCACATTGACGGCATGCTGCCGCACCTGAACAATCACGATGTCACCTTGGTCACCGTATCGCGCGCGCCGCTTCGAAAGATCGAGGCCTACAAGATCAGGATGAACTGGCATTTCCCCTGGGTCTCGTCGTTTGGCAGCGATTTCAACTACGACTTCCACGTCTCCTTCACCAAGGAGGAGCTCGCCTCCGGCTCGGTGAACTACAATTTCCGCGAAACCCCGAGCGAAATGGCCTTCGACGAGCTGCCGGGCCTCTCGGCCTTCTATCGCAACGACAAGGGCGAAATCTTCCATACCTATTCGCAATATGCCCGCGGCGGCGAGGAAGCCCTCGGTGCCCTGATGATCCTCGATCATGCGCCGCTCGGCCGCAACGAGACGGGCACGCTGAGCTTCGTCAAGCGCAAGGACGAATATGTCACCAAGCCGGTCGAAAAGGCTGGCTGCTGCCACTGAGGGAGGTAAGACTATGGAATTCCCCAAGCCAAGCGAACACCACAAGGTGCTCGACCGTCTCGTTGGCGAATGGCTGTATGTCACCTCGAGCGCGGTCGAAGGCTATGACCCGGAAGATCCCTTGAAGCGCTGGACCGAGAAGGTCCGCTCCATCGGCGGCCTATGGGTTGTTGCTGAAGGGCAGGGAGGCATGGGTGACGACACGGCCACCATGGTCATGACCCTCGGCTACGATCCGCGTGTTGGCCACTATGTCGGCAGTTGGATCGGCTCGATGATGGACAAGTTCTGGATCTACAGGGGCTGGCTGGAAGACGATGGCCAGACGCTGGTGCTGGAGGCCGAAGGGCCAGGCATGCAGGATCCGTCCCGGACCGAGATCTATCGCGACACCATCCATTTCATCGACGATGACCGAAGAACCTTTTCCGGCAGCATCCGCAAGCCGGATGGCAGCTTCCACACGTTCATGACCAGCGAAGCAAAACGCATCGGCTGACGCCGGGTACCACAAAGAGAGGGACAACGCATGCATGGCACATTCATCTGGCACGAATTGATGACCCCCGATCCCGCTGCGGCCAAGGCCTTTTACGGTCAATTGCTCGGCTGGGAGCCGACCGACATGCAGATGGACGGCTTCACCTACACCTCGTTCGCGGTGCCTGGGTTTCCCTTCGGCGTCGCCGGCATGATGGCGCTGACGGAAGATATGAAGGAGCAGGGCATCCCACCGAACTGGACGGGTTACATCGGCGTTGATGATGTCGACCAGACGGCTGCCGATTATGCGGCGAATGGCGGCACGATCTGCCGTCCCCCGGAAGATATACCCGGCATCGGTCGGTTCGCCGTGGTTGCGGACCCGCAGGGCGCCGTCGTCTGCATCATGACCCCGAAGATGGAGGACGGCTCTGAAGGTAGCTGGCCCACACCGGGCAGCACCGGCACCGTCGGCTGGAACGAGTTGATGGCAGGGGACTGGGAAAAGGTGTGGGACTTCTACGCCGCCCGCTTCGGCTGGCAAAAGGACATGGCCGTCGACATGGATGCCATGGGCATCTACCAGACCTTCAAGCTTGGCGATCGCGGCATTGGTGGCATGATGACGAAGCGTCCCGAAATGCCCATGCCCTATTGGGGCTTCTACTTCATCGTGCCCGCCATTGACGCGGCGGTGGAGAAGGTGAATTCGCTCGGCGGCGAGCTTCTGATGGGGCCGCATCCAGTCCCCGGTGGCTCCTGGATCGCCGCATGTCAGGATCCGCAGGGCGCCTATTTCAACCTGACCTCGGCAGCCCGATGAGACGCGAAAAGCCGGATCCGCATCGCGCGGCTCCGGCCTTTCTGCAATTTCTAAAAACTGAGCGGTGATTGAAGCCCGCGTCAGCCGCGCTTCACGGCCTTCTTGACGGCCCGCTTCTTCGGTGCCGGTGCCTGTTCTGCCTCGAGCGCCTCGCGCTCGAGGCGCAGCGCCTTCAGCGCTTCCGTCTTGCGTTCGCGTGCGGTGGCTTCCGCAGCGATCAGCGAGCGGGCAACGCTGTCGGTGGTCGCGGCCTTGTCCTGCGGCGAGACCTTTTCGGGCTTGAAGAAAGCGTCTTTCGTGGCGGTCATGTCCGGATCCTTCCTGCAGCAGAGCTGCCTGTCTCGACATGTCGTTTCGTCGCCTGCGTCCCTGGCGGCATCTTGCCGACCAGGGGGGGGCGGACGGGACCGCGCGCCCTGAGGCGCACGGAATTGTTGGGCTCAGCGAGCGCCGCGTACGGCCTTCTTGGGCGCCGGCAGCAGGCCTTCGCGCTGCATCTTCTTGCGCGCGAGCTTGCGCTGGCGGCGAACGGCTTCCGCCTTTTCGCGAACGCGCTTTTCGGACGGCTTCTCAAAGGCGCTGCGGGCCTTCATTTCGCGGAAGAGACCTTCGCGCTGCATCTTCTTCTTGAGCACGCGGAGTGCCTGGTCGACATTGTTGTCACGAACGAGAACTTGCACGGTCGTTTCCTTTCCGGGCTTTGCGGCCCGCTTTCTCTTGTGTTTCGAAGGAGGGGATACGGCAGGCAAACGCGCCACGCCCCGGCGAAGATCCCGATCGGGTCGGGAGAAATCCACTGCCGGGCACGACCTGCGACCGGCGCAAACAAAAAAGGCCGGGCGGAACCCGACCTTCCCCTCGTCACTCAGCGCCCGCTGCCGGTACATCCGTGGTCGGCGGGGCGAGCGACAAATTCTCAGGCAGCGCGCAGGTTGTCGGCCGAGCTCTTGCCCGAACGCTTGTCCTGAACGATGTCGTAGGCAATCTTCTGGCCTTCGACGAGATCACGCATGCCAGCGCGCTGGACTGCAGAGATGTGGACGAACACGTCGGCCGAGCCTTCATCCGGCTGGATGAAGCCAAAACCCTTGGTGCTGTTGAACCACTTAACGGTACCTGTGCTCATAACGATATCCTTTCAATCGTTGGGTTGGCCGGAGAGACATTCGTCCGGCTTTCTATCGACGTTGAAGGGAAATCTGGCGTGCGCGGTAAGCGCGTAGACAAAGTCGCTCGCAATCTTCGATATCGACAATATAGAGATTCCGTCCGCCGGTGACAAGTCGAAAGGGCAAATTCGCCCTGTCTGGCCCCGTCCCACACAGGCACAATCAGGGTCAACCGACTGTTCCTGCGGGATAAAAGCTGAATTGCCGATGATACTTTTTCTTGCCGACACGAGCCGCGCCCTGTTTGCGATCCTTTATCCAAATATGCGAAAAGGCAAAAACTTTTGTTCATACCTGGCATCCTCCTCAAAAAGAGTACGACAGTTTTCACCATTGCTTGATAGGAGGGTGTCGCCTCGGACCGATCCGTCTTGCGTGTCGGTCTCGCGGCGCGCGTGTCCATCCCTCATCAACGGGCAATTCCGATGAAAAAGTTTCTTGCCACCACGGCAATCCTTCTGATCACTGCATCCGCCTCGCTGGCCGGCTCCGTCAGCTTCCCGGCCGACGAACCCGCCGCAACCGTGGAAATTCCGGATGACTGGAAGCCGACCCCGACCGATTACGGCGTTGAAGCCAATTCGCCAGACGCCGGCACCTACATCTCCTTCGACGTCGCCGGCGCCGAGGACATGGAACAGGTCATGACCGATGTCTTCGCCTTCCTCGAGGAAAACGGCGTAAAGCCGGATCCGGCCAGCCAGACCGAATCGAAGGGCGAGCAGAACGGCATGCCCTATCAAACGCTCTCCTGGAAGGGCACGGACAAGGATGGTCCGGTGACCATCGGCGTCGGCGTTGTCACCCTCTCCGAGGAAAAGATCGCAATCGTCACCTATTGGGCCTCGGCCGAGACGGAAGCCGCCAACAATGCGGCGGTCAACAAGATCCTCGAATCGATCAAGCCGGCCGGCTGATCGGCAAGACGGCAGAACCCTGCCGTTCCTGATCATTCTACCCGAGCTCGCCCCGCGTCATCTGCCGCGGGGCGTTTTCATTCGTGAAGGCCGACACCGTCGCGGACTTCACGTCCGGTTGGCGCCGGGCAGGGTGGGGCGGAAGGATCGTCTTCCGGCGAAATGCCGCAGTGTCCCGCCGTCCCGAGTTCCATGGCGACAAGCGTACCGCGATCTGATAGGAGAGCGCACCCGACGATATGAAGCCGGGCAAATATCTCTCGTGACGAAAGCCACTCGACTATGACCATTGTTGCGGGCCTCTCCTCTGGATGCCCCGTGTCGCGCGCCTGGACTGACGGCGTGTCTGACTTTTTCACCGCCTTCCCCGATCAAGACAACATCTCGGAGGCTGGCCAGTGAGCGCTGCATTCGACTATCGCAACGATCAGATCCCTGAAGACGATACGCCCGATGCAAAGGCCTGGCTGAAGATCGTCAACGCCTATCGCAAGCCCAACATCACCCGTTCGAGCTTCGAGCTCGCAATCACGCTTGTGCCCTTCGTCCTGCTTTGGGCCGGCGCCTGGGCGAGCTTTCATTTTTCCTTCTGGCCCGGCCTTGTCCTCGTTGTGCCGGCAGCCGCGTTCCTGCTGCGCCTCTTCATCATCCAGCACGACTGCGGCCACGGCGCCTTCTTCGCCCGCCGTGCCGCCGATGACTGGACCGGTCGTCTGCTCGGCGTTCTGACCTTCACGCCCTATGATTACTGGCGCCGCGCGCATGCCGAACACCATGCGACCGCCGGCAATCTCGACGAGCGCGGCGTCGGCGACATCACCACGCTGACCGTGTCCGAATACCGCGCCCTGCCGCGATGGAAGAAGCTCGGTTACCGCCTCTACCGCAATCCCGTCGTGCTCTTCGGCATCGGCCCGATCTGGGTCTTCCTTTTGAAGCAACGTCTGCCCTTCGGCATGATGAAGGATGGCGCTTTGCCCTGGATCTCGACCATGGCGACCAATGCCGGCATGGTCGTGATGGCCGCGCTGATGATCTGGCTTGCCGGTCTTGATGCTTTCCTCGTCGTGCATCTGCCGATCGTGCTGCTCGCCGGTGCGCTCGGCATCTGGCTGTTCTACGTCCAGCACCAGTTCGAAGACACCCACTGGTCGACACCGCCGGAATGGCAGTTCCAGCATGCGGCTCTCCACGGCGCCTCGCATTACGACCTGCCCTGGGGCCTGCGCTGGCTGACCGGCCATATCGGCGTGCACCATGTGCATCACCTGTCGAGCAAGATCCCCTTCTACCGCCTGCCGGAAGTCCTGCGCGACCACCCGGAGCTGAAGTCGATCAGCCGCATCACGCTGATGGAAAGCTTCGCCTGCGTGAAACTGGTGCTCTGGGACGAAGCCCGCGGTCGTTTGGTGTCGTTCCGTGAGGCACGCCGGATGACTGTGGCCGCCTGAGGCGAAGCGCTCTCTTCATGGATCAGTTTTCCTGTTTACGAAGATGTGCAACCATTTGATGTATATGCGCTGACTATAAGGCCGTAAGTGGAACCTTTCGGTCCAGGGATTTATGAAACTTGGCCGCTAGCTTCGGCTTTAAAATAGAGCCTAATTGACCAACGTTGTTTTTTTGGTGGGGTGTGACCTAAGGTAGAAAAATAACATCTCATTAAGAGTCTTCAGTTATGGTGAATACAAGTATAATGCTTTTTCAGCCGCATGAATCCGTTCGATTTCGCGGATGCTCGTGACGTGTCTATATTTTTGGAGGAAGCACATGACATCCAGCATTGCTTCTCTTTCTGCAAGTGCGATCCCGCTTCTATTCGGGACCTTCAACACGGCAGCGATTGATCAAACATCAAACGCCGCGAAACTGTTCACGAACGCCACCGGCAATACAGACGACGTGCTGAGAACCGGTGACGCGATCGGACATATCATCGCTCTCGCGTCTCAGCAGGACAAGAAAGACACCCTGTTCCAAATGGTTCAGGCTGAACGGATCTACACATCCGACGGCGATTATAGTGAAACGTCGACTGGCACGGCGACCGTCGGTGCAGACGCCAACGACCTTTCCGGTATGCAAGAGGCAGCTTTAGGTACAGGAGCAGAGGCCGATCGCGCGAAAGCCTATCTTGACGCTGTAGCGAAGGGCACCGTCCAGAAATACGACATGTCTGACATGGGGGTATCGTCAACCATGACGTCGACCAAGCTGTATTATGCAGACGGCGGCAACAAGGGTGAGAAGGTAACATTTAATACGACCGGCATGAGCCAGTTCCTTGAAGCCAATACCGAAATCGACGCAGATGGTATCCTTCGCGACAAGGCAACAGGAAAGTATGCCGGAATCGAACAGAACGGCACGAAGTTCACCTACTTAACATATTAATCCGCATTGAATCGAGACGCCCGTCGCCCCTCCGACGGCGGGCGGTTTCGTTTGGTGGGCCCTGCCTGCGATCCGCTCAGTCACGCCCCGCGCTCTGCCCGGCGGTCTCCCACCCCTCGACCCACAACTTCCGCAGCCGGTCGCCCTCTCGGCGGAAATACGCGCCCGTCGCCCGGCAGTCCCCGATCCGGTCGACCCGGAAGTTGCGGATGCCGTCCCGCAACTCGCACCAGCCCACGATGACGGCCGCCTCGGCGTAATGGATCACCGCGATCGGCCGGATCCGCCGTGTCGTCGCCTGCTGCTGCTCGTTGACATAGTCGATATCGAGCTTCTCCTCGTCGCGGATCGCCCGGCGGATCATAGCAAAGTCGATGGCCTCGGGCACCTCTGCCACCCGTCCCCAGGCATAAAGCGTGCGCGAGATCATCGCCTCGCGCAGCGGGTCGGGAAGGGCAGCCGCGATCTTGTCGAGCACCCGGACCGAGGCCTCGCGCAGTTCGGGGTCGGCTGTCCGCTTCGTCAGCGCCATGCCAAGCACAATGGCTTCTGTCTCCTCCGGCGTGAACATCAGGGGCGGCAGGTGGAAGCCGGGGCGCAGGATATAGCCAATGCCGCGCTCGCCCTCGATCGGCACCCGCATCGCCTGAAGGGCCGCGATGTCGCGATAGATCGACCGCTGCGTGACCTCCAGTTTTTCCGCGATCTGCTGGGCAGTTATCGGGTGGGCGGCAAGGCGCAGGATCTGGATGATCTCGAACAGCCGGGACGCCTTGCGCATGGGTCAGACCTCACCTCAACTGACACACCTTTGTCAGTAGCCCTTGTCTAAAGCATCTCCAAAGCATTGAAAACAGGCCATCCTCTGCGGGAAGCCTGCCTATTCGAGGAGTTCATACTGACATGACCTACGCCGAAAACCTCTGGCTCTTTACCCTGCTTCTAGCGGGCATCATCATCGTTCCCGGCATGGACATGATCTTCGTCATCGCCAATGGCCTGACCGGCGGCCGACGCGCCGGCATCGCCGCCACCTCAGGCATCATGCTCGGCGGTGCAGCCCATACGCTCTTCGGCACTGTCGCTGTCACGGCGCTGTCGACCCTCGTGCCGCAGCTTGCCGGCCCCATGCTGGTGATCGGCTCCGCCTACATGATCTGGATCGGCTATACGCTGGCCAGAAGCGCCATCGTCATCGACGGCATCGAGGCCTCGAAGCTGCACCGGACGGCCCGCATCTTCACCCAAGGGCTGATCACCTGTCTCCTGAACCCGAAAGCCTGGCTCTTCATCCTCGCCACCTATCCGCAATTCATGCGCCCCGAATACGGCCCTTTCTGGCGTCAGGCGCTTGTCATGGGCGCACTGACCATCGTCCTTCAGGCAATTGTCTACGGCGGACTGGCGCTCGCGGCCGCAAGGGGGAGAGACGCGCTGACCGCAAAGCCGCAGATTACCATCTGGATCGGCCGGGCCGCCGGCTGGCTGCTGGTGGTCGTGGCGTTGGTGATGCTGGTTGAGGGGTGGCGCAGCTGGTGACGTATGGGGCAGGGCGAAAGGCGTCTTAAAGCCCGACTGCCTTGCGCAGCGCCTCGTTCATCCGTGACTGCCAGCCATCGCCCGTTGCCTTGAACCGGTCGATCACCTCCTGATCAAGCCGGATGCTGATCGCCTTCTTCGGGCTCTCCGCCTTCGGTCGCCCGAGTTTCCGGTCGATCGCCTCCGCGAGATCCGGAAAGACCTCGCGGAAGGGGCGGAACTCCTTCAATTCCTCTTCGGTCACTTCGGGATTGTCGGGGTCGGAGGCGATCATCGCCTGGATTTCGGCCTCTTCTTCGTCGGTCAGCGGCCTCTTGGATGAAAATTTCCCGCTCATATCAGGCTCCTTTCCCGCCGGCTGGCCGGCCGCATCGAGATGATCGACAGGGCTTCGCGACCCAGAGGCGTATAAACTACGGCAACAACGATGCGACCATTCAATTCGCCGATCGCGATCGTCCGACCCGATTTCGCCGCACGGATGCTGGCACCAACAAAAAAGCTCTCATCGAGCTCGGCAAAATCCAGACCATGCTTCTCAATATTCGCCAGGCGCTTCGGTTCGTCCCAGACGATGATCATAGTTTATGTATATACGGAAAATGCGCAAGCCGGCATCCTGCAATTCTAGGGCTTTCGCCTCATGTCCGGCTTGGCAGCAGGATCACCGCAGCCCCGATCAGGCAGATCGCAGCGCCCGTCAGGTCAAACCGATCAGGTCGTTGCCCCTCGATCATCCAGAGCCAGGTGAGCGACGCGGCGATATACACCCCGCCATAGGCGGCATAGGCGCGGCCCGCCGCCTCCGACGGTACAAAGGTCAGAAGCCAGGCAAAGGCGGCGAGAGACAGCAGGCCGGGCACGAGCCAGAGCACCGATCGGTCAAGCTTCAGCCAGGCCCAGAAGGCAAAGCATCCGGCTATTTCGGCAAGGGCGGCAAGCGGGTAGATGATGAGCGTCATGGCGTCGATCCTGCCATGGCCGGCGTCAAGACGGAAGGGCAGGGGCTGCGTCAGCCCGAGCGGCCCTGCAGGTTGAGGATGTGACAGACGCGCGGCAGAAGCTCGGCTTCCTTGGGGAAGCAGACGAAGAACCCCTGCACACTGTCGAAACCGAGCTGCACGGCGGTTTCCATCTGGTCTTCGTTTTCGACGCCCGCCGCCGTCACGATCATGCCGAGATCATGGCCGAGCGAGATGACATGGCGCACGATGGCCTTGTCGACCGGATTTGTGAGCGCGCTGCGCATCAGCGAATGGTCGATCTTCAGGCGCCGGAACGTATGGTCCCGCAGGGCGGCAAGACCGGCATGGGTTGCGCCGAAATTGTCCATGGCCAGCGCAAAGCCGCAGTAATGCAGCGCTTCGAGCGCCAGGCTGACGGGCTTGGCCAGCGGGCCATAGAAGGCGGGCTCCGGAACTTCGATTTCCAGCATGTCGGGCGTCAGGCCGAAGCTCTGCACCATGTCGGTGAGGCGCAGGGCGAAATCGCCGGCGCAAAGGTCGAAGGCCGTGGCATTCACACTGATGCGGCCCATGTCATGGCCTTCGGCGCGCCAGCGAGCCGCCTGACGCAAGGTGGTCGACAGCACGAAGTCACGGATCGACAGGGACAGCATGGGATCGCGAAAGACCGAGCGGAAGTCCTGCGCTGCGGCCAGGTAACCGGGTGCAATGCGCCAGCGCAAGAGCGTCTCGACGCTGTCCACTTCGCGGTGATCGACAGAATAGATGGGTTGATAGATCAGCTCGAAGCGACCGCGTTCCAGCGCGCGCTTTGCATTGTTGACCAGAACGATGTGATCCAGACTGCTGTCCAAGCTCGACCCCGTGAATTCCCGCAGGCGGCTGCGAGAATTTAAATGCATCCCCAATATATAGCAGGAAGAGTTGCTCGGAAGTGAACAAATCTCGCCGAGAAGGACGAGCTTTCGTCACTCAGTTCTTGTGTTTTGCACGAAAACGGCGGTGCTAGCGTCGAAGACTACCCAAAATTCCACGTACCAGAGCCCGGCCGACCGATGTCGCCACGGAACGCGCGGCACTCTTCATCGCCGCCTCGATCACCGTCTCGCGCTGGTAGCCGCCGGAGCGCTTGGTCGTGCGGTCACCGTCGGCATCGGCAGGCTCGTCGCCGAAGCCTGGCAGGGTCCATCTGCCGGCGGCACTGTCGCCACCCGCAGCCTTCTCTTCTGCTGCGCGCTTGGCGGCTTCTGCCTCGGCTGCCTTCTTGGCGCGGGCGTTCAGGATTTCGTAGGCCGATTCCGAATCGAGGTCGACGTCATACTGTCCTGCGACCGGGCTCAGCCCCATCACCTTCTGCCGTTCGGCATCGGTGAGCGGCCCGACCCGGCCAGACGGCGGGCGGATGAGCGTCCGCTCGACCATGGAAGGAACGCCCTTCGCCTCCAGCGTAGACACCAGCGCCTCGCCGATGCCAAGCTGGGTGATGGCGGTTGCGCAATCGAAGGCCGGGTTGGGACGGAAGGTGTCCGCCGCCGTCTTCACCGCCTTCTGCTCTCTGGGCGTATAGGCACGCAACGCATGCTGCACGCGGTTGCCGAGCTGCGCGAGCACGGTTTCCGGCACGTCGAGCGGGTTCTGCGTGACGAAATAGACGCCGACCCCCTTGGAACGGATCAGGCGAACCACCTGTTCGACCCGCTCGATCAGCACCTTCGGCGCGTCGTTGAACAGAAGGTGCGCCTCGTCGAAGAAGAAGACCAGCTTCGGTTTGTCGAGATCGCCCACTTCCGGCAGTTCCTCGAACAGTTCCGACAGCAGCCAGAGCAGGAAGGTCGCGTAAAGACGCGGGTTCATCATCAGCTTGTCGGCAGCCAGGATCGAGATCGCCCCGCGCCCGTCATGCGTCGTGCGCATGATGTCGGTGACGGCCAGCGCCGGCTCGCCAAAGAAGTTCTGCGCCCCCTGCTGCTCGAGGATCAGAAGCCCGCGTTGCAGCGTGGCAATCGAGGCCTTGGAGATCAGGCCGAACTGGCTGGAAAGCTCGGTTGCATGCTCGGCCATATAGGTGAGCAGCGCCTGCAGGTCCTTCAGATCCATCAGCGGCAACCCGCCCTGGTCGGCGATCTTGAAGGCGATGTTGAGCGCGCCTTCCTGCGCCTCCGAGGCATTCATCAGCCGTGAGAGCAGGAGCGGCCCCATCTCGGCCACCGTGGTGCGCACCCGGTGACCCTTCTCGCCATAGATATCCCAGAAGATGACCGGGAATTCCGCCGGCGCATAGTCCTTGAAGCCGATCTGCTCGACGCGTTGGGTGATCCAGTCCTTCGGCTCGCCCATGGCGGCAATGCCGGAAAGGTCACCCTTGATGTCGGCGGCAAAGACAGGAACGCCGGCCTCGGAGAAGCTTTCGGCCAGCACCTGCAGCGTCACCGTCTTGCCGGTCCCGGTCGCCCCGGTCACGATTCCATGGCGGTTGCCGTATTTCAGCGCCAGATATTCGGCCTTGTTCAGGCTGTCGTCCGGGTTGCGGCTGGTACCGAGATAGAGCGAACCTTCTTGCAGCATGCGGACGTTTCTCCCATCGTCATCCGGACTTCAGCTTGCTCTTATAGGAGGAGTGTGGAACATCGACAACGGTCGACCGTCCCGTTTCGGTACGTTCCGCTCAAGCCTGCCGGTCCTTGTCGCGTCTGATGGGGCAGCGCGGAAATGTGCGGACTTCGCCGAGCGGGGCCCTGCTGTTGAAGCGGCGGCAGTCCCCGGCATTTTTCGCCTGTTCGGGGCCGCGACGCTTGAGTTCGGTAGGAACATCCATTACGTTGACGTTAACGTCAAAATCGCCTCAGGAGGACTTCGAGAATGAGCGAAATCGTCACCCGCATCGCCGACAATGTCGGCATTTCCCCGGAAAAGGCTGAAACGGCACTGGGCATGATGCTCGGCTTCCTGCAGCGCGAAGCCGCTGACGGCCCGGTCGCCCGCATGATCGAAGCCATCCCCGGTGCAGCAGAGCTGGTTGCCAAGCACAATGGCGAAGGTTCGGGCGGCGGCGGTCTGCTCGGCGGCCTGATGAGCGCCATCGGCGGCGGCGGCATCATGGGCCTCGGCCAGCAGCTGATGTCCCAGGGCCTCGGCATGGGCGAAATCTCCACCCTCGCCAAGGAAACCATCGCCGTTGCCCGCGAATACGCCGGTGCCGAGGTGGTCGACGAAGTTGTGGCCTCCGTTCCGGGCCTGAGCCAGTTCGTCTGAGCTCAACGATAGGTTTGAAATGACAAAAGCCGCCGGGGCAACCTGGCGGCTTTTTTGCATATTGTGACAGCATGGACTGAAGCTCTGGTGCTTGCGCAGGCGGCCACCGGCACCGCTTGAGGCGATCACTGATGCAATCCTGGATTGCCGATAGACTGGCGACCATCTCCCGGATGTGCAGCGACTGCTGACCCTTCCCGTTAACACTTTCCTTCAGAAACCTCGGGCGCGCATCGTCGATGACGATGCCGTCGATAGGCGTTACTCAACTCCCCTGGGGTTCGGAATCTGCCGAGGATTAAAGCTGTTTCAGTTCCTGTTTACTCAACCGACGTTCGAGGTCGACCATCGGCTCGCCTATTGCGATTGTCATTTCCGGCAATCTGACTTGAGGCATTCAGTAACCATTAAGAGAAACGTGATGGAATGACTCAGTCGTGCTGCTGAGGATGCCGCCATGCTGAAGAACTACCTGAAGGCGAATAGGCTTGCTGAGGACTTGAATGCGATCTCGGCCTCACAGGCAATGATCTCGTTCACCCCCGACGGCACGATCCTGGATGCCAACGAGAACTTCCTGAAGACACTGGGTTATCGTCTCGACGAGATCGTCGGCAAGCATCACCGCATCTTCTGCGACGAGACAATCAGCCAGTCATCGGATTATACCCGCTTCTGGTCCGATCTTGCGGCCGGCAAGTTTCAGCACGGGCAGTTCCGCCGCCAAAGCAAGGCCGGCGCAGATGTCTGGATCGAGGCGACCTACAATCCGGTTCTGCATGGCGGGCGTGTGATTCGCGTCTTGAAAATCGCCTCCGACATCACCGCGACCAAGATCGCCGCCCTGCATGACGCCAATCGCCTCAAAGCGATCGACCAGTCGCAGGCGATCATCGAGTTCGAAGTCGACGGAACCATCGTCAACGCCAACGGCAACTTCCTGAAGGCCATGGGTTATGATCGCGATCAGATCATAGGCCAGCACCACCGCATGTTCTGTGATCCGGCTTACGTCGAAACCTCGGATTATGCCCAGTTCTGGCAACGCCTGCGCGGGGGAGAATTCATCGCCGCAAACTTCATCCGCTACGGCAAGGGTGGGCGCGAGGTCTGGATCCAGGCGGCCTATACGCCGGTCTTCGATTCCCGCGGCAAGGTCTACAAGGTCGTGAAGGTCGCGGCCGATATCACGCCTCGCATGCGCGCCGTGAAGATCATCGGTCAGGCCATCAAGCGTCTTGCCGACGGCGACCTCACCGTACGCGTCTTCGACGCTCTGGATCCGGCTTTGGAAGAGACCCGGGCGGACGTCAATACGGCGGCCGAGGCCCTGGACGAGACCATGAGCGGCATTGTCAACGCCGCGCAGGCTCTATCGGAGAATGCCGCCGTCATCAGCGACGTGTCGAACAGCATCGCCTCGAATGGCGAACGCCAGGCCGCAACCGTCGAGCAAACCGCGGCCGCCCTTGAGGAGATCAACACGACGGTCAAGGACACGACCGGCCGCACGCTCGCCACGACCCGGCTGGTCGGCGAGACGCGCTCGAATGCCGAAGCCTCCGGCATCGTCGTCACCCAGGCGACAGCGGCCATGGACGAGATTGCCGCATCCTCGCGTGAAATCGAAAACATCATCGGGGTCATCGATGAGATCGCGTTCCAGACGAACCTGCTGGCGCTGAATGCCGGAGTCGAGGCAGCCCGTGCGGGCGAGGCCGGCAAGGGTTTTGCCGTCGTGGCTCAGGAAGTCCGCGAACTCGCCCAGCGTTCGGCGAGTGCTGCCAAGGATATCAGGGGTCTGATTGCCAAATCCGCCGATGCCGTTCGCCATGGCGTCGCTCTGGTCGACAAGACCGGCCACGCGCTGAAGTCGATCGTCGACCAGGTGCAGGAGATCGACAACAACGTCGACGCGATCTCGATGGCCGCCCGCGAACAGGCGCAAGGCATTGGGGAAATCAACTCCTCGATCAACATGCTCGACAAGGTGACCCAGCAGAGTGCTGCGACCGTCGAAGAAGCCAGCGCCGCCGCCACATCGCTGGCAGACGGAGCCCGCAACCTCTACTCGCTCATCTCCCGCTTCCAGACGTCGGCTGTCTCACCGGGACAAGCGAACCGGTCACCAGGGCGTGCGGCATGATGGCATGGGCTTCGGGGTGCGTGCGGTGCGTCAGACCTGAAACCGGATCACGTATTTCGTCCCGCCATCCACCGTTCTCGTGATCTCGCCGCCCGCTTGACGGACGAAGGCGGTGACCAGCCCGGTACCGGAGCGGCGGGTCGGCTCTTCCTGGATGCCGATCCCATTGTCTTCGATGGTGAGGCTTGCGACGCCGGGCTCCATCGTTTCAAGTCTCACGCGGACCACGCCCGTTTCCCGTCCGGCAAAGGCGTGTTTGACCGCGTTGGTCAGCAGTTCGAGGGCCGCCAGCGCCAATGGTGACGCACGATCGGCGGCAATGTCGATACCCTTGGGCAGGACCGCCTCGAGCGCGATTACCCGGTCCTCCGGCAGAAGCGTTGCCGGATCGCAGGCGCGGGCAAGCAATTCGCCGAGATCGATCTTCTCGCCATGGTTCGAGCGATAGAGCAGGTCATGCACCTCGGCCAGCGCACGGACGCGCATATGCAGCGCCGCGACGTCCAAAGTGCCCCGCCGCGCCTGCATGTTGATCAGGCTGGTCACCAGAGCGAGGTTGTTTTTCACCCGGTGGTTCATCTCCCGCACCAGCTCGGCACGCTGCTGGGCAAGGTTTTCCGCCTCCACCCGTTTCAGCGCCTGCAGATCGCTCTCGCGCTGTGCCAGCATGCTGCGTCGGGCGAGATCCGTCACGATCAGCGTGAAGGCACTGATGGTGGCCATCAGGAGCCAGACGGGCAGAGCGCTGCGCAACGTGGCGGTGAAGACCTGGCCGAGGGGAACGCCGAAATTGGCCACGAGCGGCAGATCGCCCAGCCGGCTGAAGGCATAGATCCGGCGGATTCCGTCAGACACGGCCAAGGCCTCGTAGACGCCTTCATTGGCGTCGCTGATGTGTTGCCGCGCGGGTGTATCGGGTGCCAGCATGATCGGCTCGCCCGGCACCTGACGCACCAGAAGCTTGCCGTCGTCGCGCATCAGGGATGCCGCCTCGCCCTCGCGTGCAGAGACGCTGCGTAGAAACGTCCGGCTGGTATCCGTGGCGATCGAGGAAACAATGAGACCGCGGAAATCATTGGTGATGAAAGGGCTCGCCACGATGATGGCGTCTTTGCCACCAGGGCTGAGCTTGAGGCGGTCGATAAAGATCTCGTTCCCGCCCCGGATGGCATCGACATAGTCGCGTGGGCCCATCGCAACATCGACGGGAAAAAGCCGGCTGGATGCGATCACCCGTCCTTCGTCGCTGATCACCACCATGCCGAAATTGTCCGGTCTGCGTGCGTCGAGCCCCGCCAGAAAGCTGTGAAAGGCCTCCGAACGCATGAACTCGGCGGGCTCGCCGGCTGCCCGGCTGAGCGCTGCACCGTGCTTGATGATTTCGGTGTCGAACAGCCGCTGCGAATACTGGCGCACCAGGGTCACGGCATCCACGGCGTGGTCAGTGGCGATAGCCCGCTGCTCGAACCAGGCAATCCCGCCCCAACTGATGCCGCCGAGGAGCGGTATCAGAACGCTTCCGATCTGGATCGTCCGGAACCAGCGCAACACTATGTCAGGACCCCAGGCTGTCACGCAGATAAGTCCTCTGAAATGCCAATGAATAATATTCAAGAAGGTTGTTTTAGATCAGGTTGCAGGCGCCATTGCAACATTTCCGCCGGCCCGCGGCCGCCAGATCTGTTCGTGCGTTTCGGAACGAAATTCTCCCATGCACCGTTGGGCGGGGGCAGGGACACCCCCCGGAACGGAGATCATCGATGACAGAGAACGACAGCAACCACCGCGAAAACGGCGTCCGCAAGCTCGGCGATCAACCTGGCTCGTCCGCCCTTGATACAGCCTCTGCGGGCCGTGACACGAGCGAAGACGCTTCGGGTGCCGAGACACCGCAGCATGGCGGCCAGGATGCCATTCGCGAAGCCAGCCGGCTCGGCACGCCAGACGCCTATCTGGTCGACCAGGACATGGAGGATCTGGAGGAGCGTCAGGGAGAGGAGGGTCCCGATGGCCGCCCGTCGCCGCTTGCCAATGCCGACAACCCGGAGCGCTGAAGGTCTTCCGGGGAGATCCAGAACAGGTGTCCCGGCCGCGCCACGAAGGAGATAGACCGTGGACATCCAGGACATGCTGTTTTAGGGCTGGCCGGGCATCGCGCGAACCCTGCTCGTTGGCACGCTTGCCTATGCCACACTTCATCAGCGCGCTTCGCTCCAACGGCATCGCGAGGCTGGATCAGGTGGCAGCCGTTGTCCTCGAAAGTGACGGCACGCTCAGCATCATCGGAGAGACGCGCAGCTGATCAGCTGGGGGAGGTCGGGCCGGTGTCTTGTCCGGTCTTGCCGTGATGCAGGCTCTGCTCGCCCGGCCTGCCCTGCCAGGGCCATCGGCCGGAAATCTCCACCTCCAGAGACAGGCTCAGAAACGTCCTGATCACGACGATGATCGCAAGCACCACCACGGAATCAAGGCTCGGCTCCACGGCGACCGTGTTGATGATGTCGCCGGCCACCATCAGTTCAAGTCCGAGCAGGATGGCGCGCCCCATTCCCGCACGCAATTCACCATAGGACGACAGACTGCGGGGTGCCGTCAGGTATCTGATCCCCGCAACGGCAATTCCGACGACGATCACCGCGACACCGACCGCTTCGATGGCCCGGGTGATGATGTGCATGATGCTGGCAAACTCCATGAGCCCGGCTCCCTTCATGGTTCTGAACGCCCGGGCCGCCGATCGGTTGCGGGGATTGTGCCGGCTCTCGGGCACCTTTCGCCGCGTCGCGCGTTGACGAGGCGAACCCACCCATCACGGACAAGCAGGAGAGCCAGATGCAGGATTTCGATCTCAGCGCAATGACCGAAGACGAGCTCGACCGGTTGATCGCCAACGCGACCGCCGAGCGCCGCACGCGCGCAAACCCGGATGAACGGAGCGCCGCCGCAGACGGCGTCCGCGGCCAGGACGTCAACGATCCCGATCACGGCGCCATCACCACGCCCGCGCCGCATCAGGTTAGGGAGCATGGGCCTGAGGGCCTGCAGCCCGGCGCTCGCGTTGAGGGAACCCGGGTGATCGATGCCGACGATGCCGCCGGTGCCGACATCGAGCACGCCGCCCGCCGCGTGGTCTGATCGCGCTGTCTGACGAGGTTGGAGGGACGCACCGCTCGATGCGGGCGTCCCTTGTTGGCAGCCGGGACAGGCGGGCTGAAGCGCCGGATGCAAATGCGGAAGGAACCAGTCTGTCATGACAGCCGGTTCGGCCAGATTGCCAGTCCGCTTGCGGCAGGTTAGACCGGCCTTGTGATCACAGCTCTTGCCGCTTATCTCGCGCTCTTCCTGGCAGCCTTTCTCGCCGCGACCATCGTGCCGGCGCAGTCAGAGGCGGTGCTTGTCGGCCTGATCCTCGCGCAGGATCAGCCGGTCATGCTGCTGCTCCTCGTCGCCACGGCGGGCAATGTCCTGGGCTCTGTGGTCAACTGGCTGCTCGGCCGTTTCATCGAGCATTTCCGTGACCGCCCCTGGTTTCCGGTGCCGCCGGCAAAGCTTGCCCGCGCGGAAGCCTGGTATCGCCGCTTCGGCATCTGGTCCCTGCTGTTGTCCTGGGTTCCGATCATAGGCGATCCGCTGACCGTCATTGCCGGCGTGCTGCGCACGCCCTTCCTGACTTTTCTCCTCCTGGTCACCGTCGCGAAGGCAGGCCGTTATCTCGCACTTGCCGCCATCACTCTCGGCCTGACCTGAGGTCGGCGTCTACGCCTTTCTCTCGGCGACGGACATCTGCCGGGGATGCGGCCGCATGGCGCCTTCGCCGGTCAGCAGGGGCATGTCGCCGCAGGCAATGCGATTTCGGCCTGCGGCCTTCGCCTGGTAGAGAGCGCGATCCGCCCGCGCCAGCACCCGTTCGGCACTCTCGCCGGCTTCGGCTGTCACCAGGCCGGCGCTGAAGGTAATGCCGATCCCATCGATATTGAGCCCCCGCGCATCACCAAGCAGTCCGTCGAGACGCCGAAGGGCCTCCAGCCGGCTGCAATCGGGCAGTAGGATCGCGAATTCCTCTCCGCCCAGTCGCCCGGCAAGGCCCGGTGCGTGCTGCTGCAGACATTGCGCCATCGCCAGCAGCACCGCATCGCCCCGATCATGCCCGTGCTGGTCGTTGATTTGCTTGAAGTGGTCGAGATCGATCATCGCCAGGTGGAGCTGCCCCTTGCCGCGCTCCCCGCGCATTTCCGCAAAACGTGCCAGAAAGCCCCGGCGGTTGAGAAGTCGCGTCAGCGAGTCCGTACCCGAGAGGCGTCGATAGGTCTCCTTGGCCTCGAAGAGCTTGCCGTAGGAGGACATGACGATGATGTTGAGCATCGAGCCGACCACGGCGGTGACACCGCTGGCTACAGCGAATTCGGCAAAGCCGGTGGCCGCGAAGTAGTCGAGCGGCAGGCCGGCGAACGAGATCGCCCCACACAGGAGCGCCGTCACCACGTAATCGATGGTCCGCGGCAGCAGCAGGGCCGCATGCATCAGGATCAGGGCGACGATCAGGAACCGCCAGTAGTCGCCTTGGGAGCCGAGTGTGTCGAGAAACATCCGGAACGCCAGCGTGATGGCGAGCACGCCGAGTCCGCCGAAGATCCGGAAGGTCAGGAAATGCCGTGTGCGCATCGCCATGACCCAGCAAAGGCAGATCGGCATGATCGAGGCGATGTGGGACAGGCTGCCGAACTCCCCAGTCTCGGGTCGAAGCAGCCGACCAAACAGCAGCACCAGCACGGAAGCCGTGGCTGCGATGTTGATCTGCAGATGGAACGGCCGCTCTTCGGCGAGATTGAACATCAGAGGTGCTCGTCAATCGATGATAAAAAATGATTCTTGCAAACGTATGGGCAATATCATCCCTTATCGGGCGGCCAAGGCAATATCTGGAATTTATGTTATTGAAAAAAACAAGTGATGCCGGCCCGCGCAAAGTGCTGGGGGCCGGGCTGCTTCCGATCCCCGGCGAGAACCGGGGAATTCGGCCCGCAGCAGCAGGCAGCGGTCATGCGGTGATCTTCACCCCGGCTTCAAGAGCCGCCGCGATCAATGCCTTGCGACCGTCTTCTTCCTTGGCCTTTCCCTGTGCCACGGCGGCAAGCACCAGCAGGGCCTTGTCGAGAGCCTCGCCGTCTTCCTCCGGCCAGTCTTCGATCAGCGCCCAGGAGGCGCCGAGCGCGCTGTCGACCACGACATCCTCACCCTCTTCGCCGATCCCGTGCAGGATCACGGGCTTGCTCCAGGTCTTGCGCATCGGTCTCACTTTCTCGCCGTCTTCGCCACCGCAGGGTTCGGGGCATTCGTCGCGCCTCCATAACCGACAATACGCCCCAACGCCACGCTCTCTGATGCCGATCGGCTGAGGTCAGAACGGATCAAGCAGATCCCTGACCTTTCCTTTCGCAGATCATCGTCAGCGGTCGGAGGGTTTCGCCGTTGTCTCCGGGCCAGTCCGGCAGGTGTCCAGGATCAAGCCTTCCAGCGAGGAAAACACCATGTCCGGGGCAAGATCTGCATACTCCTCCGGTGCGCCGGAACGATTGATCCAGTGGCAGGTAAAGCCAAAGGCCTTGGCTCCCGCAATGTCCCAGCGGTTGGACGACTGGAAGGCGATATCGGGTGCGGCGAGCCTGTAGGTCGAGGTGACCAGCGCATAGGCCGCCGGCGCCGTCTTGTAGATCTTCAAGGGATCGATCGAGAATACGTCGTCGATGAATGCCCCTATGCCGGCAGTCTCGACCGCTTCCTTGAGCATCTCCGGCGTGCCGTTGGACAGGATGGCGATCCGGGCTCCGGTCTCGCGCAGCTTTGCCAGAACCGTCGGCACTTCCACGAAACAGTCGAGCTTGCGATAGGCGTTGAGCAGATCGGCCCGCAGCGACCTGTCGACATCCGGAAACCGGCCGAGACAGAAGTCGAGCGCATCCTCGGTCAGCGCGCGAAAATCCCGATACTGACCCATCAGGCTCGTCACCCAGGTATATTCCAGCTGCTTCACCCGCCAGAGATCAGAGAAAGCCTGTGCATCCGGCCCGATTGCCTCGGCATGCCGGCGCACCGCCGCATGCACGTCGAACAACGTGCCATAGGCATCGAAGACATAGGCTTGCCGCCCGTCCTTGAGCCCGTGCTTGCGCCTACCCTCATCCTGCAATGCGATTGCGTCCGTCATGAAGCGTCCTCCCGAGGGGGAGGGTAGGGCGCGGGCCCCCGAGCTTCAAGCGCTGATGGATCGGCACCCGCAGGGACGATCCCGAGGCCGAGGCCCGTCAGCTCCGCCGCGCCGCGAGCCGGCCCCGGTCGTGTTCAACGGTCGAAAAGCCGCGCGTCGTCAGCCGGAACTGCCGCTTCTGAAACTCGCCGCGCACCTCGATCAACCCTTGCTCCTCGGCCTCTGCCAGCGTCTTCAGGCTCGTGCCCTTCGGCGGTGTCTGCCAGTCCCGGCCCTGAGCCGCATGCAGCAATACCATGATCTTGATCATCGGGGTCTTCCCTGGGATGCCCGCTGCATCCGTAGCCGCAGATCGCTGCAGCCGAAGGATCAGTGCGAGACCCGCAAATATCTGATGTGTTTGGGGGAGCTATGCCTGAGCTTTCTGCGGGTGTCGATCTGAAAGCGCTGTTTTCGCCCTTCCTGTCAGGACCTCGTCCGCAGCCAGTCCTTCAGGGCGGCATTGATCCGCGATTGCCAGCCAGGCCCATCTGCGCGGAAGGCATCGATGACCTCCTGATCGAGCCGGATCGTGGTTGAAACCTTGGTTGTCGAGCTTTTCGGTCGCCCGCTGCGAACTGGCGCGGCGCTGAACTTCTCCACCCAGGGACTTGTCGACAGATCCGGCGCCTCGTCGTCAATGTCCGAGAAGTCGTCCGGAGTAGATGGCGTATTCGCGGTCATTTGCTTTCCTCATGCTGATGATCCGGAGGGCCGGATCACGATGCGTCCAGATCATGACGACCATCCGCCGATCCAGCAGTCCGATGGTCATGAAGCGTACTTCTCCATAGTCACGCCGGTCGTCCTGTATCGTCAGGTGGGGCCCCGCAAAGACCTCGTCTGCCCGCGCGAAGTCCAATCCTCGCTCGTTCAGCGCCTTGAGGCGCTTATCCGGATCGAAAACAATATCCATTATTGTTACTACGAAAAATAGGAAGAGACCAGCAGAAAATATTGAAAACACTACCTTGTCGCGCATGCGTGGGCAAGGCACACGTATTTACCCACCAAGATCCTGGTCGATCTCCGTCAGCGCCCGGTCCACATGCCCCTCGAACACCAGCGTCTCTTCCTCCGTGATGATCAGGATTTCCGGCGCGCCGCGCACTTTGACATGCTGCGATTGCGCCAGCCCCTCATCGAGGCCGCGGGTCAAGAGATCCATGAAGCGCGTGCCGGGGCCGGTGATCGCGATCGGCATCGTTTCTTCGGCAAGGCTCAGCATGCGCGACAGCCCCTGGCCGAGCGCCAGTCCCGCCTGCCGGAAGGCATATTCCGAGGCCCGGTGTCCCTGCCGGGCGCGGGTGGCGATCTTTTCCATCTCGGCGAGCGGCACGAACTTCGCCGGGATCGTGTCGGGCGGCACTTCAAACGCCATGCGCAGGATGCCGTAGAAGCCAGCAGAAGCCTCGATGCAGCCGATCGCCCCGCAGCGGCAGAGCTTGCCATCGCTCGCATGCAGCATGTGGCCGAAATTCGGCGCCCTGATTTCCAGGTCGCCATGCTGGTCGCGATAGGCAATCCCGAGCCCGATCGAATGGCCGAGCGAGAGCGTGGCAAGCGAGGCGAGCGGCGCGCCCCTGTTCTTTTCCAGCCTGAGTGCCAGCGCATGGGTGACCAGCAGGCTCTCGTTGAAGAGATGGATGCGGCTGCCGCCGAAGCCCGTCAACGCGGTCTCGAAGTCGAGCTCCTGATAGCCGAACACCGGCGACCAGAGGAGCTTTGCCCCCTCGCGATGAACGAGACCCTTGCTGGAGATCGAGATGATCGAGATCGCTGAGGCCGGCAGGCGCGAGCGCTGGATGAGCCGCTCGATCGCGGCCCGGAACCCGTCGAGGAACCGCTTCGGAGACTCCGTTCCCTGTTCGCGCGCCTCCTCGAATCGGTCGATCATCGTGCCGCGATAATCGGCGAGCGAATACTGCACGGCATGCGATGAGATCCTGACGGCGATGACATGGGCGGCACTGCGCTTGCGGGCAAACAGCGCCCGTGGCCGCCCGCGCTGGCCGGCATTGGCCACCTCGCGCCGTTCCAGGAGACCATTTTTCTCGAGATGCGAGGTAATTGCCGAGACGGTGGCCGAAGAGAGGCCCGTCGCGGTGGATAGGTCGGTATGCGCAAGCGGCCCGTCGCGCCTGAGCACCTTGAGCACAAGCCCGTTGTTCTGGTGGCGAACGGCCTCTGTGCTCGCCCTAGGACTGGCTGTCATGATGGGCTTGTCGCCCGGTTTCGTGTGGTCCACCGCATGCTCCTCCCAAAGCATTTGGCAACTGTCTTTGCAAGCCTCCCCCGGCCCGTGTTGACAGGGTGAGAATCTTCTGACAGTTATTTTCTCGACTGTCGAGAAAAACCATTGGACGGGGGTCCATGGGGTAAGGGCAGTTTCGCAGCGGGTCGTTCGGTAGGGAGGTCTTCCGGCGGTCCGCTTTCACCTTGGGAGGTTTTAAAATGAAATCCGTTATGAAGCTGATGGCAGCGACTGCCGTCATCGTGAGCCTGCATTCTGTCGCCAATGCCGAAGGTCTGACCGTCGGCGTGTCCTGGTCGAACTTCCAGGAAGAGCGTTGGAAGACGGACGAGGCCGCGATCAAGGCAGCCCTTGAAGCCGCCGGCAACAAGTACATTTCCGCTGACGCCCAGACGTCGCCGGCCAAGCAGCTGACCGACATCGAAAGCCTGATCGCCCAGGGTGCAAACGCCCTGATCGTTCTGGCGCAGGATTCGGAAGCCATCGGCCCGGCCATCGAAAAGGCCGTTGCTGAAGGTATCCCGGTCATCGGTTACGACCGTCTGATCGAAAACCCCGACGCCTACTACATCACCTTCGACAACAAGGAAGTAGGCCGCATGCAGGCGCGCGAAGTCTTCAAGGCAAAGCCGGAAGGCAACTACGTCTTCATCAAGGGCGCGTCCACCGACCCGAACTCCGACTTCCTCTATTCCGGTCAGATGGAAGTGCTGAAGGAAGCCATGGACGCCGGCAAGATCAAGAACGTCGGTGAAGCCTACACGGACGGCTGGAAGCCGGAAGCTGCCCAGAAGAACATGGAGCAGTTCCTGACCGCCAACAACAACAAGGTCGATGCAGTCGTTTCCTCGAACGACGGTATGGCCGGCGGTGTCGTGGCAGCGCTTGAAGCCCAGGGTCTCGCCGGTTCCGTTCCGGTCTCCGGCCAGGACGGCGACAAGGCCGCTCTGAACCGCGTTGCTCTCGGCACCCAGACCGTATCCGTCTGGAAGGACAGCCGCGAACTCGGCAAGAAGGCCGGTGAAGTGGCAAGCGAACTCGCTGCTGGCAAGTCCATGGACGAGATCGCAGGCACCGTGAAGTTCTCCGGCGGCCCGAAGGGCGTTGAAATGAACTCCTACTTCATCGCTCCGCTGCCGATCACCAAGGAAAACCTCAACGTCGTCATCGACGCTGGCTGGATCTCCAAGGAGGAGGCCTGCCAGGGCGTTGCCGCCGGTTCGGTTGCTGCCTGCAACTGATCGAGTGACTGACCTTTAGAGCTTGAGCCGGAACGCCGCAGCCTTTTGTGCTGCGGCGTTTCGACTGATCGAGAGCATCGCGGCAGGATTGGATCGACGGTTTTAAGGGGCCGCCGTTCCTCGATGATCCGCACACGATAATGAGACATGCCTCGATCCGCATGGCGGGCCAAAGCCCGCAAGTCCGCGCAAGGCGCGGCCCTTCGCAAGCCGACAAACGACTGGGGAGAATAATTCGTATGGCGGATCACAGCCTTGCCACGCCCGCGCATGGAGCCCGGGCTTCCAATGTTTCAGCGCTGAAGCGCTTCTTTCAAGCCACCGAGATCGACACGCGCCTGCTCGGCATGGTCATTGCGCTCGGCCTCATCTGGATCGGCTTCGACATCCTGTCGAACGGCCTGTTCCTGACGCCGCGAAATCTCTGGAACCTTTCGGTCCAGGCAGCCTCCGTCTCGGTCATGGCGACCGGCATGGTGCTGGTCATCGTCACCCGCAACATCGACCTCTCGGTCGGCTCCATTCTCGGCTTTGTCGGCATGATCATGGGCGTGTTGCAGGCCCGCATCCTTCCGCCGATCATTGGCTTCGAACATCCGATGATGTGGATCATCGCGCTTGGCGCCGGCATTCTCGTCGGCACCGCCATCGGCGCCTTCCATGGCGCGATCATTGCCTTCCTCGGCGTGCCCGCCTTCATCGTCACCCTCGGCGGCCTGCTCGTCTGGCGCGGTGCGGCCTGGATGGTCACCTCGGGCGCAACCGTTGCCCCGATGGACACCACCTACCGCCTGATGGGCGGTGGCGCGGATGGATCGATCGGGGTGACCGCCAGCTGGATCGTCGGCGTCGTCGCCTGCCTGATGATCGTCCTGTCGATCTTGAACACCCGCAAGCAGCGCCGCCGCTTCGGCTTCCCGCTGCGTCCGCTCTGGGCCGAATATTTCCTCGTCGCTTCGGGCTGCGTGGCGATCCTCGGCGCCGTCTGGGTCGCCAACAGCTATTACATGCCGGTGAACCTCGCCCGCAAATATGCCGAAGCCAACGGCATCGCCTGGCCGGAAGGCGGCCTGCAGATCGGTCTCGGCATCGCCGTCCCGGTTCTGATCGCCATCGGCATCGCCATGGTCATGGCCTTCATCACAAACCGCACCCGCTTCGGCCGCTATGTCTTCGCGATCGGCGGCAACCCGGAAGCGGCCGAACTCGCCGGCATCAAGGTGAAGTGGGTCACCGTCAAGCTGTTTGCGCTGATGGGCGCGCTCTGCGCCATCGCCGCCGCCATCTCGACCGCCCGCCTCAATGCCGCGACCAATGCCCAGGGCACGCTCGACGAGCTCTACACCATCGCCGCAGCCGTCATCGGCGGCACCTCGCTTGCCGGCGGTGTCGGCACCATCGCCGGCGCCATGCTCGGCGCCATCGTCATGCAATCACTGAACTCGGGCATGGTTCTGCTCGGTCTCGACACACCGCTCCAGAGCATCGTCATCGGTATCGTGCTCGTCGTCGCGGTCTGGCTCGACACCGTCTACCGCTCGCGTGCGAAGTAAGGGGAGTTGAACTCATGTCTGAAAAACGCACCCCCCTCGTGGAAATGCGCAATGTTTCCATTTCCTTCGGCGGCATTCACGCCGTCGACGATGCCTCGATCGACCTCTTCCCGGGCGAAGTCGTGGCGCTGCTGGGCCATAACGGTGCCGGCAAGTCGACCCTGATCAAGATCCTCTCCGGCGCCTACAAGCGCGACAACGGCGATATCCTGGTCCGCGGCGAGTTTGCCGACATCAACAACCCGCGCGACGCCAAGAAATACGGTATCGAGACGATCTACCAGACGCTCGCCGTCGCCGATAACGTCGATGCCGCCGCCAACCTCTATCTCGGCCGCGAGCTGCGCACCGCCTGGGGCACGCTCGACGACGTCGCGATGGAAGCCAAGGCGCGTGAAGTCATGGGGCGCTTGAACCCCAACTTCCAGCGCTTCAAGGAGCCGGTCAAGGCACTCTCGGGCGGTCAGCGCCAGTCGGTGGCGATTGCGCGTGCAATCCTCTTCGACGCCCAGATCCTGATCATGGACGAACCGACGGCCGCCTTGGGCCCGCAGGAAACCGCCCAGGTCGGCGATCTCATCCAGCAGCTGAAGAAGGATGGCATCGGCATCTTCCTGATCAGCCACGACATCCACGACGTCTTCGACCTCGCCGACCGCGTCTTCGTCATGAAGAACGGCCGCGTCGTGGGCCATGCCCGCACCGAAGATGTCACCAAGGACGAAGTCTTGGGCATGATCATCCTCGGCAAGTGCCCCCCCGGCGCAATCCCAGGCCCAGGCGCCATGCAGACGGCGTGAGCGGCGACAATCGTTCGAACAAGCTTAAGGGGGCCGCGGCCCCCTTTTCTATTGGGGGCAGGGGGGGCTGTGAGGTTGGGGAAGGGGGCGAGATGGAGGCTTCCGCTTTGCGCCAATAGGAGACATGGACCACTTCGAGGGTGCAGGCTGGAATGGGGCCGGGAGCGGACCATCCTGTCCCGGAAGTCGGGGATGATATAGCTGACATTGTAGCGCGCGACCTCCATGACCGCTTCCGACTGCATTGCGGTCATAAAAATGTCCTCAGCGCGCGTTGGAAAGCCGACGCCAACAAAGAAGTTTTCGCGCCTGTTACGGCGCATCGACGGTCGAGATGCCGCCATCGATCGGCAATTCGATACCCGTCGTGAACGTCGCATCGAAGCCCAGGAACAGAGCGGCGGCGGCGATCTCCTCGACGGTGCCGTGGCGCTTCATCGGAGTGGCGAG
>NZ_JACJVI010000002.1 GCF_014237835.1 Rhizobium sp. AQ_MP
AAGGCGATCGACTCCCTGATGCAGCAGATCTCGCGCGCAACCGGCGAACAGGCGTCCGGACTGCGGGAGATCAATACCGCCGTCAACCACATGGACCAGGCCACACAACAAAACGCCGCCATGGTCGAGGAGACGACTGCCGCGTCTGCCGTGTTGAACGGCGAAGCCAATACGCTGAGCCAGATGATCTCCCGCTTCGTCGTCGCCCGCGCCGTCGCAAAAAGGGCGGCGTGATACGACGTATGGCATCGATCCGCTCCTTCCCTAAAGAAGACCGGAGAGGGAAGCGCAGGTGATCGAGCAGGCCTTGCCGCGTGTCGGCCTCGACCTGAGCATACAGCCTCAGGAGCGGTGATGCCCGATCGCCGCTCCTCAGCTTCCTAGAAGCGGAAGGCTTCGCCAGCGCCATTCCTCACGTTCAAGCGCGCATCACCTTCTCGAAAAGAAATCCCTCGTCGTCCGGCAGATCGCTGGGGCCGGGCTGGTGCGGGTCCGGGTATTTGGCATGGTGGAAGCCAATGATCTTGAAGCCGCATTTGTTGACGTAGAAGTGGATGTTCCTCTTTTCAAAGTATGGCGTATGCGTATGCCAGGTGATCGTCTGCGGATAGCGCGCTTCGATCGCGAGCCAGGCCTTGTGACCCAAACCCTGCCCATGCCTGCCCACCGTCAGGAAGAAGAGATCCAGCGTGTTGTGATGCGTCTCTTCGTCGATGGTCACGACTGCGCCTCCGATCTTCCTGCCGTCTGAGAGAATGCGCAGCGCGACCGCTCCCGGTGCATTGATCGCTTCGTCGAGCTCACCGTCTGAAGGGATTGGACCATCCGGCAGGGCCCCATACTCATCGATCACGGCGATGGCGAATGCCTCCTGGAGTTCCCTCTTGAAGTCGGGGAGATCATCCGGATCTGCAATGATCAGGCTCACAGTTTGATCGCTCATGGTATGGCTCCAACGGCTTTCGGGCACGCGGCCAGATCTCGTGGCTCATTGTCATCCGAGAGCCACGGATTGATCGCGCTGAATTGACTTTCCGCCGTCTAAGGTAGCAGGGCGGCCTTGCGGCTTTGTGGACAGAGTGTGGGGATTGCGTGGAGTGGCGGCCGGGTCGAGCGATCCGCATGCGTCAATGCGTAAACGGTCATCGACTGTTCTTCAGGAGACTGCCTTGCCGAGGAGGATCTCGAACATGGCGCCGCCTTTGGCGGATCGGGCGTAGCGAACCTTACCTCCGTGCGCCTCGACGATCGCACGGACCACAGAAAGGCCAAGACCATTTCCGCCCTTCTCCAACGACCCCGAGTCTCCGCCTCTTTTGAAGGGCTCAAATGCGGATGAAGCGATGTCGGGGGCAAGACCCGGGCCTTCGTCTGAGACGCGCAGCACCACCTGGTCCTTCTCGATGGAAAGGCTGATCTCAACGAGACCTCGATTTGCGTAACGGCGCGCATTCGTGACTAGGGCAAGCAGGGCCTGGCGGATGCGCATGGGATCCACACGGACCATGGCATCGCAAAGGTCCAGTTTGAGGTGGAAGCCTTCCTGTCTCAACTCATCATCCAGTACCGCCGCAAGCCTCAGGATCTCGTCCTTCAGTCGAACAGGCTGCAGACGCAGATCAAGGTGGCCGCTGTCCGCAAGGGTGACGGTGCGCAGGTCTTCCACGAGCCTTGCCAGTGAATCGACCTGAAGCACCAAGGCGTGGAGCGACTTTTCGTTCGGCTCGAAGACACCATCGATCATTCCTTGCAGGCGACCCTTCAGAATGGTCAGTGGTGTGCGCAATTCATGGGCGATCGTAGCGTTCCAGAGCGTCATGTCGGAGGCCATGTCTTGTAGGCGCTGGGCCATGGCGTTGAAGTCTTCAACAAGGGAAGCCGTTTCTCCGAGCGAATAGTCACCGGGGATGGCACGGGTCGATAGGTCTCCATCCTTGATACGCCGGGCGCTCTCGGCGAGAGATTCCAGCGGTTCGAGGATGCGGCGTGCGAGGCGGATCGACGCGAGCGCTGCAACGATCAACGCGATCAGGATAAGGACCGTCAGGATGACAAAATCGAAGCCTGTCAGCCAGCTGTCGTTGTCTTCGGACCAGGGGGAAAAATAGAAGAGGATGGTGAAGGCGAGATAGGTTCCAAAAAAGACCAGCAGTCCTGCCGCGACGGTGACCGTCGCCATGGCGACGAGTATCTGCCTGCTCAGCCCTTTCACGATCATGGATCGACCGCCAGACGATAGCCGACACCCCGGATGCTGGCCAACAAACCTTCGCCTCCCGCCTGCTCGAGCTTCTTGCGGAGTTTGCTCAGATGGCTATCGATCGTTCGATCCAGCGCATCGGAACCGGGCAGGCAGGCATCCACGAGTTCTGCCCGCGAGAAAACCTTGCTGGGCGTCCTTGCGAGATGAGCAAGAAGCCTGAACTCGGTCAGCGTCAGAGGAACAGTAACGGCTTCGCCTTTATTGTCGATCTTGACCTGATAACTGTCGAGATCGATGGTGAGGTTGCCAACCCGGATGACTGCGCCGGCCTGGCTTAGCCCCGCGCGACGCAAAACCGCCTTGGCCCGAGCGACGACCTCGATAGGGTTGAACGGCTTGACGATATAGTCGTCCGCACCGATACGCAGGCCCTGAAGGCGATCGACATCTTCATCAAGCGCCGTGATCATGATGACTGGTGTGCGGCCTCGTCTCTGGATCTCCGCGAGAAGCTCCCAACCATCCAGGCGCGGCATGGTGATATCAGCGAGAACGATATCGGGTTTTAGTGTTCGGTGCAGATCAAGTGCTACCTGTCCATCGCGGGCATGGACTGTTCGAAAGCCTTCCCGGGAAAAATAGGCTTCGAGAATGCCCGCGATCTCCGCATCGTCTTCAGCGATCAAAACAAGTTCTGTCATGATGGTTGCGCTCCTTGCGGATTTCATGCCATCGAACCGACCGCTGGTCGAGTCGTCATGATGTGCCTCCATCCGATCGCAACAAATCCTACACGAAGTAGCAACACAATCCTTTTAGAGCATCCCCATCGACTAATCCCTAAAGACGATGGTGACCCAGATGCGAAACTTCGCGCGGTTTTGGATGTTCTGCATGTTGTGCGTGCCGTTACTGCTATTGGTATCTTGCAGTGACCAGCAGAAGACCGAAGCGAATGCTACAGCCGAGCCGCAGGCCGTTCGTGTCAGCGTGATGACGGTGCAGCCGGAAGCCGTTACCGTCTACGACGAATTGCCTGGACGTGTCTCTGCCGTGCGAACAGCGGAGATCAGGCCGCAGGTCAACGGCATCATCCAGAAGAAGCTGTTTGTAGAGGGCAGCACGGTAGAGGCCGGCGCGGCCCTGTTCCAGATCGATCCGGCGCCGTTTTCCGCGGAGGCGGATGCCGCCGCCGCCGTTCTGGCGCGCGTCGAAGCGGAACTCGCGAATGCCAAGGTGAAGTACCAGCGGTCGGAATTGCTGTCCGCGCAGAAGGTCACCAGTGCAGAAGCCTTCAACAACGCAACGGCCGCGCTGGCGCAGGCCAAGGCAAGCGTCGCCGAAGCCAAGGCAAATCTGGCCCGGCGCAAGCTGGAGCTGGCAAATGCCACGGTCCGCAGCCCGATCAGCGGCATCATCGGTCAGTCCTTCATGAGCGAAGGCTCATTGGCGTCCTCGTCCGCGACCTCACCGCTTGCCGTGGTCCAGCAGATCGATCAGGTTTACGTCGACGTGCGCCAATCGTCGATCAGCCTGGAGCAATTGCAGGAAACAGCCCCGGCGGCTGGGACGGGCGATCCGCAGGAACTGCCGGTCTCGATCAAGACGATCACCGGCAAGCCCTATGGTCACGCTGGAAAGATCCTGTTCTCCGATATCTCCGTCGATAACGCCACCGGCAGCCTCGGCATACGCATTCTGGTTCCCAATCCGGAAGGGCAGCTTCTGCCTGGCATGTTCATTCGCGCCATGGTGCCGCGGGAGGTCTACAATGCCGCTCTGATGGTCCCCCAGGAGGCGGTGACCCGCGATGCCTCTGGAAGACCGGAGCTTGTCGTCATTGCTGCAGACAAGACTGGCGAGAAGAGGGCTGTCGAACTGGGTCCCCTGGTGGGCGGAAAGTACCTGGTGAAGAATGGTCTTCGCGCCGGCGAAACGATCGTCGTGCTGGGACAGGATCGGGTGCAAAGCGGTCAACCCCTGGAAACATCGCCCGCAAACATCGTCTCCCAGAAGTCGAACTAAGGAGCGGATGATGCCGCAGTTCTTTATTGACAGGCCCGTCTTTGCCTGGGTCATCGCCATCATGATCGTCATTGTCGGGGTGATCGCCATCCCGCAACTGCCCGTTTCGCGATTTCCGGTCATTGCTCCGCCCAGCGTGTCGATCTATGCCACCTATACCGGGGCCACGCCGCAGGTGATCAATGACAGCGTGACCAGTGTGATCGAAAGGGAAATCTCGGGCGCGAAGAACGTGCTCTATTTCGATTCCTCGGCAGATTCTTCCGGATCGACAACGATCACCGTGACATTCAAGCCGGGCACGAACCCGGAACTGGCGCAGGTTGATATCCAGAACAGGCTCAAGGCGGTCGAAGCGAAGTTGCCTGAGCCGGTTCGGCGGGCGGGCCTCACCGTTGAATCCGCCTCATCCGGATTTCTGATGATCGTTTCCCTGAAGTCGAAGGACGGGTCGATCGACGCATTGGCGCTTGACGACTACCTCGTGCGCAACATCTCGCCCGAGCTCAAGCGGGTCGCCGGCGTCGGCCGTGTCCAATCCTTCGGCTCCGAAGCCGCCATGCGCGTATGGGTCGATCCCATGCGCCTGCTGGCGCACTCCATCTCCATGGCGGAGGTGACCCAGGCTATCCAGACCCAGAATATCCAGGTTGCACCGGGACGCTTGGGCGACACGCCAACGGTTCCTGGACAGAAGGTCAGTGTCCCTCTGAGCGTTCGCGGCCAGCTGCAGTCGCCTGAGGAATTTGCGCGGGTCATTCTGCGATCGAATCCCGATGGCTCCCGGCTGACTCTGGGCGATATCGCCACCATCGAAGTGGGATCGCAATCCTCCAGCTTTTCCATTCTCGACGGTGGCAAGCCCGCAACCGCAGCCGCCATCCAGATGACGCCGGGTGCGAATGCCGTCAGCACCTCGAACGGTGTGCGTACCCGAATGGCCGAGCTTGCGCTCACCATGCCTGCGGGACTGGAGTACGCGATCTCCTACGACACGGCGCCCTTCGTCAAGATCTCGATCCAGAAGGTTTTGCAGACGCTTGTCGAAGCGATGGTGCTTGTGTTCCTGATCATGCTGCTCTTCCTGCAGAATGTCCGCTACACGCTCATTCCGACGATCGTCGCCCCGATTGCGCTGTTGGGCACCTTTGCCGTCATGATGGTAATCGGGTACTCGATCAACGTTCTAACGATGTTCGGCATGGTGCTTGCCATCGGCATCATCGTGGATGATGCGATTGTGGTCGTTGAAAATGTCGAGCGGTTGATGGCCAAGGAAGGGCTGTCTCCGCGCGAGGCAACCCGCAAGGCCATGGGCGAAATCACCGGTGCGGTGATCGGGATCACCCTGGTGCTAACGGCGGTGTTCCTGCCGATGGGGCTTGCATCCGGTTCCGTCGGTGCCATCTACCGCCAGTTCACGGTCTCCATGGCGGTTTCGATCCTCTTCTCGGCATTTCTCGCACTCAGCCTCACCCCTGCGCTGTGCGCTACCTTGCTGAAACCGATCAGCTCTGACCATCACCATAAGAAGGGTTTCTTTGGTTGGTTCAATCGCGGCTTTGACCGACTGACTGAGGGTTATGCGGGATGGGTAGGCGGTCTTGTCCGCCGGGCCGGTCGGACCATGTTTGTCTATCTTGCCATCGTCGCTGCTGTTGGGTTTGGCTACAGCACAATCGCGACCACTTTCGTGCCGGAAGAAGATCAAGGTTCCTTCATGACCTCCTTCACTTTGCCGGCGGAGGCGACAGCCGAACGCACGCGCGAAGTGGTCAACCTCTTCGAAGAGCACGTCAAGGGCCGCTCCGACATCGCCAACAACCTGACGATCATGGGTTTCGGCTTTTCGGGGTCAGGGCCGAACACGGCCATGTCGTTCACCACAATGACGGATTGGAGCAAGCGCACCAACACCGTGGATGCCGAACTGAATGCTGCAGCGGACGCGATGTCCGCAGCAAAGGAAGGCCAGGTCTTCAGTCTGAAGCCACCGGCAATTGATGAACTGGGCACCACATCAGGCTTCTCGCTGCGACTGCAGGATCGCGCCAATCACGGTGCGGATGCGCTGGCTGCTGCCGCTGCTCAACTCATCGAACTTGCCTCCAAGAGCACGCTGTTGACTGACGTTCGTATTGACGGTCTGCCGAGAGGTCCGAGCGTCACGCTCCACATCGACCGGCAGAAGGCCGCAGCGTTGGGCGTAGCCTACAGCACCATCAGCGACACATTGAGCGGCGCTGTCGGCTCGACCTATGTGAACGATTTCCCGCGGGACGGTCGACTGCAGCAGGTCATTGTTCAGGCCCAGCCTTCGAGCCGCATGCAGGTGGACGATATCCTTGCACTTCATCTGCGCAGCGATACCGGCAAGATGGTTCGTCTTTCCGAGATCGTGACGCCCGAATGGTCTACGATTCCGCTGCAGGTGACCCGCTACAACGGATACCCTTCGACCAGCATTTCCGGATCGGCGGCCAAGGGCATTTCGAGTGGCAAGGCGATGGATGAGATGGAACAGCTGGCACTCAAACTCCCCAAGGGGTTTGCGGTGGAATGGACGGGTCAATCCCTCCAGGAGCGGCAGTCCGGTGCGCAGGCGCCCATGCTGATGGCCTTCTCATTCCTGATCGTGTTCCTGGTGCTGGCTGCCCTCTATGAAAGCTGGTCCGTGCCAATCTCCGTCATGCTCGTCGTGCCCCTCGGCGTGATCGGGGCAGTGATCGCAGTTCATCTGCGGGGGCTGGAAAACGATGTGTTCTTCAAGGTTGGCCTGATTACCCTGATCGGCCTCTCCGCCAAGAACGCAGTTCTGATCGTTGAGTTTGCTCGCAAACGCCAGAGCGAGGGACTGGGACTTGTAGAGGCTGTCGTCGAGGCAGCACGTCTGCGCCTTCGTCCCATCGTCATGACGTCTCTCGCCTTTACCCTCGGTGTCGTGCCGCTGGTCATTGCGAGAGGAGCAAGCTCGGAAACGCAGAACGCCATCGGAACCGGTCTGTTCGGCGGAATGATTTCCGGCACGGTGCTGGCGGTGCTTTTCGTGCCTGTGTTCTACGTCGTCGTCACGCGGCTGACGCGGCGGCGCGAGACTTCGGTGCCTGTCTCAAACAACGGCTAGTCCGCGACAGCAAGCAAACGCGGCGAGGGGGGTCTCTCGCTTGCCGAACTGCAACTATGTGCTGGCACTGGTTCTAAGCTGACCGGTGCCAGCACTCGCCGCTCAGACGCTTGTCTGGCAAGCCAATGCGAACCATGGCCGGTTCCGTCCTGATCAGTCTCGTCTGCAGGGGGAGATAAGATCATTTGAGGTTCCACAAGGCTGCGATCATTGATCGGGCCATGAATGCGGCGCCTATCGTGTCTTGCTCACTTCTTGCTTGATGCTCTCCAGATCTGCCGGATTGCTCAGGAGTGCCCGCATCATCAGACTTGCGATGACATTGGCCTCTTCCAGCACATCGGCGTGTCGTTGAAGCCGGATTGCACCGAGCAATACAGAATCCAGAAAATGGGCAAACAAAGCGGTGGAGCCTTCTATGAACTCGCCGCTCTTCATACCCTCTGCAAGCGTGCGTTCTCCCGCTTGCTTCGCCCGCTTGTGCCTCTCGTTCCAAAAGACGAAATCCGGCTCTTCCATGAGGTCGGAAAGGTAGAGCCCCCGCATTTCGTAGCGGCTCGTGAATTCCAGTTCGAGCTCTCTGCGAAACGTAGCGTAGATCCGCACGGCCGGCCTCGACTGCGGCAATAACTCCTCTCCCTGGAGCAAAGGAGATCGCAGCCGCCCGTACTCAAGCAGATGCTGGGCGATTGCGACCTTGGATGCGAAATGATGGAAGAGAGACGCCTTCCGGATTCCGACTTCACTTGCAATTTCCCTCGTCGAGATAGCGTGGAAGCCTTTTTGTGCGAAAAGCCGTCCAGCCACTTTCAGAATTGTATCTGCAGTCGATCCTTCCGCCACTTCCGGAAAAATCCCCAGCGGGCTGACCTCAACATCTGTGCGCATGCAAGTGTCCTTTCCGGCGCCACGTCCTATCCATTGAATTGACACTTTACAAGTCAGACGCTCTTTGTTAGCGATTTGCCTACCGATCGGTAGGTAGGCGATCTTGCCCGCTTGGCGATCCAAAAAAGGGGAACATAAATGACAGAAATTCCTTCGTCCGCGGAGGCCCCCGAGGGCCTTCGTCGGGGTGCCGTCAGCGCGTCCCATCTGGTATTCTTCGTTGTTGCTGCTGCCGCGCCGTTGACTGTGCTGACAGGCCTCACGCCGCTGCAATTTGCCATCGGCGGTGAAGCGGTCCCTGCTGGTTTTCTGATCGCCGGTGCCGTCTACCTGATTTTTGCGGTCGGCTTCACCTCCATGAGTCGACATGTCCGCAACACCGGCGCTTTCTTCGCGTACATCGCGCATGGGCTTGGAAATCGCATTGGTGCCGGCTCCGCCATGGTTGCTTATGCCGCCTATACACTGGGGCACATCGGGTTTTGCTCGGTTGCCGGATTGTTCGCCTCGGTTGCGATAAAGACGTTCTTCGGCTTCGAGGTTTATTGGGCGGTGTCGGCCTTCGTGATCGGTCTTCTGGTCGCTGCCGTTTCATACCTTCGTGTGGAGGCAGGCGCCCGGCTGCTGGCAATCATGCTGCTGGCGGAACTCGGAATTCTCGTTGTTCTGATGGGCGCGATTTTGATCCAGGGTGTGCCCGAAGGATACTCATTGTCCTCGTTCGACCCTGCTTCCTGGCCCATGGCCGCCATCGGGCCGTTGCTGGTTGTGACATTCGTCGTGTTCATCGGGTTCGAGCAGACCGCCGTCTACAGTGAAGAGGTAGCCGACCCGGCGCGCACCGTGCCGAAGGCCACCTATGCCGCCGTCCTTCTTCTGGCGGTCATCTACACAGCATTTTCGTGGCTTATCCTGATGGCCGCGGGTCCGTCGACGCTGGCCCAGAAACTTGCCGTCGATCCACAGTCATTCGTTTTCAATATCAACACCGCCTATGTCGGTGCCACCATGACGGACTTCATGCTGGTGTTGATCGTCACGAGTTTCATCGCCGGAGTGCTGGCGCTGCATAACGCCGCCTCGCGCTACCTTTACGCCCTTGGCCGCAGTCGCATCCTGCCCAGCTTGCTCTCTGCAACCAACCCGTCTACGGGATCGCCCGGCAATGCCGTTGTAACGCAGGCGGTCATCGTGCTCGTGTCCATCACCGGCTTTGGACTGTCGCCGCTCGACCCCTATACGCAGGTCGTCATCTGGACGAATACCCCGACGCTGGTCGGAGTCTTGTTCCTGCAATTGCTGACTTCGGTTGCCGTCATCGCCTATTTCAGACGCGACAATCGCGGAGAAAGAACTTGGAATCGCCTGGTCGCGCCGGCGATCTCGGTCGTTCTGCTCGCTGCCGTTCTCTTCTTCGTCTGCACCCAATTGGGTATCCTGACGTATCTGGGACCGCTGGGGAACTTCCTGATCAATGCGCCCCTTATCCTGGCCTTTATTGTCGGAGTTTTGCGCGCTCCGACCGGGTCGCCAGAAGCCCTCCTGAATGATGAGCTCTGAGAATTCGATGACTTTTACCCCATTGCCGGAATCTGCCAGCCCAAAGAACGGTCCGCGTTATGCCTGGTCGGTTCCGCATTTCCGAATCGAAGGGCCCAGTGGAAATCCCGCTGACCCGGAAATCTGGTGTTATGCCGGTCGTTTCAGCTATCTTCCGGGTGAAACGGTCGACATTCACGTCCATACGACGGCGGATGTGTATGACATCACGATTGTCCGCGATGGCGCGACACCCATCAAGGTGTGGAGCCGTGAAGGCCTGAAGGGCAAGGCGCATCCAACGCCCGTCAACGCCTACGAGGTCGGCTGCGGGTGGCCCGTGGCCGTCTCCTATGCGATCCCGGAGGATTGCGCCTCCGGTTTCTATCTCGTGATCGTCAGCATGGAGATGGGCGGTCGTCGCTACGAGCGCGAAGGCTTCTTCGTCGTTCGCGGCACGGACCGTGCCGACCGTCCGCGCCATGTCCTGGTCCTGTCGACTTCGACCATGATGGCCTATAACGACTGGGGCGGGGCCAATCATTACCGGGGCCTGGGCGACGATCCCTACACGGAAATTCCCTCGCCTGTCCTTTCGACGCAAAGGCCGGTTGCCAGAGGCATGCTGCGCCTGCCGGTCGGCGCACCGCGTGCCTCAAGCCCCCATACGCCGAAGCTCGGCGAAGTGCCACGGCACGAGTCCTACGAATGGGCGCATACCTATGGCTATTCCCGTCATGCGGCCGATGCCTTCTGGGCGACCTACGAGCGGAATTTTGCTGTCTGGGCAGAAAAGCACGGTTATGCGCTCGACTATCTGACGCAGCATGATCTGCACGAGGATCCTGACTGTCTCGCGCCCTATGCCTGCGCAGTCTTTGTCGGTCACGACGAATACTGGACCTGGGAAATGCGCGACACGGTCGACGCCTTTGCAAAGGCCGGCGGCAATGTTGCGCGCTTTGGCGGAAACTTCATATGGCAGGTCAGGCTCGAAGATGATGGCAAGCGCCAGGTCTGCTATCGTCTTCAGGAAGCCGATCCGCGTGGCGAAGAAATGCCGACACGGACGACCACCGCGTGGGACGCGCCCTGCGTGGGGCGGCCCGGCGCATTGACGATGGGCCTCACCGGCACTGCGGGCTGCTACAACAGGTATGGGACGGCTGCTCCGCGCTCCAGCGGCGGCTTCACGGTCTATCGACCCAACCACTGGATCTTCGAGAACACGGACCTGAACTACGGCGACGTCTTCGGCGCCGCTCCGATTTGCGTGGCGGCTTTCGAGATGGACGGCGTGGACTACACGTTCCGTCACGGCCTGCCTTATCCGACGCATGAAGACGGTGCGCCGGAAACGCTGGAAATCCTGGCCATGGCTCCGGCGGTTGCGGGCGAGATCGACAAATGGAACGGCGCGGTCCCATTGGGTGCGCCCGTTTACGAAACCATCGGCTTTCTCCATGCGGCCTTCGGCGACCAGTTGCCCGAACGCTTCAAGGGCGAGTGCTACGGTTCGGGGATGGTGGCGACCTTCCAGCAGGGTGAGGGAGAGGTGTTTAACGGCGGCTCGACCGAATGGGTGAACGGGCTCATTCACCGGGATCCCTTCACCGAGCAGATCACCCATAACGTCCTGCGTCGCCTCGGCCGCCTTGGAGAGGATTCATGAACCTTTCTGCTCAAGACCTGCCGGTCCCGGTCGAGCCCGCGCTCGAATTTGCATTCCGCATCGAGGCGCTGATTGCGCCGGCGCTTGTGGGCGAGGCTGGCCGAAATGGCGTCCGGCGCATCACGCCGATCACCGGCGGAACCGTATCCGGCCCGGCGCTCAACGGAACGGTCATCTCCGGCGGAGCCGACTATGAAACTGTCCGCGCAGACGGCAACTCGATCGTGGAAGCCCATTATGCGTTGCAGGCCGATGACGGAACCGTCATCTATATCCTGAACAAGGGCATCATGACGGCTTCGCCCGAGGCCTGGGTTAAGATCAATGCGAATGAGCCGGTAGCTCCCGAGGGCTACTACTTCCGCTGCACGCCGGTCTTTGACGCACCCGAGGGTCCGCATGTCTGGCTCAGCGATCACATTTTCGTTGCATCCTGCGCCTTTACCAGCGATCGCGTCATCATAGATGTGTATCGGTGCCTTTGACGGGCAGGTGCTCACACTCGAAGGAAAGTGAGCGGGGGAGCGTGGCCAAGACCTTGCCGCGCGGATGTCCCCCGCAAAGACACCGAAGGAGAAAACATGACCGAACTGAGCAAAGAAACCATCGATGTCGTGAAAGAGCTTCTGCCGAACGTCAATCCGTTCGTTCCGGACCTGGCCGACTACAAGAACCCATCGGCGGGATGGACTGAAGCCGAGTATCGTCATTTCGACGAGGCAAGCACGCGCACTGCCGTTGGCTACTGGACCGGCGAGCCCGGCGAGGTTTCCTTCGACAGCTGGCCTTACACGGAAGTCTGCTCTATCCTCGAAGGCCAGGTGGGCGTCGAAGATCAGTATGGTGCGCGCAAGCTCTTCAACGCCGGGCAGGCCTTCATCGTGCCCAAGGGTTTCCAGGGCAAGTGGTTGACGATATTGCCGTCCAAGAAGATCTTCGTCGCGATTTCCTGATACGGTCGCGCAGGCGGCGTCGGACCGCGCTGAGGATGGGAGAGTTCGGCTCGGGATACCGCCTTATCAACCTCGTCAAAACATCCGCTGAAGGACGTCGGTCTCGCCACCGCGGTCCTGCAGCCGATGCTTGAGTGCCCCAGCAACATGAAGAACGATGCAGGCGAGCATGAGGTATGCGCTGTATTTGTGAAGCGCCTGAAACACGAGGAAAGCCGTATCGCTCTTCGGAAGAATTTCCGGCAGTTTCGCAATCAGGAAGAACGGCACGCCATCACCGTCCGGAAGACTGCTGGACATCCCGAAACCAAGCAACGGGGTAATCAATGTCAGCGCGACGAGCAAGCGGTGCACTCCCAGAGAGAGCCGCTTCTCCCATGGCGTCAGCGTCTCTGCCATTGCAGGGAGTTGAGAGCGGTACTGCCAGCGAAGCCCGAGATGAACGACTGCCAGAATCCAGACCAAGACGCCGAATTGCTTGTGGTTTGGATACAGTAGCCCCGAAATCGCATCGTCTTCGGCGCGGCCCGTCATGTATATCCCAGTGGCCAGCAGCCCCAGTATCAGCGCGGCCCGGACCCAATGCACGGCGCGGATTGAAGCGGGATATCTGTTGCGGACATGTCGAAGCGTTACGTTCATTTCCAACCCCAAGGTTCGCGTGCATGTTCAGGCGTTAGAAGAATTCTAATCCTCTAGCATGGGTGCTTCGCTGACGTTGTGTGGAGGCTGGATGGAGGGCCGTTCCTTTGGAGACAGGCAGACGGCGTGGCCGCTCGAGCCTCGGCCCGGCAGTACGCCGTCCATCAGTATTCTGGACCGGCCACCAAGCTCAGCTGGCGGGGCATTGAGGTCATCGAAGTTCACCGACAGCAATCGGCATGGCCTCATGAGATCCTGGGGGTGGCCGTGTCAGCCATCGCGAGGGCAGGGAAAGCCTCGGCCTTGCCGCGCAAGGCCGAGCTTCAGCCCGATGACGCGAGCCTAGGCGCTGAGCGGCCGGTGCACGGTCTTGATCTCGAGGAAATCCTCAAGCCCGAACATGCCGCCTTCACGACCATTGCCCGACTGCTTGTAGCCACCGAACGGGCTGCCATAGCGATGGGGTGCGCCGTTGATGTGCACCATGCCGGCGCGCAGGCGCGCTGCAACCCGTTCGGCGCGGTCGAGATCACCGGACTGGACATAGGCGGCCAGGCCGTAATTGGTGTCGTTGGCGACCTCGATCGCTTCTTCCTCGGTGTCGAAGGGCATGATCGCCAGCACCGGACCGAAGACTTCCTCGCGGGCGATGCGCATCTGGTTGCTGACACCGGCAAAGATGGTCGGCTTGACGAAGTAGCCAGTCTCGAAGCCCTCGGGCTTGCCGGGACCACCAACGAGAAGCTCGGCGCCCTCAGCGATGCCGGCCTCGATCATGGTCTGCACGCGGCCATACTGGATGTCGCTGACCAGCGGGCCAATGTGTTCGCCGGCTTCTTCCGGATTGCCGACGCTAACCTCGCTGCCGACACGGCGGGCGATCTCGACGGCCTTGTCGTAGACCGAGCGCTGGACCAAGAGACGCGTCGGCGCATCACAGGACTGGCCGGAATTGTTGAAGCATTCGAGCACGCTGCCGGTGATGCGCTCTTCGAGATCGGCATCCTCGAAGACGATGTTCGGCGACTTGCCGCCAAGTTCGAGGGTCACGCGCTTCACGGTGTCGGCGGCGTCCTTGCTGACGGCTGTGCCGGCACGGGTCGAACCGGTAAAGGACATCATGTCGATGTCCCTGTGCTTCGAGAGGGCGGCCCCAACACTGACGCCATCGCCATTCACAAGGTTGAACGTGCCTTCCGGGAAGCCCGCCTCATGCACAATCTCGGCATAGAGCAGGGCGTTGAGAGGGGTGAATTCCGACGGTTTCAGAACGCAGGTAGAGCCTGTCGCGAGCGCCGGAACAACCTTCAGCGCGATCTGGTTGATCGGCCAATTCCACGGGGTAATCAGGCCGCAGACGCCGATCGGCTCGCGCAGCACGATGTCGCCGTTCGGCAGTTCCTCGCGCAGCTTGATCCGCTTCAGCGCCTCGATGAAGCCCTCGAGATGGCCAATGCCGACATGCGCCTGTTGATCCGTGCTCATGGTGATCGGCGCGCCAAGTTCGAGTGTGATGGTCCGGGCCATCTCGTCATAGCGGCGGGTGTAGACCTCCAGCAGCTTTTCGAGCAATGCAATGCGTTCGTCGAGGCTTGTGCGGCTGTAGCTCCGGAATGCGGCCTTGGCGGCGGCGACGGCGCGATCGATGTCGGCGGCCGTTCCCATCGAGATCACGGCGATGGGCTTCTCGGTTGCCGGGTTGATGACCTCCAGGTCGCGTGGCGTGATCGGGTCAACCCATTCACCGTTGATGTAGAACTTGCGCTTGTCGAGCATGCTGGTCTCCTCTCAGTGTGTCTTGCGTTTGGCGTCGAGCCAGCCGGTAATCAGGTCCCGGTAGCGTTCGCCGCTGAAGCTTGGAAAATGGCCGCCATGGACCACTCGCACCTTGAGCGACAGAAGGCGCTCCATGCTGGCGAGATAGTCGACGGCGTTCGAGTGGTAGGTGTCCTCGATCAGCGGACCGTCATAGAGAATGTCTCCGGAGAATAGGATTTCGGTTGCCTTCTCATAAAAGGCGATGCCGCCCGGCGAATGGCCAGGCGTGTGTATCACCTCGAACCGGCGATCGCCGAGATCGATCATGTCGCCATCCTCCAGCAGTCGCGTCGCCGGTGCCCGCTTCACGGCATAACATTTGGAGCAATAGGGCTCCGGTGGCAGTGCGTCGAAAATGTCGTCTGTCACATAGGGGTCTGCGAGCGTGTTTGCGCGGGTGGGTTCGGCGAGCAAATCGGCTTCCGCCGAGTGGACCGCGCGGCATTCGAATTCGTGGTGGCAGCCGATATGATCGAAATGGGTGTGGCTTGCGACAGCGATCAAATCGCGCTCGGTGACAAGCGGCACCCATTCACGCAGGGAGACGACACCCATGCCGCTGTCGACAAGCAAGTCACGATCGCGGCCGCGCACGTGCCAGATGTTGCAGCGGTAGAATTCCTGGATATGCGGCTCGCAGATGTAGGTGACGTCGTCATCGAGACGGCGAACGCTATACCAGTCTTCGGCACGCATGCGCGGCTTCATCATCTGTCTCCTAGGCTTCCATCAGGGCGACGATTGTGTCTGCCCTCACGGACAGATCGAGAATGTCGCCCGGTCTTGGATGCGCCGTCTGCGGCAGATGGGCGGTGATGACAACATCTGCGCCATTGTCAGGCTGCAGGTGGCACCGGTGATGGGCACCAAAGAAGGCGCTGTCGGTGATCCGCGCGCGGCCAAGGGCAACGGCCGCGCCTTGTTCACCGGTCGAGCGGAAATGCTCCGGGCGGATGCAAAGCGTTACCTTGCCGTTCGCCTGGGGCATGCCGGCGGTAAAGGCGCTCTTGGGGATGACTGCGCTGCCCAGGACAGTTTCCACCTGGGCATCCTCGCCCGCCAGAGCGGTAACGCGACCCGGCAGGAAATTGGCTTCGCCCATGAAGCCTGCTGCAAACAGCGAGCGGGGGCGCATGTAAATGTCGGATGGCGCGCCGACGTCTTCGATCCGGCCCTGGTTCATCACCACGATCCGATCCGCGATCGCCATGGCCTCTTCCTGGTCATGGGTGACGTGGATGAAGGTGGTGCCGACGCGCTTCTGGATGGCCTTCAGCTCGTCCTGCATCTGGCGGCGCAACTTCAGGTCCAGGGCTCCGAGCGGCTCGTCGAGAAGGAGCACGTCCGGATCAACGGCCAACGCGCGGGCGAGTGCCACGCGCTGACGCTGGCCGCCCGAGAGTTCGTGCGGCTTTTTCGCTGCCGATGCCCTGAGGCCAACCAAATCGAGCATGGCGAGCGCCTTCTCGTTGCGTTCTGCCTTCGGCAGGCCACGCATACGCAGCCCAAAGCCGACATTGTCGATGAGCTTCATGTGCGGGAAGAGCGCATAGTCCTGGAACATGGTGGTCGTCGGCCGACGCGCGGGCTCGACATGCGTCATGTCCTTGCCCCCGATGGCGATCGTGCCGCCGCTCGGCTCGATGAAGCCGCCGAGGATCGAGAGCAAGGTTGTCTTGCCGCAGCCGGAGGGGCCGAGCAGAACGATGAACTCGCCAGCGGCAATCTCGAGCGAGACATCGTTGAGCGCGCGGAAGGCGCCGAAGACTTTCGTGGCGTTTCGGATCGAGACGTCTGCGGTCATTGGGGCTTTCCGGATTTTCTGAAGACGGTCAGTTCGAGGAGGATGAGGAGCGCAACGGAGATGAGAAACACAACGCTGCCGATCGCGTTGGTCTTTGGATCGAGGCCGGAGCGCAGCATGCTCCAGATCTCGACCGGCAGGGTCACGTCGAAGCGGGACAGGAGGAAGGCGATGATGAATTCGTCCCAGCTGAAGGTCACCGAGAGGAAAAAGGCGGCAAGGATGGAGGGCATCAGCATCGGGGCGGTAACCAGCGTCATGACCTGCCAATCGCGGGCGCCCAGATCACGGGCTGCGCGTTCGATGTTGACCTGGTGCCCGCCCATCGAGGCATAGATGATGGCAAAGCAGAGCGGCAGGTTGATGACCACATGTCCTATGCCGACCGTCCAGAGTGACATTGTCACGTCCAGCCTGGACAGAACCGAGAGCAGGCCAAGCCCGATGATCAACGTGCTGACCGTCATGGGAGCCACGATCAATGTGCGTTGCAGGCCGGATGCGGGAAGCCTGTAACGAGCGAAAGCATAGGCGGCCAGGAACCCGAGAAGGCAAGAGATTGCAGACGAGACGACGGCCACAATCAGCGAGTTGAACAGCGCCGACATCAGCTTCTTGTCCGCGAAGACCTCACCGTACCACCGCAGCGTCAAGCCATGGAGGGGGGGCACCGGCAGGGTGCCGTCCTGAAACGAGAAGAGCACGAGAACGGCGACCGGCAGGAAGATGAAGAGGTAAAGCCCGCCAGCATAGAGGACCGCTAGGGCCGTATTCAGTTGGCGCATGATCATGTCCTCTCCATCTTCAGCCAGCGTGCGCAGGCAAGATAGGCGATCGTCACCACCACCATCAGCACCAGGGAAAGGGCCGCTGCCATCGGGAAGTCTGCGCGGCGACCGAGCTGCAGCATGATCACCTGCGGCAGGACGAGTTCGTTGTTTCCGCCGAGGATCTGCGGAGTGACATAGTCACCGATGCATAGAACGAAGGTCAGGAAGGCGCCGACCATGATGCCAGGCAGCGTCAGCGGCAGGATCACGTGCCAGAAGGTCTGAAAGCTGTTTGCGCCCAGATCGGCTGCTGCCCGCCGATAGTTCGGCGAGAGCTGGACGAGATTGGCATAGATCGTCAGCGTGAGGAGCATGACGAAGAAGTGCACGAAGCCGATGACGGTGCCCGTGCGGTTGGCAGAGAGCTCGAGTGGCTCGGCAATCAAGCCGGTCCACATCAGTGCCTGATTGACCACACCTCCTTTCGAGAGCACCAGCAGCCACGAATAGGAGCGGACCACATAGGAGGTCCAGAAGGGCAGAATTGCCATGACCAACGCGAAGCGTTGCCAGCGGCGCGGCACGCGCTCCGCGATGATCCAGGCCAGGGGATAGGCGAGCACAATCGAAATCACGGTCACGACGAGGGTAACCTCGAGTGACACGACGAGCCCCTTGAAGAAATGTGCCTTTTCAAAGAAGGCGATATAGTTGTCGAGCGTCCACGTGGCGACGATCGTCCGTCCTTCACGCGTCCAGAAGCTGATCGCGGCCATGTAGGCAAAGGGAACCACAAAGAAAGAAATCGTCCAGAGCAGCGCCGGCAGAGCGAATGCCCAGCCTTTTCGCCGCTCAGCGCGCTCCATGTCTGTCAAGGCCATGCGTCAACCTCCCGGCTTTGTGGCGGACGATGTCTGCCGGACTGAGCGCGGTTTTGCGAAGAAGCTACTCTCTGATCATTTCAGGCGGGACGTTTTTCAATCCCGCCTGACAGGGGATTCGGTCCGGATGGTTCCGGCTTACTGCTGCAGCATTTCCGTCCAGACATCCTGGATTGCAGCGTCCAGGTCCGCGTCGGCGACCGGATAGAGCTGGCTGTTTTTCAGGTAGGCCGGCTGCTGATCCCAGCGCAACGCCGTCTTCTGCTGATCGTTCAGGTGCTCGCCGGCCTTTGCGTTGGCAGGCATGGCCCAGTAGCAGGACGAGGTGGCCAGTCGCGCCTGGCCTTCGGGGCTGAGGATGTACTGCACGAATTTGAGGGCGAGATCCTGCTTCTCGGAATCCTTGAAAACGCCGATCGATTGGGCCCAGCGCAGGGCGCCCTGCTTCGGGATTGTCCAGTCGAGATTCGGCTTTTCGGCCGTCAAACCTGCCGTCAGAAATTCGCCACCGCCGACCACGATATCCACTTCGCCGGTCGCGAGCGCCGTCTGGGCGGCAACGACATCGCTTACCTGGCGTGCGACCTTCTTCATCTCGAAGAGTTTTTCCTTGATCTCCGGAAGGTCGGCTTCGGTCAGGTCGGCAGTCTTCTTGCCGATGCCGATGCCTGTCAGGCCAACCATGGGCAGGTAGTAGTCGTAAAGCGCGATGCGGCCCTTGTATTTGTCCGACCAGATGATCGACAGATCTTCCATATCAGCGGGATCGACCTTCGACTTGTCGTAGGCGAGGGTGTTGTAACCGAATTTTTCGGTGATCGCGTAGATCTTGCCGTCCTTGGTTGTCGTGTCCTCCATGCGCATTTCGGGGAACAGATCGCCAAGGGGTAATGCGCCTGCTGGAAGTTCAGCGAGCAGATCCATATCGATGGCGCGGGGAACGTCGACCGCATCGATGACGAGAACGTCCCAATCGCCGGGGCGTGACTGTTCGATCAGCGAAATTGCTGCACCGGTGCCGGAGTATTCCTTGAGATTGACCTTGACGTTGTTTGCCTTCTCAAAGGGCTCGATCAGCGCCGGGTCAGTGTGATCGCACCAGACGAGCGCGTTCAGCTCCTCCTGGGCATGAGCTCCGCCAGACAGGGCCGAGATTGCAACAGTTGCCAGAAGCAAACGACGGGTAAGTCCGCCAAATACAGTCTTTTTCATGAATTCACCCTCTTCTGAGAAGGGCCCGGAGCAGACCCTCGCGTTGACCAGAATGGCGCTCGTATCGGCGCCTTGAGAAAAAGATTGAATGAATTCATTTTTTAAGTCAATCTCAAATTTGAGGACATTCATTCGGAGTTAGTCATGACCGGATTGCGCGCCCGACAGAAGGCCGACAGGAACCGTCGCATCTTGGAGTCGGCCACAAACCTCTTTCGGGAACAGGGCTATGACAGTGCGCGCATCGAAGATATCGCCGAAATGGCGGAGGTCTCGGTGGGTACGCTCTACAACTATTACCAGAACAAGGGTGATATCCTCGTTGCGACCGTTTCCATGGAAGTGACCGAGGTTCTGGAGGCTGGCGAATTGATCGTCGCCAATCCACCGCTGAACGTCAACGAGGCGCTCGGCGCTCTGATCAACCAATATTATGACCACTCGCTCGTCTATCTCAGCAAGGAGATGTGGCGGACGGCCATGGCTTCGTCCATTCATCAGCCGGGGACGCCGCTATCGAAGCGTTACACAGAGCTCGATGCGCGCCTTTGTGCGCAGGTCGTACAGCTCATCGAGACGCTGCAGCGGCGGGGTGTGGTTATAGCTGGCCTCGATGCAAAGGTGCTCGGCGAGGTCTTGTTCAATAACCTCAACATGATGTTCATCGAGTTCTGCAAGAACGAGAGCATGACGCTTGAAGAGCTCAAATCTCGTGTTGCCGCCCAGAACCGCCCCGTCGCCGAACTGATCAGCAGCGTGAAACGTGTCTGATCACCCTCAAACTCCAAAGAAATGACAGAAATGACAGATCATACGAGCGCAGTGCTCTCCGCGGCCGATGCCGTGGTGGCGGCATTCGGCCGTCACGACGCCAAGGCCTATTTCGATGCCTTCTCACCTTCCGCGACCTTCATTTTCTACAATCTCGATCGTACCCTTCCCAGCCGCGCCGCCTATGAGGCCGAATGGGCGCTCTGGGAGAGCCGTGACGGCTTCCGCGTCAGGGCGTGCCGCTCAATGAGCCGCGATGTCCAAGTCGTCGGTGACACCGCCATCTTCACCCATGTCGTCGAGACGGACCTTACCATTGGCGGAGAAGACATGACGAACCACGAGCGCGAAACCATCGTGTTCGCCAGGCAGCGGGATGGTCGATGGCTCGCCGTGCATGAGCATCTTTCGCAGCTACCCCTGTGACGGCGGTCCTGCCGCTTGCGGCGACGGCAGGTCCACGACGGTAAGTGCTGCGATCCGTCCGGCAAGCTCAACATGTGGGACGTGGGGACCTGGCGACGCAGTTGCCGCACCGGAACGATCTTGCCTTGCTGTGGCCGGCAGTTTTCGCGCGTATCGGATGCCGCTCGGCGAGGGTCGGTCAGCGGCTCTCTCTGGAATGAAGGCTGGCAGGCTTTGCGCTCGTCGCCCCTTCGTTCCTGGCCTTGCTGATGACCTCGATGAAGGCCTTGATGATCGGCCTGCTCTTCCAGTCCTCCAGTGTCGCGATCTGGAACTTCGCTTTATAGGAGAACAGGCTGGGGCGGATCAGTCTCATCTGACCTGCCTGAACGAAGGGATCTGCATAATGATCCGGCAGATAGCCGAGATAGCCACCTGAAAGGATCAGGAAAGCTTCGGCTTCCATGTTCGAGACGGTCGCATGCGGGGTGGCGATAGCGAAGATCTTGATGTCTCGTGCCGCCCAATAGCTACGACCAATGATCCGATACGTCCTGACGAGGTCGATGCCGATTTCATCGTCGGGGACAGCAAAAAGCGGATGGCCCGAGCCGCAGTAAAAATTCTGCTGTTCATCGTAAAGATCGATATAGGAAAGCCCCAGGGCCATGCGCGGGAAACTTCCGATTGCCAGGTCAAGCTTTCGCGCGACCACGTCCCTCAGCAGTTCGCCGGGTGATCGCGTGTCGATCAAGAGGTGCAGCGACGGCGCAATTTCGGAAAGGGTCGCAAAAGTCGAGGCAATCGGCGAGTTGGGATCCGTGATCATGTTGTCGACCAGGCCGACAGACAGGTTGCCGCTGAGATTGGATTTCAGGCCAGCGACCTTACGACTGAAATGATCGAGCGAACCAAACAAGCGCTGGCATTCTTCAAAGACAAGCCTGCCGCTTTCGGTCAGCTCGAACCCGCCTCTGCCACGTTTGCACAGGGTCAGTCCCAGTCTGTGTTCCAGCGACGAGATTTTTTCCGAAATCGTCGACAGCGAGAGGTTGAGCTCGGCCTGAGCGGCGGAAAGTCCGCCCGACTCGACAACCTTGATGAAGATCCGGATGAGACGGACGTCCATGTTGTCGACGGAGATCAGGTTGCGACCCGTGTTCCCCTTCTTCGGCATCCCCTCACTCCCTTTTGCCGCCGGTAACGGTGCCCGCACCATTAATCCTCACGGGCGAAACTAGGGGGCACATGAACAGTTCGCAAGCAGCAAACAAACCTCACACGCTGCGCCGCCGGCGAAAAGTTGGATCCACTGGCGGCAGGCGTTGGGAGGATCGGGCGAAACAGCCTAGATTGGAAAGGCCAATCGATGCGCAGGGCTCCGGGAGGTTTGCGAACTTCAGGTCCAAAATGCTCGCTTGGCGCTGTCAGCGCCACGCACTTCCAGAGATGTTCGCCTGTCTTCTCTGCTCCCCCGACGATCATCGTTCCCGCCTGACCGGAGATACATCAGGATTCGGTCGTCATTCACTTCGAAGAAAACGGAAGTATGCGGAATTGGATGGGCTTTAGTATCTGCCTTCACGATTAGGAGATGGACGACATGGCGGACGAAGCACATCTGAAGGCACTGCGGGAGAAATACGGCAACGCATCTGGCGGCGATATATTCGATCCCCATTTCAAGAGCGTAGCGGAAGCGCAGTTTACCGGAGGAGACAAGAGAAAGTGGCCGTTCGCGGGTATTCCGACACTCCTTGACGCCCCGGCAATGCCTGAGGCTGCTGCCTTGGACGATTTTGGCGGGCTCGATATCGCACTGGTCGGCGTCCCCATGGATCTCGGAGTGACGAACCGCAACGGCACGCGTTTCGGGCCCCGTGCGCTTCGCACGATCGAACGGGTCGGGCCGTACGACCATGTCCTCCGCGTCTCGCCCATGTCGAAGGCGAAGGTTGCCGATATCGGTGACGTGCCGATGCAGAGTCGCTATGATCTCAGCCGTTGCCATGAAGACATCGAAGCGTTTTACCGGCGCCTCGTGGCAGCCGGTGTGCGGCCGCTGAGCGTGGGCGGAGATCACTCGATCTCCTCATCCATCCTGAAAGCCGTCGGCGCCAAGGAACCGGTGTGCCTGATCCACATCGATGCGCATTGTGACACTGCCGGCCCCTATGAAGGAACCAAGTTCCAGCATGGCGGACCGTTTCGCCTTGCGGTGCTAGATGGTGTGGTCGATCCAAAGCGGACGATCCAGATCGGGATACGCGGGCCTGCCGAGTATCTCTGGGAGTTCTCCTATGAGAGCGGCATGACGGTGGTTCATGCCGAGCAGGTTCGAGAGGGCAACATTGAGAATATCATTGCCCAGGCCCGCGCTCTCGTCGGTGATCGCCCAACATACATTTCCTTCGATATCGACAGCGTCGACCCTGGCTTCGCTCCTGGGACCGGAACGCCCGAAGTTGGCGGCCTTGCCCCGCGTGAAGTCCTGCAAATCCTGCGGGGTCTGGCTGGACTGAACATCATTGGCGGCGATGTCGTGGAGGTCGCTCCTCAATACGATCCATCAACCAACACCGCTCAGATCGCAGCGCAAGTCTTGCATACGATCCTATGCTTGATGGTGATGGCGCGGTAGAAGGTCGTCGCTAGCTCGAAGTAACCCATCAACTGAATGCATGCTGGGAGGATCCCTTGAAGCCTGAACAGAATTCCATCGACATGATCAGCGTGGGTGCCGGACAGACACTCGATCCACCTGCTCTGACAAAGGCCTGTGTGATCCGCGCCGACATAGGCTCGGCGATCGAATTCAAGACAAGCGAGGGTTATGTTCGGGCCTACTTCCCGATCGTCGGCGGCGAGGTCCTGGGCAAAGGCTGGAAGGGGCGGATCGTACCAGGTGGCGCGGACTTTGCCGTGGCCTTGGCTGACGGTTCCTACGCAATCGAAGCCCGCTACATGCTGGAGATGGAGGACGGAACACCTGTCATGGTGACGAACATCGGGAAGATGTTTCCTCAGCCCGACGGGACCTATCACGGACGAACCCGCGCATCACTCGAGGTGCCCGATGGCCCGCACGCGGCCCTCGGCAAGGCGGTGTATTTCGGAACAGCGCTTGCTGAGGCCAACGATCAGGACCACGTCTATATCGAGCTATGGCAGGCAGTGTTGTGATGAAGTCATGCGGCACATCAGGGCAGGGGCTTCCTGGTCACCCGTCCTCAGGCTCGCCGAACCTGGAGCAAGCCTGGAAGGTGCGAAGCCATATTCCGCTGAGAGCGGGTCCGTGCGCTCCAAGACCTGGCCTCTTTACGGTCACCTGAGAATCCCTGTGGTGCGGGTAGCCGCGCCCTGCAGTCGAAACCCATGCCTCCCCAACTTGACCTCGCCCTGGCGAGGTCTTTTTTTGACGGGGCAGGGCCGGCGCGTTCACCGAGCGGGGTGGAGGCCGTTTGCCACTCGTTCGCGAACGAGGCGGGTGAAGGCGGCGACGGTATTGCGGTCAGCACCGGGAGAGGCCACGAGGATGAATTCCACATCTTCGATGATCGGAAGTGCCGAGGGCGGTAGTTCCCGCAGTCCCGACGGTGCGAGATTGCGCGGCTGGACGAGGACGCCCATGCCCGCTCGAGCGGCAGCCGTCAGGCCGCTCAGGCTTTGGCACGAGCAGACGATCCGCCAGGGCTGTCCCGTGCGTTCGAGAGCTTCCATCAACAGTGTTCTTGTCAGGCTCGGCGGTGGGAAGACGATGAGCGGCAGGATCGGTCTTGCCATGATCGCTTCCGGGTCGGCCGCGAGCCAGACCAGCGGTTCACGCAGGATAGCCTCGCCGCGACGGTCGCCAAGCCGACGCTTGGCGAATACAAGATCTAGTTCGCCCTGATCCTGCATATCAGCAAGATCCTTCGACAGGGCCACCGTCAGATTGAGTTCGACGGCGGGATAGTCGGCGATGAAATCTTGCAGGAGGAGTGGAAGCTGGCCAGACACCAGGTCTTCGGAAATGCCAAACCGCAAGCGACCGCGGGGTTGTGCCGCTTCGAACAGCGAGGCTGTCTGTCGTTCCAGCGAGAGCAATTGCCGGGCATGGGGCAGAAGCGCCTCGCCTTCCGCTGTCAAGCGCACCGCATGGGTATCGCGATCCAAAAGCCGCCTGCCGATCAGGGCTTCCAGCCGCTGCAGATGCTGGCTGACCGTGGACTGGCGCAGGCCCAGCTTCTGACTGGCGGCCGTGAAGCTGGAGAGTTGGGCAACCGCAACGAAACTGCGCAAGTGAACGAGATCGAGCATATCACGTTTTCCGATGACTGTTATTTCTTGCATCGTCAATAACGATAACTAGTCTTCACCTTCTGTCCAGATCCCGCCGGAATTGCAGATGAAACGCTTTCTTCCCGATACCTTCACGCTCTTGCTCGTTGTCATGGTGGTTCTGGCAAGCCTGTTGCCGATCTCCGGCGAGCCTGCCAAATGGTTCGGCCTCGCAACCAATCTCGCCGTTGCCTTGCTGTTTTTTCTGCACGGGGCGCGGCTTTCTACCGATGTCGTGGTGGCCGGTTTCCTGCACTGGCGGCTGCAGAGCTTTATTCTGGCGATGACCTTCGTCGTCTTTCCGCTGCTCGGTCTGCTGCTCGGTCTCCTCTCGCCGTGGCTCATTCCACCGGCGCTTTATCTCGGTCTGCTCTATGTCTGTGTGCTCCCGTCGACGGTGCAGTCTTCGATTGCCTTTACCTCCATCGCCGGGGGCAATGTGCCGGCCGCCATCTGTGCCGCATCCGCATCCAACATCCTCGGCATGTTCTTGACGCCCGCGCTCGTGGCGGTTCTCTTCACGGCTGGCGGTCATGTCGGGGTGTCGCTCGACATGATCTGGAAGATCCTGCTGCAGCTATTCCTGCCCTTCGTGCTCGGGCAGGTGCTGCAACCCTTCATCGGCAACTGGATCCGGGCGCGCAAAACGTTGCTTACGCCCGTCGATCGCGGCTCGATCCTGATGGTGGTCTATCTCGCCTTTTCCAATGCGGTGATCGAAGGCATATGGTCGGATTTCTCCACCGCCGATCTAGCTCTGGTGATCGGGCTCGACATCGCGCTGCTCGTCGTCGTCCTGTTGATTACTCTTCTGGGCTCGAAGCTCTTCGGCTTCAGCCGAGAGGATCGGATTGCCGCGATCTTCTGCGGCTCCAAGAAGAGCCTTGCCAGTGGTGTGCCGATGGCGGGCGTCATCTTCGCAGGCCAGTCAGTGGGTGCCATAGTCCTGCCGCTCATGCTGTTCCATCAGATCCAACTCATGGTCTGCGCCTGGCTCGCTCGACGCTATGCCGTGGCCAAGCTGGAGCATGAGCGAGTGGCCCAGGCGGCCTGAACCTCGATTGCGCTTCCCTGCGATCTGTTCGATGCCGGTTCGTCCGAACGGCTATTCGGGAAAACGCGTAGGCGGCGACGCCCGCCAAACATCCCTCAGGCCGACTGGCGTTCGACCAACCGGCATTCGACCTTTAACTGGTCGTGGGAACTGGAGAGCCCGCCGGCCATGTCGGCAAGCAGTTCGACAGCCATGGAGCCCATCTCGAACATCGGTAGATGGAAAGTGGTCAGCGGTGGCATGGTGAATTGGGCAATGTCTCTGTTGTCAAACCCGACCACGGATACATCCGTCGGTATCGACTTTCCGAGTTCCTTCAGGGCCTCTATGCAGCCCAGAGCCATCAGGTCGTTGGCGCAGAAGATCCCGTCAGGAGGGTTCTTCAATTTCATCAGGGCATGGGTCTTCTCATATCCGGAGGAGGGCTCCCAATTGCCGTAATGGACAAGGTCCGGATCATAGGCCAGATCATTGCTGGCGAGGGCTTGCTTATAGCCGCGCAGGCGGTCTCGGGGATTGTCCAGTCCTTCCTGGCCGTTGATCAGCGCAATGCGCTTGCGACCGGAAGCAATGAGCCTCTCGGTGGCGGCACGACCGCCTGCGACGTCCCCCGGCAGGATGGAAGGAAGGCGACGCTCCTGGTCGTAGCAGTTGACCAAAACTGAGGGCACCTTCAGCAGGGGCTCGGCCGGATCAATCTTGCGGGTCAGGATCGTCCCGAAGATATAACCGAGGAGTGTCTGTCCGTCGCAGATCGAGAAGATGCCGCCATCCGGGTCCTCGCCCTTGCGGAATACACCGAGCGTTACGATGATCCCGAGCTCAAGCGCCTTTTCACGCGCGCCTTCGAAGGCCATCGACATCCAGGGGTCGGTCGTCAGTTCATCGACCGCGAAGACGATCACCTTGTTTGTATTCGTCGTGCCGGTTGACGCGCTGGCGGTCGATTTGTTGGCAAGGCGGTAACCGAGTTCCTCCGCCGCATCGAAGACACGCTTGCGCGTCGCTTCGCTGAAGCGGGCGCCGGAACTGCCATTGAGGATGAGGGAAACGGTCGCCTGCGATACGCGCGCCAGCGCGGCCACATCCATCATCGTCGGTTTCAAGGCATTCTCCATGGCGAACACCGTGGTTTCCGAAGCAGAGCTGCGTGTCAGGACCGGAAATGTCTGACACGGTCGAATCCCACGGCGACCACAATGAAAGTACCTATGAACATTCCTTGCCAGAATGTCGAGATGCCGAGCAGGATCAGGGAGTTGCGAATAACCTCTATCAACAGGGCGCCGACCACCGCGCCCAAGGCATTGCCTTCGCCGCCGGCCAAATTGGCGCCGCCAATGACGGCTGCTGCGATCACTGTCAGTTCCATCGCCTGGCCCAGATTGGTGGTGACGCTTCCGAGCCATCCGGCCATCAGGATGCCGGCGAGCCCTGCCGTCAGCGCCGAGAACATGTAGATGCTGACTTTCATCCTTTGCACGGGAATACCGGTCAGGACTGCGGCATTCTCGTTGCTGCCGATGGCAAAGAGATGTTGTCCCCAGCGTGTCCACTTGAAAGTGAGCGACATCAGAATCGTGAGCACGGCCAAGACATAGAGGGGATGTGGAATGCCAAGGGTGGATCCGCCGCCAATCCATATCAGCAGTTCGTGGTCGGGGCCAAAATTGTAAATCATCTTGTTGTCGGAGAGCACCATGGCGAGCGAGCGGGCCGCCGAGAGCGTTCCGAGCGTGACCACGAAGGGCGGCATGCGGGCATAGGCCACGAGCACGCCGTTCAGCAGCCCGACAAGAAGAGCTGCAGCGAGAGCAAGGGGCGCGGCCAGAAGGAAGGGTGTGCCCGCTTCCATGGTCACGCTGATCACCATGGCGCTCAGCACGACGGTGGAGCCGACGGAGAGGTCGATGCCGCCTGAGGCAATGATGGCCGTCATGCCAATTGCGATGATGGCGACGAAGGCGAAGTTGCGAGCAACATTGAAGAGGTTGCGCTCAGTGGCGAAACTGTCCGTCAGCAGGCTGAGTGCCAGACACGCGAGGACTGCCGCCAAGAAAACCCAGAACAATTGTTGGCCAGATATCCGAGAGAGCCAGCTGCGATGCTCGCTTCGCGCAATGATTTCCTCCAGAGTCGTCATAGCAAGTCCCCTCTCATGCGGCTTCGATGGCGCCGGTGATCAAGCCGGTCACCTCTTCGGGTGATGAGCGATCGGCGCGTTTGCTGCAGACGAGCTCTCCGCGCCTTAAGACGGCAATCCGATCCGATACGCCGAAAACGTCGGGCATGCGGTGGCTGATGAGGATGACGCTGATACCCTGGTCGCGAAGACGCCTGATGACATCGAGGACCTCCGCCACCTGCCGCACCGAAATCGCTGCAGTCGGTTCATCCATCATGACGATCTTTGGCTGTGACAGGAGCGTGCGTGCGATTGCCACCGCCTGGCGTTGGCCGCCCGACATGCGGCGCACCAGATCGCGGGGTCTCGTTTCCGATTTCAGCTGTTTGAAGAGGCTGGCTGAGACCCGGTTCATGTCGGCATAGTCGATGTAGCGCAATGGCCCGAGCTTGCGCATGGTCTCCCGCCCCAGGAAGACATTGGACGCGGCCGAGAGATGATCGCAAAGCGCGAGGTCCTGATAGACGACCTCAACGCCGTGCCTTTGTGCATCGCGGGGGTTGTGAAACGCAACCTGTTGGTCATCGATGCGGATTTCGCCGGTGGAGGGCGGGAAGTTGCCGGCGATGATTTTCACAAGGGTGCTCTTGCCGGCACCATTGTCCCCCATCAGCCCCAGAACCTCTCCGGGCTCGATTGCAAGACTGACGCGGGTCAAGGCCTGTATGGCGCCATAACTCTTTGAAATCTCATGCAATGACAGTCGTGACACGCTCCGCCCTCCCTCGGCTTGTTTCACTGTGGCCGCTCAAGCGCAGCATAGCTCGTGTGGCTTGATGGCGCAAATTGATATTAATGATGCTTGACTTAATATTATTACTAATTATTAATCGTGCAACTTGAGAAAGAAAAGGGAGGCGTGGATGCGGTTGCTTGTGACGGGCGCCACCGGAAAGGTGGGGCAGGCCTTCCTGCCCGCATTTTTCGCCCATCCGCGCTTTGCGGAATGGGACGTCGTCGCCCTTTGCAACAATCGTCTCCTGCAGCCTGCGCCGCGTCTCTCGGTCGAAAGGGGCTCGGTTGCGGATGCCCAGGTCATTGCCAGAGTGCTCAGCGGCGTGACGCATGTCCTGCATCTCGCCGCCGTTAAGGAAACACCCGATCAGGCTATCGATGTTGCGCTGAAGGGGCTCTATCTCTTGCTCGACCGCTTCAGCCGTCTTCAGACGCGGCGGCAGTTCGTGCTGCTCAGCGGTGACTGCGTCGTCGGTCACATCTTCCATGGCTATGACGCGCCGATCACCGAACAGGCGCCGAGGCGAGCCTATCGGGGCGTCTACGCTCTGACCAAGGTGCTGGAAGAGACGATGCTGGAACAGTTCGGCATTCAGGAAGGCCTGAACTGGACCACGCTTCGCGCCCCATGGATCATGGAGAAGGACGACTTTCGGTTCGCCTTCGAGCTGGGCGACGATCAGTTTGGCGGGCCGGCCTGGACTGACCTCATGGCTGTCGATGAATTGCAGGTGTCGAGGCAAGATCGCGTCCTGCCCGTCATGCGCGATGGCAAGGGCGGCTATCTGAAGCGCAACTTCATCCACGTCGACGATCTGGTGAAGGCGATCCTGGCTGCGCTCGACAATCCGGCTGCCTATGGCGAATTGTTCAACGTCGCCATGGATCGACCCGTGGACTATGGCGCGGTGGCGGATCTCCTGGAAACGTCCGGCAACATGCAACGTCGCGACATCGCAACGTCCTTTCACAGCAATTGGCTCGACAATTCAAAGGCCCGGATGGTGCTCGGCTGGCAGCCGGAGATCGATCTGGAAGGGCTCGTCGAGCGCGCCTGGAGTTACCGGCGCGCGGCGGATGATCCACGCATCATTTGGTATCCCGGCTGAGCAGGAGGGCTTGCCGGCGATTAGGAGGAGGAGAAAGGCAATGAAATCACGTTTCTTGGCATTCACTGCAATACCTGTTCTGATGCTGCTCGCCGGTGAAGCCGCGGCGGAAGGCAAGAAGACCCTGGCCATCGTCGTGAAGGGGCTGGACAATCCGTTCTTCGAGCAGATCAATCTCGGCTGCAAGAAATGGATGTCGGAGAATTCCGACAGCGAATACGAATGCCTCTACACCGGACCCGCCTCTTCGGCTGATGAAGCCGGTGCGGTCCAGATCGTCGACGATCTGCTCACACGCGGGGTCGCAGCCATTGCGATTTCGCCTTCGAACGCGCCCGCCATGGCCAACCGCCTTCGGGAAATCGCCCCGACCGTACCGGTCATGACCGTCGATGCCGACCTGCTCGAAGCCGACCACGGACTGCGCAAGACCTATCTCGGCACAGACAACTATCTGATGGGCGTGAAGATGGCGGAGGAGGCCAAGAAGCTGAAGTCCGAGGGAGGCACGGTGTGTCTTCAGCTCGGAAACGTGGCCGCAGCCAACATCAATGCCCGTGCTCAGGGGTTCCGCGATACGATCGCGGGAGCCAAGGATGTTGATCGTCTCACCGGCCAGAATGGCTGGACGGAGATCGAGGGCTGCCCCGTCTTCACAAACGATCAGGCCGACCTTGCCAACCAGCAGATGTCCGATGTGTTCACGGCGCATCCTGATCTCGATGCTTTCATTCTGATCGGCGGCTGGGCGCAGTTTGCACCGCAGGCCTATACCCAGGTGACCGACCAGGTGATGGACAAGCTCAAGTCCAAGGACCTGATCATCGTCGCGGGCGACACACTGCCGCCGCAGACGCAAGCCTTCCGCGAAGGGCGCAGCCACGCGCAGGTCGGCCAGCGGCCCTTCGAGATGGGCTACAAGGCGCCCGACGTGATGATCCAGCTCATCAAGGGCGAGACAGTCGAGGACCCGCTCTTCACCGGTCTCGACGTCTGCAACGCCGAAGATCCGGGCTTCTGCAAGGACAACTGACCAAGAGGGGCGAGGGAGGCTACTCGCTCGTCCCTTCCGCATGCGGCAGCCTGCGGTGCGAAAGCGCTGCATGTCGGCTGCTGTCCGTCAACAGGATGCAGCCTGAGAGGAGAGGGCTGCGGGAGGACATCATGAAACCACTTACCATAACAGCCATCGCTGCGATCATGGGCATCGTCGCCACACCAGCCGTGGCACAGGACAAGCAGGCGCTCGCCTTTGTCGTTAACGCCGCGTCCGATTTCTGGAAACTGGCCGAAGCGGGCGTCAAGGCGGCGCAGGCTGAACTGTCAGACTTCGAGCTTCAGTTCCGGTATCCCGCCCAGGGCACTGCGGCGCTTCAGAACGCCCTCATGGATGACCTGGTGGCAGCGGGGACCGATGCAATCATGATCTCGTCGGTTGATCCGAAGAACTCTGTGGACGCCTTCAACCGTATTGCCGACCAGGTTCCACTCTTCACCACCGATAGCGATGCTCCGCAGTCCAAGCGGATCGCCTATCTCGGCTCGTCCAACACGCTCGCCGGTGTCCAGGCCGGCGAGATCGCTGTCAAGGCGCTGCCGAACGGCGGAAAATGCATGGGCTTCGTCGGGTTCCTCGGTGCCGACAATGCGAAAGAGCGCATCGCCGGCTTCAAGCAGGCGGTGGAGGGCAAATCGATCGAACTCGTCGATGTGCGCGGTGACGATGTCGATTTCGCGCGCGCCCGCTCGAATGTCGACGACGTGCTCGCCGCCAATCCGGACATCGACTGCATGGTCGGCTTCTATTCCTACAATCCGCCCAAGATCTACGAGGCCCTGCAAGCAGCGGGCAAGCTCGGCGCCATCACTGTGATCGCCTTCGACGAAGATCCGATCACGCTTGGCGCGGTGCGCGAAGGCAGTTTCGCTGGCACAGTGGTGCAGGACCCCTATCAGTGGGGCTATCAGGGCATGAAGCTGATGGCCGCCTATCTCAAGGGCGACAAGTCCCAGGTGCCGGCCGACGGGCTGATCATCGTGCCAACGCAGGTCATCGACAAATCGAATGTCGATGACTTCGAAAAGCAGCTCAAGGAGCGGATCGGCGGCTGATCGGCCTGCCGGTCAGCGACCTGCGCGGACACTCCGGGTCCGCGCAGGTACTTTCATTTCAGCTCAGGGTATTCCACCGATGTCTGCTGCCGCGCCCATATCGCTCGATCTCGTCGGGATCACGAAGGTTTATCCCAGTGCCGTCGCCCTCGATTGCGTGTCGCTCAGCATCCGCGGCGGGGAAATCGTGGGGCTGATTGGAGAAAACGGCGCTGGAAAGTCGACATTGATGAAGGTGCTGGGAGGCACGATTGCGCCCGACGAGGGCGAGATCATCATCGACGGCCAGACGGTCGCTTGTCTGACGCCGGCCCAGGCGTTGAAACATGGCATTGCATTCGTGCATCAGGAACTCAACCCGTTCGCCAATCTCGATGTCGCGGGCAATGTGATGCTCGGGCGTGAGTTGCGCCACGGCCCCTTCGGCTTCATCGACCACGACGCGATGGCGAGGCGTGTGAGGCCGTTGCTGGATATGCTTGGTGCGCGCTTCCAGTCTTCGACACCGGCCGCCAAACTCTCGCTAGCCGATCAGCAATTGATGGAAATCGCCAAGGCTTTGTCGACGAATGTTCGGCTGCTGATCCTTGACGAGCCGACATCGAGCCTCACCCTCGCCGAAACACAGCGGTTGCTGGAGGTGGTCAGGCGTCTGCGTTCGGATGGCGTGGCCGTCCTCTACATCACGCACCGGCTGACCGAGATGGGGGAGGTCGCCGATCGCGTGGTTGGACTTCGGGACGGGCGCAATGCCGGAGACCTTCATGGAGGCAGCATCAATCGGGACGCCATGGTCCGCCTGATGATCGGGCGCGATGTCGCGCAGTTCTACACGCCACCGGACACGACGTCCGGCGAAGTCGTCTTGCAAACGCGAGCCTTGCGAACGCAGGCCCACCCCGAAGCGGTGGTTGATCTCGAGATCCGCAGGGGCGAGATCCTCGGGCTAGCCGGACTGGTGGGGGCCGGGCGGACAGAGCTTGCGAGGGCTCTTTTCGGGATCGATCCCGTGCATGATGGGCATGTCGAGATCCATGGAAAGCCTATCCCGCCGGGATCGGTGCCGGCGGCGATCGCTGCGGGTATCTGCCTCGTGCCGGAAGATCGAAAATCCGAAGGTCTGTTTCTTGATTTTTCACTCACCGAAAACGTGGTCATGCCAAGCCTCTCCGCTCTTTCGCGGGCCGGGTTTGTCGATCGCCAGGCCGAGACGGATGAGGCAGATCGCTTTCGCAGTCGGTTGTCGATCCGTGCAAAGCGGCTCGACCGCGCGGTCAGCGAGCTTTCGGGCGGGAACCAGCAAAAGGTGGTTCTGGCCAAATGGCTCGGGCTCAATCCGAAGCTAATCATCCTCGACGAGCCGACGCGAGGGATTGATGTGGGCGCGAAGGCAGAGGTCTACCGGCTGATGCGCGATCTCGCGGAAGGCGGGGCGGCCGTGCTGATGATCTCTTCGGACATGGAGGAAGTGATGGGCGTCTCGACGCGCGTGGCAGTCATGCGCCGAGGTGTCATTGCCGGCGTGCTGTCGCGCGAAGACCTAACGGAAGAAGCGATCCTCAGGCTGGCGGTCGGGTAGGAGATCCTTATGCACAAGAAAGACATAGGACTTGCTGTTCTGGTTCTGGTCGTCGCGGCGATCGTGACCGCCGTCAATCCGCGCTTCGTTTCCCCGATCAACCTCGCCAACACCGCCAATCTGATCGGCCTGTTCGGGCTGTTTTCGATTGCCGAGGCTTTCGTCATTGTAACGGCGGGAATCGAGCTTTCCATCGGTTCCGGGATCGCCCTGCTGGGTGTGATCTTCATCGATCTGATTGCCTCGCACGGCGTTCCGTGGCCGATCGCGCTCGCGATCGTCATGGTGCTGTCGGCGGTGATCGGATTGCTGCATGGCTGGCTGATCACACGTCTGAAGCTTCAGCCTTTTGTGGTCACGCTTTGCGGGCTGTTGATCTATCGAGGCATAGCGCGCTTCTACACCAGGGACGGAACTGCCGGTTTCACCTTCGGCACCGATCTCCCGACACTCGAATTCCTCTTTGCCGGTCGAACGGCTGGTGTTCCCCATTCGGTCGTCGCCTTCGGCGTATTTGCCGTCCTTGCCTGGTTCCTGCTTCATCGAACCGTCTTCGGTCGACATCTGCTGGCTGTTGGCAAGAATGAGGAGGCGGCGCGCTATTCGGGGATCAACACTCAACGTGTGATCGTGACAGCCTATGTGCTGTGCACCTTTCTGACGGGGGTCTCGGCAGTGTTCTTCGCGATGTATACGAAGTCCGTCCAGCCGTCTTCGCATGGGAATTTCTACGAGCTTTATGCGATTGCCGCCGCTGTCCTGGGCGGGTTTTCGTTGAGGGGCGGAGAGGGTTCGATCGTCGGGGTGGTGCTTGGGGTCGTCCTTCTGCAGATGCTGCAGAACCTCGTGAACCTGCTCGGCATTCCCTCGTCGCTCAACTTCGCGGTCATGGGGGCCGTCATCCTGATCGGTGTCATCGCCGATACGCAGTTCCATGCCTATCGGCAGAGGCGACATCAGTCCGCCACCCGTTCCGCGCTGGTCGAGGCGTCCCGCTTGCCCTCGCGAAACCCGCGACAGGCCGGGCCGGATTCCGTGACCTAGATCCGATTGTTGCCAGGACGACGGCGGTCTCAGGGGTTCTCGCCAGCAGCTTCAAGCAGGCGTCTTGCCTGCTTGAGATGCGGTGCGTCGAGCATCCGGCCGGCGAACGCGATCGTGCCCCTGCCCGGATTGGCGGCGAAAGCGTCGACGATCGCACGAGCCTGCGCCATTTCCTGCAAGGTCGGCGTGAAGGCCTCGTTGATGATGGGAACCTGCGCGGGATGGATCGCCATCATGCCGTTGAAGCCGTCAAAGCGGGCACGCCGCGCATAGGCTGCGAGCCCGGCGGCATCGGCAAGCGCGGGGAAAACGGTCTCGATCGCCGCTACGCTGGCGGCGTGGGCGCCGAACAGGGTCAGCGAGCGGGCGAGTTCGTAAGGTGCGGTATAGTGGCCCGTCTCGTCGCGTGCACCGATCGCTCCAATCGCCGCCGGCAGATCTTCCGCGCCCCAGGTCAGACCAAGAAGATGGTGTCGCACGGATGCGTAGGAGCCTAGCTGGAAGATCGCGGCCGGGGTCTCGGTCGCAATCGGCAGGATGGGGATGTCGGCCGCTTTCGTACTCAGGGCTTCCACGCTTGAGGCCCCCTCCGCTTTCGGGAGCACCAGCCCCTCCGGCGGCGCGTCGAGGATCGCTGCGAGATCGTCGTCCAGAAGGCCGCTGTCGAGTGGGTTGACGCGGACGAGAAGCGGGATCCTGCCTCTGGCCTGACGGAGGAAGTTGGCCGTCGCCTGCCGGGCTTCGGGCTTGGCGTCCAGCGTCACGGAATCCTCAAGGTCGAGGATCAGGGCATCGGCGCCGTAGCTCAGCGCCTTTTCCATCCGATCGGGCCGGTCGCCCGGGACAAACAGCAGGGAGCGCAGCCTCATTGCGGTCTCCGCGCGACAAGTGCGGAGCGCAGGCAGTGGCAGACCAGTTCGTTGCGCTGGTTGAAGAGTTCATGCCTGAACGTGACGATGCCGGCGGTCGGGCGCGATCTGCTTTCCCGCAAGTTTTCAATTTCTGTTTCGGCCCGCATCGTATCGCCAATGAACACAGGTTTTGGCATGGCGAGCTTGTCATAACCCAGATTGGCGACCAGCGTGCCGAGCGTGGTATCGCCGACCGACAGGCCGACCATCAGCGAAAAGGTGAAGGTGCCGTTCACGAGGATCTGGCCGAATTCGCTTGCCTTGGCCGCTTCGACGTCAAGATGCAGGGGCTGCGGATTGTGGGTCATCAGCGTGAACATCAGATTGTCCGTCTCGGTCACCGTACGCCGGAGCTGGTGGACGATCCTGTCGCCTATCGTCCAATCGTCGAAATAGCGTCCGGCCATCAACCTTCTCCCTCGATCCTGACCAGCAGGCTGCCCTCTACCACCTGACTGCCATGGCTCGCCCTCAGCTCCGCCACCTTGCCATCGAAGGGGGCGTGGAGCACCTGCTCCATTTTCATGGCTTCGATGACGATCAGCGGCTGGCCGCGCTTGACCACGTCTCCCTTGGCAACGGATACGGCGATGATGATGCCGGGCATCGGCGCGATAATGGCGCCGTCGACTGAGCCGGATCCATGCGCACTATGCCCGGCACGCGGTGCCCCGAACGCCCAGGCCTCGCCTTCATGGAAAAGAACCCCGTTTTCCATTCGGACCGTCGTTCGAGCGCCATTCATCTGAACCAGATAGGGCCTCTTTCCAACATCGACGGCCACCTGCCGGTCGATTTCGGCATTGAGGCGAAATCCCGTCAGCATGGTCCAGACATCCTGCGATTGCTTCGGCAACAGGGCCGTGGCCGCGGCCTGCAATACCACTTCAGGCGGTTGGTCCGGAGGCACGAGGTCTTCGGCATGACGCTCGATGAAGCCTGTATCGACGCTACCTGACAGGAAGTCCGGATGGCGGAGCGTGCGGACGAGGAAACCGGTGTTGCTATGCACAGGCCAGATCTCGACTTTTTTCAAGCCGTCGGAAAGCTTGCGGATCGCCTCTTGCCGGCTGGTGCCGTGGCCGATGAGTTTGGCCAGCATCGGGTCGTAATGCGCGGTGACCTCGTCGCCCTGTTCGACGCCACTGTCGATCCGCAGTGTCTCCGGCAGTCGCAGATGGTCGAGCCGACCGATCGACGGCAGGAAACCGGTTGCAGGATTTTCCGCATAGAGCCGGGCTTCCATGGCCCAGCCGGTGATGGAAAGCTGGTCCTGATTCAATGGCAGAGGCTCGCCTGACGCGATGCGCAATTGCCATTCGACCAGATCCTGTCCTGTTATCGCCTCGGTCACGGGATGCTCGACCTGGAGACGCGTGTTCATTTCCATGAACCAGATGCGGTCAGCGCGCAGGCCCTCGGAGGCATCGGCGATGAACTCGATCGTACCTGCGCCGACATAATCGACCGCGCGGGCTGCCGTGACGGCCGCCTGGCAGACCGCATCCCGCGTCACGGCATCCATGCCGGGCGCCGGTGCTTCCTCGATCACCTTCTGGTGGCGGCGTTGCAGCGAGCAGTCGCGTTCGAAGAGATGCACGACATTGCCTTTGGTGTCGCCAAAAACCTGCACCTCGATATGACGCGGCGAGAGGATGTATTTCTCGATCAGCACGCGGTCATCGCCGAAGGATGACGCCGCCTCGCGACGGCAACTTGCGAGGGCGGTGGGGAAATCCTCTGAGCGCTCGACGCGGCGCATGCCCTTGCCGCCGCCACCGGCCACCGCCTTGATCAGCACCGGATAGCCGATGGCATCGGCCTCGCGTTGCAGTCGTTCCGGGCTCTGGTCTTCCCCGATGTAACCGGGTGTGACCGGCACGCCGGCTGCGATCATCCGTTGTTTGGCGGCATCTTTCAGGCCCATGGCCCTGATGGCAGCGGGCGGCGCCCCGACCCAGACGATACCCTCGGCCATCACGGCTTCGGCAAAATCGGCATTTTCCGACAGGAAGCCATAACCCGGATGGATGGCGCTTGCTTCGCTCCTTTTCGCTGCTTCCAGGATCCGGTCCTGACGCAGGTAGCTGTCGCGTGCCGGCGCCGGACCGATCGGCATAGCCTCATCGGCCTCGCGCACGAAGGCCATCTCAGCATCCACATCCGAATGGACCGCGATCGTTCGGATGCCAAGCCGCCTTGCCGTGCGAATGATGCGCCGGGCGATTTCACCACGATTGGCGATCAAGAGGCTTTCGATCATCTTTGCCTCACATCCGGAAAATGCCGAACTGCGCCCGTTCGGGGATCGGCGCGTTCAGCGTTGCGGAAAAGGCGAGGCCCAGTACGTCACGGGTCTGGGCGGGGTCGATGATGCCATCATCCCATATCCGGGCCGTCGCATAATAGGGATTGCCTTCGTCCTCGTATTTCTGGCGGATCGGCGCCTTGAACGCCTCGGCCTCCTCAGCGGTCCAGCTTTCGGCGTCGCGATGCACGGTCGCTAGCACCGAAGCGGCCTGTTCGCCCCCCATGACCGAAATGCGCGCATTCGGCCAGGTGAACAGAAAGCGCGGCTGGAAGGCGCGACCGCACATGCCGTAATTGCCGGCCCCGAAACTGCCGCCGATCAGCACGGTGATTTTCGGCACCTGTGCGCCCGCGACTGCGGTCACCAGCTTTGCACCGTGTTTGGCGATGCCTTCCGCCTCGTATTTCCCGCCGACCATGAAGCCGGAAATGTTTTGCAGGAAAAGCAGAGGGATCTGCCTCTGGCAGGCGAGTTCAATGAAATGGGCGCCCTTCAGGGCACTTTCGGAAAACAGGACGCCATTGTTGGCGAGGATGGCAATCGGAATGCCCCAGAGATGCGCGAAGCCGCAGACAAGGCTCGCTCCGTAAAGCGGCTTGAACTCCTGCAGTTCGGAACCATCGACGAGACGGGCGATCACCTCGCGCACGTCATAGGGTGTGCGCAGGTCCTGCGGGACCACGCCGTAGATCTCGTCGGCGCCGAACAGGGGCGGGCGCGGCTTGGTAAGCTCGATGTCCACCGTCTTCGGCCGGTTCAGCGTCGCAACGATGTCGCGCACGATCAGTAGGGCGTGTTCGTCGTTCTCGGCGACATGGTCGACAAGGCCGGACTTGCGGCCATGTACATCAGCCCCGCCCAACTCCTCTGCCGAGATCACCTCGCCTGTTGCGGCTTTGACCAGGGGTGGGCCGGCGAGAAAGATGGTGCCCTGGTTGCGGACGATTACCGTTTCGTCGGACATAGCAGGCACATAGGCGCCGCCCGCCGTGCAGCTTCCCATGACGCAGGCGATCTGCGGAATGCCTCCGGCAGACATCTGCGCCTGATTGAAGAAGATCCGGCCGAAATGATCGCGGTCGGGGAAGACATCGGCCTGATGCGGCAGGTTGGCGCCGCCGGAATCCACCAGATAGATGCAGGGCAGGCGGTTTTCCCAAGCAATCTCCTGTGCTCTCAGATGCTTCTTGACCGTCATCGGGAAATAAGCGCCGCCCTTCACCGTCGGATCATGGGCGATGATCATGCATTCGCGACCGGAGACCCGCCCGATGCCGGCAATCATGCCCGCGCCCGGGGCCTCGTCGTCGTACATGCCACCTGCGGCCAGTTGCCCGATCTCGAGGAAGGGAGAGCCGGCGTCTATAAGGCGCAGGACGCGATCCCGGGGCAGAAGCTTGCCGCGCGCGACATGCCGTTGGCGATGGCTTTCCGCCCCGCCAAGCGCTGCGGTTGCCACCTTGGACCGCAGTTCCTCGGCCAGGGCGCGGTTGCGCTTCGTATTGGCCTTAAAGCTTTCGCTGTCGCGGTCGAGCAGGGTCGAGAGTATCGGCATCAGCTTGTCTCTCCCGCGCCGATGACCTCCCGGCCGATCAACATCCGGCGCACCTCGTTGGTGCCCGCGCCGATATCGAGGAGCTTTGCATCGCGCCAATAGCGTTCGACGGGCCAGTCTTTGGTGTAGCCTGCGCCGCCGAGAGCCTGGATGGCCTGTTCGGCAACTTTAACAGCGTTCTCGGAGGCATAGAGGATGGCACCGGCGGCGTCCTGACGCGTTGTCCTGCCGGCATCGCAGGCTCGCGCCACGGCATAGACATAGGCGCGGGCGGAGTTCAGCGCCACGACCATGTCGGCGATCTTGGCCTGCATGAGCTGGAAGCTTCCGATCGGTCGGCCGAACTGCCGACGCTCCCTGACATAGGGCAGGACGACGTCGAGGCAGGCCTGCATGATGCCGAGCTGGATGCCGGAAAGCACGACCCGCTCATAGTCGAGGCCGGACATCAGGACCTTCGCCCCGCCGTTCAGCGGACCCATGACGTTTTCGCGCGGGACAAAGCAGTCCTGGAAGACAAGTTCGGCCGTTGGCGAGCCGCGCATGCCGAGTTTGTCGATCTTCTGGCCGATCAAGAAGCCGGGGAAATCCTTTTCGATGAGAAAGGCCGTGATGCCCTTCGATCCGGCTTCCGGCTCCGTCTTCGCATAGACCACGAGCGTCTGGGAATAGGGCGCATTGGTGATCCAGAATTTGGTGCCGTTCAGGCGAAAACCGCCCTCGACCCTGTCGGCGCGCAGCCGCATGGAGACGACGTCGGATCCGGCGCCGGCTTCGGACATGGCAAGGCTGCCGACATGGTCTCCGGAAATCAGTCCGGGCAGATATTTCGCCTTCTGCTCATCCGAACCCCAGCGCGCGATCTGGTTGATGCAGAGATTGGAGTGGGCGCCGTAGGACAGGCCGACCGAAGCCGAAGCGCGACTGATTTCCTCGCAGGCAACGACATGGTCGAGATAGCCAAGACCCAGACCGCCGTCCGTTTCCGCAACCGTCATGCCATGCAGGCCGAGAGCGCCCATGGCCGGCCAGAGTTCACGCGGAAAGCGATCCTGCGCGTCGATTTCGGCGGCGATCGGCGCGATGCGTTCGCGCGCGAAACGCGCTGTCGTCTCGCGGATCGCCTCCGCCATTTCGCCAAGCCCGAAGTCCATCTCAGTCATGTGGCTTCCTCTAGGATATGCTGTCATGCGGTCCGGCCTAAGTCGGTCAGATATGCAGCGCGTGTCCCAAGGCCCTCAGAGAGGCTTCCTGCAGGGCTTCGCCTCGCGTCGGGTGTGCATGGATTATCGCGGCGATGTCCTCCAGCCGCGCCCCCATTTCGATGGCCATGGCAAAGGTCGAGGCAAGTTCGGAGACGCCCGCTCCAACCGCCTGAAGCCCCAGCACGACATGGGTATCGGACCGGGCGACGACGCGCACAAAACCATCTTCATCCTCCACCGTCATCGCCCGTCCGTTTGCGGTAAAGGGGAACTGGCCGATCTTCACATCGAAGCCTTGTCTGCGGGCTTCTTCCGGCAAGAGGCCGGCGCTGACGATTTCAGGATCGGTGAAGCAGATGGCCGGAATGCAGCGCTTGTCCCAGGCGCGCTTGCGGCCGGCGACGATCTCCGCGACCATTTCGCCCTGCGCCATGGCGCGATGGGCGAGCATGGGCTCGCCGGTCACGTCGCCGATCGCGTAAACGCCGCGCATGGATGTGTGGCAGCGGTCATCGACCTGCAGGAACGAGCCGATCCGGTCGAGATCGAGTTCTTCGAGACCCGAACCCGTGGTGCGCGGCCGTCGCCCGACAGCGACCAGAATGCGATCGGCCGGCAGCTCGCGCCGTCCCCCTGCGGTCTCGACGATCAGCGCCTCGCCCGTGTCGGAAAGCCCCACGGCTCGCGCATTCGTCAGCACCTTGATGCCGCGTTCGCTCAACCTGCGCAGAACCGGTTTGACCAGATCGGCATCGTAGAGTGGCAGGATCTGCGATGTCGCCTCAACCACGGTGACCTCGGACCCCATCCGGGCGAAGGCCGTTCCAAGTTCGAGCCCGATATAGCCGCCGCCGACGACAACGAGCCGTTTGGGCAGTTCGGTCAGCGACAAGGCTTCGGTGGAGGAAATCACGCGCCCGCCAAACGGCAGGGCTGCAAGCTCGACGGAATCAGAACCGGTCGCAATCACCACGGTTTCGGCGCGGATGACCTGCTGGCCGGTTTCCGTGGACACTTCCACGGTCTTGCCGTCCCGAAAACGGGCGCGGCCATGAACGATCTTAACCCGTGCTTTCTGCAGGAGGCTGGAGACACCACCGGTCAGTCTGCCGACAATCGCGTCTTTCCAGGCCATGGTTTTGGACAGATCGATCGAAGGTGCCTCGACGCGAATGCCAAGGGCGTTCTCGCCGAGGGAGAGGGCGCGGGTCTTGTCGAAGGTCTCCGCCGCATGGATGAGCGCCTTCGAAGGAATGCAGCCGACCGTCAGGCAGGTGCCACCGGGGCGGCCTTCCTCGACAATGACGGTGTCAATCCCAAGCTGTCCTGCCTTGATGGCGCAGACATAGCCCCCGGGGCCGGCACCGATGATGAGAAGCTTGCAGGAAATCTCTTTCATGGCTCAGCCTTCGATAAAGATCAGCGCCGGGGTCTCCATCAGCACCCGCAGGCGCTGGACGAAGGTCGCCGCATTCCAGCCATCGACGATGCGGTGATCGAAGCTGGAAGACAGGTTCATCATCTTGCGCGGCACAAACTGCGTGCCGTCCCAGATCGGTCGTATGGCGATCTTGTTGACGCCGACGATCGCGACTTCCGGATGGTTGATGACCGGGGTCGAGACGATGCCGCCCAGCGCTCCAAGCGAGGTGATGGTGATGGTCGAGCCGGTCAGCTCGTCCCGCGTCGCCGTGCCGGCGCGGGTGGCTTCGGCAAGCCGGTTCATCTCGCTCGCGCAATCCCATATGCCGCGCGCCTCGGCATGTTTGACCACCGGCACGGCAAGACCGGCGGCGGTCTGGGTGGCGATGCCGATATGTACCGCGCCGAAACGGGTGAGCACGCCGGCGTCGTCGTCGAAGGTCGCGTTGACATCAGGTTGCTCGACGACCGCCTTGACCATGGCGCGCATCAGGAAGGGCAGGATCGTGAGCTTGGGCTGGTCGGGTCGACGTTCGCCATTCATCTTGGCGCGCAGTTCTTCAAGCGCCGTGACGTCCACTTCTTCCACATAGGTGATGTGGGGAATGCGCGAGGTGGAGACGACCATCTTCTCGGCGATCCGGCGCCGAAGACCGGTCAGCTTGATCTCCTCGCGCGCGGTCTTCTTGGCGAAGCCGGAGACCGCTGGTGCTGGATCGGCACCGCGAGCGAGAAACTGTTCGACGTCTTCGCGCAATATGCGTCCCGCCGGGCCGGTGCCGCGCAAGAGGCGCAGGTCGATGCCGTTCTCGCGCGCCAGCAGGCGCACCGAGGGGGCGGCGAGCGGCTTGTCGAATTCCGGAGGGGGTTGCCGGGCGGGGGCAGGAGCAGCTGCAGCGGCGGATGCTGAGGGCGAGGCTGACACGGGCTGAGGGCGCGGAGCGTCGTTGTTTGCAGGTGGCTTGGGCTGAGGCTGCGACGTGCTCGGAGAATCCGAGGTTGCCGGCTCGTCGCCCGTGGCATCCGTTGAAATCCGTATGAGGGGTGCCTTGACCGCGATCGTGTCACCCACTTCGCCGCCAAGCCATAGGACGGTGCCACTGACGGGCGTGGGGATTTCCACGGTCGCCTTGTCGGTCATGACAGCGGCCACCATCATGTCCTCGCGCACATGATCGCCGATCTTGACCATCCATTCGACGAGCTCGGCCTCTGCCACGCCTTCGCCGACATCGGGCATCTTGATCGTGAATTCGCCCATGGCTCAGGCCTCCATGACGTCGATGAGCGCCCGGCCGACCCTGCTGGGGCCGGGGAAATAGTCCCATTCCTGCGCATGCGGATAGGGCGTGTCCCAACCGGCGACGCGCATGACCGGCGCTTCCAGATGGTAGAAGCAGTGCTCCTGCACCAGCGACACGATCTCGCCGCCGAAACCGGAGGTCAGTGTCGCCTCATGCACCACGACGCAGCGACCGGTCTTGGCGACGGATTTGACGATGGCATCGAGATCCAGCGGCATCAGGCTGCGAAGGTCGATCACTTCGGCGTCGATGCCGGTCTCCTCGGCTGCGGCCAGCGCCACATGCACCATGGTGCCGTAGGTGATCACGGTAACCGCGGAACCCTCGCGGCGGATGTCCGCCTTGCCGATCGGGATGGTGTAATAGCCTTCCGGCACCTCGCCCAGCTGATGATTCGACCAGGGGGTCACCGGCCGGTCGTGATGGCCGTCGAAGGGGCCGTTATAGAGGCGCTTGGGCTCCAGAAAGATGACCGGATCCGGATCGGCGATCGCAGCGGTCAGCAGGCCCTTGGCGTCATAGGGATTGGACGGGACGACCACTTTGAGACCGCAGACATGGGTGAACAGGGCTTCCGGGCTCTGGCTATGGGTCTGTCCGCCAAAAATGCCGCCGCCGGTTGGCATGCGCACCACGATCGGGCAGGTGAAGTCACCGTTCGACCGATAGCGGATGCGGGCCGCCTCCTGGGTCAGCTGGTCGTAGGCGGGATACATGTAATCGGCAAACTGGATCTCGACGCAGGGCTTCAGGCCATAGGCCGCCATGCCGATCGCAGCGCCTACGATGCCGGATTCGTTGATCGGCGTGTCGAAGCAGCGGGTCTTTCCGTATTTTGCCTGTAGCCCCTGTGTGCAGCGGAATACGCCGCCGAAATAGCCGACGTCCTCGCCGAACACGACCACGTCGTCGTCGCGCTCCATGGAAACGTCCATGGCGCTGCGCACCGCTTCGATCATCGTCATTCTGGCCATGTCAGTATCCTGCCTGCTGGCGCTGTCGGCGCAGATGCGGCGGCATTTCGGCATAGACGCCTTCGAAGATGTCACGCACCGAAGGTTTGCCGCCAGCATGCAGCGTGCCGTTTTCCTCGGCCTTGCGCTGGGCGGTGATCACCTCGTCCATAATCTCGGCTTCCGCCTGGACATGCCTTTCCTCCGACCATGCTCCTTTGATGATCAGATGTTTCTTGAGGCGCAGGACGGGATCGCCGAGCGGCCAGGCTTCCGATTCCGTCTTGGGCCTGTAGGCGCTGGGGTCGTCGGAGGTGGAATGCGCCCCGACACGGTAGGTCACATATTCGACGAGCGTCGGCCCGAGATTGCGGCGTGCCCGCTCGGCGGCCCAGCAGGCGACCGCATAGACCGCGAGATAGTCGTTTCCGTCGACCCTGAGCGCCGGGATGCCAAAGCCCAGCCCCCGCGCGGCAAAGGTGCCCGAACCGCCGCGGGCAATGCCCTGAAAGGTGGAGATCGCCCACTGATTGTTGACGACATTAAGGACCACGGGGGCGCGGTAGGTGGAGGCAAAGACCAGAGCCGAATGAAAATCCGACTCGGCTGTCGAACCGTCACCGATCCAGGCGGCCCCAATGCGGCTGTCGTTCTTGATCGCCGATGCCATCGCCCAGCCGACAGCCTGGACATACTGGGTGGCGAGATTGCCGGAAATGGTGAAGAAGCCATGTTCCTTCGAGGAATACATGATCGGCAATTGCCGCCCGCGCAGCGGGTCAGCCTCGTTCGAGAAGATCTGGTTCATCATCTCGACCATGGGATAATCGTCGGCGATCAGAAGTCCGGCCTGCCGATAGGTCGGGAAGTTCATGTCGCCCTTTTTGAGCGCCTTGCGAAAGGCGCAGCTGACGGCTTCCTCGCCGAGATGCTGCATGTAGAAGGAGGTCTTGCCCTGCCGTTGTGCCATCAGCATCCGGGTATCGAAGGCTCTGAGCGTCATCATATGGCGCAGGCCGGTTCGCAATTCGTCGTCCGTCAGCAGGCCGGCCCAGGGGCCCACGGCCTCGCCGTCGCGGTTCAGAACGCGTATGATCGAATAGGCAAGGTCGCGGATGTCTTCGGCGGCCGCATCGACCGGCGGCCGGGGCACCGCACCTGCCTTGGCAATCTTGACGTTGGAAAAGTCAGGTTCCCCACCCGGCCGAACGGCGGGTTCGGGGACGTGCAGGCTCAGGTGAGCGGGTTCCACCATCGATTTCCTCCCGTGAAGACTGCTTCTCTCCCCAGAAGCGTGTCAATCAAGGAGGATGGTATTCGTCTTGCGAGTGGCAAGCCATGACAAAATTGGCTCGAATGCTTTGGCCATTTTTGCCATAGCTTCGGTCGCAGTATCTGTTCCGCTAAGCCGCATGAAACGATCTGGCGCTCTTGCGGAAAGCTTCGGGACTTTTACCCATCCACTTCTTGAATGCGCGGTAAAAGGCGCTCGGCTCCGAATAACCCAAACGGGCGGCGATCTCGCTGACGGTGTCCGTCGTGTTGATCAGCATGTCCCGGGCGAGGTCGCGGCGAATGTCGTCCTTGATGCCGGCATAACTTTGTCCCTCGTCGTGCAGCCGATGGCGAAGAGTCGACGGCGACATGCGCATGTCGCGGGCCAGATCTGCGAAGCTGCCCCAGTCTGCAGGCCCCTTCTGGTTCAATCGACGTCTGACGGTGGCAGCCGTGCCGGCGTCATAGCGATAGCGGATCAAGATGTTGGCCGGCGCTCCCCGAAGGAATTGCCGCAAGGCCTGCTCGTTGCGCGCAATCGGCAAGGCCAGCATGGAGGCATCGAAGCCGAGGCGGCTTACCGGTTGCGAAAAGCGAATGGGAGCGCCGAAGAAAAGCCGGTGCTCTGCGCTCAACTCCGGTTCGCTGCAGCGAAAATCCACAAGGCGGATCGGAATGCGTCTGCCCACCAGCCAGCAGGTCAATCCATGCAGGATGATCCAGTAGCTGCGATAGGCGAAGGCGGAGCGGGGCCTCCCGGTCTCGCAAAGCTCGATCACCGCCGTGCCGTCGCGCACCTCAAGCCGACCTGTCGGCTCGCCTAGCACGACATTGAGGAAACGCAATGCCCGCTTTAGCGCCCGCTCGAGTGTTGGCGCATGCAGCACGCAATGGCACAGGAGCGTGAAGCTGCCGCGTGGCATTGGCCGTTCGCCAAGGCCGAAGCACTCGTCATTCAGCTCCTCGGCAATTGCGAGCCAGAGGCGGCCGAAGGTCTGCGTCGAAACCGGCTGATCGACGACAGGCGGAAGGCCGATCCGGGACAGAAGCGGTTCTGTCGGTCTGCTGGCGCGTCTCAGGCTGTCGAGTGCCTCCTCGACGAAACCCGTCGAGATCATGTGTCGTTCGGTCTCAGCCATGGTCCTCGTTCGGCCTTAAATGCATCAGTGGCAAAAGTGGCCTCAAGAATGGATCGATTTCGTCATCGGTTGCAACTGTGAAACGCAGTAGTGTTGGTGCCATCGGCAGCTTCAGGCGAGGGCTGAAGGGGAGGAGGGTCGATGCGCATCGAGAATGGCTGTTTCATAGTGACCGGCGGTTGCTCCGGGCTCGGTGCTGCGACGGTGCGCATGATCAGCGAAGCGGGCGGTTGTGTCTTGATTGTCGATCGTGATCGCGATCGGGGCCCATCGCTAGCGCGGGAGCTTGGCGACAACGTTGCTTTTCTTGAAACAGACGTGACGCGTGCGCAGGATGGCGCCGCGGCAATCGAGGCTGCGACAAAAGCTTTTGGCCCTGTGCGGGGATTGATCAATTGCGCGGGTGTTGCGCCTGCCGAGAAGGTCGTCGGTCGCGAGGGGCCGCATGGGCTGGAGAGCTTCGAACGGACGATCGGGATCAACCTTGTCGGCACCTTCAACATGATCCGGCTCGCCGCTGCCGCGATCCAGACGAACGAACCTGATGCCGAGGGTGAACGTGGCGTCATCATCAATACCGCTTCCGTGGCCGCCTTCGACGGCCAGATCGGTCAGGCGGCCTATGCTGCGTCCAAAGGCGGGATTGCCGCCATGACCCTGCCGATCGCCCGTGAACTCGCACGGTTCGGCATTCGCGTCATGGCGATTGCGCCCGGCGTGTTCGAGACGCCGATGATGGCCGGGATGCCGGAGCAGGTGCGCGAAGGTCTGGCGGAGAGCGTGCCGTTTCCGCCCCGCCTCGGCAGACCGGCCGAGTTCGCAGCCCTTGTCCGCCACATCATTGAAAACACGATGCTCAACGGGGAGGTCATCCGCCTCGATGGAGCCATCCGCATGGGTGCGCGCTGATCGCTGCTTCAGGAGGAAAAATGGGATTTCAGGATCCAATCGTCATTGTCGGTTCTGCCCGAACCCCGATCGGGAGCTTTCAGGGCGAGCTGAAGGAGATGACCGCAGCCGCGCTGGGCGCTGCTGCCATACGGGCGGCGCTCGACCGCAGCGGGCTTCCAGCCGAGGCCGTCGAAGAGATCTTGTTCGGCTGTGTTCTGCCGGCCGGCCAGGGCCAGGCTCCGGCACGCCAGGCAGCAATCGCGGCAGGTCTGCCTCTCTCGGCGGGGGCTACGACCGTCAACAAGATGTGCGGCTCGGGCATGAAGGCGGCCATGCTCGCTCATGACTCGCTGGTTGCCGGAAGCGCCTCCGTCGCTGTGGCAGGCGGCATGGAGAGCATGACGAATGCGCCCTACCTGCTTGACCGCGCCCGCGCCGGCTACCGGCTCGGGCATGGGCGCGTGCTCGATCACATGTTTCTCGATGGTCTTGAGGATGCTTATGACAAGGGCCGGCTGATGGGCACTTTCGCGGAAGATTGCGCCGAGGCCTATCAGTTTACGCGCGAGGCACAGGACGCCTATGCCGTCGCCTCGCTCACGCGCGCAACAAAGGCTATCGCCGATGGCAGTTTCGAGCGTGAAGTCGTGCCGGTAGTCGTCAAAGCCGGCAAGACGGAAACGGTGATCAGCCGCGACGAGCAGCCGGGCAAGGCAAAGCCGGAGAAGATCCCGACGCTGAAGCCCGCCTTCCGCGACGGCGGTACTGTGACGGCTGCCAATTCCAGCTCGATCTCTGATGGTGCGGCTGCACTCGTCCTGATGCGACGCTCGGAAGCGGCGCGGCGTGGTCTTGCTCCGCTTGCCACGATCGTTGGGCACGCCACGCATTCGCAGGCGCCTAACCTGTTTGCCACCGCGCCGATCGGTGCCCTGCGGAAACTTTCCGATCGCATCGGCCTGCCGCTCTCTGAGGTCGACCTGTTCGAAATCAACGAAGCCTTTGCCGTCGTCGCCATGGCCGCGATGCGTGACCTCGATCTGCCGCATGACAAGGTCAACATTCATGGCGGCGCCTGTGCGCTGGGTCACCCGATCGGTGCATCCGGAGCGCGGATCCTGGTGACGTTGATCGCCGCACTCGAACGCTACGATCTGAAACGCGGCATGGCGGCTCTCTGCATTGGCGGTGGCGAAGCCACGGCGATTGCCATCGAGCGGGCGTGATTGGAGGAAGACGGGATGGTTCTTTCGGAGCTTCAACAGCAGATCCTCGAGATGACGCGCAGCTTTGCCCGCGAGCGGCTTGCCCCTGGCGCTGCCGACCGCGACCGCCAGCACCGCTTCCCGCGCCAGGAATTGACCGAAATGGGGGAGCTCGGGCTGCTTGGCATGCTGGTGCCGGAAGCCTACGGGGGCTCGGACACCGGTGCGCTCGCCTATGCAATCGCGGTCGAGGAAATTGCCGCGGGCGATGGCGCCTGCTCGACGATCATGAGCGTCCACAGCTCGGTGGGTTGTGTGCCGATTCTGAAGTTCGGGACGGAAGAGCAGCAGCAGCGCTTCCTGCCGAAACTGGCTTCGGGTGAATGGATCGGCGGTTTCGCCCTGACGGAGCCGCAGGCCGGATCGGATGCCTCCAACCTCAAAACCCGTGCACGGCGGGAGGGTGACCATTACGTTATCGACGGTGCCAAGCAGTTCATCACCTCGGGCAAGAACGGCCATGTCATCATCGTGTTTGCGGTGACCGATCCCAGCGCGGGTAAAAACGGCATCACGGCCTTCATCGTGCCGACGGATACACCGGGCTACGAGGTCCTGCGCGTCGAGGAGAAGCTCGGTCTCAACGCGTCAGACACCTGCCAGATTGCCTTCAACGGGATGAAAATTCCCGTCGAAAACAGGCTCGGAGAGGAAGGAGAAGGCTACCGCATCGCGCTTTCCAATCTGGAGGGAGGGCGTATCGGTATCGCCGCTCAGTCGGTCGGGATGGCGCAGGCGACCTTCGAGGCGGCGCGCGATTACGCCGGCGAGCGAAAGGCTTTCGGCAAAGCGATTGCAGAGCATCAGGCGGTTGCCTTCCGTCTCGCCGATATGGCGACACAGATCGAGGCTGCAAGACAGCTCGTCTGGCATGCAGCCTCGCTGCGCGAGGCGGGCATCCCATGCATTTCACAAGCCTCGATGGCGAAGCTCTTCGCGTCCGAAATGGTGGAGCGCGTCTGCTCGGATGCGATCCAGATCCATGGTGGCTATGGCTATATGCGGGATTATCCGGTCGAGCGGATCTACCGGGATGCCCGTATCTGCCAGATCTACGAGGGCACAAGTGATGTGCAGCGCATGGTGATCGCGCGCAACCTCTAGGACGAGTGACCGGCAAGGGAGACCTCCCGGTCAGGACCGATCTCAGCGAAAGGATGAAACGGCATGTTCGAGACGATAGCCTTCATTGGTCTTGGCAATATGGGTGGGCCGATGGCTGCCAATCTCGTCAAGGCGGGATATCCTGTGCGCGGGTTTGATCTGTCTGAAGCGGCGAAGCTGGCCGCGAGAGAGAGCGGCATAAGGCTCTGCGATACGGCGGCGGAAACCCTGACAGGCGCTACGATCATCATCACCATGCTGCCTGCCGGTCATCATGTCCTGTCGGTCTGGAGCGAACTGGTCGCGGTTGTCGATCAGGGGACACTGATGATCGATTGCTCGACGATCGATGTGGACAGCGCCCGAAAATGCCATGCGCTTGCCGATGGGGCCGGCTGCCTGTCGCTCGATGCGCCGGTCTCCGGTGGAACAGCCGGGGCAAGTGCGGGCACGCTGACCTTCATGGTCGGCGGTGAGGCGAGTGCTTTGCACCGGGGCCGCGCCATCCTGGAAGCCATGGGACGGCGGGTCGTGCATTGCGGTTCGGCCGGTGCCGGTCAGGCTGCCAAGATCTGCAACAATATGATCCTCGGGATCACCATGGCAGGGGTCTGCGAGGCCTTCGTGCTTGGCGAGAAGCTCGGGCTGTCGCATCAGGCCCTGTTTGATGTGGCCTCGACATCATCGGGCCAGTGCTGGGCGATCAGCACGAACTGCCCGGTGCCCGGACCCGTTCCGACATCGCCGGCAAACCGGGACTACAAGCCGGGTTTCGCCGCAGCCTTGATGCTCAAAGACATGCGGCTGTCGCAGGACGCGGCCAAATCGACCGGCACGGTGACGGCGCTCGGCGCCCAGGCCACCGCGCTTTACGATCTGTTCGAAAAGCTGGGGCGTGGGAACGAAGACTTTTCGTCTCTGATCAACTATCTCCGCGATCAGTCCGCTTGAATTCCTGACTGGCGATGGTTCTGGTTCAAGCGCGATCGATACAGCTGCTGTCGCCGAAGGGGCCATAAGGAAGCCAGAACCGTGTTGTGGCGCCTCGGTATAGTCCTTCGCGTCGCGGCCCGCTGCGGAGCCAAATTGCATAATCAGGCCATTTTCGTTTAGATTGGAGACATGATTGTCTCCGCCCCTACGACCCAGCGCTATGGCTTCGTTTTGATGCCGAATTTCGCGTTGATGTCCTTTGCCTCGGCGACGGAACCGCTGAGAGCGGCCAATCTGATTGCGCAGACGCCGCTTTATGAGGTCAGGTCGCTGTCAGCAGGTGGTCTGCCTGTGCAATCGTCTTCCGGATTTGCCGTTCCGTGTGACGATCTCGCCCGTGAGGGTGTGTTCTGCCATACCGTTTTCGTGGTGGCCGGTGGCAATCCGGAGGACTGGTCCGAAACCTCTGCCCTCTTGCCGCTGCTGCGCCGGCTAGCCCGGCAGGGGGTGCGCATCGGCGGTATCTCCAGCGGCTCCTTCATTCTGGCCGCTGCCGGTTTGCTGGATGGCCGCGACTTTACCATTCACTGGGAGCATGCTCCGGCTCTGAGGGAAGCCTTTCCGCATCTTTCCCCTCGCCAGGCGCGCTACGTTATCGACGGCGACCGGGTGACCTGCGGTGGCGGGGTGGCACCGCTCGACCTGATGCATGCCGTGATCGCCAGCCGCATGGGTTCGGCTTTTGCCCGTCGCGTCAGCGACTGGTATCTGCACACGGCTGTTGCCGAGCCAACCGCACCGCAACGAGGATCGTCCAGCGAACGCTACGGAACCCATCATCCCGCGCTGATCACGGTGCTCGAGAAGATGGAGACATCGATCGAACAGCCGCTTGATCGGCTGAGCATGGCGCGTCTTGCAGGTGTGAGCCCCCGCCATCTCGATCGCCTGTTCGCAGAGCATCTCGGCATCAGTTTCCTTGCCTGTTATCGCAAGATCCGGCTCGATCATGCCCGGCGCCTGCTGGAGCAAAGCCCGCTCTCGCTCTCTGAACTTGCCTTCGCCACGGGATTTTCCAGCGCATCGCATTTTTCCCGAGCGTTCAAAGAGCAGTTTGGCGTGACGCCAAAATCCGCTAGAGCAAGCAAACGAGCGCGCTAGAGACGCGATGAGACGAGGAGGACGGGAAACCATGGCAAAAAGTGGGAAAGAACTGGCGAACCCTGCCAAGCCGGCGCTGGTCCAGGATCCCCATGCCGTGCGTGAGCCGCGTGCCAACAACCTGGAAATGGCGATCGGCCATGAGGTGAGGACCTATCGCAAAAAGCTCGGCATCACTGTCGCCGACATGGCAGCGGCCACCGGCATGTCCGTCGGCATGCTCTCAAAGATCGAAAACGGCAACATCTCGCCGTCGCTGACCACCCTGCAAGCGCTCTCCAAGGCGCTCGGCGTGCCGATCACCGCCTTCTTCCGGGGCTTCGAGGAGCCGCGCAGTGCAAGCTTCGTCAAGGCGGGCGAAGGCGTCAATCTCGAACGCCGCGGTACCCGTGCCGGGCATCATTACAGTCTGCTCGGCCATATCGAGAACAACACCTCAGGCGTGACCGTCGAGCCCTATCTGATCACGCTGAATGCCTCCTCGGATGTCTTCCCGACCTTCCAGCACGAGGGCATGGAGTTCCTCTACATGCTGGAAGGCGAGGTCGTTTATCGCCATGGCGACAGCCTCTACCGTATGGAAGCCGGCGATAGTCTGTTCTTCGACGCGGATGCGCCGCATGGGCCCGAGGAACTGGTCAAGCTGCCGGCACGCTATCTCTCCATCATCTCCTACCCACAACAACGATAGTTGCTCTCGGAGAAAAATTTATTCCCTGAAATTGATTTTTGCCGCTGCGCCTGTTAGCTCTGTCTCCAGCAAAACTGGAGATATCGGCCATGTGCGGCATTGTTGGCTTATTCCTCAAGGACAAGAGGCTGGAACCTCGTCTCGGGGATCTGCTGTCGGATATGTTGATCACCATGACCGATCGCGGACCGGATTCGGCCGGGATCGCGATCTATGGCGGCGCAGCTGCCGGTAAGGCCAAGGTTACAATCCAGTCGTCCGATCCGGTGACCGGTTTTGCGGGCCTCGATGCAGATCTCGCGAAAGCCGGTCTTGAGGCTTTGGTTACGGTCAAGAGCACCCATGCGGTGGTGGAGATCGCAGCTTCCAGGCTTGGCGATGTCAGGACGGTACTTGCGCAAATCCGCCCGCATGTTCGCATCATGGGGTCGGGCGAAAGCGTCGAGATCTTCAAGGAAATCGGCCTGCCGAAGGATGTCGTGTTGCGCTTCGACGTGCGCTCGATGGGCGGCACGCATGGCATCGGCCACACACGCATGGCCACCGAAAGCGCGGTCACCACGCTCGGCGCACACCCGTTCTCGACGGGAGCGGACCAGTGCCTTGTGCATAACGGGTCCCTGTCGAACCACAACAATCTGCGGCGAGAACTGATCCGCGAGGGCATGGTCTTCGAGACCCAGAACGACAGTGAAGTGGCCGCTGCCTATCTCACCGCCGAGATGGCCAAGGGCAAGGATCTCGGCCAGGCGCTGACCGGCGCGCTGGATGATCTCGACGGCTTCTTCACCTTTGTCGTCGGGACAAAGTCCGGCTTCGGCGTGGTGCGCGATCCGATCGCCTGCAAGCCCGCCGTCATGGCCGAGACCGATCAGTATGTCGCTTTCGGTTCGGAATACCGGGCGCTCGTCAACCTGCCCGGTATCGAAACTGCTCGGGTCTGGGAGCCGGAGCCGGCGACCGTCTACTTCTGGGACCACGATAAAGCCGCCTGACCGCTCCCCGACGCCTGGTCCTCACGACACGAAAGCTCTCAGCATGCCTGTCTTCGATCTCTCCCAAACCCCCTTGCGGGACCTGAACAGCGCCCTGCACAAGCTTGGCGCCGGCGCAAACGATACCGCGTTCGAAGTGGTCAATCCGCGCGGTCACCATGCCGTTGCCGTTGGTATCGATGCTCCTGTCACCGTCGAGGTGAGGGGCTCGGTCGGTTACTACTGCGCCGGCATGAATGACGGTGGCACGGTTACGGTTCACGGCTCAGCTGGACCGGGCGTGGCAGAAAACATGATGTCCGGGACAGTCATCATCGAGGGCGATGCTTCGCAATATGCCGGGGCCACGGGCCGAGGCGGGCTGCTTGTCATCAAGGGCAATGCCGCCTCCCGTTGCGGCATTTCGATGAAGGGCATCGATATCGTCGTCAAAGGTTCGATCGGGCATATGTCCGCCTTCATGGGGCAATCCGGCCATCTGGTTGTCTGCGGCGATGCGGGGGAAGCGCTCGGCGACAGCATCTACGAAGCCAAACTCTTCGTCCGCGGTACGGTGAAGAGCCTCGGCGCCGATTGCATCGAAAAGGAAATGCGCCCCGAACATCTCGAAAAGCTTACGGAACTGTTGGGGAAGGCCGGGATCAGCGACGTCAAGCCGGAAGAGTTCAAACGCTATGGTTCGGCTCGCAAGCTCTACAACTTCAACATCGACAATGCCGACGCGTATTGAGGCGAGGAACAGCCATGAGCTACCACAACCCGTTTACCCCGCCCCGCAAGTCCGCAACCTTTGATGATCATACGCTGGCCGAGATCCGCCGCGCGGCGGCAACCGGCATCTACGACATCCGCGGTGGCGGCACGAAACGCAAGGTTCCGCATTTCGACGACCTGCTCTTCCTCGGCGCCTCGATCTCCCGCTATCCGCTCGAAGGCTATCGCGAGAAGTGCGACACATCCGTCGTTCTGGGCACCCGCTTTGCCAAGAAGCCGATCGAGCTGAAGATCCCAATCACCATCGCCGGCATGAGCTTTGGCGCGCTCTCCGGCAACGCCAAGGAGGCGCTGGGGCGCGGCGCGACGCTTGCCGGCACCTCGACCACAACGGGCGACGGTGGCATGACTGACGAGGAACGCGGCCACAGCCAGACACTGGTCTACCAGTATCTTCCCTCGCGCTACGGCATGAACCCGAAAGACCTGCGCCGCGCCGATGCGATCGAGGTTGTGGTCGGTCAGGGGGCAAAGCCCGGCGGCGGCGGCATGCTGCTCGGCCAGAAGATCTCCGATCGTGTCGCCCAGATGCGCAATCTGCCGATGGGCATCGACCAGCGCTCCGCCTGCCGCCACCCGGACTGGACAGGCCCCGATGATCTCGAAATCAAGATCCTCGAACTGCGGGAGATCACCGACTGGGAGAAACCGATCTATGTGAAGGTCGGCGGTGCTCGCCCCTATTACGACACAGCTCTTGCCGTCAAAGCGGGCGCCGATGTGGTGGTTCTCGACGGCATGCAGGGCGGAACGGCCGCGACCCAGGACGTCTTCATCGAGCATGTGGGCATGCCGACACTCGCCTGCATCAGACCTGCCGTCCAGGCGTTGCAGGACCTCGGCATGCACCGAAAGGTCCAGCTGGTGATCTCGGGGGGTATCCGCTCCGGTGCCGATGTTGCAAAGGCTTTGGCACTCGGTGCGGATGCCGTGGCGATCGGCACAGCAGCGCTCGTTGCCATCGGCGACAATGACCCGAAGTGGGAAGCGGAATACCAGAAGCTTGGTACGACGGCCGGGGCCTATGACGACTGGCATGAGGGCAAGGATCCGGCCGGCATCACGACACAGGATCCGGAACTTGCCGCCCGCCTCGATCCGGTTGCCGCCGGTCGCCGTCTCGCCAACTATCTCAAGGTCATGACGCTGGAGGCACAGACCATTGCCCGCGCCTGCGGCAAGAACAAGCTCACCAATCTTGAACCGGAGGATCTCTGCGCGCTGACGATGGAGGCGGCCGCCATGGCGCAAGTGCCGCTCGCCGGCACCAGCTGGTACCCCGGCAAAGGAGGCTTCTAAAACCTGATGGCCGCATCCGACTCCCACGGATGCGGCCATTTCCTTTCAACCAATGTGTCTCAATCCATAAAAACAGGGGAACGACGTGACACAGGACCTTGCAAGCTTCGCTGCCGCGCGCGGCGTGAAATACTTCATGATCAGCTATACCGATCTCTTCGGCGCCCAGCGCGCCAAGCTGGTCCCGGCTGAAGCGATCGCCGATATGCAGAAGGATGGTGCAGGTTTCGCCGGTTTTGCGACCTGGCTCGATCTAACGCCTGCCCATCCTGACCTTTTTGCCATTCCCGATGCATCCTCGGTCATCCAGCTGCCCTGGAAAAAGGACGTCGCCTGGGTCGCCGCCGACTGCATGATGGATGATCAGCCCGTCGCTCAGGCGCCGCGCGTGGTCCTGAAGACGCTTGTTGCTGAGGCTGCCGCGCATGGTCTGCGGGTCAAGACAGGTGTCGAACCTGAATTCTTCCTGATTTCGGCCGATGGCGAAAAGATCTCGGATGGGTTCGATACGGCTGAGAAACCCTGCTACGACCAGCAGGCACTGATGCGCCGCTACGACGTGATCGCCGAGATCTGCGATTACATGCTGGAACTCGGCTGGAAGCCCTATCAGAACGACCACGAGGATGCGAACGGCCAGTTCGAGATGAACTGGGAATATGACGACGCGCTGAAGACCGCCGACAAGCATTCCTTCTTCAAGTTCATGGTGAAGTCTGTTGCAGAGAAGCATGGCCTTCGCGCCACCTTCATGCCGAAACCCTTCAAGGGGCTGACCGGCAATGGCTGCCATGCCCATATCTCGGTCTGGGATCTCGAGGGCGGGGTCAACGCTTTTGCCGACAAGGACATGCCGTTCGGCCTTTCGGCGAAAGGCAAGACCTTCCTCGGTGGCATCATGAAACATGCCTCCGCGCTTGCCGCGATCACCAATCCCACGGTCAACTCCTACAAGCGCATCAACGCGCCGCGCACGGTTTCCGGTGCGACCTGGGCTCCGAACACGGTGACCTGGACCGGCAACAACCGCACCCATATGGTGCGCGTGCCCGGCCCCGGTCGTTTCGAGCTGCGTCTGCCCGACGGCGCGGTCAATCCTTACCTGCTTCAGGCGATCATCATCGCGGCGGGTCTGAGCGGCCTGAAGAGCAATGCCGATCCGGGCCCGCATCACGACATCGACATGTATCGCGATGGCCACCTGGTGAAGGATGCACCGCGTCTGCCACTCAACCTGCTTGATGCGCTGCGTGCCTACGGGAAGGATGAGGATTTGCAGGCGGCCTTGGGTGCAGAATTTTCCGCCGCATATCTGAAGCTGAAGCACAGCGAGTGGGACAGCTATTGTTCCCATTTCACTGCCTGGGAGCGTCAGGCGACTTTGGACGTGTGATCGTCTCCTGGTCCCTGTCAGATGCTGCATCCCGTTCATACTCTCGACTTGCGGAGGCGGCGGAATCTGCTTACTCCGTCAGCCCTGTGCAGCAGGAAAGCCGGAGATGACAGCCAGTATCAGAACGATAGCGAAGGTTGCCGAAACATCGGTCTCGTCCGTGTCACGCGTTCTGAACAACAGTGGCTATGTATCCCCGGAAGTGCGCCAACGGGTAGAGACGGCGATCCGGGATCTCAACTATGCGCCGAGCAAGGGCGCCCGGATGTTGAGGGGCGAGGCCAGCCGGATGATCGGCCTGATGCTGCCATCGATAGACGTGCCCTTCTTCGGCATCCTGGCCAACACGATCGAACGCGAGCTCTTCGAGCGCGGCTATCACACCCTGATCTGCAGTTCCGCCGAGAACGAAGAGCACGAGGCACGCTATGTCGCGATGCTCAGAGCGCAGCGGGTCGAGGGCGTGATCGTCGCGAGCGCCTATGGTGGAACCGCGCATCTCAAGCCCCTGGCGGATTCCGGCATTCCGATCATCGCGATCGACCGTGAGCTTCAAGGCATATCGGATGACGCCATCATGGCTGACCATGTGGAGGGTGGGCGCATCATGGCCCAGCACCTCATCGACCTTGGTCATCGAAAGGTCGCAGTGGTCGGAGCGCCCGGTCACAGCCAACCGATCCGGCTGCGCCTGCAGGGCATCCGGGAGGTCTTGCGCCACCATGGGCTGTCGCCCGTCACAGAGGCAATCGGCGAGGATCACAGTTTCCCGGCCATCTATTCACTGGCCGAGAAGGTCCTGCATGATCATGGCGACCTTACCGCGATCGTCGGAACGACGGATATCGCAGCCATCGCGGTCATCCATGCTGTCCGCGACAGTGGCCGCAGCGTGCCAGAGAACTGCTCGGTGATCGGTTTCGACGATCTGCCAGAAGCGGCTTATGTTTTACCGAGACTGACGACTGTGGCGCAGCCGATCCGTGATGTCGCGCTGGAGGCCACTCGACGACTGGAGGAGCGACTTGGCCATCGTCAGCCGTCATTCGATCATCGGCCCGCATCAGTGACGCGCCTGCCTGTGCGATTGATCGTCAGGGAATCCACCGCCCCGGTTTCGGTCAGGGGCTAAGGCCATCCAACCGCCGCCAGCCGGCAGTTATGCCGTTGTCGGAACGTCCTGGCCGATTTCAGCCAGCAGGACCGATATGTCGGGTATGCCATCCGTCGCGGTTGCGCCACCAAGACAATGGACCGCCGCGCGATGGGCGACGATCGAGGTGGTTTCGATCGGCCAGCCCTCATGCAGTCCGTAGAGGACAGCCGCGCAAAAGGCATCGCCGGCACCCACGGGGCTGACGATCTTCGCTGGATCCACGGGGAAAGCTGGGGTCACAACGGGAGCTTGTTGCGGTGTGAGCCAGATGGAGAGTTCCGGTGCATGGATGACGACGCCTCTGGCGACGCCGCCATCCAGGAGCCTCTCACCTGCCGCCTCCAGCGCTGACATCAACAGCCCGCCCGCCTCATCGCGAACGGTCATCCCGGTTGCGCGTCCGGCTTCGGTCTCGTTGACGATCACGTAGTCGCAATGGGGCAGGGCGGCAGCGACCTGCGCGGCAAAGGCGGGATCCTCGCTCGAGACGAAATCGACGCAGGTAACGAGGCCTGCTTCGCGCGCGGCTTTCAGCAGACGGGCTGCTCCGGAGGAGCCGGCTTCGTCCAGGCGGTCCAGTGCCGGCAAGAGCATCAGGTAGCCCAGATAGAAAATCCGATGTCCGCTTGCGGCATAGGCTCTGGGATCGATCGCATCCTCGGTCAGGAGATCATTGGAGCCACCGTGATAGAAGAAGGTTCGGCTCTGTCCTGGCACATTCATGACATGGGTATGCGCCGTTGCATGACCCTTCAGTGTCCTCAGGCCCGTCACGTCGATGCCAAGCGAGGCGTGGCGATCGCGGACATATTCGCCGTCCCTGTCCTCGCCCACGGCGCCTGCGACCGAAAGCCGACCCTTGAAGCCGAACGAGGCGAGGTCGGTCACCACATTGGCTGCGCCGCCGCCGACGCCGAGATCCTGGTGCAGGATATGGGCGAGGCTTCCCTGTTCAGGCCAGTATGACAGTGTGTGGATGCGATCGACGATGAAGTTGCCGACGCAGACGATGCCGCCCGTCTCTTCCGTTTCCTGTCCGTTTCGAACCTCCTCCCCGGCTCTCATCAGACACTCCCTTCGTTCCAGAGCGGTCGGAGCGGTGGCTCGTCCTCCTCGATTTCGGCGAAACGACCGATGGGTTCGAGGAAATAGTTGTCCGTACGGTCGTCGTTGACCTCACTGACTTCGCCGACCAGAACCGGGCCCTTTCCTGCCGCCCCATAGAAACGGTGATAGAGACCGGTCGGGATAGTTACGCTTTGGCCGGGATGCAGCACCAGGGGCTCCCAGGTGCGTAGGTGCCGGGCAAGGCCATCAACCAGCACCGTAACATCGGCATTGGTGGTCCTGCCCATCTCATCGGCGGCGCAGAATTCGACGACGAGATCACCACCGGCGCGGTTGATGATGTCCTCCTGCTTGGCCTTGTGCAGATGTGCGGGTGTCAGCTGTCCCTCCTGAATGAAGAGCAGTTTTTCCGCATAGCTGCGTTCGCCCTTCATGCCGAGGATACCGTTGCGCAGGCAGAAGAGCACGAGCCCCTGGTCGGCAAAACGGCCCGAGCCGAAGTCGGTGACATCCCAGCCGAGCTGGCGGCTGCGCAGATATTGCGAGGCCTCGGGATTGGCGGCGAAGTCTGCCACGGTCCATGTTCCCCATACCGGCAGCGACCAGCGCCAGGTCTCGAGCATTTCGATCGCAAAGCGCAATGCTGCGTTGATTTCCGAGCGTTTCATGGCCGTGCCTCAATCGTAGTCGACGGTGACGACGCGGTTTTCGAGACCAGACCTCAGCGCTGCGGTCAGCACCGCATGATGGTCTGCAGCTTCGGCAGGGCTTGCGCAGGGGAAGCCGTTTGCCGTCCCGCCGGCCAGTTCGTCCATGAAGGCCGCCCACATCTGCTGGATCGCATCGGCAAATCCGAATTCGAAGATCTTGCCGGTAATGGCGGGGAAAACCGAGCCATAGCCGAGGTCTTCCGTGTTCCACGACTGCGTCGTGCCTTGGTAATCCATCCATTGCCATTGGCGTGGCTGCTTGGTCGAGAAGAAGGCGCTCTTCTTCATGCCGAGAATGCGGATGTACCAGGTGTTGGATTCGCCTGGAGCGATGCGCCAGGTCTTGAGGACCATCGGGAAATCCTGATCCGCAGTCACTACGCGGCTGCTGATCGTCGCGTTGTCCCAGGTGGTGCAGGGAATCCGGTTGCCCTTGCCGTCCGGCCGCTCGGTTACCCGCTTCACCAGATTGGCGTGCAAGGTCTCGGGCCGCCAGCCAAGACGCAGCGGCACATGCAGGACATGCATGCCGAGATCGCCCATGCAGCCATAGGCGCCGTTCACGTGCTCCATGCGCTTCCAGTTGATCGGCTTGTTCATGTCGATGTCGGAGGAATGCAGAAAACCGGCCTCGACCTCCAGGATGTCACCCATCTCGCCGCTGGCAGCCATGGCGATGACTTTCTGTGCGCCGGGGAAGTAGGGCATCTCCGACGAGCAACGAACAATCAGTTCCGGATGCTTTGCAAGCTCGGTCATGATGGCCTGGTTCTGCTCCCGGTCCATGCCGAAGGGCTTTTCTCCCAGCAGGTGTTTCCCGGCCTTGAGGATCTCCACGTAGAACTCCGCATGCAGGACATGCGGGACCGCGCAATAGATCGCGTCGACCTCCGGGTTGGCGAGCAGTTCGCGGTAATCGGCGGTGGTCTGCCGCACCGATGGAATGTGGGTCGTGAACCACGCCATCAGTTCCGGATTGGTGTCGCAGACGGCGACGATTTCCGGCCGTGCCTTTGCATCGCTCAGATGCATCCAGCGCGCGGCGGCACTGGCAAATTCGCGTCCCATCAGGCCGCAGCCGATGACGCCGAAACGAAATGTCTTCATGATCTTCCTCCTCCCGTCGCCCGACCTCAGGCGAGGTGGCGTGACGCCTCTTCGGCGGTTGCACCGTCATGGACGATGGCCATCAGCGCGCGCGTCATGCCGCCCGGATTGGCGTGCTGGATGACATTGCGACCATAGACGATGCCCCGGGCGCCCTGTTCCATCAGGACCTTGGTACGTGCAAGGATTTCCTGATCGGAGACCTTGCCACCGCCGCGCACCAGAACCGGCAGCCCTTGGGCGATTTCGATGACGCGGTGGTATTCGTTCACGTCGTCACAAGGATCAGCCTTGATGATGTCTGCTCCCAGTTCGGCGGCCTGGCGGACCAGTGGCAGGATCTTGTCGATGGCGCCATCGACCATGTAGGCGCCCTTGGAATTGTCCTGCATCACCAGAGGTTCGACCATCAGCGGCATGCCGTAGATCTCACATTCGCGTTTCAGGCTGTTCACATTGCGCACGCAGGCGCGATAGACCTCCGGCTGGTTCGGCAGCATCAGCAGGTTGACCACGACGCAAGCCGCATCAAGGGCGATCGCCTGTTCGACCGGGTGGTCGATGATTTCCGAAAACAGCGCGCTCGGCAGCGGATTGCCGTAGATGTTGGCGATGTCGGTGCGCAGCACCAGGGCAGGGCGGGCCTTGCCCGGGATCGATTGCAGCAGGGGAGCGGTGCCCGGTGGGAGCTGGATCGCATCGGGCGCTGCAGCAGCGATGATATCGATCGCAGCCCGCATGTTTTCGATACCGGCCAGGAAGGTGCGTTCGTTGAACATCCCATGGTCGATCGCCACGTCGAAGCAGTTTCCAGACGTGCCGAAGAGGCGGTTGAGCCGCGCGAGTTTCATCGATTTCCTCCCAATGTGGTAACGTTTCCACAAAGGCTATTGCGAGGTTGAAACCGTGTCAATGATCGAAGTGACACGACAAACAAACGGGGGGAGTAGGTGTTGGAGCGGATCCTTCCAGCGCCTCTGGCGAGAACCGGGAAACGACGCAGCATCGCAACAGGATGTGCGAGATCGGGACGCTGACGCTGGCGATCTAACTTGGGTGTGGGACGATGCGGCGGACGACGCTGTCCGATCACCGGTTCAACACACGAGCAGCGGAGAAAACCACCCAGGATCTCATTCTCTGTTCCCTCCTGGGGCAAACACCTTCCACCAAGGCTGTGTGTTAACGTTTTCTCCACCATGTCGATTAGATCAGGTTTAGGATTTGGATTGTCGCGATATGTCGAAATACTCGAATAAAGCGGTTAGAATATTTCTATTTTTCAATGCTTTGCCAGGTCAATTCGTGGCAGCGCGATGCGGAGATTCTGCATTTTCGACGCTCGCGCTCTTAGCAATTTGCTAAGAAGTCACCCCCTAATTCTCAGGCGTCCCTGTTAGGGGATCGCCGCAGATGAAGCTGCGAGCGGATGAGAGATGGGGTTCTGCACATGATGTGCGCTGCGTTGCCTGCAATCATTGCGGGCCTTTTTGGTATGTTTCTGCTGTGGCTGCCGATCAGCCTGCAGGCGCAACTGGTGCTCAGCCTGACCATTCTGGCGCTGATGCTCCTGTTCATGATGCGCCCTCAGAACAAGACATTCCGCGTGATGACTTTCGTGTTCTCGGCCGTGCTCGCCCTGCGCTATGCGTTCTGGCGCACGACGGAGACGCTTCCCGACATCAACGAGCCCTGGAATTTCATTCCGGGCATCATTCTCTATGCGGCGGAAATGTATTGCCTGGTCATGCTGGCGATCAATTTCTTCATCGTCGCCGACCCGCTGGACCGCAAACCGGCACCTCGTCTTGCCGATGACGACAAGCCGACCGTCGACGTCTTCGTGCCGTCCTACAATGAGTCCGCCGACCTTCTGGCGCTGACGCTGGCTGCGGCCAAATCGATGAACTATCCGGCAGACAAGCTCACCGTCTATCTGCTCGACGACGGCGGCACCGACGCCAAATGCAACCAGTCCGATCCGCGCGCCGCCATCGCTGCCCGTCGCCGTCGCGATGAACTGCAAGCACTTTCCGCAGCGCTTGGCGTCCGCTATCACGCCCGCGCCGAAAACAGCCATGCGAAGGCCGGGAACCTGAACGCGGGCCTTGCGATCTCGACCAGCGAGCTTGTGGTCGTCTTCGATGCGGACCATGCGCCCGTGCGCGAATTCCTCAACGAGACCGTGGGCCACTTCAAAAACGACGAGAAGCTCTTCCTCGTCCAGACGCCGCACTACTTCCTCAATCCCGATCCGCTGGAAAAGAACCTGCAGACCTTCGGCAAGATGCCGTCGGAAAACGAGATGTTCTATTCCGTCGTGCAACGTGGCCTCGACAAGTGGAATGCATCCTTCTTCTGCGGCTCCGCTGCAGTCCTGCGCCGCAAGGCGCTGAAGGAGACCGGCGGCTTTTCGGGCCAGTCGATCACCGAAGACTGCGAAAGCGCGCTGGCGCTGCATTGCCGCGGCTGGCACAGCCTTTACGTCGACAAGCCTCTGATCGCCGGTCTGCAGCCGGAAACGCTCGTCTCCTTCATCGGCCAGCGTGTTCGCTGGGCCCAGGGCATGCTGCAGATCCTGACCCTGAACCGTCCCTTCCTGCAGCGCGGCCTCTCTGCGGCACAGCGCATCTGCTACGCCGGCACGAACCTGTTCTGGCTCTTTCCGCTGACGCGGCTGACCTTCATGTTCTCGCCGCTCCTCTACATCTTCTTCTCGTTGCAGATCTTCGAAGCCAATATCACCGAGTTCATCTGCTATTCGGTGACCTACCTCATCTCGTCCTTTGCCATGCAGAGCTACCTCTTCGGTCGCGTCCGCTGGCCCTGGGTCTCCGAACTCTATGAATATGTGCAGTCGGTGATGCTCTTCGGCGCGATCCTGAGCGTCGTAAAGAACCCCCGCAAGCCGACCTTCAACGTCACGTCGAAAGGCCAGACGCTGGATGAAAGCAAGCTCTCGCCGCTGGCGCGTCCCTATTTCCTGATCTTCTTCCTGCTCTTTGCCGCCACCTGCTACGCGATCTGGCGTTACATGACGGAAGCAATGCCGTCCGAACTGCTGCTCATCGTTGCCGGCTGGAACATCATCAACATGGGGATCGCCGGTGCCGCCCTCGGCTCCGTCTCGGAACGGCGCGAGCGCCGACGCAACCAGCGGCTTAGCGTTCGCCGCCATGCCATCCTGCACGCCGGTGGCGCAAGCCACGCCGTCATCGTGGCTGACGTGTCGAGCGGCGGCCTTGCCCTGCAGTTCATCGACGGCCAGCCGGTCAATGGCTTGGAGAAGGGCGAAGAGGCCGTCATCGAGATCCGCCGCCACGGCCGGGGAATACGCGTCCCCCTCGTCTGCCGCAGCATGCTGCGCCGGCAGGACGAGACGAGCTTCGGCTTCGCCTTTGCCGAGCGCACGCCCGAAACCTTCATCGCAATCGCCGAGATGATGTATTGCGAACAGCAACCGCTGCAGGATCGCTGGAACCGTGTCCAGAAGCACAAGGGCTTCTTCACCGGCACCTTCCGCTTTGCCCTCTGGACGATTACCGAGACGCTGCGCGGCTTTACCTATGCCCTGCGCCTGGTCCGCGAAACGACGGAAATCTCGCATCCCGACGCGCCGCTGATCATCAAGGCAATAAGCACCGATTCCGGTCCGGGCGAGACCTATCCGGTAGCCGTGAAAGGGTCGGCCTATGCATAACCATGAATTCCTGCGCCGGCTGTCTGCAGCGGCCATGCTCATTTGTCTGTCGGCAAACGTTTCTCGCGCGGGCGATTTCGTTCCTGCGGACCTTGGTACGGCAAGTGTCCAGAGCACGCTTCAGGCCGCTTCGGATATCCCGCGCCAGATGGTCGCCTTTCGACAAACGGCAACCGCCATGCGCCTGGAAGGCGAAGGCGCGGCACGAGAACTCACCTTCTATCTCTCGCCCGAACAGGTAACGACGGCCGGCATTCTCAGATTGAGCTACACCAATGCCGTCTCGGTCCTGCCTGACGATGCCATGCTGGACGTCGAGTTGAACGGCAAGCCTCTTGCAGCCTTGCCGATCCGTTCGCCCAACGGACCGGCGACCCACGACCTTCCCGTCTCTGCCAAGGACCTGACTGTCGGCTGGAACAAGGTGCGTCTGCGTGCGAAACAGCACCACCGCATCGATTGCAGCGTTCAGGCGACCTACGAACTATGGACGCAGATCGATCCGCTCGTCAGCGGCTTCCTGAGCGGCGCACGCCCGAGGGACGGCGATCTCGCCAGCCTTCTGTCGGTCGGCAGGAATGGCGATGGCGCCACGGAAATCCGGATGATCGCCGGGAACGAGGCTCCCCAGACGATCCTTCGCGACGGCCTGTCTCTTGTGCAGACCCTGGCACTGGTGCTCGGTCGCGAGGATCTGAGCGTCAGCGTTGGCGACGTCGGAGGCAGCGGGCCGGGCATCGATCTCTTCATTGGGGACCCCTCAGACACAAAACTCCCCCAGACCGCCCGAGATGCCCTCAACGCAGCGCCGCGTGGCCTCTTCGTCCGACAGGGAGAAAACGGTCGCCACGTGGTTACCATGCGCGGATCGAACAAGAGCGAAATCCAGTCGCTGCTGCTTGCCGCCGTCAACGGTCCCCTGCTGCCGCTGATACGCGCAAACAAGCTTGCCATGGCGCAGACGCGGATCGATGGCGAGAGCCCGGGCACACATCCGCTGTCGAGCGTCGGCTATCAGACGACGCCTTTTGCAGGTCGTCTCTTCCAGACGAGCTTCGACGTCGTCATGCCTGCCGATTTCTATCCCGGCGACTATGCGACGGTGGATCTCGATCTCAACGCCGCCACCGCACCAGGGCTCGCCCCCGGGACGCAACTGCTTGTCCGCGTTAATGAACGGGCCGTAGCTAGCCTGGTGCTTTACGATCCTGAGGGCACGACGCTCAAGGACAAGCCGCTGGAACTTCCCCTGCGCGCCTTCCATCCTGGTGTGAACCATGTTCGCGTTCTGGCCGAGCTGCCGCTCGCCTCGGACCTCACCTGTGATCCGGCTGGACGGGATGAAGCGCGGTCGCGCTTCCTGCTGCTCGAGGAAACGACGGTGACGATACCGCCCCTGGCGCGCGCCGGCCGTCTTCCCGACCTTGCGGCCTTTGCTGGCACCTCCTTCCCCTTCAAGGGCGCTGATAGCTTCGGCCTCTATGTCGATACGCCGACACCTGCGCGGCTGGGCTCGGCCCTGACTCTTCTGACGCGGCTCGCCATGTCGGCCGGTCATCCTCTTCCAGCCGAACTCAAGATCGGCCGTCCGGATGCGCGCCAGTCCACGAATGCGCTGATTGTCGGCGCCGGTGAAGAGCCGCTGGAGCTTGCCGAACTCTCCGGGCAAAAGGGCGATCGCCTGCAGCTCTCTGCAACCGATGATCTGGTCACGGCTTCGGTGACTACAGGCGGGCAAATCTCTGACTCGCAAGCCCTGCTCGACGCCTTCCAGGTCGAAACGCGACTTGCGCACGACCAGCTGTCGTTGAAGAGCCGCGCCTCGGATTGGATTGCGCGTGCCTCGACGACTGTCAACCGCTGGCTGGCCTACAAGGATATCGGTCGGGAAGATGTCAAGGTCGATCCACGGGATCGGCTGATCAGTCTGAGACAGGTGGCCGCAGCTGAAGGCACCGCCGTCTGGACCTATGTCAACGCTTCCGATGAAACCCTGCTCCAGCAAGGCGTCGCAGCGCTGACGAGGCCGGCCACCTGGACGGCACTCGAAGGAGGCGAAGCGGTGATCCGCCGCTCTGACCTCGAACTCGTGAACCGATACCCCGAAACCTACGGTTTCTTTCCGATCACCGATACGAGCCCCGCCAATCTGAGACGCCTCGCGGCTGCCTGGCTCTCCGACAACTTCATGATCTATGTCGGCCTTGTTCTCGCACTGATGGGCGGCTTTGGCTGGTGGGTTGGTTACGTCGTGCCGCGCAAGGGCGTGAGGACAGTCGAATGAAGAAGACAATCAACACGAAGCTGTTGGCCGGTACCATCCTCGCCGCGCTGAATGTCGCGTTGCCGGCTGGTGCGACGTCGCTTCTGACACCCCAAGCGACCACCGCCATGGCACAGCCTTCGGACGGCCCGGAGATCGGCAAAGCGACTGCCCAGATGACGCCCGCACCCGACACGGTCGATCTCGCCGCGCTCTATTACTACGCCCGGAATGGCGAGGCTGAGCGTGTCGAAGCGGAGACCCGCCGCCTGGAACTGAAGTTTCCCGGCTTTATCCCACCGGCGGACCTTTATGCTCCGGATGCCGGCGACCAAGTGGACGAGACCACGCTCTGGCAACTCTACGAGCGAGATGATTATGCCGGCATCGAGCAGGAGATCAGTCGGATTGCCGCAAGCCATCCGGGCTGGGAGCCATCCGAGGATTTCCGCAACAAGCTCGAGCGGCGGAAGCTTAGATTTGCCATGACACAAGCGAACGAGGCGAAGGACTTTGTGACCGTCATCCGTCTGGGCGCGAAGCTTGACCCGGCACGGGAAGCCGAGATCGACCTGCTCTGGATGATGCTCGACGCTTATCGGGCGAACGACATGCAGGAGGGGCTGACGGCGGTCTATCGCGGGATCCTCTTCCGGGCGCCGGAGCAGGCATTCTCCGATGAACTGGTGCTCACCACCCTGCAAAAGGCGATGGAGGACATTCCGGCGGCCGATCTGCATCAGGCGATCCGAGTGCTCTCCGCGGATCCCGAGCTGGCCCTCTCGATGCAATCGCTCGGTCTTGATCTCATGCGCCGCGAACTGGGAGATTTCGCATCCGGTGTTGCAGGCGCGCCTCAACCAGGCCCCGAGGTAATCGCCGCCGTCAGGACGGCTGCAGACAAGGAGCAAGCGCCCGAAGACCTCGCTCTGATGGGCTGGTACATGCTGAAGATCGAGCAGCCCGACCAGGCGGCGAACTTCTTCCAGCGCATGCTGCAGAAAGAGGCGACGACCGAAGCCGTTCGCGGCATGGTGCTCAGTCTTTCCCACCAGTCGAAAGATGAGGAAGCCTACGCCTTCGTGACAGGCCATCTCGACCTGCTCGCCGAGGAGGATGCCTTCCTGCTCGATCAGCTTTCCTTTCCCTTCAAGGGCGAGGGCAAGACCGACATCGATGAGCGGGTCGTGACCCGCTATTCGGAAGCGATCCAGAAGACGGAATCGTCCGATCATGCCCGCCTCATCGGCTGGTATGCCTACAACTCGCGCCAGTTTGAGCCGGCGCGCGCCTGGTTCGCCAAGGCCTTCGAATGGAAGGCCGAGGCAGACAGCCTGAAGGGGCTGGCCCTCACCCTGACGCGCCTGGGCGAGAAGAAAGCCCTTGCCAAGCTGCGGGAACAGCATGGCGAAACCTATCAGACTGTTTTCGCCGAGCTGAAATCGGCAGCCGCACCGCGCGACCGGGCCGGGAAATCGGTCTCGGCACCCGCGGGTGTCCAGGCCGGCTATCTCTCGCGGCTGCAGAAGAAGGACTATGGTGGCTGTGTTGCCGAGTTGCGGCGGCTTGAAGCAAAGACAGCCTTGCGGCCGGATGCACAGGTGGCCAAGGGCTGGTGTCTGCTCGGTCTCAACCATCTGGCCGAGGCGCGTCAGGCCTTCACGGTCGGTCTCGCGGGCGGGGGCGGCAAGGCGGATGATGCCGCCTATGGCCTTGGCCTCACCCTGCTTCGCGCCAATCTGACCGACGACGCCGAGGCCCTCTTGATGCAGCAGAGCCTCACGCCGTTGCGCGACCGGGAACTGCGCGCCGAGCTACTCTGGCAGCGGGCGCGCGCCGCCTTTGATCGCAAGCAATACCGCGTCACGCTTGAAGCACTGAACGCTCGCCTGCAGATCATGCCGGAGCCGGTCGGCATCAGCCAGATGCGCGCCTGGAGCCATTACCACCTCGGCAATCTCTCGCAGTCGCGCGCGATCTTCGCCCAGCTGAACCAGGTCATGGCAGACCCGGCGAATACGAGGGGTATTGCAGCCATCAACGAACGCATGGGGATCAATCAGTGAAGCGAAATATGTTTGCGATCCTGGCACTGCTTGGCCTGCACGGCTGTACGACCGCCGAGGATCCGTTGCTTGTGGGCATGACCGGCAGCATGCCCGTCGCGACCGGCAATCGAGAGCTTCCGGTGCATCTTGCATCCGCCTCCCTGACCGGGCTCGGCGAGGCACCTTTGAGCCTTCGCCAAACCACGCTTGATGGCGTCACGACGCAGGTCCTCGTTTACCGCAACATGACCACTATATCCGGCGAGAACGTTCTTACGGTATCGACCCGGTCATCGTCCAAGGCGTCCTTGTGGAAGGGGCCGGATCGCCGGGAGATCACCGAAACGCTGAGACGCGATTTTCCCGGTGTTGCTATGGCCGTCGATCCCGTGATCCGTCGCAATGCCTATGGTTCTTATGGCGTCGCCACTGGGAAACTGGGCGCCGAAGGTGGCTGTGTTTCTGCGTGGCAGATGATCGGTCAGGACCGCGATGCGGGGCGAGACGAGCCCTTGCAGGTTCGCCTTCGCTATTGCCATCCACGCCTCGCCCCGGATGTGCTCGCAGACCTCCTGGCCGGACTGACGCTTCGAGGTTCGGCTTCAACCCTGCCTCAGCCCTTGAGCTACGCCTATTCCACGCCGAGCCTTGCAGCTGCTTCAGCCACAAGGGCGTCGAATGTCGCCATCACCCCTCAGGTGAATGAGAGCAAAGACACAGCCTCGGAGCCCTTGCAGACCGATAGAGACGCGCCATCCGGTCCGGTTGTCAGCATCCCAATGCCCGGATGAACCGTGCATCCATCGGGTTCTCGCCAATCTATCCGTCTGTCCGGACCAGCACGAAATCGTGCTTCACCTCCCAGATTTCCTCGGTAAAGCCGTAGTCCGCAGCGCGTTTTATATCCCTCCCACGGCAGGCGCGTGCTCGCTGGATCTGTTCCAGAGCCCCGATCCTTGCATTCCGTTTGATGCGCCGGCGGTCGCGAAGCAAAGACTCGTTGGGTAAAGAGCCCTGCGGATCCAAGCGTTTCTTATCTGCAACATCTGAGAGAAAATGCGAGGCGTGAGACGCAGTGATGATTGATGAGACGCGGAGACTTGGTCCGCGTCGACTTGCCCTGTTACGCAGTGTGCACCGGTAATGGGGAGCATGCACTATGAAGAAATTACTGCTGGTCAGCAGTTTTGCCTCACTTTTTTGCGCTGGTGGCACTCTGGCGGCTGATGCCGTGTCAGAAGTCTCGTCTTTGCCTTCTCTGGCACAGGTGCGGCCTTTGGGAAAATCGCCACGACTTTTCCACAACATCAGGTTTTCATCTGAAGGCATTTTTACCTGGATAGACCAGAAGGCTGGTCAGCCTGCGCGCCTCAATCAGCAGGGTAAAGGTGTACGTCTCGGTCTTAGCACCGATATTGGCGACGTCGGTTTTGCGGAAATCAGCGGACGTTTTTCTCGCGAAGAATGGAATTCCCGCGTGGTGTCATTTCCGCTTGAGCTTAACGGAGACGGGCAGACACGCGGATTTGACGGCATGATCGGCTTCAAGCCGATGGACCATCTGCGCGTTGGCGTCATCGGAGGTGTGGGCGATGGCGATTTGGCCTACAGCTTTGCCGTTGCACCTTCACGAAATCCAAGTTCGAGCTTTGGGAGCTATCTCGGCGCCTTTGTTGGCGGTTCGCATGAACTCGGCGACCTAGGCCTTCATGTGGATTTGAGTTATCTGAACGCCCAAAACAAACAGACTTACGCGCCGACAAACTCGGTCCAGGAGGCGCGATGGAATGCCGAGTTCATGGCACTGCAATTCGGCGCCAGTTACAATCTGACTCCCAAGCTGAAGATTGCCGGCTCGTTAGCACTGCATCACGTCCTCTCGCAGACGGTAGCGCCGGCGGAGACGCCGCTCGATACATCCTGGGGCTCTGGCCAGCTGCGCATTGGCTATATGCTCACCGAACAGCTTGAGCTTAACGCCAAGGGTGTCGCGTGGTTTGAAAACAGCAAATACGACTACCGGCAGGTGTCGTTCGGCATGTCCTATCGCTTTTAAGGAGGACACACATGATGACACAGTTTAAACTTTGCAAGGCAACCCATTCACTGCTGGTGACGCCGCTCTTGATGGTTCTGGTGCAGGCCCCAGCTTTAGCGCAGACCTCGTCCAGCGCTTCCCAAAGCACTGTCGGCTCCACCACAAGCGGGAGTGCGGCAGGAGCCGGGGCTGGGTCAGGGGCAAACAACGCTGCTGTTCCCGGCGGTGTCACCGCAGCAAAACCTATTGTCGTTACCGGTGGTACCGACGATGAGCCGGCCCAATCAAGCCAGAATCGCTCGCCGTCTTCGTCTTCCGGCGCTTCTGGCGCAGCGAGCGGTTCTGCGACCGGGAGCAGTTCTGCTGCCGGGGCCGGTGCAGCCGGCGTGGCCGTCGGGTCCTTGACTACGGAAGCGGTCGTCGGAGCGGTGGCTGCAAGCGGCGTCATCGCTACCGCAGCGGGGGCAGGAGATGACGAATATCCAGATCTTGCCCCGCAGGAACGCTTGCAGAGACTGGAGCTTTACAACAAGCGGACATCCCAGATCCCCGAGAGCAGTCAAGTTCCACAAGCCTCGATCGAAAACCTGATCAAGAACCAGGTCCTTTTTGCTCAGTTCCTCACGGACGATGCGTTCGCCAGATCGTGGATCACGCAGAGCATCCCGCGACCGACCCAGGCCGGCGGCGGTACAACCACGCCGCCTAGCTCGGTAGTGCCGGGCAGCGGCGCCACGATCGTGCTGCCCGTCAGTGGCGGCAGACCGGTGGTGGTGGGTAGCGGCGAGCCCCTTCCAGGGTTTGGCGGTGGCGTGCTGCCGGGCAGCGGCGGCAATCCGCCCGCCAACGGCGGCGGCGCAATCAAACCAGGTGATGATTGGGACAAGATCAACGATCCGGTGGTGATGCCCCCAATGCCCGTATTCCTGCCGGGTCTCGGCAGCTGATCGGTCCTGACCGGCGTCAACTATGCGAAAGCCCCCGGAAGCATCCGCCTCCGGGGGCTTCAGTTCGTTGGGGAAGGGAAACTCTCTCCCCTGAATTCAGCCCAAACAGCATGCCTCATAGGCGACGTCCTGTTTGCAACGAGCGACGGCATTCTGCGGGACTTTGCTGCTCTTCGATTGTTCGCTCTTCAGAAGCAAGCCGTCCGTTGGACCCGTTGCCAGACAAAGGTATTGCCAGTGATTATGCTAGCCCAGCCCGATCGGGATGCGCTTAGGTACACTCGCGGCTCCTGGAAGGCTCCTGGCACTATGCCTTCCCAGCGGTCTGTGCATTCACAAACGGTCACCAGACGTTTTTCTGGGACCCACAAGAACGAAATCGTGCTTCACCTCCCAGAATTCCTCGGTGAAGCCGAAGTCGGCAGCGCGTTTTGCATCCTTGCGGCGGTCGAATTTCGCCAGCAGGCTCTCCTTGACGCCGAAGACCGCATCCGAATGGATATATTGATCGTCAGGATCGAAGATATGGGTGACAAGCGTCTCGTATCCATCCGCCTTGATGATGTAATGCAGATGGGCCGGGCGATAGGGATGACGGCCGAGCTTGCCGAGCAACTGGCCGACCGGGCCGTCGTCTGGGATCGGATAGAATTTCGGCTTTACCGCGCGGAACCAGTAATGCCCGTCAGGGCCGGTGCGAAAGACGCCACGCAGATTGAAGTCCGGCTGGATGCCCTTCTGCTGGACGTCATAGAAGCCCTCGTCATTGGCCTGCCAGACGTCGATCACGGCACCCTCAATCGGCTTGCCCTCGGTGTCGAGGATGCGGCCCTCGATCACCATGTCCTCGCCCTTGGAGTCCAGGCAGATGTTGGCGCCCATCGGCAGTTCCGGGGCATCGGCCACATGGAAGGGGCCGAGGACGGTGCTTTCCGAGGCGCCCGAGGGTTTGCGGTTGTTGACCGCATCGACCAGCATCGAGACGCCGAGCACGTCTGACAGCAGGATGAATTCCTGCCGCCATTCGTTGCACATCTGGCCGGTGCGGGTGAGGAAGAGGATCGCTTCCATCCATTCATCCTGGGTCGGCTCCAGTTCCTTGACCGCCTCGTGCAGCTTGCGGGTGATGACTTCCATCACCTCTTTCAACCGCTCGTCCCTGGCATTGGCATTGCGGCCGGTGACGACCTCGACGGAGGTCTCTTCGGTGAAATAGCCCTTTTCGTGCGCGTCCATGATCGCTCCTCACCGGTCCAGAATGGTTTTCAGGACGCGCCGCAGCTCGCCTTCGGGGTCCTTGATGGCGGCTTCAGCGCGCCAGGCGACGTGGTGGTCCGGACGAACCAGAAGCACGCCGGAATCGCGGATTTCGCGGGCACGCGCCCAGTCGCCGGAGAAGTCCTGCCAGGTCTGGCGCGGGCCGATCTTGTGGACCGTGATCGGCAGGCCGAATTCCTTCGACAGGGATTTTGCCGCAGCCACCCAGCCATCGCCGCCGATGCCGGTGAGAACGGTGAAGACGCCATGGCCGGTCAGGTCGAGGCTGGAAACCTTTTCGCCCTCGGGGCCGAAGAGCCAGACATGCGGCAGGCGGGCGCCAGGCCAAGTGGTCGGCTGGTAGTGCAGTTCGGCGTCCTTCTCGAAGGCCGGCTCCGGCTGGCCGTCGGTGACCACGGCGCCGGACTTGTAGCGCTGGTTCATCTCGACACCATGGGCGTCGAACTCATAGACCTTGGCGGCGATCGCCTGACGGATGGCCTCACGCTGCTTTTCCGCATCCGCCGTGTCGTTGCAGCGGGCGTCCATGTTTTCCTGCATCTTCACCGGGTCGACGGAATCGAGCAGGCCGAGCGCCTTGAAGATCGGGCCGAATTCCTCGATCGACTTGTTGGCGCGGGTGACGATCTGCTTGGCGACCGGGGCGCGTTCGGCGTGGTAGCTGTCGAGCAGGCCCATGCCGGCCTGACCGCGGATGACGGCGGCGAGCTTCCAGGCGAGGTTGAAGGCATCCTGGATCGAGGTGTTGGATCCCAAGCCGTTCGACGGCGGATGGCGGTGGGTGGCGTCGCCCATGCAGAAGACGCGGCCGTTCGACATGGTGGTTGCGTACATGTTGTTGACGGTCCAGGTGGAGACCGACTTGATCTTTGGCTGCAGGTCCTGGACGCCGACGAGGTCGCGCACGACCTTGGTGGCGAAGGCATCATCGACGGCTGGCGCCGGCTGGTTGATGTCGTAGCCCCAGACGATCAGCCACTCGTTCCACGGGCGGACCATGCGGACGAGGCCCATGCCGATGCCGCCGACATCGGCGCCCGGCTGCAGCACCCAGTAGAGCACCGAGGGGCGGTGGGCGACGTAGCGCGACAGATCGCATTCGAAGAGGATGTTCATCGATCCGGCGACGCCCATCTTGCCTTCGAAGGTAAGGCCGGCATGTTCGGCGACCTTGGAGTTGCCGCCGTCGGCGCCGACCAGGAATTTCGACCGCACGGTGAATTGCTTGCCGGTCAGGCGATCAAGGCAGGTGGTGGTGACGCCGTCCGCATCCTGCACATGGCTCACATATTCCGTCGACATGCGCGACTGCGCACCGCGCGAACAGGCCGTCTTGAAGAGCAGGGGCTCCATATAGGTCTGCGGCAGGTCGTTCATGCGTCCGGGCGAGGACAGGAGATGTTCGGCGCGCGAAAGCGGATGGTTGCCCCAGCTTTGCATGCGGCCGATTTCTTCGCCGGCGACCGCCGTGCAGAAGACGTTCTGGCCCATCAGGTCCTGCTCGGTTGCGAACATATAAGCTTCGTCCTCGACGTCGCGGCCGAGATCGCGCAGCACCTCCATGGTGCGCTGGTTGGTGATGTGGGCACGTGGCGTGTTGGCGAGCCAGCGGTAGCGGTTGATGACCATGGGCTCGAGGCCGTAACTTGCGAGCAATGCGGCCGTTGCCGAGCCGGCCGGCCCGGTGCCGATGATCAGGACGTCGGTGGTGATGTCAGCCATGTGGCCCTCCCTTTGTCGTTTGTTCAAGCGGTCCGCCCCTCAAGGTGCGACGGACCGGAAAGAGTTCGATGCCGGTGCGGTCGGTGATCAGGCCCCAGATCCCGCGTGGCGCAAACAGCATGGTGATGATGGCGATGGCGCCGAGCAGGAGCAGGTACCAGGACCCATAGCTCGACAGCGCATTCTGCATCAGGAAGAAGATGATGACGCCGACGATCGGCCCCTCGATGGTTCCAATGCCGCCGATGATGACGATGAACAGCACATAGGCCGTCCAGTCGGTGAGCGAGAAAGCGGCATCCGGGGAGATGCGGGCCTTCTGCAGGTAGATGAGGGCGCCGACGACCCCGGTGATGAAGGCGGTGGAGAGGTAGATCACCAGTTTCAGTTTCTGGGCGTCCACCCCGAGTGCCCGGGCCGCTGTCTCGTTGTCGCGCACGGCGGCCAGGCCCAGCCCCTGCTTGGAGCGCAGCAGGCGGTAGACGAACCAGATCGTCAGGGCGAGCACGATCAGCGCCAGCCAGAAGGCGACGGCATCGGCCGCGGCGGCGGCCCGCATGCCGAACCAGTCTTCCAACAGTGCCACGCCGAACATGTCGCGGGTTGCCTCGCGCGGCAGCGAGGTGCCGGTGCCGCCGCCAAGCGCCTTCCACTGGGCAAAGAGCAGGCGGCCAACTTCGGCGATGACCCAGGTGCCGATGGCGAAATAGGGGCCGTAGAGGCGGAATGCGAAGAAGGCCGTTGGAATGGAGACGAGGACGGCAAAGAGGCCGGCGATCGGGATGGCGAGGATCGGATCGACACCGAGCAGGATGACGAAACCGAAGAGCGCATAGGCGCCACAGCCGACGAAAAGCTGCTGGCCGACAGAGATCAGGCCTGCGTATCCAGCGAGAAGGTTCCAGCTCTGGGCGAGCGCCAGCATGGTGAGGATGAAGAACAGATCCTGCACCACGCCGCGCGACACGACGAAGGGAGCTGCCGCCAGGAGCAGCACGAAAAGGATGGCTGCAAGGGAGAACAGCGAGGACAGGCGCGTGCGCGTCTCCACCCGCCAGGATGGTGAGGGGCGCATGACATTCGACAGGATGTCTCGGTTCGTGGTCATCGTCACCTCAATCGACAGCGCGCGGGAAGAGACCCCGCGGACGGAACAGCAGGACCAGCAGGAAGGCGATATGGCCCGAGAGGATCTGCCATTCCGGATTGATGGCGGCTCCGAGCGTTTGCGCGACACCCAGAATGATGCCGCCGGCAAGCGTGCCCCAAAGCGAGCCGAGACCGCCGATGATGACCGCTTCGAAGGCGTAGATTAGGCGCGCTGGCCCGGCGGTCGGGTCGAAATTGGCGCGAGTGCCGAGATAAAGCGCGGCGATGGTGACGATCACCATGGCAAGGCCGGTTGCGATGGCAAAGATCTGGTTCGGGTGGATGCCCATCAGGCCTGCTGTAACGACATCGTCGGAGGTTGCGCGGAAGGCACGGCCTAGCGCCGTCCTGTAGATCAGCTGGTTGAGGCCGACGATCACCAGGATCGCGGAGGCGAAGGTCAGGAGCGGCATCACGCCGGCATTGATGCCGCCAAGCGAGAGCGAAGCCTGTTCCAGTGCGCCAGCGGGTATGCGCTGGCTGTCGGCGGTGAAGGCTTCGAGCAAGCCGTTCTGGATGACGATCGACAGGCCGAAGGTGACGAGCAGCGGCGGCAGGATGTCCTTGCCGAGCGTCCGGTTCAGCAGGTGATACTGCAGCAGGTAACCGATCCCGAACATCAGGGGACCGGCGATCAGGGCCGCCAGGAATGGACTGAGCCCGAGCGTCGAGACGAGCAGCAGGATCAGGAAGGCGGCAAAGACTATCAGGTCGCCATGGGCGAGATTAACGAGCCGCATGATGCCGAAGACGAGCGAGAGGCCCGCGGCGAACAGGGCGTAGAGCCCGCCGAGCAGGATGCCCTGGAGAATGGTATCAAGCCAGTTCATGGGACTCCGCTCCGAAATAGGCCGCATGGATATCCGCGCGGTCGAGCTCTGCCGGGCGCCCTTCGAGCGTGACCCGGCCTTCCATCATGCAATAGACGCGATCGGCCACCTTCAGCGCCTGCGCGATGTCCTGCTCGACGATAACGATGGCCGCACCCGTTTCCCGGATGCGCGGGAAGGCGGCGTAGATGTCCTTGATGACGACGGGGGCAAGGCCGAGGCTGAGCTCGTCGCACAGCAGCACTTCCGGATTGGACATCAGCGCGCGGCCGATCGCGACCATCTGCTGCTGCCCGCCTGACAGTGCCGTCGAGGGATTGCGGCGCCGCTCCTTCAGGATCGGGAAGAGCTCGTATACGGTTTCAAGCGACCAGGGCCCATCAACCTTTCTGCCGTGGCGACCGACGAGAAGGTTCTCCTCCACCGTCAGCGACGGGAAAAGCCGACGCCCTTCCGGCACCAGCGCGATGCCGCGAGCCATGACATCCGGGGAACCAAGCGCGCCGATCGGCTGGCCACGATGCAGGACGGCCGCTGGTTCATTGCGCAGCACGCCTGAGATCGAGCGCATCAGTGTCGACTTGCCCGCACCATTGGCGCCGATGACAGCGATCGTCTCACCGGAGTTGAGGACGAGATCGACGCCGAACAGGGCCTGGAAGTCGCCATAGAAGGCGGTGAGGTTCTTCGTTTCGATGAGGCTCATCTGTCAGACCTCCATGCCCAGATAGATTTCGCGCACCTCGCGTGAATTCATGATGGTCTGCGGATCGCCATGGCCGATCATCCGACCGAAGTTGAGGACAAGGATCTTCTCGGCGACGGCGTTCAGCGCATGCAGAACATGCTCGATCCAGATGATCGCCATGCCGCGCTGGTGGACGCGCTTGATCGTGGCGACCAGCTGCCGGCACTCGCCTTCGGTCAGCCCGCCGGCGATCTCGTCGAGCAACAAAAGCTTGGGCCGGGTGGCAAGGGCTCGGGCGAGTTCCAACCGTTTGCGCTCGAGCAGGGTAAGGCTGCCGGCCGGGCGGTTGGCCTTGGCGATCAGGCCCGTCTCGACCAGGATTTCGGCGCAGAACTCTGCGACATCAGCTTCGCTGCTTTCGCTGCCGAAGGCGCCGGCGACGAGCAGGTTTTCATAGACCGTCAGCCGCTCGAAAGGCTGCGGGATCTGGAAGGTGCGGCCCATGCCGGCAAAGCAGCGCTGCATGGGCGGGACATTCGTCACGTCTCGGCCATCGAAATGAACCGTGCCTTTTGCGACGGAGAGGTTACCGGTGATCAGGTTGAACAGCGTCGATTTGCCGGCGCCGTTCGGTCCGATGATACCCAGCGCCTCGCCGGGTTCGACGGAAAAGCCGATGTCCTCGGCGACCACGAGGGCCCCGAAGGATTTCGATACTCCATTCAATTCCAGGATCGGCATTGTTCAGTCCCTTCAGACTATGACGTACTCATCCGGGGCACCCCCCTCTGTCCTGCCGGACATCTCCCCCTCAAGGGGGGAGATCACTTGGAGCCGGCGCCCCGTCCCCACTCGGCAGAAGATGGCGGGCGAGGACTTGCCGCCTGCGGATCTCCCCCCTTGAGGGGGAGATGGTCGGCAGACCAGAGGGGGTATCCACGGCAGACCAAAATCAGTCTGCCACAATTGATCAGCCCAACGCCTCCATCTTGCCGCCGAGCGGGATGTTCGTTGCCTGGCCGTTCTCGACGACAACGAGGTCGTAACCGCCGCCGGATTTGAGCCGCCACTGGCCACCGACGAGCGGGGTCTTGGCGACGTTCTTCTGGGCGAAGGGTGGCAGGTTGGCGTTGTTCCAGGCGATCGGGCCGACCAGCGTGTCGAGCTTGGTTTCGCCGATAGCCTTGGCCACAGCATCGCCATCCGTCACGTCTTCCGCCCGCTTCATGACGTCGACCGCCAGTTCGAAGAGCGCATGGGCAAAGCCGATCGGCTGTGTCCAGGGACGACCGGTCGCTGTGGTGAAGGCGGCGGCGACATCGGCGGCGGTTTCACCGGTCAGCGAGGACTTGAAAGGATGGGATGGCGTCCACCAGACCTCGGTCGAGAGGTTGTGGCCGGCATCGCCAAGGGCTTCCACGGTCTGCGGGAAAAGCAGCGCCTTGCCGATCGAGGCTATCTTGGGTTTGAGGCCCTGCTGCTTGGCCTGGTTCCAGAAGGTGGTGAGGTCAGGCGGGATCATCACGCCGGTGAGGATCTCTGTCTCGGCCTGCTTGAAGGCGTTGATCTGGGCAGAGAAATCGTCGGTCAGGTTCTGATAGCGGCCGGTGTCGGTCAGGCCATAGCCAAGCTTTTCGAGCACCGGCGGGAAGCCGACGACCTTGTCGCCCCAGGCATTGCCGTCGCCATCGTTCGGGAAAAGGCCGCCGACCTTCTTGTTCGTCTCGACCTGACCCCACATGCCGGTGAAGACGGCGATGATGTCCTCAAGGCCCCAGAAGAAATGGTAGGCGTAGTTGAAGGGCTTCCAACTTCCGGGATCGCCGGGATTGCCCTGCTGGCCGATGAACCAGGGCTGCCAGGGAGCGACCGTGGACAGGCAGGGGATCTGCTCGGCTTCGCAGGTGGTGGAGACCGGATTGGTGGTTTCCGGTGTCGAGGAGACGAGCATCAGGTTGATCTCATCGTCGACGATCAGTTCCTTGGCGACTTCGGCGGCACGGTTCGGATTGGACTGGCTGTCCTTGACGACGACCTCGTAGTTCAGGCCCATCTTCTTGGTCGTGGCGAGGAAGCTGTCGATGACGAACTTGTCGGCTTCGCCGAAAGCCGCGAGCGGTCCGGTCTGCGGGCTGACATAGCCGAGCTTGACCGCCGCTGACTGTGCAATCGCAGGGGCCGCGAGGCCCGAGGTCGCCAGGACGGCACCGCCGGCTGCCGTCGTCTGCAGGAATTTGCGTCGCGTAATCATGTTTCCTCCCATCATCGTCTCTCCTCCCAAAGAGCGCGCAGCGCGCGAGATGTCGTTTCGGTCAGTCGGGCCTCACGCCCTCCCAGGCATGTTGCAAAAGTGTGCGGATCGACGCCCGGTCGATCGGGCGCGGGTTCCAGTACGGGTTTTCCGTGGCGATATCGGCAGCACGATCAAGATCGGCTTGAGTGAGCCCGAAATCCTTGAGCGACAGCGGTGCGCCGATCGACTTGGCAAAGTCCCAGAGACCACCGCCAATCGAACCGCCGAAAAGTTCGGCGGCGCCTGAGAGTTCCGCTTGTGCCGCCTCGGCGTTGAAGGCGGCCGTGTGTGGCAGCATGACTGCATGGGTTTCGGCATGCGGCGTGTCGAAGGAGCCGCCCAGCGTGTGGCAGATCTTGTGGTGCAGCGCCATGCCGACAGTGCCGAGCACCGTGCCGCAGAGCCAGGCGCCATAGAGCGCTTCCGCCCGCGCATCGGTGTCTTCAGGGCTCTTCACCAGAACCGGAAGGCTGTCCCTGAAGGCGCGTAGACCGTCGAGCGCCATCAGCGTCGAGACGGGGTTGCGATCCTGGGCATAGAGGCCCTCGACCGCATGGGCCATGGCGTTCAGACCACTCGTGACGCTCATGCCGACGGGAAGGCCGAGCGTAAGATCCGGATCGTAGATGACGACTTCCGGCAGGATGCTGGCGTTCCGGACCGTGGTCTTTCGGCCGCCGTCGGTCTGGCCAAGGATCGGCGTGACTTCGGAGCCGGCGTAGGTCGTGGGGATGACAACCTGCGGCAGATCGGTGCGGTAGGCAATCGCCTTGCCGAGCCCCGTGGTGGAGCCGCCGCCGAGCGAAACGACGCAGTCGGCTTCGGTGTCCCTGACAACCTTCAGCGCTTTCTCCGTCACATCGACGGGCGTGTGCATGACGGCGCCGGAGAAGACGCCGACGGAGAGTGAACCCAGGCGGTCCGACAGGGCTTCGGCATCTGCCTTCTGGTGCGGCGTTGCCAGAACCAGCGCACGGCGGCAGCCGAGGGACTCGACCGCGCTGCTCACGTCTGCGCTGCGGCCGGAGCCGAAGAGGATACGCGCCGGGCTGCCGGCATAGGTGAAGCTCTTCATTTGCCCCTCCCGGGTCGTGCGCGGACCATGACGAACCTGAGGCTGACGCGCGAGGCGGGTTTCCCGTCAATCACCGTCTGCTCGAACGGATGCACCAGTTCCGGTCGAACACCGAACAGCGCGTCTTCGCCCAGCCTCGGATCGTCAGCGTCGTAGATGTGGGTGGTGATCGTCTCGAAACCCGGTGCGCGCACGACGAAATGCAGATGCGCGGGACGGTGCAGCGGATAACCCGCCTGAGCGAACAGCCGCCCCACGGGCCCGTCACCGGGGACGCCGTAACCGGCCGGCCTCACCGAGCGATAGTGGAACCTGCCGTCCTGATCGGGATGGAACAGACCCCGCAGATTGAATTCCGGCTGCAGATCCGGCTGCTGGTTTTCGTAGTAGCCTTCGGCGTTGGCCTGCCAGGTGATGATTTCGGCCGTGGTGATCGGCAGGCCGTCCAGATCTTCGACGCGGCCCTCGACCAGCAGAGGTTCGCCTTCGCCGTCGAGCGAGATGGAACTGCCGAGTGCCCGCTCCGGGGTGTCGGTCCGGAAGAAGGGCCCGCGGATCGTGTTGGGGGTAGCACCCGATGGACGGCGCGAATTGATCTCCTCGACGAGCGCGGAGGCGCCAACCAGATCGGAGAACAGCACCCATTCCTGGCGGCGTTCGTCCGAGGCGTGGCCGACTTCGGTCAGAAAGTCGAGAACCGTGCGCCATTGCTCCGGTGTCGGGCGGAATTCCTTGATGAGATCGTGCACGTGGCAGACCACGGCGGAGAGCAGGCGCGCGGTGGCATCATCGGGCGCGTCGAAGCGGCTTGTGAAGGCCTCCTTCGAGGTCGCTTCGTCGAAGGACATGAGGTCAGCGGCCCGCGACATGCATCTCCTCCCAAATCCGCATTGCTGGTCGAGAGGAAGCTAGCAGCCCTTTCATGCAGTATTGATGATTTGTTTGGGCGCCAATATAACAATCCGTTATGAAGTTCGACGAGCGACATCTCATCCAGCTGGCCGCCGTGGTCAAGACGGGTGGCGTGACCGAAGGTGCAGCCCTCCTGGGGCTCGCGCAGCCGGCCGTGTCGCGCACGCTGTCGATGCTGGAAAAGCGTGTGGGCGAACCGCTCTTCATCAAGGGCCGGCGTCCGCTGCAGCCGACGCCTCTCGGGATTGCGTTGGCAGAACATGGGCTTGCCATGTTGGCGGCCTCTCGTAAGGCATCGGATCTGATGGAGAGCTTCCGGGTCGGCAAAAGCGGCGTGGTGCGTGTCGGCGGAAGTCCGTTCTTCATGGATTCGCTGATCGCGGGCATGTGCGCCGAGTTTCAGGCGACGCATCCTGATGTGCGGATCGACCAATCCTATGGCTATTTTCCGGATCTGCGTGCCGCTCTGAAGTCCGACCAGATCGATCTTGCGATCTGCCCAATCGACATTCTCGATGAGGGCTCGGGGCTTGCCTTCCAGCAGATCCTGCCCGGCCGCAATGTCATCGCGTGCCGCGTGACCCATCCGCTTCTGTTGAAGCGCCGCGTGCAGCCGTCCCATCTTCTCGACTATTCCTGGGTGGCGCCGCCGCCGGGCAGTCCGCTTCTGGCCGACCTCAGAGCACTACTCCTCTCCTTCGGAGCGACGGAAATCCGCATCCGCTATTCCGGTGGGTCGCTGGCGAGTGTCGTCAATTATCTGAAGGGCGCAGATGCACTGACCGTGATGCCGCATAGCGTGGTCTTTGCGCAGCGCAAGGAGAAGACGATCACGGCGCTGCCGATCAACATTCCGCATCCGGAGCGTGCTTTGGCCATCCTTCGGCGTGTGGATGCGCCGCGGTCTCCGGCGGTCGAGCAGTTTTCATCCTTCGTTCGGTCGAGCTTCGAAAACCTGCGTCACCTGATCAAGCGTCATGAAGAGGCGGTCGTCTGGGGAAGCTGACGGGCCCGCTCGGGCGGGCCCGCCTAGGTCGTGTCCTCAGGCCAGCGCTTCCATCTTGCCAGCCGTCGGAATGTTCGGTGCCGTCTTGTTGTCGACGATGACGAGATCGAACGTGCCATCGTCCTTGCGCCGCCACTGGCCGCCGACCAGCGGCGTCTTGGTGACGTTCTTGGCTGCAAAGGGCGGCACGCCCTGACCGTTCCATTCGACGCGGCCGACGATCGTGTCGACCTTGGAAGAGGCGATCGCCGCGGCGACGGCTTCGGCATCCGTCACATCGTCGACGCGGCCCATGACATTGGTTGCCATCTCGAAGAGCGAGTGGATGAAGCCGATGGGCTGTGTCCAGGGGCGACCGGTCTTGGCGGTGAAGTCGGCGGCGAGTTCGCCGGCGCTCTGACCCGTCAGCGATGACTTGAACGGATGCTGCGCCGACCACCAGACCTCCGAGGAGAGGTTGTGGCCGGCCGCGCCCAGCGTCTCGACCGATTGCGGGAAGAGGATCGCCTTGGCGACGGTGACCGCCTTCGGATTGAAGCCTTGTTGTTTCGCCTGGTTCCAGAAGGTTGTGAAGTCAGGCGGAATGACGACGCCGGTGATGATGTCGCACTGGCCGTCCTTGAAGGCATTGACCTGGGCGGTGAAGTCGTCGGTCAGGTTCTGGTAGCGACCCGGATCCAGGAGATCGAAGCCAGCCTGGGCGAGACCCGGCTTCAGGCCGACATTCGGGTCACCCCAGGCATTGCCGTCGGCATCATTGGGGAAGAGGCCGCCAACCTTCTTGTTGGTATCAAGCTGGCTCCACATGTTGGTGAAGACGGCGATGACGTCTTCCAGGCCCCAGAAGTAATGGTAGGCGAAGTCGAATGGTTTCCAGCTCTGCGGATCCCCGGGATTGCCCTGTTGCCCGATGAACCAGGGCTGCCACGGCGCCTTGGTCGATATGCAGGGGATGCCCTCGGCTTCGCAGGTCGTCGCCACCGGATTGGTGTTTTCCGGCGTCGAGGCGACCAACATCAGATTGATCTCGTCGGAGAGGATGAGTTCCTTCGCTACATCCGCTGCCCGGTTCGGGTTGGACTGGCTGTCCTTGACGATGATCTCGAAGTTCTTGCCTGCCTCGGTCGCCAGGAAAGAGGCGATGTTATAGGCGTCGCTCTCGCCGAAGCTTGCCAGCGGTCCCGTCTGCGGGCTCACATAGCCGAGCTTGATCTTGGCTCCCTGAGCGATCGCGGGTGCGGCAAGGCCGCCAAGCCCATAGGCGAGACCGGTGGCGGCCCCCGCCTTCAGCAGTTTTCTGCGCGTAATCATGCTGTCCTCCTCCCAGTTGTTTGTTTGAAACTAGGCCGCGACGCGGCGAAATGGTTGACTGCCCTCCGCAAGATCCCGAAGCATCGCTTCGAGCGCTTTCACCTCCATGTCAGAGGCCTGGTGCGCCCGCCCCGGAAACAGTTCGCAGCGAAGTCTCGCCCGCGCCCTCCCAAGCGCTTCGGAGGCTTCTGCGAATGCCGAGACCGGGATCCACGGATCCTGATCGGAGCCGGTGAGATAGACGGGCATGCCGTCGAGATCGTGTGCCGATCGTTCGTCCTGCGTCTGCCCGACCCGGCAGCCCGTGAGATTGACCATGGCCCCCTTCCAGGGGCCAAAGGTCATGGCATATTCAAGCGACAGGCAGGCGCCCTGGCTGAAGCCGCCGATGAGAAGGGGCTTGTCCGCGCCGCCCGCCTGTCGCAGGGCCCCCGCCAGCCCATGGAGATAGTCAAGCGATGCCGAAAGTTCGCGTCTCGTCGCGTCGGTCAGCGCATCCGTGGCACGCGCGGCATACCAGGAGTTTCCAGTGGCTCGCGGCAGGCAGAAGGAGACCCTCGGTACGGCAAGCCGCCCGACGACCTGTTCGATCATGTCCTCGGGGGTCTGGGTTCGCCCGTGGATGAAGACGCAGAGAACGTCGGCATCCGCCGGTGCGACACCTGCGGTGAGCGGCTCGCCATGAACGGCCATGATCGCCACCGGATCAGAAGTTCGCGGGTTCGAGGCCGGCGATCAGTTCCTCGCGGCGATCCTCGAACCAGGGCGGGAAGACCAGCGTCGAACCGATCGCGTCGGCCGGCTCGTCCTTGGCCCAACCGCCCTCGACCGACCAGGCGATCTCGAACAGCGCGCCGCCCGGCGAGCGGACATAGCAGGACTTGAAGTAGTTGCGGTCCTTCTGGTCGGAGACGTCGGTGAAACCGAGACCTTCGATATGGGCCTTCAGCTTCAACTGGTTCTCTTCGTTGACGGTGTTGAGTGCGAGGTGGTGGATCGTGCCGCCTGAAAGCGTCCAAGTGCCCTGCGGGCCGTTCGGCTGGTGCAGGACTTCCACCATGCTCGACGGGCCGCCATTGTTCGGAACCGAGAACATCAGCCCCTCGTCGCTGTCGGCTTCCTTCTTCATGCCCATGCCAATCGTCAGGAAGTCGTCCATCGATGTGCGGTCGAAAACGGCGATTGCGGCGCCATAGATGCCGCGGATGCCCTGGGCCTCGCCTATGCCTTGAGCCTCATTGGTGATCGGCGGGCGCTTGTCTGCCGGGCTCTCGACCAGTTCGTGGTCGATGCCGCAGGGATGGGCGAGGGCTACCCGTGTAATGCCGAAGCGGCTGGTCTTGCTGGCAGGTATGCCGCGCTCGTTCAGCCGGTTGACCCAGAAGTCGGCCGAGCCGACGGGGATCGAAAGCTGGATGATCTTCGACTGGTTGGTGCCGCGCCTGCCATAAATGCCGGGTTTCCTGAAGGGGAAGGTGGTGACGATGGTCGATGGGTCGCCGCTTCTGGCGCCGTAATAGAGGTGGTAAACCGGAATCGTGCCGTCGAAGAGAACTGTGCGCTTGATGGAATGGAGTCCAAGCGTCTTGGTGTAAAAGTCATAGTCCTCCTGAGCGCCGTCGGTGCTCAGCGTGAGGTGATGGTAACCCGTGATGAACGACATTCTTATCTTCCTCCAGATGCTGCGCGGGCAGGCATGGAGCCGATCTAGAACGCACGGGGCCTCCAGTGGCGATTGTCGCCACACCCGTCATGCTTGCGCCCGATCGGATCCTCCCAATAATCCGACTATATCCCGCATCGAGCCATCTGTTGATAAAATTGCTTATGTTCAGTATAGCAGATCGCTATGAAGATTGATGAGCGCCACCTCGTTCAGCTGGCGGCCGTCGCCGAGACCGGCGGCGTGACCGAAGGCGCGGCACTGCTCGGCATGACGCAGCCGGCAGTCTCGCGCACGCTGTCCATGCTGGAGCGCCGGGTAGGGGAACCGCTTTTCACGCCGGGCAAGCGCCCGCTGCAGCTGACACCGCTCGGACAGCAGCTGGCGATTCAGGGGCGATCGATCCTGGCCGCATCGCGCAAGGCGGTGGAAATCGTGCGCGGTTTCCAGTCGGGCACAACCGGGCGCATCAAGGTCGGGGGCGTGCCATTTTTCATGGATGCCGTCATTTCGCAGATGATCGCGAGCTTCCAGCTGCGCGAACGCGATATCATGGTCGAGCAGTCCTATGGCAATCTGCCCGATCTCCTGACCGAGCTTGATTCAAGCCAGATCGACGTCGCCATAACACCGATCGGCAGCTCGGACCTGAAGAGCGACTTCGAGTTCCAGCCTATTCTTCCCGGGCGCAACGTGCTGACCTGTGCGGTCGGTCACCCGCTGCTCCGAAAGCGGCGGCTCAGCATAGAAGACATCATGACCTATCCGTGGGTGGCGCCACTTCCCGGCTCGCCCCTTGTGCTCGACCTGCACAACATCCTGATCACGCTCGGGATCAGCGAATTGCAGGTCCGCTATTCCGGTGGCTCTCTGCTGTCGGTCGTCAACTACATTGCCTCGACCGATGCGCTGGCGATCCTGCCGCATTCGGTCGTCTTTTCCTTCAAAGGCGAGAACAAGATCTCGATCGTGCCCGTCGATATCCCGCAGCCGGAGCGGACGCTTGGCATCATTACCAAGCGTAAGACCTATCCGAACCCGGCCTGCCGGAAGTTTCAGGATCACATCGTCCGGGAATTCACGGATCTCAAGAAGGTGATCGAACGTCACGAAAAATCGATCGCCTGGGGCGAGGGGCCGTTCCTGCCGGAGCGGGATCGCTGATCCATTGCCGAGCCGAGCCTCGGGTCCTGCAAAATATGTTCGAGAGACTGTAACGAAACGCAGTCTGCTCCGTCTAATCCGTGAAACCACATTTTGTGTACGGGACTGTCTATGCGCAGTATGGAACAAAAGCCGGGCGCCCCAGGCGCGCAGTGGACGAAGCCTAGACGTTTCGACCGCAACCTCATTGTGATCGGTGCGGGGTCTGCCGGGCTCGTCTCTGCCTATATCGCAGCAGCCGCCAAGGCCAAGGTAACCTTGGTCGAAGTCAACAAGATGGGTGGCGATTGCCTGAACTTCGGCTGTGTGCCGTCAAAGGCCCTGATCAAGAGCGCCAAGGTGGCGCACCAAATGCGCCACGCCGATCGTTACGGTCTTGAAGCGGTCGAGCCGAAGGTTCCTTTCTCTGCTGTCATGGAGCGGATCCACAAGGTGATCGGGGAGATCGAACCGCATGACAGTGTCGAGCGCTACACGGAGCTCGGGGTCGAGGTGCTGCAGGGCTATGCCAAGCTGATCGATCCCTGGACGGTCGAGATCGCGCTCAACGACGGTGGCATGCAGCGGCTGACCACACGGTCGGTCATCATCGCGACAGGAGCGCAGCCTTTCGTTCCGCCGATCCCGGGACTTGCCGATGTGGGCTACCTCACTTCCGACACGCTTTGGGAACGTCTGCGGGGCCGACCGGAGGTGCCGCGTCGTCTCGTCGTTCTCGGTGGCGGGCCGATAGGCTGCGAGCTCGCGCAGAGTTTTGCCCGGCTCGGGTCGGAGGTTACGCAGGTCGAGATGGCGCCGCGTCTGATGATGCGCGAGGACGAAGATGCCGCCGCCTTGGTCGAGGCGTCGCTGAAGGGTGACGGGGTGAAGGTCCTGACACGGCACAAGGCCGTTGCCTGCGGAACGGATGCCGGCGACAAATGGCTCGAGGTCGAGCATGACAGCTCGGTTCGCCGCATCGGTTTCGACGAGATCATTGTTGCCGTGGGACGTGCGCCGCGCCTGAAGGGTTTCGGGCTGGAAGCACTCGGTATCAAGGTCGATCGGGTGGTCGAGACCAACGAATATCTGCAAACGCTCTACCCAAACATCCTCGCCGCCGGTGATGTAGCTGGACCCTATCAGTTTACCCATGTCGCCGGGCATCAGGCCTGGTTTGCGGCGATCAATGCGCTGTTCGGTGATCTCAAGCGCTTCAAGGCCGACTACTCGGTCATTCCCTGGGCGACCTTCACTGATCCCGAAGTCGCCCGTGTCGGATTGTCGGAGGCCGAGGCAAGGGAGAAGAAGGTCCCGCATGAGGTCACGCGCTTCGGGATCGATGATCTGGACCGGGCGATTGCCGACGGATCTGCACGCGGCTTCGTCAAGGTGCTGACCGTGCCCGGCAAGGACAGGATCCTCGGCGCCACGATCGTCGGCGAGCATGCCGGCGATCTGCTTGCCGAGTTCGTCTTCGCCATGAAACATGGCCATGGGCTCGGTAAGATCCTCGGCACGATCCACATCTATCCGACGCTGGCCGAGGCCAACAAAATGGTGGCCGGGCAGTGGCGACGGGCGCATATCAATGGCTTCGCCCTTTCATTGCTCGAGCGTTTCCAGGCCTGGAGGCGTGGATGATCGATGCAAAGATCCTGCCCCTGCAAAAGGCGGCACTTCAGCCCGCAGCGACCTTTTTCGCGCGGCGGGGGGTGCGTGCGGACCAGCTCAGCATCATGGGCTTCGTGGCCGGCCTTTTCGCTTTTGGCGCACTCAGTTTCGGATATTGGCTGGCTGCGCTCTTCTTTGTTCTCCTCAACCGCGTCTTGGACGGACTCGATGGTGCGGTTGCGCGCATTCAGGGGCCCACGGATCGCGGTGCCTATCTTGATATCGCATTCGACATGGTCTTCTACGCTCTGATCCCACTCGGCTTCGCGCTCTCGATGCCGGAGGACAACGCCCTGCCGGCTGCCGTGCTCATCGTTTCGTTTGTCGGAACAGGATCCTCTTTCCTCGCATTTTCTGCAGTTGCTGCGAAACTCGGGCGTCAGGCGCCCAAGTTTCCCACCAAAGGCATCTACTATGCCGGTGGTCTGGCCGAGGGCTTCGAGACGATTTTCGTCTTTGTCGTCATGTGCCTTTTCCCGGAACGCTTTGCCGTGATCGCCTACAGCTTTGCAGCGCTGTGTGCGCTCACCACCTTGATCCGGTGGCGGCAAGGCTGGATCGCGTTTTCGGAATCGCAGCGATGATGGCGCGGATCACGGTATCAGCTGACCTGGTTCAGACGGTCAAGTGCATGACGGATCGCCAGGCGGGCGCGATGCAGGAGCACACGCATATTGCCTTCGCTGATGTCGAGCAGTGTGCAAACCTCGGCGGGATCAAGGTCCTGTTGGCCGCGAAGGATGAGAACCGCGCGTTGGCCGGGTGGCAGCGTCTCGATTACCTCTTCAACATGTTGCAGGACGCTTCGTCCCTCGATGTGGCGCTCGGGGGTCAGGTTCTCCCACAGTTCCGGAACCTGGCGCCAGTGACCGCGACCGTCGAAGGCGTCCGCCAGGCTGTCACCACTGCTATGATCGTCGAAGAAGACGGTGCGACCTTCGCGGCGGGCCCGGCTGCGCGCCTTGTTCAGGAGGATAGTATAGATCCAGCTCGCAAGCGAACCTCGTCCCTCAAAGAGATCGATGCGGCCGAGCACCGCGATCCAAGTATCCTGGACGACCTCCTCGGCAATGTGCCGTTGATGGACGATACTGGTGCAGAAGCGGACCATCGCGGCATTGTGGCGCCGATAGAGGCCGTCGAACGCTGCTGCGTCGCCATGCACCAGTCGCAAGGCCAGCGCCCGATCATCCCCGTCAACCCGCGACACGCCGCCCCCTGCCTGAACCCCCTGGCCATTAGCGAAACAATCATCCGCAAAGTCCAGCCGCATTCGACCCCATCAAGTCATAGTGACCACGCGATATCTGTCGCTTGGCAGAGGGCGGTCTTACAGGGCGTAGAACGCTTTCCCGGAGATTGTGATGATTGAACGCCGTTCGCCCGATCCGGGCAATCCGTCGTCGGATGGGAGGGAGGGCGCTTCCGAAACCGCGCCAACTCGAAACGTCCTGTGGCGCTTTGCACCTTTGGCTGTGGTTCTGGCCGGCTTAGGTCTCGGATATGCCCTGGGTCTTCAAGACTATCTCAGCCTCGATTTTCTCGCAGAACAACGACAGGCTCTGAGGGCCTATGTCGATGCCCATTTCCTTACGTCGGCGATGCTTTTCCTCGGCGTGTACATTGCCGCTGTCGCCTTTTCCTTTCCGGCTGCATCTGTGCTCACGATTTTCGGGGGCTTCCTGTTCGGCTGGATGATTGGTGGGGCGCTCGTGGCTGTCGGTGCCACGGTCGGTGCATCCATCCTTTTCCTTGCGACGCGATCCGCCTTCGGTGGTTTCCTGCGTCACCGCGTCGACGGTGTGATCAAGAAGCTGGCCGACGGCTTCCGCGAAAACGCTTTCGGCTATCTCTTCGTCATCCGCCTGGCGCCGGTCTTTCCGTTTTTCGTGGTGAACATTGCCGCAGCGCTCTTCGACATCAGCCTTGGCCGATTCGTCGCTGCGACGTTTTTCGGAATTCTGCCCGGCACTTTTGCCTATGCCTATCTTGGGCAGGGGGTCGATAGTGTCCTGGTTGCCGCACAGGAAAGCGGCCAGGAGGCAAAGATTTCCGATCTCGTGACGACCGAGATCACGGTTGCTTTCTTCGCATTGGCTCTGGTCGCTCTGATCCCCACCCTGGTCCGCCAGATCCGCAAGCGGGGTGCTTCGCCATGAACAGTGGCATCACAGCTTTGGGGGGAGGGTAAGCCATGTTCCGATGCAGCGAAGTCGCCGAACGTGCGAGCCTTCTGATCGATGGCGAATTGAGCTTGTGGTCACGCGTGAACATCAGGCTGCATATTGCGATGTGCCGGGGATGCCGGGCCTTTATCGAGCAGATGCGGATCACACGCGATCTTGCCCAGAAGGTCGGTGCCACCGAGGGTGTATCGTCGAACGAAGAGATTCAGGCCGCTCTGGCCAATCTCCAGGCACGGTCAGAAAGGTCATCATAAAAACCAGCGGCACTGGCGTGCGTATCTTCAATGGAATGAACCTCCTAACTCAAAATCATACCTTCGATTAAGGGAGCAGTGCAGAACATGCGATTGATGACAGGAATTTTCGCTGCGGGCTTTGTGGCAGCAGCCACCAGTCTTCCGGCTGTGGCGGCCGGTCCCGATATTTCGGACTGGGCGGCCCTTGAGAAGGCTGCCTCCGGTCAGACGGTCTATTTCAACGCCTGGGGCGGGTCGGAAAACATCAATGCTTACCTCGAATGGGTGGGGGCGGAGATGCAGTCGCGCTACGGGGTCACCGTTGTGCAGGTGAAGCTTGACGATACAGCCAGTGCTGTTGCGAAAGTGATTGCCGAAAAAGCAGCCGGCAAGGACGAGGGCGGTTCCGTCGATCTCATCTGGATTAACGGCGAGAACTTCGTGTCAATGAAGCAGCAGGAGCTGTTGCTGACCCCGGGTTGGGCGACTGCCCTGCCAAACTGGCGCTATGTGGACTTTGAGAACCAGCCGACCATACTGACTGACTTCACGGAGCCGACGGAGGGTCTGGAAAGTCCATGGGGCGGGGCCAAGATGGTCTTCTTTTACGACGGCGCCCGCACGCAAGCCTCGTCCCTTCCTGACAGCGCGGCCCAATTGCTTGACTGGGCCAAGGCGAATCCGGGGCGGTTCTCCTATCCGGCGCCTCCGGATTTCATCGGGTCGTCCTTTCTCAAGCAGGTGCTGAGCGAGGTGATCGCCGACCGGACAAAGCTCTCAAAGCCTGTCGATGAAAAGACCTTCGAACGCGATGTCGAGCCGCTGTTTGCCTATCTGGACCAGTTGCATCCTGTGGGCTGGCGCCAGGGCAAGACGTTCCCGCAAAACTATCCGGACATGAAGCAAAAGCTGGCGGATGGCGAACTCGATATCATCTTCGCTTTCAATCCGGCGGAAGCCTCGGCGGGCATCAAGGCCGGAGAATTGCCGGACACGGTCCGCTCCTTCACCTTCTCCGGCGGCACGCTCGGCAACACCCATTTCGTGGCGATTCCCTACAATGCCAATGCAAAGGAGGGTGCACTCCTAACGGCCAATTTCCTGATCTCCCCGGAGGCGCAGCTGCGCAAGCAGGACCCGGCCTATTGGGGTGACCCGACAGTGTTGTCCATGGCCAAGCTGGGAGAAGCCGATCGCTCGGCATTCTCAGCGCTCGATCTCGGTGTCGCGACACTTTCGCCGGATCAGCTCGGACCTGTGATCGCCGAGCCGCATGCCAGCTGGATGGAGCGGATCGAAGCGGAATGGCGCCGGCGTTATGCCAGCGGCAATTGAGCCGTGCTGCTTCACGTAAATGCCCGCAGGTTTGCAAACCGGTCGGCCGCGCTTTTCTCCCGAAGCGCGGTCACTCTTACACTTGGCTTCTTACTCTTGCCGATCACCTTCGGCATCCTCGGCACATTGCTGCCCGCCTTTGGCTATCTGCCTGCGCTCGGTGGTGTGACTCTTTCCTTCGATCCCTTCCGTGCTCTTCTTGCTACTCCGGGCCTTTTCTCCGCTGCAATGCTGAGCCTGGCCGCAGGCCTTGCGGCGACTGCCTTGTCGCTTGCCATCGCACTGGTTTTCATCGCCGGCTTTGCCGGCACGACGACTCTTGCCCGTATCCAACACCTCCTCTCGCCGCTTCTGGCCATTCCGCATGCGGCAGCAGCCTTCGGGCTTGCGTTTCTTGTTGCTCCATCCGGTTTCCTCATTCGGCTGGCGGCGCCACTGTTCGGGATAGACCGGCCGCCGGATGTGCTGATCCCGCACGATCCGTGGGGGCTGGCCATGATCGCGGGTCTTGTGATCAAGGAGACACCCTTCCTGTTTCTGGTCCTGTTGGCGGCTTTGCCTCAGGTTGAGCTGGGCGCTGCCCGTCGCCTTGCCGCCTCGTTCGGCTATGGGCGGATCGCGGGCTTTGTCTATCTGTTGTGGCCGGCGCTCTACCGGCAAATCCGCTTTGCCGTGTATGCCGTCATCGCCTATTCGTCATCCGTCGTGGATGTCGCAGTCATTCTGGGGCCGAACCTGCCCGGTACGCTTGCCACACGACTGGTGCAGTGGATGAACGATCCTGACCTTTCCGTACGCTTCCTCGCCTCGGCAGGTGCCGTGCTGCAGCTTGCCGTAACCCTTGCGGCGCTGATTATCTGGTTCGGCCTCGAGCGACTGGGCTCGACGCTTCTGCGACTTTCCTGCGAGCGCGGGCGCCGGTTCGTACGGGATGGCCTGCTGAGCCTTTTCTCGGTTGTCGCCGTCAGTATCATTGTTGCCGGCGTGTTTGCCGGGCTGGTTCTTCTTGCAATCTGGTCACTGGCTGGTCTCTGGCAGTTCCCGGATTTGCTGCCTCGGGACTTCACGTTGCGGAGCTGGATGCTCGCGATGCCGCGGGTCATCGATCCCCTGGTCACCACGCTTGCGATTGGCATCACCTCGACCCTGATCGCCGTTGTGCTTGGCATAGGCTGCCTTGAGCGGGAGATCCAGACCGGCCGGAATGGGGGTGACCGGGGGCTGCTCCTTCTATATCTGCCGCTCATGGTGCCTCAGATCGCCTTTGTCTTCGGTCTCCAACTGCTGTTCATCGGCAGCGGAAGCCAGTATCGGCTCCTCGCTCTGATCCTCGTTCATCTGGTTTTCGTCCTGCCTTATGTCTTTCTGTCGCTGGCCGATCCCTGGCGAGCGCTGGACCGCCGCTACGAGATCATCGCTGCTGCGCTCGGACGATCACGGCTGTCTGTCCTGCTTTTGATCCGTGTGCCGATGCTCATCCGCCCGATCCTGACGGCTTTTGCCGTCGGATTTGCCGTTTCGGTCGGTCAGTACTTGCCCACCCTTCTGATCGGCGAAGGACGGCTCTCGACCATCACCACCGAGGCTGTCGCGCTTGCGTCCGGAAACAACCGACGCGTCATTGGAGTCTACGCTTTGCTGCAGACCATCCTTCCCAGTCTTGCCTTTGCGCTCGCCGCACTCATACCGGCGATCCTGCATCGCAATCGCCGTGAAATGAGGGTCGGATGATGTTGCAGTCTCAGCCCGGCACGGGCCTTCGTCTCTCGAAGATCGGCATCTCTCTCGGCGCTAAACGTCTGATATCGCTGACAGCTGACGTCCCTTCGGGGTCCGTCTTCACGATCATGGGCCCGTCCGGTTCGGGGAAGTCGACACTGCTGTCCTTCATCGGCGGCTTTCTCGATCCCGTCTTCCATGCGGAGGGCGCTGTCTCCGTCGACGGCATCGATCTTCTGGAACTTGCTCCCGAACAGCGCAGGGCGGGCATTCTGTTCCAGGATCCGCTGCTGTTTCCGCATATGTCCGTCGGTGGCAATATCGCCTTTGCCATTCCTTCTGAGGTTTCGGACAGAAAGCTCCGACGACGCATGGCGGCTGAAATCCTCGCGGAGATGGAGCTTGCCGGCTTCGAGGATCGCGATCCGGCAACGCTTTCGGGCGGCCAGAAGGCGCGGGTGGCGCTTGCCCGTGTCCTGGTTTCCCAACCTCGGTTGTTGCTGCTCGACGAGCCCTTCTCAAAACTTGATATGGCTCTTCGGAGCCAGATGCGGGCGCTTGTCTTCGCGCGCGCACGCAGCGCAGGCCTCCCGGTGGTCCTCGTCACCCATGACGAGGCGGATGCGGATGCCGCAGGTGGCCCCGTGCACCGTCTCGGCGCACAGGATCTCGGACATGATTGAGACCGAAAGGGACATCATGCTTCTCGGTGGCGGTCACAGCCACGTCGAAGTGATCCGGCGCCTTGGGCAGCTCGGGCTTGGTTCCCGCATCACGCTGGTTTCGCCCGGCAAACACGCTCCCTATTCTGGCATGCTGCCGGGATATATTGCCGGCATATACGGTTTCGAAGACTTTCATATCGATCTTCAAGCGCTCTGTGCGCGTTTCGGAGTGACGTTTCAGGAAACTGTGGCGAGTCATATCGATCCCGATCGTCGGGTGGTTCGGCTCGCAGATGGATCAGACCTTTCCTATCGGCAGCTTTCGATCGATATCGGGTCCACGCCCTCCCTGCCATCCGGGATAACCGGTGGCATTTCCGTGAAGCCGATCGCAAGCTTTACCGATCGCCTCTCGTGCCTCGACCGACTGATTGGGGACGGAAATCTCCTGAAGCTGGTGGTCGTCGGGCAGGGCGTGGCCGGTGTTGAGGTCGCCTTTGCCTTGCGACAGAGATTTGCCGGCCGTGGCGTCCAGATCACGCTTGTTGGACGGTCGACCGAACCACTGCGGGAGCGCAGCTTCCTCGCTCGACGGCTGGTGCTGCGGCAGATGAAGCGCGCAGGCATCGCGCATCAAGGCAGCTTCGACGTTGTCGGATTCGCAAACGGCGAGCTCGTCTCCCGTGATGGCCGGCGGCTTGGCGCCGACGAGGTCATCTGGACGACATCGAGCGGCTCTCAAGGTTTTCTGCGAGACAGTGGTTTGCTGCTTGATGCGGGCGGCTTCATTCGCGTCGGAGCGTCGCTGCGTTCTCTATCGCATCCGGATGTCTTTGCGGCCGGAGACGTGGCTTCCCTTGTCGATCCGCGTCCGAAGGCCGGGGTCTTTGCCGTCCGGCAAGGGCCCATCCTGGCGGAGAACATTCTGCGGAGCCTGAGGGGTCAGCCCCTTCTAGCCTATCGCCCGCAGCGATCCTGGCTGGTCCTCATATCCTTGCCCGAAAACCAGGCCATCGCGGACAAGTGGGGCCTGGCGGTATCCGGCCGTTGGGTCGCTCGATGGAAGGATCGGATCGATCGACGCTTCATGCAGCGATATGCGTCAGGCGACCAGTCTGCGCGATAGGTTTCTGGACGTTCCACTGCTTGCGAGCCATGCATCGTAGCACCCGCTCGCTTTTCGGCGAAATCTGCATCCTGATTGACAGGCTGTATACAATGTGGCTCTCTGATCGTGATAGAGGAGGAGCTGTCATGTCCAAACCCACGTTTCCGCTGAACGCCTGGTATGCCGCCGCCTACGACGTTGAGTTAAAGCGGGCGCTTTTGCCACGCACGATCTGTAACAAGCCTGTTGTCCTGTATCGCAAGGAAAACGGCACGCCTGTCGCTCTCGCCGATGCCTGTTGGCACAGGCTTGTGCCGCTCTCGCTCGGGCGGTTGGAGGGCGACAATGTCGTCTGCGGGTATCACGGTCTGGAATTCGACGACACTGGCCGTTGTGTATACATGCCCTCCCAGGACACCATCAATCCGTCGGCATGCGTCAAATCCTATCCGATTGCCGAGAAGCACCGCTTCATCTGGATCTGGCCGGGCGATCCGGCGCTCGCCGATCCCGCACTCATCCCCGACATGCATTGGAACCAGGATCCGAACTGGGCTGCTGACGGCAAGCTGATCGAAGTGAAGTGCGACTATCGTCTCGTGGTCGACAACCTGATGGATCTCACGCACGAGACCTTTGTTCACGGCTCTTCGATCGGCAATCGCGCCGTCGCAGAAGCGCCGTTCGAGGCAAGCCATTCCGATCGCTTCGCTTACATCACGCGCTGGATGGAGGACATCGACCCGCCGCCCTTCTGGCGCAAGCAGTATGGCCGCCCGGGCAAGGTCGATCGCTGGCAGGTCATTCGCTTCGAGGCACCCTGCACGGTGACGATCGATGTGGGTGTGGCTGAAGCCGGCACCGGTGCCAAGCAGGGCGATCGCTCCAAGGGCGTGAACGGTTATGTGCTCAACACCATCACCCCGTCCACTGACAAGACCTGTCTCTATTTCTGGGCCTTCGCGCGGAATTACGACCTCGGCAACCAGGCGCGCACGCACGAGCTGCGCGAGGGAGTCGCTGGCGTGTTCCGTGAGGATGAGGTGGTGCTCGAAGCACAGCAGCGGGCCATCGATGCCAATCCGGACCACCAGTTCTACAATCTCAACATCGACGCTGGCTCGATGTGGGCGCGCAAGCTGATCGACCGGATGATCGATGCAGAGGTAAAGCCGCAGGCCGGACCCCATGCGGTGGCTGCGGAGTGATGTCATGACGGCTGACGGCGAACGTGCTCCGAAACAGCAAACGGCAAAGGCGTTGCTCGGGCTTCGCGACCTCATCCTTGCAGGCGAAGTGGAGCCGGGTGAACGACTTTCGGAGGTGGGTCTTGCCGAGCGCCTTTCGGTGTCGCGCACCCCGCTTCGGGCGGCCCTTCAGCGGCTCGAACAGGAGGGACTTGTCGCACTTATCCCGTCGGGCGGCTATGCCGTGCGTTCCTTCAGCCGGCAAGAGGTGATCGATGCCATCGAGCTCAGAGGCGTTCTGGAAGGCACCGCTGCGCGCCTTGCTGCCGAACGAGCGACAACGGCTGAGCGGATGAGGGCCATTCGCGACGTGGTCGATGCCCTCGACGCGGTGTTGCAGGTGGAGGCGTCCGCCTTGGACTTCGAGCGGTACGAAGCTTTGAACGGCATGTTCCATCGCCTGCTCTGGGACCTCGCCGGCAGCGATCTCCTGAAACGGGAGATCGAGCGCATGACAAGTCTGCCCTTTGCCAGCCCGAATGCCTTCGTGAATACCGAGTCCAATGCACCGGCCTTTTACAGGTCACTCGTGGTCGCGCAGGCACAGCACAAGGCGATTGTTTCGGCGATCGAGTTGCGTGAGGGGGCGCGGGCGGAGGCGCTGGCGCGGGAGCATGCACGGCTTGCCCGGCAGAATCTCGATTTCGTGCTGGAGGAGCAGCCCGATCTGCGCCGGAAAGTTCTGGCGCTCGCCCTGATGGCGGGCTGAACGGGCTGAGAGAAACACATCTGGGAGGATTATATGCGTTCCAAGCTGGAATGGCGTGCCGCGCGCGTCATAGCGAGCGAAACCCCGGCAGAAGATGTCCGGGCGGTGACTTTCGCAGTCGAGGGCCTTCGCTCTCCCTTCGATCCTGGCTCACACACGAACATCAAGGTCCTTATTCGGGGCGAGCCTGCGATCCGCACTTACACCGTGCTGCCGAGTGCCCCAGGCACCCTGAAGATCGCAGTCAAGCTGCATCCCAACAGCCGTGGCGGATCGGCCTTCGTCTGGAACATGGCGATCGGGGACGAGACCGAGATGACCGAGCCCGAAAACCGTTTCGAGCTTTCCTGGCGGGCATCCCGCTATCTCCTGATTGCCGGCGGTATCGGCATCACGCCGATCTACGGGATGGCGAAAGCGCTGGTGGCGCGCGGCCACTCCGTACGGCTGATCTATGGCGCAAAGAGCCGGGCGCAGATGGCGTTTGTCGACGAATTGCAGGTGTTGCTGGGCGACAATCTGCAAACTTTCGTCCAGGATGAATGTCAGGGTTTCGATCTACCGGCCGAGTTTGCAGCACTGCCCGTTGACGGTGAAGCCTATATCTGCGGGCCGCATGGTCTTCTGGAGGCAGCGCGCAACACCTGGCGTGACAGCGGACGGTCGATGAGCCGGTTGCGCTTCGAAGTGTTTGGCGACAGTGGGCGTTTCGCAGAGCAGCCTTTTTCCGTCACGGTTCCAAATTACGGAAGTACCGTCGAGGTGCGCGCTGACCAGACGATGCTGGACGCGCTGATGGAGGCGGGAATCGACATGGTCTACGATTGTCGCCGCGGAGAATGCGGGCTTTGCGCGGTCACCATTGTCGATGCTTCCACGCCCATTGATCACCGTGATGTCTTCTTCTCCCCGGAGGAACGGCATGAGGGTGAGAAGATGTGTGCCTGCGTTTCGCGGGCGGTAGGCGGCACCATAACGATCGACACAGGCTACCGACAGGAAGCGTTGCGCGCCTGATCTTCGTCGGCGCCTGCCGTTGTGTTCAGTTGCTCGCCGATCCCCAACGGCTTCGCAAGCGCTTTGTTGCAGACCTCGACTGGGCTGGGCTGCGTATCATCTTCGGTCTGTGTTCCGCGACGAGGCAGACTGGCGACAACGTATGGGCTGTTTTAGCCGGAAACTTCCTTCCGGCCCCGGCGCGCTGCTAGAGGCCCAGGATCAGCAAGGCTGCCAGAACAAGTGCCGCCAGGAAGGCGGTCTCTGCCACCAGAAGCCCGATGGCGCGGCCTCCGATCTTGAAGACCTCCGGAAGCGAGGTCTTGACGCCGACGGCGGCGATGGCGACCAGAAGCGCCCAGCGGGACAGTGTACCGGCCCAGTCGCTTACGACGGGCGGGATGGTGACCAGCGAGTTCAGTGTTCCGAGCAGGAGGAAGGCGACGACGAAGCCGGGGAGCAGGGGCGGGCGCTTCATATCGCTGGAAACGCTCTTGCGGAAAGCAAGGGCCGCGATCAGGACGACGGGGGCCAGCATGGTAACCCGGATGAGCTTGACGAAGACGGCCGTCTCGCCCGCCGGGACGGAGACCGAAAAGCCGGCGCCAGCGACCTGGGCCACGTCGTGGATGGTGGCGCCGAGAAAGATGCCGGTCTGATGGTCGTCAAGACCGGCCAGGCTGGCGATGATCGGGTAGAAGATCATGGCGAGCGTGGAGAGCATGGTCACGCCGATCACCGTGAACACCATCTGCTGGTCGGCTTCCTTGCTTCGGCTGCCAAGCGTGGCGGAGATCGCAAGCGCGGCGGAGGCGCCGCAGATGGCCACAGCGCCGCCTGTCAGCACGCCGAAGGCGGTGCTTTGGCTCAGCAGTTTCGCGGCCACTATTCCAAAGACAATCGTCAGCACCACGGCCGCCACAATCATTCCTATCACCGGGGCACCCAGATCGGTGAACATGGCGACGCTGACCCGTAAGCCCAAAAGGGCAATGCCCAGCCTCAAGACCACGCGCGAGGCAAAGTCCAGACCCGCTGCCGTTCTTGGATCTTCCGCGAGGAAATGCAGGGCGAGCCCAATCAGGATGGCGAGCAGCATCGCCGGTGCGCCATAGTGCTCCGACAGGAAGGCCGAGGCGAGTGCGATGAGGATCGTCACCGAGAGCCCGGGAAACAGTCTCTGCCAATGATCTCTGAAGGTCGCAGAAGGACGCTCCCGCTCCGGATCAGGCGAGACGGTCGGCAGGTCTGGCATGAAATCACCTCTGGGGAATCGCGGTGCGGATAAGGGCCTTATCCGGCGCCGCGGGTGTGGGGCGGGATGCGCGGGAGTGCCGCGCATCCCTCTCACATCAGTTCAGCTCAGCCGCACGCTCGGCGTCAACCTTCTTCTGAGCCTCGGCAACGGCTGCCGTGAACTCGTCGAAGACTTCTGCGCCGCCGGTGACATTGGTCTTGAACCAGTCAAAGACCGGAGCAACGGCGGTCTTGAAGGCGTCCTTTTCTGCAGGCGTCGGCACGTAGATTTCGCCGCCAGCCTTGGCGAAGTCCTGATAAGCGGCGATTTCCTTGCGCTTCGGTGAAGCGAAGGTCGCCTGCTGCAGAGCGGCAAAGCCATCGACGACGATCTGCTTCTGCTCGGGAGTCAGGGCCTGGAAGCGGTCGTTCGACATCCACCAGAAGGCGCCCATGTAGCTGTGGCCATCGAGCGTCAGATACTTCAGGCCGGCATCCGGGAACTTCATCGACATGATGTCGGTGATGCCGTTGGCCGTGCCTTCGACAACACCCGTCTGCAGAGAGGTGAAGAGTTCCGGCCACGGGATCGGGGTCGGAGCGGCACCCACTGCGGTCGCAACCTGCTGGGGCAGATCAGCGGGGACGGTGCGCATCTTCAGACCCTTGAGGTCCTCGGGCGACTTCACCGTCTTCTTGGTGTTGGCATAGTTGCGCCAGCCGCCGGTGTTGCCGATGGTCATGAGGCGGATCTTGTTGTCGCTGTCAGCAAGCGCGCGCTCACGAAGCTTGCGGGTGAAGTCACCTGTCAGCACGGCTTCCGCGACGCGGTCGTCGCTCATCAGATAGGGCAGGTCGAGAACCTGGATATAGGGGAAGAGACCGGCTGCGCCGCCCGAGGTCGAGATATAGACGTCGAGCGAACCGTCCGCGATGCCCTGGAGGCATTCCTCGCCGGTGGCGCAGAGCTGCGTGCCCATGAAGATTTCGACGGCGATCGCACCGTTCGAGGCGTTCTCGATGTAGTTCTTGAAGACGACGAGGCCGTCATAGTCCTCGTCATTTTCGTTGGAGTTTGCGGTGGCGCGCAGCGTGATATCGGCCGCCTGCGCCACCCCGCTGATCGTCAGCGCGCTGGCGAGCAGCAATGTCTTCAGCATGGTCTTGAGCATGTTGTTACCTCCCGGTTTCTCAAGTTAGTCGACGAAGCCCGCAAGACGCGGGACGGTCAGGGTCAAGGCTGGAAAATAGGTGATCAGGAAGATCACCACGATCTCCGCCAAGAGGAATGGCATCACGGCCTTGGCGACCGTCTCGACCTTCAGTCCGGAGACGGAGGACGTGACGAAGAGCACCAGACCCATTGGTGGCGTCAGCAGACCGACCGTCAGGTTCACCACCATGATGATCGCGAAATGGACCGGATCGACGCCGAGCGAGGTGAAGATCGGCCCCAAGATCGGCCCCAGCACGATGATCGCGGGGCCCGCGTCCAGGAACATGCCAACGATGAACAACAGGATGTTGACGAGGAGGAGCAGGACGAGCGGGTTGTCGCTGAGGCTGAGGAAGATACTTGCCAGCATTTCCGGCGTGTGGGCGAGAGAGGCAACGGTCTTGAAGGCCATGGCCGCGCCGATCAGGAGCAATACGACGGCCGATGTCATGGCCGAGCGCATCAGGATGCCGGGGATATCTCGATACTCCAGCGTGCCGATGACGAAGAGACCGAGGAAGAAGGCGTAGCCCGCAGCGATCGCTGCAGCTTCCGTCGGTGTAAAGATGCCGCCCAGGATGCCGCCCATGATGATGACGGGCGTGAGCAGCGGCCAGAAGGCGCCGATCATTGCTCTCCCGCGCTCGCGCCATGAGGCGCGCTTGGTGGCGGCTGGCAGATCGTAGTGGTTGGCCAGTAGCCGGATCATCACCATGAGGCTGACGCCGATCAGAACGCCGGGGACGATGCCGGCCAAGAACAGGGCCGCAACGCTTTCGCCCATGACATAGGCATAGATGATCATGATCCCGGAGGGCGGGATGATCGGGCCGATGATGGCGGATGCTGCAGTGATGCCGGCGGCGAAGCGGCGGGTATAACCTTCCTTTTCCATGGCCGGGATCAGCATGGCACCCAGCGCCGAGACGTCTGCAACGGCAGAACCGGAAATGCCGGCGAACATCATGGAATCGACGACGTTCACCTGGGCGAGGCCGCCGCGCATGTGGCCGACCATGGCCTGGGCAAAGCGGACGATGCGGAGCGTGATGCCAGCACGGTTCATCAGCTCTCCGGTCAGCATGAAGAAGGGGATCGCCATCAGCGGGAAACTGTCCATGCCCGCATAGATGTTGCGGTAGAGGAGCACGATGTCGCGCTCCTGACCGTTCCACCAGAGGATGAGGGCGGGTGCTGCAATCAGGCCGAAGACAATCGGGAGGCCAAAGAGCAGGAAGACGATGAAGAGGGGCAGGAAGAGGCTCAACATCATTCGGCTCCCAGCTGTCCGGCGATGCGGATCGGCATCAGTTCGCGGTCATGCCCCGTCAGCTTGAGAAGCGCACGCAGCAAGAGTTCGATGTTGACGACGAACATCAGCGTCACGCCGACCGCCAGCGAAGCCATCATCCAGCCGCGCGGCACCTTCATCCAGGTCGAGAGATCGAATGAGGTCGGAACGGCGATCGCCGACATGGCGAAACGCCCGCCGATCCCGGTCACCTCGTTCCAGCCGATGCGCATGCCGACATAGAGCACGGTGGCGCTGAGCAGCAGGAAGAGGAGGGTGATAAGGGTTGAGAGGAGCCGCGGCAGGTTGTCGATGATCATGCCGATCGCAACGAACCCGCCCTGACGGAAGGCGGTCGGGACCAGAAGCCCTGTCATCCAGAGCATCAGGAAGCGGGAGGCCTCCTCGCTCCAGGGCAGAGCATTGCCCAGGAAATAGCGGAAGAAGACCTGCATCAGCATGAAGAAGAGCATGATGCCGAGTGCGCCGGCGCCCAGCCACAGGCCGACCATCAACACGGCGGCGTTGAGCCGGCCGATCAGATTGGTCAGGATCGATAATACCGTCATGTCTCCACCCGTTTTTGCCATCGGTCAATTTGGCGCGACTATCGAAGACTCTTTCCCGCCGTGCAAACACGACTATTCCCGTTTCATGCCGCGGCGGAGTAAAATCCTCCTCGCGGCCCTTGTTCCGGGTGATCCTCAATACCCCGCCGCCACATGCTCCCCATGCACCGACGACTTCCTCCCTGTGTCTTCAGACGGCGAAGCGTCCGAAGCGTCCTCCTGAGAAGCACAGCGGCTCTCCCTGCCGATGTGCCACCCGTATCACCCTCCCGATGATGATCGTGTGATCACCCGCATCGTGCTGCGCCTGCTGAAGGCATTCGAAGCGGGCCAGCGTTCCCTTCAAGGTGGGAACGCCTTCGTCGTTGATCTCGACCTCGATGCCGTCGAAGCCGCTGCCGCCCCGCGTGAAAGCGGCACTCAGATGATCCTGATCTGCACCGAGAACGTGAATGGCGAAGTGTTGTGCAGCCGTGAACGCGTGATGGCGCGACGAGCTCTTTGCCGGCGACCAGAGAACGAGCGGCGGATCGAGCGAGACCGAGGCAAAGCTGTTGACCGTCATGCCGATCGGGCCCTCGGCCGTCATTGCGGTCACGACTGTGACACCCGTGGTAAAACTGCCCAATGCATTGCGATAGGCGCGATGGTTGTCCGCCATCGGCACGAACAGGGTTTCTCCGGTCGCGTGACTGTCATTGGCAGCCATCATCAGGCGACCTCCCGTCCAATCGCAAGCGTGTAGAGTTCGAACCAGGTCTGGCGATCCATCTCGAACTTCATCGCGTCCGATATCTTCGCGATGCGATCGAGCGAATTGGTGCCCATAACCGGCAGGATGGTGGCGGGGTGGCGCAGCAACCAGGCTACGGCGACAGCGGTTTCGTCGATGCCGTGCTCCGCGCCGATCCGCTTCAGGGCTGCGAGGAGTTCTGGCTTCGAGCCGTCGAGAAGGCGCCCGCCACCGAGCGGCGACCATGCCATCGGCGGCACCATGCGCTCCTGCAGATAGGCCAGGTCGCCATTCACGAAGGTGTCGGTGGCGAGAAGGCTCATCTCGATCTGGTTGGTGACGAGATTGTTCGCCATCGACGACTGCAGAAGCGAGAAGTCCCAGGGGCGGAAATTGGAGACGCCGACGGCGCGCACCTTGCCTGAGGCAATCAGAGCATCGAGCACCGGGCCGGTTTCATCGGGATCGATCAGTGGATCGGGGCGATGGATGAGGAGGAGGTCGACATGGTCGGTGCCCATGTCGGTGAGCGAGGCTTCGACCGAGGCGGTGATGTGTGCGGCCGAGGTGTCGTAATATTTGACGCGGGCAGCCGAATGCCGACCGACCGGGGCGACGATGTCGCACTTGGTGACGATCTCGAGCTTGTCGCGCAGGCCGGGCGCTGCCTTGAGCGCATTGCCGAGGATCGCTTCTGCCGTATAGCCGCCATAGATGTCGGCCTGGTCCATGGTGGTGATGCCCTGGGCGAGGCAAGCCTCGATCTTGGCCTGCACGTGCTTCGGCGAGGTGTCTGCATCGTCGCCGATGCGCCACATGCCGTAAACGAGGCGGCTGAAGGTGAGATCAGGGGTAAGATTGACGCGCTGCATCAGCGGCGAACTCCATTTCCGAGAGGTGTGGCCGGCGTTTCCGAGGGAACGCGGCCATAGGCGTGGGGAAGCGAGACGGTCTTCAATTCCGGCAGCACCTTGGTGCCGAAGTGAACCGCTTCGTCGATATGCGGATAACCTGACAGGATGAAGGCGCGGATGCCCATCTTCCTGTATTCTTCCAGCTCCGACAGGATCTGGTCCGTCGAGCCGACGAGGGCGGCGCCGCAGCCGGAGCGGGCGCGGCCGATGCCGGTCCACATATGCGGCTCGATATAGCCGAACTGATCGGCCAATTCGCGGGCCCGAGCCTGATGGGCGACACCCAGCGAAATGGAGTCATGGGCGCGATCGCGGATCAGCTTGCCGTATTCGTCGTCGAGCTTCGAGACGATATATTCGGCGTATTCGCGTGCTTCCTTTTCCGTGTCGCGCACGATCATGTGGACGCGCAGACCGTAATCCAGCGTGCGGCCATGGGCTTCGGCGCGCGCATGCACGGCCTTCATCCGCTCCGCGAGCTGTTCCTTCTTTTCCGGCCACATCAGATAGACGTCGCATTGCGCGCCACAAAGCTCCAGCGCATCGGGGGAGTAGCCGCCGAAATAGAGGAGGGGGCCGCCATTCTGCTGGTAGGGCTTGGCCGGGTCGGTCGAAACGCCCTTGAACTGGTAGACCTCGCCTTCGTGGTCGATCGTGTCGCGCGTCCAGGCCTGGCGCAGGATCTGCACGACTTCATGACTGCGGCGATAGCGAAAGGCGCTGTCGGCGACTTCGCCGGGGAAATCCGAGCTGATGACGTTCAGCGTCAGGCGACCCTTCAGCATGTGGTCGAGGGTCGCGACCGTGCGCGCCAGCATGATTGGCTGCATCTCGCCGCAGCGGATGGCCGCGAGCATGTTGATCTTCGACGTGATCGGCGCGCAGCCGGCGACGAAGCTCAGGGTGTCCTGACCGACCTGGTAGGAAGACGGGCAGAGGATGTTCCGAAAGCCAAGCTGCTCGGCCTTTTGCACGATGTCCGAGCAGTGCTCCCAGCTGGAGCGCAGGGTGCCATCCGGCACGCCGAGAAATTGATAATCGTCGGAGCAGAGCGCTGCGAACCACGACACTTCCGCGCCTTCGAGATCGGCCGATGTGACGGGTACGACAGTCATTGAGGTCTCCTCCGGGGCTCCAACTTTCCTCTTGCGTAACACCCGCTTTGATGTAGATCAATAGTGTATCAATTTTTTTCCGGCGATACCGAAGTGCCACAGAACCCCGCAACGCCTCCGCCCGGCAGTCTTCCGATCTATGTGCAGATCACCGAGCTTCTCGTCCGCGACATCGCTGCCGGACGGCTGATCGACGGCGAAAAGCTGCCGCCCGAGCGAGAGATGGCGGAAGAACTCGGCATTGCGGTGGGGACGCTGCGCAAGGCGCTGGCCGAGTTGCAGAACCGGGGGCTTCTGGAGCGCATCCAGGGCTCCGGCAATTATGTCCGGGCGATCTCCGACCCTCAGTCGGTCTATGCGATGTTCCGGCTGGAGCTGCTGGCCGGTGGCGGTTTGCCGACGGCCGAGATCCTGTCCATCGAGCGGCTGCCGAAGCCGGCGGGACTGCCGGCCTTCGGGACGTCTGGCGACGCGCATCGTATTCGCCGGCTGCGCCGTCTTTCCGGCAAGCCCGCAGCACTCGAGGAAATCTGGCTCGATGGCTCCTATATCGATGCAATCGATCCCGAAGCCGTGTCGGAATCCCTTTATCTCTTCTACCGGACGAAACTGTCGCTCTGGATCGCCAGGGCAGAGGACCAGATCGGCCTCGACCATGTGCCGGACTGGGCCCCGGAGAGCTTCGGGCAGATGGCTGGAGCACCCATCGTTCACATTCAACGCATCAGCCAGGACCCGGACGGCGTGCGCGCCGAAGTCTCGCGCACCTGGCTCGACCATACCGTCGCGCGCTACGTCTCGCGGCTGAAATAAAGGGGCCGCGAGCGCGGCCCGACCCAGGAGGAAAGAGTGGCAGGATTGAATTACGGGATCATCGGTTGCGGCATGATGGGGCAGGAGCACCTGCGCAACATCGCGCTTCTGGAGGACGCGTCGGTTGCGGCGATCTTCGAGCCGGATGCCGGCATGCAGGCGCTCTCTGCCCAGGCGGTGCCTGAGGCGCAGATGGTCGGTTCGATCGAAGAACTACTGGCCGTCAGGGAAGTAAACTGCCTGCTGATTGCCAGCCCCAACTATCTGCATCTGGAGCAGCTGGAAAAGATCGCCGCGATCCGGCCGCTGCCGGTTCTCGTGGAGAAGCCGCTGTTCACCGATCCCGCCGATGCACCCCGCCTTGCCGCTCTGCGCGCGGCCTATCCGGCGCCGATCTGGGTGGCGATGGAATATCGCTACATGCCGCCGGTCGCGCGGATGATCGATGAGGCAGAGGACGCCACCGGTGGCATCCGCATGCTGACGATCCGCGAGCACCGCTTTCCTTTCCTCGAAAAGGTCGGCGATTGGAACCGCTTCAACCGCAATACCGGCGGGACGCTGGTCGAGAAATGCTGCCACTTCTTCGATCTGATGCGTCATATCCTGAAATCCGATCCGGTGCGCGTGATGGCCTCTGGCGGACAGTCGGTAAACCATCTGGACGAGGTTTACGACGGTCAACAGTCCGACATCTGGGACAATGCCTATGTCATCGTCGACTTCGCCTCCGGGGCGCGTGCCATGCTCGAACTCTGCATGTTCGCCGAAGGGGCGCGCTATCAGGAAGAGATCTCGGCTATCGGGCCCAAGGGCAAGATTGAATGCCTGGTGCCTGGTCCCGGGCGCTTCTGGCCGGAGCATCTCGGCGAGCCGCCGATCGCCCAGGTGATCGTCTCGCCGCGCGATCCGAAGGGGCCGCGCATGGTCGAGATACCCGTCGATCCGCAATTGCTCGAGGCCGGCGACCATAATGGGTCGACCTTCTATCAGCATCAGCGTTTTCAGCGTGCCGTTCGTGGGGAGCAGTCGGTCGAGGTTGCGCTGCAGGACGGCTGGTGGGCGGTCGCGATGGGGCTTGCGGCGCAGCGCTCGGCTGAGACCGGGCAGGCTGTGACTTTTCCTCTGTCATTCTCTCCGAAGACGCTCTGAGCCCTGCGGCCCGGAACACCCGATACCAAAGATCGGGTCGAACATTTTCACGGCTGCGGCGTTGGGCTTTTCCTACCCATGTAAGGAGAAAGCGCTTTGAGCCAATATCGTTTCGGCCCCGTTATCGAAGATGACGGGGTTCTTTTCCGGCTATGGGCGCCGCGTTGCGAGGCCGTCTTGCTGGAGGTCGATGGTGGTGCATCGATGGGCATGGAACGGCGTGACAAGGGCTGGTTCCATGTGAAGGTTGAAGGCGCCGGGCATGGAACGAGATATCGGTTCCGTCTCCCTGACGGCTCGCTCGTCTCGGATCCGGCAAGCCGCCATCAGCCTGAGGACGTCCTCGGGCCCAGCGAGGTGATCGATCCTGCGACTTTCCGGGCCCGCGACCCTCTCTGGCGCGGGCGCCCGTGGGCCGACATGGTCATCTACGAACTGCATGTCGGCACGTTTACGGAGGAGGGGAGTTTTCGAGCGGTGATCGGCAAACTGAATCACCTGAACAGGCTCGGCATTACTGCCATTCAGATCATGCCGATTGCAGACTTTCCCGGCCGCTGGAACTGGGGTTATGACGGTGTCCTGCCTTATGCCCCGGACAGTCGATATGGACGGCCAGAGGATCTCGCGGAGCTCATTCAGGCAGCCCATAAGAGGGGCATCTCCGTCTTCCTCGATGTGGTCTACAATCATTTCGGCCCCTCCGGGAATCTGTTGCCCGCCTATGCCCCGTTGTTCTCGCCCCACCACCAGACGCCATGGGGCGACGGCATCAATTTCGATGATCAACAGAACGAGGAGGTGCGGGCGTTTCTCATCGAGAACGCCCTGTACTGGATTGAAGCGTTTCAGTGTGACGGGCTGAGACTCGATGCGGTGCATGCGATCAAGGACGATAGCGAGCCGCATTTCCTGAACGAGCTTGCGACACGCGTGCGGGAGAGGTTCGTCGATCGCCACGTTCATCTGATTGTCGAGAATGAACAGAATGATCCTCGTCTTCTGGACCGAGACCACAGAGGGAGATCCTCCCTTTTCGATGCACAATGGAACGACGACATGCATCATGCCCTGCATGTTGCGACCACAGGCGAGACATTCGGATACTACGCGGACTATGCGGATGCCGGTGCAGCGCTGGCGAAGGCTCTCGCAGAGGGCTTCGTCTACCAGGGCGACGTGATGCCCTATAGTGGTGAACGACGAGGCCGTCCGAGTGCGCATTTGCCGCCTTCGGCCTTCATCTCTTTTCTTCATAATCACGACCAGATCGGCAACCGGGCCAAGGGAGACAGGGTAAAGGCCGCGCTCCCCGAACAGGCGCTCGCGTTTGCTGTCTCGCTGACGCTGTTGTCTCCACAAATTCCCATGCTGTTCATGGGCGATGAATGGTGCTCCCAACGGCCCTTTCCCTATTTCTGTGACTTCGACGACGAGTTGAATGCGGCCGTGCGTGAGGGGCGCCGGACAGAACTGTCGAAGATTCCAGGTTTCGCTGGTGATGATCTGCTGGATCCGACCGCGCAGGACACGTTCCACTCAGCGCGCGTCGATTGGGAGCAGGCGTCCTCGGAGCCGGGCTCCGTGTGGGTGGATCGCTACAGGCAACTGATCGCGTTGCGTCGCGAACGGGTCATTCCATTGATGTCATTCATGCGAAAGGGAGGCCATTACGCTCTGGATGGTGGTGCCATCCGCGTCGAGTGGCCTCTGGAAGACGGGCGTCGATATGTGCTCGTCGCCAATCCGACTCCGGAGGCTGTTGCCACAGGACTGGAAAGTGATCTGGTCGATGTGGTCTATGCGCTGGGCGACCACCGACCGGGCATTCTCGGGCCTTGGTCACTTGTCTTCAGCACCAGCTGATCACAAGCCAAAGTGGCTGGAGGCGTGCCGGGTGATCATACCCCCATCTTGTCGGCCAGGTGCATGACTTCAAGCGCCGACTTTGCCACCATGTCCGCGCCAATGCTGCCGAAGGCTTGCGGATTTTTCATCACTGCCGGACCACCGACCGCGATCTTCATCGCGCTCAGGCCACGATTGGATTGGATTCGGCTGATGGCAGCGGCGCATTCGTCAACTTCGTCGACACGCCCGACCGAGATGCCGAGAAGGCTGTAGGAAGAATTCGAAAGGCGCATGTAAAGGCTGTCGTTGAGTTCGAGGTCGGCTCCCCCATCGACATCCCACCCCATGTCGCGGAAACAGGAAGCGACAATCGACACGCCAATGGTGTGCAATGCGCCTTGGGTCCGCGCGAGAAGCACGCGGCGCGCTTTCTGACGTTCCCGGATGGTCTGGCTGCGGTTCTGCGACAGATGGTTGACGATCATCCCGAGCCGTGTGGATGCCACGGCCACCTGAATGAAATCGGTCTCGTCGTTGCACCAGAGCCGGCCGAGATGTGCAGCCACAGGCGAAAAGAGCTGGATGGCAAGGGTGTGCATCGGCAGGTCACTGCGCTGCAATTCCTCGATCATCTCTCGGTGGCCACGCGGATCCGGCTGGATCAGTGCTTGTGTCAGGGCCGCACGAAAGGCAATCGCCTTGTCGGTACCTGGCAGTTCTCTTGCTTTCGGATCCAGTTCCGGATGCAGGTGAAAGTCGAATTCGGGCGGGGTCTCGCCGTCACGCAGCCCCGCGGTCAGTTCCGTGTGACTCGCACTCACCAGCCGAGGCACAGCCCCGCGAATAGCGCTTTCGAGAATGCGCTGTTCGAGGCTTGTCAGCTTTGCATCGGCCTTAGACGTTCCAGACTTGCCGTCGGCCCTCGCCGGAGGTTCTCCCGAGCGCGGCCCGTCATTGTCACCCGCCATGTCACCCTCCCGGTCGTCGGTTTGGGCGGATCCGCTCATCCCGATCCGACATTACCGCATTCCTGTGCTCTCGCCAAACCTAACGTAGTCTTATACGCGACGAAGCTCCCAATAGTTTAGTATCAGCGATCTTCCGCACGGTGCAGTCGTGTCGTCAGCTCCTGCTGCCCCGCCCTTCCGGTGCGGCGAACATCGCTGGTTGGACGCTGGCTTCCGAGCCCGTTGCGCGCGGCTGCGGCAATGTGGCGGGCGGTCAATTTGGCTTCCTCGTACATGTCTTCGGGGCTCGCCTGGGCGATGAACGTGTCGGGCAAGGTCAGGGTGCGCAGGGCGCAACGTCCGTCCAGCAGGCCGCGATTCGCAAGATGATGCAGCACAAGCGCTCCGAAACCGCCCGTGGAACCCTCTTCGACAGTGACCAGAACGGCATGGTTGTTGACGAGTTCTGCCAGAAGTGCGGTGTCGAGAGGTTTTGCAAATCGTGCGTCGGCGACCGTGACCGATGTTCCCTCCAACGACAGCAGCCGGCGTGCCTTTACGCAGTCAGCAAGCCGGGTGCCGAAGGATAAAATGGCGACGTCGCTTCCTTGCTCGACGATCCGGCCGCGACCGATGGGCAATATTTCTCCGTTTTTCGGCAAAGGAATGCCCGTACCCTCGCCGCGTGGATAGCGAAAGGCGATGGGCCCTTGATCATGAGCTGCTGCGGTTGCCACCATGTGGACGAGTTCGGCCTCGTCACTTGCAGCCATGACCGTGAAGCCTGGCAGGTTGGCCAGGTATACAACGTCGAAGGCGCCCGCATGGGTGGGACCGTCAGCCCCGACCAGTCCCGCCCGGTCAATCGCGAAGCGGACCGGAAGTTGCTGGAGGGCCACGTCATGGACGATCTGGTCGTATGCGCGCTGCAGGAATGTCGAGTAGATGGCACAGAAGGGCTTCATGCCGCTTGCCGCCAGGCCCGCTGCGAAGGTCACTGCATGCTGTTCAGCGATCCCGACATCAAAGGCACGATCAGGGAACGCAGCCTGGAACCTGTCCAAGCCCGTGCCGGTCGCCATGGCTGCCGTGATCGCCACGATGCGATCGTCCGACTTTGCTTCCTCGACCAAGGCCTCGGCAAACACCTTCGTGTAGCTTGGTGCCTTCGCCTGCACCTTGGTCTGGGTCCCGGTCGCAACGTCGAAGGGATTGACGCCATGATATTTGTCGGCGGCCCGTTCTGCCGGTGGGTAACCCGCGCCCTTTCGGGTAACGACATGCAGGAACACCGGGCCATCCTGCTCATCGCGTATTTCGCTCAGAAGCGGAAGCAGTCGGTCGAGATCGTGTCCATCGATCGGACCGCGATAGTCGAAACCGAAATTCTGGAACAGGTTGTTCGTGTTCGCCCCACTTCTCTGCCTGATGTCAGCGAGATGGTCGGAAAGGGCACCCGTGGATGCGGATATCGACATGTCATTGTCATTGAGGATGACTATCAGCCGCCGACCTGATGTGCCGACGTTGTTCATCGCCTCGAAGGCCATCCCGGCGGACATCGCACCGTCACCGATGATGCAGACTACATGACCCTCTTCTCCCTTCAGATCGCGTGCCGTGGCAAAGCCCATGCCAGCCGAGATCGATGTGGAGGAATGGGCTGCGCCGAAGGGGTCGAATTCGCTCTCCTGGCGGCGGGTGAAGCCGGACAAGCCGTTCTTCTTGCGCAGGCTATGCATACGCTCGCGGCGTCCGGTCAGGATCTTGTGCGGATAACACTGATGACTGACATCCCAGATGATCGTGTCGCGTGGAGCAGAGAAGGTGGCGTGGATGGCCACCGTCAGTTCAATCACACCCAAGCTGGAGCCAAGGTGGCCGCCGGTTTCGGAGACAATCCGCAAGGTTTCGCCGCGCAATTCCTCTGCGAGGCGACAGAGCGCGGCATGGTCCATGGCTTTCAGATCAAGGGGAACGCGCACCTGGTCGAGCAATGGGGTGGCGACGTCATTCGCAAAAGAAAAACCCACTGCGCTCTCCTCCCACGAAAGAGCCCAATCCTCACGGGTCCGCTGTCGATTCCAGTGCCGAATTGGCGCTTGTGGACGGCGGTTGCCGAAGAATGGTGCAAGAAGTGTATATTCGGAGAAGACGAGCGATATGTAAACTTTTTTTTACACTTTTGCTTCGAATTCCGCCGGGCATGGTTGCCCGGCGGATTTTTGTAGGCTCGATCAGGGGGCCGGATGCGCCTTCAGATAGGCGATGACGTCGGCGATCTCCTTCGGATCCTTCAGGCCTGCAAATGCCATACGGGTGCCTTTTACGACGCCGCGCGGGTTTTCCAGATAGGCCGCCAGCGTTGCCTCATCCCACACCTTGCCTGCGCCATAATCCACCATCGCCTTCGAATATTTGAAGCCTTCGGCAACGCCGGGCTGGCGACCGATCACGCCTTGCAGGGAAGGTCCGACCTTGTGCTTGGCGTCTGCCACGTTGTGACAGGCGCTGCACTTCTTGAACACCGCTTCACCAGCCGCGGCATCGCCTTCCTGGGCGAAGGCGCTTGTAGACAGCAGGAGTGCTGCGGCTGTGCATGCGGCTGCTAATATCCTCGACATGTGTAACCTCCCATGGCATCGCGGATGAAAATCATATGTAGTGCTGGCATGACATTCGACCATTCCGGACAAGCCGGCCAATGGTTCGCCTCGGGTCACGGGACCGTCATGGAACCGGACGCAGGCCATAAGCATACTGTATACGAAACCAACCCCGGAGCCGGATCATGGCCGCAGTCGTCTTTATCGTCATCGTTCTCCTCGCCGCATCCAGCGGCGCGATGTTCAAGCCCGGTGAATGGTACGAGGGTCTGCGCAAGCCGAACTGGACGCCGCCGAAATGGGCCTTCCCGGTCGTCTGGACGATCCTCTATGTGATGATCGGTTATGCCGGCTGGCTGGTCTGGGACGCTCAGGGCTGGTCGCAGCCGGTCGCGCTCTGGGGCCTGCAAATGGTGGCCAACGCGCTGTGGTCCTACTTCTTCTTCGGACTGCGCCGCATGGATCTGGCCCTTGTCGATGTGGCGGTGCTCTGGCTCTCGATTGCGGCCTTCATCATCGTGGCCTGGTCCGCGACGCCGTTGGCCTCGCTGCTGTTTTTGCCTTATCTCGCCTGGGTCACAGCGGCTGCCACCCTCAATTACTCCGTCCGGCGGCTTAATCCGGCGGCTTGATCCGATATCCTGAGGCGCAGGTCGATCAGGAAAGCAATCAGCGAGAGGGCAAGCAGGCCTGCCAGATATCCAACGGGCGCCTGACGCATGGCGAGCCCGAAGGCGGCGAGTAGAGCTGTGCCCGAGACAGCGTTGGGTGCCAGCAGTTTCAGGCTGGCACCGACAAGGGAGGAACGCCCTGCGACGGTGAAAACTATCGCCCAGAGGATGACGATTGCCACAACGCTGATCCAGCCCGACGCGAAGATGTAGACCAGCCATGCCGTCATCGCTGCCCTGCCGGCATCCCGAAGAGCTGGGCGATATCCTTGAGGAATACCCTGACATGGGCAAGCGGATCGCGTCGCACGAGTTTCTTGTTGAGATAAGATTCCCAGGTCAGCCTTTGCACGTCGGGATCGGCGCACATGGCGACGAATTTCTCCCGGAGCTTGTCGTTGCGATACCAGATCTTCTGCATGATGCCGAGGATCAGGAAGACCCGTCCATGGGCGCGCATGAAGACCTTTCGGGCGCCGGCCAGCGCCTTGCCGTTCCCGGCGATCAGGGAATGGTGCACGGCCTCTGCCGAAAGGCGACCGCAAAGCATGGCGTAGTAGATCCCTTCGCCAGAAGAAGGTGCCACCGTGCCTGCGGCGTCGCCAGCGAGCAGGATGTTTCGGCCGTTGTCCCAACGTTTCATGGGCTTCAGGGGTAGCGGAGCCCCTTCGCGCCGGATGACACGGCAGTCGCCGAGGCCTGCGGCGAGCTTCAGCGCTCGCGTCGCTTCGCGGATGTTGTGTCCCTTCACGGCAGTACCGGTGCCGATGCTGGTGTGTCCGCCATGCGGAAAGACCCATCCATAGAAATCCGGCGAAATGCGCCCGTCATAGATGACATCACAGCGGTCGGGCTTGAAGATCTCTTCCTTTGCACCGATCGGGCTCTCCACGATCTCGTGATAGGCAAAGACGTAAGGGGGCTTGCGGGACGCCGGGAACATCAGTCGTCGGACAGCCGAATTTGCACCGTCGGCACCGATCACGCGACGAGCGCGGAACTGCACAGGCTTGCCGTCTGCGTCATTCGTGGGCGAGAGCGTCAGATCCAGTCCGCCGTTCTTGTCCTCGGTCATCGCATCGAGCTTGCCGTGAAAGCGATCAGCGCCCGCTTCCGCCGCGCGCTGGCGAAGATAGGGGTCGAAGGTCGCGCGATCGACCATGCCGACGTAGCCGATATCACCGATCGTCATGTCGACCGTGCGCCCCGAGGGGGCGATGATGCGGGCGGCATTGGCGCGGGCCACGAGCTGGCTCTCGGGGATGCCAAAATCCGCCAGTGCCCGCGAAGGGATAGCCCCGCCGCAGGGTTTGATGCGATTGTCGGGATCGACCAGGAGAACGGAGTGACCTTTTTCGGCCAGACGCTCGGCGGCCATGGCGCCACAAGGGCCGCCGCCAACGACAATCACATCGTAGAGCTTGGACATGCATATCTCCCTGCCGGAGGTCCGGCTTCAGGCTTCATTCTCCAGGCATGGCCGCGGCGTCCGGCAAACGAGACGACTGTACCGTCGACCGTCTGCCGATGCGGGTTGCGACGAGTGCGGATACCAGAAACAAGCTCGCCTCGATTGAAAAGACAGTTGAGAAGGCCAGTGCATCGCTTGTCATCAGCCAGCGGCCCAGATCGAGCGCAACAGTTCCGAGCACACCACCAAGGCCGAACGCAATCGCCTGTGCTGCGCCCCAGACCCCCATGCGCATGCCGTAGTTCGGTGTGCGGCCCTGGCCTGCAAGGATCATCATGGTGCCGACGGCTGCGACAGCGAAAGCGCCGTTGGTGGCGCCAAGCAGGAAGATGTTGAGCTCCAGCGGCCAGACCGGCGCGGACCGGGTCGAGAGCGCCAGCGCGCCGAGGGCCAGTGCCGAGCCGAAGCATCCCCATGTGATGAAATGCCGTGGCAGATTGGGAAGACGTTTTCCGAAAACTGCGCCGGAAACGCCCACGAGGATCATGCCAAGCAGCACACCTGCGTGCTGGGTGCCGGAAAGGCTTGTCGTTTCTCCGGGCGTCATGCCGAAAAGCAGGCCTGCATAGGGCTCGAGAATCAGGTCCTGAGTGGCAAAGGCCAGCATGGACAGGAAGATGAACAGGGTGAAGAGTCGAGACTCCTCGTCGTCGAGCACGTCGCGCAGGCTTTCTCGGAAGCTCAATGCCGGGCTTTGCTCTTCGGTTGCGCCGATGGTCGGTCTCGCCTCCATGCCGATTACACCGATGACCCCGATCAGGAAGGCGCTGACGCCGGTCATGGCGGTAACGGCAATCAGCCGCTCATGCGAGTAGGGATCGAGCTGCGATCCGACAACGATCGACGTGATGATGATACCCGTGATCATCAGCATCCATGTGATTGTTGCAGCCGCAGCGCGCCGTTCGACGGCCGTCTTCATGGCGATCAGCGCAAGCAGTGAAGTTCCGGAGGCGCCGATACCGATCCCGATCAGGACATAGGCGAGGATAGCCACGATGAGCCCGACGAGGAATGACTGCTCGAACAGGAGTGTCGTTGCGGCCGCAGCCGTTCCAGAGAGGGCAAGAAGGGCCAGTCCGCCCAGGATCCATTCGGATCGGGATCGGCCCGTATCCGATTTGTGGCCCCAGAGGGGGCGCGTAATCTGAACCCCATAATGCACGCCGACCAGAAGGCCGGGTATCACTGCGGCAAGCCCGAGTTCGACGATCATGACCCGGTTTAACGTCGATGTCGTCAGGACGACAATTGCACCCAGTGCCGCCTGCACAAGTCCCAGCCGTAGAATCGCAAGCCACCCGAGACCTTCGTGTGAAGAGCGTACGGATCGCTGCTCGGTTGATGGGTCGCGCATCACGGTTTCCCTATCCTGAGGGTTATGTTGGCAGCGGAAGTGAGCCGAGCGCGACGGCCGCAGCCATCATGCCGGTGACATAGAGGCCGACCCCGACAGCCGAATACCAGACGGCCTTGCCCTCCGGATCTCTCAGAAAGCGGATCATGCACAGGAGCTGGAGAGAGAGGACGAGACCGACCAGCATGGCTCCCGTCGTCAGCTTCTCGTCTGCAAGCAGGAGAACGACGGCAGCCTGCGGAATAGCCATGACAAGACAGGCAATACGTGCAGCGTTACGCGCGCCATGCAGCACCGGCAGCGTGTCGACGCCCATCTGGAGGTCGCCCTTGATCGACTTGAAATCATTGAGCGTGAGTATGCCGTGGGCACCGATGCCGTAGAGGAGGGCTATCAGCACGCTGCCGCTTGACGGTGCATGACCCAGGGCGGCGGTGGCGGCGGTGATCCAAGGCAGTGTTTCGTAGCTTAGACCGACAACCCCGTTGCCGAGCCAACCATTCTGCTTGAAGCGGAAAGGCGGCGCACTGTAACCCCAGGCGAGCAGCAGGCCGAGGAAAGCGGCGGCGAAGACCAAGGGGCCCAGCAGCGCGGCAACGGCCATGGAGAGCGCCGACATGGCAATCGCGATGCCCAGCCCCCACTGGCCGGGCATGCGGCCCGAGGGGATCACGCGGTGGGGTTCGTTGATGGCATCGACGTGGCGGTCAAACCAGTCGTTGACCGCCTGACTCGTGCCACACAACAGGGGGCCGGCAAGAAGGACACCGAGCGCAACCGCAAACCAGCGGTCGCCGATGGCCGCACCCGAGGCAACTGCTCCGCAGGCAAAGGCCCACATCGGGGGAAACCATGTGATCGGCTTCAATAACTGCACCACCGCCCCGAGGGACGGGTAGGAGGCTGCCGGAACATGGGAAGGGATCTGGGCCATGCAAGGAGGCTAGACCCGCCCCCGAGAAGTGTCAACTCAAATTGACAGTCTTGGCTGGTTGCTAGCCTTGACGGTCGGTGCCGGGCCGATAGTCCTCAAGGCCATGGCGACGCAGCTTGATGTAAAGGCTCTGGCGCGACAGTCCCAGGATTTCGGCCGCATAGGCCCGGTTGTTGCTGGTCTGGTCGAGGGCGGCCTCGATGCAGATCTTCTCGATGACATCGAGCGATTCCCGTATGAGGTCCTTGAGAGGCACCTTGCCGACAAGGGCGGAAAAACCGTCTGCCTGGTCGGGAACGCCCGGGGAGGGGATCGTCAGCCGATCGCTGCCCGTGGGTTGAGGGATCACGATCAACTGGATGGTGCTGCTCGAAGGGTTCAGCCGAGCGGAGATGCTCACGGCATTTTCGCCCGACAGATTGTCCGTCAGTGTTGACGTGAATCCGCGGACGGATGGTTCGTCCAACAGGCGGGTGTAGAGGACTCGAATGTCGATTGCGGCATTCGAAAACCAGGATGCGATGTTGCGGCCCAGAACCTGTGTAAGGGATGGTGCGTGAATAAGATCGAGGAATAGCGTGTTGGCAGCCAGCACCGTTCCCTCGGGATCTGTCACGAGGGCCGCTTCAGGCAGGTCAGCGATCTCCACCGCATTGCCGCCGGTCGGGCGTTCCGTGCGCTGGCGCTTGCTTTCCTCATCCTGATCGGCGGGCCAGAGCGCCAGCAGCACATTGGTGATGCCATTTTCACGATAGGACCTGATCGTCAGGGATACAGGCTCGCCTTTGGCTACCCTGACGCCATCCAGATTGACAGGATTGGGGCTATGGCGGGCCTCACTGATGGCGTCTCCCACGCGATCCCGGTCATCCCTGACAAAGAGATCGCGGATCGACTTGCCGGACAGAGGTGCGCCGGTGGAGGAGAGAAGCGTGCTTGCAGCCGGATTGGCATCGAGGATCGTCCGCCTCTCGCCGTCGAGCATGACGTAGGCGACGCTTGCCACCTTGAAGGCAGTCCGATACCGGGTCTCTGCCTCTTTCAGCTCGCGGTAATCTGCCTCCAGTTCCATCTGCGTCTGAACCAGACGCTGCTGGTCCAGCATCTGCTGCCTGAGATCGCGGCCGACGACGATGGTATAGGGAAAGTCCTTGGCTGTGTATGCGGAGTAGACCACCGGGAGATCGGGCTTGCCGCTGCACTTGTGGTTGACCTGATAGCCTCGCACCGGATGGCGGCTTGTGCCGGCTGACAGCATCGAGTCGATCTTCGGCACCGACTCGACCGTCACGCAATCCTGCAGACGCCTGCCGATCGTCTTCGACAGACCATATTCGGAGAGATCGCTGCTGGCGCAATAGACCTGGGAGACGACCGACGATTGATCGACAAGGAAGACCACATCCGCACCCAGGCTCAACAGCGAGCCCAGGGAATCGAGATCAAGGGTCTTCAGCAGGCTGTCTGCGACTGCGAAGCCATCCGTACCGCTATGACCGTTCAGTGGCTTCATGGAGTGAGCCAATCGATTCCGCTGTGTGTAACCACTGCTGTTCGGCCTGCGGCGCGAGCCTGCTGGCTGATTCTTTCCAATTCATAGTAACTTTCGCAGATCTTCACGGCGGAGTAAACGCTGTCACAGATGCAGTCAATCCCCAATCCTACAAGAAAATCAACGGAATCCAGTGCTGCTGCACCGCCGACAACGAGCGGTAGACGTGGACCTTGGCGCAGCTCGCGCACATTTTGAACGAGGGTCTTGAATTCGGTGGCCAGCCGAATGTTGCTCCAGCCGATGCAGGCAATGTCAGCTGCTTCCACCGCACGTTCGAGAACGGGGGGTGTGCTCGCCTCGGGCTCCAGCACCTGACTTGCCCAGCCGAGGCTTTCAAAGAGCAGCCCGATGAGATGTGGCATCAGCGTGTGTTGCTCGCCGACCGGTGTCAGGATCAGAGCGCCCGGCGCATTGACGTTGCGCTCGGCTTCTCGCAGGTCAAGCGACATAGAGACGGCCATGGCTTGAAGGCGGGATGTGCCAATCGTCACGTCTATGAAGTCGCAATTGTCCGCCACCCATTCCTGGCCGAGCAGTCGCGCAATTGTCTCAAGGAACAGCACCTTGACGAAATAGGGCCGACCGAGCGGAAGTTCGTGTTCAAGAAATGCGCGCAAAGATGCGAGGCGTGTGCGTGGGTCCAGAACGAGAACACGAAAATCGGCGAGCGCCTTATCATAAAGGCGATCGTGCTCCAGACCCCGATCGTAACGCGTCGACAGTTTTTCGGCGGTCATCGAAGCCACCGTTCCTTCGATCAGGCGGCGAAGCTTTTCTCCGTCGCTCTGGGTTAGGTAAGCTCTCTTGCTGTCTACGGCAACCCTTTTGAGGGTCGCGAGCCTCTCACCGTGAGAAGCGTTTGTGCCGTTCGGCCTTTCGTTTCCGCCGTGAAGTGATCCGTCCATCATCCCGCGCCGTGTCCCTCCGCCCGCGAAATCAGTCCCATTCGGCGCCGGGCGAAGACAAGGGCGTCCCGTCAGACGAGTTGGGACAGAATGAACCTAGTTTTCACTTCTGTAAATCAAAATATACGTCAATCTAAGTTGACACTTTGATTGTCCGAGGCGTAGTCTTCAATCAATCCCGATCACCCGGGGAGGGGTTGGGAGAAGGGATGACTGCCATGCGCATACCCAAACCATCGGCATCAGGGCGCACCCTCTACACGGCGGAAGAGCGACGCAGACGCGACGAAACCCGCTGGACGCTGGTGCAGGGCATCCTCGCCCCGGTACAATTCCTTGTGTTTCTCCTCAGCCTCGGTCTCATCCTGCGCTTCCTTGCGACCGGAGAGGGGCTCTTCGCCGCTCAGATGTCGATCGTGATCAAGACGCTGACGCTCTATGCCATCATGATCACCGGCTCGATCTGGGAGAAGGTCGTCTTTGGGCGCTATCTGTTCGCTCGCCCGTTCTTCTGGGAAGACGTCTTTTCGATCCTGGTTTTGGCGCTGCACACCGCCTATCTGCTTGCGCTCTTCACCGGGGCGCTCGATGCCGGTTCGCTGATGGCGCTCGCGCTCGCTGCCTACTTCACCTATGTCATCAATGCCGGACAGTTTCTCTGGAAGCTGCGTCTGGCCCGTCTCGACCAGGCTGCAAGGGGCGGATCATCCGTGACGCTTGGCAACGGTTCCTCGCTTTCGGGGAGCACGTCATGAACCAGCCGCTCGTCTCCTGCGAACCGACCGCCACCATTCGCCAACGTGGCCAGCATGAGGTCTTTTGCGGCCTGACATCTATCATCTGGCTGCACCGCAAGGTGCAGGATGCCTTCTTCCTGGTGGTCGGGTCGCGCACCTGCGCGCATCTCATCCAGTCGGCTGCCGGCGTGATGATCTTCTCGGAGCCGCGTTTTGCCACCGCGATCATGGAGGAGCGCGATCTCGCCGGCATGGTCGACATGCATGACGAGCTCGACCGCGAAGTCGCCCGCCTGCTGGAGCGCCGTCCGGACATCCGCATGCTGGTGCTGGTCGGCTCCTGTCCGTCCGAGGTCATCAAATTCGATCTCAACCGTGCCGCCGAACGGCTTGACCGCAAATACGGCTCCAGGCCACGGGTGCTCTGCTATTCCGGCAGCGGGATAGAAACGACCTTCACGCAGGGCGAAGACAATTTCCTGGCCGCCCTCGTGCGCGATCAATCGACCCATGGGGCGAGCGACAAGCTCGCGAAGCTCGTCGTCGCCGGCTCCATCGCCGATGTGGTCGAAGACCAGTTTGCCCGGCTGTTTGACGAGATGGGCCTTGAGGATGTCGTCTTCCTGCCCGGCCGTAGCAGCGAGCGTCTGCCGAAGATCGGTCCGAACACGCGCTTTATCCTGGCTCAACCCTATCTGGGCGCCACGGCCGCAGCACTCGAAAGCTTAGGCGCGACACGCATCAATGCGCTCTTCCCGCTAGGCGAGGAAGGCACCACCGCCTGGCTGAAGGCGATTGCCGACACATTCGGCGTTTCACCAGCCCGGTTTGCCGCCTTGACCGAGGCGCCGCGCCGGCGTGCCCGCGAGGCAACCGCCCATTATCGCCCCATGCTCGAAGGCAAGCGGATCTTCCTCTTTCCCGACAGCCAGATGGAGCCCTCGCTCGCCCGCTATCTCAGCCGCGAGCTGGATGCCGAGATCATCGAAGTCGGCAGCCCCTATCTGCACCGCGAACACGTCGCCGGCGAACTCGCCATGCTGCCACCGGGCGTCTCCATCTCGGAAGGTCAGGATGTCGAAATCCAGATCGACCGCTGTCGTGCGGCCAAGCCTGATCTCGTCGTCTGTGGCATGGGTCTTGCCAATCCCTTCGAGGCGGAAGGAATCGTCACCAAGTGGTCGATCGAATTCGCCTTCACGCCGATCCAGGGCTATGAGCAGGCTGGCGATCTCGCCGAACTCTTTGCCCGTCCGCTGACGCGCAAGGCGATGATTGCGGGCGACCGCTCCGGCAGCCGGAGGGTCGCATCATGAAACTCACCATGTGGACCTATGAAGGACCGCCGCATGTGGGTGCCATGCGGATCGCCGCATCGATGCAGGGCGTGCATTATGTGCTGCATGCGCCGCAGGGCGACACCTATGCCGACCTGCTTTTCACCATGATCGAGCGACGCCCTTCGCGTCCGCCGGTCACCTACACGACCTTCCAGGCGCGCGACCTTGCCGGTTCGACGGCCGATGTCTTCAAGACCGCCTGCCGCGACGCCATCACCCGCTTCCAGCCGGATGCGCTTCTGGTCGGCGCCTCCTGCACGGCCGAGCTCTTGCAGGACGATCCGGCGGGTCTGGCCCGGACACTGGATGTGCGGATCCCCGTCGTGCCTCTGGAACTGCCTTCCTACCAGAAGAAGGAGCACTGGGGTGCAGCCGAGACCTTCTATCGGCTCGTCCGTGGGTTCACTGCCGGGCGCGAACGTCCGGCGCAGGTGGCCCCGAACAGCTGCAACATCCTCGGTCCTTCCGCTCTCGGTTTCCGCAACCGCGACGACGTGACGGAAATCTGCCGGCTGCTCGCCGCAAACGGCATCGATGTCCGGGTCGTGGCGCCGCTCGGGGCGACGGTCGATGATCTTGCCCGCCTGCCAGACGCTGCCTTCAATATCGTGCTCTATCCCGAGATCGGCGAGAGCACTGCACGCTACCTCAAGAAGCAGTTCGGTATGCCTTTCGTCTCGACCGTTCCGATCGGCGTTGGCGCAACGCGGACCTTCCTTGCGGAAGTCCGGGCGCTAGCGGGCCTTTCGAATGACGGGCCTATCGGCGAGGCCGAGGATCGTGCCACCTGGTATGCGCGCTCGGTCGACAGCAATTACCTCACCAACAAGCGTGTGTTCGTCTTCGGTGACGCGACCCACGCCATTGCCGCCGCGCGCATCGCTGCCCGGGAACTGGGCTTCAAGGTTTGCGGCATTGGCACCTATATGCGCGAGTTCGCCCGTGAAGTGCGCGAGGCCGCTGAAGAATTCGGTATCGAGGCCCTGATCACCGACGACCACCTCGATGTCGAGCAGGCGATCATCGATGCCCGCCCGGAGCTGGTGCTGGGTACGCAGATGGAGCGGCACATTGCCAAGCGACTGCGTGTTCCCTGCGCCGTCATTTCGGCACCCGTCCATGTCCAGGATTTCCCGGCCCGCTATTCGCCGCAGATGGGCTTCGAGGGTGCGAATGTCATTTTCGACAGCTGGGTCCACCCGCTTATGATGGGTCTTGAGGAGCATCTCCTGCAGATGTTCCGGGACGATTTCGAGTTCAACGATCAGGCTCAGGCCTCGCATCTGCATGCCCATGTGCCCTCGGAAAAGCCGGCGGCTGCGGACGACGAGACCGATGGCGAGACGCTTGTCATGGCCGAGGCGCCCTCTGCAGAGGCTGTCTGGACGCTGGAAGCCGAGCGTGAGCTCAAGAAAATTCCGTTCTTCGTGCGCGGCAAGGCCCGCCGCAACACCGAACTTTTCGCCGCCCGCAAGGGTATCCGCCCGATCACCGTGGAGACGCTGTATGACGCGAAAGCCCATTTCGCCCGCTGACAGCACCCCGGTCCGGGTGGTGTTCGTGACGCTCGACAATCACATTGTCGCAGCCGTCGATGATGCGCGCCGCAGCCTCGCCCAGGACCTGCCCGGTCTGACGCTTTCCGTCCATGCCGCGACCGACTGGAACGACAATCCAGCCAGCCTCGAAGCCTGCCGTGCGGCCATCCTTGCCGGCGACATCATCATCGTTTCGATGATCTTCGTCGAAGAGCATGTGCGCGCCATCGCAGACGTGCTCGAAGCCCGGCATCGCGAGTGTGATGCCATGGTCTGCTGCATGTCGGCCGGCACGGTCATGAAGTATACGACCATGGGTCGTTTCAAGATGAGCGAAGAGCAGAAGGGCCCGCTCGCACTTCTGAAGAAGCTGCGCGGCAAAAGCTCGCGTGGCGGCAAGGATAGCGGCCGCACCGCCGGCGAGCGTCAGCTTGCCATGCTGCGTCGCCTGCCGCAGCTCCTCCGCTTCATCCCCGGCACCGCGCAGGATGTGCGCAACTATTTCCTGACGCTGCAATATCGCATCGCAGCCTCGGACGAAAACATCGCCAACATGGTGCGCCTGCTGGTCGGCAAATATGCCAAGGGCGAGCGCAAGGGGCTTCAGGGCCGGGTGACCGTCGGCGATCCCGTCGAATATCCCGACATGGGTCTCTATCATCCGCGCCTGAGGCCAAGGGTGGCAACACAGCTTTCGGCCCTGCCGTTCAAGCCCGGCGCCCGTGGGACCATCGGCCTGCTCCTGATGCGGACCTATATCCTCTCCGGCGATACCGGCCATTACGACCGGGTCATCCGCGAGTTGGAAACCCGCGGCTTCAACGTCGTCCCGGTCTTCTGCAGCGGTCTCGACATGCGCGGCGCAATCGAGCGCTACATGATGGGCGGCGCGACCGGAGTGAAGATCGACGCGCTCTGCTCGCTCACTGGTTTCTCGCTTGTCGGCGGCCCGGCCTATAGCGATGCGAGCGCGGCGGCTGCGCTTCTGCAGACGCTGGACGTTCCCTATTTCTCGGCCTTCGTCACCGAATTCCAGACGCGTGAGGCTTGGGCGCAGTCGGGCCAGGGCCTGACGCCGATCGAAACCACGCTGATGGTCGCGATCCCGGAACTCGATGGTGCTATCGGCTCCATGGTCTTCGGCGGACGCTCCGATGGTGCCGCCAAGGCCAAGGCCTGCATCTGCTCGCGCCAGCTCGATGCCTGCCCCTCGGGTCGCGCCTGCATGCAGCCGGACGAGGAGCGCGTGACGCTGCTCGCTGACCGGCTGGCGGCGATGGTGGATCTGCGACGGGCAGCCCGCGCCGAACGGCGCCTTGCGGTCACGATCTTCAACTTCCCACCGAACAGCGGCAGCATCGGCACCGCCGCCTTCCTTTCAGTTTTCGAAAGCCTGTTCGAGACGATGACGCGGCTGAAAGCCGAGGGTTACGATGTCGACGTGCCCGAGGACGCCGAGGCGCTCAGGCTGGCGATCCTCGAAGGCAATGCCGCGCTTTATGGTGCCGAGGCCAATGTGCATACTGTGGTTTCGGTCGATGATCACGTGCGTGGCGAGCGGCATCTCGCCGACATCGAAGCGCAGTGGGGACCGGCGCCTGGCCGAGTGCTGAGCAATGGACGTGGCCTCTTCGTTCTGGGTCGCCAGTTCGGCAAGCTGCTGGTCGCGATCCAGCCGCCCTTCGGCTATGAGGGCGATCCGATGCGGCTGTTGTTCGAGGGCGGTTTTGCCCCGAACCACGCCTTCGCGACCTTCTACCGTTATCTGCGCGAAACCTGGAAGGCCGATGCCGTCCTGCATTTCGGCACGCATGGCGCGCTCGAATTCATGCCTGGCAAGCAGGTCGGACTGTCGGCAAGCTGCTGGCCGGATCGTCTTCTCGGCGCTCTGCCGAATTTCTATCTCTATGCGGCCAACAATCCGTCCGAGGGATCGATTGCCAAGCGCCGTTCGGCTGCGACACTGATCTCCTATCTCACGCCGCCGATCACCCATGCCGGGCTCTACAAGGGCCTGAGCGAACTGAAGGCGAGCCTCGACCGCTACCGGCAGGCAGCACCTGATGCGCTTGTCGAGCGCGAACGTCTGTTCGAACTGATCCAGGTGCAGGCGGCGCAGCTTGAGCTTGGTCGCGACAGCCTGGCCCAAACCCAGGCCGAGGTCATCCAGTCGCTCGTGGCTGAAATGACCGAGCTTGAATATGCGCTCATCCCGCATGGTCTGCATGTTGCCGGTCGCGGCATGCAGCGCGACGAGCGGCTCGACATGCTGGAGCATGTCGCCGCCGGCATGCCCGCCGTTGTTAGCCATGTCGATCGGCAGGCACTGGTTCTTGCGATTGCCGATGGCGATGATCTCGCCGTTGCGCAGGCGGAAAGGGCCGGCTCGCCGGACCTGAAGGAGAGCATCGCACGCCTCAAGGTCATGAATAGCGAGCTTGTCACCAATCGCGAACTCCATGGCCTCGTGCTGGCGCTTGATGCGCGCTACGTGCCGCCCTCGCCGTCGGGGGACCTGCTGCGCACACCCGAACTTCTGCCCACCGGCCGCAACATTCACGGTTTCGATCCCTTCGGAATCCCCAGCGCCTTTGCCGTTCAGGATGGCGAGCGTCAGGCCGCACGGGTGCTGGAACGCTACATGCAGGCTGATGGTCGCCTGCCGGAAACGGTCGCCGTCGTGCTCTGGGGCACGGACAATCTGAAGACGGGCGGTGCGCCGCTTGCCCAGGCCATGGCGCTGATGGGTGCAAGACCGAGGCTCGATGCGTATAACCGCGTCTGCGGTGCCGTGCTGATCCCGCTCGAGGAGCTGAAGCGTCCGCGCATCGATGCGGTCATGACGCTGTCGGGCATCTTCCGCGATCTTCTGCCGATCCAGGCGAGCATGCTGGCGGAAGCCAGCTATCTGGCCGCGACGGCGGACGAGCCTGTCGAGATGAACTTCATCCGCAAACACGCGCTTTCCTATTGCGAGAGCCATGGCTGTGATCTCGAGGCCGCCGCCTACCGGGTCTTCTCCAATGCCGACGGTGCCTATGGTGCGAACGTCAACATGCTGATCTCGTCCTCTGCCTGGGACGATGACGAGGAAATCGCGCAGACCTACAGCAATCGCAAGAGCTTCGCGATCAACCACAAGGGCAAGACGAGCCATCAGGCCGATGTGCTCGACAGCATGCTCGAACATGTCGACATGGCCTATCAGAACCTCGATTCGGTCGAGATCGGCATCACCACGATCGAGCATTACTTCGACACGCTCGGTGGCCTGACCAAGGCGGTCTCGAAAGCCAAGGGCGGCGCAACGCTGCCGGTCTTCATTTCCGACCAGACGCAGGGCGAGGGGCGTGTGCGCACGCTGGGCGAACAGGTGGCGCTCGAGACCCGCACCCGCACGCTGAACCCGAAATGGTTCGAAGGCATGCTGAAGCATGGCTATGAGGGCGTCCGCCATATCGAGGCGCAGGTCACCAACACGCTCGGCTGGTCGGCAACGACCGGCGGCGTTGATCCCTGGGTCTATCAGCAGATCACCGAAACCTTCGTGCTCGATGACGCCATGCGCCAGCGGCTCGCGACGCTCAATCCGGCTGCCGCGGCACGGGTCGCCAACCGGCTGATCGAAGCGCATGAGCGCAATTACTGGCAGCCGGATGCAGAAACGCTCGCCGCCCTGAAACAGGCCGGAGAAGAATTGGAAGACCGTCTCGAGGGGCTGGTCAGGGAGGCTGCCCAATGAACATCTACACCCATGGCAAGATCGCAGAACGCGAGGCGCGCATCGCCGAGAAGCTCCGGGAGAGGGCCGATGGCGAGGGCAGCGTGCAGGTGCATCTGGATCCGACCATGGAAATCGACGGCGCCAAGGTCTTCGCCATCTATGGCAAGGGCGGGATCGGCAAGTCAACGACCTCGTCGAACCTGTCGGTCGCCTTCTCCATGCTCGGGAAGCGCGTGCTGCAGATCGGCTGCGATCCGAAGCATGACTCCACCTTCACGCTGACCAAGAGCCTGATCCCGACCGTCATCGACGTCTTGGAAAAGGTCGATTTCCATTCCGAGGAACTTCGTCCGGAAGACTATATGGTCGAGGGCTATAATGGCGTGCAGTGCATCGAGGCGGGTGGTCCGCCGGCCGGTACCGGTTGCGGTGGCTATGTCGTCGGCCAGACGGTGAAGCTTCTCAAGGAGCATCACCTGCTCGACGATACCGATGTGGTGATCTTCGACGTTCTCGGCGACGTGGTCTGCGGTGGCTTTGCCTCGCCGCTGCAGCATGCCGAGCGTGCGGTCATCGTCGCCGCCAATGACTTCGATTCCATCTTCGCGATGAACCGCATCGTTGCCGCGATCAAGGCGAAGTCGAAGAACTACGACGTCAGGCTTGGCGGCGTGATCGCCAACCGTTCGCGCGAGACGGACCAGATCGACCGCTACAATGATGCGATCGGCCTCAAGCGCCTGGCGCATGTGCCGGACAGCGATCATGTGCGGCTCAGCCGCCTGAAGAAAAGCACGCTGTTCGAGATGGGCGAAAGCCCGGAGATCCTGGGCATCCAGAAGGAATACATGCAGCTTGCCGAGCGGCTCTGGGCGGGCACGCCGGCGCTGGAAGCCGAACCGATGAAGGACCGGGAAATCTTCGAATTTCTCGGTTTCGAGTGAGGTTGCCATGAGCCAGGCCGATTACATCAGACGCACCGGGGAAATCGAACACTACTTCGATCGCACCGCGCTCGATGCCTGGAAGCGGCTGACCGGCGATCAGCCGGTGAGCGGCATCCGCGCGACGGTCCGCAAAGGTCGTGAAGAAATGCGCGGCACGCTCGCCTCCTGGCTGCCGCAGGATCTGACCGGCTGGCGCATCCTCGATGCAGGCTGCGGTTCTGGCGTTCTCTCCTTCGAGCTCATCGCACGCGGCGCTGATGTCGTCGGCATTGATCTCTCGGGGCAGATGATCGCCCATGCCCGCCAGCGGGCGCATGACCTCGAAGCCTCGCATGGTCGATTCAAGGGGTCGGTCACCTTCCACAGCGGTGACATGCTCGATCCCCGCCACGGTCGCTTCGATGCGGTGGTCGCGATGGACGTGCTCATTCATTACCGCCCGGCAGATGCCGTTCGCGTGCTCCATGCCCTGGCCGAGCGCACCTCACGGCAGATGATCTTCACGTTGGCACCCGGATCCCGCCTGCTGCGGGCCATGCTGGCTGCCGGCAAGGTTTTCCCGCGCGGCAATCGTGCACCGGCCATCTATCCGGTCGATCCGTCACGGCTGGTCGCCGAGATGCTGCATCATCCCGAGTTTGCCCACTGGCAGGGCGGCCGCAGCCACAAGGTCGCCGTCGGTTTCTACACATCGCAGGCCATGGAGGTGATCCGGTCATGACGATCGCTGCCGCCAACCGCAAAATGATCTCGTTCTGGCAGAAGCTCGGAACGCGCTTCATGCCGTTTGCGGATGCAGCAACGGCCGAGATGCCCTTGTCCCGCCTGTTGCGGCTCTCGCTGTTTCAGATCTCTGCCGGATGCGTACTCGTTCTCCTGACCGGAACCCTGAACCGGGTGCTGATCGTCGAACTCGGCGTCTCCGTTGCGCTTGTTTCAGCCGTGGTCGCCATTCCGGTTCTGGCTGCCCCTTTGCGTCTTCTCTTCGGTTTCCGGTCGGACACCTACAAGTCCGTGCTCGGCTGGCGGCGCGTGCCTTATGTCTGGCTTGGAAGCCTGCTGCAGTTCGGCGGGCTTGCCATCATGCCCTTTGCCCTGCTTCTGCTGCAGTCGCAGACCGTCGGGCCCGAATGGGCGGGGGCGGCGGGTGCAAGCCTCGCTTTCATCCTCACCGGTTTCGGCATGCATATGTCGCAGACGGCGGGTCTGGCGCTCGCCAGCGACCTCGTGCCCGAGGAAAAGCGCCCGCGCGTCGTCGCGCTTCTCTACTTCATGCTGCTGACGGGCATGATCGGCGCTTCCAGTTTCTACAGCATTTTCCTGGTCGATTTTTCCCCGAAGGTGCTGATCCAGGTCATCCAAGGCACGGCGCTGCTCACCATCATCATCAACGTTATCGCCATCTGGAAGCAGGAAGCGCGCGATGTGCGCCGAACGGCCGTTGACCGGGATCTGTCGAGCTTTTTCGATGCTCTCGATGATTATCGCAGCGCCCCTGGTGTCATGCGTCTGTTGCTCGCTGTTGCCATCGGTTCTGCTGCCTTTTCCATGCAGGACATCCTGCTTGAGCCCTATGGCGGCGAGATCCTGGGGCTGTCGGTCGGTGAGACCACGCGTCTGACCGGGCTTTGGGCCTTTGGCACGATGATCGGCTTTGCCTGGGCAGCTTATAGTCTGCAGCATGGTGCACAGATGTACCGGATTGCGGCGCGCGGACTGCTTATAGGGATCTGCGCCTTCTCCGCCGTCATCTTTGCGGAGCCCCTTCACATCAATGCACTCTTCCATCTCGGCGCCTTCGGCATCGGTCTCGGTGGCGGGCTGTTTGCCGTCGGCACGATGCTGGCGGCGATGGGCATTGCCGAGCGCTCCGACAGTGGTCTCGTCGTCGGTGCCTGGGGTGCTGTGCAGGCAACCGCCATCGGGGCGGCCATGCTGGCGGGTGGCGTGATCAAGAACACGATCAATGCGCTGGCGCTGAACGGTTCGCTGGGCGAGGCCATGATGACGCCGGCCGCTGGCTATCTCGTCGTCTATGGCTTTGAAATCATTCTCCTCTTCCTGTGCCTGGCGGTTCTCGGTCCGCTGACCGGCCGGCGCTATCAGAGGGATTACTTGCAGGGCATGCGTTTTGGATTGGCGGAGCTGCCCGGCTGAGGCCGGCAGTAACGCTCTACACTGGAGGGTCTGATATGACCGGGTCGCTGGTTGGAAATATCGATGTCGCACAAGTGGTGCTTTATGCATTTTGGCTCTTTTTCGCGGGTCTGATCTGGTATCTTCGTCAGGAAGACCGCCGCGAAGGCTATCCGCTCGAAGAGGATGTCACGGGCCGCTACAATAAGAGCCCCTGGCTCTTCGTGCCGCCGAAGAAGACCTTCGTGCTGCCGCATGGGCAGGGAATCAAGCAGGTCCCGGATCTGAAGCGCGACACCCGCACGTTTTCAAGCCGCCGCATTGCCCCGGCCCCCGGCTATCCGTCGGAGCCCGTCGGCAACCCGCTGCTCGCCGGCATCGGTCCGGGTTCCTGGGCCGAGCGCTCCGACAAGCCTGACGTGACGGCCCATGGTGATGCCCGCATCGTGCCCATGCGGGTGGCGGACGGCTTCGGGATTGCCGAAGGTGCTATGGATCCGCGCGGTCTGTCCGTTCTCGGCTGCGACAAGCAGGTGGCGGGTACGGTCAAGGATGTCTGGGTCGATCGGGCAGAACAGCTGATCCGCTACTACGAAGTCGAACTTGCGGGTGGCGGACGCACCGTGCTTCTGCCGAACAACTTCGTCGTCTTTCAAACCGGTCGTGGCAATGTCCGTTATCTCTACGTGCATGCCGTCACCGCTGCCCAGTTTGCCGATGTGCCGGCAACCGCACGTCCTGAACTCGTGACCCTGCTCGAGGAAGACAAGATCGCTGCCTATTTCGGCGCCGGCCTCCTCTATGCGGATCGCTTCCGTCAGGAGCCACTGCTGTGAGCCAGTTCGTCATCAGAGAACACGAGATCGAGCCGCTGCCGGGGCTTCCTGGCGTGCCTCCGGTCGGCGAAGTTATCCTCTGGCAGGGGCGGCCCTCGTCTGCCCTTGTCGCCCGTCACCTCCTGAAGATCCGCTGGATCGTCGGCTATTTCCTGATCCTAGCGAGCTGGGCCGTCGTGGCCGGGCTGAGTGACGGGCAGCCGGCAGGCGGCATCCTTTTCTCGATCGCCGTGCTCACAGCTCTTGCCGGTGTGCTCATCGGCATGATCGAGCTGTTTGCCTGGGCGGTTGAGAAGACGACCCTCTATACGATCACCACGGAGCGCGTCGTGATGCGCTTCGGCGTCGCGATCTCAATGACGCTGAACCTGCCCTATCGGCAGGTGGACGGTGTCGCTCTGGCGCGGCTTGGCGAAAAGGCCGGTATGATTGCGATAGCCCTGCTGCCGGAGCAGCGCATCTCCTGGCTTATCCAGTGGCCGCATGTGCGGGGTTTCCGATTCTCGCGGCCGGAGCCGAGCCTGATCTGCCTCGCGGATGCCGACGAGGTGTCGAAGGTGCTGTCGGCAGCAATCGGTCAGTATCGTGGCGCGCGGGCCGAGCAGCCGCGCCTCGTGGTTACCAAACCGAACGGAAGCGCCATGCCGCCTTCCGTCGTGGCGGCGGAATAGGAGCGGGTCATGGGATCGGCTTCGCATCTCGGCTATTGGGCGGACCGCAAGGGCAAGACCCCGAACCGGGTGCCGCGTGGCCTGTTCTTCGGCCTGATCGGCCTGCTCGCCTTTACGGCGGCGGCGATCGTCTTCGGCCAGACGACGGGGCTCGGTCTTGTCAAGCAGCAGCTCGGTGCGCCGGTCGCCATCCGTGACCTGATGATTACACGCAGCACCTCGGACTTTGTCGTCGTCACAGACGTTGCGACGCGCCGGGACATCGCAAGCTACGGACCCCAGGCCGGCGGCTTCGTTCGAGGATCGCTGCGGGCATTCGAACGCATGCGTCAGGTGGCCAAGGTGCCCTTCGACACACCCTACCGGCTGATCAAATGGGAGGCCGGCGCCGTCAGCCTGTCGGATATCGGCACCGGCGAGCGGATCTATCTGGATGCCTTTGGCCCCGACAACGTGGCCGCATTCGAAGCCCTTCTGGGCTCACAGGGAGGAGAAAGCCAATGAACCCGGTCTTTGCCTTGATGCGACGGAAGGAGACGGTGGAGTGCACCGTCGAGATCAACAACACCTTCGAGGCGCTTGGTGCGCACTTAAGGTTCGACAACGGGGTGGTGGTCCATCCCGGTGACGAGGTTCTGGTGCATGGCGCACCGGTCCAGATCCCCTATGGCTCCTGCCAGAATTTTCGTCGCAAGGCGACGATCACGCGGGCAGGTTTCCTGGAGCGGGCCTGGATCCGCGCCACCGGCGATCTCGACATGATGGAATTGTGCGAATTCAGCTTCACTGAGAGGGCACTGTCATGAACAACCACGTTTCGCCGGCTGATCTCTCTGATCATGAGCCGACCGTCGAGGAGCGCATGGCTGGGGTCAACGACACGACCCGCAGCGCGCTCGTCTCGACCATGCTGACACCGCGTTTCTACACCACCGATTTCGACGAGATGGACAAGATCAATGTCGAGCCGGTCCGGGCCGAATGGGATGTGTTGATCGCGCAGATGAAGAGCGATCCGAACCGCGGCCACTTCAAGCGCAACGAAGACTGGGACGACATCGATATCGATGCGCTGCCGGAGGACCTTCGCGAGGAATTCATCGACTTCCTCGTCTCGTCGCTGACGTCGGAATTCTCAGGCTGCGTGCTCTACAAGGAGATGAAGCGGCGTGGCAAGAACCAGGAGATCTGCGAGCTCTTCGGCTATATGAGCCGCGACGAATCCCGCCATGCCGGTTTCATCAACGATGCGCTGAAGGAATTCGGCATCGGCGTGAACATGGGCTTCCTGGCCAAGGCGAAGAAGTACACCTTCTTCAAGCCGAAGTTCATCTACTACGCGACCTATCTTTCCGAGAAGATCGGCTATGCCCGCTACATCACCATCTTTCGCCACCTCGAAAAGCATCCCGAGCAGCGCTTCCATCCGATCTTCAAGTGGTTCCGCCAGTGGTGCAATGACGAGTTCTCCCACGGCGAGGCTTTCTCGCTGATCATCCGCTCCGACAAGCGGCTGATGGAGGGCCTGAACAAGTACTGGATCAAGTTCTTTCTGCTCGCCGTCTTCGCCACCATGTATGTGCGCGATCACATGCGGCCAGCCTTCCACAAGGGGCTCGGCGTCGATATCGACGATTACGACATGAAAGTCTTCCGGCTGACGAGCGAGATCTCGCGCCAGTGCTTCCCGCTCGTGCTCGATCTCGACAATCCGGCCCTGCATGAAGGCTTCCGCCGGATGGAGCGGATCAACCGCAAGGTCATGGCAGCCGACGCGAAGGGCGGCCTCATGGGCAAGATCGCCAGGGGCTTCTGGTCGGCCGCTGCTGCCGTCAATTTTGTCAGGATGTATGCGATCCCGACGAAGTCGAACACCATCCCAGCCACATCGCGCCTGCAACCGGTCTGGTGAGGAGATCGCCATGACCCTGACCCACCCACTCGCCGTCGTCCTCGTCGCCATCTCGGTATGGTGGCTTTCGACCGGGCTGGTGCTGGCCATGGTCAACCGGTCCGATGGACCGCGGGGCAGGGGGCTCATATTGATGGCGCTGATGACGCTGGTCGGTGCCTTTGGTTTTGTCCTCATGCTCTGGGGCGCGCAGGAACCGACAGTGCTCGGTTCCTACGTCGGCTTCTTCGGCGCACTGCTCGTCTGGGCCTGGCATGAGGCCGCGTTCCTGACAGGCATACTGACAGGGCGTCGGACCGGCGAGTGCCCTCCGGGGCTAACCGGCTTTCGCCGTTTCCGGGCCGCCTGGGAGGCGGTGAGCGATCACGAGATCGCCATTCTGGTGACGGCGATCGCGCTATGGTTTGCGCTCGATGGATCCGCCAACCTGTTTGGGCTCGCCGCCTTCGGGCTTCTCTGGGGCATGCGGATTTCCGCCAAGCTGGTGATCTTTCTCGGTGCACCGCATGCCGTCAGCGAGTTGATGCCGAAGGGCATCCGGCATCTCAAAAGCTATTTCAAGACCGATCGGATGACGCCGCTGTTTCCGATCTTCTTGGCGATCGCGGCCGGCCTCTTTGCCATCCTGGTGGTCGGGGCAAACCGGGCGACCCAGGCCCATTCGGTCGTTGGCCACACGCTGCTCGCCACCTTCATGGCGCTTGCCATCGTCGAACATCTCGTTCTCGTTCTTCCCGTTTCCGACACGGCGCTGTGGCGCTGGGCCATGGCGCGGCAGGACCGGGGCAATCTTGCCATCCGCCCTGTGGCGGATGGCGTCTCCGCACTCAAGGAGGGTGGGCCAGTGTCCGGGCCGCACTCTTCCTGGACAACACTTGGACAAGACACGATCGGGAAGAGGAAAGACTGATGGATGTTTTCCAGCACATGGAAGAGGCGCTCGCCGGCCTCCACACCGCCGGCAATTACCGCGTTTTCGCGGACCTCGAGCGTCACTGCTCGGCCTTTCCGAAAGCCGCGTTTCACAATGCCGATGGAACCGTGCGTGACGTCACCGTCTGGTGCTCGAACGACTATCTCGGCATGGGGCAGAACCCTCTCGTCACCGACCGGATGATCGAGGTCGTGCGCAAGTGCGGCGCCGGTGCCGGCGGTACGCGCAACATTTCCGGCACGAACCACTATCACGTCTTGCTTGAGCGCGAGCTTGCCGATCTGCATGGCAAGGAAGGCGCGCTGATTTTCACCTCCGGCTATGTCTCCAACTGGGCAGCCCTCGGGACCCTGCTTGCCAAGATCCCGGGCATCATCTGCTATTCTGACTCGCTCAATCACGCCTCGATGATCGAGGGTATCCGGCATTCGCGCTGTATCAAGCGGCAGTTTCGTCACAACGACTACAAGCATCTGCGCGAGCTGATGGCGGCGGACGATCCGGCAGCACCGAAGCTCGTTGCCTTCGAAAGCGTCTATTCGATGGATGGTGACATCTCGCCGATCAAGGAGATCTGCGATGTGGCCGACCAGTTCGGCGCCATGACCTATCTGGACGAGGTCCATGCGGTGGGCATGTACGGTCCGCGCGGCGGCGGGGTTGCCGAACGCGAAGGCCTGATGGACCGGCTGACCGTCATCGAGGGTACGCTCGGCAAGGCTTTCGGCGTCATGGGTGGCTACATCACGGGCCCGGCCGTTCTGGTCGATTTCGTCCGCTCCTTCGCTTCCGGCTTCATCTTCACGACGGCGATCCCGCCGGCGCTGGCGGCAGGTGCCACTGCGTCGATCCGCCATCTCAAGGAAAGCCCTTTCGAGCGCCATATGCATCAGGCGACGGTCGCCAAGGTGCGGCGCGCGCTCGACGTCCGGGGCATTCCCCATATGCACAACCCGAGCCACATCGTGCCGGTCATGGTCGGTAATGCGGCCAAGTGCAAATGGATCTCGGATGTATTGCTCGATGACTTCGGGATCTACGTGCAGCCGATCAACTATCCGACGGTCGCCGTCGGCAAGGAAAGGCTGCGGATCACGCCGACGCCGCTGCATACGGATGCGGATATCGAACATCTGGCAGAGGCGCTCTGTTCGCTATGGTCGAAATGCGCTCTCGCGAGAGCGGTTGCTTAAGCGTGGCAAAGGCCGTATCGGCTGGCCGCGAAACACAGTTCAGGATGCTCTTGGCATGACGGACAGCATTTACATTCCGGCCATCGCCGGCGACGGGTCGCTTTATCCGATCGAAAAGATGCAGGCGCATCTCGACGGGCAGCTGCACCTTGCCGTCTCGGTCTTCGTGTTTGATGGCGACCTGCTGCTGATCCAGAAGCGGGCGTCGACGAAGTATCATTGTGCTGGCCTCTGGGCCAATACCTGCTGTACCCATCCTCACTGGAACGAAGCGGTGGAGGATTGCGCCGAACGTCGCCTCACCGAAGAGCTCGGCTTCACCGTTCCCCTTATCCGCCACCAGACGGTTGAATATGCTGCCGATGTCGGTGAAGGCCTGAAGGAGCACGAGCGAGTGACGCTATTCAGCGCCCAGGTGGACCGCAGGGCCTTGCAGGTCCTGCCCGTCGCGGGCGAGGTGGAGGCAGTCCGCTGGATTTCCCCTCGGGATCTGATGCGGGAGGTGCGCGAACGGCCGCAGGATTTCACGCCCTGGTTCCGCATCTACCTGCAGCGCTTCCCTGGCCTGAGCTTCGCCGAAGCGGCCTGATTTCGGGTTTCCCTATCGCAAAACTCTCCGGCTGTCCGGTCGATGTTATCGGTCCGCCGGACTGTCGTTCATGCACGGCTCCTGGATGGGCGCGTCAACGATCAGGTCATAGCCGGATCTCCGCTGGCAAAGAGCACAAAAGAAGGGGAGCCCGAGAGCTCCCCTTCCCATTTGCGGCCTGCCTTGGGAGGCCGTCAGTCGTTGGCGGTCTGGGTTACCTCCGGCAGAATGACTGCCGCCGTCTCCGAGGTGGGTTTGGTCTGAAGTGCGCTGCTCTGGCCGGCTGGGGCCATGCGTTGCGTGGTGCCCGGCTGGTAAGTGGTGAAGTCGGGCACTTCGGTCGGGCCCTTCTTCGTGAGAGAGTCGACATAGTCCTGCAGCATGGAGACACCGTAGAGCGGCTTCTGGACGCCGGCATGGCAGGTGCCGCAGCCGACCTTGAAGACGTCGCCTTCCGGACCCTTGCGAGACGCGGGGAAGACAGGCGTCAAGCCCACCATGTAATTGGCGTTGATGTCGCGCGTCATCCGGATGCCGTGCCAGGCGGTTACACGCTGCGGCGGGCTTTCATCCCAGGCGTTGAATGCTCTGGAGTTATGGCAAGTGGTGCAGTTCACGCCGAGTGACTCGGACATGTGCATCATCAGGGACCAGGTGGCTTCGGTTTCCTTGGTGCCGTTGAGGTTCGCCCCCGTCGGCAGGGCCGTCGTCGAATGGACGCGGATCTGCTTGGCGTCGAGCAGGTAGTCCTTCAGCACATTCTGCGGCAGGGAGGAGTTGCCGCCGAATTTGGCGACCACGTTTTGGCCTGCCCGGTTCTGGGTCATGCCACCGGCCGGCTTCGGCTCGAGATCCTCGTACCAATAGTTGACGGGGATCGCCTGGCCGCGGTGACAGGTATAGCAGGTCGCACCGACCTGGCCCACATGGGCGCTCCAGTCGACATTGATCGCCTGCGTCATCTGAATCATGCGGCGCGCAACGACCTTCTGATAGACCTCGTCGGAAGCGAGGTTCTCCGGGTTGTGGCAATAGTTGCAACCTGCTTCCGGCGCGATCCATTCCGTGATCGAGGCCATGAACTGGTTGAACTGGTCGTCCGAGAGGTCGCCCAGGACCTGGACGTTCTCGTAGAGGTCGCGGGCCTTGTCGCCTGCGGGGTCAGCCTGCCAGGGCGCCGGCGGCACGACGTTCGCCGCCTTCAGAGCCTCCTGGTTTTCGACGTCCCGATGGATATACATGCCGGTGCCGCGAAAGCCGATCTGTGTCGTCTCGACGGGCGGGGCGTCCCAACCGGCGCCGACGAAGCTTGCGATCGTCAGCAGGGAGCCGGCGGATACGGCGAAGGGAATCCAGAGTTTCATCGTCCTTCTCCTTAAAGCGCCGGGTCGACGACGCCGGGATAGCCCGGCAGCGGGGAGACGATCCCGTGGTTGATGCCCCAGAGGTACCAGTTGTCGACGACGGTGCCCGTGAGCAGGATGCCGATGCCGCCGGTAATGGGCGTGAGGATTGCGAACCACCAGGCCCAGCGGTGGACCGATTCCATCGTGGCGTTGAAGCCCATGGTCCAGCGCCAGAAGAGAGCCGCGCGTTCAGAGGCCGTGCCACGATCGGTGATCTGTTCCAGCTCGCGCTCGCCGCCATACTTGCCGACGGCGAGAATGGTCGCACCATGCATGGCAAACAACAGGACCGAGCCGTAGAGAAAGACGATCGAGAGGCAGTGGAAGGGATTGTAGTAGAGATTGCCGTAGCGGATCGAGAAGGCGGCGGTCCAGTCGAGATGCGGGAAGATGCCGAAGGGCACCGCTTCCGCGAAATTGCCCATCAGAAGCGGACGAATGAAGCCCAGTACCAGGAAGAGCCAGATTGCGGCGGCAAAGGCCCAGGCAACGTGGGTGCCCATTTCAAGCTGACGTGCCCGGCGATAGACGCGGACCCACCAGAGCAGAATGGATGTCGTCAGGAAAAAGCCGGCGATCAGCCACCAGCCACCTTCGGCGAGCGGTGGCAGCACTTTCAGACCATATTGTGCAGGTGGCGGTTCCAGACCCAGCCAGAAGAGCTGGCGGACGAACTGGATCGGATCCCAGCCGACCGAGGCCAGCATGTTGAGGCCGATGATCTCGAATGCGATGAAGCCGAAAACCAGCGACAGGGTACCGAGCCAGCCGAGATAGATCGGGCCGATCTGGGCGTTGCCTATGATGCCGAACAGCCGGACAAAAAACGGCTTGCCGGTGCGCGGGCTGTCGCCTGCGGGAAGGGGCATGCCCTCTTCCGGTGGGCCGCTGACCTGGATCGGCGTGATGATGTTTTGATACTGCGCTAAGAACATGGTCCGATCCCCCTCAATTCCAGATCGGCAGCGTGAGCCACCAGTTCCACCATTGCGGCCAGCCCTGATTCCAGAACGGTCCGCTGATGACGATGCAGACGGCGCTCCAGAAGCCCGCGTTCAGCGCCAGGATGAGGCCGAGGCGGTGGATGCCCAGCGTGCCGATCGAGTAGCCGATGATGTCGCGGAAGAATGTGTCTTCGTATTCCGGCGTCTTCACCTCGGCCTGTTTGCCGGCTTCAGTGATCGACGCGCCCGGATTGGCGGCGGACAGGATCAGGCCGCCATGCAGGGACAGCGCCAGCGTCGTGGTGAAGAAGAAGGTCACCGCGATCATATGCGCCGGATTGTAATGGAAGTGCAGGTATTGGTAGCCGACGTTCGAGACCCAGTCGAGGTGGCTGAAGATGCCGTAGGGGAACCCATGGCCCCAGGCGCCGAGCAGCAACGGACGGAAGACGACGAGCGTCGCATAGGCGAAGATGGCGAAGGAAAAGGCAACTGGCACGTGATAGCCCATGCCGAGCTTTCGGCAGATTTCCACCTCGCGCAGCGCCCAGGAAATGAAGGCGCCGAGTGCGCAGACGGTGACGATCTGCCAGAGCCCGCCTTCCTTCAGCGGCGCGAGCGCCAGGCCGTAGGACAGATCGGGTGGCGCGATCGAAATGCGCCAGATGTTCCAGGTCGGACCGATCGCCGCGCCGTAGATCAGCAGGGCCGTTCCGAGAATTGCGAAGAATGCTGTCGTGACGCCGAAGAAGCCCACATAGAAGGGCCCCACCCAGAAATCAAAGAGATCGCCTCCGAGCAGCGTCCCGCCTCGTACGCGATATTTGCGTTCAAAACTCAGCAGCGCCATGTTCGTTTCCTCCAGAGGTAATCAGCCAGGTGGCGATGTCGGGTCGTGCAGGATTGGCGGCGGGCGAAACCTTGTGGGCTGCGCCCGCTGCCGTCTTGGGTTTTCAGCCGATCAGCCTGAGATCCACGCCTTCAGAGATGGAATGCTCGATGGAACTGGTGGTGAGGGGCTTGCCCTCCAGCCAGTTGAAGCGTTCCGTGCTCAGCAGGATGAAGTGGATCAGGATGGCGAGGGTGAAAAGGAACACAGACAGTGCGACCAGCGCCTTGCGCGGATCGAACATAAGCCAGATTCTCCACATATCACGCCTCCTCAGGTCAACATCGGCAGAAGCGTGAGAGCCGTCTGGTTAATGCCCTCGAGAGAGCTGTAACCTTCCGGACCCGGGATCCAGGGACGCCACATCCAGACCAAGATATGCGCGACGATGGCAATCGCCGTGAATATCATGAAGCCTTGGATAAAGAATCCATGGACCTCGCGCGCTTCGCTTTCGGTCAGACCCGAAAGTGAAACATTTGATGTCTCAGCCATCAAATTCACCTCCTAGTCTCGAACACCGCGGCGCCCCCGCGGCGGGGTTTCGGAAGGTCTTGTTACGGACCTGCCGGGTTCTGCCGGTGTCGAGAACACCAGCAAAGGGATCGGGTCACGCGTGGAATGCGTAACCGGCAGCTGCATAGGCCGCGGACCGGGCCTCGGCGAAAACGGATTGTGCCGGGTGCTGGGTCGTGTCCCCGGCATGACCTGTGAGGCGCGACGCCACGGCCGCGAACAGGCAGAGCGGATAGAGGAGCAGATAGAGACGCCGCATGTTCTGGCGCTCGGACTGGCGGTCGCGGGTGCGACTTGAGGTCTGATCGGATCGGGCTGCAGTGATCATGGCTTCACCTCCAATGGTCCCTTCAAGGGGTCTCGTTCCGGCACTCATGCATAGGCTCCCTCAAGGCGGGCGGCCGTCTCGACATGATGGCGGGTCACTTCGTGGTCATCGGTCCGGCGTGCCTCGCGTTCCGCCGCTTCCCTGAGCCGCTTGGCGGCGGAGATGCGGACGAGCACGGGCTCGTTGCCGATGAAGGTTTCGAGCGATGCCTGGGCATCGGATTGCCAGGCCATCTCGCTGCGCGGACGGGCTGTCGTCGCCTCGATCGCGTCGAGCTCGCCTGCGCGGGGCAGGATGTCGAACAGCATGTCGAAGAGTGCGTTGCATACCTCCTGGATCAGCCAGGCCGCACCCGAATATCCCATGACCGGCGTGCCGGGATGGCGGCGGACGATGGCGCCGGGATAAGAAAGCTGCACGAACTTGCCGCGGGCGCCGCGCTCGGCCATGTACATACGCTCGTTGAACGAGCCGAACATGATCATCGGCGGCTTCTTGGCGGTGAGGTCCGCAACCTCGATATTGTCGGTCTTCGAGCCAGCCTTGCGCGGGATGGCGAAGTTGCAGGGCAGGCCCATTTCTTCCTCGAGGAAGTTGCGGATGCCGCGCACATAGGTCTCGTTGGCGACGATCGCGAAGCTTGCGGTCGCAAAGAAATCCTGGGTGACCGAGCGCCAGAGATCCCAAAGCGGCTTCAGCGTCGTGTGCTTCTCCCTGAGTATGAAGGGCTCCGGATCGAGACCCAGCACGCCCCCCAGTTCACGCAGGAAGGCGGTCGTCGAATGCATGCCGATCGGTGCCTGCAGATAAGGGCGGTCGAGCGTTTCACACAGAAGCCGGCCGAATTCGCGATAGAGGCAGATATTGGCGTCGGCATCGGCGAGTTTGCGCACGTCTTCCAGATGGCTGCCCAGCGGGAAGACCATGTTGATCTCTGCGCCGAGACCTTCGACGAGCCGGCGGATCTCGGCGAGATCGGAAGGCAAGTTGTAGGTGCCGTAGATCGGACCGATGATGTTGACGCGGGGTTTTGCGCCTTCCGGACGGCGGCGCGGTGCCGGCACCTTGCCGCCCTTCGGACCGAATTCGGTCCAGAGCCATTTCAGCGCGCGATCAGCGCTCTGCCACTGGTCTTCGTCTATGGTGCGCGGCAGGAAGCGAACGATGTTGGAGCCTTCCGGTGTCACGCCACCGCCGATCATCTCAGCGATCGAGCCGGTGACAACGACGGCCGGCAGGTCCGGGTCGAGTGCGAGGCGGGCCCGCTTCATCGCGCCTTCGGTGCCGTGCTGGCCCAGTTCGTCTTCCGAGAGGCCAGAGACGACGATCGGTAGTTCATGCGGGGGAAGCGCATCCGTGTAATGCAGGACCGAGGTGACGGGCAGGTTTTCGCAGCCCACCGGGCCGTCGATGATCACCTGCAGCCCCTTGATCGCGGTAAAGGCATAGACGCTGCCCCAGTAACCGCCGGCTCTGTCGTGGTCGAGGATCAGCATCCGACACTCTCCCCATTGTCGACGGCGTTGCGGGACTGCTTGACCTTGGCGGCAAACTTCTTGCGATAGGCGCTGCGGTCTTCGGGCACATTCTCCCAGATGCCGGCGCCGTCGCCAGAGCCGACACCTTCGAAGAAGGCGTTCATGGCGAGGAAGCGGTCCTTGTTGCCGATCGCGGCGTTGATCACGGCTGGCAGCGATGCGACGCCGGCCGGACCCATCAGGGGACGGGCAGAAATCAGATTGGTGAAGTAGAGGGCGGGGGTGGCGCTCTCCTTCGCCTTCTGCACCACGGGTGTCGTGCCGATGGCGAGATCCGGCTTGAACTCCTGGAAGGCGGCGAGGTCCTGTTCCAGCGAGGCGCGGAAGCGCAGTTCCACGCCATGGGCTGCCAGCCAGTCGGCATCCTCGCTGTTGTAAGGCGTTTTCGGACAGGCCGTGCCGACATAACGCAGGTCTGCGCCGAGCTCGACCAGAAGACGGGCAACGAGGAGTTCTGAACCCTCATAGCCCGAGAGCGTGATGCGGCCATTGATGCGATGTTCGGCAAGGGCAGCCTTGATCGCAGCGCGCATGGCGTTGCGGCTGATATTGGTTTTCTCCGGGGCGACGCCACAGCTGTCGCCAATCGCCTTCAGCCAGGAATCGGTTCCGTCGACTCCAACCGGTGCCGAGCCGATGATGGGCCGACCGGCGGCCTGGAATTCCCGGATGCTTGCCGTGTAGAAGGGATGGATCGCGGCGACTGCGGCACAGTCAAGTGCGGCATAAAGCTCGCGCCATTCGCGGACAGGCACCGTCGGGCCGGCAGCAAGCCCCATGGGCTCCAGCATGCCGCCGATGACAACCGGGTCGACCGGGAACATTTCGCCGAGCAGGGTGACCGTCGGCCTGTCCTTCAACCCGCCACGGGGGCGCTGGACCGGGCCTTCGCCGATTTCCTGGCGGGCATAGGCGAGCATGGCGCCCGAAAGCACATCCTTGGCTTCCGCGTGGGTCGGGACCCCGAAGCCGGGAACATCGATGCCAACGATCCGCACCCCGTCGATCTCGCGCGGCAGCATCTTGAGAGGCACGCCCGAGGCGGTGGGCACACAGAGGTTGGTGACCACGACGGCATCGAACTTTGCCGGATCCGCCATCTGGTGCACGGCCTCGACGATGTCCTCGTAGAGCTTGCCGGTGACCAGCGTTTCCGAGCTGAAGGGCACATAGCCGACGGAGCGCTTGGCGCCATAGAAATGCGAGGTGAAGGTCAGACCGTAGACGCAGCAGGCGGAGCCGGAGAGGATCGTGCCGACGCGGCGCATGCGAAGCCCAACGCGCAAGGAGCCGAAGGCGGGGCACATGGATTGCGGCTGATCATGCGGGCCCTTGGGATAGTCCGCCTCGAAGCGGTCCATCAATTCGCCCTGGCCTGCCGCGCGGGCCGCAGCCTTGGAAAGCTCGACGCCGCCATGGCAGCCGATGCCGTTTGTGTCAGGGGCCGCTGCGTCGCCAAGGACGGCGGCATCGTTGCCGACGGGAGCGGTCCCGCCGGCATCGTCCAGCTCATAATCCTTGCGCAGGTCATCCATTGTATTCACCCGATTTCACACGTTGTCGTAGACGACTTCCAGCGACGGCCGCTTCAGTGCGCCGGTGGCGCACATGTCTTCCGGCAGGGCTGGCTGGAGTTTGTAGTCGGCGCCAGTTTCGCTGGCGTCGAAGAGGCCGAGCAGGCCGTCCTGGTCGAGCGGTCGGGGGAGAACCGGTGGGGCTTCTGCAAGATTGATGGAGAGCGCTTCAAAGAGCGGACCCCACTGGCTGTCATGGGTGCCGATGATCTGGTAGTTGGCACTCTTGCGGCGGATGTCTTCATGCTGCGGGATCGAGGCCAGAACCGGGATGCCAACGGCCTCGGCAAAGGCCTGGGCTTCGCCCGTGCCGTCGTCCTTGTTGATGACCAGACCGGCGACGCCGACGTTGCCGCCGAGATTGCGGAAGTATTTCACCGCCGAGCAGACGTTGTTGGCGACATAAAGCGACTGCAGGTCATTGGAACCGACAACGACGACCTTCTGGCACATGTCGCGGGCGATCGGCAGGCCGAAGCCGCCGCAGACGACGTCGCCGAGGAAGTCGAGCAGGACATAATCGAAATCCCATTCGTGGAAGCCGAGCTTCTCAAGCGTTTCGAAGCCATGGATGATGCCGCGCCCGCCGCAACCGCGTCCGACTTCCGGTCCGCCGAGCTCCATGGCGAAGACACCGTCACGCTTGAAGCAGACGTCGGAGATCGAGACCTCCTGGCCTGCTTCCTTGCGGCGCGAGGCCGTCTGGATGATGGTCGGGCAGGCGCGGCCGCCGAAGAGCAAGGAGGTCGTGTCGCTCTTCGGATCGCAGCCGATCAGGAGAACCTTCTTGCCGAGTTGGGCCAGCATGTAAGAGAGATTGGCGAGCGTGAAGCTCTTGCCGATGCCGCCCTTGCCGTAGATCGCGATGATCTGCGTTTCCTTGGTGACCTTGCCGGTGGCCGGCGCATCGGGTTCAATTGCGGCTTCGTCACGGAGGTTTTCCTGCAGGCGCTCCAGTCCGTCTTGTGCGAGGTCGAGGCTCATGCGGCATTCCTCCAGTCAATGATCATTTTCAGGCAGTCTGGGTCGTTGAAGGCTGTCCGGTAGGCGGACACCGCATCCTTGGGATGCGCATGGTGCGTAATGAGGCCATCGAGAGAGAGGCGACCACTCTCGACGAGTGCGAGAACGGCTGCGACGTCCACCGGCGTGAATTCTGCGGCGATGGCGATGCAAGCTTCCTTCATGAAGGCTGCCGGGAAAGCGAAGTCGACCCGCTCTCCATAGAAGCCTGCGAGGATGAGATCGCCACGGCGGTTCAATCGTCCGATCGCCTTGTCGATGACGGTGGCGTCGCCGCTGGCGTCGATGATGACGTCATGGCGCAGGTCGCGCTCAGTGTCAGGGGATGTGACCACATAGCCCCTCGCGCCGGTGCGGCGGGCGTCGCGCGTTTCCCAGACAACCGGCGGCGGATTGCCGTTGGCGAGAATGATGCGCGCGATCAGGCGTCCGAGGACACCGTGGCCGATGACGAGGGATGCCGTGCGAGACGAACGACAGACCGCGTGATGGGCAGTTGCGGCCAGCGCCAGCAGGGCTGCGTCTTCTGCCTGTTGAAAATGGGTCTGCACGGTACGGGCGCCGGGTACGACGAGCAGGGAAGCGCTGGCGCCGAACAGTCCGGCAGCATCCGTGTAGCAGTTTGCGCCGGGGACGAAGACTTGGTCGCCGATCGAGCGACCTGACGCAGGGCCGGCTTCGACCACTACACCCACGGTCTCGTATCCCGGGACGAGCGGATAACGCATGCCTGGGAAGGCCGGCATGGTGCCTTCGTAGAGCATCTTCTCGGTTCCGCTGGATACGCCGCTGAAGCGCGACTCGACCACCACGTCCGATGCCTCGGGCGAATTCAGCGCCAAATGCCTGACGGCAAGCGTTCCCGGTTTTTCGAAGACGATGGCTGCACTGCGCATTGTCGTGCCCTCCCCGGACACGGGATGCCTTCTGCTCCCAATGTCATCTTAAGATTACGCATCAGAGTGTCAATCTATATTTACACAAATGAGTGTCCAGAACGGGTGTGATTCACCGTTCTGCGACCACCAATGTCACCAGAAGCGGGTTTGTCGTGGTCATTTGCCTGGAATTGCGGAAGCCGCACTGCGTCAGCAGGGCGATGATTTCCTGTGGGGAGCGGCAGCGGCCAGAGCCCATGGCGGCGAAATAGGCCGTGAAATAGAGAGCTGCGAGATTGGCGCCCTCGCTTTCGCCGGCCATGGCTTCGGCGACGAGGAGGCGGGTCCCGGAGGGCAGCGAGTCACGCAGGTTCGAAAGGATCTGAACGACCCGGTCGTCGTCATGGTCGCAGAGAATTCGGATGAGCGTGACGCAGTCGTTGCCGGCCGGTATCTCATCCCTGGTGAAATCGCCGCCGTGGAGTTGCGCTCGATGCAGCATGCCTTTCCCATCGAGATGCCTGCGCGCCAGCTCGCTCACGACGGGCAGATCAAAGAGGGCAAGCTCAACGGTGGGATGCCTGGCGCCCAATGCCGCGAGAAAGGCCCCTTCGCCGCCACCGATATCAAGGACGGACCGGAACCGGCTGAAATCGAAGGAGGATAGAATGCAGTCGGCGAGCATGGCCTGGCTTTCGCGCATCAGCGCGGAATAGGGAGCCGCTTCCTCGTTGCCGAGCGCTGAGGGCTCATTGCCCCGGACATAGGCCCAATAGCGGCGGAGTTCTGTTTCCCCGCGCGCGCCGCTCCAGAAAGCGCGGGCGTCGGCGAGGTCGCGATAGAACATGTCGTGGTGGCGGATCATCTCGCGCAGTCCGCTGTCTGCGGCAAGCACGGTGCCTGCATCGGTCAGCATCCAGAGCTCCGGCGCGACCCGTGTGACGAGGTCAAGGCGCCTTGCCTGTTCCAGAAGCCGTCGCATTTCCTCCGGTGGAACGCTGCAGCGTGTGGCGAGCGTGGATGTCGAGAGGGCCCGGCCTGCGAGCGTCTCGAACAGGCTGAGGCTCACGCAGGCCGACAGGATCTGCGTATGCACGAAGCCGGAGGTCAGGCGGAACAAATGGTTCGCCTTGCGATTGGAGATCGCCCGCAGGAGCGGCAGGCGCGAGACGATCGAGCGAAAGCGGGGCGACGCAATCTGGCGGTTTCGCCAGAGCCGCAGTCTGATCTTCAGGGCCTGGAATGCACCAGGCTCGCGCAGCGGCAGGTCCGTCGAGACGGTCAAGCTCGGCCTTGCCGGCAAGCCTTGTCCGCTGCCGGTATCCATGGTGTCAGGCTGCGCTGGTTGCGAGCGTCTTCGGCATCAGCCGTGTCGCTTCGTTACGGATCATCGCGCGGAAGCCTTCGGCTCCAGGGCAATCGGGAACGCTGTCCACCGCCTCCGTCACCAGACGTTTCAGCCGGACGAGCGCCGCTTCCAGGCCGATGCTGGCGACGATGTTCGGTTTTCCGTTGCGGCTGTCCTGGCCAGCTGGCTTGCCCGCTTCCGACTGGCCGACCGCGTCATAGAGATCATCCGCCACCTGATAGGCGGCGCCCAGCGCGTCAGCGAGCACCAGCCAGTCGCGCGGGTTGCCCCCGGCCGCGATCGCTCCTGTCGAAACGGCACCGCTGAACAGCGAGGCGGTCTTTGCGCGATGATAGGCGGCGATATTGATTTCCGGTTCGCTCTCCCAAGCTTGACCGGCAACCAGTCCGTAAGGCGTGCCGACGGCGTTTGCGATCGTGGCAATCAACGGTGCCGTCAGCAGCGGGGTGCCTTGCGTTTCGCGGGCGACCGTCTCGAAGGCGGCAATGATCAAGCCGTCACCTACCAGCAAAGCGATCTCTTCGCCGAACTGCGCATGCACGCTCGGCGCGCCGCGACGGGTCATGGCGTTGTCGAAGCAGGGCATGTCGTCATGCACCAGCGAGGCACAGTGCAGGAGTTCGATTGCGACGGCGGCGCTGTCGGCGGCAAGGGGTTCGCGGTCGCCGCAAGCAGCGGCGACCGCGAGGCAGAGGCGAGGCCTTATGCGCGCACCACCGGGAAATACTGCATGCCGCAGAGCTTTCGCCAGGATGGGCGGACATCCGTTGGCGGTTGCATAACGCATTGCACGCTGCATGCCGGCTTCTATGCGCTCGGGGAAATCCATAAGGCTCACCTCCAGAGAATGCGCAGTTGTAAAATGTTCACAACTCAATAATGTGTAAATTCAGATTGACACATTGATCCCGTAAGTCAACTGGCCATAGGAGAGGATCGTGCCCGTTTCGTCCGATGACGCCGTGGTGGTGATCGGTGCCGGCATGGCAGGACTTGCCGCGGCCATCAGGCTTGCCTCGGCAGGCTACCGCGTTGTCGTCTGCGAGGCGCATGCGGAAGGCGGCGGGAAAATGCGGCGCGTCGAGGTCGGTGGCCAGGACTTCGATGCGGGCCCGACAGTGCTAGCGATGAAATGGGTGTTCGAGGCACTGTTTGCGGCTGCCGGACGACAGCTTGACGATGAACTGACGCTTTTCCCTTCCTCGGTCATCGCAAGGCACTACTGGCGCGGTGGCGCATGCCTCGATCTGCATGCAGACCAGACGGAAAGCATGCGTGCGATTGCCGATTTCGCCGGTCGACGGGAGGCGGATGGCTATCGCCGTTTTGCTGCGGACAGCCGCCGAGTCTATGAGGTGCTCAAGGGCAGCTTCATCGACGCGTCGCGTCCCAATCCTGTGTCTTTGTCTCGGCGCATCGGTCGCCCTGGCGATCTCTTCGCGATCAAGCCTTTCGCCACGCTCTGGTCAGCGCTCGGAGGCTATTTTGCCGATATCAGGCTGCGTCAGCTCTTTGCACGATATGCGACCTATTGCGGTTCCTCGCCCTATCTTTCACCGGCCACACTGATGCTCGTCGCACATGTCGAGCAGGAGGGGGTCTGGATGATCAAGGGCGGCATTCGGGCACTCGCGGCGCGGCTGGAGAAGCTCGCGGTCTCGCTCGGCGTGGAGTTCCGCTACGGCGATGCCGTCACCGAGATTGCAGTGGATCCGTCGCGGCGGGCCGTCTCTGCGATCCTGACCCGCTCCGGGCGACAGATCCCGGCCCGTCAGGTCATCTATAACGGTGATGTCGCGGCTTTGCCGCGGCTATTGGGTCTCGCCTCCGGCAACCAGAAGGGGGAGGGCCAGCGCTCGCTTTCTGCCGTGGTTTCCTGCCGGCTGGCAGAGCCGCAGGGCGTGCCGCTTGCGCATCACACCGTGTTCTTCTCCGATGATTACCAGGGCGAATTCGACGCGATCTTTTCGCGCGGCCAGCCGCCGGCGGACCCGACGGTCTATCTGTGCGCCCAGGATCGCGATGCTGCCGGGTATCTTGCTCACGGGGGCAACGGCCCGGAGCGCATCTACGCGCTCATGAACATGCCGGCCAATGGCGATCGGCACCGTCTCGACGAAAGCGAGGTCAGTACATGTCTGAAGAGCATGGATATGAGGCTCGCGATGAACGGTCTCACCCTGTCGAACCACCCCGAGCCACCGAACATCACGACACCGGATCGCTTCGCGGGTCTCTATCCGGGGACGGGCGGGGCGCTTTACGGGGTGGCCTCGCACGGCTGGATGGCGTCCTTTGCCCGACCGGGATCGCAGGGGCCGGTTCCGGGGCTTTATCTCGCGGGCGGCAGCGTGCATCCGGGGCCGGGCCTGCCGATGGCAGCGATCTCGGGCCGGCTCGCGGCCGAAAGGTTGATGGCGGACCGGCCTTTGACAAGACGGTCCCGTCCGGCGGCTATCACTGGTGGTATGTCGACGGAACAAGCGACTGCGGACGTTTCGCCTTCACCGTGATCGCCTTCATCGGCTCTGTCTTCTCGCCCTACTACCATTGGTCCGGAAGGCGCGATCCGACCAATCATGTGGCCTTCAATGTGGCGCTCTACGGGCCGGACGGCCATGCCTGGGCGATGACCGAGCGCGGGCGTGGGGCACTCGGCCGCGATCGCTCCAGACTGCAGATCGGCCGCTCTTCGATCCGCTTCGACGGCACGGGTTTTGTCATCGCCTTCGATGAGACCTTTCTGCCGTGGCCGGGACAACGGCTTCTGCCCAGGCGCATGCGCGGCCAGATCGAACTGACTCCTGCCTTCCTCGGCGATCAGACCTATGCGCTCGATCCTGAGGCGCGGCACATCTGGCAGCCCGTCGCGCCAGCCGGTCGGGTCAGCCTCACCTGTGACCATCTGGCCGGTGGTGGCTGGGTCGGGCAGGGCTATCACGACATGAACTTCGGCAGCCGGCCCCTGGAGGCCGACTTTGCCGGTTGGGACTGGGCGCGTGGCGAGACGACGGATGGCCGTCCGATCCTGCTTTACGATTCAATTCTTTCAAACGGCGCGAACAGCCGTTTTGGGCTGACCTATTCCACGAGCGGTGCGGCCCTGGAATTCGATCCGCCGAAGCGGCAGGTTTTGAAGCGTGGCTTCTGGGGCGTTGGCGGCGGCATCGCCTGTGACGACGAGGCAAAGCCCGTTCTGCGGGATCCTTATGAGGATACACCCTTTTATCGCCGCTCGCTGGTCGAGACGGAGATCGGCGGCGACCGGGTCGTCATGATGCATGAGACGCTGGACTGCCGGCGGCTCGCCATGCCGATCGTCAGGCTGATGCTGCCCTTTCGCATGCCACGCAAGGGTTAGCCGGTTTTCACGTCGTCGTCTGGTTGCAGCCGCTGGGCTTCCCGCTTCCGGGCTTCGGCCTTAGCCTTTTCCTTCTTCAGGTCGCGCATCTGCCAGACATAGAAGGCAATCGCCAGGCTGAAGACGAAGATCGCTTCGATGATGCCGAAATAGTTCTCAAGCAAGACTTGCCACCTTTTCTCGCGCCGCCTCACGGCGTCTGCGGGTCTCAAGCCGCGCATCTGCATGGAGGCGCAGAAGGATGTCGGTGACCCGCCCGACGGCCGTTTCGGGGCGGATATTGGTCGCGAGCGCGTTTCCGGCAAGGCGGCTTTCCAGCTGCATGCCGCTCAGCGTCACCAGGTCGCGGGCGGCTGGATCGGTCCCGGCATGCAGATCCCGCACGGAGGTTGCCTTCCAGCGGTCGTCGTCCCGGCGGGCACGGATCAGCAGGCCGAGTTTCGTGCCAAGCCCGGTCGTCGCCCGAAGGGTCACGCTGTCATAGCCATTGGCGGCAATGCCCGCACCGATCGCCTCATAGACCAGGGCTGCCGTGCGGATCGCATGGCGGCAGGGCTTCGGCAGGCTGCGAATGCCGGCATGGCCGAGCCGGTAATGCCGCGCGGCTTCCTCCAGCAGGCGTTTGACCACGAGGCCGAGTGCCGGTGTGTGGCGCGGATCGCGCAGAAGGGCGTCCGCGTCGATGCCCTGTTCGGCGAGCCAGTCGAGTGGCAGGTAGAGGCGGCCGTTGCGCGCGTCTTCCCCGACATCGCGAGCGATATTGGTGAGCTGCATGGCAATGCCGAGATCGGCTGCACGGGCGAGCGCGGCACGGTCGCTGACGCCCATCACCGATGCCATCATCAGGCCGACACTTGCGGCGACACAGGTCGCATAGGATTTCACGTCATCGATCGTCTGGTGGCGGCGCCCCTCGAGGTCCATGGCGAAGCCGTCGAGCAGGGCGTCTACGACCGGCTTTGGTATCGCATGATCATGCACGACGCGGGCGAAGGCCCGGTCGCAGGCAAAAGCGGCGGGATCGCCTTGATAGATGAGGTCGAGGCGTTCGCGCAGGCGCAGGAGCGCCGGCATGCCACTGCGGGGATCGTCGATCAGATCGTCGGAATGGCGGCAAAAGGCATAGAGCGCGCGGGCCGCCTTCCGGGTCTCGCTGGGCAGGAGAAGCGAGGCGAGATGAAAGGATTTCGAACCGCGACGGATGGCGGCCGAACAGGCTTTCTGGTCCTCGAAGTCGCCCGAAAAGCCATAGTTCACCAGGATCGGCCGGCGAGCCAGAGGACGGGCGAGCAGGCTGTCGACGGCGGTGCTGTCGGGAAGGGTCATGGACGCGTCTCCCGTGTCTGATGATGCCAGGTCTCGGCCAGAATGCTGGCCGGATCCGGCACCAGATCGGCGACGATGCGGGCCGAGGTGACGACGCCGGGCAGACCTGCACCCGGATGGGTGCCCGCTCCACAGAGATAGAGGTTGTCGAGTTCCTCGCTTCTGTTGTGCGGGCGGAACCAGGCGCTCTGAAAGAGCTTGGGTTCCAGCGCAAAGGCGGCTCCCTGCCAGGAGAGCAGGCGATCCCGGAAATCGAGTGGCGTGGCAATCCGCGAAGTGACGATGTGGCGGGAGAGATCCGGCAGCACGGTTTCTTCCAGGCGCTTCTCGACCTTCCGGCGATATCCTTCGGCGGCTTCGGTCCAGTCTGTTCCGCTCTCAAGATTGGGGACCGGGCTCAGCACATAGAAGGCGTCGCAGCCGGGTGGCGCGAGCGATGGATCGCTTGCCGTCGGGCGATGCAGATAGAGGCTGAAATCCTCCGCCAGCCGATGATTGCGGAAGATGTCGTCGAGCAGGCCGCGATAGCGCGGCCCAAACAGCATGGTGTGGTGCAGGACGTCGTCATAGCGTCTGTCTGTGCCGAAGTACCAGACGAAGAGGCTCATGGAGTAGTCGCCCCTTGCCAGCTTGGCATCGGTCCAGCGGCGGCGGGGATAGGCCTTCAGAAGCTTGCCATAGGTGGTGGCCGGATCGGCATTGGAGATGACGATGTCGGCGGTAATGCGTTCGCCCGTTGCGAGGCGCACGCCGGTCGCACGGCGCCCTTCCGTCTCGATGTCCGTCACGGTTTCCTGCAGCCTGATGCGACCGCCGTTTCGGGTGACAAGCGAGGCAATGCCGCGCACCAGGGCGTTGGTACCGCCGATGGCATGGTGCACGCCGTATTTGCCTTCGAGATGCGCAATCAGGCAGTAGAAGGAGGTCGCCGAGTAGGGGTTGCCGCCGATCAGCAGCGGGTGGAAGGAAAACAGCGTCCTCAGCTTGTCGCTTCGGAAGTGCTTGGACACGACCGAATAGACCGAGCGATAGCCACCGAGCCGGACAAGCCCGGCCAGCGTCTTTGCGGTGAACAGCAGGCTGTGGAACGGCTTGTGCGCCAGCTGCTCGAAGGCGACTTCGTAGATCCGGCGGCTCTCGTCGAGGAAGCTGCGATAGCCCGCGACATCCCGCGGTTCGATGCGCTTGATCTGGGCTTCCATGTCGGCCCGGTCGCCGGAATAGTCGAACACGGTGCCATCGTCGAAACGCACGCGGTAGAAAGGCGTGTTTGGCCTCAGGTCCACGTCGTCGCTCAACTCGCTGCCGCAGTCGCGCCAGAGCTTTTCGAAGAGCCAGGGGGCGGTGACGATGGTCGGGCCGGCATCGAAGGTGAAGCCGTCCTGCCGATGCGCATAGGCGCGGCCACCGGGCTCGTCCAGCGGGTCGAGGATCGTGACGCGGTAGCCCTTGGCGCCGAGCAGGGCGCCGGTGGAAAGCCCGCCGACGCCGGCGCCGATGACCACCGCATGGGGTCGGGTGTCGATGGGATCAGGTCTTGGTTTGGCAAAGCGGCCTGCAATGTTCATGCTGCATCCGCTCCATCGGGTCTCTTCTGTTCACCGATTGCCTCGTCGAACCAGCGGGCGACGTCGGCGGTACGGCATTCATGCAGCAGGTGACCGCCGCGTTCTGTCAGCACAAGGCGGCTGCCGGCTGCCTGCCGTGCGGCATGCGCCGAGTTCTCAATCGGCACCATGGGATCATCCTTCGCCGCGATCAGCGTCATGGGGAAGGGCAGGCGCTGCAGCGTAGCGTCGAAACGCTGGAGATCCCAGGCCGCCATCATGCCGAGCGCGCCCCGGACATGGGCCGGGGAGGCAAGCAGCATGCGATAGATCGCCCGGCCCTCCGCATCGATATCCGAGCCGGTCGCGCTGAGCAGATTGCCGCCAAGCGGCGTCACACGCGACATCAGCGAAAACATCGATGCCGAAAAGGGGTTGGCGAAGAGGGCCTTGGCGAGCGGCGAGAACAGCGCATTGCCCTTGATCGGCAGGAAGGCCCCGTTGATGCCGATCACATGGCGAGGAACGGCGCTCGCATGGCTGGCTGCCAGCGTTACGGCAATCGCGGCACCGGCGGAATGGCCAACCACGATAGCCGGGCAACGGTCGATCTCGCGCAGCAGTTCCGTCAGGCTGCGGACCATGCCAGGCAGCGACAGATCGACAGGCTCGCGCGGACGGGTAAAGCCATGGCCGGGCAGGTCCGGCGCCACCACGCGGAAGCGGCTGGCCAAAAGGGGCAGCAAATGTCGCCAGGAGTGGGAGGCGGCGCCTGTGCCATGCAAAAGCAGGATCAGCGGGGCATCCTCGGGCCCCGAAATCTGGACATGCCAGTGGCAGGACGCCGTCGCGATGAAACGGCTCGCGCTCCGGTTTGGCCAGGTGCGGCCATCCGTTTCCCAATCCAGCCTGTCGCGACCGCTCATCATGCATGGGCCTCCTGCATGGAGAGATCGACGAGATGCGAAACACGCGCCGAATCGGCCCGGCGCAGGACATGCAGATCGGCCCCCAGCAGACGAGATAGGTTTGTCACGCTGTCGCGCGGGCGCCGGGCGATGTCGATGCAGATCGTCTTGAACTCGCGCATCCGGCAGTTTGCCGCCAGCCGCTCCAGTTCCTGCCCTGCAACCAAGCGATCCGGCGTGCCATCGAGCGCGATATTGCCGCTGCCATCGGTCAGAAGAACGAGGATCGGCGTGCTGCCGCGCCGCTCGACCGAGATTGCCAGCTCGAGACCGGCTTTGAGCCCGGCTGCCAGCGGGGTCGGGCCGCCGCCCGGAAGGGCTGCGAGCTTGCGCTTGGCAGCCGTCAGCGAGCGGGTGGGGGCCAGCAGGAGTTCGGCCCCGGTGCCGCGGAAGGCGACGAGCGCCACTTCGTCACGGCGGATATAGCAGCGGGCAAGCAGGCTTTCGATCGCGCCCTTCGTCTCGCCAAGCCGCTCCAGCGCGGTGGAGCCCGAGGCGTCGACAATGAAGATGGCCGTCGAGGGTGCCGCATGGCGCAGCCGGATATAGCGGAAATCATCGCGGGTGATGAAGGCACGCGGAGCGTCTGATGGTCCGCTAACTGGCGCGCTCAAGGTCGCGCGCTGGGCGGCCCTGATGCGCTGGAAGGGTGCGGCCGCTCGTAGCGTCGCGACGATATCGGGCCGTGCCTGCGGATGCGGGGGGCTAAGGCCAATACCAAAGGGCCGACCACGACGCGCATTCTTGCTCAGGCTGCCGGATTTGCCCGCCGAACCGGCACAACGCGTAGGGCGCTGTGATATCGTGAGCCAGGGATCGGCAGCCAGCGCACCGGATTGAACGGCTGTCAGCATTTCTGTCAGCGTGTCGAGCTGGGTCGGCTGCGTCTGCTCGGTCGCGCTTTCCGGCTCGTCGATGTCGCCGGAGGCCGGCTGATTGTCCTGCGCATCGTCCGGTGGCGGCGGAGGCGGTGGGTCGTCGGCGCTGGTCTCGGTTGCGTCCGCCTGGGGGGCAAGACGCAGGCCGAGGCAAAGCCTAAGGGCAGTCAGCGCGTCGGCTTCTTCCACATTTGCGCGGCCGTCATGCAAGGCGAGCAGCCGTGCGGTGCGTGCGAGATGCGCCAGGATGCGCGGCGAGCGATGGCCCGATAGCTCGGAGAGGGAGGCGAGACCCTTCAGCAACCGGTCGTCGATAATGACCTTGCGCCAACTGGCGTCTTTGGCTGCAATTTGCAGCGGCTGGTCGGAGGCATCTTTCACATGATGCCAGCCGATGCCGTCGAGATCGACCCGGAGCGCGAGCCGGTCGCCGAGTGTGCTGGAGAGTGCGGCTTCGTCATCGAGGGACTCGTCGATGGCGATCAGCAGGAAGCCGTTCCGCGACGGTTGATCCATGGCGCTAGCGACCATGGCGGCGAGTGCCGGGTCGAGACGCTCGGCCATCGGGACGAGCAGAACGCCGCCTTCTGCCGAGGTCAGCAGACCCTGCTGGCGCTGCAAGCTTCCCTTGGCCGCCGTTGCAGCGATGTCGACCCCGCCGATCAGGTTGGCAACAGAGCTTCCGGGCGGCAGCCGTGTCCAGCGGATATCCGGACCGAGCCGGGCCTGGAGCCTTGAGAGGAAGTGATCCCGCACACCGCCGGATCTTGCCTTCAGCCAGAGGCCGCCGATCGAGGGACCGCCGAGGACGAGCAGTTCGATGCTGAGCAAGGCATCGGCCCACAATTCCGCGCCCCTTTGATCGAGGGCCTGTTCGAAGGCGTCGTGGGGGCCGAGCTCAGCCATGGCCGAGACCGGCGTCGAGGGTGGCGAGCGCGCGCTCCACCCTCGGTGTCGAGCCCGCATCGTCGAGCGGATCGCGCCGCAGGCGGTGGCAGAGCACCATCGGCGCAATGTCGGAAACGTCGTCCCAGGTGACCAGCTTGCGGCCGGCAAGGGCGGCTGCCGCGCGACTGGCGCGCATCAGGGTCAGTTCGCCGCGCATGCCGTCGATGCCAAGCCGCAGACAGAGCTGCGACATGCGCATCACCACATGATCCGGTATCTCGACCTGGCGCAGGATCTTGCGGGCGGATACCACATGCCGCCCGATCGCGGCATCGCGCTTGGCCCAGAGCGCACAGAAGGCTGCCGGATCGGTTTCATAGGCATCCCGGCGGCGGATGACGTCGATGCGCTGTTCGAGGTCTTCGATCGTGCGCACCTCGACCGACAGGCCGAAGCGGTCCAGCAATTGCGGGCGCAGATCGCCTTCCTCAGGATTGCCGCTGCCGACCAGCACGAAACGGGCGGAATGGCGGATGCTCAGGCCTTCCCGCTCGACGACATTGACGCCGGAGGCTGCCGCATCGAGCAGGAGGTCGACCAGATGGTCTTCGAGCAGATTGATCTCGTCGATATAGAGGAAGCCCCTGTTCGCGGCTGCCAGCAGTCCTGGTTCGAAGTGTTTTTCGCCAGCGACGAGCGCCTTTTCGATGTCGAGCGAACCGCAGACGCGGTCTTCCGTTGCTCCCAGCGGCAGGTCGATCATCGGTGCCCGGTGCTTGACGAGCGGCGGCGGCTTCTGGCCGGTTGCCGGATTACAGACGGGGCAGGCGGATTGCGGTTCTGCCGGCAGGCAGTTGTAGCGGCAGCCGACACGGGTCTCGATCGGTGGAAGAAGCTCGGTGAGGGCGCGCACAGCGGTCGATTTTCCCGTGCCGCGGTCGCCAAAAATCAGGACGCCACCCAATAGAGGTTCGACCGCAGCCATCAGGAGGGCCTTCTTCATGTCCTCCTGCGCGACGATGGCGGCGAATGGGAATGGTTGGGCCATGGGTCCCGCCTCAGCTTGAGTGTCAAATTAAGTTTACACTTTTTGGTGTCCCTTTGAAGAGGAAAAGTCGAGAATCTTCCGACCAATAAAAATGGCCGCGCTTGCGGCGCGGCCATGTGTCTTCGTGATGTTCGTTCGGTCAGGTCCTCAACACCCGATAGATGGCCGGAATGACAAGAACCGTCAGCAGGGTTGAGGAGATCAGGCCAAAGAGCAGCGAGATGGCCAGCCCCTGGAAGATCGGGTCGGTCAGGATCACCGCTGCACCGATGATGGCGGCGAGCGCCGTCAGCAGGATCGGTTTGAAGCGGATCGCACCAGCCTCAATCAGAACGTCGGTCAATGCTCGGCCTCCCTGATCGGCATGGCGGATGAAATCGACCAGCAGGATCGAGTTGCGGACGATGATGCCCGCGAGTGCGATGAAGCCGATCATCGACGTTGCCGAGAAGGGCGCGCCGAACAGCCAGTGGCCGCCGAGGATGCCGATGAAGGTGAGCGGCACGGGCGTCAGGATGACCAGCGGCACCTTGAACGAGCCGAACTGGGCGACGACAAGGATGTAGATGCCCAGCAGCGCGATCATGAAGGCTGCACCCATGTCGCGGAAGGTGACCCAGGTGACTTCCCATTCTCCATCCCAGAGCAGGGTGGCCTGATCTTCATCGGTCGGCTGGCCGTGAAGCGAAATCACCGGCTTCGGCAGGCCTGTCCAGTCCTGCGCGTCGATCGCCTCCTGGACGGCAAGCATGCCGTATAGCGGGGCTTCGAAGTCGCCGGCGAGTTCGGCTGTCACCATTTCGGCGTTGATGCCGTTGTGACGGAAGATCGGCACTGAGGTCTTTTCGTCGACGACGCGCACGACGTCGCCGAGCTCGACGACACCCTTGTCACCGGGCAAGACATTGGCCGGCATCGGTGTCGAGAGGAAGCGCTCGTCGATTACCTTCTCGCCCTTGGCACGCTCCAGCCGGATCGGGATCGGCGGACGCCCTTCGCCGCGATGGGAATAGCCGATCGTCTTGCCGTTCGAGAGGATGGCGATCGTGTCGAAGACATCGCCTTCCTCGACCCGGTAGAATTCCGCGTCGTCGGTGGAGATCACCAGCCGCTTGCGCGGGGCCTCGACGCCATAGGAATTGTCGACATCGACGATGAAGGGCACCGAGCGGAAGGCTGCTTCGACCTTGGCAGCGACGGCGCGGCGGATTTCCGGCGTCGGACCGTAGATTTCAGCCAACAGGGTTGCCATGACCGGCGGGCCCGGCGGGGGCTCGACGACCTTGAGGCTGGTACCCTCGGGCATTGCGATATCGGCGATCTGCTTGCGGATATCGAGGGCAATATCGTGGCTCGTGCGGTCGCGATCGCCCTTAGGCGTCAGGTTGATGGCAACGTCACCCTGATGAGGTGCTGCGCGCATATAGGCGTGGCGGACCAGGCCGTTGAAGTTGAAGGGTGCTGCGGTGCCGGCATGAGTCTGGACGGAAACCACTTCCAGCATGTCGAGGACCTTTCGTCCGACGGCCTGGGCGACCGCATCGGTCATCTCGACGGACGAGCCCTCGGGCAGGTCGATCGTGACCTGCAGCTCCGACTTGTTGTCGAAGGGCAGGAGCTTCACCGTGACATGCTTGGTGTAGAAGAGGCTGAGCGATCCGAGCGTCAGGATGCCGACCAGGATCAGGAAGACCCAGCTGCGGGTTTTCGTCGCCAGGATGGGGCGGGCGGTTGCCGCATACATCCGGCCCAGCATGCCGCCGGTCTCGTGATCGGCATGGGCATGCACGGGTGCGTTGCCAGCGACCTTCAGCATCAGCCAGGGGGTGACCATGACCGCGACGAAGAAGGAGAAGATCATCGCGGCGGAAGCATTCGCCGGGATCGGGCTCATATAGGGGCCCATCATGCCGGAGACGAAGAGCATCGGCAGGAGTGCGGCTACCACGGTGAGGGTTGCAACAATCGTCGGATTGCCGACTTCGGCGACAGCCTCGATGGCGCTGCGGCGGCGCGAGCGCTTGTCGCCCATGCCCCAGTGGCGGGCGATGTTCTCGATGACGACGATGGCGTCATCCACGAGGATGCCGATCGAGAAGATGAGCGCAAAGAGCGAGACGCGGTTCAGCGTGTAGCCCATCAGACGCGACGCAAAGAGCGTCAGCAGGATCGTCACGGGGATGACGATCGCCACGACAAGGGCTTCGCGGCGGCCGATCGAGATCCAGACCAGCGCGATGATCGAGACGGTCGCAAGCGCCAGGTGATAGAGGAGTTCATTCGCCTTTTCGTTGGCGGTTTCCCCGTAGTTGCGGGTCACCTCGACATGGATGTCCTCGGGGATCAGTTTGCCTTCAAGGGCTTCGACGCGCTCAAGGATTGTTTCGGCAACAACGACCGCGTTCGATCCGGCGCGCTTGGCGATGGCGAGCGTGACCGAAGGGACGCGCTCGATGGCATCGCCATCCTTTCGCACGGTAGAGACCCGGGCTTCGGTGGTATCGGTAACGAAATCAATCGTCGCGACATCGCGGACATAGACCGGACGACCATCGCGGGCGGTGAGCAGCAGATTGCCGATCTCGGCGGGCGTGGAAAGCGTTTCACCGGCGATCACATCGATCTGGCGACCACCTTCGCGAACCTGGGAGGCGGGCATGGCCGTGTTGGCCCCGCCGACCTTGCCGGCAAGCTGCTGCAGGGTGATGCCGTAGAGAGCGAGCTTTTCCGGCTGTGGCGAGATGCGGATGATCTCGTTGGTTTCGCCGACGACATAGGTCAGACCGACGTCCTCGACCTTGGCGATCTCGTTGCGGACTTCGCGCACGATCCGGGTCAGGTCGTTGGCGCCCACATGGCCGCTCGCATCCTTCGTCGGGGAGAAGGTGAGGGTGACGATCGCGACGTCGTCGATGCCGCGTCCGACCACCTTGGGTTCGGCGATGCCGACCGGGATGCGGTCGATATTGGCGCGCACCTTATCATGGACGCGCAGCACTGCGGCATCCGAGGAGGTGCCGACCAGGAAGCGGGCGGTGACCATGACCATGTTGTCCATGGACTGGGAGTAGATGTGCTCGACGCCGTTGATGCTCTTGACGATCGTTTCGAGCGGTTCGGTGATCAGCTTCTGGGCGTCATCGGCGCGCAGGCCAGGAGCCTGGACGATGATGTCGACCATGGGAACGGAGATCTGCGGCTCTTCCTCACGCGGCAGGGTGAGCAGTGCCACGAGCCCGAAGGCGAAGGCGGCGATCAGGAAAAGCGGTGTCAGCGGCGACTTGATGAAAGCGCGCGTGAGATTGCCGGCTATGCCCAGATTGGTCATCGGGGTGTCGTCGTCGGGCTCGCCAGCCCCCGGGGTGTTTTGATTGGGGTTTGTCATTTCGTCACCACGATATCGCCCACTGCAAGGCCGGACAGGATCTCGATCTGAGGCGCGCCCTCAAGCTCGATGGCTTCACCGGCGACCACGGCGCGTTCGACGATGGCTGCACCTTCCCGGACTGCGACGAAGTCGATGCCGGCGCGGTTGGTAAGGCTTGTCGCAGGCACCAGCAGAGCCTGACGCTCGCCCACGGGCAGTTCGACCAGAACGCGGGCTGCAACGAAGTCGGTATCGAGACCCTCGACCTCGACATCAGCCGTCACACGACCACCTTCGATCTGCGGATAGATTTTCACGAGTTCGCCCTCAAGCTTTTTGCCTGCGGCCTCAATGCGGATCGGTGTGCCCTGGGTGAGTTCGTGGGCGTGGCGTTCGGGGATCGCGAGCCGCAGGAAAAAGCCGCCGCCGGCGATGGTGGCAACTGATTCTCCGGCCATCACGACTGCGTCGCGGGTCACGGGAACGGCAATCACACGGCCGTCCGAGGGGGCGATCACTGCTCCTTCGGAGGCCTGCTGGACAAGAACCGAGCGCTGGGCTTCGGCCTGGCGGACCTGGTTGGTGATGACGTCGAGCTGGGTTCTGAGCTGATCGAGGCGCTGGGTGCTTGCCGCACCGCTGCGGACCAGGCGATCGGCGCGGTCGAGCTCGACCTCTGCATCCTTCATCGAGGCCTTGAGGCCCTGAAGCTGCGCATCGACGGCCTTGATCTGGAAGTCGATCTTGTCGTCCTTGACCTCGGCGATCACGTCGCCGGCCTTGACGATGTCACCCTCGGTGACGTCGAGCCGGACCAGGGTGCCGCCCAGCCGGGCGCGAGCGAGGATGCTGTTGCGCGGCTGGATCTGGCCATAGACCGCCTTCATCTCCGGAATGCTGACCGTCGCGAGCTTCAGATCCGTCGCCTGGGCGGCCGTCAGTCCTCCGGTCGTCATGGCGGCGAACAGGGCGATGAAGGCGGATTTCTGCATGGTGAGGTTCCTCAGAATGCCGTGCCGGGACGCAGGCCCAGCTTGCGGAAAATCATGGCCGCCGGGCAGAAGCCGGTGAAGGCCGACTGGATCATGTTCACGCCGATGAAGGCTGTGAACCAGACGAAGCCCGGATGGACGAAATGGGTGAGCAGCAGGGACAGCAAGACCATGAAGCCAGCGAAGGCCAGGACGGCGCGTTCGATCGACATGCTTTTCTCCTTTAAGTTCATATCTACGATGATACGTATATATTAGGTAAAAGAATGTCAAGCCGTGGCAGCCTGCTCGGGCGCTACCCTAGAACATGATTTCAGACAACGCAGTCGGATGTCTTGCAGAAGCTGTTATACAGCGTGCCGATCACGGCACGCGCAGGTTCGCTCTCGATGCGGTACCAGATGGTCTGGCCGTCGCGTCGGCCGGCAATGATCTTTTCCCGGCGCAGCAGTGCCAGGTGCTGCGAAACTGTGCTGTCGCGAATCCCAAGGAATTCGGCCAGTTGTCCGACGGAATGCTCCCCATCGGCGAGCCGGCACAGGATCAGCAAACGGTAGCGATTGGACAGCGACTTCAGCAGTTCGCTGGCCATGTCGGCACCGGCTTTCATTTGCTCAGGGTCAATCTTCATAGATACGAATATATCGTAGAAATAATTGCTGACAAGTGTTGACTCGGATCCGGCGCGATTAATATATGAAATAGCATATGTATTTGACTGCCGCACGGCGGTCGTATGTCGCCGAAGGAGCGCTTATGAGCATTCGCAGCATCGATCCGAGCTTCCATGTGACCGGCCAGATCACGCCATCGCAATTGCCTGAAATCGCGGGCCTTGGATTCAGGACTGTTATCTGCATGCGGCCGGACAAGGAGGGGTTCTCGCAGCCTTCCTTCGATCAGATTGCCGAGGCTGCGCGAGGTGCAGGCATCGACGCACATTACATTCCGGTTGTTCCGGGTCAGATCTCTCTCGAGCAGGCGCAACGCCTCAAGGGTATTCTCTCCGGGCAAGCTGGGCCCATTCTCGCCTATTGCGCTTCCGGACAACGTTGCGCCGCTGCCTATGAAATGGCTAAGCGCGTGCCGTAGTGACAGATGCTATTTTTAAATGAGAACGTCTTGAATTAGAGATACTGCAAGATTTACCAATCGACGCCACGGTAGTTTTCGAATCCTATGGGCACCCTCTTGTGGAGCGGAGCCATGGATCAATTGCGTGTCCCATACAGCGGAAATCGGTTGCCTGTTCATCCGGGCATAGAAAAGCATTGCGAGCATCCGGTCTGGCAGACTGCTGTTCGCCTTATCAGTAATCCTGCGTTCGATGCGGCAATGCTCTGGTATTGCCGCAGAATGGTGGAGCAGAGCGCCTTCATGTGGCCCGCCAACAAGATTTTCGCTCAGAAGGTGCGCTATATCACCTGTTATACGCTGATTGGCCTCTCCGACCTCTACGAAAAACAATTGGGTCCTGCGCCCACCATGACGCTGCTCAAGTCCCTTGTTCCCGGAAGCGCGCGGCAGGTCAGCGATCTCATAGCGGGTTTGAGGGCGGGCGGATTTGTGCTTGCAGAACAGAATGCTGAGGACCGGCGCGAGATGAGGCTGCGGCCGAGCCCGGCGCTGGTCATGGAGATCGCGCGCTCGCCGCTCGCCTTTGTCGGTGCCGCGGCGATGCTTGAGCCGCATCAGCATCTTGAGGCCCTGATCGCAGATCCCCAGCGGGTCAGCGGAATGATCGGGCAGTCGATGGTCTCCGATCAGTCAATCGATATGCTGTTCACCCCGTTCGAGACGGTGGTGGACTTCACGGGCCGGGACAGTGGCTATCTGATGCTCTGTGCGCTCATGGGAGCGCATCTAGCCCAGGTGCTCGGAGAAAGCTGGACCCTGCCGCTGACCTACGATGCAATGGCCCAGCGCTTCAGGGTGTCTCGGCAGCATGTGGGCAACGTATTATCGATTGTGACCGCACCCGATCTGGTGACGCTTCAGGGCGGCCGTATCTTGGATGTTGATCCAGGCCTCTCAACCGAATTTTCCTGGTGGGGTGCTGGTCAGATGGCTCATTTCACCATGCTTGCCAGATGACGCATAAGGGGACACCGACAGATACGAATTCTCCAGGTTGATTTAGATATTCTTTAATTACTGTTGGGCTAATCTGATTTGGCGTGCAGAGCCCGTCTCTGTCGCCGGCAAGGCCGGTGAAACCACATCGTGACAAAGTGCCGGCCGACACAGGCCTGCAGCAGGAGGAATCGCAGATGAATACGACGTCGAATGCCGCCGATGCCCTCGAAATCATCGCTTTTCGGCTTCACCACCAGGAATTCTGTGTCAAAACGACCTCGATCCGCGAAATCCGTGGCTGGGCGCCGGTCACTCCAATCCCGCATTCTCCCTATGAGGTTCTCGGTGTGATGAACCTGCGCGGCACCGTCATTCCGATTGTTGACCTCGCCGTCAAGCTCGGCATGCCGGCTGCCCAGGCAACCGAACGGAGCGCCGTGGTTGTGACCGAAGTCAACGGCATGACTGTCGGTCTGCTTGTCGATGGCGTGTCTGACATTCTGACGGTTTCCGGGAGCACCCTGCAGCCTCTTCCTGCCGCAACCGGCCCGAGTGCTGCCTTTTCCGACGGGATCATTGCGCATGACAAGAGCATGATCTGCTTCCTCAGCCTGGAGCGCATGTTCGGCGAAGATGATCCCTCCGCCTGGGGCATGGCGGCCTGAGCACCGATAGCCGGGGTATCACCCCGGATTGTCGATCGCTCCGATCACGAAGAACAAAACAATCAAGGCGGCGGGTATCGAGCCCGCCGCCTTGATTGTTTTATGTGTCGGTAATCGACCCGGGAACCGTCAAGCTGCCGTATCAAATGCCGGCATGCGCCGCGTCGAGGCGTATGCCGGCGCCTGGGCAGCACCGGTACCAATGAGCGACAATACTTCGCTGGCGAAGGCCTCAGCGTTGGCGATAGCCTTTTCGCCTCCCCCGCTTTGCGGGCCTTCGAGCTTGCGAAGCGGGCGATGCATATCGAACATTTCACGGAATGCGCCGCGTTCGGCGATCGGCGTGTCGAGCACATGGATTTCCTGCTCGCACAGCAGTCGCTTGACCGCCTGCATCGAGCGCGTGGTGATCGCGGGGTTGACCCGGGAGAGCACGACGGAATGAGGGATGCGGATTCCTGCCTTGCGGTCGAGATATCGAAGAAGATCAAGGACCTGGGCGCCACCCTGGGCGTCCATGCTCGACCCCTGGATCGGGACGATGACGTGGTCGGACAGGCCTACCGCCGAAGCGAGCAGAGGCGACTGGATTCCGGGAAGGTCAATGATCACAAAATCCCACTGGCTGCGGCGCTCGTGGACGATTTTCTGAATGGTCGGTGCCGAGACGTAGGTGTCGACGGTCAGTCGTGGCATCAATGCAGCGCCTTCGTACCACCTCGAGAACCAGCGCTGCGGGTCGGCATCGATCACGCAGACACGATAGTTGCGATGAAGGAGTTCGGTGGTCAACAAGAGAGCCGCAGTCGTCTTGCCTGCGCCACCCTTCGTATTTGCGAAGGTGATCACTGCCATTGGGTATTCCTGTCTCGGGTCAATGAGCCGGAATCGCTCTGCGGAGGCACAGGCATCGTGCAAATGGAAATATAAACAAAATTGGTTAATAGAAAATTACGAGATTTAGGGATGGGGCCGAGATCCCCGGATTTCCGGGGTTTCTGCCAGTCTGTTCTGGCTTATACTCGGCGGTTGGAGACTGTGCCTGTTAACCTTTGACTTTCTCATGTAACGCGGGTGCATCAAGCAGATGCAGCAAATCTATGTTGCGATGCACAACATATAATAGTACTTTTTGACTTTACAGGTTCAAATCCTTTGCCTATGCATAATGCCAGACACCGTGGAGGCGGTGTCTTTTCAAGGGAGGACATCATGACATTTCTTCGCAAGCTTGCGCTCAGCGCAAGCGTGATCGCACTCGGCTGCTCTTCGGCTTTGGCTGCAGATCTCACCGTCGGCTTCTCGCAGATCGGCTCTGAATCCGGTTGGCGCGCCGCTGAAACATCCGTCACCAAGCTCGAAGCCGAAAAGCGCGGCATCGACCTGAAGTTTGCCGATGCGCAGCAGAAGCAGGAAAACCAGATCAAGGCCATCCGAGGCTTCATCGCCCAGGGCGTCGACGCCATCCTCGTTGCTCCGGTCGTCGCAACCGGCTGGGAAGACGTTCTGACCGAAGCCAAGGAAGCCGAAATCCCGGTCATCCTGCTCGACCGCGGCGTTGACGCTCCGCAGGATCTCTACCTGACCTCGGTTGCGTCCGACCAGGTGAAGGAAGGCCGCGTTGCCGGCGAATGGCTGGTCAACACCGTCGGCGACAAGCCGTGCAAGGTCGTTGAACTGCAGGGTACCGTCGGCTCGACGCCGGCTATCAACCGCAAGAAGGGTTTTGAAGAAGCCATTGCCGGCAAGGCGAACATCACCATTGCCCGCAGCCAGACCGGCGACTTCACCCGCGCCAAGGGCAAGGAAGTCATGGAAGGCTTCCTGAAGGCCGAAAACGGCGGCAAGGACATCTGCGCGATGTATGCCCACAATGACGACATGGCCGTCGGCGCCATCCAGGCGATCAAGGATGCGGGCCTGAAGCCCGGTACCGACATCCTCGTCGTGTCGATCGACGCAGTCCCGGATATCTTCGCCGCCATGGTTGCCGGCGAAGCCAATGCGACCGTGGAACTGACCCCGAACATGGCAGGCCCTGCCTTCGATGCGCTCGAAGCCTATCTGAAGGACGGCACGCAGCCGGAGAAGTTCATCATCACGGAATCCAAGCTCTACACGCCTGCGGACAATCCGCAGGGCGAGTATGACAATCGCAAGGGCCTCGGTTACTAAGGTAACCCTCCCGGCCGAGACCCCGCCCCACTCTGGTGGCGGGGTCTCTGTCGCTTTCTCCCGGGGTCAATCGGGGATAGCTTCGTGGGAGAGGGGGAAAGGCACATGACCGAGCATTCATCGATCGTGCTTGCGGCGGCGGGCATCACCAAGACATTCGGCAATCATACGGCGCTCGACGGCGTCGATATCGCGTTTCATCGCGGGGAGGTGCATGCGCTTCTCGGCGAAAACGGTGCCGGAAAATCGACGCTGATCAAGATCCTGACAGGTGCCTATATTCCCGATGGTGGGACGATCACCGTCGACGCTGAGGTGGTGAACTTCACCACGCCGCAGCAGGCCCAGACGCTCGGCATCGGTACGGTTTATCAGGAGGTCAACCTCCTGCCGAACATGACCGTCATCGACAATCTCTTCATCGGACGCCAGCCGACCAACCGCTTTGGCCTTGTCGACAAGCGGCGGATGGAGCGGGAAGCCCGCGAAATCCTTTCGACCTATGGCCTGGACATCGACGTGAAGGCCGAGCTTTCCACCTTTTCCGTCGCCGTCCAGCAGATCATAGCGATCGCCCGTGCCGTGGAACTTTCCGGCAAGGTGCTGATTCTCGACGAGCCGACGGCCAGTCTCGATCGCTCCGAAGTCGAGAAACTGTTCGGCATCGTCCGGCAGCTGCGCGATCGTGGCCTCGCCATCGTCTTCATCACCCATTTTCTCGATCAGGTCTTCGAACTGTCGGACCGCGTCACGGTGCTGCGCAACGGACGCCTTGTCGGCACGCAGGCGATTGCCACGCTCGATCGCACGAGCCTGGTTCGGATGATGCTTGGCAAGGACCTCGCCTTTCATCACCACGATGTGCTTGGAGAAGAGGGCGAGGTGGGCGAGACACTTATGGAATTCGAAGGCTTCGGCCTGACCAACAGCGTGCAGCCCTTCGACCTCAAGATCCATCGTGGAGAAGTGGTCGGTGTCGCAGGACTGCTCGGCTCCGGCCGCACGGAGATGGCGCGGCTGATGTTCGGCATCGATCAGGCCGATAGCGGCGCCGTGAAGATCGATGGCGCCGCCCGCCAGGTACGCAATCCCCGCGAGGCGGTCGAACTGGGATTCGGTTTCTGTCCGGAAGACCGCAAGATCGATGGTATCTTCGGTGATCTCTCGGTCCGCGAGAACATCGTGATCGCGATGCAGGCGCGGCTCGGCTGGTTCAAGGCCCTGAACCGGGATGAACAGCTTGAGATCGCCGGCAATTTCATCGAGGCGCTCGACATCCGCACGGCCTCTGCCGAGCTCCCCGTCAAGCTTCTGTCCGGCGGCAACCAACAGAAGGTGATCCTCGCCCGTTGGCTCGCCACCGATCCGCGTTTCCTCATCCTCGACGAGCCGACGCGTGGTATCGATGTCGGCGCCCATGCCGAAATCGTGCGGATGATCAGCCGCTTGCGCGAAGACGGTCTGGCACTTGTCGTCATCTCGTCCGAGCTCGACGAAATCGTCAGCTATTCCTCGCGTGTCGTTGTCATGCGCGACCGGAAGATGGTCGCCGAACTGCATGGCGCCGACATCACTCCCGGCGTCATCGTCCAGACCATTGCCGCCCAGCCGGCGGAGGTCGACGCATGAAAAGGCTTGCCATGTCTCGTATTATCTCCCCGCAGCTTCTGGCGCTTGCCGGCGTGCTGTTCTTCAACTGGCTGGTCTTTCCCGGCTTCTTCAACATTACCTGGCAGGATGGCCGGCTTTTCGGCAGCCTGATCGATGTCATCAACCGCGGCGCGCCGGTTGCAATCCTCGCAATCGGCATGACGGCGATCATCGCGACCAAGGGCGTTGACCTCTCCGTCGGTGCCGTGATGGCCGTGGCAGGGGCGGTTGCGGCGACCTGCGCGGTGGCCGGGCAGCCGCTGATCGTCACCCTGGTTGCGGCCCTTTCCGTCGGTATCCTCTGCGGCATCTGGAACGGTATTCTTGTTGCCTATCTCGGCATCCAGCCCTTTGTTGCGACGCTGGTGCTGATGGTGGCCGGGCGAGGGGTGGCGCAGCTGATTACCGAAGGCTCGATCGTCACTTTCTCCGATCAGGCGCTGATTTTCGTCGGGACGGGCTCGCTCTTCGGCCTGCCGATGCCGGCCGTGATCGCGATTGTCCTTATGATTGCGGCGCATTTCGTCATGCGACGTACGGCGATCGGCCTCTTCATCGAGGCGATCGGGACCAATCTCTCTGCTGCCAATTATACCGGTCTGCGCAGCAAGGTGGTGATCCTTGCAATCTATGCCTTTGGCGGCTTCTGCGCGGCCACAGCGGGCGTCATCGCCGCTGCCGACATTCGCGGGGCCGACGCCAACAACGCGGGTCTCTGGCTCGAACTCGATGCGATCCTTGCCGTTGTCATCGGCGGGACCTCGCTGCTCGGCGGACGTTTTTCGATCCCCATGTCGGTGCTCGGCGCGATCATCATCCAGGCGATGAACACGGGCGTTCTGGTCTCGGGCTTTCCGCCGGAATTCAACCTGATCGTCAAGGCCGGCATGATCATCATCATCCTCGTCCTGCAGTCGGCCCTGATCGCCCAGGTGCTCGGCCGTAAGTTCGGACCACGCCAGATGCCGGCTGCGACACCGCCCCAGACCAAGACCCAAACTTCGGGACAGGCACGATGAATCCGCGTTACCGCCCTCTTGCCGCGACCACTCTGATTTTCGTGATCGCCTATGCCATCTGCATCTTCCAATATCCGGGCATGTGGTCAACGCGCGTCTTCGGCAATTTTCTGACTGACAATGCCTTTCTCGGCATCGCTGCTGTCGGCGCAACGTTCGTGATCATTTCCGGCGGTATCGATCTCTCCGTCGGGGCCGTAATCGGATTGACGGGGGTGCTCACCGCCATCCTGATCTCCTGGGTCGGAATGCATCCGCTCGCCGTCTTCGCGATCGTATTGGTGTTCGCCGGCGCCTTCGGGGCTTCCATGGGAGCGGTCATCCATTTCCTGCAGGTGCCACCCTTTATCGTAACACTTGCCGGCATGTTTCTCGCGCGCGGCATGGCATCGGTCCTGAGCCAGGATTCAATTCCGATTGATCACGAGTTCTACCGGACGATCTCCAGCCTCTATTACCGGCTGCCGGGTGGAGGGCGCCTCAGCGCCATTGGTCTGCTGATGCTCGCCACCTTCCTCGTCTGCGGTTTCATCGCCCACAAGACCCGTTTCGGTTCCTATGTCTATGCGATCGGCGGTAATCCGACGTCGGCTTCGCTGATGGGCGTTCCCACGGGACGGGTAACGGTCGGCATTTATGCGCTCTCGTCCTTCCTCGGCGGGCTCGCGGGCATCGTCTATTCGCTCTACACCTCGGCCGGTTACCCGTTGGCGGCCGTCGGCATCGAGCTTGACTCGATTGCGGCCGTGGTGATAGGCGGGACCCTATTGACGGGCGGTTACGGTTTCATCTTCGGAACCCTGATCGGGGTCATGCTGCAGGGCCTCGTCCAGACCTACATCGTCTTTGATGGAACGCTCTCCAGCTGGTGGACCAAAATCGCCATCGGGTTCCTGCTGTTCATGTTCATCTTGCTTCAAAAGCTGGTGTTTACCGCGCAGACCGGGCGTACACGCCTGAAGAAGGCCCCTGCATGAGTGAGCCGGGGAGCCTTCTTCGCTCCCTGTCAGGGCGGTCGACGGCGCGCAACTATCATTCGCATGTGATCAACGAGATCGGGGCCGGAGTTATCTCCGGCCGTTATGCGATTGGGACGACGCTGCCGAACGATGCCGAGCTCATGGAAGAATTCGAGGTCTCCCGCACCGTGTTGCGTGAAGCCTTGAAGACTTTGGAGGCAAAGGGCTTGCTGGAGGCGCGACCCAAGGTTGGCACCAAGGTCGCCAAGAAAAGCCGATGGAATCTCTACGATCCGCAGGTGCTCGCCTGGCATCTGGATGCGCCTCTTGATGCTGAATTCCTTTCAGGGCTGCACGAGGTGCGTCGTTCGCTCGAACCACAGGCGGCTGCGGAAGTGGCGAAGCGGAGAACAGCCGACCAGATCCGCCTGATGCTCTACTGGGTGCACCAGATGGAGACGTCACTTGGCTCGCAGCAGAATTTTGCGCTTGCTGATTTCGAGTTGCACCGCATCATTGCCGACGCAGCACACAACCCCTTTGTCCGCGCTCTTTATGGAGTGATCGAGCTCGCCCATGCGCTGGCCTACAAGAAGCTGCTGGACAAGCCTGATCCCTGCATCATGGATACCGTGTTGGAAAAGCATCGATTGCTGGTGAATCGGATCGAATACGGTGACGAGGCCGGCGCGCGGGAGGCGATGCTGGATACGATCGAGCATGATCGACTGATCGCGCTGCGTGAGGGCTAGGGTTTCATCGCTAGGGTCAGGGCCGTTGAAGCGGCAGCATGCCGGAGTAGATGCCCGGCGACGAGTCCGGAATGGCGATCGCGCCCACGCTCTTTTCGTAAAACCCCATGGGGCCTGCGCCGCCGATAATACCGTAGGCGTAGCCCTGGTCGCGCATGTCAATGAGCGTGCGGATGAGCAGGGCATGGCCGATGCCACGGCCGCGAGCTTCTTCGTCCACGCCGGTCGGGCCAAAAAAGCCCTTCATCGTGGCATCATGGCAGGCAAAGCCGAGAAGCTTCTCTCCCTCATGGGCGATCCAGCAGGTCACGGGCTGGCGCATGATTCCTGCGGTCGCTTCGGCCACCCAACCTTTGCCGAAACGGGGCTCGATCCAGGCCGCGATCGCGGAGAGTTCGGGCACCAGAGCGCGCCGGATTGTGACGCCCTGCGCCTCCATACGCCCAATGATCTCGGCATCCTCCGGAAGCTCGTAAAGCTTCACCAGCATGTCTGCGGCCATCTCAGTCTCCCTTGTGCTGCCTTGCAAAGTCGAGGCCGAGAATCGCCGCGCCCACGAGGCCGGGCTCGACGCGGCAGGCGGCCGGCACGACGATCGGCTGCCTGAACTTGCGTAGGATCCGTGTCCGCAAGGCTTGATCGATCCGCGTCAACAGTTCCTGAACGTTGGAGAGGCCGCCGCCCACCGGCATGATGGTCGTACCGGTGACGTTGACCACCATCGACAGGGCATCGGTGAGGATGTCGACATAGACGTCGATGGTGCGTTCGGCCTTGGCATCGCCCTTAAGCCAGTCAGCGATGATTTCCTCGCTGGTCAGCTGTTCGGCGTGAATGTGCTTGTGCAGCTTTTCCAGGCCCCGCGCGCTGCAGATCGCGTCGATACAGCCGATCTGGCCGCAGCCACACTGGAAGCGTGGCACGTGCATCGGAGGTGTGCCGGCCTCGGTCGGCTGGATCGGCCCGTGGCCCCATTCGCCGGCAAAGCCGCTTTCGTTGATCAGCTTGCCATCGATGACGAGGCCACCGCCGACGCCGGTGCCGAGGATGACGCCGAAGACGACCCGATGGCCCCGGGCCGCACCGATGCCAGCCTCGGCCAGCACGAAACAGTCGGCGTCGTTGGCGACGATGACTGGCAGGCCGAGGGCGGCCTCCAAATCGGCCATCAGCGGCCGCCCGTGGATGCAGGGTATGTTGGCGACGACGGCATTCGCCGTGTCGGGATCGATGACGCCGGCAATCGAGATCGCGATGCAGGCAGCGCGCTCACCGGCGATGGCTTCGGCTTCTGCAATCACGGAGGCGAGCGTTGCGACGAAGGCGTTAAAGTCGTGGATCGGGGTCGACTGGCGCGGGAAGGGACGGATGTCCTCCGGGCTCGTGGCGAGGGCGCCCTTGATGGCGGTGCCGCCGATGTCGAAGCAGACGATCATGCGATGGCCCGGCTCGGTTCGGCGCCCTCGGTGAAGACGCAAGTGCCTGCAATCCAGGTCGAGTGGATGTCGAGATCCGGGCCGAGCACGACGAAGTCGGCATCCTGGCCGGTGACGAGGCTTCCCTTGGTCGGAGCACCGATGGCTTCAGCCGGGTAGAGCGATGCCATGCGCAGCGCTTCTTCCAGCGGCTGTCCCAGCGTCTCGTGCACGTAGCGAACACAGGAGAGCATGTCGATATCGGCGCCAGCCAGCGTTCCGTCGGAAAGGGTCAGGCGGCCATCACGACGGTAGACGGCGCGGCCGTTGAGGTCAAAGCCCGTCTGGTCCGTGCCGATGGTCGACATGGCATCGGTGACGAGAAAGATGTGGGCCGGCCCCGTCTTTGCCGCGAGCGCGATCTTTATGGTCACCGGATCGACATGGAAGCCGTCGGCGATCAGGCCGCAATGCAGAGCGGGCGAGGTGAGGGCGGCGCCGACGAGGCCGGGTTCACGGTTGCCGAGCGGGCTCATGGCATTGAAGAGGTGGGTGACGAGTGTGGCCCCTGCCGCGACATAGGGTTCCACGCCGGCGCAGTTCGTATCCGTGTGACCGAGGCTGACGCGGTAGCCGGCCTCCACCAGGCGCCTGACCTGATCCGGTGTGACGCTTTCCGGCGCCACCGTGATCATCGGAATGCCAAAACGCGATGCCTGTTCGACGAGATAGTCGAGATCGGCTTGCGTCATCGGGCGGATCAATGCCGGATCATGGGTCCCCTTGCGGGCGATCGAGAGGTGTGGTCCCTCGAGATGCAGGCCGAGATAGCCCGGTTCGCCAGCCCTGGCTGCGGCCTCGCCAGCGGCAATTGCCTCGCGCTTGATCTCGGGCGCATCGGTGATCAGCGTGACCATGAGCGCTGTCGTGCCGTAACGCGCATGGGCCTTGCAGATCGTGCGGATGCCGGTCACAGTCGGGTCGTTGTTGAACAGCACGCCGCCGCCGCCATTCACCTGCAGGTCGATGAAGCCGGGCGCAATCAGTGCATAACCCATATCCTGCCTGGAAATGCCGGCGGGCAAGTCGGCTCTGGCGAGAACAGCCTTCACCCGGCCGTTGTCGACCAGGAGCGCCGCGTCCTCGTGGAACTTGTGCCCATCGAAGATGCGGCTTGCTGTGATGGCGAAGGCTTGGCTCATTGGGTCTCGGTAACTTTCTTCAGTGCGACCGGCTTGTCGGGATTGAAGCCGCGGGCACGGGAGAGGGATTCGATAAAGCCATAATAGGGAACGATCAGGGCCAGCGCATCCGTGATCGGATGTCCTGTTGCGATGAAAGGCAGCTTGTGGCCGGCCGTTGCCTGATCCGAGGTGATGAAGCAAGTGGCGTTGCTGGCCGCGAGCTTCGAGACGGTGCCGGCGATCGAGGCTTCGGCCTTGTCTCTGGCCGCAAAGGCGACGACGGGGAAATTGCGGCCGACGATCGAGACAGGGCCATGCAGGACTTCGGCGGAGGAATAGGCCTCCGCGTGCAGTTCGCAGGTCTCCTTGCACTTGAGCGCGGCTTCGGCCGCGATGGCGAGTGCTGGGCCACGACCCAGCATGTAGAGGGAGTCCGCCGATCTCAGCGGCTCAAGCAGTGCGCTCCAGTCGAGAGCGAGTGCCTTTTCGAAGTGCTCGGGAAGGGTATCCACGGCGCGGGTGAGTGCCTCATCGCGGCTCCAGCTTGCGAGGATGGCGAGGCCTGCGACAATCGAATTGACGAAGGACTTTGTGGCTGCGACGGCGATCTCGGGACCAGCCTTGATGTCGACGGCGAAGGTCGCGGCGTCGGCGAGCGGCGAGGGCAGGGTGTTGACGAGGCTCACCGTGGTCGCGCCGCCATCGCTGGCACCTCTGGCCATGGCGACGATGTCAGGGCTTGCGCCGGACTGGGAGACGGCAAAGGCAGCGGCCTTGCCGAGTTTCATCGGGGTCTCGTAGATCGAGGCGAGCGAGGGGCCGAGCGAGGCGACCGGCAGGCCCAACTGCAGCTCGATGGCATATTTCAGAAAGTGTGCCGCATGGTCGGATGAGCCACGGGCGATCGTGACCACGACGCCTGGATCCTTGCCACGCAAGGCATTTGCCGCCTCGGCGATGACGGTTCTGGACGTGTCCAGCAATCGGGCGGCGGCTGCGGGGATCTCGTCGATCTCCTCACGCATCTTGGTGGTCATCGATCAAACTTTCAGTCTTGAGGCTTCATGGGCGAGCCGATGCCGAGTTCGGCGACCAGGTCATAGGCGTCGCTGCGATAAAGCGCGCGCGACATTTCCATCACGCGGCCGGTTTCGAGATAGGCGATACGTTGAACGGAGAGGGCCGCCGAGCCGGGCGGAACGCCGAGCAACTTGGTCTCCTCATCCTTCAAAAGCACGGCCGAGATGCGCTGGTTGGCGCGCACCGGGCGGATGCCGGCCTCCAGCAGGCAGAGATAGAGGGAGTCCTCGATCTTATCCGGATCCGGCAGCAGGTCGTCCGGCAGGCTGGTGCGTTCCAGCGCAATCGGCATGTCGTTGGCGGTCCTGAGGCGATCGATGCGGGCGACACGTGCACCGCTGACGAGGCCCAGCATCATGGTTTCTTCGGCCGTCGGGTAAAACAGCCCACGTCCCAACCAGCGCGAGCCGGCAACCATGCCACGCCGACGCATGTCCTCCGTGAAGGAGGTCAGCTGGCTCAGCGGCTGCTGCATGCGCGGCACAGGCTTGACGACAAAGGTGCCGGAGCCGCGTCGGCGGACCAGCAGGCCTTCTTCCACCAGTTCGTCGATCGCCTTGCGCACAGTCACGCGGCTGATGTCGGCTGCATCGGCAATGTCGCGTTCCGCCGGCAGGGCGTCCCCGTGCTTAAGGCGACCCGAGGAGACGGCGTCCTCGATCATCTTGCGGAGCTTGACGTAAAGCGGTCCGCCGCGAACCGATTGGAGCTGCTCAAGGGGTAGGGGTGTGCTCATGCGTTTCCTCTGCCCCAGTGGCGAGTGGACCGCAAGCGGAGGGCGGGTGTGCATTCCGTCTTCACTCTCAGCATGTCTCCGTCCCTTGGTGGTCTTTGCGAAAACAATACCAACCAGAAACCTATTTCGCAAATGGTTTTGAAGTTTACATGTGCATTGACGAGCAGGTGCAGAAATTTCGTCGTAAAAACAGGAATTTGTCTGTTTTATCCCTGAATTTGACAGATCTAGCTTTACGATTGGACTAGTTTTGGTATCTTAAATTAACGATTGGAGAGGAGCCCAATCCAAAGCCTGCGAGCGGCTTCCGGCGTGGAAGAGAGTTGCGCGTGTGGGTTTCGGTGATTTCACTCCCCATCCGATATCGTAGACTGCCATGAAAACCATTTTCATCATTCGGGGGATTTTTGCTTCCCGTGTTGACGATCTTGGAATTTTGCAGCAGTCTGCGAAAAATAATTACGAAAGCAGGGGAATGCATCATGAAGGTCGCCATTATCGGGCTCGGATTCCGTCTTGGGTATCTGGGTCGGGTGTTCAAGGAGATCGACCCGAGTTTCGAGATCGTCGGTTATGTCGATCCCGCGCCGGCCGGGATGGCGACGCTGGACGAGCATGGTATCTCCGCGGGCAAGGTCTATGAGACGCCTGAAGCCCTGATCGCCGGCGAGACATTCGATCTTCTGATGATCGGTTCGCCCAATCATCTGCATCTCGATCATATCCGCCTCGGTCTCGAGGCCGGTCTGACCGTCTTCACCGAAAAGCCGATCGTCACCAGCATCGAGGAAAGCTATGCACTCGCTTCGCTGCTGAATACCTATGGCCATGACCGCCTGCTGGTCGGTCTCGTGCTGCGCTACTCCCCGCTCTATCGCGATCTGCGCAAGGCGCAGGAAGAGGGTCGGCTCGGCAATGTCGTCTCGATCGAGGCGTCTGAGCATATCCAGCCCTATCACGGTGCCTTCTTTATGCGCGACTGGCGCCGCTACGGCCGTTATGCCGGCGGCTTCATGCTGGAAAAGTGCTGCCACGACCTCGACCTTTACAACGGTGTGGTCGGCGCCCGCCCGCGTTTCGTCGCAAGTTTCGGCGGCCGCAAGAGTTTCGTGCCGGAGAATGCGCCCGAGGCAGAAGGCATCAACGATCTCAACGTCTATCATCGCAAACCGAGCGGCTGGCTGGGCTCCGACAAGGTGTTCGACAGCGATGGCGATATCATCGACTACCAGACTGCGATCGTCGAATACGAGAACGGTGTGTCGATGACCTTCCATACCAATCTCAACGTGCCTGACGAGTTTCGACGCTTCTGCGTGATCGGCTCCAAGGGTATGGCGGAAGGCGACTTCGTGCGCGGCTTCATGGATGTGCATGACGCGCGCACCAATGAGAAGGTCATCGCCAATACCTACAAGGCGCCGTCAGCGCTGTCGCAGCATTACGGTGCTGACGAGCAGATGGCCGAAGACGTCATCGCCTTCGTTGAGACGGGTGCCAAACAGCCGGTCTCCGCCATCGATGCGTTGGAAGCCGGGATCCTTGCGCTCGCCATGGACGAGGCGCGACTTGCCCGCAAGGTTGTCGATCTGAAGCCGGTCTGGGAAAAGTTCGACGCCTGCCTGCATGGCGGCGCCGGTGCGACTGCCCGCGCCCGGTCTGCTTGAAGGGAGCGGTCGGATGCAAGCTCGCCGCAGCGCTATCCTGTTTGCCTGGCTGCTGATCGCGCCGGCCCTTCTCTATATCGCCGTCATCGTCGCCTATCCGCTGGTCGACACCTTCATCCTGTCCTTCACCGACGCGTCGCTCAAGAAGACGACGAACTGGGTCGGCTGGACGAACTACGAGAAGATCTTCAACGATACCTTTGCGACGGTCATCGTCAGAACCTTCATCTGGACCTTCTTCTCGGTCTCCATCAAGATGATCATCGGGACCTTCGGGGCGGCGATGCTGAATGCCGCAGTCCCTGGCCGCACGCTGTTTCGCGTTCTGACCATGCCGCCCTGGATCGTGCCGATGGCCATTGGCATCTTCATGTGGGGCTGGATGTATAACGGCCAGTTCGGCATGATCTCGGGCGTCCTGCAGCGCATGGGCGTGGTCGATGGGCCCGTCGCCTTCCTCGCCTATGGGTCGACCGCCTTCTGGGCAACGATCTTTACCGATGTGTGGATCGGCGTTCCAATGGTGACGCTCTACATGCTGGCTGCCATGCAGGCGATTCCGCAGGATCTTTATGAGGCCGCCTGGACGGATGGCGCCGGTCGCTTCTACCGCTTCCGCCGCATCACCCTGCCGCTGATCCTGCCCGCCATGATCACCATGTCGATGCTGTCTCTGATCGCGACCTTCAACTCCTTCGACATCATCTGGATCCTGACGCGCGGCGGCCCGAGCGGCGAGACCACGACGATGATCATCGACACCTATCACACCGCGATCGGCTCGAAGAAATACGGCGAGGGCGCTGCCCGTGCGGTGCTCATCTGCATCTTCCTCTCGATCTTCTGTGTTGCCTATTTCCGCGTGACCAGCCGTCTCTCGCAGGAGCCTGCCCGATGAGCTACGACAAGACAGCCATGATCAACCGTTATCGCTGGTACGAGCTGGTTGGCATCTATGCCGGGATCGCGGTGTTCCTCACCTTCGTTCTCGCGCCCTTTGTCGAAGGCTTCCTGGTGTCGCTGAAGCCGCTCAGCCAGCTCTTCTCCTCGCCCTATCGCTTCTGGCCGGAAAACGGCTCGTTCGATGCCTACATCACCATGTGGGACAGCGTTCCGGGCTTTGCGCGCTACATCTTCAACTCCTTCCTGATCTCGACCATCGCGACCCTGGTCGTCCTGCTGCTCGTGGTGCCGGCATCCTATGCTTTTGCGCGCTTCGAGTTTCGCGGTCGGGGACAGCTGCTCGGTGCCTTTCTCGCGGTCAATATGTTCTCGGGCGCCGTACTGCTCATCCCGCTCTTCCGCCTCATGCGCTCGATGGGCGTGCTCAATACCTATTTTGCAATGATCGTACCGGGCGTTGCCTTCCTCATTCCCTCGGCGATCTGGCTGTTGCGCACCTACATGATGCGCATCCCTCGCGAGCTGGAAGAGGCGGCCTATGTCGATGGTGCCGGCTACTTCTATACCTTCCGCCGGGTCATCCTGCCGCTCGCTACGCCCGGCATCGCCGTGGTCGCCATCACGACCTTCATCGGCGCTTATGCCCAGCAGTTCATCTTCGCCCTCACCTTCAATTCCAAGACCGAATACATGCCGCTGCCGATCGGGCTGTTTGCCTATTTCGGTCGCCAGGAGGTCATCTGGAACGAGCTGATGGCGGCAAGCTTCGTCGGCATTACTCCGGCGATGATCGTGATCTTCTTCCTGCAGCGCTACCTCGTCAGCGGACTGACCGCCGGCGCGGTCAAGTAAGGGCTGCCAACCAAAATTCGGGCCAACCGGACGCTTTCAACCTGTCAACAAAGGGGAACTACCGATGACAAGAAAACTGACCATGCTCGCAGGCTCATTCGCCCTGCTCGCAAGCTCGGCGCTCACCACGCTGGCTGCTGACCAGGAGATCAGCTGGATCTATTGCGGCGACAAGATCGATCCGATCCACGAAAAGTACATCGCCGAATGGGAAGGCAAGAATGCCGGCTGGAAGGTGAAGCCCGAAGTCGTCGGCTGGGAACAGTGCCAGGACAAGGCCACCACGCTTGCCGTTGCCGGCACGCCCGTCGCCATGGCATATGTCGGCTCGCGCACGCTGAAGGAATTCGCCCAGAACGACCTCATCGTTGCGGTTCCGATGACGGACGAGGAAAAGGCTTCCTACTATCCGAACATCGTCGATACCGTGACCTTCGAGGACACGCAGTGGGGCGTTCCGATCGCGTTTTCGACGAAGGCGCTCTACTGGAACAAGGACCTGTTCAAGGCTGCTGGCCTCGACCCGGAGACACCGCCGAAGACCTGGGAAGAAGAGATCGCCTTTGCCAAGCAGATCAAGGAAAAGACCGGTACCGCCGGTTACGGTCTGCCTGCCAAGACCTTCGACAACACCATGCACCAGTTCATGCACTGGGTTTACACCAACAACGGCAAGGTCATCGACGGCGACAAGATCGTCATCGACAGCCCGGAAGTTCTGGCCGCCCTGCAGGCCTACAAAGACATCACGCCTTACTCCGTCGAAGGTGCGACCGCCTACGAGCAGAACGAAATCCGCGCCATCTTCCTCGACGGCAAGGTCGGCATGATCCAGGCCGGTTCGGGCGCCGCCTATCGACTGAAGGACACCAAGGTCAACTGGGGTGTTGCCCCGCTGCCGAAGGGCCCGTCCGCAAAGGGTGAAGGCACGCTGCTGATCACCGACAGCCTTGCCATCTTCAAGGGTTCGGGCGTCGAGGAAAAGGCGACCGAATTCGCTAAGTACATCACGTCCACCGACATCCAGCACGAATACGAGCTGCAGGGAGGCGCTGGCCTCACGCCGCTTCGTCCGGGCGCCGTAGTCGACCAGTTCGTCGCCAACGAGCCCTTCTGGAAGCCGTTCATCGACGGCATCGCCTACGGCGGTCCGGAGCCCCTGTTCACCGACTACAAGGGCTTCCAGAACGTCATGATCGAGATGGTTCAGTCTGTCGTCACCGGCAAGGCCGAACCTGCCGACGCCCTGAAGAAGGCTGCCGGCGAACTCGAGCAGTACAAGTAATCTCGGGCAACCGAGGCTCCGCGGGCCGGTTTCGGCCCGCGGATTTCATCAAGCGGGTTTGGCCGACTGTTGAGGTCGGCAATGGAGACTGAGGGTCGTGGGTCAGCTATTTCTGAAAAAGGTGCGCAAGTCGTACGGACATTTCGAGGTCATCAAGGGTGTCGATCTCGAGGTCAAGGACGGCGAGTTCGTCGTTTTCGTCGGTCCCTCGGGCTGCGGCAAGTCCACGCTGTTGCGCATGATCGCGGGCCTCGATGACACGACCGATGGTGATATCGTCATTGACGGCGAACGGGTCAACGACAAGCCGCCCGTCGAGCGTGGCATCGCCATGGTCTTTCAGTCCTACGCGCTTTATCCGCATATGTCGGTCTTCGAGAACATCGCCTTTCCGCTGCGCGTCGAGAAACTCTCCGAAGAGCAGATCCGCGAGAAGGTGGGCGCCGTCGCCAAGATCCTGCAACTCGATCAACGCCTGCAGCAGCGTCCGGGCCAGCTTTCCGGCGGCCAGCGCCAGCGCGTCGCGATCGGCCGCGCCATCGTGCGCGAACCGAAGATCTTCCTGTTCGACGAGCCGCTGTCCAACCTCGACGCGGCATTGCGCGCCGACATGCGCATCGAGCTTACCAAGCTGCATCGCGACCTCGAAGCGACGATGATCTACGTCACTCATGACCAGATCGAGGCCATGACCATGGCCGACCGGATCGTGGTTCTGAATGCCGGCAACATCGCCCAGGTGGGCGCGCCGCTCGAGCTCTACCACAAGCCGCAGAATACCTTTGTCGCAGGCTTCATCGGCAATCCCAAGATGAACTTCGTTCCGGTCACTTGCGTCGGCGTCGATGCTATCGGCGTGACGATTTCCTATGAGGGCCAGACGGCGCTGATCCCGGTCGATGCGCGTCCGGATCTGGTTGGCCAGACACTGACGCTCGGCATTCGTCCCGAACACACGCGCCTCGGCGACGGCGATCTCAACATCATGGTCACGCCTGCCGTGATCGAGCGTCTCGGAATCAATACGATTGCCTATGCCTCACTGCCGAACGGGGAGGGTTACTGCGCGCTCCTGCCGGGCTCGGCTCCGATCCGTGTCGAACAGCCGATGGTCACCGGCATCATGGCGGCCGATTGCCACCTCTTCGACGCCAACGGTCAGGCGCTGGAACGGCGCATCGACTGGCGCACCCTCGATTTGCCTGCCTCCGTTACGGCCGTCAAATAAAGCTCCTCCCGGCCATGCCAAAGGCCAATCCCCTGGTCCGCCTTCGGGCGGACCTTTTTTCGTTTAAGGGCTTGCTGCTCGCTGTCAGTCCGGAAAGCCGTCGAATTGCGGGCGGTCGTCGAGGATCTCGTACCATGGCGCTTTCGATCCGACGAAGATGTGCATCGAGGGCTTGGTTGAGGGTGGGTCGATAAGCGTTCCCATGGGCACATGGACTTTCACGCTGCCATTCTCGGCGATCCAGGAGTAGACGAGGGAGCCGCAGGTGCGGCAGTGCATGTCATGGATGCCTTCAGGGTCTCCGTGGCGGAACATCGCGTCTGCGCCTGCGGTGATCGCAAAATCCTCGACCGAGGCACCGGCGATCGGCTTGAAGGCCGCTCCGGTGGTGCGGCGGCACTTCGAGCAGTGACAGTTGATCGCGTAGAGAAAGCGATCCGTAACCTCGTAGGTTACGGCGCCGCACATGCAGCCGCCGCGTAGTCTGGGCGGAGCTGAGACCGGTATGTTTTCCTTCATGATTGCCCTTCCGCTTCGAGAGAAAGCATCTGAGGATTGGCAGCATCATGCCGCCGAGCGAATGTCCGTCTGCGCGAAGTCTTTACCCTTGAACAGCAGCGGTTCATCAAGATCCCTGGCGAGAGCGTAGGCAAAGCAGTCGCCAAAGTTCAATCCCGCCTTGTGCCTGCCCTTGCCGAAATCGAGAAAGGCTTGTCGGGCGAGATCGCCCTGTTCGACTGTCACGGGCTCAATGGTGATGGCTGCTCGGCGGAAGAAGGCGTCGACCTGCCTCATCCCCTCGGCCCCGAGCTGCTTTTCGATGACCATGGATAACTCGACATAGTTTGCCACGCTGATCCGCGTTATGGGCGCGCCATGGATCAGTCGTGTGAAATCGGCAGCCTCCCGTTCACCATAGAAGATCGCAACCATGGCGGAGGTGTCGACAATCATTTCGGCAGGCCATCCTCGTCATAGAGCAGCTCGGCGTGATCAATGCAGGGCTGCTTGAGATGCGTTGCGGCCCGGCTCGCGATCGTGAGCAGCTCGTCGACGGACGCCTTGCCTTTCTGCTTTTCAAGTTGCGCATAGCGCTCGCGCAGAGCATCGGTGACAACACGGCTCATGCTCTGCCCCGTGGCTGTGGCGATCGCCTGAGCGAGGCGATGCGCCTCAGGGTCCTTGATGTTAAGGCTCATGACGCATTGCTCCATTCTACCAAGGTGGCCAGAATTCTACCATGCTAGCCGACTTCATAGCTGTTTCAAAGCGTAGCCGTGATGGGTCTGCCTTCGGCAGGAGATCCGTTGCCTTGGACTGACTACCAGACCAAACCGCGGGCTGCGACCTCTTGCAAGCGGGTGACAATCCCGTCGCGGTGGAAGGTCATGACGTCGAAGAGGTTCGAGACGACGCAGGTGTGGTTCGGGATGATCCTGACCTTCTCGCCGATCTCGGGACGTCGCCCCTGAACCTTCGACAGATCGACCGTGCCGTGCTCCTCGGAAAGGCCCGAGATGACCGCATCCGGGTAATCGACGATCATGCCGTAGTCGGCGAAGCCGAGGAGATCCGAGGTTAGGGCCTTGGAGCCGGCGTCGAGGATGGCGCGACCCTCTGTCGGGCGAGAGACGACGGTCGCCAGGATGTGCATGGCGCAGTCGTTTAGGCTGCAGTGGCCGGACCTCGCCATGGCCCGATCGTTGTAGACATAGGTGCCGGCGCGGTGCTCGGTCGCTGAGGTCACCTTGTGCGCGGAAAAGAGGCTGGGCGTGCCGCCATTCGAGACGATGGGGCAGGGGATGCCACGGACCGCGAGGCCGGCGAGTGTCGCGGCGAAGAAAGCTTGCACTGCCTCTTCGGTATCGGCCTTGGGGTAGGTGAGGATGCCGCCGAAGGTGAGGCCGGGGGCGGTAAGGATCGTCTCGGCAAGCGCAATCGCCGCCTCCGGGCTCTGAACGCCGCAGCGTCCGCCGCCCGTGTCGCATTCTACGAGGACGGTGAGCGGTCGGGCCTGAGAGAAGGCCGAAGAGAGGCCGCGCACCGTCGTTTCGCTGTCGGCAACGACCTTCAGGCCGGAGATGCGGGCGTTCAGCGCCGCGAGCCGCTCCAGCTTCTCCGAACCCAGGATGTTGAAGGTGATCAAGAGGTCCTCGAAGCCGGCAGTGGCGAAGATTTCGGCCTCGGTGATCTTCTGGCAATTGATGCCCTTCGCGCCGGCCTTCACCTGCTGGCTGGCGATGGCCGGGATCTTGTGGGTCTTGATATGTGGACGGAAGGCGAGGCCGTGGCTGTCCATATATCTCTGCACACGGGCAATGTTCGCGGCGAGCTTCTCCTCGTCGATCAGTGGCAGTGGCGTAGAGAGTTCTGATATCGACTGGCCGATCCTGGGGCGGGGGAGTTCCATCATGCGGCCTCGCTGCCTTCGGGCGTGTCATGTGGATTGGCCATGATCGGCCAGATGTCGCGGCGCACATGGCGATAGGCGGTCTGGGCCGGATTGTTGGGATAGGGCGTGCCGGCGGCGCAGTAGAGGATTTCCGAGGCGATCTGCGAGAAGGCCGCATAGAAGTGGTTGGTCGACTTGATCACGAGCAGATGCTTGGCTGTCGGATCGATGCCGAGTGCCGTGAAGAGCGACGGATCGTAGCTCTGGACACGGACCGAGCTCAGGATGATGTCGATGCCCTGGAGCCGGATATGGGCGGCATCGCCGAAGGGGGCGATGCTGTCGCCGAAGCGCATCTCTGCATTCGGCACGACCTTGACCACATTCACCAGGCCATCGATCGGATGACCGGTACCGGGAGCTGATTTCGCGCCGAACCGCAGGGGGATTTCCGCGCCTTCCCCGGCTGCCATGCAGATCTGCACCGCAATCGGATCCCAGATCATGCCGACGGCGGCGTTGGTGACACCACGCGCCAGCATTTCCGCCAGGACCACGGTCGCATCACCCGCCGTACCGCCGCCGGGATTGTCCCACATGTCGGCGATGACGACGGGGCCCTTGGTGTAGGCGAGCGCCTGATCAAGGGCCGCCTTCTCGTCGATCTGCGGCATCATGAAGGTGCCGCGCTTCGCGAAAAGTTCCATGCCAAGACCGCGCGCCAGCGTCGCGCCCTTGTCGGCATTGCCGTTGGTCACCGCGATTGTCTTGGTGCCCATTTCAGGTACGTCGCCGGCCATGAAACCATGGATTACGGAGAGCGACAGAACTTCCGGATCCGTCTCCTCGATGGCCATAAGTCTGTCAACAAAGCTGCGCATGGGTTCGCGCGATGTCGGAAAGACATCGATCATCCGGCAGTCGAAGACCGACATGACCGGCTTGACCCTGCCTTCCAGCGTGTCGACAGCGATCCGCCAGAGATCTTCGGCCCGATCCACGAAATCCGTATGCGGGAATTCCTTGAAGACGACAAAGAAATCGGCGGCGGCGACGCGTTTTGCCGTCAGATGGCTGTGCGGATCGAGTTCGGCGCAGAGAAGGATGTCCGGGCCGATGATCTCGCGGATGCGGGCGAGCAGATCGCCTTCCGGGTCAAGATAACCGTCTGCGACCATTGCGCCATGCAGGCCGAGTATGACCGCGTCGACAGGCAGTGCAGCGCGCAACTGATCGAGGATCTCGTCACGAAGGCTCTCAAAGGCCTGCCGATTGACGAGACCCGCCGGGTCCGCCCAGGTCGCCGTGCCCTCGATCAGCGTCCAGCCCTTCTCGGCGCAGACCTTGCGGCCGACCGTAATCGGCGCGGTGCAGAGTGTCGGGGTCGCGGGATGCTTGCCCGGAGGCGCGTAAAGCGAATCCTCGAAGGCTCGCCGGTCGATGCAGATCGGGGAGAAAGTATTGGTTTCCGTTGCAAGCGCGGCGGTGAAGATGCGCAAAGGCCGACCTCCAGGTCTCAAGGGTTGGGGGCGGTTTAGCGCTGGCCCATTGGATTGGGCAGATAACCGGTGAAGCCGGAAATTTTCCAGCGGCCTTCGTGCAGGCGGCAGTAATAGAGCGTCTGCCAGCGCATGACGTCGAGCGTACCATCCGCCTTCCTGATGCCGCCGTCGAACTTCTTGCGCACGAGCGCGGTTTCGCCTGAGATCTCGATCTCTTCCAGCGTCGTCGTCGTGAAGATCGCGGTGCGCGGATCTTCGCCATAGGTCTGGCCGGCGAAGTCCTTGGCCTGCTTCAGCCATTCATCGCGGTAAGCCGCAAGATTGGGGAAGGCGAGCGTCCACTTGTCCGGATTGTCCTCTCGATTGCCGCTGATGCCGATGAAACCATCCTCGACAAAGTCATGGGCGACCATCGCCCAGTCGGCGGCGAGGAAGGCATCGATGTCGCGGGGGACGAGCATCTCCCAGATGGCGTGGCGGGCTTCGTCCGTTGCCGGAAACGGATTCTGGAATGGGTCGCGCATTTCTTCCCCGTTTTTAAATTCTTTTCATGAATGTCGATTTTGTCTGGTCAAAATCCGTTTTTTGTGGTCGCTTGTCAACGATCGAAGAAAATAATTTGCATGAGAGGTGTCCATGACGATCAAGCGTTACGGGGCCGAGAAGGCGGGTGCGGGTGGGCAGCGGCTGCCGTTTGCCCGGGCTGTCGAGGCCGATGGCTGGCTCTATGTTTCCGGTCAGGTGGCCATGGAAGATGGCGAGATCATTCCGGGCGGCATTATCGAGCAGACCCACAAGACGATCGCCAATGTCATCGCCATTCTGGAAGAGGCGGGCTACGGGCTCGAGCATGTCGTGCGCTGCGGCGTGTGGCTCGATGATCCGCGTGATTTCTGGACCTTCAACAAGATCTACCAGCAGTATTTCGGCGAGCACCCGCCAGCGCGCGCCTGCGTCCAGGCCTCGATGATGGTCGATTGCAAGGTCGAGATCGACTGCGTAGCCTTCAAGCCTTCGAAATAAGAGAGAGGGCAGGGCATTGGATATCTTCGCGCGCATTCAGGAAGAGGCAGGGCAGTTTTCGGCCTCCGAGCAACGCATCGCGGATATCCTGCTCAATTCCTTCGACTTCGCGGTCAATGCCTCGATCATCGAGCTTGCCGAGAAGGCGGAGGTTTCGCCGCCGACAGTGACGCGCTTCTGCCGTCGTCTCGGATGCAACAGCTTTGCCGACTTCAAGGTCAATCTCGCCCGCACGGCCTATGTCGGCGTCCGCTATCTCAATCCGGAGGCCCAGAGTACCGAGCCCGCCGACGTCGCGAGTGATGTGATCACCAAGGCTCAGAACGCCATGTTCATGGTGCATCGGGCACTCGATCCCGCGGTGCTGGACAAGGTTGCCGACCGGCTGGCGCGCGCCGAGATGGTCTATGCCTTCGGCTCCGGCGGCAATTCCTCGATGATTGCGGGCGAGATCCAGAACCGCCTCTTTCGTCTGGGCTCGCGGGTCACGGCCTCTGCCGACCACAACATGCAGCTGATGCTGACGGCCGCCGCACGCTCGAACGACGTTCTGATCGGTTCGTCGTTTTCGGGGCGCAATGCCGAGCTGGTCAAATGCTTCAAGCTCGCCCGCGAGAACGGCATCACCACGATCGCGCTCACCCAGAGCCAGAGCCTCGTTGCCGAGGCGTCCGAACTCGTCATCGGCATCGATCTGCCGGAAGGCGAAAACATCTTCCGGCCGACCTCGACACGTTTTGCCTATCTCGCGGTCGTCGACGTGATCGCGAGCCTGGTTGCCTATCGCAATCGCAAGCAGTCGCAGGTGACGCTGCGCCACATCAAGCAACAGCTGGTCGAACACCGCGATGGCGGAGACGACCGGCAACTTCTCGGAGACTGATACCATGCCCGCATCCTTGTCGGAGATCCGCCGTGACGCATAAGGTTGCCGTCGTGACCGGTGCTGCCGGCGATATCGGGCGGGCGATCGCCAGGCGTCTTGCCGACAGCCATGACCTCGTCGTCCTGCTCGATATGGATTGCCAGGCGCTGGGCAAGGCGATGGTCGAGCTCGATGACGATGTGCGCTTCGCCTCGCTGGTCTGTGACGTGACGGATGAGAAGGATCTCGCCGAAACTGCTGCACGCGTTTCCACGCTCGGCCTCGTCCATACGCTCGTCAACAATGCCGGTGCCGCGCGGGCCGTCAGCCTCGGGGATACCGATGGCGAGATCTGGCGCAAGGACAATGCGCTCAATCTCGAAGCGCCCTTCCTATGCTTCCGCGCGTTCGAAGAGGCACTGAAAGAAGCCAAGGGCGCGCTCGTCAACATTTCCTCGGTCAACGGCATGGCCGTCTTCGGTCATCCAGCCTACAGCGCTGCGAAGGCCGGCCTTATTCACCTCACCAAGCTGATTGCCGTCGAATACGGGAAATACGGCATCCGCTCCAATGCGGTTGCGCCCGGCACCGTGCGGACCCAGGCCTGGGAAGCGCGCGCTGCTGCCAATCCTGCTGTCTTCGAAGAGGCCAAGCGCTGGTATGCTCTGCGCCGGATCGCGACGGCTGAGGACATCGCCAATGCCGTGTTTTTCCTGTCCAGCGATCAGGCGGCGGCCATTACAGGCGTTTGCCTGCCCGTCGATTGCGGGCTGACGGCCGGTCAGGCCGAGCTCGCCCGAACCTTCTCGCAATCCGACAATTATTGATACCAAAAAGCCAGGAGCATTCCGCATGGCAACAGCCGTTCAGTTCCGTCTCGAAAACGCGTGGCATCCGGTGGAGGGCGACGGCTGCGGCGCCTTCGTCTTCACGCTGGTCAATCTCTCCGATGTGGCGCTTGCCGATTTCAAGCTTGCCTACACGTCGCTCACCCGCGTCAAGGATACGCAGGAGCCGATCCTTGAGAATGCCGTCTTCCTGAAGCGCAATGCCAATTTCCACCAGTTCGCGCCACCGGCGGGCTTTGTCCTCGAACCCGGCGCCTCCTGGACCTTCCGCGTCGGTGGTCTCTGGCGCGCGGCCAAGCACCGGACGGATGGGGCGAAGTCCGCCTATATCACGCTCTCGACCGGTCAACATGCGGCCGTTGCGGTGGCCGACCTGATGCTCGGGGGTGGTGACAGCGCGCCGCCGCCGCCGCTTCTGCCGGAGGGGCAGGTCACGCAGCCTTTCGCGATGCTGCCCTGGCCGGTCTCCGCCGAGCTTGTGGCGGGCGACGGCTTCCCGGTCGCGCTCTATCCGGCCAGCGGTTCTTCTCTCGTCGAGCTGCGGGAAGTCGAAAACGTGTTGCGGCTCTTCTGCCGCCTGTTTTCCGCTGGTCATGCGCCTCTGTCGCTTGCGCCTGTGCATCAGGGACGTTCGATCACCTTTCGTCATGACGAGACGCTGGGCGCTTCCGCTTACACGCTCACCTTTGCCGCTGACGGCATCACGCTGACCTATGGCGATGTCGCCGGGCTGCAATATGCGCTCACCCTGCTTGCCCAGATGCTGCATGGCGCCCGCACGCAGCCGGGTACCTTCCGCTTTCCGGTGTCGGGCATGATCACCGACAAGCCGCGTTACGGCTGGCGCGGTTGCCATCTCGATGTCTCCCGCCAGTTCTACCCGGTCGCTGACGTCAAACGGCTGATCGACATCATGGCCTGGTTCCGGATGAACACCTTCCACTGGCATTTGTCCGACGACGAAGCCTGGCGGTTGGAAATCAAGGCCTTCCCGCAGCTCACCACGATTGGGGTGTTGCGTGGACCGGACGAACCGCTCCTGCCGCAGCTCGGCAATGGCGCCGAGCCGGTCGGTGGTTTCTATGCCCAGGACGAGGTGCGCGACATCGTTGCCCATGCCGCCGCCCTTCAAGTCGAGGTGGTGCCGGAGATCGACATCCCCGGCCATAGCACGGCGATGCTGGTGGCGCTGCCGGAGCTGGTCGATGGGCAGGAAGCACCGGATAGCTATCGCTCGGTGCAGGGCTATCCGAACAATGCGCTGAACCCGGCGATCGAATACACCTATGAAGTGCTGGGCAAGGTCTTCGACGAGATGGTTGCGCTTTTCCCGTCCAGGCTCATCCATATCGGCGGCGACGAAGTGGCGGCCAATACCTGGATGGCTTCGCCGCTTGCGCGCAAGCTGATGGAGCAGGAGGGGATCGACGGTACCTTCGGGCTGCAGAGCTATTTCATGAAGCGAATCCAGAAGATGCTCGCCGAGCGCGGCCGCAAGCTGGCCGGCTGGGATGAAGTCAGCCATGGGGGCGGCGTTGATCCTGACGGCACGCTGCTGATGGCCTGGCAGAAGCCGGAGGTCGGGCTGGAACTGGCGCGGCAGGGCTATGACGTCGTGATGACCCCGGGACAGGCCTATTACCTCGACATGGTGCAGGACGAGTCCTTCCAGGAGCCGGGTGGCAGCTGGGCCGGGACCGTGCCGCCGAAGCACACCTATACCTATGAGGCAGTCGCCGAGTTTCCGGCAGAGCTTGCGCCGCGCATGCGGGGTGTCCAGGCCTGCATCTGGTCGGAGCATTTCCTCACCCGCGACTACTTCAACCACCTCGTCTTCCCGCGGCTTCCGGCCATTGCCGAGGCCGCCTGGACGCCGAAGGAGAACAAGGACTGGCTGCGCTTTGCCGCCATCGTCCGCCTGAGCCCCCGTTACTGAGGATCTGAGCACCATGAGTTCCCGCATCGCCGTCGGCGGTATCCATACCGAATGCTCGACCTCGTCTCCCGTCCTGATGCAGCCGGAGGATTTTCGTGTGCTGCGCGGGCCGGATTTGCTGGCACATGAGTATTTCGACTTTCTCGACGCCGAGGGCGTCGAGCATTTGCCGCTGCTGCATGCGCGTGCCGTTCCCGGTGGTCCGCTGGCACGCGCCACCTATGAAGGGTTCAAGGCAGAGTTTCTAGACCGGCTGAAGGCCACATTGCCGATCGACGGGCTTTATCTCGCCATGCATGGCGCGATGAATGTCGAGGGCATGGACGATGCCGAGGGCGACTGGATTTCGGCGGCGCGCGCAGTCGTCGGGCCCGATGTCCCGGTTGCGGCAAGCTACGATCTGCATGGCAATGTCACCCAGAAGATTATCGATCAGCTGGATATCTTCGCCGGGTATCGCACCGCACCGCATATCGATGTGCGTGAAACGATGGTTCGGGCCTGGTCGATGCTGGTGCGGGCGCTGAAGACCGGCGAGAAGCCGGGCGTTGCCTGGGCGCCGGTGCCTGTTCTCCTGCCCGGTGAACGGACCTCGACCGAGGACGAGCCGGCAAAGAGCCTTTATCTGAAGCTGCCGGAGCATGATGCCGTGCCCGGTATCTGGGATGCCAACCTGATGGTCGGTTATGTCTGGGCGGATGAGCCTCGGGGCACGGCCTGCGCCGTCGTTACGGCCGTCGACAAGGCGGCGGCGGAACAGGTCGCGGCTGCCATCGCGCAATCCTATTGGGACGCGCGCGAGGATTTCCGTTTCGGCCCTGTTACGGGACCGCTTGCGGACATGCTCGACATTGCCGAGCGTACCGAGACACGGCCGATCATCCTGGCAGACTCTGGCGACAACCCGACCGGTGGTGGGGTTGGCGATCGGGCGGATGTGCTGAAGGCGCTTCTGGCGCGGTCGATCGATAATGTCCTGATTGCCGGCATTACCGACCGACCCGCCGTCGAACGGTGTTTCTCAGCGGGTGCCGGCGCGCGGGTTTCGCTGACAGTCGGCGGTTCGCTCGATCCGGCAAGCCCTTCGGTCGAGGTGGAGGCGGATGTCGTCTTCCTCGATGATCCGGGCTCGGCTGCCGAACAGCAGGCGGTCGTGAGGATCGGTGGCATCACGCTGGTGCTCGCTGCGCGGCGCCGGCCCTATCACAACATCGCGGATTTCACCCGGCTTGGCCTCGATCCGACCACGGTGCGGCTGCTCGTCGTCAAGTCTGGCTATCTCTCGCCCGAGCTTGCGCCGATCGCCAATCCCAACCTGATGGCGCTGACGGATGGCGTGATCAACCAGGACATCGAGAACCTGCCGAGCCATCGCCGCCACCAGCCCAGCTATCCCTTCGTCAAGGATTTCAGCTATACGGCAAAGGTCTTCTTCTCGACGCGATTCCTTTGAGACATTGATGTCGGTGCCGCCCCTTCGGCGGCACGATCCCCAACCCGATTGTACCCTTGATGTTGTCCTCCTTTTCGGTGGTCTATCGCCACAAGCCGATCCGGGTCAGTGCGGCCGCGATCTTCTTCTTCGGCTTCTCCGGCGCTGCGACCTCGCCCTATATGTCGCTGATCGGCATCCGTGAGCTCGGACTGTCGGACGCCGTCTATTCGGTGCTGATCTTCCTGGCGGCGGTGGTGAATGTCAGCGCCAGCGTCACCGCTGGCATCATTGCGGATAGGCTCGGACATTTCCGCTCGCCGATGATCCTGGCGGCGATCTTCGGCATCGTCGGCTTCGGGCTCGTCTATGTGGTGCCGACACCTATCATGTTTGCGATCGCGACGCTGGTGTTGATCCCGGTTTTCGGAACGATCAATTCGCTGATCTTCGCCAATATCCGTGCGGTTTCCTCGGGCATGGCCGTGCGCGAACTGATGGCGGTGAATTCCGCCGTCCGTGCCATTCTCTCCGCCTCCTGGGTCCTGGTGCCCGGCATTGTCGGGGCACTGCTCGTCGGCCAGCCGAGCATGCTGCCGGCCTTCCTGCTGGCGAGCCTTGCCTGCCTCGTCTGTCTTCTGCTGTTCGTCTTCGGGCTCGATCGTCTGCCGCCGGTGCAGGACGGGGAACGGCAGCACTATTCCTTCTTCCGCTCCATCCGCCAGATCGGCTCGGCAAGCGTCCTGCCAAGACTTCTGGCGATTTCGCTGATCTCGGCCATGCTTCATGCCAATGGCACCGTCCTTCCGCTGATCGTGACCGGCAAGGCCGGCGGAACACCGGCCGATGTCGGCGTGATCGTGGGGATCGTGGCCTTTCTCGAGATCATCTTCATCCTCTTCTGGGGATGGGTCGAAGCCAGAACCTCCATCCTCTTCGCTATGGTCACGGCCGCGCTGATCTATTGCAGCTATCTCGTCTTCCTCGGCCTCGCCGACCGACCCATGGATGTCTATCTCTTGACATTGGTCGCGGGTCTCGGAGCGGCCGGCATCATCGCGATCCCGATCACCTATCTGCAGAACCTGATCGCCGACCGCGCCGGTCTCGGCAGTTCGCTGATTGCGGTCAACATTTTCTTAAGCGGTGGAATGGCCTCGCTGATGTTTGCGCTCGGCACCAGCATCAGCGACTATGCGGGTACGGCGATCATTGCCTCGATCGCCGGCTGTTCGGGCGTGTGCCTGCTGTGGCTTTTGGATCGAAAGCCGAAGTCGAATGCAAAAGGGTGAGGATCAGGTGGTCGCAAAGTCTGCCAGCAAAGCTAGCGAGCCACTGCTCGAAATCTGCGTTGACGACGTCGCCGGCCTCGATGCCGCGATTGCGGGCGGTGCCGATCGCATCGAACTTTGCTCCGCTCTCGGCGCCGGTGGCTTGACGCCCTCGCGCGGCTTCATGGCTGTCGCGGCCAAGGCATCCATTCCTGTCCATGCGCTGATCCGCCCGCGCGCCGGAGACTTCGTCTATTCCGAAGCCGAAATCGCGGCAATGGAGACCGATATCGCCGCTGCCCGGGAAGCGGGGCTTGCGGGAGTGGTGATTGGAGCAACGACCACGCAATCGACGCTTGATGCCGATATCATCCGTCGGCTTGTCGGAGCGGCTGCGGGGCTGGACCTCACCTTGCACCGTGCAATCGATGTCGTCGGGGATATGGACGCGGCACTCGATCTTGCCATCGCGCTCGGCTTTTCCCGCATTCTGACATCGGGTGGTGCCCGCCATGCGGAAGAGGGGCTCGAAACGCTGGCGCGGCTTGCACGCCGCAGCGCTGGGCGCATCACCATCATGCCCGGTGGTGGCGTGCGGCCGGAGAATGTCGCGCGCCTGCTGGCGATCCCCGGAATTCGTGAAGTTCATGCTTCCTGCAGTCAGGTGGCCCGGAGCGAGAGCAGGCTTGCCGAACTCGGTTTTTCCCCCGAGACGACGCGGCGCACGGATGCTGAAACCGTGCGCGCGCTGAAGGTACGGATGCTTGCAATGAAAGGCTGATCCTCAGGAAGCGAGGGCCTGGGCATCCTGCAGCGCGAGACGCTTCAGGGTTTCTTCTGCGGCCATCGGTTTGCCGAAATAGTAGCCCTGAACCGCGCGTACGCCGAGATTTTCAAGGATGCGAAGCTCTTCTTCCGTTTCGACGCCTTCAACGATCGCCTCAAGCTCCATCTCGCTGCAGAGTGCCAGAACGGATTTGACGATATTGAAGCTCGTCTTGCGCGTATGGATGTTGCGCACGAAGCTGCCATCGATCTTGATCTTGGTCAGCGGCAGCTTGTGGACGTGGTTCAAGCTCGAATAGCCGGTGCCGAAGTCGTCGAGCGAGATGCCGGCGCCCAGTTCGCGCAGCATTTGGATCGAGGCGCTCGCCTGCTCGAAGTCGTGCATGACGGCGGTTTCAGTGATCTCGAAATTGATCCGGCGCGGATCGAAGCCGCTCTTCAAGACGATCGAGACGATTTTCAGCGTGTTTTCCGGCGATGCCAGATCGTGCGGAGACAGATTGAAGGAGAGGTAGATATCCTGTGGCCACAGGGACGCGGTCTTCAAGGCGCGTTCCAGCAGCATACGGGTCATCAGCGTTATACGACCGTTATGCTCGGCAACGGGGATGAATTCGGCCGGCGATACCTGTCCTATGCGCGAACTTTCCCAGCGAGCGAGTGCCTCGAAGCCGATGCAGATACGTCGGTCGACGCAGGTGATGGGCTGGAAAACGAGTGACAATTCTTTCTCGAGATCTGCCGCAACAAGTGCCTCTTCTACGACCTTCTGTCGGTTGAGTTCGTTCGCCTGGACGGCGTTGAAGATCACCGTTCCGGCACGGTGACGTCGCTTGGCCGTATAAAGCGCGTAGTCTGCCAGTTCGTAGATCTCCTGGCCCGTATGGCCGACATCGGGGTAGAGGGCGAAACCGACGGAACCGGTGACCTGCACCATGCCGCTGCCGATATTGATGCGCTCGGCAATCATCTCGCACACCTTTTCGCCCAGCGACATGACACCGCTTTCGGCGACGTCGCCCTGGAACAGCAGGCCGAATTCGTCGCCGCCCAGGCGGTAAACGGAAAGACGCTCATCCGCCATTGTTGAAAGGCGATTGCTGATCTCGATCAGAACCTTGTCACCGGCCGAGTGGCCGTAGAGATCGTTGACCGGCTTGAAGCCGTCGAGGTCGATGACGCCCACCGCGAGCTTGCCGCTGGTGGTGCTTGCCCGATTGAAGGCCAGTTCCAGCATCTGGAAGAAGCTGCGGCGATTGGCAAGCAGCGTAAGGCTGTCAAGGTTCGCAAGCCGCAGGTTTTCATCCGAGAGCGCCTGCATCGCCTTGTTCTGTTCCTGCAGTGCCTGCTGCTGCAGCATCAGGACGTTGCGGGACTCGTGGAGCTGGCGGAAGTCGCGATAATGCGAGATCAGGATCATGATCATCGCCATCGTCACGAGAATGACGTTCACGCCGGTCGCGATGAAGGTCGGTTCTCCGCTCAGGCACATCACCACGAAGAAGGGCAGATTGACGGTAACCGTGACGATCAGCGCTGCGGAACGCAGATGCATCAGGCAGAAGATGCAGCCGATAACGGTGATGGCCATGAAGAAGGCGACGTGCGCCTTCTGGTAAGCGTCGCCATAGGGCAACAGCGAGATCGACCAGGCCACGCAGACGACCGCGATCGGGAAAGACAGGATATTGGTGGCCTTGAGCTGACGATAGGCCTCTTCCGGTGTCCGCTGGCGCTTGCGCCCGCGCAGCCAGATAAGGGATCTCAGCGTGAACAGGGTCGTCAAAACTGCCGGCAGATAGACGACAAGATAGTCGGGGGCAGCACCCTGGTGCGTCCAGGACAGCGAGATCATGTTGGTGGCGAGAATGAAGTAAAGCAGCGGGACCTGCTTCGAAAAAGCTTCAAACTGCGCTGCGGTCAACGCCGGATTCCCATTTGGAACCTTCAGTAGATCCAGCCACTGCCCGAGACGCGTCCGGAGATCCTGCTGTGTCCCTTTTGTGTCCACGCTTGTCTGCTTTCCTCGTCATTCCCTGCACGGTTTCTATATCAGGACCCGTTAAAATTGCGGTAAGCGCCGGTTATCAAATTCCAGCGAAAGGATAACGACTTCGTCACATCCTCGTTGCGATTATGCCGTCGCGCGGCTATCACGAAGCCCGATTGAAGGAGCAGTTCGTGACCGCTACATCCCCATTCCCGGTGCTCTCGGCGCTTTTGACGGTTCTCATCGCAGCAATGCCAGCTGCTGCACAGGGGTGGCAGGCGACAGAGAAGATCGAGCATTACAAAGTCAGCGGCACATCGCCGATGGAGCTTTACCAGTCGATCGGCGAGCGGGGACCAAAGCTCAGTCTCGGGCGGGTGATCGCCCACACAACGTTCAAGCTTACGTGGCAGCGGGACTATCAACAGCAGGGACAGGCCTGCGTGCTGGCATCCGCAAAACCGAAACTGATCATCACCTATACCCTGCCGAAGCCGGCGCAGACGCTGTCGCCTGAGGTGGCGGCGAAGTGGCAGGCCTTCTATGACGGCATCGTGACCCACGAGAAACTGCATGGTCAGTTCATGAAGGACCTGACCCAGCAGATCCAGGATGTGTCGATCGGCTTGCGCGATGAAATCGATCCTGGCTGCAAGAAGGTGCGCGCGGCCCTTCAGGCGCAGCTGAAGCCGATTTCGGATGCGCATGTTGCGCGCCACAGCGAATATGATCAGATCGAGATGTCACCGGGTGGGGCGGTGCATCAGCTGATCCTGACCTTTCTCAATCCCTGAATTGAAAAGGCGCCCGCATGGGGCGCCTTCAATCTTGTGTCAGACCCGTTCCAGGGCAATCGCGATGCCCTGGCCGACGCCGATGCACATGGTGGACAGTGCATAGCGCCCGCCTGTTTCCCTGAGTTCCAGGGCCGCCGTTCCGGCGATGCGGGCGCCCGACATGCCGAGCGGGTGGCCAAGTGCTATCGCGCCGCCGTTGCGATTAACGCGCGGGTCGTCATCGGCGATGCCGAGATCGCGGAGGGTTGCGATGCCCTGAGATGCGAAGGCCTCGTTCAGCTCGATCACGTCGATCTGCTGCTGTGTGAGACCGAGGCGGGCGAGCAGCTTCTTCGAGGCCGGCGCGGGGCCGAAGCCCATGATTCGCGGCGGAACGCCAGCGGTTGCACCGCCCAGGATTCGGGCGATCGGGCTCAGGCCATATTTCTTCACCGCAGCTTCCGAGGCGATGATCAGGGCGGCGGCCCCGTCATTGACGCCGGACGCGTTGCCGGCGGTGACGCTGGCGCCTTCCATCTTGTTGACCGGCTTCAGCTTGGCGAGCGCCTCGACCGAGGTCGCGCGCGGATGCTCGTCGCGGTCGACGATGATGGGATCACCCTTGCGCTGCGGCACGGTGACCGCCACGATTTCCTTCGCCAGCCGACCATTGGCCTGCGCTGCCGCTGCCTTGGCCTGGCTGCGCACGGCGAAGGCGTCCTGATCCTCGCGGGAGACCTTGAAGTCGATCGCGACATTGTCGCCGGTCTCCGGCATGGAATCGACGCCGTATTGCTTCTTCATCAGTGGATTGACGAAGCGCCAGCCGATCGTGGTGTCGTAGATCTCGGCATTGCGCGAAAACGCCGTGTCAGCCTTAGGCATGACGAAAGGCGCGCGGCTCATGCTTTCGACGCCGCCTGCGATCATCAGCTCGGCCTCGCCCGACTTGATTGCGCGCGCGGCCGTGATGACGGCATCCATGCCGGAGCCGCAGAGGCGGTTGATCGTAGTGCCCGTGACGGAGACGGGAAGACCGGCGAGCAGGGCGGACATGCGGGCGACATTGCGGTTGTCTTCGCCGGCCTGGTTGGCGCAGCCGAAGATCACGTCCTCGACGGCTTCCCAGTCGATGCCGGCATGGCGCTCCATCAGCGCCTTCAGCGGTACGGCGCCGAGATCATCGGCACGGACGGAGGAGAGCGAGCCGCCGAAACGGCCGATGGGCGTGCGGATGTAATCGCAGATAAAGGCTTCGGTCATGACTTATGCTCCTTACAGCGCGGGCACGACGAGGTCGGCAACCGGACCGTCGGTATGCAACCTGGCACCGGTCATCGCCTGCAGCTCGTCCATGGTCATGGCGGCGAGCTTTTCACGCACGACGAAGCGGCCGTCGACGATGTCGATCACGGCATGGCTCGTATAGACGCGGGTGATGCAGCCGACGCCGGTTAACGGAAAGCTGCAGCGCTCGACGAGCTTCGGCTTGCCGTCCTTGGTGACGTGTTCGGTGATGACGACGACCTGCTTTGCGCCATGCACCAGATCCATGGCGCCGCCGACGGCGGGAACACCCTTGGAACCGACGCGCCAGTTGGCGAGGTCGCCGTTTTCGGCCACCTGATAGGCGCCGAGGATTGCGACATCCAAATGGCCGCCGCGGACCATGGCAAAGCTGTCGGCGTGGTGGAAGAAGGCGGAACCCGGCTTCAGGGTGATCGCCTTCTTGCCGGCATTGATCAGGTCCCAGTCCTCCTCGCCGGCGGGCGGGGCTTCACCGAAGTTCAAAACGCCGTTTTCAGTGTGGAAGATCGCCTGGCGTCCCTCAGGCTGGAACTTGGCGACCATTTCCGGGAAGCCGATGCCGAGGTTCACATAGGCACCGTCCTCAATGTCCTGGGCGGCGCGCCAGGCGATCTGGGCGTTGGAGAGCTTGATGTCCTCCCGGGTGTCGATTGCAGCTGCGTCGGTCATGTGTAGGCCACTCCGGCTCGGATGAGCTCTTCTTCCTGTTGCGGGTTGGCGACTTCAACGACGCCATCGACGAAAATGCCGGGGGTGATCACCTGCTCGGGATCAATTTCGCCGGGCTTCACGATCTTCGAGACCTGGGCGATGGTCTTGGCGGCGGCCATGCACATCAGCGGATTGAAGTTGCGGCCGGCCATCCGGTAGGTGAGGTTGCCATGCGTGTCGCCGAGATGCGCTTTGACGATGGCGAAGTCGGCCTTCAGCCAGCGCTCCTGCACATATTTGCGGCCATCGAACTCTGCAATCACCTTGCCTTCGGCCAGTTCCGTGCCGAAGCCTGTCGGGGTGTAGAAGGCGGGGATGCCGGCGCCGCCGGCGCGGATGCGCTCGGCGAGCGTACCCTGCGGCACGAGTTCCAGCTCGATCTGACCGGCGAGGTAACGGTCGGTAAAGGCGCGCGGATCGGATGAGCGCGGGAAGGAGCAGATCATTTTCTTGACCATGCCGGCGTCGATCATCGCGGCAATGCCGATGCGTCCGTTGCCGGCATTGTTATTGATGACCGTCAGGTTCTTCGGGCCCTTGTCGATCAGCGCGTGAATAAGCTCGATCGGTGCGCCGGAGCCACCGAAGCCGCCGATCATGACGGTCGCGCCGTCGCCGATGCCCGCCACGGCGTGCGCCAGGTTTGCAATTCTCTTGTCCATGGGAACTCCCGTTTCCTCTGGCTGCGGCTCTGCCGCGTCCTCACCAACAAATAGGTCCGCTCAGCCATCGACAGCAAGTGGTTTGTGCGATAATTGATATTTGTTCGATAATCGCACAAGATGGAGTGGCTAATGGCTGTCGGAGAGCGCGATCTGATGGGTGGTTTTGTCAAGGGGTTGAAGGTGCTCGAAGCCTTCGGCCCCGAGCGCCAGCGACTGAGCATCACGGACGCCTCTGATATCAGCGGGCTGGATCGCGCGACTGCCCGGCGCTGCCTGTTGACGCTTTCGGAGCTAGGCTATGCCGATTATGACGGTAAGTTCTTCTCGTTGACGCCGAAGATCCTGCGGATCGGCCATGCCTGGCTGTCGGCCACGCCGCTGCCGGTTCTGCTGCAGCCGCATCTCGATCAACTGTCCGAGCGTGTGGGGCACAGCGCCTCGGCTTCCATCCTCGACAATACCGAGATCGTCTACATCGCCCGTGCCGCCCAGAAGCGGGTCATGTCGATCAATCTGATGCCCGGCTCGCGGCTGCCGGCCTATAGCGCGTCGATGGGCCGGGTGCTGCTGTCGGCGCTTTCGGACACCGAGGTGGATGCGATACTCGCCGCCTCGCAGTTGAAGGCGCATACGCCCCGAACGCTGACCGATCCGCGTTTGCTGAAGGAGGAGATCGGCAAGGTTCGGCAGCAGGGCTATGCTGTGATCGATCAGGAGCTGGAGATCGGTCTCTGTTCGATCGCGGTTCCCATCCGCAACGACCGCGGCCGGGTGGTGGCTGCGATCAATGTCGGCGCGCCGGCTGCCATTCTGCCCGCTGCCGATCTGTCGGCCCATTGCCTACCGGCGATGCTGGACATGCAGGCTATGCTCAAGCCGCTGCTGCCCTGACCGTCAAGCTTTTGCCGCTTCCGCTGCGGCTTCGCGGATCGTGCGCATCAGAAGCGCCAGCGGCATGGAGGGGACGGCGTCTGCCCGGACCGTGAGGCCGACCGGTCCTTTGGTTTCGCTTGTGTCGATCGGCAGGGCTGCCAGCGTGCCATCGGCAAGGTCCGTCGCCACGACTCCAGCGGAGATGATCCAGATGGCATCCGTCTGGCGCACAAAGGCGCGGCCGAAGCTGTCGGATACCGTCTCGATCTGGGTGGGCAGGCCGGAGATGCCGTTCGCGATCAGGAAACGCTCGACGAAGGGGCGGATGATCGATGCCCGCGTCGGCATCAGCACGGGATAGCGTTCGAGTTCTCCGAAGAGGTCAGAGCCGGCTGAGAGCAGCGGATGGCCGGCACGCACGCAGAAGATCACCTGCTCGGAATAGAGGTGTTCGAAAGAAAAGCCTGTCATCTGCTCCGGTGCTGCCAAGCGTCCGACGACGAGGTCGAGGTCGCCGACCCGCAGTTGCTCCAAGAGGACCGAGTTTTCGCCGGTGACGATCTTGATGCGGGCCGGCACGTCCTCCTTCAGGAACAATGTCATCGCCTGCGGCATGATGCGGGTGGAGACGGTCGGCAGGGCACCGATGCGTATGGGTGGGGCATCGGCATGCAGAGCGTGGGAAACGGAATCGAAGCCCTGGCGGAGCGCGGTGAGTGCTGCACCTGCATGTTTCAGGAATGCCTCACCATAGCGGGTGATCCGAATGCCGCGACCGTCCCTTTCGAAGACCGCTACGCCCAGCACTTCCTCGAGTTCGCGGATGGTCTTGGTCACCGCTGGCTGGCTGACATGCAGCAGTTCCGCCGCCTTCATCACGCTTTTCTGGCGTGCTACCTCGACGAAGGTCTGCAGATGGCGAAATTTCACGCGATTGTCGATCATTGCAAAACATAACCCTGCGGTTAGGAATAGGGTGAAAAACATCATTTTACCTAACCAAACCGCACGAGCAATATGCTGTCAACGGAGGAGAAACCCGTGCAATTCGTTCAGGTCAATGGCGTGAGCCTGCATCACCAGATCATCGGTGGACCAGGCAACAAGCCGGTCATCGTCTTCATCAATTCGCTGGGCACGGATTTTCGCATCTGGCGCGATGTGATCGTTCGCCTCGCCGGCAGCTATCCGCTGCTGACCTATGACAAGCGCGGCCATGGTCTCTCGGATGTCGGTGAGGCCCCGTACTCGATCGAAGACCATGTGGATGACCTGATCGGGTTGCTGGAGCATCTAAAGGTGAGCGATGCCGTTGTCTGCGGGCTCTCCGTCGGTGGGCTGATCGCTCAGGGGATTTATGCCCGTCGTCCGGATCTGGTGAAGGCGCTGGTCCTTTGCGACACGGCTCACAAGATCGGCACGGCCGAGATGTGGGCAGCCCGCATCAAGGCCATCGAAGACGCCGGACTTGACGGTATTGTCGATGGAGTCATGGAGCGCTGGTTCACGCCGGCCTTCCGCGCCAGTGATCCGTCTTTTCCAGGATTTCGCAACATGATGCTCCGCCAGCCGGTGGAGGGGTACGTGGGCACCTGTGCTGCGATCCGCGATGCCGATTACACCGCCGCTGCTGCCCGGATTGCCGTTCCGACGCTTTGCGTGGTCGGCGATCAGGATGGGGCGACGCCGCCCGATCTCGTGCTGTCGCTCGCCAAGCTCGTGCCCGGCGCACGCTACGAAGTCATCAAGGATGCCGGACACATCCCCTGTGTCGAGCAGCCGGAATTGCTTACCACCATCATCGAGGCCTTTCTTGCGCCCGTCATTTCAGGAGAGGCAGCCCATGGCTGATGCCCGCAGTCCATCTGATCGCTATCGGCAGGGCATGGTCACCCGTCGCCGCGTGTTGGGGGACGCCCATGTCGATCGCGCCTCGGCCTCGGCCACGCCCTTCGATCAGCCATTTCAGGACATGATCACGGAGGGCGCCTGGGGCACTGTCTGGTCACGCCCCGGCATCAGCGCGCGCGAGCGCTCGATGATCACCATCGCGCTTCTGGCGGCACTCGGCCATGACGAAGAGGTTGCCATGCATGTGCGCGCCACCGCCAATACGGGTGCGAGCCGCGAGGACATCACGGAAGCCTTGATGCATGTGGCCATCTATGCCGGCGTTCCCGCTGCGAACAGGGCTTTCAAGATCGCCAAACACGTGTTTGAACAGATGGATGCCGGCGAGCCTATGGGAGGGAGCCATGACTGATCAGCCGAACAAGAAGCCGGAATCGGGCGCCTTCTTTCCGCGCGATCGCAATTGGCATCCGCCCGCCTATACCCCGACCTACAAGACCTCCGTCCTGCGCTCGCCGCAGAAGGCGCTTCTGTCGCTGGATGGTACCAAGTCCGAAATCACCGGCCCGGTTTTCGGCCATTCCATCCTGGGTGAGCTCGACAACGACCTGATCCACAACTTCGCCAAGCCCGGCGAGAGCGCGATCGGCGAGCGTATCATCGTGCATGGCCGCGTGCTCGATGAGCGCGGACGGCCGGTTCCGGGGGCGCTCGTCGAATTCTGGCAGGCCAATGCCGGCGGGCGCTATCGCCACAAGAAGGAAAGCTATCTCGCGGCCCTCGACCCCAACTTCGGTGGCTGCGGGCGCACGATCACCGACGAGAACGGCTACTATGCTTTCCGCACGATCAAACCCGGTCCTTATCCATGGCCGAACGGTGTCAACGACTGGCGCCCGGCGCATATCCATTTCTCCATCTTCGGTCACGGGTTTTCGCAGCGTCTGATCACCCAGATGTATTTCGAGGGTGATCCGATGATCTGGAAGTGTCCGATCGTGCTGACGATCCCGGATCGTGCGGCGATCGAGCAGCTAGTCGCGGCGCTTGATTGGTCGGCAACCATTCCGATGGATGCGCGCGCCTACAAGTTCGACATCGTCCTGCGCGGACGTCGTTCGACATTGTTTGAAAACCGGATGGAGGGGAACTGATGGTCCAGGATCTCGGCTACCTCAAGGAAAGCGCCTCGCAGACGGCCGGCCCTTACGTCCATATCGGCCTCACGCCGAACTTCGCCGATATCAAGGGCGTTTATCCGGTCGATCTTGGTACTTCTATGGTCAACGACAAGACGCGCGGCGAGCGCATCACCGTGACCGGTCGCGTCATCGATGGCTCGGGCACGCCGCTCAAGGATGCGCTGATCGAAATCTGGCAGGCGGATGCCGAGGGGTTCTACAACAGCCCGTCCGAGACGCGTGGCAGTGCCGATCCGAATTTCACCGGCTGGGGCCGCTGCCCTTGCGATCTTGCGACCGGCGAATACCGCTTCGAGACGATCAAGCCGGGTCGCGTGCCGTTCCGGGATGGACGCCTTATGGCGCCGCATATCTCCTTCTGGATCGTCGCGCGCGGCATCAATCTCGGCCTCAACACGCGTCTTTACTTTGGCGACGAAGAAGCGGCGAATGCCGAGGACCCGATCCTTGCGCGCATCGAACATCGCGTGCGCGTGCCGACCCTGATTGCGCAGCGGGACGGTTCGACCTATCACTTCGACATCCACCTGCAGGGGGAGAAGGAGACGGTCTTCTTCGACATCTGAAAAAGGCCTCGATAGCAGCATGACCGCATCCGTCTTCGACCACCCGATCCTATCAGGCCTGCTGGGCGATGATGAGATCGGCGCGCAGTTCTCGGCCGCCGCCGAGCTTTCGGCCATGCTGCGTTTCGAGGTGGCGCTTGCCGAAGCGGAAGCTGCGGAAGGCTTGATCCCGGCCGAAGCTGCTGCCGCCATTGCGCTTCTTCAGGAACAGTTCGTCGGCGACCTTGATGCTCTCAAGCAGTCGATCGGGCGCGACGGTGTCGTGATCCCCGATCTCGTGCGGCAATGGCGGGCGGCGCTCGGCGAACAGGGCACGCATCTGCATTTCGGTGCGACCAGCCAGGATGCCATCGATACCAGTCTGATGCTGAGGCTCGAGGGAGTGCTGTCGACCGTTGATCAGCGTCTCGCGGCGATCATCGCGGCGCTCGACGGTCTTGATGGGCGCTTCGGCACTCAGCCTCTGATGGGGCGCACGCGCATGCAGGCGGCGATCCCGATCACGGTGTCTGATCGCATCGAAAGCTGGAAGCAGCCGATAGTCGCGCACCGCGCTGCCGTGCAGGGTCTGCTCAAGGCCGGACTTCCTCTGCAGTTCGGAGGCGCCGCCGGGACGCTGGAAAAACTGGGTGACAAAGGCCCTGCGGTGCGCGCGCGCCTTGCCGGGCTCCTTCACCTATCGGACAGGCCGCAATGGCATAGCCAGCGCGCCATGATTGCCGAGATCGGCGGGCTGTTCTCCCAGATCACCGGCAGCCTCGGCAAGCTCGGTCAGGATCTGGCGCTGATGGCGGACAATGGTACGGCTGTCATCGGCGGCGGCGGTGCGTCCTCCGCCATGCCGCACAAGCGTAATCCCGTGAAGGCGGAAGTGCTGGTGACGCTGGCGCGGTTCAACGCCGTGCAGATCTCCGGCCTGCATCAGGCGCTGGTGCATGAGCAGGAGCGCTCGGGGGCGGCCTGGACGCTCGAATGGATGATCCTGCCGCAGATGGCGATTGCGGCGGGGGCGGCGACACGGCTTGCCAATGATATCCTCCAGTCGATCGAGAAGCTGGGTGATCGCTGATCAGCGGCCTCCCGGATCCGAGGCGTCTGTCGCTACATAGCGACGGGTTGCCTTGCGCAGGACCCCGATTTGTCTTGTGAAGCCTGAGCAGGCGCCGCACTTCATAAGATGCAGCTTGAGGCCCACGGTCTCACGGATGGAGAGACGCCGGTCCAACTGATCGGAAGCCAGCTTTGTAGCGTTTTCACACATCATGACAGGCTCTCCTTTGGTGCGAACCAGTGGCCCTCGAGGCAGTTGCGCAGCCGCAGCCGGGCGCGATGCATGAGCACATGCAGATTGGTCGTGGTGATCCCGACCTCGGCGCAGATTTCCGATGTCTCCATCTCGACAAATTCGCGCATCATGAAGACGCGACCCTGATCAGGGGGCAGATGGTCGAGGCAGGTCTCGAACACCCGCCAGAAATCCTTGCCCAGAAGTTCGACCTCGGGATTCCCCCAGTCGCTCGGCCTGTTTTCCGGTGCCCAGTGGCCCTTGGCATCGAAGTAGCGCGGTTCGTCCTCATCGGGAAAGTTGCCCAGCGGCATGGCGATCATCTGTGACTGGCGGCGCTTGAAGCGGATCTGGTCGGCAATCTTGTTGCGCAGGATGGCGAAAACCCAGGTGCGAAAGGCGGAGCGACCGGCAAATGCCTTGGCGTTGCGCAGGGCGCCGGCCAAGGCCTCCTGCACGGCATCTTCGGCAAGGCCGGGATCGGCAAGCTGGAGGCTTGCAAACCTGAGCATCCGCTCGCGCAGTTCCGCCATGTAGACTGCATCGGCCAGAAAGGGTGCCGCCGCACCATTCCCACCTGTCATGTCCTGCTCACCCGCATTCCTCATCTTGATCCCCCGGGCATCGTCCGCGCCGTTCAGAGCCGCATGCCACATGGCATGCCCCCGTTTGTCGTCGGTCCCCTGGAGGATCTTACAGGGCAGGCGAAAAAAATCTCATGTCAGAATGATAACGAGGGCATAGGCCGCAAGCACAATGAGCGTGACGTTGCGACGGAGCGTCAGATACCAGGCCGGTTGGTCGCTCTTGCGATGGAAATCCAGATCTGCGGCGAGCATTCCCAGGAAAACGAAGGCCTGAATCGCGAGAGCTGTCTTGGGCGCAAAGGCAAAGAGCAGAAGCGCTCCGATTGCGGCGAGTGCCAGGATGTTGCTGACGAGCAGCATGACCTTGGGGCTCTGGCTGCGGTTCTGCGCCTGGCTCCAAAGGGTGCCGGCCATGAAGCAGGCTATCCCCGTCCCATAGGCCATGAAGGCATTGGCGGCGAGCGAAGGCTGGTAGCCGAGCACCTGCGCCAAAGCGAGCGCCCAGAAGGGCAGCGCGCCGGAATAGGTGAGGAGTTTGGTGATGGTCGGATCGCGATACATGGGTCAGGCTCCTTGCAAGCGGCGCTTCAGCCGTTCCGAGAGGGCCGTGGCGCTTTCGACAGCGGCCTCGACGCGGTTCCCGAGGCACCAGTCGCCGCAGGCGCCGAGGCCGAGGGCTTCATCGAAGAGGAAAGACTGGCCCGCCGGCTTCTCGACATTGGCGTAGCGCCAGCGGTGCAGGTCGATCCAGGTGGCGGCCGAGAGGTCCTGACCCATAAGCTGCTTGAGCGACTGGAGCATCTCGGCCTGTACCTCGCCGCGGTCGCGTTCCAGGTTGGCTTCGGCCCAATCGTTTCGGCTGTGGATGGTGAGTGCGGTCCTGTCGGATCGACCGGGCTTGCCTGCCTCAGCGGCAATCCAGCTGAGCACGGGATCCTCGATGCGCGCGGCCTCGAAGCCGAGGTCCAGCGGGCCTTCGAGGCCGATCATCAGGGTAAAGCAGCCGCTCATTTCGACGGTTTTCAGCGCGGCATTGCCAGCAAAGGTCTCCGGCATCAGCCTGATAGTCTGCGGGGCGGGGGCGGTGGAGACGACGAGATCGACGCGGCCAAGGTCATGGCCCTCGTTATCGCTCAGCGCCCAGCCCCCCTCGGATGCTGCAAGGCGCGCCACGGTCGTGTCCTTGCGGATATGGAGCCCATCGGCCAATCCGTTGGCAAAAGCGCTCATGCCGGGAACGCCGACATAGCGAGGCTCAGGTGCGCGGGTGTCCGTCACAAGGCCGTCTGCTTTCAGCGTGTGAACTGCCTTTGGCCAGATGCCGGCATGGCCTTGTGCTACCGCTTGTTTCGCAGTCGCCTTGAGCGCCGGCGAGCGGGCGGTGAAATACTGGGCGCCGTGATCGAAGGCAAAACCCTCGCGTCGGCGGTTTGCCATGCGACCGCCGAGGCCCCGGCTCTTTTCGAAGATGGTGACGTCGGCAGCGTGTGAGATTGCCCGCGCGAGCGTGATGCCGGCAATCCCGGCTCCGATGATGGCAATGGACGTCTTCACGCGGTCCCCTTCTCAAATGCTTGATGTGCTTGAGCTTTACGTTGTTCAGGCGCCAGCGGTTTTGCCGTCTTCGCTCGCTTCCAGCAGTGGCCGGATGAGAGGGTTCGGAAAGCGACGCCTCACTGTGACGGCAAAGAAGGATTCGATCATGCCGGGCAGGGCGTCGAACTCTACCAGCGTGCCGGCTTCGAGCTCGCCCTTGACGACGATCGGCGGCAGAACGGCTAGACCCGCCCCTTCGCGGGCCAGAAGACGCATCATCGCCATGTCGTCGACTTCCGCCGCGATCTGCGGGGTGATGCCGAGGCGCGCGACCAGCGCTTCGAATTGCGAGCGCACACCGCTTTCGAGCGTCGGCAGGATTACCGGATGCTCGGCGAGCAGATCGCCGAGTGTGGCGCCCGGTTTGCCGTAGGACGGCTTGCCGATCAGGCTGACGCGCTGCTGATAAACGTGTTGGGCGATGAAGGGGGTCACCGAGTCGGCCATCGGTGCCTGATTGAGGAGGACGATGTCGAGGTTCAGCGCTTCGAGCGCGCCGAGAAGCTCGCTGGTGCTGCCGGAGCGCAAGATCATATCTACGTCGGAGCGTCCCAGGATCGGGCGCAGGAACTCCATCTGGAAGTTGCGGGAGAGGGTGGCGAGCGCGCCGATGCGGATGGCACGGCGGGTTCTGCCGGTCTCCTTCAGCGTTTCCACAAGTTCTTCGCCGGCGGAAAAGATCGTGTCGGCATGGTCGAGAGCGATGCGACCTGCTTCCGTGAGATACAGCTGTCGACCACGACGCTCGAAGAGGGAATGGCCCAAGCGCTCTTCCAGCTGCTTGATCTGGATGGAGAGTGCCGATTGCGACAGATTCAGCCGTTCCGCCGTGCGCGTGAGATTACCATCATGGGCGACGGCGCGGAAATAGCGGAGGTGGTGATAGTTCAGCTCTGACATTATTCTATTTTATAGAACGAATTTAGAGAAACAATGAATTTTTATTGTGAACACGTCACTGATAACAGCTCTGTGAGATCGCCGCTGCCTCCTCCCATGCAGCGGACCAGCCCGGAGATGTCCCGTGATCCATGCTCTGCCGCTTCTCGCACCGCTATTGCTTGCCGGTGCTTCCTATTACGCCTTCAAGGCGCCCGGGCTTCGCCCGCGTCTCGCAATCCGCATTGCAGAATTCGCCGCGCTCGGCTCCATTCTTGTCGCGGTCCTTTCCGCGATTGTCCTCTTCCTCCAGGGGCCGGGCACCAGCCCGGCAATCGGCTACAGCTACTTCGCGCTAGCCTCGCAGCTTGACCTCGTCAGCCTGGTGATGCTGCTGCTTGTCTCCTTTATCGGCTGGGTGGTGCTGCGCTATGCCGGCACCTTCCTCGACGGGGAAGAGCGGCAGGGCCCTTTCACCGGCTGGATGACCGCGACGCTCGCCGCCGTCCTGCTGCTCGTCCAGTCTGGCACGCTGCTGCAGCTCGTCATCGGCTGGGTCGCGACCAGCCTGCTTCTCCATCAGCTGCTGCTCTTCTATCCGGAGCGGATCGCGGCCCAGCGGGCTGCGCGCAAGAAGTTCATCGTCTCGCGCACGGGTGATGCCGCGCTGATCGGCGCCGTCATCCTGCTTGCGATTTCCTTCGGCACCGGCGACATCGCGACGATCCTTGCCGCTGCGCGGGAAGGCGAGGGCCTCCCGCTGACGATTGCTGCCGCGGCGCTCTTTGCAGTCGCCGCACTTCTGAAGTCTGCGCAGTTCCCCACCCATGGCTGGTTGACAGAAGTCATGGAAACGCCGACGCCGGTCTCGGCCCTGCTGCATGCCGGCGTCGTCAATGCCGGCGGCTTCCTCCTGATCCGCTTTGCCGATGTCATGCTGCAGGCGCCGGTGGTGCTTGCGGTGCTGGTCATGGTCGGTGGCTTTACGGCGCTGTTCGGCAGTCTCGTGATGCTCACCCAGTCGGCGGTGAAGACCTCGCTCGCCTGGTCGACGGTCGCGCAGATGGGCTTCATGATCCTGCAGTGTGGCCTGGCACTCTTCCCGATCGCGCTGCTGCACATTGTCGCCCACTCGCTCTACAAGGCGCATGCCTTCCTCGCCTCGGGGTCGGCCATCGAGAAAGTCGCCTCGATACGGCGGCCAGGGCCAGTCGCGATCCCGAACGCCAAGGCTGTCGGCCGCGCCTTCCTGCTGGCTCTCGCGATCTACGCCGTTATTGGTCTGCTGTTCGGCTTTGCCGACAAGCCGCCGCAGGCGCTTGCGCTCGGTGCGATCCTTATCTTCGGCGTCGCCTATCTGATCGCACAAGGTTTGGCCGACGCCGCCCCCCGGGCGCTCACCTGGCGAACCTCACTCTACTCGATCTCCGCGGCGACGGCCTATTTCGCTCTGCAGCGCATTTCCGACAAGCTGATGCTCGGGACGCTGCCGGCGACCCCGCAGCCCGGGCCGCTCGAATGGACGCTGATGCTGCTGGCCGTCGTTACCTTCGGCGTGGTCGCTGTCGCCCAGTCGCTCTTCCCGCTCTGGGCCTATCATCCGGCAGCAGCGGGCCTCAGGGTCCATCTCGCCAACGGCCTCTATGTGAATGCCCTCTTCGATCGCCTGCTCGGTGGCTGGACGCTTCCGCGCACCACCTCCGCAACGCCTGCTTCCGTGAAGGAGTGAACCGATGACCGATATGACCACTATCGACACCCTGCATGGCGAAGCGCTAGCCCGGGCGGCAGATCAGGCCGTGCGGGCGATCCCGCCGGCCTGGCCGCTGACGGCGACCGTTGCCGTCAACCCCTTCCTCGGCCAGATCAGCGAGACGCTGGATCATACCGCAGCCCGGCTGGCCCGGATCGGCGGCGTCCGGCTGGCCCTGCCACGCAAGCACTATGCCGACCTGTTCGCCAAGGGCGAGATCACGGACGAGGATCTGGTGGCAGCACTGCAGTCGAGCACGCTGTTCAACCGGATCGACCTGCCGGCGCTAAAGGCTGCCCTTGCCGAAGAGCCGCAGCCGGTTGCCGCACTCCCGACCATAGCGGAACTTGCCGCGCGGGCCACGGGCAAAGATTGGCCGGGTTTGATCTCCGAGCGGATCGGCACCTTTGCGGCCGGCTTCTTCGACCAGGGGCAGGCACTCTGGGCGGCATCCCGGCGCAACGGGCTCTATGCTGCCTGGCGCGCCTTTGCGACGCATGACCTGACGCCGGAGATAATGGGGCTGAAGGGCTTCAGCATTCATGTCGACGAAACGCCGGAAACCCCTGAGGGGGCGATCGAGCGGGCCGCCGTTTCGCTCGGCCTCGGCGCCGAGCCCGGCACCTACTTCCATCAGCTTCTGCTGACCGTCGGCGGCTGGGCGCAGTATGCGCGGCACATCCAGTTCAAGGCGGAAGTCGAAGGCCGCACGGATACGACGGCGCTCGAGCTGCTCGCGATCCGGCTGGTCTTCGAAGAGGCCCTTTACGCCCAGCACAAGACCGCGATCGAAAGCGAGTGGCAGCAGGTCCGGCGGAGCCATGCCGAGCCGGTCAGCCCTGATTTCGACACCATCGTCGACGGGCTGCTGCAGATGGCGGCGGAGCGGGCAACACAACGAAAGCTCGCTGCAACGCTTGCAGCACCCTCGACGGTCAAGGTCGCCGAGTTGCGGCCGGTGCTGCAGGCGGCCTTCTGCATCGACGTGCGGTCGGAAGTCTTCCGGCGCGCGCTCGAAAGCGTCGATCCGGCCGTTCGCACGCTCGGTTTTGCCGGCTTCTTCGGTCTCGGCGCCAGCCACAAGGGCTTTGCCTCCGACGTTGCCGAACATCGTCTGCCGGTTCTCCTGAAGCCCTCGGTCTTCAGCTGCAGCGCTGTGGATCACGACGAGGAAGCCGATCAGCAGGCGCGATTCAGCGCCCGCGCCACCCGCGCCTGGGGTCGCTTCAAACTCGCGGCCGTCTCCTCCTTCGCCTTCGTCGAGGCGATGGGTCCGGTCTATGCCGGCAAGCTGATGCGTGACGGTCTCGGTTTCGGCAAGGGCAAAGGTCCTGATGCAGCCAAGCCGCGCTTTGCGCCGAGCCTCGATCTGGATACCCGTGCGGTGGTTGCCGAAACGGTGCTGAAGGCGATGTCGCTGACGGAAGGTTTCGGCCGCTTCGTGCTGATCGCCGGCCACGGCGCCAATGTGGTCAACAACCCCTATGCCAGCGCCCTTCACTGCGGCGCCTGCGGCGGGTATGCGGGTGATGTCAACGCGCGTCTCTTGGCCGATCTCTTGAACGATCGCGCCGTGCGGGAAAAGCTTGTCGCCAACGGGATCGCCATCCCGGCCGACACCGTCTTCCTCGGTGGCCTGCACGATACGACCACCGATACGGTGACACTGTTCGACGACGACCTCGAGAACGACATTCTGCCTCAAGACATCGTTCGCATCCGACAGTGGCTTGCCCAGGCCGGCAGCCTGACGCGGGCAGAGCGGGCGCGGCGTCTCCCGCGGGCGACGGCGGACCGTGTCATCGAGCGCAGCAAGGACTGGTCGGAAGTCCGGCCGGAGCTCGGACTTGCCGGGTGCCGCGCCTTTATCGCGGCACCGCGCTCGCGGACTGCAGGCCGGTCGCTGGAAGGTCAGGCCTTCCTGCACGACTATGTCTGGAAGAAGGATGAGGGCTTCAAGATCCTCGAACTCATCCTGACGGCTCCCGTCGTCGTCGCAAGCTGGATCAGCCTGCAGTATTTCGGCTCTTGCGTCGCGCCGTCGCTCTTTGGTGCCGGCAACAAGCTCCTGCACAATGTCGTTGGTGGCATCGGTGTCGTCGAGGGCAATGGCGGCAATATGCGCGCCGGGCTTCCCTGGCAGTCGGTGCATGATGGGGAGAATTTCGTCCACGAGCCGCTGCGGTTGACCGTTGCCGTCGAGGCGCCGAAGGAGGCGATCACCGACATCCTGAAGCGGCATGCCCAGGTGCGCGCCCTCTTCGACAATGGCTGGCTGCATCTCTTCGCGCTCGATGAGCAGGGGCAGATGGCCTGGCGCTATGCCGGCAATCTCGGCTGGACGGATGTCCGTCCTGGCGCTGCGGAGCTTCAACAGAAGGCCGCGAGCTGACGTGGCTTGTCGTGGCTGCCGGTCCCCGGGCTCGGCAGCCCCGGGACCGGCTTAAGGGCGAAACGGCCGGTTGGGCTCAAAACGGCAAGGTCTGCCAAACCTATCCTATAACTTTCGCCTGGGGGACCGATGCGTCGGTCTCTTGCTGCTGCAATGAAAAGATTTTTCGATCTTGTTCGACTTCCTCTCACATGTATGATGACTTCATAAACATGCATGGGAGTTCCGATGTCGCATACCGACTTCACCAATCGCTTTGCGATTAATCCAATCACTGCCGCGAGCTTCGGCACGGCTGAATTGCGCTCGAATTTTCTGCTGCCGCCTCTTTTCGTGCCCGACCACATTCAGCTGCATTACACCAATTACGACCGCATGATCGTCGGTGGTGCCGTGCCTGTGACGTCTGAACTGGTGCTGGAGACGATCAAGCCGGCCGGCACGCCAGAACTCCTTGCACGGCGTGAACTGATCGCTGTGAACATAGGCGGCGCCGGCGTCGTGACGGTCGATGGCGAACGCTTCGAGGTCGGGACCCGCGACATGGTCTATGCCGGCATGGGATCTTCGGTCAGCTTCGCCTCCGTTTCGGCCGACCGGCCGGCAAAGTTCTATCTGCTGAGCGCGCCCGCCCATAGCCGGTATCCGGCACGACATATCGGGATCGGTGACGCGAAGCGGCTCGATCTCGGGGCGCAGGAGACGAGCAATGAACGTTCGATCTTCCAGTTCGTGCACCCCGAAGGTGTCAGGACCTGTCAGCTGGTGGTGGGAATGACCAGTCTCGCCAAGGGTTCCGTCTGGAACACCATGCCCTGCCATGTGCATGACCGCCGCATGGAGGTCTATCTCTATTTCGACATGGCGGAAAAGACGCGGGTCTTCCACCTTTTTGGCGAACCCGATGAGACGCGTCATCTCATCATGAAAAACGAGGAAGCCGTTCTTTCTCCCGGTTGGTCGATCCATTCCGGTGCGGGCACTGCCAATTACTCATTCATCTGGGCGATGGCCGGCGACAATGTCGACTATACGGATGTGGATCCTGTCGCCATTGAGGATATGCGCTGACACACGCCCAGAGCGTGTCCGGGATGCATGCTGCCTTGCTGCGCATTCAGGATCGGCCATCCCGGATGCGCTTCTGCGCCACGCGTTTCAAATCCAGGTTGTAAATCGGGAGGTGGCGTTGGTGGCAGCTTGAGGCTGCCAATTGATGGTTTTGAGAGCTTCTCATTAAGCTCATCTTAGTTCTCGCGTCCCATGATCCAAAAGATTCAGACATGGACATCGGGAAGTTCGTTTCGGCGTTTCCGATGTCGGAGGAGACCATCATCGTGTTCATCGATCGTATACTGTCGCGCTTCAACATCCAGACGAAGGTCCTGATTTTCATCCTGCCTTTCGTCATCAGCATTTCTGCCGTTGGCTTTACGGGTCTCTATGCCTCGGGTCTCCTCCAAGGCCGTATCGAGATCTCCAACAGCGTCCTGCAGTCCCTCAGCGGGTTTCGCGACGTTTCGGCTTCAATGACCAGTTTTCTCGCCGATACGACGGATGCCGCAAAGGCCGACCTGACCGGACGGCTCGAGCAACAGAAGCGGGATCTCGATACCACGCTTTCGCAGCTCTCCCCAGATGCGGATGGTCGGTCGGAGCTGGAGCAGGCATCCAGCCTGATCACAAAGGTCTTCGCGCACATCGATAGCCTCTGGGGTCTGCACGGCGAGAAGGCGAACCTGGTTCAGTCGCTGCAGACCGGCACCGCCAAGGTCGTCGCTTTCCAGACCCAGATGGCCACCGCCATGGTGTCGCTGGATCAGGCAGTGCAGGCCGATGACGCAGCCGCAAAGACGATGTTGCGGGATGCCGAGAGCATTCGCAGCACCGGCACCTTCCTGACGGAGACCAACTCCGCTTTCACCAAGGCCAAGTCGCCGGATGAGAAGTTCGCCGTGATTTCTGCGCGGATCGATGAGATCCTTGCCCGCCAGCAGGTACTTGCAGCCGTCCTGCCAAAGGCGAACCAGTCTGCCGCGAAGACGCTCGAAAAGATCGGCGGGGAGCTGAAGACAGCTCTTGCCGGTACGGACCGCTCCGAAGCTGCGGTGACGGCAGTTGCCGGACAGCTGCGCAATTTCACCCAGCTCAACGCCTATCTCGGCCTGGCTGCCCAGCAGAAGATGAAGGAAGCGACGATCAAGTTCGGCGAACTGGATGCACCGCTTGCCAAGGCTCAGGCTGTCATTGCCGACGGACGCATGCTGCAGTCGGCCGGCTATGGTCTGCAGATCATGATGGCTCGCTTCCTGCTCGAGCCGAGCCAGGAGAATCGCGCCTTGCTCGACAAAGAGTTCTCCGCACTGAAGTCGGCGCTGGCTGCGCTCGAAAAGACGGCCGCTGATCAGCCAGATATGGTCAAGGCGGCGCAGGAGCTCGGACCCGTCGTCGATCAGATGGCAGCCGCCAGTGTCGATTTCGTCAAGGTCAGCCAGGACCGGAATGTCAGCTTCCAGCAGGCCGGTGCCGATCTCAATGTTATCTGGAAACACCTGACGAGCTTTGCCGAGACGCAGAAGGTCTCCGCAGGCCAGGAGCGCCAGGAAGCGAACTCCATCTCGATCGGCGCGACCGCGCTTGGTATCCTGATCTCGATCTTTGCCGGTATCGGCCTGGTGCTCACCTTCAAGGGTCCAATCGGCCAGATCACCGGCGCCATGCGTCGCCTGGCCGAAGGCGTGCTCGATACCAAGATCAATGGCGAGGCGCGTGTCGACGAAATCGGCGAGATGGCGCGTGCGCTCGGCGTCTTCAAGCAGAATGCGCTGTCGAAGATCGAAATCGAAAGCCGCAGCGAAGCCGAGCGTGCCCAGGCCGAGGACGAGCGTCGTCGCAACGATCTCGAAAAGCAGGAGATCGATCGCCAGATCGACTTCGCCGTCAACGCGCTGGCGTCCGGCCTCGGTCGCCTTGCCAAGGGCGATATCTCGGAGACCATCGACACGCCGTTCCACGGTCGTCTCGAGCAGTTGCGCAACGACTTCAACCAGTCGCTGGAGCATCTGCAGGATACGATGACGCAGATCCGTTCCAATACCTACATGATCCAGCGCAATGCTGCGGAGATGAGCAGTGCGGCCGACCAGCTTGCCAAGCGCACCGAACAGCAGGCGGCGTCACTTGAGGAAACCGCCGCTGCCGTCGACGAGATCACCGTCACCGTCAAGTCGTCGGCCGAGCGGGCCGAGGAAGTGAACAACATCGTGGCCGATACCAAGGGCCGTGCGGACACATCGTCGACCGTAGTCGGAAACGCAATCGATGCCATGGGTCGGATCGAGGACGCCTCTGGCCAGATCGTGCAGATCATCGACGTGATCGACGAGATTGCCTTCCAGACCAACCTCCTGGCGCTGAACGCTGGGATCGAAGCTGCCCGTGCCGGCGAGGCCGGCAAGGGGTTTGCCGTCGTCGCACAGGAAGTGCGCGAACTCGCGCAGCGTTCGGCGGGGGCTGCCCAGCAGATCAAGGACCTCATCCACAAGTCGAGCACGGAAGTATCCGCCGGCTCCAAGCTGGTCCAGCAGACCGGGGCCGTGCTTGCCGAGATCTCGGCCAACATCATCACGGTTGCCGACCGGGTCTCGGTCATCGCCATGGCAAGCCGTGACCAGTCGAACGCACTGGCCGAGGTCAATTCCTCGGTGAACGAAATGGACCAGATGACCCAACGCAACGCGGCGATGGTGGAAGAGACCAATGCCGCGACCCGTCAGCTGGCGGACGAAGCGGATGCGCTGATGCAGCTGGTGAACCAGTTCAAACTCGCACCGGAAGGTCGCAGGCAGGCTCCGCATTCGCATAGCCGGGCGGCCTGACAGGAACGCCAGGATCTGGAGCAACAAGCCGTCGGGTCGTCCCGGCGGCTTTTCCTTTTCCGGCGCTTTGTCACGCCGTCTTGGAAAGCGGTTGCCGGACCGCTATCCTTCTGCCGCAGGAGGACTGAGGACTTGATGAGCGGAACGCTACCACCCCAACGGCGGCTTGCTGTCGCGCGGCGCATGATTGTCGCGCTGGTCATCGTTCTCGTCACGGCCAGCATGCTGCTTATGACCATCGGCAATCGCGTCCTGACGCAGAACGTCATGACGGAGGCCTCCCTGCAGGCCGACAGCGCGCTCCGCCTTGCGACCTCGGCGCTCTCCGGTCACCTCAGCCGCTACGAGACGCTGCCGGCGCTCATTGCCGACCACGAGGACATGAAGGAACTGGTGCTGGATCCCGGCAATCCGGCGCTCCGCGAGGCGGCCAATCTCTATCTGAAGGAGATCAACACGCTGCTCGAATCCTCGGACATCTATGTGATGACCATGGATGGCAAAACGATCGCTGCCAGCAATTTCGACGGACCGGCGAGCTTCGTCGGCGAGAACTTCAGCTATCGCCCTTATTTCTTCGAAGCAGCTGCCGGCAAGCAGGCGCGGTTTTATGCGCTCGGCACGACGTCCCTGAAGCGCGGATACTACTTCTCCTCGCCCATCGAAGTGGATGGTGTCATCCGCGGTGTGATCGCCTTCAAGGTCGATATCGAGGGAATCGAAACGTCGTGGCGAGGCGGCCAGTACAAGATCTTGGTCCACGACCCCGAGGGCATCATCTTCATGACCGGGAACCCGGAATGGCTGTATTCCTCGGTGCAGCCGCTGACCCCGGAGCGGTTGGAGCGTACTTCGGCTTCGCGCCGATATGCCGATGCGGTGCTGCGCGAACTGCCGATCAGGCGCAGTACACTCGGGGAGCATGTGCTGATGACCGTCAGCCAGGCCAGTGGCACGCGGGAGTATCTGGTGCTTGAGCAGTATATGCCGGGCGCCGACTGGACGGTGAAGGTGCTGTTCGATACAGGCACGATCCATGCCCAGGCCCGTACCATGCTGGTCGCGATCCTCCTGTCGCTCTGCCTCTTCGGACTCGGGCTTGCCGTCGTCATCCAGCGCCGGGCGCGGTTGCAGGAGCGGATGCATATGCAGATCGAGGCCCAGGCGGAGCTCGAGCGACGGGTCGAGGAACGCACGGCGGACCTGGCGCGCGTCAACAGCCAATTGCGTCAGACACAGGCGGACCTCATCCAGGCCGGCAAGCTTGCGGGCCTCGGCCAGATGTCGGCCGCCCTGTCACATGAGTTCAATCAGCCTCTGGCTGCTGCGAAAACCTATGCCGACAGCGCTACGATGCTGATCGACCGCGACAGGATCCCCGAGGCGCGCGACAATCTCGGGCGGATTTCCAATCTCATCGACCGTATGGCCTCTATCTCGCGGCACCTGCGAAACTTCGCGCGCAAGCCGAACGAGAAGCTCGGACCCATCTCGATCAAGGAGGTGGTCGAGGAAACGCTCGAAATCGTCTCCGCCCGGCTCGGAACGGCGGATGCAACCCTGTCGCTGAACTTCGAGCCGGGGTTGCCGCCTGTGCAGGGCGGCTCGGTGCGACTGCAGCAGGTGCTTGTCAACATCATCACCAATGCCTGTGACGCCGTGGAAGGTCTCGATGACCGCAGGATCGAGCTGTCGGCGCGACGGGATCAGGGGCGGGTGGTGATCGAGATCGCCGACCGTGGCCCGGGTGTGCCGGCTGCGATCGTCGAGCGGATCTTCGATCCCTTCTTCACCACCAAGGGTGTCGGCAAGGGGCTTGGTCTGGGGCTTTCGATTTCCTACAACATCATCAAGGATTTCGGCGGCAGCCTGACGGTCGGGCAGCGCGAGGGCGGCGGTGCGCTGTTCCGCATCGAGCTCCTGGAAGCAGAGGCATTGAACGAGGCGGCGGAATGAACTCAGGTCTGGTGTTGCTCGTCGATGACGAGGAGGAGCTGCGCTTCTCCACCAGTCAGGCGCTCGAATTGCATGGCCTGCAGGTCAAGGCCTTCGCCTCGGGCGAGGAGGTGCTGGCGCGTGTCGGCTTCGGCTTCGATGGTGTCGTCGTCTCCGACATCCGCATGCCGGGCATCGACGGGATGACACTGTTGCACAGGATCCGGGAACTCGATCACGAAATTCCGGTGATCTTGGTGACCGGCCATGGCGAGGTGCAGCTCGCGGTCAAGGCGATGCGCGAAGGTGCCTATGATTTCATCGAGAAGCCGTTTGCAAGCCATGCACTGGCGGGTGTGGTGCGGCATGCGCTGGACCGTCGTTCGCTCGTTTTGGAAAACCGCCGCCTCAGGGCGGCCGCCGGCAAGCGCGACGACATCGAAACTCGGCTTCCGGGGCGCACGCCCGTCATGGTCGATCTCAGATACCGCGTGCGGGCGATCGGGGCGACGGAAGCCGATGCGCTGATCATCGGCGAGACCGGCGTTGGCAAGGAAGTCGTGGCCCGCAGTCTGCATGATGTCAGCGGCCGGGCCAAGGGACCGTTTCTCGCCATCAACTGCGCCTCGCTGCCGGACACTCTGATCGAGAGCGAACTCTTCGGTCATGAGGCCGGGGCCTTTCCCGGCGCCATCCGGGCGCGTTACGGCAAGTTTGAGCATGGGCGGGGTGGCACCATACTGCTCGACGAGATCAGCTCCATGCCGCTCGATCTGCAGGCAAAGTTCCTGCGCGTGCTGCAGGAGCGGACGATCACGCGTCTCGGGTCGAACGAAATCGTACCGCTCGATGTCAGGTTCCTCGCCACGAGCAAGGTGGATCTGGAAGGCGAGGTGGCGGCTGGTCGCTTCCGGGCCGACCTTTTCTATCGGCTGAATGTCGTGACGCTGCGCGTGCCGTCGCTTGCCCAGAGGCAGGCCGATATCCCATTGCTCTTCCTGCATCTCGTGCGGGAAGCCTGTGCGCGCTACGGCCGCGACGACATGGAAGTCGAGCCGGAGATCCTGTCGGAGATCGCAGAGCGAGACTGGCCGGGTAATGTGCGGGAATTGCGCAATGCTGCCGACCGACTGGTGCTCGGGCTTGAAACCGGGCTCGACAGTGCGGCAGGTCTCGAAAACGCCAATACACGCCTCGCCGACAAGGTGGCGGCCTATGAAAAGCAGCTGATCGCCAATGCCATCAGTGCCCATGGCGGGGCCCTGAGACCCGTCTACGAACAGCTCGGGATCTCCCGAAAGACGCTCTACGAGAAGATGCAGAAGCATGGCCTCGACAAGAGTCTGGCCTTTGACGGCCGCGATTGACCCGCTACTGTCAGGCTGTTTTGACAGGCGATGGGTGGAAATCCACACATCGCTTGAGCCTCTTGGGCGGAAATCTACCCATGTTGCGATGCGACAGGTCAGAAAAGCTTAACACTCTCCTTTCGCAGCGATTGTGGCGCGCCTCCGCCTGAAGAAGATCGGGCCATCCAATGCCGGCGGGAGGAGCCGAACCGGCAGGATCCATCGAACCGGGAGGCTTTCATGATTTTCTTCAAGTCGCTTTTCAGCGCGACCGCCATTGCGGCAACCTTCATCGCAGCAGCCGCATCGGCTCAGACCTATCCTGAGCGCTCGATCACCATGGTCGTGCCGTTCGCCGCCGGCGGTCCGACCGACACGGTCGCACGTCTCGTCGCTGAATCCATGTCCAAGGATCTCGGCCAGCAGGTTCTCGTCGAGAATGTCGGCGGCGCCGGCGGCACGCTGGGTGCCGGTCGTGTGGCGAGCTCCGAGCCGGATGGCTACACCATTCTTCTGCATCATATCGGCATGGCGACCAGCGCCACCCTCTATCGCAAGCTCGCCTATGATCCGCTCAATGCCTTCGACTATGTCGGTCTCGTCACCGATGTGCCGATGACCATCGTCGCACGCAAGGACTTTGAGCCGACAGACCTCAAGGGTCTCGTCGATTATGTCAAGGCCAACAAGGACACCGTCACCGTCGCGAATGCCGGCATCGGTGCTGCCTCGCATCTTTGCGGCATGCTGTTCATGAGCCAGATCGAGACCCCGCTCGTCACCGTTCCCTACAAGGGCACGGGTCCTGCCATGACCGATCTGCTCGGCGGCCAGGTCGACATCATGTGCGACCAGACCACCAACACGACGAAGCAGATCCAGGGCGGCACGATCAAGGCCTATGCCGTCACGTCCGCCGAGCGCCTGCCGGTGCTGCCGGATGTGCCGACCGCTGCCGAAGGTGGCCTCAACGACTTCCAGGTCGGCATCTGGCATGGCGTCTACGTGCCGAAGGGCACGCCGGCTGAGGCGATCGACAAGCTCAACGCGTCGCTGAAGAAGGCTCTGGCCGACGAGAACGTGGCTGCCCGCTTTGCCGAACTTGGCACCGCGCCGTCGCCTGAAGCCGACGTCACCCCGGCGGCTCTGAAGGCCAAGCTGGAGGGCGAAATCGCCCGCTGGAAGCCGGTCATCGAAGCTGCCGGCCAGTACGCCGACTGAACCATCCACGTCTGCGCGGATCCGGTTTTCAAGACCGGGTCCGCGACTTGTCGTGCCGGGCGGTGCGCTTAAGCCCGTCCGCGCCTTTTGTCGGGGGACACCATGATATCCTTACGCTTCGACACGGCCAACCTCATCTGTGGTCTGCTGTTCATCGGGCTCGGCCTCTTCTTCGTCATTCAATCGCTGTCGCTGGAACTCGGCACAGCTTTTCGCATGGGACCCGGTTATTTCCCGCTGGTGCTTGCGGGCGTTCTGACCCTGCTCGGGGTCGTCATTCTGGTTCAGTCCGTGAAGGTCACCGGTGAGGTGATCGGCGCGATTGCCTGGCGGGGCATGCTCTTCATCCTGCCGGCGCCGATCGTCTTCGGCCTTCTGGTGCGCGGTGCTGGTTTCGTGCCGGCACTTTTCGTCGCCGCCTTCATCGCGAGCTTCGCGTCGGAGCGCCTCAGGGTTCCAGCGGCGCTGGCTCTGGCCGCCGGCATCACCTTCTTCTCTGTCCTCGTGTTCAGCTACGGGCTCGGCCTGCCGTTCGAACGTTTCGGCCCCTGGTTCCGTTGAGGAGGCGGCCATGGATTTCATCAGTAATCTCGCCCTTGGTTTTTCGACGGCCGGCTCCATCGAGAACCTGTTCTTCTGCCTGATCGGCGTCATTCTCGGCACGCTGATCGGCGTTCTTCCCGGCATCGGTGCCACGGCGACCATCGCCATGCTCCTGCCGATTACCTTCCAGCTTGAGCCCGTTTCGTCGCTGATCATGCTGGCCGGCATCTATTACGGCGCGCAGTATGGCGGCTCCACCACGGCGATCCTGATCAACATGCCGGGTGAATCCTCCTCGGCAGTGACCGCGATCGACGGCTACCAGATGGCCCGCAAGGGAAGGGCAGGGGCGGCCCTTGCGATCGCCGCGATCGGCTCCTTCTTCGCCGGTACCGTCTCGACCTTCTTGGTTGCGATCTTCGCGCCCCCGCTCACCGCCATCGCACTCGAATTCGGCGCGGCGGAATACTTCTCGCTGATGATCGTCGGCCTTGTCTCGTCGATCGCCCTCGCCCATGGATCGATCATCAAGGCGCTGGCCATGGTCGCGCTCGGTCTGCTGCTCGGGCTTGTCGGCACGGACATCTATTCGGGCACGCCGCGCTTCACGATGGGCATCACCGAATACGCCGATGGCCTGAACTTCGTCGCGGTTGCCGTGGGAGTCTTCGGTGTCGCCGAAATCCTGCGCAACCTCGAAAGCGATCGCAATCGCTCGGTGCTGATGACCAAGGTCAGCGGGCTCATGCCGACGCGTGACGACTTCAAGCGGATGATCGGCCCAGTGCTGCGCGGCACCGGCATCGGCTCGGCGCTCGGCATCCTGCCGGGTGGTGGCGCGATCCTCGCCTCCTTCGCGTCTTACACGGTCGAAAAACGCATGGCGAAGAACCCTGAGGAGTTTGGCCATGGTGCGATCGAAGGTGTCGCCGGTCCGGAATCGGCCAACAATGCCGGTGCGCAGACCTCGTTCATCCCGCTGCTCACGCTTGGCATCCCTGCCAATCCGGTGATGGCGCTGATGGTCGGGGCTATGATCATTCAGGGCATCGTGCCCGGGCCGAATGTCGCCAGCGAACAGCCGGCTCTGTTCTGGGGCATCATCGCCTCCATGTGGATCGGCAACCTGATGCTCTTGGTTCTGAACCTGCCGCTGATCGGCCTTTGGGTGAAGCTGCTCACAATCCCCTATTACGTGCTCTTCCCGATCATCATGGCCTTCTGCTCGATCGGGGTCTACAGCGTCAATGGCAATATCTACGACCTCTATGCCGTCGCCTTCTTCGGTCTCATCGGCTACGTGCTCGTTAAGCTGCGCTGCGAGCCGGCGCCCTTGCTGCTTGGCTTCGTTCTCGGCCCCTTGCTGGAAGAGAACTTGCGCCGCGCCATGATCCTGTCGCGCGGCGACCCGTCGACCTTCGTGACCCGCCCGATCAGCGCGACACTGCTCTTGATCGCGCTTGCTGTGCTGGTCATCGTCTTCCTCCCGAGCGTCAAGAAGAAGCGCGAGGAGGTCTTCCAGGAAGAGGACTGAGGTCTGTCATCCTGTCACTTTCGAAGGCTGGCGGCGACGCCAGCCTTTTTTATTGCTGAGGTGCGCCGGGAGCGAAAAGCGAGGTCCAGTTGCGGATGAACTCTTCGCGCGTTGCCCTGTCCTGCGCCGCGAGCAGAGCGGGGCCAACCCTGATCGGGCGGCCGATACCGGATTCGATGAGCGAGATCGGGCCGTCGACGCCGGGCGGCAGCGGCGCGTTTTCGGCGAAGTAAAAGGCCTTTTCTCGGGCAACCTTCTGGCCGCGTTCGGAGACGAGGTAATCGACGAAGCGGGCGGCCAATTCTGGCTGCGGCGAGTGCGTCGGGATCATCGCGCCCCGGGTCAGGATGAGCGTATAGTCACGGGGGACGACGACGCGCATGTCATTGTTGCGCAGGTAACGCGCATAGGCATAGGAGCCGAGGATGTTGTAGGCGATCTTGAGGCGGCCGGTCTCGATCAGATCGAGCACTTCCTTGTTGCAGCAGCTTGTGACCACCTGCGCACGGCTGAAACTTTCCAGCAGTCGACCATAACTCGTGGGTGCCTGCTGGGCGTCATGGAATGCCAGGAGATAGCCGACGCCGGAGAGCTTCACATTGTAGGTGCCGATCCGCGTCCAGTATTCGTCCGGCTTGCGGCGCAGAAGTTCGGCGATCTCGACATGGGAGCGGGGCACGTCTTCCGGCGGGACCTGGGCCGCGTTGTAGACGATCACGGCCGGCTCAAAGGCAAAGCCGAAGATTTCGTCGCGCCAGTTTGCCCAGGACGAAACCCGTTCCGTCTCGTCGGATCGATGCGAAAGGGCGCAGCCGTCATTGGCAAGCTTGACCAGATGGTCGACCGAGGAGGAGATCCAGAGATCGCCATGGCCACGCTGCTGACGGCAGGCAAGTTCCGCCTCGCGAAAGAGGTCGTTGCTGACATAGTCGTTGAACTCGACCGTCACGTCCGGCGCAGTCTCCTGGAAGTCACGGATCAACGGTGCGATCACGTCCGCATCGGTCACGCCATTGATGACCAGACGCGCGCGCTCTTCCGCAGGGGCCTGGAACACGGAGCGGTCGCCTTCCAGCGCCGAGGCCGAAGTCGCACAGAGAGCTGTCGCGACGAGAGCTGCTGTAAACGAGCGTGTTGTCGTCGACAGGTTCATGCGGCGGGCCTCGCTTCAATCAAAGGGAGTTCGAGGAACACGGTGAAGCCGGTCTGGGGCGTGGGCTCGCGGAAGGCCAGTGCGCCGTTCAAGGTGGTCGCCACTTCCGAGGCGATGGCAAAGCCCAGGCCGGAGCTTCCTTCGCCCGACTTCGAAGAGACGAAGCGGCGCGTCACCTGGGTCCAGTCCTGTGGTGGAATGCCAGGGCCATCATCTTCGACTTCGACCAGAACGAAGTTGCCACGCTCGATGACGCGCACCGCAAGGCTGGCGACGACGCCATGACGCAGCGAGTTGTCTATGATGTTGACGATCGCTTCCCGCAGACTGAGGGCGTCGCCCATCACGGTCAGCGGTTCCGGCGGAGCCTCGAACGACACGACGATGTCGGGGTCGATGGTAATCGGGACGGCGGCGCGGAAGGCCTTGCGGGCGACATCGACCACGTCCACCTGCGAAAGCTGTACGGAATCGAAGCGATGGATGACCATGGCGTGGTTCAGAAGCTGCGTGGTGAAGCGCGCTAGTTCCGAGGCGCGGTCCTTCACCCGATCCAGATGTCGACGGTCGTTTTCCGACAAGGCTTGCTCGTCGATCAGGCTGACCTGAGCCGAAAGGGCCGTCAGCGGCGTGCGGATCTGATGGGCGCTGTCGGCAATGAAGCGCTGCAGGAGGCGCAGGCGATCATCGAGGCGGCGCATGAAGTGGTTGATCGACTCGACGAAGGGCGAGAGTTCCCGGGGCACGTCGACGGCAAGCGGTGTCAGATCCTGACTGTCGCGGCGACGGAGCGTGTCGCCGAGCGCATCCAGAGGGCGTAGCGAATACCGAACAGCGAGGACCGTACCGCCGAGCGCCAGAACGCTCATCACGCCCACCAGCGCCAGCGCGCGCGTGGTCAATTCCGTCGTCAGCTCCTGTCTCGCCTCTGTCGTCTGGGCTATGATAACATTCGCCCAGCCGCCGATGGCGGGATCGGCAATGGCACGGCTTGCTGCCACCATGCGCACTGGCTGCTCCCGGAAGCTTGCCGTCTCAAACAGCGCGTCGCGTGCATTCGCAAGATCGACGGGATACGTCAGGTCCTCGTAGCCTGTCAGCGTTGACCCATCGGGTGCAACAACACGGTAGAAGATCTTGTCGCGCGGTGCGAGACCGAGCAGTTCGAACGCGCTCGGCGGCAGGTTGACCTTGATGCGGCCTTCCTCGACCACCAGACTGTTGAGGATCTGAATGGCTGCACCCTGCAGCAGGCGGTCATAGGCCTCATCGGCTGCGGCGCGGGCATAGAGCCAGGCTGCCGTCATCAGGATCGCAGCTCCGCCTGCCAGAACCACGGCGACGCGGATGACGAGGCGCGCAAAGAGAGACCGTCTAGTCCTCTGCATCGGACACCAACTGATAACCGACGCCGCGCACGGTCACGATGCGGGCCCTGGCCCCTTCAAGCTTCTTCCGCAGGCGCCCGACATAAAGCTCGATCGCGTTCGGCCCGGCGGGTTCGTCAAAGCCGAAGAGCTGGTCCAGCAACTGATCCTTGCTGAAGACGCGGCCTGGTCGGCTTGCCAGGATTTCGAGCAAGGTCATCTCTCGGCGCTTCAGCTGAACCTCGCGGTTGCCAACCTTGACCGAACGCTGGGAGCGGTCGAGAAGCACGTCGCCGCAGGCGATCACATTGGTCGCCTCGCCGCCGGCACGCCTTCTCAACAACACCCGGGCACGGGCCTCAAGTTCCCGGAAATCGAAGGGTTTGACGAGGTAATCATCGGCGCCGAGATCAAGTGCTCCGACGCGATCATCGATCTCCGAGCGGGCCGTCAGAACAAGAACGGGCACGGCACTGCCCTTGTCTCGCATGCGCTTGAGGATCGAAAAGCCGTCCATGCCGGGCAACATGACGTCGAGGATCACGAGATCGTATTCGGTAAAGTCGAGGATATCGGCAGCCGCACGGCCATCGGTTTCCCAATCGACGGTGTGGCCGATGGTTTCAAAGCGGCGAGAGATCGCCTCTCCGACGTCGAGCGTGTCTTCCACGAGCAAAATGCGCATGAATTGACGCTCGCATTTCTCACCTCCGTGATCAAGACTGGCGGCCCCGCGCTCGCGGACGGCCGCTCGTCACTGACGACGGATCGCCGCGATCGGCCGATCCGGCTCTTCAGCCGTGGAATTCTGCCGTTTTGGGTTGGGCGGAGACCGCTTCGATCAGCGACGCCATGATTGCGCTCCGCAGCGCATAGGTGTTGGCGGTCGTTTTCTTGTGATCCAACCGCTGGGCGGCGACAACGAGATTGGCACCATGCTGCATAACGATCTGCTGAGCCCGAACCATTGCCCAGGTCTCGATATCGGTCTGTTCATTCATGTCCGCATCCCTAGCTAAGTCATTTAGCCTGCGAGGCTTTCTCGAATCGGCCTCATAATGACAATATTCGATTATCGTGTTTAATTAAATGGTAACCCAAAAAAGATCTGGCATAACTTCGGCGCGTGTGTTGCTTCTTTCGGAAGTTGTTCTGTAGCGACCTTCAACCTTCCTTAATGTCGTTTTGTTCTAATATAAAAATTGTGCATAGGAGGGGTGATGAGCTGCCAGGCTTGCAAGAACGGAATATCGTTTCGCTCCGCGTTTTCCATGGCTTTCCAGCCCATCATGGACGTCCGTGTTGGACAGGTTTTCGCCCATGAGGCACTGGTGCGGGGGCTGGACGGAAGCGGTGCAGCCAATGTGCTGTCGCTCGTTGATCACGACAATCGGTACGCCTTCGACCAGCAGTGTCGAGTGCGGGCGATCGAGCTGGCGGCAAGCCTTTTCCCGCGCAGCGACATGCCGCATCTATCGATCAACTTCATGCCGAACGCCGTTTACGAGCCGCGCGCCTGCATCCGCCAGACCCTGGAAACCGCCAAGCGAACCGATTTTCCGCTCGACCGGATCATCTTCGAATTCACGGAAGTCGAAAAACTCGATACGGCACACCTGCTGAACATTCTTCGAAGCTATCGCGAGATCGGCTTCAAGACGGCGATCGACGATTTCGGCGCCGGCTATTCGGGGCTTAACCTCCTGACCAGTTTCCAGCCTGATCTGGTCAAGCTCGACATGGACCTGATCCGCGGCATCGATACCGACAGGGTCAAGCAGGTGGTGGTTCGCCGGACGCTCGACATGCTGCGGGACCTCGGTGTCACGGCTGTCTGCGAGGGTATCGAGACGGCTGGGGAATTTGCAACCTTGACCGACCTCGGCGTCGATCTCATTCAAGGCTACTACATCGCCCGTCCCACCTTCGAGGGGCTGAGCGACATATCTCTCGCGCTCGCGGCCTGACGCTGCGATGCAATCCCATAGAAAAGGGCCGCCCTCGAGGCAGCCCTTTCCGTTTCAGGGAATATCCGGACCTTAGAAATCCATGCCGCCTGCCGGCATGGCCGGGGCTGCTTCCTTCTTCGGCTTCTCGGCAATCATCGCTTCCGTGGTGATGAGGAGGCCTGCAACGGAGGCTGCATCCTGCAGCGCGGTGCGGACCACCTTGGCCGGGTCGATGACACCCTGGGCGAAGAGGTCGCCATATTCGCCTGTCTGGGCGTTCCAGCCATAGGCGAAGTCAGACTTCTCGCGCAGCTTGCCGACGATGATTGAGCCTTCCGCGCCGGCATTCTCGGCGATCTGGCGAACCGGGGCTTCGATGGCGCGGCGGATGATGTCGATGCCGACGCGCTGGTCTTCATTGGCGGTCTTGAGGTTTTCGAGTGCCTTGACCGAACGCAGGAGTGCCACGCCGCCACCGGGCAGAATGCCTTCCTCGACGGCCGCACGGGTCGCATGCAGCGCGTCGTCGACGCGATCCTTCTTCTCCTTCACCTCGACTTCAGTCGAGCCGCCGACGCGGATGACGGCAACGCCACCAGCGAGCTTGGCCAGACGCTCCTGCAGCTTCTCGCGGTCGTAGTCGGAGGAGGTCTCCTCGATCTGAGCCTTGATCTGGGCCACGCGACCGTCGATCTCGGCCTTGGAGCCCGCGCCGTTGATAACAGTGGTGTTTTCCTTCTCGATCGACACCTTCTTTGCCCGGCCCAGCATGTTGAGCGTGACATTCTCAAGCTTGATGCCGAGGTCTTCCGAGATGACGGTGCCGCCGGTGAGGATGGCGATGTCCTCGAGCATGGCCTTGCGGCGATCGCCGAAGCCGGGGGCCTTGACGGCTGCCACCTTGAGGCCACCACGCAGCTTGTTGACGACGAGAGTGGCGAGTGCTTCGCCTTCGACGTCTTCCGCGATGATGAGGAGCGGTTTGCCGGACTGGACAACGGCTTCGAGGACCGGCAGCAAGGCCTGGAGGTTCGAGAGCTTCTTTTCGTGGATCAGGATATAGGGATCGTCGAGTTCGACGCGCATCTTCTCCTGATTGGTCACGAAGTAGGGCGAGAGATAGCCACGGTCGAACTGCATGCCTTCGACGACTTCGAGCTCGGTATCGGCTGTCTTGGCTTCCTCAACGGTAATCACGCCGTCATTGCCGACCTTCTCCATCGCTTCGGCGAGGTAACGGCCGATCTCGGTGTCGCCATTGGCGGAGATGGTGCCGACCTGGGCAATTTCCGAGTTGTTGGAGATCTTGCGGGCGTTGGTCTTCAGTTCCTTGACGACGGCGTCGACGGCGAGATCGATGCCGCGCTTCAGGTCCATCGGGTTCATGCCGGAGGCGACGGCCTTGGCACCTTCCTTGACGATCGCCTGGGCAAGAACGGTCGCCGTGGTCGTGCCGTCACCGGCGAGGTCGTTGGTCTTGGAGGCGACTTCGCGCAGCATCTGCGCGCCCATGTTCTCGAACTTGTCCTCAAGCTCGATTTCCTTGGCAACCGAGACGCCGTCCTTGGTGATGCGCGGCGCGCCGAAGGACTTGTCGATCACGACGTTGCGGCCCTTTGGACCCAGCGTCACCTTCACGGCATTGGCGAGGATATCGACACCGCGCAGCATCTTCTCGCGGGCGTCTGTGTTAAACTTCACTTCTTTTGCAGCCATGGTTCACTCCTTGAAAAGCAAATGATGACCGATGTTTCTCAGGCGGCTTTCTTTTCGGCGGCCTGGGCTTCGATGATGCCCATGACGTCGGCTTCCTTCATGATCAGCAGCTCTTCGCCGTCGATCTTGATCTCGGTGCCGGACCACTTGCCGAAGAGCACGCGGTCGCCGACCTTGACATCGAGCGCGACGATCTGGCCCTGTTCATTGCGGGCGCCAGGACCGACGGCGATGACTTCGCCTTCCTGCGGCTTTTCCTTGGCGGTGTCGGGAATGATGATGCCGCCCTTGGTCTTTTCCTCGGACGAAACGCGGCGGACGACGATGCGGTCGTGCAGCGGACGGAACTTCATGTTTTCCTCCTGGACAAACAAAATGGAACGTCCCCAAAGGCCGGACCGGATAAGGTCCGGACGGGTTGCCGGACCCAGTCACGGCATCCGGCGCGCGAAGATTTGGTTTTTGCGGTTTTGCGTTTCAAGAGGGGTTTGAGAAAAAATCAGCACTCACGACTGCTTGCTGCTAACAATATGATTTTAAATCACAATTTTTGACGCCCTCTTGTCAGATACAAAATTTTTGTCAAACTTTTTATCGTCCGTGACCAAGAGGGAAACCGCATGAAATCTTCTGCAGACTTCACCCTCCAGATGGAGGGTTATGGCCTCACCACCGCCCACATTCTCTACCGCATGCCCGACTTCCGCTCGGTGCTTCAGACCTTCCTCTGGCAGGATTATGATCTGGCCCCGGACTTCCCGCAGATGACGAAGTTCCTGGAATTCTGGCGAGCCAATCTCGATGGAGACCTGCACTCGGTCCGTTTCAGCCACAAGCGGCTGATCGGGCCGAATGAATGGCGCAAGGTGGACGGCGAGTTCAACCTGCACTGAGATCCTGCATCCTCCGGGATAGTGGGAACAAGGCCGGCTGGCAGGCGTTGGTCCGGGTCGCACACCGCCACCGCCCAAGGATGCCAGCATGCCCTTACCCGTTTCCACCTACCGCTTGCAGTTTCGCGGCGGCATGGACTTCGACCGCGCCATCGGGCTGGTGCCCTATCTCAAACGCCTCGGTGTCTCGCATCTTTACACCTCGCCACTTTTCGCGGCGACCAAGGGATCGACCCATGGTTATGATGTCACCGATGCCAATCTCATCGATCCGGTGCTGGGTGGACGGGAGGGGCTCGAGCGGCTGGTCGCTGCTCTGAAAGCCGCAGGCCTTGGACTGATCCTCGACATCGTGCCGAACCACATGGCTGCGAGCCTGGAAAATCCGTGGTGGCGAAGCGTGATCGAATGGGGCGAGGAAAGCCGCTACAGCCACTATTTCGACATCGACTGGAGCCAGGCGCTGACGCTGCCCTTTCTTGGCAAACCCTTCGATCAGGCCGTGGCAGACGGCGAAATCTCGATTGCCTTCGACCCCGCGCACGGGGCGCTGGCACTTGCTTATTTCGAAAGCCTCTATCCGCTCAACCCTGCCAGCTATTCCGAGGTGTTGAAGGGTTTGCAGAGCCCGATCGCTGCGAGACTTTCCGAAGCCGTGGAACGTTCAGATGCCGCCGATGAGGCAAGCTTCCATGAGGCCGTGCGCAAGCTGTGCCGCGAAGCGGATTGGGAGGGGCTGATCGAGGAGTTGAACAGCCTGTCTGGACGAACGCAACTGCTGAGTTCGCTGCACGAGCGGCAGACGTGGCGGCTCATGTCCTGGGCCGAGGCTGCCGAAGGCCTCAGCTATCGCCGCTTCTTCGAGATCGCCGGCCTTGTCGGGCTGCGTGTCGAAGCTGAGGATGTTTTTGAAGCATCCCACCGGACGGTGCTGGAGCTTGTGCAGACCGGGCAAGTCGACGGCTTGCGTATCGACCATGTCGATGGCCTCGCCGACCCCGCAGGTTATCTCCGTCAGCTGCGCGATGCTGTTGGCCCCGATATCTCCATCCATGTCGAGAAGATCCTGGCGCCGGGGGAGCATCTGCCGAAGGATTGGCCGGTGGAAGGCACAACAGGTTATGAGTTCATCGCGGCAAAGGTGCCGGTTCTGCTCGACCAGGCCGGGTTTCTTGCCATGCGCCAGGCTTATCATGATGTGGCCGGACCACAGGCGACTATTCCGGACAAGATGCGCGAGGCAAAGCTGCGGATGATCCGGGTCAATTTTGCCGGTGAGGTGAAGGCGCTGACAAGCCTCGGTGCGGAACTGCTCGCGCTCGAGCAGGACACGATGACGAGGGCGCTGGAAGAGCTTCTTCTCGCCTTCCCACGTTATCGGACCTACGGCGCGCAGGGAAAAATGAGTGTCGAGGATCGGCAGCTCCTTGATGAAGTGCTCGAAAACGCCAAGTCCCGATTGGACGAAACGGCCGCCGATGCCGCCTGGTCCATCACGGATCTCTTAAAAGGTGACGGGCGGCTTTGGGGCGATGGTGCGGTTGCTGATATCTTCCGCCGCCGCTTCCAGCAGTTGACCGGGCCGTTGATGGCCAAATCGCTGGAGGATACACTGTTCTTCCGCCATACCGAGTTTCTGGCCATGAACGAGGTCGGGGGGGAGTTGGAGCCTGAGGCGGGCGGCCTCGATCGATTCCATGCCGAAATGCAAACGCGTGCCCAGATCCAGCCATCCGGGCTATCCGCCTCGTCCACCCATGACACCAAACGGGGGGAGGATGCGCGGGCCCGTCTCTTTGCCCTGGCCGAGGATGCGCCGCGTTTCGCAAGGCTCATCGAGGGCTGGCGTCAGGCGCATGCGGGTGCTGTCGTCGAAATCGAAGGCCGGTTTGCGCCCGAACCGGAGGTCGAATGGATGATCTTTCAGGCGCTGATCGGCCATTGGCCTGTCGATCTTGCGGCTGATGACCGGGAGGGCATCGCCGATTTCGCCGAGCGTGTCTGCGCCTTCGTGGAAAAGTCCCTGCGCGAGGCCAAGCTCCGCACGGACTGGAATGACGTCAACGCTGCCTATGAAACGGCCGCCACGGATTATGTCCGCAAGCTTCTGCTCGACGACCACGATTTCGTCGCTGAATTCGTTCAGGAGATCCAACCCTTGATCTGGGCAGGGTTGATCAATGGCTTGACCCAGAGCGTCATCAAAATTTCCGCTCCCGGCGTTCCCGATGTCTACCAGGGAAGTGAGGCTATCGATCTCAGCTTCGTCGATCCAGACAACCGACGTTCGCCGCCGTTCGAAGCCCTTTCCGCCTTTGACCCACATGCACCGCTCTCATTTGCCGACGAGCGTGCTCTGGCGGAGGGCTGGCTGAAACAGGCGGTGATCGCCCGCGGGCTTGCGCTGCGCCAGCGTCATCCAGATCTTTTCCTTCACGGAGATTACACGCCGTTGACGATCAGCGGACCCCGGCAGCCACAGGCGGTGGCGTTTGCGCGGGAGAAAGACGGTGCTGCTGCCATCACCATTGCCTGCCGCCTGCCGACCGCCATGATGCGGGCAGGCGAAGGGCTGACATCCGCGCAATTCTGGGGGAATACCGCAGTCGATCTGCCTCCGGCGCTTTCGTCTCAGCGCTGGACCGATGCCCTGAGCGGGCAGCGGTTCGCGAACGGTGACCGGCTTCTGTTGCGCAATCTTCTGGATGGGCAGACCGTGGCCTTGCTCGTTTCAGACGCGCCCTGAGGGAGCGCCTGCGACGAAAGCGCCTGAAATGGCACCGAACCAGCCCAAGGTTTCGGCCTTGTCCCATCCTCAACTCATTGTGGAAGTGCTGCCGCGATCAGCGCTTGGACCCCGTTTGTCCGCGTTCCTGCCGGTAGCACTAGGGATGCCGGTTCAGGCGAGAGAGCCAGCATTCGGCTGGGCCACGTGGCCCGTCGTCATCTACTGCCGGCGGTGACGATCACGTCAGGTACCGCTGGCGCGATCCGATTTGGACGGTGGAATGAGGTGGATTGTGAGCCTCGGTTCCATGCCTGCGTCAACTATCACGAGAGATTGAGGCAGGGCTTACCGATCCCGAGGCGCGCTCCGTGCGACAACCTCACAAACAGGCGCCGCGCCTCGACATGGGCTTCATGCAACAGTTCAGGTACCAGGCGCGGCTTTCCGGGCCTCTCTCAAGCCGCTGCGTTCTTGGTTCGCGGCAGAAAGCTCACGAGGCCGTGCGGATCCAGGCATTGTGCCATGCCCGCCTCGTCAGCTGCTGCAATGAATGCGGTCCGGGCCAGTTCTGCGGCGCGCGAGCCGCGCAGGGCGTTGCGGCAGAGACGCAGGGCGCGTTCATAGGCGGGGCCACGCCGGGTCGGCCATTCCGCATCGAGGAAATCGAGTGCATCATAGGCGTTCAGAAAACGCCGTGTAAGCCCACAGGGTAGCTCCAGCTCGACCGGAACGGTCCAGGTGAAATCAGCTTCAGTCATGCCTTCCTCCGTTTGGCCCGACCAACTCGGAGGAGGGGCGACGGGTTCCAGTCCGCCGATCAAATAAAACTGTTATGATGTTGATTTTTCTGTTGCAGAATGGGATTGCGCCTCGCGACGCTCAAGCCAGGCCGTGGTTTCGTCGCCGGCAAGCCGGCTTGCTTCCACCACGTCGTTTCCACCCAGCAGGGCGTGCAGCAGACTGCCGCTGAAGGTGTCGCCCGCTCCGATCGTGTCGCGCAGCGAAACCGTTCGCGTCAGGGAAACCGTCGTCTCCTCGCGGCCATCATAGACCGAGATGGCGCCCGGACCGTCCGTCATCACCAGATGGGTCAGGCGGTCTGTCGCCAGTCTCCGGGCCATGGTCCAGATATCGGCAATCGGACGGCCGGCCAGATCGGCCTTCGAACCGACCATAATGTCGGCGGGGCGCATTTCCCCCTCCCGCAGCGGAAGCTGCGAGACGACAAGGGGCGCTTGCCTCAGGGAGGCCAGTATCGTGGGTGGCAGCTTTGGTGCATTCACGTAGAAGGCCTCTGCCTCAATCGCGCGATCAAGCAGGAAGGTTCGGGAGAGGCGCCGTTCGCTGGACAAAATGGTTCGCTCACCGGTCGGGTCGAGCAGAATGTCGGCGAAATCCGTTTCGCCCTCGCGCAGCGTGATGAGTGTTGTATCGAAGCCCGCATCCTGAAGTTCGGCGAGCGCGCTCTGGCCGTGGGTGTCGCGCATCAGATTCGAGAGGAGTGCCACACCGTGCCCGAGATCGAGTAGGCGTCGTGCGGTGAAATAGCCGCCGCCGCCGAGACGGGTTTCCCGCGAGGACCACGCGATTCTGCCACCGGCGCGCAACGGCTCGGTCAGACGCCAGATCCGGTCATGGTTAATATGACCGATCACAACCACCCGTTTGCGGTGAGCGCCGGTCAAGCAGGTGCATCCTTCGGCGCAGGCCGGCTTGTTTCGCGCAGGATCAGCTCGACCGGCCAGAGTTCCTGGACATCTGCTGCCTCACGCCCACCCAGCATCTGGAGCAGAAGGTCTGCGATGCGGGTGCCCGCCGCGCGGATCGATGAACGGGTGGTCGACAGGGATGGGGCCATGTTTTCGGCGGTCAGATAGGGGAAGACGTCGTCATGGGCGATGACCGAAATGTCCTGGCCGATCACGAGGTTTCGCGAACGTGCGGCGCGATAGACGCCAAGTGCGGTCATCATCGAGCCGGCGACAAAAGCCGTCGGACGAGGACGCTGTTCGAGCGCCGATCTTGCAAAGCGAAAGCCGATCTCGTCGGTGAAATTGCCATGGGTCACCAGTTTCGGGTCGAATTCCACGCCGCGCTCATCGAGGGCCGCCTTGTAGCCGGCCAGGCGGTGCAGCGTGAAGGTGAGGCCCTCGCGGCCATTGAGCAAAGCGATGCGCCGGTGGCCGAGATCCAGCAGATGTTCCGTGCTGCGGCGGACAGCTCCCTCATTGTCGATATCGAGCCAGGCATGCGGCACGTCTGTCGCTGATCGGCCATGCACGATGAAGGGCAGCTTCAACTGGTGGAGAAGGGCGATCCGGGCATCCTTCGGACGCGGCGAATGGATGACGACCGCGTCCACCCGGCGGCTCTCTGCCAGGCGCCGGTAGAGTTGCAGCTCGTCTCCAGTGTCGTGCTCTGCCATCGGCGTGATGAGAATGTCGATATCCTCGCCGCTCAGCCGGTCGGCCATGCCGCTCATGAATTCGGAAAACTGGTAGTCACCGGCCTTGGTCATGACGACGCCGATCGCACCGGCACGTCCTGTTGCCAGACGCACGGCATTGATGTTGGGCCGGTAGCCGAGGCGGGTCGCTTCCTCCATCACCCGGGCGCGGGTCGCCTCGTTGACCTCGGGGTAGCCGCTCAAGGCACGGCTCACCGTTGTCGGCGACAATCCGATCTCTCTGGCAAATTCCTTGAGCTTCATTTCGAGTGCGCCATCCCCCGCCGGCCGCACGGGTCTCTGTGGCCCGTGTCTACCCGCATGCGCTTATCCCATGGCCGAACCGGATCTGGCAAGATTCGTTCTCAAAGCTCCAAAGCGATTACAAAATTCGCGTATGCCGATGAGATGATACGCGCCCTGCTTTTGGCATGGTTGCTCATTGTCCACATGAAGCAACCGAAGGTAATCTAAATATTTCAATAGGATGATTGCATATTTCTGCTTTTGGCAGAATCTGGTTTGACACCTCCGGATTTCTTTGCCAGCTTTCCTGAACCAAACCGTTTTCAAATTTGTTGGGAGAGCGAACGGATTGGCTGTTTATCGGGAGGAGATATCCATGAAGACTTTTTTGACTGCCGCGCTCATTGCTGCCACCGCACTGTGCGGAACGGCTCAAGCCGCGGAGATTGCCGTTGCCGCCAATTCGACCGGCAAGAACCTCGATTTCCTGCGCAAGATGTTCTCTGAATTCGAGGAGAAGACAGGCCACAAGGTGTCGCTTGTCACCATGCCGCCGTCGAGCTCCGAGCAGTTCGCGCAGTACCGCCTTTGGCTTGCAGCCGGAAACACCGATGTCGACGTCTACCAGACCGACGTCATCTGGGCGCCGCAGTTGGCGGATCAGTTCGTCGATCTGAAGGAGGCAGCAAGCGACGTCGTCGACCAGTTCTTCCCCTCCATCATCGAATCCCAGACCGTCGATGGTCGCCTGGTGGCTATGCCGATGTTCACCGATGCGCCGGCACTCTTCTATCGCAAGGACCTGCTCGAGAAGCACGGCAAGGAAGTGCCGAAGACTTGGGCCGACATGGCGGCAGTTGCCAAGGAAATTCAGGACAAGGAGCGCGAGGGCGGCCAGAAGGACCTGTGGGGCTTTGTCTTCCAGGCCAATGCCTATGAAGGCCTCACCTGCAATGCGCTCGAATGGATCAAGTCTTCCGGCGGCGGTCAGATTGTTGAGCCTGACGGTACGATCTCGGTCAACAACGAAAAGGCGGCGGCAGCGCTCGAACAAGCGAAGTCCTGGATCGGCACCATCTCGCCTCCCGGCGTGCTTGCCTATCAGGAAGAGGAGGCCCGCGGAGTCTGGCAGACCGGCAATTCCGTCTTCATGCGCAACTGGCCTTACGCCTATGCGCTGGGGAATGGCGAGGACAGTGCCGTCAAGGGCAAGTTCGAGGTGACGACGCTGCCGGTTGCAGCCGCAGGCGACAAGCCGTCCTCGACACTCGGCGGCTGGAACCTGGCCGTCTCCAAGTATTCCGACGAGCAGGAAGCAGCGATCGAACTCGTCAAGTTCCTGACCTCGCCGGAATCCCAGAAGCGTCGCGCGATCGAGCAATCGCAGTTGCCGACCTTGCAGGCGCTTTATGACGATCCGGAGATCGCTGAGGCGCATCCCTTCATGCCGCAGTGGAAGCCGATCTTCCAGGATGCGGTGCCGCGTCCGTCGGCCACCACGAAGGTGAAGTACAACGAGGTCTCCTCGCGCTTCTGGGGGGCTGTGCACAACACGCTTTCGGGCTCCGGTACGGCGGCCGAAAACCTCGAACTGCTCGAGATCGAGCTGAACGAAGTTATGGGCAACGGCTGGTGACCGCGCTGCCGGGCGGACATTCAGCCGCCCGGCTTCCCGCCACCTGATGGAGGACAGCCCATGACCGAACTCAGCCTGCAAGGCGCCGTCCGGCAACCGCCGCCTAAGGCCGTGCCCGGCTCCGACCTTAGCGCCCAGCGCACCCGCTCTGCCTGGATCTTTCTCGCCCCCACGCTTCTTGTTCTTGCGATGGTCGCCGGTTGGCCACTCATCCGGACAATCTATTTCAGCTTCACCAACGCCACCCTCAACAATCTCGAAGATGCCGAATTCATCGGCTTTTCGAACTACCTGACCTGGATCACGCTGCAGAGCGGCCGCACCGTCTGGCGCGGACTGCTCGTCGATCCGGCCTGGTGGGGCGCGGTGTGGAATACGCTGCGCTTCACCCTGATCTCGGTTTCGATCGAAACGGTGCTCGGTCTCGTGGTTGCGCTGGTGCTGAACGCCAATTTTCGCGGGCGGGGCATCGTGCGGGCAGCGATCCTGATCCCCTGGGCGATCCCGACGATCGTCTCGGCCAAGATGTGGGCCTGGATGCTGAACGACCAGTTCGGCATTCTCAACGACATCTTCCTTAATCTTGGTCTGATCAGCCAGAAGATCGCCTGGACGGCCAATCCCGATACGGCAATGGTCGCCGTTCTGATCGTCGATGTCTGGAAGACGACGCCTTTCATGGCGCTTCTCATTCTCGCCGGCCTGCAGATGGTGCCGCAGGATATCTACGAGGCGGCGAAGATCGACGGCGTCCATCCGGTCAAGGTGTTCTGGCGGATCACGCTGCCGCTCATTCGTCCGGCACTGATGGTTGCGGTGATCTTCCGCATGCTCGACGCGCTGCGCATCTTCGACCTCATCTACGTGCTGACGCCGAACAACTCCCAGACCAAGACCATGTCGGTCATGGCGCGCGAGAACCTGTTCGAGTTCGACAAGTTCGCCTATGGGGCAGCGGCCTCGACAATGCTGTTCCTGATCATCGCCTCGATCACGGTTCTCTACATCGTCTTCGGGCGGGTCAACCTTTCGGGAGGGGATCGCTGATGCCAACTGTCCTGAAACAGGGTCTGTTCTACCTGCTCGTCACCGTCATCGTCGTGATTGCAGTTTTCCCCTTCTACTATGCCATCATCACAAGTCTGAAGCCGGGCAGTTCGCTGTTCGATGTCAGCTACTGGCCGAAGGTGGTCACCTTCTCGAACTATGAGAGCGTGCTGTCGCGCGGCAGCTTCCTGCGCAATCTCGGCAATTCGGTCATGATCGCCAGCATCGTGGTGGCCATCTCTCTGCTGCTGGCGGTCACCGCGTCCTATGCGCTGGCACGCGTGCGGTTTCGGGGCAGGGGGCTTTTGCTACTCACCATCCTCAGTGTCTCGATGTTTCCGCAGATTGCGGTCCTCGCCGGCCTGTTCGAGCTCATCCGCTTCGTCGGTATCTTCAACACGCCGTTTGCGCTGATCTTCTCCTACATGATCTTTACGCTGCCGTTCACCGTCTGGGTGCTGACGACTTTCATGCGCGACCTGCCGATCGAGATCGAGGAGGCGGCGATCGTCGATGGCGCCTCATCCTTCGTCATCGTCACCCAGGTATTCATGCCGTTGATGTGGCCGGCCTTGGTCACGACGGGGCTGCTCGCCTTCATCGCTGCGTGGAACGAGTTCCTGTTTGCACTCACCTTCACCTCGTCGAACAGCCAGCGGACGGTGCCGGTCGCCATCGCGCTGCTTTCCGGCGACAGTCAGTTTGAAATCCCCTGGGGCAGCATCATGGCGGCCTCGGTCATCGTCACAGTTCCGCTGGTCGTGCTCGTCTTGATCTTCCAGCGGCGGATCATCTCCGGCCTCACTGCCGGCGGCGTCAAGGGATAGGAGGAAAACCCATGGCCCATATCCAGCTCACCGATATCCGCAAGTCCTTTGGTGCCCTCGAGGTCATCAAGGGTGTCGACATGGAAATCCGCTCCGGCGAGTTCATGGTCTTTGTCGGTCCCTCCGGATGCGGCAAGTCCACGCTCTTAAGGCTCATCGCAGGGCTTGAAGACATCAGCTATGGCACGCTCGCTTTCGACGGCCAGGTCATGAACCAGCTGGCGCCGGCCAAGCGGGGCATCGCCATGGTCTTTCAGTCCTATGCGCTCTATCCGCACATGACCGTCTTCGACAACATGGCCTTCGGCATGAAACTCGCCGGCCAGGACAAGGCCGAGCGCGATCGACGGGTGCGCGAGGCAGCCGACATGCTGCAGCTTACCCCCTATCTCGAACGGCTGCCGCGTCAGCTTTCCGGCGGTCAGCGCCAGCGTGTGGCGATCGGTCGCGCCATCGTTCGAGATCCTCGCGTGTTTCTCTTTGATGAACCGCTTTCCAACCTCGATGCGGCGCTTCGCGTCGCCACCCGTCTCGAAATCGCCAAGCTTCACCGTAGCATGCACAACACCACGATGATCTATGTGACTCACGACCAGGTGGAGGCCATGACGCTTGCGGACCGGATCTGCGTGCTGCGCGACGGCGTTGTCGAGCAGATCGGAACGCCACTCGAACTCTACGAAAGCCCGAACTCTCTCTTCGTTGCAGGGTTCATAGGCTCGCCGAAGATGAATTTTCTCGATGGCCGCTTTTCCGAGCCGCACGGTGCCCATACGATCGGCATTCGCGCGGAGCATCTGGCCATTGGGGCGGACGGACGCTGGCAGGGTTCCGTCGTGCATTCCGAGATGCTGGGCTCGGATAGTTATGTCTATGTCGATATCGGCAGCGCCGAGCCGCTTGTCGTCCGGCAGGAGGGGACGGCAACCCTTCGCCCGGGCGAAACAGTTGGCGTGTCACCGCTCGACCATGAACTACACCGTTTCGACCGCGATGGCCGCGCCATCGGCCGCGGCCTGATGAAGGGCGCTGCCTGAGCGCCACCAACGAGATGCGGCTCCCCATGGCGGGGCGCCGAAACCAAGGAGAATGCACGTGACGATCAGAACGGTTGTCTGGGGTGAAAACATTCATGAGCGCGAAAACGCCATCGTCCGCGGGATCTATCCCGATGGCATGCATGCGACGATTGCTGCTGCGCTCAACAAGGATTCCGAGATCGAGGCGACGACCGCGACGCTACAGGAGCCGGAACATGGCCTGCCCATGGACCGCCTGGCCGAGACGGACGTGCTCGTCTGGTGGGGCCACAAGGCGCATGGCGAGGTGTCAGACGAGATCGTCGAGCGGGTCGCCAGACGCGTCTGGGAAGGCATGGGCCTTCTCGTCCTGCATTCCGGACATTTCGCCAAGCCCTTCAAGCGGCTGATGGGTACGCCCTGCGCACTGAAATGGCGTGAGGCGGGCGAGCGCGAGCGGATCTGGACGGTCAATCCGGGCCATCCGATCGCGGCTGGCATCCCGGAGAATTTCGTGCTTGAAAACGAAGAAATGTACGGCGAGTTCTTCTCCGTTCCGGAGCCGCTGGAGACGGTCTTCATCTCCTGGTTTGCCGGTGGCGAGATCTTCCGCTCGGGTCTCACCTGGCGTCGTGGTGCTGGCAACATCTTCTATTTCCGTCCCGGCCACGAGACCTATCCGACCTACCACGATGCGAATGTCCAGCAGGTCATCCGCAACGGCGTGAAGTGGGCCTACAATCCGATGCCGCGCTATTCGGCCGTGCATGATGCGCCGAATGTCCCGGTCGAGAATGCGCTGGAGCCGATCACCGAGCGCGGACCACGTCTGCACCAGGCCGGCGAGGAAGGCTACAAATGAGTGCGTCTCCCATTCGTCTCCTGATCCTCGGGACCGGCGGCATGGCCAATACCCATGCCATGAATTTTTCGACGATTACCGACGTGCAGCTTGTCGCGGCGGTGGATCTCGACATGGCGACGGTGCGCGCCTTTGCGGCTCGGCACAACATTCCCAACACATTCACTTCGCTCGACGAGGCAATCGCCTGGGGTGAGTTCGACGCCGTCACCAACGTCACGCCCGATCGCGTGCACCATCCGACAACGCTCAAGCTGCTTGCAGCGGGCAAGCATGTGATGTGCGAGAAGCCGCTGGCCGAGAACTATGCCAAGGCCGACGAAATGGCGACTGCGGCGGAAAGCTCCGGCCTCGTCAACATGGTCAACCTGACCTATCGCAATGTGGCGCAGGTGCAAAAGGCCCGGCAGATGGTGCTGGCCGGCGAGATCGGCAAGGTCCGCCATATCGAGGCCTCCTATCTGCAGAGCTGGCTCGTTTCCAAAGCCTGGGGGGACTGGGCAACCGAAAGCCAGTGGCTATGGCGCCTGTCGACAAAGCACGGATCGAACGGCGTGCTTGGCGATGTCGGCATCCATATCCTCGACTTCGTCGGCTATGGCGCGGTGACCGAGATCGACCATGTCTTCGCCCGGATGAAGGCCTTCGAGAAGGCGCCGGGCAACAAGATCGGCGAATATGATCTCGACGCCAATGACAGCTTCACCATGACCGCCGAATTCACCAACGGGGCCATGGGTGTCATTCATGCAAGCCGCTGGGCGACGGGCCACCTCAACGAGCTCAGGCTTCGTGTGCATGGCGACAAGGGCGCGCTTGAGGTTATCCACCGCCTCGACGGTTCAAGCCTTCGGGCCTGCCTGCAGGAAGATGTCGAAAAGGCCGTCTGGCGCGAGATCGAGGTCGATCCGGTCGAGACGAACTACCAGAAGTTCATCACTGCGATCCGCTCCGGCTACATGCAGGAGCCGAGCTTCCGGCATGCCGCCAACCTGCAGAAAATCCTCGATCTTGCCATGCTGACCGAGGTCGAGCGGCGCGAACTCGTCGTCTGATATCGGATTCCGAAACGGAAAACGCCGCCCGAGGAGGTTCGGGCGGCGTTTCCATTCTGCGCCGGTCTCATCGACCAGCGCGGGAGCTTGTCGTCATCAGTACGTGACGGTGACGGCAGACTTGTCCTTGGCCGACTTGACCGCGGCTTCTGCAAGCGCCAACGCGATCAGGCCGTCTTCGGCGGACGGCGCCATCGGCGTGCCGTTGTCGAGCGCGTCGATGAAGGCGGAGATTTCAGCGGCATAGGCTGCCGTGTAGCGGGTCATGAAGAAGTCGTGCAGCGGCGGGCGGGTATAGCCGTCCTTGTTGGCGACCTCGATCGAGACCGGGCGCTGGTTTTCGGCCGATACCGAGCCGAGTGAGCCATGCACTTCGATGCGCTGGTCGTAGCCATAGGAGGCACGGCGGGAGTTGGAGATGATCGCCTGGCGGCCGCTCTTCGTCGTCAAAATCAGCGAGGCGCTGTCGTAATCGCCGAGTTCGCCGATCTTCGGATCGACGAGAACGGAGGCTGAGGCCTGGACCGTCTCGATTTCTTCGCCGAGCAGGAAGCGGGCCATGTCGAAGTCATGGATGGTCATGTCGCGGAAGATGCCGCCGGAGACCTTGATGTATTCGGCAGGCGGTGCGCCCGGGTCGCGGCTGGTGATGGTCACCATCTCGACCTTGCCGATCGAGCCCTTGTCGATCTCCTTGCGCACGGCCTGGAAATGCGGGTCGAAGCGGCGGTTGAAGCCGAGCATGACCTTGCCGCCGACAGCGCGGACGGTCTCGAGGCAGGCCTTGGCCCTCGCAACATCCAGATCGATCGGCTTTTCGCAGAAGATCGCCTTGCCAGCCTTGGCGAAGCGTTCGATCAGGTCTGCATGGGTGTTGGTCGGCGTGCAGATGATGACGGCGTCGATGTCCTTGTCGGCCTCGATCTCCTCGATCGTCTTTACCGCGCAGCCGGTCTGTGCCGCGATGGCATTTGCAGCCTCGGCAAAGGCATCGGCAACCGCGACGAGTTTCGCGCGCTTGTCCTCGGCAATGGCTTTCGCGTGGACCTTGCCGATGCGGCCGGCGCCCAAGAGTGCCAGTCTCGTGACCATGTTCATTTCCTCCCTATGCGCCGTGGTCCCTCGTTGAAGGGTGGCGATTGTGATGTGCTTGGTGCCCCCTGGGGATCCACCCTGACCGGGGTTCCATTTACTACTGGCAAATGCCGTGTTTTGGAATATATGTTCTATTTTGCTAGATAATGACAGGGTTCATGTCAAGCGCGACGGTGCGCTTGATGATGGAGGGGAGACGGCATGAGCGAGAGCGGCGGACCGCAGACGGTCAAGGCCTTCGAAGATCGTCTGTTGGAGGTTTCCGGAAGCCTGCCGAAGCGGTTGAAGCAATGCGCCGATTATGTCGCGGCCAACAAGGACCGCATCGCCGTTTCCACGGTTGCCGAGATGGCGGAGGGTGCGGGCGTTCAGCCCTCTGCCTTCATGCGCTTCTGCCAAATCATGGGGTTCTCGGGTTTTTCCGAGATGCAGAAGCTGTTTCGCGAAAGTTTCGTCGGCGGTTGGCCTGACTACACCACGCGTCTTCAGCATTTGCGAGAAAAGGCGGAGGGCTCGCCGTCGGCGCTTCTCGCCGAATTCGTCGAGGCAGGGCGGCTTTCACTCGAGAATCTGGTGAAAACCGTAGACCCCCAAGCCATGGAAGCAGCGGTCAGACAGCTATCCGCCGCGCGCATGATCCATATCATCGGCCTTCGCAGATCTTTCCCGGTCGCGAGCTACATGGCCTATGCCTTCGAGAAGATGGGCGTTCCTGCCATGCTGCATAGCGTCGTCGGTCGGCTCGACAACCATCATGCCATCCGTGAGGGTGACGCGCTGCTTGCCGTAACATTCTCACCCTATTCCGACGAAACGCTGGAGCTGGTCGAGCGGGTCCGGGCCCGCGGTGTTCCGGTCGTTGCGGTCACCGATACGGTCGTCAGCCCGCTCAGGCGGATGGGGGCCACGTTGCTTTCCGTTTCCGAAGTCGATTTCGGTGCTTTCCGCTCCCTCTCGGCCACGCTCTGTCTGGCAATCACGCTTGCTGTCGCCGTGGGCACGGCACGGCAAGACGACTGAATGTCCGTATTGAAATTCTAAAAAATAGAATTTATAGTCCATTTCATGAATGGCTGTTCCAATGCAGGGGGCGGTCGCGAGGCGGGGCGTCAGATCCCGCATCACAGGGAGGACACTGCTTGGCTTCGCTCGATCTGATCACGATCGGTCGCTCATCCGTGGATCTTTACGGGGTCCAGGTTGGCGGTCGGCTGGAGGACATGGCCTCCTTCAACAAGTATATCGGGGGATCACCGACCAATATCGCGGCCGGCACTGCGCGGCTCGGCTTGAAGTCGGCGCTGATTACCCGCGTCGGCGATGAGCATATGGGGCGCTTCATCCGCGAGCAACTGGTGCGCGAGGGTGTGGATGTGCGCGGCGTCAAGACGGACAAGGAGCGGCTGACCGCGCTCGTGCTGCTCGGCATCCGGGACGAACACCAGTTTCCGCTGATCTTCTACCGCGAGAACTGCGCCGACATGGCGCTGTCGGAAGAGGATATCGATCCGGACTTCGTTGCCGAGGCGCGATGTGTCTGCGCGACCGGCACGCATCTGTCGCATCCGCGCACGGAGGCTGCGGTTCTCAAGGCGCTGAAAATTGCTCGCGAAAAGGGCGGCCTGACGGCGCTCGATATCGACTACCGCCCGAACCTCTGGGGGCTGGCCGGGCACGGCGACGGCGAAAGCCGCTTCATCGAATCCGCTCAGGTGACGGCGAAGCTGCAGTCGACGCTGCATCTCTTCAACCTGATCGTCGGCACGGAAGAGGAATTCCACATCGCTGGCGGCTCGACCGACACGATCGAGGCGCTGAAGGCGGTTCGCAAGGTCTCCTCGGCGACGCTGGTGTGCAAGCGCGGCCCGATGGGTGCCGTGGTCTTCGACGGTGCGATCCCCGAAAGTCTCGACGCCGGCCAGACTGGCCAGGGTTTCCCGATCGAGGTATTCAACGTGCTGGGCGCCGGCGACGGCTTCATGTCGGGATTGCTCAAGGGCTGGCTCACTGGCCAGGATTGGCCCACCAGCCTGAAGTTCGCCAATGCCTGCGGCGCCTTTGCCGTCTCCCGCCATGGCTGCACGCCGGCCTATCCGAGCTGGGAAGAACTGCAGTATTTCTTCAGAACGGGCATCAGGAACAAGGCGCTGCGCAAGGACGAGGCCCTGGAGCAGGTCCACTGGTCGACCAACCGCAAGAATGACTGGTCGACGATGCGGGTCTTTGCCTTCGATCATCGCATGCAGCTCGAAGCCATGGCCAAGGATGCCGGCGTTGCCGACGAGAAGATCGGCGCCTTCAAGAACCTCTGCCTCGATGCGGCGCTGAAGGTCTCCGGCGGCAATGCCGGTTACGGCCTGCTCTGTGACAGCCGTCTCGGCCGCGAGGCGCTCTATCGCGCGGCTGGCACGGGTCTGTGGATCGGTCGTCCGGTCGAATGGCCGGGCTCGCGTCCGCTGACGCTGGAGCCGGAAATCGGCCCCGATTTTGGCGGCTTGGTCGAATGGCCGCTCGAACATGTGGTCAAGGTTCTCTGCTTCTATCACCCCGATGATAGCGCGGAGATGAAGGCCGAGCAGGAAAAGACCGTGCAGCGGCTCTTCCATGCGGCCCGCCGCAATCGGCTGGAATTCCTGCTGGAGGTCATCCCCTCCAAGGTCGGCGCCTGCGACGACGAGACGGTGGCCAAGATCATTGAGCGTTTCTATGAAATCGGCGTCTATCCCGACTGGTGGAAGCTGGAGCCGATGAAGACCACGGCGTCCTGGGCGAATGCCTGCAACGCCATCGAACGCAACGACCCGAACACGCGCGGCATCGTGGTGCTCGGTCTCGATGCGCCACAGGCGGAGCTTGAGGAGAGCTTCCAGCTTGCTGCGGGCTTCGATCTGGTCAAAGGTTTCGCCGTCGGTCGCACTATCTTCGGGGACGCCGCCCGCAAGTGGCTCGCCGGCAGCATCAATGACGCCCGGGCCGTGGAGGACATGGCGGCCCGTTACCAGAGCCTCTGTGCGATCTGGGATGAGGCACGGGAGAAGGCGGTTTCCGCCAAGGGAGGAAAAGCATGAAGACGATCCGGCTGACCGCCGCCCAGGCGAAGGTGCGCTACCTCGCCAACCAGCTGAACGAAGACGGCGTTCCCTATATCGCCGGCATGTGGGCGATCTTCGGTCATGGCAATGTCGCCGGTCTCGGCGAAGCGCTTTACGGCATCCGCGACGAGCTGCCGACCTATCGCGGCCAGAACGAGCAGTCGATGGCGCATGCGGCGATTGCGTATGCCAAGCAGCTCGGCCGTCGCCGCGCGATGGCCGTGACCTCGTCCATCGGCCCCGGCGCGCTGAACATGGTGACGGCGGCGGCCCTCGCGCATGTCAACCGCCTGCCGGTGCTCTTCATTCCCGGCGATGTCTTTGCCAATCGCGGCCCCGATCCGGTTCTGCAGCAGATCGAGGACTTCGGCGACGGCACGATGTCGGCGAATGATTGCTTCCGTCCCGTCAGTCGCTATTTCGACCGCATCATGCGGCCGGAACAACTCCTGACCGCTCTGCCGCGCGCCATGCGTACGCTGACCGATCCCGCCGATTGCGGCCCGGTGACGCTTGCCTTCTGCCAGGACGTGCAGGCCGAGGCTTATGACTATCCGGAGAGCTTCTTTGCCAAAAAGACATGGCGCTTCCGCCGTCCGGAGCCTGATGTCGTCGAGTTCGAAGCGGCTGTTGCGGCGCTCAAGGCGGCGAAGAACCCTGTGATCGTCGCCGGTGGCGGCGTGCATTTTGCAGGCGCCACCGACACGCTGAAGGCCTTTGTCGAGAAGCACCAGATCCCCGTCGTCGAGACGCAGGCCGGCAAGTCGGCACTGGCTTGGGACCATGGTCTGAACTTCGGCCCTGTCGGCGTGACCGGTGCCGAAAGCGCCAATGTGGTTTCGGAAAAGGCCGATCTCGTCATCGGCGTCGGCACGCGTTTTCAGGATTTCACCACCGGCTCCTGGGCGCTGTTCAAGAACCCGAACCGGAAAATCCTGGCGCTGAACGTCCAGCCTTACGACAGTGCCAAGCATGATGCGATCCCGCTCGTCGCTGACGCCAAGATTGGCCTCGAAAAGCTCTCGGTCGCGCTCGGCGACCATAAGTTTGCCGCACCCGATGCCGGTCTCAAGGCCTCCTGGTTTGCCAAGGCGGATGCGGTGACTGCTGCGCCCAAGGACAGCAATGCGCTGCCGACCGACATGCAGGTGATCGGTGCCGTGCAGCGCGCCTCGCGAGACAACACGGTCGTGATGTGCGCCGCAGGCACCATGCCGGGGGAATTGCATCAGCTGTGGAAGTCGAAGCTGCCGCTCTCCTATCACATGGAATACGGCTTCTCCTGCATGGGCTACGAGATCGCCGGCGGTCTCGGCATCAAGATGGCTGAACCAGAGCGCGACGTCATCGTCATGGTCGGCGACGGCTCCTACATGATGATGAATTCGGAACTGGCAACCGCTGTTGGCATGGGCGTGAAGATCACCGTGGTGATCACCGATAACCGGGGTTATGGCTGCATCAACCGGCTGCAGATGGGCACCGGCGGCGCGCAGTTCAACAACCTCTACGCCCATTCGAATGTCAGCCCGATCGCCATCGATTTTGCCGCTCATGCGGCATCGATGGGGGCGCGATCCCACAAGGTGTCGTCGATCTCTGAGCTGGAAACGGCGCTTGATGCCGCCCGCGCGGCGACCGAGACGACGGTCATCGTCATCGATACCGATCCTTATCCGACCACCGGTGCCGGCGGCTACTGGTGGGATGTCGCGGTGCCGGAAGTCTCCGCCCGCGCCGAAGTTAATCAAGCCCGCGCAGCCTATGAAGCGGCTCTGAAGGAAAGAACCTGATCATGATCCTTTTCGGAACCAACCCGATCGCCTGGTCGAACGATGACGACCGCCGTCTCGGTGCCCATATCAGCCTCGAACAGTGCCTGGACGAAACCGCCAAGATCGGTTTCGACGGTATCGAGAAGGGCCACAAGCTGCCGACCGATCCAGCCGGATTGAAGTCGGTGCTTGAGCCGCGCGGCCTGAAATTCGTGTCCGGCTGGCATTCGCTGAACCTGCTCACCAATACGATCGAGGAAGAAAAGGAGGCCATGCAGCCCTTCCTCGATGTGGTCAAGGCCATGGGCTGCAAGGTCATCATCGTCTGCGAAACCTCAAACGCCATCCATGGCGCCGATGATGTGGCGCTGGCCGACCGTCCGGTTCTGTCCGATGCCGAATGGGCAAAATTCGGTGCCGGCGTCGAGGCACTGGCCGAATTCTCCGCTTCGCAGGGCATCTCGCTGGTCTATCACCACCACATGGGCACGGTTGTCGAGACCGAGGCCGAGATCGACAAACTGATGGAGCACACCGGTCCGCATGCCAAGCTGCTGCTCGACACCGGCCATTGTTATTTCGGTGGCGGCAATCCGGAAGCGGTTGCGAAGAAATACATGCACCGCGTCGGCCATATCCACGCGAAAAACGTGCGTCCCGTGATCGCTGATCAGGTGCGGAGCGAGAAGCTCTCCTTCCTCGAAGGTGTTCGCCGTGGCGTGTTCACCGTTCCCGGTGATGTCGAAGGCGGCGTGAACTTCCCGCCGGTGCTGAAGATCGCGGCGGAGCATGGTTATGAAGGCTGGATCGTCATCGAGGCCGAGCAGGACCCGGATGTGCGCAATCCCTTCGAGTATCAGAGCCTCGGTCTGAAATCGCTCAAGGGCTTTGCCAAGGATGCCGGCCTCATCTGAATTGAAAACGGGGTGGGGATATAATCTTCGCCCCGTGTTTTGACAGCAGGCGGATTTGGGCTCTATTGCAGGCGACCCATTCACAAGACTGCCGGGAGCAAAGCCTTGAAGTTCCAGATCCTCGATCCGACCCATCCCTTCTTCAAGCCGCTCTGGCGCCGCATTCTCTGCGTCGTGCTGCCGCTGGCCTGGGCGGGGGTGGAGTATTCGAACGGTGCGACCGGCTGGGCGATGATCTTCGTCGTGGCCGGGCTCTATGCGGGCTATGAGCTGCTGTTCATGTACGACCACACGATGAAAAAGGCCGAAGCCAAGGCGGAGGCCGAAAGGGCGCGGATCGCGGCAGAGGCCGAACGCTCCGACGCCGACTGAGCAAAAAAACACGGGAGACGAGGAATGGCCGATCTGTTGCGCAAGCCTACGGGTCAATCGGGCAAGGTGCATGACATCACGCCGGCCAGTGCGGGCTGGGGTTATGTCGGCTTTGGCCTCTATCGCCTGCAGGCAGGCGAGAGCGCCGCAGAGCCGACCGGCGAAACGGAGGTCATTCTCGTTCTCGTGGAAGGCAAAGCCACGATCTCCGGTGGCGGCAAGGACTTCGGCGAACTTGGCGACCGCATGTCGGTCTTCGAGAAGACACCGCCGCATTGCGTTTATGTGCCGGCTGGCAGCGACTGGTCTGCCGTGGCAACGACCGACTGTGTGCTTGCGGTCTGCACGGCTCCCGCCATGCCCGGCCGCGAGGCGCAGCAGATCGGGCCTGAGGGCATCTCCTTCGTCGAGCGCGGCAAGGGTGCCAATACAAGGCATATCTATCCGATCGCCATGGAAGACCGGGATATTGCCGATATCCTCTTGGTGACGGAAGTCTTCACGCCCTCAGGCAACTGGTCGTCCTATCCGCCGCATCGGCATGACGAGGACAATTATCCCGAGATGACCTATCTCGAGGAAACCTATTACCACCGCCTCAATCCGGCCCAGGGCTTCGGCTTCCAGCGTGTCTTCACCGAAGACGGCTCGCTCGACGAGACCATGGCGGTGTCCGACGGGGATGTTGTGCTGGTGCCGAAGGGACATCATCCCTGCGGCGTGCCGCATGGCTACGAGATGTATTATCTCAACGTCATGGCTGGCCCCTTGCGCAAGTGGCGCTTCCAGAACCATCCGGATCACGACTGGATCTACCAGCGCGACAGCAAGTAAGCTTCGGTGAAGGCGGTCATCGTCTTCACGAATGCGTTTCCGGGAGCCGTTCCAAATCCGTTGGGCGAGCGGCGCCGTAGTGGGTGCACAACGCGCCAACGATGGAGACGCACCCATGCCGAAGATCAGCCTCGCCCTTGTCGGGCTTGCCCTGAGTCTGCTGCCGTCCGCCGGACAGGCAGCCGAGAAATTCACATTTGAGGACTATTTCACCGGGCGCACGGAAGCCGTCGGATCGTTCAGCGCAATCAATGGCGTCAAACGGACGTTTACGGTCGATCTGACCGGAAACTGGGACGGCAAGACGCTGACGCTGCGCGAGGACTTCGTCTTCGACGACGGCACCAAGGACCGCAAGACCTGGCGTTTCACCAAGACCAGCCCGACCACCTATAGCGGCACCCGCGAGGACGTGATCGGCGAGACGAAGGTGACGATCAACGGCGCCGTCGCCCGCTTCAACTACCTCGTCTACCTGACGCCGCAGACGCAGAGCAACAAGGTGCGCTTCTGGGACAAGATGGTGCTGCGCGAGGATGGTACGGTGCTGAACACGGCGCTCGTCACCAAGTTTGGCATCCCGGTCGCCAAGACCACTGTCGAGTTCCGCAAACCGGGCACGTCGCACAAGACGGCGAGCCGCTAAGGCTCAAGCCTTTGATGCCTGCAGCCAGCGGTCGATGCCGTTGGCGGCGGCAATACCGGTGGCGAAACAGGCGGTCAGCAGATAGCCACCTGTCGGCGCCTCCCAGTCGAGCATTTCGCCTGATACAAAGGTGCCCGGTCGCTTCTTGAGCATGAAGTCAGCGTCGATGGCGGCAAGGGCTACACCGCCTGCGGTCGAGATCGCCTCGGCGATCGGGCGCGGGCGTTTGACAGGGAGTGGCAGAGCCTTGATCAGGCTTGACAGGCCGTTCGCGTCGAGCTGGTTGGCCTCGGGGTGTACCTCGCGCAGCAGGGCGACCTTCACACCGTCGAGATTGGCGGCCTTCTTCAATCGTGTCGAAAAGCTCGCCTTGCGATCCTGTCGCGCGAGGTCCGCGGCCAGTTTCTCCTCCGTCCGCCCCGGTGCGAGGTCGAGGATCAGGGCGGCCTGACCGTCCCGGTCGAGTCCGTCTCGGAGCGCCGCCGAATGGGCATAGATCAGGCTGCCCTCGATGCCGCGCCGGCTGATGACGAATTCGCCCTGGGTGGTGCCGGCCGCAGAGCTGGCCTTGACCGACTTGACCGGCTGGCCGGAGAAACGCGTATCGAAGCTTTCGGAAAAATCGCAGTCGAAGCCGCAATTGGCCGGGCGAAGTGGGGCAATGCCGATGCCTTCGGCTTCGAGCAGCGGCACCCAGGCGGCATCCGAGCCGAGCTTCGGCCAGCTGGCGCCGCCGAGTGCCAGAAGCGTGGCGTCGGAAGTTATCTGCTTCTGACCCTCCGGAGTGTCGAAGATCAGGGCACCTCCGTCAAATCCCGTCCAGCGATGGCGTGTGAGGATCGTGACGCCCATGCCTTCCAGCCGTTTCAGCCAGGCGCGCAACAGCGGCGAGGCTTTCATCACCTTTGGGAAGACGCGGCCTGAGGTTCCGATGAAGGTTTCCGTGCCGAGGCCCGCTGCCCAGACGCGGATTGCCTCCGGTGTCATCAGGTCGAGCACCGGGCGCAGCCTGTCGTTCGCAGCGCCATAGCGGGTGACGAAGCGCGCATAGTCCTCGGCGTGGGTGATATTGAGGCCAGATTTTCCGGCGAGCAGGAACTTGCGGCCCACCGTCGGCATGGCGTCGTAGACGGTGACGCGATGGCCCTTGCCGGCCAAATGTTCTGCCGCCATCAGGCCCGCCGGGCCGCCGCCGATGATCGCCACGCTCTTCGGCATTCGTGATCAGTCCAGGGTGAAGGTCGAGAGACGGGAGACCAGCCCTTCGATCGTCGCGCTGTCGGCATTGGCGAAGGCGAAGCGCAGGTAGTCCTGGCAGTCGTCGCCGAAATAGGCGCCGGGAATGCAGAGCACGCCGGCCTTCTTCGCCAGCCTTTCGGCAACATCAGCGGAGTTCTTGCCGGGGAAGGGATGGCGGATGAAGGCAAAATAGGCGCCGAGCGAATCCATCTTCCAGGCGGGGAGTTGTTGCATCACGCCCTGCAGGGTTTCGGCGCGTTTCAAGATCTCGATGCGGTTATCCTCGCGCCAGGCCTTGAGCGCCGGGATCGCCTTGGCGACCGCCGCCTGGGGTGCGCGAGGCGCGCAGATCTGCAGGTTGTCCATGACCTTGGCGATTTCGGAGACGGCGCGGGGGCCGGCCGTGATTGCGCCGAGGCGATGGCCGGGGATGCAGAAGGACTTGGAGAAGGAATAGAGCAGGATAAGGTTGTCTTCCCAGCCTTCGACCGAGAGGAGATTGTGCGGGCGGCCTTCGCCGGGGAGGAAGTCGCGATAGGTCTCGTCGAGAATGAGGAAAGCGCCGGCTTTGCGGCAGGCCTCGAAGGCCTGCTGCAAGAGAGCCGCCGGATAGATGGCGCCGGTCGGATTGTTGGGCGACACCAGTGCCACGGCCTTGACGCCCTTCGCCAGGACCGCCTCGATGCCTTCGATGGTCGGCACGAAGCCGCTTGCCGGATCGAGCGGGATCAGCTCGCGGCGGATGCCCATCATCGCCAGCGTGGTTTCCTGGTTGAAATAGAAGGGATCGGTCAGGGCCACCGCATCGCCGCTCGCCGCAATCGCGGAGACTGTTGCCATAAAGGCCTGGTTGCAGCCGGCGGTGATGTGGATGTTCTCGACGGTAACAGGCGCGCCATAGACGGCAGCAACCTCGGCCGTATAGGCCTCCCGCAGCGGCGCCTCGCCTTCGATCGGGCCGTAGCCGGCGTTCGCCCGGGCGGATGCAGCCTCGGCGAGCCAGCCAAAGAGATCGGGGTGCGGCGGATAGCCTGGCACCGCCTGGCTCAAGTCGATCATCGGGCCCGCAGCGCCGTCATAGGCGCGTGCCCAGGCAAATACGGAAGGCACGGGCGGGGCCGAGAGATCTGCAACGAGCGGATTGAAGCGGGCGGCGGGCATGGCAGGTTCCTTGGTCTGTTGTCAGCTCTCTTCCAAGAGCTGGGCAGCGGTGTTCGTATTGCGTTTGCGGCTCGAGGGCAGGCCCCGTCCCGAAGGTCGGCTTGCCGGACGCGGCTGGGCGGCGCGCTCGGTTTCGATCATGTCGAAGATCCAGTCGATGAAAACCTTGGCGATCGGTGCGGCGCGTACATCGTTGCGGGCGGCAACGTAGAAGGCGCCGGGGGCTGGGACGGCCAGATCGAAGGGGATCACGAGTTCTCCGGCAGCAATCAGGCTGGAGGCGGTGATGCTGTCGCCGAGCGCTACGCCCTGTCCGTGACGAGCCGCCTCTGTCGAAAGGCGTGCGTCACCCATGAAGTGTTCGCGCGCCCTCGGCATGTCCAGCTGGTCGGCGGCGGCAAGCCAGCTGCGCCATTCGCGGCCGTCGTCGCCATGCAGCAGCACGTGGTCACGGAGATCGCGGACGGAGCGCAGCGGCTGTGTGTTGAGCAGCGTCGGGCTGACGACTGGGAAAAGCTCGAAGGTGCTCCAGAGGCGCGTCCAGCAATCCTTCCAACCGCCCGCACCATAAAGGATCGCGATATCGATATCGGGCGAATAGATGAGGTTTGGATCGTTGCTGGAAGTCAGCGTCAGGCTGATTTCGGGATAACGATCAACAAAGGAGCCGAGGCGCGGCACCAGCCAGAGCGAGAGGAGCGCCGGCACGCAGGAGATGCGCAGGCTGCCGCTGGTCGAGGGGCGGTTCATCAGCGCGGTTGCTGCTGCAATGCCGTCGAAAGCCTGGGTGACGGCCGGCAGGAGGAGCGCGCCCTGCGGCGTCAGCTTCAGACGTTTGCCGCCGCGCTCGAAGAGCGCCGTCTTCAGCGTTTCCTCAAGGCTGCGGATCTGATGCGATATAGCGCCATGCGTGACGCTCAGCTCCCTTGCTGCCGCCGAAATCGAGCCACGGCGGGCGGCCGCCTCGAAGGCGCGCAGGGGATTGAGCGGGGGAAGGCGGCTGGCCATAACGGGTCCGGGATCCGTGAATTTTTCTCACATCGATTGCTATAACATCGTGAATTGATTTTCCAAGTCCGTTGCGGGTTAATGCTCACAATACAGGCAGGTACGGGGCGTGCCGCAAAAATGGACGATAGCTTTGTCATCGTTCGCAAATTGGGAACGAGACATGACCTTCGATGAAAAGCGCCTGGCGGCACTGCGAGAGAAATACGGAGCCGACAAGGCCGGCGAGATCTTCGATCCTAAGTTTGCCAAGGTCGGCGAGAAGATCTTCTCGAACGGTACGCGCGCAGCACCTTACGCCGGCGTGCCGACCTTCGTGTCCGCGCCCTATCGCCAGGTTGACCAGCGCAATCCTGAGGTCAGTGATCTCGATGTGGCGATCGTCGGCGTTCCCATGGATCTCGGCGTCACCAATCGGCCCGGCTCGCGCTTCGGGCCTCGCGCCTTGCGGGCCATCGACCGCATCGGCCCGTACAACCATGTTCTCGAATGCGCGCCGGTCTTCGATCTGAAGGTTGCCGATATCGGCGACGTGCCGTTTTCCAGCCGCTACCGGCTCGAGATGAGCCATGACGATATCGAGGCCTATCACACGAAGCTGGTCGCCCAAGGCGTGCTGCCGCTTTCCGTCGGCGGCGACCATTCGATCACGCATCCGATCATGAAGGCTATTGCCAAGAAGCATGGCCCTGTCGGCATGATCCATATCGACGCCCATTGCGACACCGGTGGCGCCTTCGACCAGACGAAATTCCACCATGGCGGGCCGTTCCGCAATGCCGTGCTCGACGGGGTGCTCGATCCGACGCGCACCATCCAGATCGGCATTCGCGGCCCCGCCGAATATCTCTGGGAGTTTTCCTACGAGTCCGGCATGACCGTCATTCACGCCGAGGAAATCAATGGTCTCGGCATTCCCGCGATCATCGAGAAGGCCAGGGCCGTGATCGGCGATGGTCCGACCTATCTCTCCTTCGACATCGACAGTCTTGATCCGAGCGTGGCGCCCGGAACCGGCACGCCTGAGGTCGGCGGTTTGACCTCACGCGAAGCGCTGGAATTGATCCGCGGCTTCAAGGGTGTGAACCTGATCGGCGGTGACGTGGTCGAGGTCGCGCCGCAATATGACGCGAACCACAATACGGCGCATGTCGGCGCACAAATCCTCTTCGAAATCCTCAGCCTGATGGTCTACAGTCCGGCCATCAAGGCCCGCTGAGGGCGCTTATCCCGGAGGGCTTTGCCGTCCGGTCACCGATACAGATGAACGGGCGAAAACGCCTCAACCACAACAAGGGAACACGACCATGAAAGACATTCTCTCCACCTCCGTCAGCCGCCGCGGCGTGCTCGCAGGCTCGGCCGCCGTTGCCGGCGCGCTTGCCATGCCGTCGATCCTGCGCGCGCAGGACAAGTCGATCAAGATCGGCGTCTATGGCGGTTACTTCAAGGATTCGTTCGACAAGAACATCTTCCCGGAATTCACCAAGGCGACCGGCATCGCCGTCGAATCGATTGCCGAGCCGACCGGAGAAGCCTGGCTCGTGCAGTTGGAACAGGCCGCCAAAGCGGGACAGGCTCCTGCCGATCTCTCGATGATGTCGCAGGTCGCCATGCTGAAGGGCCAGGCGACCGAGCTCTGGGCGCCGATCGACATGGCGAAGATCAAGAACACCTCGGGTCTGATCGACCGTTTCGTCAACAAGTATCCGGATGGCCGCGTCGCCGGCGTCGGTGCTGTTGCCTGGTACATCACGCTCGTCACCAATACGGATGTCTTCAAAGAGGCGCCGACGTCCTGGAACGCGCTCTGGGATCCGGCGAATGCCGACAAGCTCGGCCTGCTGGCGCTCGTCTCCAACTCCTTCCTGCTGGAAGTCACCGCCAAGACCCATTTCGGCGGCACCAATGCGCTCGACACCGAGGAAGGCATCCTGAAAGCGTTCGAAAAGCTCGCAGAAGTGAAGCCGAATGTGCGCCTCTGGTATCGCGACGAGGCGCAGTTCGAGCAGTCGCTGAAGTCGGGTGAGATCCCGATGGGCCAGTATTACCACGATGTCACCGGCCTTGCCGCCGCCGATGGTCAGCCTGTTCGTTCAACCTTCCCGCAGGAAGGCGGCATCCAGGACTCCGGTTGCTGGGCCCTGTCGCGCGCGTCAACGAAGACCGAAGAAGCACACATCTTCATCGACTACATGTGCCAGCCGTCGATCCAGGCGACCCTGTCGCGCAAGGTTGGCACGGCCCCGACGGTCAAGCGCGAACTGCTTGACCTGACGGCAGAAGAATTCGCCGCCGTCTCCTCCGACATCGAGCCGATCACGCCGCGTTACGACCTCTACCAGACGAAGTCCGACTGGCTGAACCAGAAGTGGACCGAGCTGATCGTCGGTTGATCAGAGGGCTGCTTTTGCCCCTCATCCGCCCTGCCGGGTAGGGTGAGGGGCGTTTACGGTAGGATTTTGCGGCATCTTCACGCCCGTGATAGGATCACCGAAGGCATCTCAGCGGAGACAATCTCATGGCAACGGTCAGCGTGCGTGATGTGAACACCGATCTTTCCGAGCTGGTGGATGAGGTGATCAAGGGCGGCAGCGTGACGATCACGCGGGATGGCAAGCCTGTGGCGACGCTTGTGGCGGTTGAAAGCGACGAAACGCAGGACCAATCGCCGAGACCCAATCTGGTCGATTTCCTCAAAACTTTCCCAGAACCCGGAATGGTCTTTGAGCGAAATCCTTCGCCGAGCCGGGACGTGGATCTTTGAAGGGATATCTGCTCGATACCAATGCAGTCTCGCTGCTTTATGACGGAAGAGCTTCGCAAGCGTTCGAAGACTGGTTGCGGCAGCGCTTTGGGGAAGAATCTCTTTATCTATCGACGATCACCGTACTTGAGATACAGAAGGGCGCAACGAAGCTCGAACTGGTCAAGAATGGTAATCCCACTCGGGCGCGGCAATTGCGCCTCTGGCTGCAAAGGCTCATCGAGCAGTATGCGGACAGCATTCTGGTCGTCGATACGGACACAGCGCTTGCCGCCGGAACCCTTGATGGGGCAATGCGTGCACGCGGTCATAACGGTCAGCTCGCTGACATCCTTATCGCCGCAACAGCCCAAACCCATGGCCTCACCGTCGTGACCGCCAATATCCGAGATTTTGAGCCTTTGGGCGTCGATTGTCTCGCACCATTTTGAACAACACTCGTCTGATTGGAAGCCTATGTCCGGCCTCGCCCTCAATTCCATCACCAAGCAGTTCGGCCCGTTCACGGCGGTCGACAATGTCCAGCTTTCCGTGCCGCACGGCACCTTCGTCTGCCTGCTCGGTCCCTCGGGTTGCGGCAAGACGACGCTGCTTCGGATGATCGCGGGTCTCGACAGTCCGACTGAAGGTGCGATCGTGCTCGATGGCAAGGACATTACCCAGGTGCCGACGCATAAGCGCGAGCTCGGCATGGTCTTCCAGTCGCTGGCGCTTTTCCCGCATCTGACCGTCGGTGAAAACATCGCCTATCCCCTGCGCATCCGTGGGATCGGGCGCGAGGAGCAGGTGAAGCGCGTCGACGAGCTGCTCGCAATGATCCATTTGCCCGGTTATGCCGACCGTCCGGTGCACAAGCTTTCCGGCGGCCAGCGGCAGCGTGTGGCGATTGCCCGGGCGCTGGCGATTTCACCAAAACTTTTCCTGCTCGACGAGCCGCTGTCGGCACTCGACGCCAAGCTGCGTGAGGCGATGCAGGTGGAGCTGCGCAAGCTGCAACAGCAGCTCGGCATCACCACCATTGTCGTCACCCATGACCAGCGCGAGGCGATGACCATGGCCGATACGGTTGTCGTGATGAGCGGCGGCAAGATCCGTCAGGCGGCAAGCCCCATCGAGATCTACCGCAAGCCCGCCGATCGCTTTGTGGCCGACTTTATCGGCTCGACCAACCTCCTGCCGCTGACCGTGCAAGGCGGGACGGTGCTTGTGCTTGGCCAGAGCGTTGCCGGCATCTCGGCGCCGGCAGGGCAGGGGCAGGCGAGCCTTTCGGTTCGCCCCGAGGATGTGAAGCTTGCAGCCCCCGGCGAAGGCCGCATCACCGGCAAGGTCACCTTCATCCGCGATCTCGGCGGCACGATCGAGACCTTCCTCGATGTGTCCGGGACCGAAGTCGTCGCCGTCTCGACGCCGCGCGAACGGCCGGTCGTCACCGTCGGTCAGGATGTCGGCATCGTCATCGATCCCGAAACCGCCGTGGTGCTGTCGGCATGAGACGCGAACCGCCCAAGACTGCGCTCGACTATGCGCCGCTCGCCTTCCCGGCGGGCATGCTGATCCTGTTTTTCGTCGTGCCCTTCGCCACGATGATCGCCGTGTCCTTCTTCAAACGAGACCCTACCGGTTTCTATTCGCCGGATTTCGTTTTCGACAATTACGCCCGCTTCCTGTCGTTCTTCTTCGGCGGCGTGCTCAGCTTTTCGCTTGGCCTAGCGATAGCGGTCGCCGTCGTCTGCGTGACGCTGGCGCTGCCCTTCACCTATCTGCTCGCCCGCATGTCGCGCAAAGCGCAGGTGCTTTGGCTTGTGGCGCTCCTCTCCATCCTGTCGCTCTCGGAAGTGATCATCGGCTTTGCCTGGTCGACGCTGTTTTCGCGCACCGCCGGCATCACCAACCTGTTGGTCATGATCGGACTGATGGAAAGCCCCGTGGCGCTGATGCCGAATTTCGGCGCTGTGCTGACTGGCATGACCTATCAGGCGCTGCCTTATACCGTGCTGGTGCTTTATCCTGCTCTCGTGCGGCTCGACCCGACGCTCACCGAAGCCGCGCGCACACTTGGGGCCTCGCCGTTGCGTGCTTTCTTTACCGTCGTGGTGCCGGCGCTGCGCAACACGTTGATTGCCACGCTGATCATGGTCTTCATCTTTGCGCTTGGCTCCTATCTCTTGCCGCAAATCCTCGGTCGCCCCTCGCACTGGACACTGTCCGTGCTGATCACCGACCAGGCGATCTACCAGTCGAACATGCCGTTCGCCGCAGCCATGGCCGTCTTCCTTGTGCTGGTCACGCTCGGCATGGTGGCGCTGACGCTGCTCATCGGTCGCAAGGGAGAGGCAGCATGAACAAGGCTCTGACCCGTCTCTACTTCACGCTCATCGGCATCTTCCTCGCGGCCCCCATCGTCGTCGTCGCTGGTGTCTCGGTGAATGCCAAGCAGAGCCTGAACTTCCCGCCGCAGGGCTTTTCGCTGTCGTGGTATGGCGCGATCTTCACCGATCCCGGCTGGCGGGCGGCTCTGTTCGCCTCTGTCATTCTGGCGCTTTGTGCAGCTGCTCTTGCCGTTGCCATCGCGCTGCCGCTTGCCTGGTTCCTGTGGCGCCGCCTTGCGCCCTGGGCGCAGGTCTTCCAGTTGCTGGGCATCGCGCCCTTCACGCTGCCGCCCGTCATCACGGCGCTGGGCTTACTCACCTTCTGGGCTGCGACCGGTTTCTACGGTCAGCCTTGGACGGCCGTCATCAGCCACGCAATCTTCTTCGTGACGCTGCCGCTGGTGACACTATCGCTCGGTTTCTCCGCGATCGATCGCTCGCTTGTCGAGGCGGCTGCCACCATGGGCGCCGACGACCGGACGATCTTCCGCACGGTCGTGCTGCCGCTGATCGCGCCCTATCTCGTCTCTGGCTATGCCTTCGCCTTCGTGCTCTCGCTCAACGAATACATCGTCGCCTATATGACGGTCGGGTTCGTCATGGAGACGCTGCCGATCAAGATCTTCAACGCGCTGCGCTACGGCTATACGCCGGTCATGGCTTCTGTGACGATCCTGTTCGTGGCGGTGGCCGCCACCGTGTTCGGACTTGTCGCCCGTTTGGGCGACCTGCCGAAGCTGCTTGGGGCGAATGCCGACGACCGCAGCTGATGGTCTGGCGTCAGCGGTGATCCTCAAGGATCATCGCGGCTGCCTTTTCGGCAATCATCAGGGTCGGGGAATTGGTGTTGCCCGAGGTGATCGTCGGCATCACCGAGGCGTCAGCGATGCGCAGGCCCTTCAACGCGCGGAGCCGCAGGCGTGGATCGACGACGCTCGCCGGATCGGCTCCCATGCGGCAGGTGCCGACGGGGTGGAAGATCGTGGTGCCGATGTCGCCGGCCGCCTTTTCCAGTTCCGCATCGCTTTCGAGATCAGGTCCAGGGCGGTACTCCTCCGGCTGATAGCGGGCAAAGGCGGGCTGGGACGCGATGCGGCGGGTGAGCCGGATCGAGCGGACGGCGACGTCGCGGTCGCCTGGCGTCGAGAGATAGTTCGGCGCGATCTTCGGCTGGGCGGCGAAGTCCGGCCCCGATATGTGCACCGAGCCCCGGCTTTCGGGTCTCAGGTTGCAGACACTCGCCGTCATCGCCGGGAAGGGGTGAACGGGGTCGCCGAACTTGTCGAGCGAGACCGGCTGGACATGATATTCGAGGTCGGCGGTTTCCTTGTCCGGGCCGGAGCGGGTGAAGATGCCGAGCTGGCTCGGCGCCATGGACATCGGCCCAGAGCGCCGCAGTGCGTATTCCAGCCCGATCATCGCCTTGCCGTAGAGGCTGGAGGCACGTTCGTTGAGGGTTGGCACGCCCTTAACCTTGAAGACGAGGCGGAGCTGCAGGTGGTCCTGCAAGTTCTCGCCGATAGCAGGCACCTCGCGCACGGTCTCTATACCGGAATTTTGCAAGACATCGCCGCGACCAATGCCGGAGAGTTCGAGGATCTGCGGCGAGCCGATGGCGCCGGCTGACAGCACGACCTCGCGGCGGGCGGCAAAGCGTTTCAACTCGCCGTCGTGATGCACTTCGGCACCGGCCACACGGTCGCCCTCTATCGTCAGGCGCTTCACATGGGCGCGGGTGAGGATCGTCAGGTTCTTGCGGTGCCGGATCGGTTTCAGAAAGGCTTTCGCCGTGTTCCAGCGAATGCCGGAGCGCTGGTTGACCTCGAAGAAGCCGGAGCCTTCGTTGTCGCCGCGATTGAAGTCGTCGGTCTCTGGGATGCCTGCCTGTTTGGCCGCCTCACGAAAGGCTTCCAGTACGTCCCAGCGAAGCCGGGCCTTTTCCACGCGCCATTCGCCGCCGGCGCCATGTTTGTCGTCGGCGCCCCGATGGAAGTCTTCCGTCCTCTTGAAGAGGGGCAGCACATCATCCCAGCCCCAGCCTTCACAACCCATCTGGCGCCACTGGTCGTAGTCGCGGGCCTGGCCGCGCATGTAGATCATGCCGTTGATCGAGGAGCAGCCGCCAAGCACCTTGCCGCGCGGATAGCCGATCGCGCGACCGTTTAGTCCCGGCTCGGCCTCGGTCTTGAAGCACCAGTCTGTGCGCGGATTGTTGATGCAATAGAGATAGCCGACCGGGATTTGGATCCAGTGATAATTGTCGCTGCCGCCGGCTTCGAGCAGCAGCACACGGCGCCTGGGATCGGCAGAGAGCCGGTTGGCGAGCAGGCAGCCGGCGGTGCCGGCGCCAATGACGATGTAATCGTAGGTCTCCATGCTCCTCCCCGAGCGGCCGCCTCTCAACTGTTTCGCAGGCGACCCTCAAGCAGGTCAAGCACGGAGCGCGCGGCATCCATGACATTGGTGCCGGGACCGAAGACGGCGGAGACGCCATGCTCCAGCAGGAAGTCATAGTCCTGGCGCGGAATGACGCCACCGACGACGACGATCACATCGTTGGCGCCCTTGGCCTTCAGTGCCTCGACCAGCTGCGGCGCGAGCGTCTTGTGGCCTGCGGCAAGCGAGGACATGCCAACGACCTGGACCTTGTTGGTGACGGCCAGGTCTGCGGCTTCCTCCGGCGTCTGGAAGAGGGGGCCTGCGACGACATCGAAGCCGATATCGCCGAAGGCCGACGCGATCACCTTGGCTCCCCGGTCATGGCCATCCTGGCCGAGCTTGGCGATCAGGATGCGCGGCTTGGACGCCGCCTTGCCGTAGTCCTTCAGGCGGGTCGTGAGCGTCTCCATTTCCGGATCGCCTTCATAGGCCTTGCCATAGATGTCATGCACGACCTCGGGGACCGCGACGTGATCGCCAAAGACGGCACGCATGGCATCCGAAATTTCGCCGACCGTGGCGCGGGCGCGGGCGGCGTCGACGGCGGCTTCGAGCAGGTTTCCTTCTCCCGTACGCGCGATTTCGGTGAGGCGCGCCAGGGTGGTTTCTACACGCTTCGGATCCCGCTGGCGGCGAGTCTGTTCGATGCGCTTGACCTGCGACAGACGGACGGCGGTATTGTCGATTTCGAGGATGTCGATGGGTTCTTCGTTCTCCAGGCGGAACTTGTTGACCCCGACGATCACCTCCTCGCCCCGGTCGACGGCGGCCTGGCGGCGGGTCGCTGCCTCCTCGATCAGGCGTTTCGGCAACCCGTCATCGACGGCCTTGGTCATGCCACCCAGGCTTTCAACCTCCTCGATCAGCGCCCAGGCCTTTTCTGCCAGTTCGTTGGTCAGGCTCTCGACATAATAGGAGCCGGCGAGCGGATCGACGACCTTGGTGACGCCCGTTTCGTTCTGCAGGATCAGCTGGGTATTGCGGGCGATGCGGGCGGAGAATTCCGTCGGCAGGGCAATCGCCTCGTCGAAGGAATTGGTATGCAGCGACTGCGTGCCGCCGAGCGCTGCAGACATGGCCTCGAAGGCGGTGCGGATGATGTTGTTATAGGGGTCCTGTTCGGCGAGCGAGACGCCCGATGTCTGGCAATGGGTGCGCAGCATCAGGGAGGACGCCTTCTTCGGCTCGAATTCCTGCATGATGCGGGTCCAGAGCAGGCGGGCGGCACGCAGCTTGGCTGCTTCCATGAAGAAGTTCATGCCGATGGCGAAGAAGAAGGAGAGGCGACCGGCGAATTCGTCGACATTCAGCCCCTTGGCGATGGCCGCGCGGACATATTCGCGACCGTCCGCCAGGGTGAAGGCAAGCTCCTGCACCAACGTCGCACCGGCCTCCTGCATGTGATAGCCGGAGATCGAGATCGAGTTGAACTTCGGCATCTCCTTCGCCGTGTATTCGATGATGTCGGCGATGATCCGCATCGAGGGTTCGGGCGGGTAGATATAGGTGTTGCGGACCATGAACTCCTTGAGGATGTCGTTCTGGATGGTCCCAGACAGTTTTTCGCGCGAAACACCCTGTTCCTCGCCGGTGACGATGAAATTGGCGAGGATCGGGATGACCGCGCCGTTCATCGTCATCGACACCGAGATATCCTGCAACGGAATGCCGTCGAACAGGATCTTCATGTCCTCGACGCTGTCGATCGCCACACCCGCCTTGCCGACATCGCCTTCGACGCGGGGATGATCCGAGTCATAACCGCGATGGGTGGCAAGGTCGAAGGCGACGGAGACGCCCTGCTGACCGGCGGCCAGCGCCTTGCGATAAAAGGCATTGCTCTCCTCCGCCGTCGAGAAGCCGGCATATTGCCGGATCGTCCAGGGCCGGCCGGCATACATGGTGGCACGCGGCCCGCGCACAAAGGGGGCAAAGCCCGGCAGGCTGTCGAGATGGTCAATGCCGGCGATGTCGTCTGCCGTGTACAGCGGCTTCACCGGAATGCCCTCCGGCGTATTCCAGACAAGGCTGTCGGCCGTACGCTTCAGTTCCTTCTCGGCAAGCGCCTGCCAGTCGGCGATGGTTTTCTTGGTCATCGATGCGATCCTTATCTGAAGGCTGCGCGGTTCGGCGTTTCGCCGAGGGAAGTCAGTTTGACGGGGTTTTCGGTCAGGGCTATTCTTGTGAGCCTAACCGGAGCGACTTGCCATGACCGTGAAAGCCTCTGTCTCGCTCTCGCCGCAGCAGGCAGAATTTGCCCGCAAGCTGGTCGAGGACGGCCACTTCCCGAGCCTCGCAGCTGTCGTCGAGCGAGGGCTTGATCTGGTGCGCGAAGAGACGGAGATGCGGGAAGAGGATGTGGCGGCGTTGCGGTCGCTAGTTGAGCGTCGTCGCCAGGGGCGTTTTCTCTCTGAGGCTGAAAGCCATGAGCGGATAGAGGCGATGATTGCTGCAAAGAAGGCCGAGTATGGTCTTTGAGGTCGAACTTTCGGAAGAAAGCGAGATCGATCTCAAGCAGATCTTCGATCATCTTGTTCAGTCCTACACCCAGTTGGGCGAACCTCTCGAAGATGCCGTTGATCAAGCATCCGAACGCGTTCGCCGAATCCGCAGCGATATCTTTGGCCTTGGGAAAGCGCCCTATCAGGGGACATTGTCGAAGGAGATTGGCGACGGTCTGCGTCACGTCACCAAAAACCGTGCAATTATCTATTTCGACGTTTACGAGGCGACGCAGACCATTCAAGTCATTGCCGTTTTCTTCGGCGGGCAGGACCATCAGCGGCATATGCTGAAGCGGCTGTCCTAGGCGGTTTTGCTTCGTTTGCTGATCTGCCGCGCGGATACCCCCCTCTGTCCTGCCGGACATCTTCCCCACACGGGGACAGAGCGGAGTGGGGCCGGCCTTCTGCCAAATTGCCAACGTCGAGTTTGTGAGGCGTTCGCAACGCAAGCGGCCACTCTCCCCCCATGTGGGGGAGATGTCGGCGTAGCCGACAGAGGGGGGTACCCCGACCGCGATTGCCGACGATGTCCTCACCCCTCAAACTCCATAATCAACTCATCCACCGCCAAGCTCTGGCCTGGCTTCACGACGATCTTCTTCACGGTGCCGCGGCGTTCGGCCTTCAGGATATTCTCCATCTTCATCGCCTCGACGGTCGCCAGCGCCTGTCCTGCCTCGACAGTCTCGCCTTCCTTGACCGCAACCCCGGTGATGACGCCTGGCATGGGGCAGAGCAGCATCTTGGAGGTATCCGGCGGCAGCTTTTCCGGCATCAGTTTGGCAAGTGCTGCGACGCGCGGCGAGCGGACGCGGGCGGTCAAATCCATGCCGCGCCAGCGCAGCCGGATGGCGGGGCCCTTGAGGTCGACCTTCACCGCAAGCGTCTCCCCGCCGATGTCGACATGGGCGAGTGTCTGGCCCGGCAGCCAGTCGGTCGCGAGCACCAGCTCTGTGCCAGAGGCGAGCGAGACACGGGTGTTGCCGGTGCCTTCGTTGATTTCAATGGCATGGTCGGATCCGGCGAGGTTGACGACCCAGTCCTTGCCGAGCTTGCGGGTGTGGTTGCCGATGGTCCCGGAGATCTGGATGGCGCGCGCCTGCAGGCGATGATGGATGATGGCGGCAATCGCGGCGAGCTTTTCGGCAGACGCGGCATCCGGTGTGACGCCGCTAAACCCGTCCCTGAACTCCTCGGCGATATAGGCCGTGGTGATCTTGCCAGAGCGGAAACGCTCCTGGTTCATCACCGCCGACAGGAAGGGCAGGTTGTGGCCGATGCCTTCGACCTCAAAGCTGTCGAGCGCTTCGCTCATGGCGTCGATCGCTGTGAGACGATCCGGCGCCCAGGTGCAGAGCTTGGCGATCATCGGGTCGTAATACATCGAGATCTCGCCGCCCTCGAAGACGCCGGTATCGTTGCGAGTGACGGTGCCTTCCGCGGTCGTGCCCTCTGCCGGCGGGCGGTAGCGGGTGAGGCGACCGATCGAGGGCAGGAAGTTGCGATAGGGGTCTTCGGCGTAGAGACGGCTCTCGATCGCCCAGCCGTTGAGCTTCACGTCGTCCTGGCCGAATGAGAGCTTCTCGCCAGCGGCGACGCGGATCATCTGTTCAACGAGATCAAGGCCGGTCACCAGCTCGGTGACGGGATGTTCCACCTGCAGGCGGGTGTTCATCTCGAGGAAGTAGAACTTGTTTTCCTTGCCATCGACGATGAACTCGACGGTGCCGGCGGAGTGATAGCCGACGGCTTTGGCCAGTGCCACGGCCTGCTCGCCCATGGCCTTGCGGGTGGCGGCATCGAGGAAGGGCGAGGGGGCCTCTTCGATGACCTTCTGGTTTCGCCGCTGGATCGAGCATTCGCGTTCGCCGAGATAGAGCGTGTTGCCGTGCTTGTCGCCGAGCACCTGGATTTCGATATGGCGCGGCTCGGTGACGAATTTCTCGATGAAGATGCGGTCGTCGCCGAAGGAGTTCTTCGCTTCGTTCTTCGATGACTGAAAGCCTTCGCGGGCTTCTTCGGCATTCCAGGCAATGCGCATGCCCTTGCCGCCGCCGCCGGCAGACGCCTTGATCATGACGGGATAGCCGATCTGATCGGAGATCTTCACCGCCTCGTCGGCATCGGCGATCAGGCCCATATGGCCGGGCACGGTCGAGACGCCGGCTTCAGCGGCCAGCTTCTTCGAGGTGATCTTGTCGCCCATGGCCTGGATCGCACCGACCGGCGGGCCGATGAAGGTGACACCCGCCTTTTCCAGCGCTTCGGCAAAGGCTGCGTTTTCCGAAAGAAAGCCGTAGCCGGGATGAACGGCGTCTGCTCCGGTCTGCCGGATCGCGTCGAGGATCTTGTCGATGACGATATAAGACTGGTTCGACGGCGCCGGGCCGATATGCACCGCCTCATCGGCCATCTCGACATGCAGCGCATTGCGATCGGCATCGGAATAGACGGCGACTGTCTTGATGCCGAGCTTCTTCGCGGTCTTGATGACCCGGCAGGCGATTTCGCCCCGGTTGGCGATGAGGATTTTCTGGATCACTTTCTTCTCTCCCTGCCGTTTATCATCCGGGCTCAGCCTCCAGGCGCTTATGCGCGAGGACTGCCGCTATTCCCGCGCCTTCTTCTTCAAACCCTTGGCCACGCTCTTCTCGTCCTTCACCTCGCCGAAGGCTTCCGGAAAGTTCTTCCGGGCCAGCGGCTCGTTGATCTTCAGCTTGGCGAAGTAGGATTGCGGATCGAAACCACGCTCGGCGGCGATCACTTCGCGGCCGAAGAGGCGACAGAGGCGTTCGCCGTCGAGATTGCCGCGCTCGAAGGGTTCGGTGCCGAAATACTGCCAGAGCGCCTGCATGAAGCCGAGATCGGCAAGCGCCACCGTCTGGTCCATGGTGCGGTGGCGCGGCCAGTTGGTCACCGGCGTCACCTTCGGATTGGCGCGGCGGATCGTATACTGCCACTGTGTTCCAGGCAGGCCGAGCGGAAAGCCCTGGTGTTTCGGCATGAGCGGATCTTTTGCCATGGGTTCACACCTCGAACACGTCTTCGAAGGATTCGGGGAAGTTCTTCCGCGCCACCTTCTCGTCGATGACCAGCATCGCCTCGTAGGACAAAGGATCGAAATCCTTGGTGGCGGGCACCACTTCGCGGCCGAAAAGCAGGCTCAGGCGCGCGGCATCGAGATTACCGCGCTCGAAGGGTTCCGCGCCGAAATGGTGCCAGAGCGCATGCAGGAAGGCCGCGTCGATGCGGTGTTCCTTGGTGCCGGGGCGCGCCTTTCTGGGGAGCGCCTTGATCGGGGTGACGCCGCGCGGATTGGCGCGGCGGATGGTGAACTGCACACCGGTCCCCGGCATGCCGCCGGGGAAACCGCGATGTTTGGTCATGTCGGGGAGGCTTGGCATGGTCTCTCCTTACGCCGCAGCGATCTTGTCCTGCGTCTTCGTATCGAAGTCGGAGGCGTCGTGGCGTTCATGCAGCTGTTCGGAGAGCGAGCCGGAGGTCTTGTTGACGATCGAACCACGCTGCACGGCGGGCCGGGCGGCAAGCTGCTTGGCCCAGCGAACGACATGCGCATAGTCCTGGGTCTGCAGGAAGGTGCCGGCATCCGGATAGGACTGGTCAAGCGCCAGGCGTCCATACCAGGGCCAGATCGCCATGTCGGCAATCGTGTATTCGCTGCCGGAGACGAATTCGTTCTCGGCGAGCTGACGGTTCAGGACGTCGAGCTGGCGCTTGGTTTCCATGGCATAGCGGTCGATCGCATACTGGATCTTGACCGGCGCATAGGAGAAGAAGTGGCCGAAGCCGCCGCCGACGAAGGGGGCGGAACCCATCTGCCAGAAGAGCCAGTTGAAGGCTTCGGCGCGGGCGCGGGTTTCAGACGGCAGGAAGGCGCCGAATTTTTCCGCGAGATAGGTCATGATCGAGGCACTCTCGAACAGGCGGATCGGCTTCCCGCCGTCTTTCGGGGCATGGTCGGCGAGCGCCGGGATCTTGGAGTTCGGATTGATGCCGACAAAACCCGAGCCGAACTGGTCGCCCTTGCCGATATTGATCAGCCAGGCATCGTATTCGGCGCCGGAATGACCTGCGGCCAGCAGTTCTTCGAGCAGGATCGTGACCTTCTGGCCGTTCGGCGTGCCCAGCGAATAGAGCTGCAGCGGATGTTTGCCGACCTTCAGCTCGACCTCTGTCTGCGCGCCAGCCGTCGGACGGTTGATGCTGGCGAACTGGCCGCCATTGCCGGCCTCCCAGGTCCAGACCTTGGGCGGCACATAGCCTGTGGGCAGGTTCTTCTCGGGCGGGAATTTTGTCTCGGTCATGAAATCGGATCCTTTTGCGGTGGGCACGCGAACAGCGCTGCGGGGTTATATAGGCGATGATGGCGCTTCGCCTTAGCCCCTTTTCTGTCGTTCGTCGTCCGCCCACCTTACTCCGCAGCTGCTGCGGGCGGTTTTGCGCCCGGGTATTTCCTGCCTTTCAGCATCCCGTCGATGCTGAGATCTTCGTCGAGTTCAGGCCAATGCACGCCCGAGGGCGAAAGTTCGATCCGGTTTCGCGCTTCCGAGCTTGCTGCGAGCAGCGGCGGATACCACCAGAGCGGGGTCGACAGCTTCAGTCCATTGGCGAGCACCACTTCCAGCTCGCTGTCGCTGCATTTGGCTTCAACTGGTTCGAACTCTTCCCAGTTGTCATCCGAAGTAACGGTTCCAGGCATCAATGAACTCCTTCCGATGTTCATTCACGACATCAATGATGGCGTTGACCTCGTGATCCGGCACCCGTCGATTATACGCCACACGCACGGGATCGAGCCACAGTTTCAGTTCCTTGCGATCCTTGCGGACATGGACGTGCGGCGGCTCGCCTCGGTCCAGGCTGAAAAACAGAAATTTCCAGCCTTTCCATACAAAGATCGTCGGCATCTCGCCTCCCTCGCAACACCTCTCACAACGGGATCGTGTCGTGCTTCTTCCAATGCGTGCCGACCTGCTTGTTGCGGAGGCTCGCAAATGCCTTGGCAATGCGGCGGCGGGAGGAATGCGGCATGATCACCTCGTCGATGAAGCCGCGTTCGGCGGCCTTGAAGGGATTGGCGAAGTTGACTTCGTACTCCTTCGTGCGTGCGGCGATTTTTTCCGGGTCACCGAGCTCCGAACGGTAGAGGATCTCGGTCGCTCCCTTGGCGCCCATGACGGCGATTTCGGCGGTCGGCCAGGCATAGTTGATATCGGCGCCGATATGCTTTGATGCCATGACGTCGTAAGCGCCGCCATAGGCCTTGCGGGTGATCAGCGTCACCATCGGCACGGTCGCCTGGCTGTAGGCGAAGAGGAGCTTGGCGCCATGCTTGATGACGCCGCCATATTCCTGGGCGGTGCCGGGCAGGAAGCCGGGCACGTCGACCAGCGTCAGGATCGGGATCGAGAAGGCGTCGCAGAAGCGCACGAAGCGGGCGGCCTTGCGGGATGAATCGATGTCGAGGCAGCCGGCGAGCACCATAGGCTGGTTGGCGACGACGCCGACCGTCTGGCCTTCCATGCGGATAAAGCCGGTGATGATGTTCCGGGCGAAAGCCTCCTGGATCTCGAAGAAATCGCCCTCGTCGGCCAGCGCGTAGATCAGCTCCTTCATGTCATAGGGCTTGTTGGAGCTGTCCGGGATCAGCGTGTCCAACCGCATCTCGATGCGGGCCGGATCGTCATGGAAGGGTCGGACCGGCGGCTTTTCGCGGTTGTTGAGCGGCAGGAAGTCGAAGAGCAGGCGGACCTGTTCCAGCGCCTCGATGTCGTTCTCATAGGCGCCATCGGCGACGGAGGACTTTTTCGTGTGCGTCGAGGCGCCGCCGAGTTCTTCCGCCGTGACGATTTCGTTGGTCACGGTCTTCACCACATCGGGGCCGGTGACGAACATGTAGGATGAGTCCCGCACCATGAAGATGAAGTCGGTCATGGCGGGCGAATAGACGGCGCCCCCGGCGCAGGGGCCCATGATCACGGAGATCTGCGGAATGACGCCCGACGCATCGACATTGCGCTTGAAGACATCGGCATAACCGGCGAGCGAAGCCACACCTTCCTGGATGCGGGCGCCACCCGAGTCATTCAGGCCGATCACGGGCGCGCCGACCTTCATCGCCATGTCCATGATCTTGCAGATCTTCTGGGCATGGGTTTCGGACAGCGAGCCGCCCAGCACGGTGAAATCCTGGGAGAAGACATAGACCTGGCGGCCGTTGATCGTGCCCCAGCCGGTGACCACGCCGTCGCCCGGCACCTTCTGTTCGGCCATGCCGAAATCGACGGCGCGGTGGGTGACATACATGTCGTATTCTTCAAACGAGCCTTCGTCGAGCAGGACCTCGATGCGCTCGCGGGCGGTCAGCTTGCCCTTGCCGTGCTGGGCGGCGATGCGCTTTTCGCCGCCGCCGAGGCGGGCCTCCGCGCGGCGCGCTTCGAGCTGGTCCAGGATCGTCGACATGCTTCCTCCGGAATGATCTGTTTGGCTTTAAAGCCTTGTGTGACACCTATTCCACTGTGCCGCAGAAGAAAACGGTTGAACAGGTGCATCTGTGGATTTATGAATTTGCAAAGTGAAAATTGCGAATTTGCGAAATGGCCATCGGAAAACTCTTCATCGGCCGCAAGGTCCGCGACATCCGCCAGGCAAACGGGGCCACCCAGGCGCAATTTGCCGATATGGTCGGCATTTCCACCAGCTATCTCAACCAGATCGAAAACAACCAGCGCCCGGTCTCGGCCTCGGTGCTTTTGTCGCTGGCGGAAAAATTCGGCATCGATATCACCGAGCTTTCCTCCGGCCAGAACGACCGCCTGCTCTCGGCGTTGACTGAGGCGCTCTCCGATCCGCTGTTCGAGACCTATTCGCCAAGCCTGCAGGAGCTGAAGCTCGTCACCCAGAATGCCCCCGGCTTCGCCCATGCGCTGATTGCCGCCCACCAGGCTTACAGGCGCGGCAATGAACAGCTGGCCAGCCTCGACGACCGGCTGGGGGCAGCGCCCAGCCAGGAGGTGACGCCTTATGACGAGGTGCGCGACTTCTTCCACTTCGTCGACAATTACATCCACGATCTCGACCTCGCCGCCGAGCAGCTGGCGACAGAGCTGAAGCTCGGGGAGGGGGAGAATTACGCGGCCCTTTCAGGCCATCTCGAAACGCGCCACGGCGTGCGCGTCGTGCGCGGCGAGGCGGGCGACGAGGCGATCCGGCGCTTCGATCCGGTGGGGCGGATCCTGACCGTCAGTCGTTATGCCTCGGCCCCCACTCGCGATTTCCAGATCGCCATCCAGATCGCCCAACTCGCCGCTGCCACAAAGATCGACCAGGTGCTGAAACAGGCGAATTTCCGCAGCGAAGAGGCGGTCGAGATCTGTCGCATGGGTCTCTACAACTATTTCGCCGGCGCGCTGATCCTGCCCTATCGCAGCTTCCTCACGGCCGCCCGCGACCTCCGCCACGATATCGAACTGCTCGCCGCCCGTTTCGAGGCCTCGCTCGAACAGGTCTGCCACCGGCTTTCGACGCTGCAGCGCCCGGGGCTCAAGGGCGTGCCGATCTTCTTTGCGCGCATCGACCGGGCCGGCAACATCACCAAGCGCCACAGTGCTGCCCGCCTGCAATTTGCCCGCTTTGGCGCGGCCTGTCCGCTGTGGAACGCCCACCAGGCTTTTGAGACGCCGGGGCGGATCATCCGTCAGACGGCGGAAACGCCCGATGGCGTGCGCTATCTCTGCATCGCGACGCAAGTGTCAAAAGGCTCCGCCGGCTTCCGCGCCGCCAATCCGCGCTATGCCTTGGCGCTCGGCTGCGAGATCTCCTATGCCGGCGCCTTCGTCTATGCCGACGACCTCGACCTCTCCAACCGCGGCGCCTTCGACCCCATCGGCATCTCCTGCCGCATCTGCGAGCGCGTCAAATGCACCAGCCGCGCCGTGCCGCCGCTGAAAAGGAAGCTGGTGGTGGATCATCGGGTGCGGAACCCGATGCCGTATGAGATTGAGTGAGGGCGTTTTTCTCGCCGGGGCTAGGCATACTGTCGGCTGCATTCGGCCCACTGCGGACATGTATGGCTGGTCTGGAGTGCTTGTGAGGAAGAGAGTTTGGCGCTGCCGCTGAAGACTGACACCCGCATTTCAGTGCGCTCGCCCCTGACTACTGGAGCGGCACAACTTCCCATCTGTAAATCCATGCCGAGGCACCTTTACCGGTGGCCGCGACCGGCTACTGGTCTTAATTCGTACTGCCGGGGATAGTAGAATCCGAGGGCGGGCCGCTCGCGTGCGTCCTCAAATGGCTGAACGACGAGGAACCAGGCCCGGAGCGGTAAGAGCACGTGGCTGCGCAGCAGCAATGCGATCTTTTCGGGTAGGATATGCACAGCTACATCTGTCAAAAAAAGTTCGCCAATAGAGAACTTAGTTCTTGAAAATTTGGCCGTGTTATCTTAAATCTCGATCATCGTATGTTACAGGGGATAGTCATCACTCTCTGAGGCTTCGCAAGGAGCTTCGTGGAAGGCCTAAACCTTCTGACTTCCGGCCGGCAGGTCCGTGGTCCACGGCACATGGCGGCGCGGGCGTGCCCCGATGGCGGGGCACGCCCGTACAGGCAGGGTTACCGTTCTCGCCCCGCTTTCCAAGCCTCGATGGCGCTCAGCAATCCTGCTGGGTTGGTTTGGAAAGGACTAAATGATGGAAACATCAAAGCATACCGATCGAGAACGGCGGCGGACGAAATCGAAGACTCGGAAAAGCTGGTGGAAAATCCTGCTTCATCCGAAGACGGTAACGTCCTTGGTCACAGTCGGAAAGCTCACCGCCCACGTCCTGTGGTTCTTGGTGTGGCTCTACGATTTGATTACCAAGGTCTCGCGGGAGTAGCCGCCGCCCTGTTTTGTATTGATTGGAGGTAGAAATGTTAAATGAAGCCCTTCGGCTGATACGTGTCTTTCACGACATGAAGCAGAACGAGGCGGCGGAAAAGCTTGGAATCTCAAAATCCTATCTATCGGAGATTGAGAAGGGCCATAAAGAACCGTCTCTTGAGCTACTTAGAAAATATGAGGCCGCATTTGATATTCCGACGTCCTCAATCATTTTCTTCTCAGAAAATCTTGGGAAATCTCCGGCTCGGGAAAAGGCACGAACATTTGTGGCGTCGAAAATCATCAATATGATGAAGTTTATCGAAGAGCGTTCGGAGAGAGCGCATGCCGACTAAGGGAAAAGTATATCCGCCGCATCAGTCGCCACTTTATAAGCTGGCAAGCAAAAAGCGGCTAGCCGACTTGCTAGGTCTGTCTCCTAGTGAGATGCGGGCTTTGGCAAAGATGGCGGATACGCTTTACTCAGAGTTTGACGTGCCGAAAAAAAACCGGCGGGGTTCGTGGTGTAGAGAATCCAGCACGACGGTTGAAGTTGGTGCAGGCGCGGATCGCCCGACTTCTGGGAAGAATTGCACCGCCGGATTACCTATTTTGCCCTGTTAAGGGGCGATGCTATGTGTCGAATGCAGCAGCACATCGAGGACAGCGAGTCGTTCGGTGCCTAGATATCCGCAAATACTATCCCAGCACACCGTCACGCCGCGTCTACTGGTTCTTTCATCGAATCTTGTGCTGCGAAACAGATGTAGCCGCAACGCTTGCCAAGCTTGCGACATATCAAGGCCATCTTCCGACAGGTAGCCCTCTAAGCCCCATAATGTCGTTTTTTGCGCACTATGATGTGTGGGAGGCAATCGCTGCTAAATGCAAAGCGAATGGTTACCGCCTAACGGTTTACATTGATGACGTTACCATATCTGGGGCGTCGCTATCGCCGCAGGTGCTTTGGGATATTAAGCGTCTCATCCATCGTTCAGGTCTTCGTTATCACAAGGAAAAGCATTTTGTAGATCGCCCTGCAGAAATCACTGGCGTCATAGTTGATGGCGAACGACTTCTTGTGCCGAACAGGCAGCTAAAGAAGCTTTATCAGATACAAAAGGATTTGAAGGGGAACCTACCTTCTAAAGAGGAAGGCAAAATGCGCGAGCGCCTGATGGGTCTACGTGGCCAAGTGGCTCAGATCGCGGCGATCTAAAAGAGGCGGTTATCCGATGCCGATGACAGGCAGTAAAGGTTGTCTGTAGCTTTCCGAAAATGCAAGCCATGCAAGTCCGCTTTTGGCGCAAAGCGGTAGTTCCTACACGGCTCATGGTACGACACGATGGCCATTGTTCGTTGCATCCAGTCGGTCGCGAACTCTAGGCATCTCCCACCCTACCCAAACAACCGCTCATCCCGCGCCACAAAAAACGCCTCCACACTCTCCGGCGCCACATCCTCCAGCGTCGCAGGCGACCATTTCGGGTTCCTGTCCTTGTCGATGATCGCAGCACGTATGCCCTCGTAGAAATCGGGGACCTTCACCACCTGCAGGGTGCCGGCGAATTCGCGTTCGAGGCAGGTTTCGAGGTCATTCGAGCGGCGGGCCTCGCGCAGCATCCTCAGTGTCACCTTCAGGCTGGTCGGCGATTTCGCGCTGAGGGCGGTGAGCGTTCTGGCGGCGAGGTCGCCCTGTTCTTTTTCGAGGGCGGCTATGATCTCCTCCACCGTGTCGAAGGCGAAGCAGCGGTCGATCATGGCGCGGCCTTCGGAAAAAATGCCGGTCGGGCCGTCCACCGTATAGTCGCGGATGATCGAGGCCATGGTTGACCCGAGAGCGGGTGCGGGCAGGGCGGCGATCCGCTCCAGGAGTTCGGCCACCCGTTCCTGCGGGACATACCAGTCGGCAAAGCCTGCGGTGATGGCATCCGCGCCGTTCACCGCTTCGCCTGATAGCCCCATCCAGGTGCCGAGTTCGCCGGGTGCGCGGGAGAGAAGCCAGGTGGCGCCGATATCGGGGAAGAAGCCGATGCCGGTTTCGGGCATGGCGAGTTTTGTCGTCTCGGTGACGATGCGGTGGCTGCCATGGCTGGACACGCCAACACCGCCGCCCATGGTGATGCCGTCCATCACGACGACATAGGGCTTCTTGAAACGGGCGATGCGGGCGTTCAGGCGGTATTCGGCCTTGAGGAATTCGGAGGCCTTGCCGTCGCCGGCCTTGCCGCTTTCATAGAACATCCTGATGTCGCCGCCGGCGCAAAGCCCGCGTTCGCCCTCGCCGGTGACGAGAACGGCGGCCACATCAGGGGCGGCCTCGAAGGCATCGAGCGCCTTGCCGAAATCCAGGATCATGGCGTGGCTGAGGCTATTCAGGACACGTGGCCGGTTCAGGGCGATCAGCCCGAGCGCGCCCTTTTTCGCCGTCAGGATTTCCTCGCCCTGATAGTCCGCCTCCAGATACCGCATGCCGTCCTCCCTGTGTCTTTTGAGAGAGTTAGATATGCGTCGCGGGGAAAGGGCAAGGGGTGGGGTGGTGCATAGGGATACCCCCCTCTGTCACTGCGTGACATCTCCCCCACAAGGGGGGAGAGCGGAGCGCCGCGTCTGCCGATCCCTTCGCGGCGCCTACGGAATGTGAGCGGGCCGGCGGTTCAGCCAGTCTCCCCCCGTGTGGGGGAGATGCCCGGCAGGGCAGAGGGGGGTATCCCCACATTACAGCCTTGACCTGCCTGAGCAGGATCAGCCGACGAGATTGCGCGGGGTCCCCGCCAAAAACAGCTCGATATTCTCGATCAGCTGGTCGGCCAGCGCCTGGATTGCCTCGCGGCTGGCCCAGGCGACATGCGGGGTGAGGATGACGTTTTCGCGTGATGCGATCCGCATCATCGGGCTGTCTGCTGCGGGCGGTTCACCATCGGTGACGTCGAAGCCGGCGCCGGAGATCTGGCCGGCATCGAGCGCCTTTTCCAGCGCCAGTTCATCGACGAGGCCGCCGCGGCCGGTGTTGATCAGCAGCGGGCGGCGTTCCATCAGCGCGAATTCGCGCGCACCAATCACGCCGCGCGTTTCCGGTGTCAGCGGGCAGTGCAGGGTGATGACGTCAGAGCGCTTCAGGACCTCGTCGAAAGCCGTCTGGCCGGGTTTCAGCTCGGTTGCGCCGCGACGACCGGCGGCGAGCACCGTCATGCCGAAGGCCTCGGCGATCTTGCCCACCGACTGGCCGAGCGTGCCATGGCCGATGATCCCCAGCGTCGAGCCGCCGAGATCGGCAATGGGGTAATCGAAATAGCAGAATTGCGCTGCCTGCTGCCAGCGACCCTCGATGGCCGACTGGCGATAGGGCAGGATGGAGCGGCGCAGCGCCAGCATCAGCGCGAAGGTGTGTTCGGGCACCGTGTGCTTGGCGTAGTTCCGGATATTGCAGACGGCGATCCCGCGCGCTCTGGCCTCCACGAGATCGACAATGTCGGTGCCGGTGGCGGAGACGGCGATCAGCTTGAGCTTCGCGGCGCCGGCGAGTGCCTCGGCGCGGACGGGAGCCTTGTTGGTGATCACGACATCGGCGTCGCGGATGCGCTCCGCCACTTCCTGAGGGGCGGTGCGGGCATGGACCACCATTTCATGCGGCACGGAGGGCGCTCGGACCACGGTTTCCGGCGACAGCGTGTCGCGGTCGAGAAAGACGATGCGGATCATGGCGGACCTCCCTGCGTTGCCATCGACCTAGCCGAGGGGCTTTGGGCCAGCAAGGCGGGTCAGTGATAATCCGGTACGCCGGGCATGGTGATGAAGCCCGGAAGCGCCCGGAAACGGCGCAGCCACCGGCGAAGGGCCGGGTATTCGTCATGGTCGATGCCGCAGTCACGCGAAAGCGCAAAGCTCGGCAGGAGGGCCAGATCGGCCAGCGTCGGGGTGTTGCCGACGAACCAGTCCAAGCCTTCGATCTGCCGCAGCGTCATGTGGTCGTTCATGATGCGGAAGGCTTTGCGGGCGGCCTTGAGATCCGCCTCGCTGGCGCCCTCGGAGGTGAAAAGAGCCGCCTCGCGGGCGTCGACGGCGGGCTTCAACTCGCGGCCGGAGAAGCCCAGCCATTGCTGGACGCGTCCGAAGTCTGCGGCATCGGCCGGCAGCCAGGGACTGTCAGGCGCATGGGCGCGGACGAGATAAGCGAGGATGGCAGCAGTGCCGAAGAGCCTGACGTCGCCGTCTTCAAGGATCGGCAGCGTGCCGGTCGGATTGAGCGCCAGCATATGCGGCTTTTCCTGCTCGCGGCCCGGTGCCTTGTCGATGGCAACCGTCTCGAAGGAGAGGCCGAGCATGGAGAGGAGAAGACGAACGCGAAAACCGTTTTCGTCGAGATGGTAGTCGTAAAGCCTGATCATCACGCGGCCTCCAACGAACGGGCTTCGAGGCGGTTGCGCAGGTCCGTGGCCCAGAGGATCAGGTCGAGGCGGGTGGCTGCGGAGGTGTTTCCGGTCACCGTGATGTGCAAGGCCGTGCGTGCAACGTCGCGGGGTTGGGCCGCTATCAGGGCGGTCACGTCGCTACCTTGGAAGGTGACCAAGCCAGTGCCACTCTCGACCGGACGATACCCCTCGGGTGGCGCTGCCGTCACCGCCAGCAGGGCCGCGTTCGTCGATAGGTCGACGAAGAGGCTGCGAACTGGTTCAGCCGTCTCGGGAAGCGTCGAGAGGTCCGTCGCATCTGCCCCTTCCTGTGCCATCCAGACGATGCCGGCGCGTTCTGTTGCGGCAAAGGTCGGGACCTTGATGGTCTGGGGCACGTCGAGATCGGGATGGGCCGGAATGTAGCGACATTGCCCGCCCGTATCGTAGCGCCAGCCGTGATAAAGGCAGGCGATGTGGTCGCCGCGCACGAAACCGAAGCTCATGCGCATGCCGCGATGCGGGCAGCGGTCCTCCCAGACATGGATTTCGCCCTTGTCGTCACGCCAGACGACGCGCTCCTCGCCATGGACGAGCGTTCCGGCGGAGGTGCCGGCTTCGATATCGGCTGAAAGGGCAACGGGGATCCAGGGAGAGGCTGATGTCATGATGCGGCCTTTGCGGGCAGGGCTTCGTCGGTTTGAAATCTCGTCACGTTGAGCACGATGCTGTCATAGGGGCCGAGGCTGACCGCCATTTCGAAGGCATCGATCAGCGCTCCCGGTCCAGACAGCGTCAGGCGACATCGGTCGCTGTCACAGGAGGCAATGTTCAGGCCGAGTGACAGGCGGGCTGCGCGATGCTCGGCAAACGCAATGAAGCCCTGCGGCTCCAGCCTTCCGGAAAAGGTGAAGTCGACGGTCATCTGGTCGGCCTTTGCCGTCATCGGATGGGGATCAGTGTTGCCTTGCAATTGTGCGCGCTCTAATTTTTGGGCAATCTAGCGGCGGGCGTGATCGGGTTTCAAGCGGTTTCTCCCATGCTCCAGAGGAAAGACAGACTATGCAGAACGGTATCGACAAGGCGTCGCTTGATCAGTGGTATGTACTCGATGCCGAGGCGGTGATTCCCGTCGGCCGATCGCAGAACCGCTTGCTCGGGACGGATCTCACCGTCATCAAGCAGGCGGATGGGGCGATCGAGGTCTTTGCCGAGGGGCGGGCAAAGCCGCTGCCGCTGCGCCATCGCTTCGGCTTTCTCTGGGCGACGCTGGGAGAGCCCCAGCGCGAGATTTTTCCGCTGCCGGAGGCTGACGAGCCTGACCGGCGCTACGTGCCCTGTGGTGTCGTGACCGTGAAGGCTTCCGGCCTTCGCATCGTCGAGAATTTTCTCGACATGGCGCATTTTCCCTTTGTGCATACGGATGTTTTAGGCGCGGAACCGCATACTGAGGTGCAGAGCTACGATGTCGAGATCAGGCGCGAGGAAGACGAGGTCTGGGCGACCAACTGCACCTTCTTCCAGCCGCAGGCGGCTCTGTCGGCGCAGGACGGGATCACCACGCAATACATGTACCGGGTGATGACGCCCTTCACGACGATCCTCTACAAGACCTGCCCGAATGCCACCAATCGCTGGGATGTCATCGGCCTCTTCGTCCAGCCGCTCGATCCCGGCCGCTGCCGGGCGCATCCGATCATGTATCTGATCGACGATGTCTCGACGACGACGGAGCTCATCCATTTCCAGCAGATGATCTTCCTGCAGGACAGGATCATCCTCGAAAACCAGCGGCCGGTGCTCTTGCCGCTCGAGCCGCGCAAGGAAATCCCGACCCGCGCGGATGCCTCGTCGATCGCCTACCGCCGCTGGCTTAAGGAGAAGGGCGTGACCTACGGGGCGACGACGGTCGCCGCCTGATGTCCGGCAACAAAAAACCCGGAGCCGTGAGGGTCCGGGTTTCGTGCGTCCTAAGACCGTCAGGTCTTAGTTGCGGCTCATCCAGTCGTCGATCTCGCGATCGGCCTCTTCCTGGGTGCGGCCATAGGCAGCCTGGATCTTGCCGGAGAGTTCCTTGCGCTTGCCGGCGATGACGTCGAGATCGTCACCGGTCAGCTTGCCCCACTGGGTCTGGGCCTTGCCCTTGAACTGCTCCCAATTGCCTTCGATCTGGTTCCAATTCATCGGTGTTCTCCCGTGTCTGGTGTTGGTCGAGGCTCCGTGTCCTCGGGCCGGAAAACGTGTCCCGACGGCGGAAGTTCCATAGGCGGCGAGACCATAGTTGCGACGCCACGGGAGGGGTCGGCGCACAATCTGGGTTTTGATGGAACACTCGCGGGGTCTCGGCGTTTTGCTTGCGAACTGCATTCACAGAACGAGCGAAGGAGAATTTCATGGCCCAGGTACCGAGCGCCTCCAAGAGCAAGATTGAGGACAAGGCGAACGACCTTGCGGACCGCATCGAAGACAAGGCGAATACGGCGGGTACCGCAACCAGCGGCGACGTCCAGGCGGACCTCGAGGCCCTTCGCCGCGATATCGCTGCTCTGACCCAGACCGTCGCCTCTTTCGGTAGCGGCAAGATCCGACAGGCGGGGGAAACCTCGCAGGAATACATCGACAGCGCGCGTGAGCGCTTCATGAATGCCGAAGAGGACCTGGAGGCCTATGTGCGCGCCAAGCCGCTGCAGTCGCTCGCCATGGCAGCCGGCGTCGGCTATGTGCTTGCGCTGCTCAGCCGGCGCTGATCATGTTTCCACTGTTCCGACAACTGGGCGTGGTCGCGTTTGGCAAGGTGCGGCCGACCGCCCGCCGTCTCGGGCGCTCCGTGCTCGCGGGTGCGGTGGCGGCCGTTCTGGGGCTCACTGCCTATGTCGCGCTGCTTTTCGCGCTCGGCATTTATCTGACCGGCATCATGGGCCCCGTCCTCGCTGCGCTCGTGATTGCGATCGGAACCGCTATCCTTGCGGTGATCGTGATCGCGGTGGTTCAATTCATGAACCGGCGCACCGAACTACGGATGAAAGCCCGACAAAGGGCCGCGAGAGCCCGGCTACCTGACCCCATGACCCTGCAGCTTCTCGCCGGCGTTCCCGCTTTGATGAAGGGACGCTCTCTGCTGACTGCGGCTGTCATTGCTGCCGTCGTCTACGGTGTGGCTAAATCGCAAGGGGTCGGCAGCGATCACGACGATGCGTGACTGAGAAGAGCATGGCCGGGTGCGCAGCCCGGCCTTGTTGACCTTACTTCTTGGACTTGGCTTCAGTTTCGGCGTTATGGAGTTGTTCGAGAAGATCCAGCAGGTGCGGTGGAGTGCCTTCTTCGATGATGCTATCGTAATAGCCACGCAGCTTTGTCGCGATCAGCGCGTTCACATTCTGCTTCTGTGCCCCCGAAAGCATTTTGGATTTCGTAGTTTTCGGAGGGCCTTCCGCCATGTGCGTCCAAATCCGTGTGTGTAGCAAGCGTTTTAACCATTATCCTGATAAGCGCTAAGACGCAAAAAAGTTCCAAACGCGGTGGAACATTTTTTGTTGAGCCGCGTTTTCTGGCGAGTCCGCACCTTTATCCATATCGATTGGAGACCTGCATGTCCCTTACTGCCCGCGTCGCTGTTCATCTTCCTTACCTGCGGCGTTATGCACGCGCTGTCACCGGTTCGCAGACCTCCGGAGATGCCTATGTCGCAGCGGTCCTGGAAGCGTTGATCGCTGATATTTCGATCTTTCCGGACACCGGTGACGATCGCGTCGCGCTCTACAAGCTGTTCGTGACCATCTACGACTCGACCAAGGTCGAGCTTCCGCAGATTACATCGCCTTTTGCCTGGGAGAAGCGGGCCGCTGCCAATCTCGCCGCCGTTCCGACACGTGCTCGCCACGCCTTCCTGCTGATCACCGTCGAGGGCTTCACGACCGCCGAAGCAGCCAGCGTGCTCGGTGTCGGTGAGTCTGATTTCAACGCTCTCTTCAACGAGGCTTCCATGGAGATCTCTCGACAGGTGGCCACCGATATCATGATCATCGAGGACGAGCCGCTGATCGCGCTCGACATCGAGCAGATGGTCGAAGATCTTGGCCATCGCGTCACCGGCATTGCCCGTACCCATGCCGAGGCCGTCGATCTCTACAAGCGCACCAATCCGAAGATGGTTCTTGCCGATATCCAGCTTGCCGATGGCAGCTCGGGGATCGACGCGGTCAACGATATCCTGAAAGTCGATACCATCCCGGTCATCTTCATCACTGCCTTCCCGGAGCGTCTGCTGACCGGGGAACGCCCGGAGCCGGCCTTCCTGGTGACCAAGCCGTTCAACCCCGACATGGTCAAGGCCCTGATCAGTCAGGCGCTTTTCTTCAACGAGCGCGTGTCCGAGCAGGCTTGATATGGCCCTTTGAGGGCATAGGTTTAAGCGAGGGGCGGACCGGATGGAGCCGGTCCCATATGCCGAGAACGGCGGAGCAGCCAATTGGTACATCGGTTGACATGGTTTGAACCTCAGCGTGGCGATGAACAGCTGCGTGAGTTCTTCATAACCGCGCTCATCGACATGGGCGCCAGCCTGATCCTGCAGGACAAGGACGGTGCCTATGTCTGCATCACTTCGCTTCCAGCCCGCTGGCGCCTGCCTCCTGGCCGGGTTCCGACAGACGATGCGATCTTTGGTCCCGAGATCGGGCAGAAACTGGTCGAGCTCAAGTCTGGTCTGGAAAAGGCTGGTGACCGCGCCGAGCTTGAGATCGAGGCTGGCGACGACACCTTCTTCGAGTTCCGCTGCCGCATGGTGGAGATGGCGGATCACGATCTGCATCTGATCACGGTGGTGATCGACCGCACCGAAGACCGTCGACGTGAGCGGCTTCTGAGGGCTCTGCTGCGCGAAGTGAGCCACCGGTCGAAGAACCTGCTGGCCATTATCCAGAGCATCGCATCCCAGACTGCCCGTTATTCCGGTACGCTGGACATGTTCCTCGGCAAATTCCGGGGCAGGCTGCATGCGCTTTCGCAGTCGCAGGACTTGATCACGGACTCGAGCTGGCGCGGTGCTTATTTCCGCGACTTGCTGAAGCAGCAGTTGGATCGGTATGTGCAGGATAATGTCGATCTCGTCCAAGTCACCGGAGACGACGTGCTTCTGACGCCGAACGCGTCCTTGCACATCGGGCTTGCTCTGCACGAACTGGTGGTTAACGCGGTGAGCCATGGCGATTTCCTGCAGAGACGCATGCCGATCGTTGTTTCCTGCCGGAAGCTCGAAACACCTGCGGGGCCGGTGGTGGAAATCGTGTGGGCCGAGCCGTTCACCGCGCGCGAGAACGAAGAGACGAAGGCTGCACGTTTCGGCTCGACCGTGCTCGAACGTGTGGTGCCGTCATCCGTCAACGGTGAGGCGCGCCACGAACTGGCCAACGGTCAGGTCCGTTACCAGTTGCGCTTCCCGCTCGAGATTTTCGACTGACCTTCCGCGCCGCCCGGGCGCTTCCCAACGAGAGACACGATCATGCGCCTGTTCAGTTGCAGCAACTGTTCGAATGTCGTGCATTTTGAAAACGATGGGTGTGTTACCTGCGGAGCCAGGCTGGCCTTCCGCTCGGGGGCGCTGGACATGGTCGCGCTCGATCCTTCCGGCGCCCATATTATCGACCATGGCGAAACAGACAGCGCGGTCGTGAAGCCCTGTGCCAATGCGGCGCTGGGCGGCTGCAACTGGTTGGTCGAGGATGCCGATGACAGCGGCTTTTGCGTCGCCTGCCGGCACAACATCACGATCCCGGATATCTCCATCCCCGAAAACCTGCAGAATTGGCAGCGGATCGAGCTCGCAAAGCGTGGCCTCTTCTATTCGCTGCTCCGTTTCAAGCTGCCGCTGGTGACCCGGACCATCGATCCGGAGCGGGGTTTGGGCTTCGATTTTCTCGCGGACGATACATTGCCTGGTGGCGACGGGCCGGTCTTGACCGGTCACGCTGAAGGCTTGATCACGCTGAACATCGCGGAGGGCTCGGATGCCGAGCGGGAAGCGCGGCGGGTCGCGCTGGGAGAACCGTTCCGCACCCTGCTCGGGCACTTCCGCCATGAGGTGGCGCATTACTACTGGAACGTACTGGTACGCGACCGAAACGCTTTCGACCGCTGTCGAGAGGTGTTTGGAGACGAACGCGCGGACTATTCCGAGGCACTTCAGCGGCATTATGCGGAGGGGCCGCCTCAAGGCTGGGAGAACAGCTATATCTCCGCCTACGCAGCGAGCCATCCATGGGAAGACTTCGCCGAGACATTCGCCCATTACTTCCACATCGTCGACGCTCTCGACACGGCAGATGCCTTCGGGCTGCGGACCAGTCCCGACGTCGAGGCAGACATGCCGGCGATCGAATTGAAGCGGACCTTCGACAGCTACAGTATAGGAAGCGCGGGGGCGCTCGTTCGGGCATGGGTGCCACTAACGCTGGCGATCAATAGCATCAATCGCAGCATGGGCCAGCCGGATCTTTATCCTTTCGTGCTGTCAGAGCCGGTGATTGCCAAGCTTCATTACATTCACGACCTGATTCGGTCGTAAAGCGCGCTGTTTCCGCCTGTTCACACCCTTGTTCCCGGAACTGTCATGCAGTCTTCGCGTTAACCTTCAGGTAACACGGAGAACGATCATGAACAGTATGGCTGCCTTGCTGGTTATTGTAGCCTGCCATCCGCAAGACACTACCTGTCTGCAAGATCCGGTCGCTGTTATCTCGTACGAAACCGACGAGGCTTGCTACACGGCGCTGCCGACGGAACTTAAGCGTGCCCGTGCCATGGCCGATATCATCTATGGTGATTGTTTCCCTGTAAACTCCGAACTGGTGGCCGGCCGCGAAATTCGCCAGACGATCGATCCAGGCAAGCTTGCGGCGCTCGACGTCCCGCCGGCAACGGCCGGTCCTGCTGCAGCCCAGGCGCTCATGCCACCGGTGCTGGCCGAACGTTAAGGAGCAGTTCGATGAAGACAGAAGACCCCACTCGTCCGACAGTATCCAATGTCGATGCCCAGAACCGCCATCTGGCCCAACAGGCCGGCTTGGATCAGGATCTCGAATCGCAGGTGCCTGCTCGTTACGGGTCGTTCACAGTCACGACGCTCGGCGTGATACTTGTAGTTCTGCTCGCCATTGCTGTCTGGATGGTGTTCTGAGGATCGGCTAAATTATTGGATTTTCTTCATAAAAAAGGCCGCGCTTTCGGGCGCGGCCTGTTTTTTTTCACCGGCGGTCAGGCCTGTCGGAACAGGCGCATAGCCAGCGAAACCAGGAAGAGAATGATGAAGATACCGAAGAGGATCTTCGCAATTCCTGCGGAGGCACCTGCGATGCCGCCAAAACCGAGGACACCGGCGATCAGTGCGACAACGAGAAAGACGAGGGCATAATAGAGCATTTTGATTTCTCCCTGTTTCGATGGCGGGAAAACGTCGTCTATTGGCCTTTGTTCCAACTGGATCACGGTTTTGAGAGCGCTATAACGGTTGTTGAAAAATATCGCTTCTGTGGGAACCTTCTCGGATCGTTGGCGTTGTCAGGCGACACTATTTCAAACCCGTTGGACCCCATGACAGAACACTCGAAGAAAGCGCCGGTTACGAACGGGCTGCCTGGAATGGCAGCCTTTCACCCCGGAGTGTCGGCGCAACTGCGCGAATACTACCAGTCGGTACAGGAAGAAGGCATTCCGGAACGCTTCCTGCAACTGCTGGAGCAACTTGACATGGCCGAACGGCAGGCCAGCGCAGACACTCGCATCAAGGACAATGCTCGATGACCGTTGGGGATAAGTCGACCGACCACTCCTTCAAGCGTGATCTGCTGGCGGCCTTGCCAAACCTACGCGCCTTTGCCGTGTCGCTGACGGGCCGGCATCACGTGGCGGATGATCTCGTTCAGGACACGATCATGAAAGCCTGGGCGAAGCAGGATCATTTCGAGCCCGGGACCAACATGAAAGCCTGGCTCTTCACCATCCTGCGCAACGAATTCTATTCGCAGATGCGTAAGCGGGGCCGCGAAGTGTCGGACACTGACGGGATTTTCACGTCCCAACTCTCAACGCATCCGCAGCAGTATGGATCACTCGATCTGCAGGACTTCAAGCGGGCTCTCGATCAACTGCCGAGTGACCAGCGCGAGGCGATCATCCTCGTTGGTGCTTCGGGTTTCGCCTACGAGGAAGCCGCCGAGATCTGCGGCTGCGCCGTCGGTACCATCAAGAGCCGCATCAACCGGGCGCGCAACAAGCTTCAGGAGATCCTGGGGGTGAGCGGCGAGGGCGATTATGGCCCGGACGCGCATAGCTCAGCGGTCATCAAGAAGGCGTTCGCCGTCTGAGGGCTCCTGACCATGCGCCGCTTTCAAAACCGCCGCAGCCAGTTCATGGGCTTGCGGCGGCTTTGTGACCAACGGATGTGCGGTCACGATGCTTGGAGTGTCGGTGAAATGGCCATAGGACGACAGAAAGACCGGCTTCGCGCCGGCTTTTATGATCAGGTCTGCACGTTCGACATTCAAGGCCTCGTTCAAGACCGCGTCGATGATCACCACATCGAACATCGTTGTCTCGACGGTCTCCGCCAGGCGGGCCAGCGGGGCGATGGTTACATCGCAAGGCAGATCGTCGAGAAGAATGCGCTCCACCTCCATGGCGATCAGATACTGGTTCTCGGCAACGAGAACGCGGAGCGGCGCAGTCATCATAAAATTCCCTTTTGTCAGGCGCGCGTTATCGAACGTGCCTCGACCAGCGTCATTTAAAAAAGACATGTCCGACCTGCATTGTTCCAAGTCGGAACCTTATGGCAGTCAAACGAGGTCATCCCGTGGCAATCGAACCGCGTCATTCTCCTGTTCGTGTCAGCTGTTTCGAATGTCCCTTGCGACAGATGAAACGGTTTCGTCCGTTCACTGAAGCGGAACTGGAGTTCGTCTCCACGTTCAAGCGTGGCGAACTTGTCGCCGATCCAGGGACGACAGTGCTGGTGGAAGGCGCTCGCAGCGCGCATCTCTACACGGTGCTCTCGGGTTGGGGGTTCCGCTACAAAATCCTCGAAGATGGTCGGCGGCAGATCCTGAATTATGTGGTGCCGGGTGACATGGTCGGTTTGCAGGGCGCCGTCATGGCGGAGATGCAGCATTCCGTCGAGGCGCTGACGCCGATGACGCTCTGTGTCTTCGAACGCAGCAGGCTGTTTTCCCTGTTCGAGCTGCATCCGGGGCTGAGCTTCGACCTGACCTGGCTTGCAGCCCGGGAAGAATGCATTCTCGACGAGCATCTGCTCAGCGTTGGACGCCGGTCAGCACTGGAAAGGGCGTCCTACCTTCTCGCCTTCCTGTTCGACCGTGGCATGAATGCGGGAATTCTTGGCGACAATCATCGCCATATTCCGGTCACGCAGATGCATTTTGCCGATACGCTCGGCCTCTCGATCGTGCACACCAACAAAACGCTGAAGAAGCTCGCCGACCGGGGGCTCATTCGCTGGCGCGAGCGGGGTTGCGACGTCGTCGATCCTGTCGGACTGCAGGAGATTTCCGGATGGAGCCCTGGAGAGCAAAGGATCAGACCCTTCATCTGATTGCGGCACAAACAAAAAGGCCCGCATGGCTTGAAGCGTGCGGGCCTTTTCATGTCTGGTGAAACTCTCCTTAGGCGACGATGACGACGCCGGTGAAGAGCGCGATGATCATCACGACCAAGACGATGAAAATCAGAATCTTGGCGACGCCTGCCGAGGCTCCGGCCACACCGCGGAAGCCGAGCAGGCTGGCGACGGCGGCAATCAAAAGAAGGATGAGGATCCACTGCAGCATTTTCTGTCTCCCTGACGATTGTTCCAGGGAGAAACAGGAGGCAAGCCGAATTGTTCCATGGTTCCCGAATCCGGTCGGCTTGTGGGCGCTGCAACAAAAATCGTTTTAAGCGGTGCCTGCTTGCGCCAAAACCGTCATTTGTTCCGACAGCTGGACTAGACAGGGGGCCTCACTTCTGTTCGTGTCCGCGATCGGAGAGTCCTTCGACTTTGGGCGGAGGATAGAAGGTAGGACCCGTTCGAACGGAGTTTGGGAGATGGGATTGAAGATCGGATCGCCAAGAGAGATCTATGCCGGCGAGGCCCGCGTCGCGATGACGCCTGATAGCGCCACCCAGTTGCAGAAACTCGGATATGAATGCGTCATCGAAAGTGGCGCCGGCAAGGCTGCCGGTCTTTCGGATGACGCCTATCGCGCCGCCGGTGTGACGGTGGTCGAAACCGCCGCCGCGCTCTATGAAACAGCCGACATCATCGCCAAGGTGCGTCCGCCCGAGACCGCTGAAGTCGATCGGCTCGGCCCCGGCAAGACGCTGATCTCCTTCTTCTATCCGGCCCAGAATACGTCCCTGCTGGAGCAGGCGAAATCCAAGGGCGCGACGGTTGTTGCCATGGACATGGTGCCGCGTATCAGCCGCGCCCAGAAGATGGACGCCCTGTCTTCAATGGCCAACATCGCCGGCTATCGCGCCGTGATCGAGGCCGGTAACAATTTCGGCCGCTTCTTCACCGGTCAGGTGACCGCCGCGGGTAAGATCCCGCCGGCCAAGGTGCTGGTCATCGGCGCCGGCGTTGCCGGACTTGCTGCGATCGGCACGAGCGTATCGCTTGGCGCGATCACCTATGCCTTCGACGTGCGCCCCGAGGTCGCCGAGCAGATCGAGAGCATGGGGGCGGAATTCGTCTTCCTCGAATTCGAAGCGACCCAGGATGGTGCCGCGACCGGTGGTTATGCCGCTCCGTCGTCTCCGGAGTTCCGCGAGAAGCAGCTTGCCAAGTTCCGCGAGCTGGCACCCGAGATCGACATCGTCATCACGACGGCGCTGATCCCCGGTCGTGATGCGCCGAAGCTCTGGCTTGCCGACATGGTCGCTGCAATGAAGCCGGGCTCGGTTGTCGTCGACCTCGCGGCCGAGCGTGGCGGCAACTGTGATCTGACCGTCGCTGACCAGAAGATCGTCTCGGACAATGGTGTCACCATCGTCGGCTACACCGACTTCCCGAGCCGCATGGCCGCACAGTCCTCGACGCTTTACGCCACCAACATCCGTCACATGATGACCGATCTGACACCGGGCAAGGACGGCGTCGTCGTGCACAACATGGAAGACGACGTCATCCGTGGCGCGACCGTCACCAAGGACGGCGAGATCACCTATCCGCCGCCGCCGCCGAAGATTCAGGCGATTGCGGCCGCAAAGCCCAAAGAGAAGGTCAAGGAACTGACGCCCGAGGAAAAGCGGGCCCAGGAAATCGCCGCCTTCAAGACGCAGACCCGCAACCAGGTGGCCTTGCTTGCCGGCGGCGGTGCGCTGATCCTGCTTGCCGGCCTTTATGCGCCGGCCAGCTTCATGAGCCATTTCATCGTCTTCGTGCTTGCCTGCTTCGTCGGTTTCCAGGTCATCTGGAATGTCAGCCATTCGCTGCATACCCCGCTGATGGCGATCACCAATGCCATCTCCTCGATCATCATTCTGGGTGCGCTGATGCAGATCGGTTCCGGGAACTTCCTGGTCATTCTGCTTGCCGCGCTGTCGGTCCTGATGGCCGGCATCAACATCTTCGGTGGCTTCATGGTCACCCGGCGCATGCTCGCCATGTTCCAGAAGTCTTGAGTTAGGGGGAGGGGATATCGATGGAATATGGATTTACCACAGCGGCCTATGTCGTCGCAGCCGTTCTCTTCATCCTGTCGCTCGGCGGTCTTTCGGGCCAGGAAAGCGCCAAGCGCGCCGTCTGGTATGGCATCGTCGGCATGGGGCTTGCGGTCGTCGCAACGCTTTACGGCCCCGGTGCGGGCAACTGGTTCGTCTCGGTCGTAATGATCGCCATCGGTGGCGCCATCGGCTGGGTCGTTGCCCAGCGCGTCCAGATGACCGAAATGCCGCAGCTCGTCGCCGCCATGCATTCGCTTGTCGGCCTGGCCGCCGTCTTCATCGGCTTCAATGCCGAAATCGAGATGTGGCGGATTGCAAGCTCGCTCGCGGATGCTGGCATCTCGTTCTGTGATCCCGCGCTTAATGCGGTTGCCTGTGCGGCGCAGGCCGGTCACACCGAACTTTTCAAGGACTTCACCGGCTTTGCCCTGAAGATCGCTGAGAAGACCGGTGCCGAAATCGCCGTCCTGAAGATCGAGGTTTTCCTCGGCGTCTTCATCGGTGCGGTCACCTTCACCGGTTCCGTCATCGCCTATGGTAAGCTCGCGGGCAAGGTCGACGGCAAGGCGAAAAAGCTGCCGGGCGGTCATCTGTTGAATGCCGGTGCCGCGCTCGGCTCGCTGATCCTGCTTGTGCTTTACTTCAACGGTGCGGGCAGCTGGACGCTGATCCTGATGACCCTGCTTGCGCTCTTCATCGGCTATCACCTGATCATGGGCATCGGCGGCGCCGACATGCCGGTCGTCGTTTCGATGCTGAACAGCTATTCCGGCTGGGCGGCAGCAGCCATCGGTTTCTCGCTGTCGAACGATCTCCTGATCGTCGTCGGTGCGCTGGTCGGCTCCTCCGGTGCGATCCTCTCCTACATCATGTGCAAGGCGATGAACCGGAGCTTCGTGTCGGTCATTCTCGGCGGCTTCGGCGGCACGACCGGACCGCAGATGGAAGTCACGGGCGAGCAGATCGCGATCGACGGCGACGGGGTTGCCAATGCGCTCAACGACGCCGACAGCGTGATCATCGTTCCGGGTTACGGGATGGCGGTTGCGCAGGCGCAGCAGTCTGTGTCGGAACTGACCCGCAAGCTGCGCGCCGCCGGCAAGACCGTGCGCTTTGCCATCCACCCGGTCGCGGGCCGTCTGCCGGGCCACATGAACGTGCTTCTGGCCGAGGCCAAGGTGCCCTACGACATCGTTCTGGAAATGGACGAGATCAACGAGGACTTCCCGGAAACGGATGTGGCGATCGTCATCGGCTCGAACGACATCGTCAACCCGGCTGCCCAGGAAGACCCGAACTCGCCGATCGCCGGCATGCCGGTTCTGGAGGTCTGGAAGGCAAAGCAGGTCTTCGTCTCCAAGCGCGGCCAGGGCACCGGTTATTCCGGCATCGAGAACCCGCTGTTCTACAAGGAGAATACGCGGATGTTCTACGGTGACGCGAAGAAGTCGATCGACAGCATCCTGCCGTTGATCAAGTAAGCTTCGGATCAGATCAGAGCTTTAAAGCCGGGTGGTGACGCCCGGCTTTTTCAATCCTTGCGGGATTGAACGGGAACCGGACGCCAGCATTTTGCCGCGCAGACGCGGTTGATCAGCGCAGGAGTTTTCGTGAGCACCAAATTCATTTTCGCCAGCCTATGTGCTGGCCTGCTTTGCACCACGGTTTCAGCCGCCGACCTCGGTACGGCGCAGGTGCCGCAGCCTTTGTCCTCGCAAAGTGCGGTGGCGGATATCATTCATGACTGGAGCGGCGGGTATGTCGGGGTTGTCGGTGGCGGCGCTGTCGGCGAAGTGAAGACAGAGACCGGATCAGGCACTCTGGGTTCGGAGATGCCACTTCGGGGCGGCGTTGCCGGTGTTGCCGCTGGCTACAACATTCAGAACGGCAACATGGTCTATGGCGTCGAAGGCGATGTTTCCTGGGCCAAGGTCAAGGGTGACCAGTCCTGCCAGGGCTTTCCGTCGCAGACCTGCTACTACGAGCTGGGCCTGCAGGGCACGGCGCGGGCCCGTGTCGGCGTCGCCATGGATCGCACACTGCTCTACGTCACCGGCGGTCTTGCGGTCGCGCGCGGCCAGGGCGGTGTCAATCCGGTGGTCGGTGCTGCCATCGGGAAAGACCAGCAGACCTATCTGGGTTTCGCCACGGGGGTCGGTGCCGAATACGCCATGACGGATGCGCTGAGCTTCAAGGCCGAATATCTCTACACCGATTATGTCTCGCGCACCTCGCCGCTGGGCACGGTCAGTCCGCTGGACAGCTATCGGTCGGAACCGTCTAGCCACGTTTTGCGCGTAGGCTTGAACTATCGATTCTGAATATGCAGCATCCAAAGGACAAAGAACCCCGTCATTGTGGCGGGGTTCTTTCGTTGTGCTGCCGATCAAACATCCGCCTTGAAGGTCTGCTTCTGCGTGCCGAGGCCCTCGATCCCGAGCTCGACCACGTCCCCGGCCTTCAGGAACTGCGGCGGCTTCATGCCGAGGCCCACGCCGGGCGGGGTGCCGGTCGAGATGACGTCGCCGGGATGCAGGCTCATGAACTGGCTGAGATAGGAAACGAGGTGGGCGACGCCGTAGACCATGGTCTTCGACGAGCCGTCCTGCATCATCTTGCCGTTGACCGAGAGCCACATCTTGAGGTTCTGGGGATCGGCGATTTCATCCTTGGTGACCAGCCAGGGGCCGATCGGGCCGAAGGTGTCGCAGGACTTGCCCTTGGTCCACTGGCCCGCGCGCTCCGTCTGGAAGGCGCGTTCGGAGACGTCGTGCGAGACGCAATAGCCGGCGACGTAATCCATGGCGTCGGCTTCCGAGACATACTTCGCGGTCTTGCCGATGACGACTCCGAGTTCGACTTCCCAGTCGGTTTTTTCCGAGCCGCGCGGGATCAGCACGTCGTCGTTCGGGCCACAGATCGCCGAGGTTGCCTTCATGAAGATGACCGGCTCCGGCGGCACGGCGGCGCCCGTTTCGGCGGCGTGGTCGGAGTAGTTCAGGCCAATGCAGATGAACTTGCCGGTACCGGCAACGCAGGCGCCGATGCGGTCAACGGTGATTTCGGGCAGCGAGGCGGGGTCGATGGCGGCGATCCTCGCCAGACCTTCCGGTGAAATGGCGGCGCCGCCGATGTCGGCGACATGGCCCGAGAGGTCACGAACCTTGCCGTCCTTGTCGAGGATCGCAGGCTTTTCCTGACCCAGCGGGCCGACGCGCATCAGTTTCATGGTCTTCTTCCTTCTTCAGAATCAAATGGTCCAGCCGCCATCGATGGCAAAGGCCTGGCCCGAGGTGTAGGTGGCGCCGGCGATGTAGACGGCAAGGTCGGCGATCTCTTCCGGGGTGCCCAAGCGCCCCATGGGCTGACGGGCGATGAATGCGGCACGGGCGGCATCGTAGTCCCCCTGCGCGCGCATGCGGTCCTGCAGCGAGGGGCTTTCGACTGTGCCCGGGCAGATCGCGTTGCAGCGGATCCCTTGCGTCACATAGTCGGCGGCGACGGATTTGGTGAGGCCGATGACGGCGGCCTTGGTGACCGTATAGGCAAAGCGGTTCGGCACGCCTTTGATCGAGCTTGCGACCGAGGCCATGTTGATGATCGAGCCGTCGCCCCGCTCCAGCATCGCGGGGAGGACCGCGCGGATAGTGCGGATCATGGCGCGGACATTGAGGTCGAAGGCGAAGTCGAGATCCTTGTCCGGCATGTCGAGGATCGTGCCGGCATGGACGTAGCCAGCGCAATTGAAGAGCACATCAAATGGACCGGTTTCGGCGACCACGGCCTTGACGGCTTCGTCGTTCAAGACATCCAGCTTGCGTGTCGTGATGCCGGCTTCGCCATCAAGCGTCGCCAAGGCATCCGTATTGATGTCGGTCGCCACGACCGTTGCACCGGCGCGGGCAAAGGCGAGCGCGCTGGCGCGACCGATGCCCTGGCCAGCGGCCGTCACCAGCACATGCTTGTTCTCAAGGTTCATGTTCTTGGCTCCTCCCCGCCGATCCCTGTCACTCGACCCTTGCATATTCTTGGCGTCAATGCGAGCATCATTCATATGCAAAACATTTATTCATGAACGTCAAGGTCAGGCCTCGGGCTTGAAAGAGAGAAATTCAGTGAATGACCTCGACCAGGATCGCTACCGGGCCCCGGCGCTCGACAAGGGGCTCGACATCATCGAGCTTCTGGCGGGCGTCGATGGTGGCTTGAGCCAGGCCGAGATCGCCAAGAAGCTTGATCGCAGCCCCAACGAATTCTACCGGATGCTCGACCGCCTGGTGAAGCGCGGCTATGTCGCCCGGCTCGATGGCGATCGATACGTGTTGACGCTGAAGCTTTTTGGTCTCGCGCAACTGCACGCACCGACGCGGCGGCTTGCTTCGCTCGCCATGCCGCTGATGCGGGAGCTGGCGGAGATCACCCGGCAGGAAAACCATATCGTCGTTTATGACCGGGGACATCCCGTGGTCATCGCGCAGCTGGAGGCGCCGGGCTACTGGGGTATTTCGATCCGCGTCGGTTCACGAATGGGCCTGTTTGACACCGGCTCCGGCCATGTGTTGCTTGCCTTTCGGAGCCCCGAGGTTCGGGCGATGATGGCTGCGGAGCATGCAGCGAGCGGCGGGCCGGAGGGGCGGATGACCGAGGCCTTCATCGCCAGACTCGACCAGATCCGGGCGTGCGGCTACGAGATGATGCCAAGCGCGCAGACTGCCGGCGTCACCAATCTGTCGGCCCCCATTCTCGGCGCCGATGGTGAAGCTCTGGGTGCGCTGACCGTGCCCTATATCGGTATCATCAATGCGCCAGATGCGCCTGATATTCCTCGGACGCTGGGAGCGCTGACGGAGACGGCACGGAGGATCTCCGAGCTAGCCGGTGCCGGTCTCGGGACCGACAGCCCCGAGACGGATTGACTTTCAACGGCCTTGGGAGGGGCCTGCCATGATCATCGATACCCATCTGCATCTCATCTATCGTGACCGGCTGAGCTATCCCTGGCTCAAGGATGTCCCAGCGCTTGATGCTGACTTCACCTGGGAGACCTATGCTCGGGAGGCCCGGCGGCTGGGAATTTCGTCCGTGCTGCACATGGAAGTAGATGTGGCGCCCGCCGACATTCCCGCTGAAACCGAGATGGTCCAAGAGCTATCCGAAGCCTCCGATAGCCTGCTGCGTGGGGTGATCGCTTCCTGCCGGCCGGAAGATCCTGATTTTGCCGCCTATCTCGAAGCGCAGCGCGCAAACCCGTTCCTCAAGGGCTTTCGTCGCGTGCTGCATGTCGTGCCTGATGATGTGTCCGAGGGGGCGCTGTTTCGGGAGAATGTGAAGCGGCTCTCGGGCACAGGGCTCACCTTCGATCTCTGCATGCTGCCGCATCAGATCGACAAGGCGAAGGCCTTGGTCGATCTTGCGCCCGACGTCACCTTCATCCTCGACCATTGCGGCGTGCCCGATATCAAGGGGCATGGCTATGGAACGTGGAAGACCGGCATCACCGACATTGCAAAGCGCGACAATGTCCGTGTGAAGATCTCCGGCATCCCGGCCTATGGCGATCTGGAGAACTGGACGCTCGAAGACCTCAAACCCTATTTCGATCACACGATCGCATCCTTCGGCTTTGATCGTGCGATCTGGGGATCGGACTGGCCGGTCTGCACGCTGGGCGGCGGGCTTTCGACCTGGGTCGCGACGACGCAGGCGCTGCTGCATGGCTGCACGTTGGAAGAGAAGGACAAGCTCTTCTCGGGCAATGCGAAGCGGATCTGGGGGCTCGGCTAACGCGTCTTGGCACGCTCTCCCATCAGGCGGCGGAGATAGCCACGCATGGCGATTATCAGGGCTTCGATGTCCTCATTGGAGGCCGAGAGATCCTGCAGGGCGTAGCTCTGCAGGATGATGCCGTCGATGCCGATCAGCATCTGCCGGCCGACGGCGCGGCCGATCTGCCGAAGCTCCTCATCGCTGTCGTCCTCGAAGACGAGATGGCCGTAGAAGTCGATATAGGCGTTGTACTGTCTTGCCGCGAGCCATTCGGAACCCTTGGTGCGCAGCGCGTAGAGGGTCAGCTCCGTCTGGGCGATCTGCTTGTTACGGGTCCGCTGGATATACCGCCAGCTGGTCCGGATCAGTGCTTCGACGCGATCCTCCGGCGCTTTCGGCAGGGAAACGTCCTGACGATAGGCATTGTCCATGTCATCGATGAGATCTTCTAGCACGGCGAGCAGCAGGCTTTCCTTGCTGTCGAAGTAGTAATGGAGCGTCGCGAGCTTGACGCCTGCCGAGGCGGCGATGCGCCTGGTGGTCAGCGCCTCCATGCCGCCTTCTTCGAGCGCCTCGCGGGCTCCCTTGATGATGCGAACACGGGTTTCCAGGCCTTTGCGGGTCGCGCCCGGCGGACGACCGCGGGGGCTGGGGCCATCAGCCTTGTCATGCCTGGTGTCCGCTGTCTCCCTCATCGGCCTCCTCCAGCATCGAAGGTGACGCGACCATCGCAGATGGTGAGTGCCGGGAGGAGGCCTGCGATCTCGTCTGATGGGGTCGCCTCGATATCACCGGAGAGGATCACGACATCGGCGAGGTAGCCGGGTTTCAGAACGCCCTTGCGGTCTTCCATGTATTCGACCCAGGCGCTAGTGCGCGTGTAGGCGGCCAGCGTTTCGTGCAGGGTCAGGCGGTGGTCCGGTATGTCATCGGCCCAGGGCTGGCGCGTCATCGCATCACCGATGCAGCTCAGCGGCGGTAGCGGCGAGACCGGCCAGTCGGTGGCAAAGACGATCTTCGCGCCGGAATCCACGAGTGTCTTCCAGGCAAAGGAATAAGGCCAGCGCTCGCGACCGATATAGGTGAGATAGGGTTCCAGCGGCAGGCCTGCCGAGCCCGGTGGATGGGTGGGCTGCATCGAGGCGATCGTGCCCGTTTCGGCAAAACGCGGGATGTCATCCGGATGGACCACTTCAATGTGTTCGATCCGGTTGCGCATGTCCTTTCGGCCGTTGGCCTTCATTGAGGCTTCGTAGCCATCGAGCACCATGCGCACCGCGCCGTCGCCGATTGCGTGCACGGCGACAGGCAGGCCCAGCCGGTTTGCCTCGGTTGCCACCGCGTTGAAGGCTTCGCCCGAGAAGAGCGGATCGCCCTTCCAGCCGGGCTTGTGGGCATAGTCGTCGACGAAGACGGCGGTCTCGCCCTCGGTCACACCGTCCATGAACAGCTTGACGAAGTTGCAGCGCAGCTTGTCGGTGTCGAAGCGGGCCTTCCAGGCGGCGGCCTTCTCCTCAAGATCCGAGAGCGGCATGAAATTCTTCATGTGATAAGGCATCCGGACCCTGACCGGCAGGCCTTCTGTCCTGTCGATCTCGTCCAGCATCTCCAGCTGGTAGAGATTGCCGTCCATGTTCTGGAAGGATGTGATGCCGAGAGAGGCGCAATAGGCAAGGCCCTTCTTGATGACGGCAATGTCTCCGGCGCGCTCTTCTGGCGTCACGTGCTCGGGATCGCCGCCGGTGCCGACGCCGAGGCTTTCGCGACCGCCGGTCACGCCCATGGAGGCGACCGGCCGGATGGCATTGGTCTCGCGCAGCTCGCCGGTGGCCAGTCCGTCTTCGCCCATCACGATCTCGTTCCCGACGCCCACATCACGGCCGTGAAGGATCCCGGCTTTCTCAAGAGCGATCGTGTTGGCCCATGCGGTATGATGATCCGGCGCAAACATCAGGAACGGCCGGTCAGGGATGATGCGGTCAAGATGGTGGCGGGTAACGCGTTCGGTGTCCGAGAGGATCGTGTAATCCGCGGTCTGGGCGACAAGCAGCGGCAGGCCGGGGTTGGCTGCCGCGTAATCCAGAACAGCCTTTGACAGGGCATCGAAGCCTCTTACGCCGAAGAGCGAGAGTTCGCCCAGCGAGACCGAACCGCCGAAGATGTGCATATGGGCTTCGTTGAAGCCCGGCAGAACGGTCGCACCGCCTGCATCGACCACGCGGGTGTTCGGGCCGGCAAGGGCCAGAATGTCGGCGTTCCTTCCCACGGCAGTGATGCGGTTGCCGGTGAGCGCAATCGCTTCTGCGCGCGGATGCTCGTCATCCATGGTGAGGATGCGGGCATTGTGGATAACGATATCGACGCTCATGATCGTGCTTTCTTCAGGCCTGGAAGGTGATGCGACCGTCGCAGATGGTGACGGCGGGTCGAACGGTTTCCATGATGTCTTCGGGGGCGACGGCCTCGATGTCCTTTGTGAGGATCACGACGTCTGCGAGATAGCCGGGCTTCAGCATACCCTTACGGTCTTCCATGAACTCCACCCAGGCGCCGATCGCGGTATAGGCTTCGAGCGCTTCCATGAGCGAGAACCGCTGGTCCTTCAGGCCCTCTTTCCACGGCTTGCGGGTCAGCGCATCCTGTATGCATTGGAAGGGCGATACCGGGGAGACCGGCCAGTCGGAGGCAAAGACGACAGGTGCGCCTGCTTCCTTCATGGTCCGCCAGGCATAGGCATAGTCCCAGCGGTCCTCGCCGATCTTCCAGGTTGTCGGCTCTGCCGGGAAGCAGGTGCCGCCGGGATAGTGGACTGGTTGCATGGATGCGACAATGCCGAAGGTGGCAAAGCGTGGAATGTCGTCCGGATGGATGACTTCGATGTGCTCGATGCGGTGACGGTTGCCGCGCTTGCCGTTCGCCTTCACGGCAGCCTCGAAGCCGTCGAGTGTCTGGCGGATGGCCGCACTGCCGATGGCGTGGACGGCGACCTGCAGGCCCAGCGCATCAGCCTTGGTGGCGATCGCATTGAAGGCTTGCGGCGTGAACAGCGGCTCATAGGTATAGCCCGGTCGGTCGCCGTAACCGTCGAGCATGTAGGCGGTCTGGCTGTCGAGCACGCCGTCCATGAAGACCTTGACGAAATCGCCGCGCAGCATGTCGGTGGCAAACTCCTTCTTCCATGCGGCTGCCTTGTCGAGATCCTCCAGCGCCATGAAATTCTTCATGTGATAGGGGATGCGGATGCGGCAGGAGAGTTCGCCGGCCAGTTCCAAGTCGCGCATCAGCCGCAACTGATAATGATTGCCGTCGAAATTCTGGATCGAGGTGACGCCCCAGGAAGCGCAGTAGTCGAGGCCGGCCTTCAGGATGGCGCGGTCGAGGGCGAATTGCTCCGGCGTGACATTTTCCGGATCCATGCCGGTCACCATGCCGAGTTCTTCGCGGCCGCCTGTGGAGGCGAGCGCCGAGACTGGGCCGAAGGCGTTGCCTTCGCGCAGCTCGCCATTGGCGAGGCCATCCGGCCCCATGACGATCTCGTTGCCGATGCCGACATCCTTGCCCTGAAGGATGCCTGCCTTCTCCAGTGCTGCCGTGTTGGCCCAGGCGGTGTGATGGTCCGGCGCGAACATCATGAAAGGGCGGTCCGGCAGGATCGCATCCAGGTGATGGCGGGTGCAGGGTTCGGTGAGCGAAATGATCGAGTAGTCGGCGGAAAAGCCCATCAACAGCGGCTCGTCCGGGTTCTTCTCTGCATAATCGAGGATTGCTGCCTTGAGAGCGTCGAAGCCCTGAATGCCGTGCAGGTTCAGCTGGCGCAGTGAGACCGAGCCGGGGAAGATGTGCATATGGGCTTCGTTGAAGCCTGGCATGACGGTTGCACCTCTGGCGTCGATCCGCTGCGTGTTCGGACCGGCCAGAGCCTCAACCTCGGATTTGCTGCCGACTGCGAGAATGCGGTTGCCAGCGAGGGCCACGGCTTCGGCGCGGGGCGAGCTGCCATCCATCGTAAGAACGCGGCCGTTGGTGATGATGATGTCTGCGGTGGTTGCCATTTCAGGCTCCTTTGATCTCATGCGGTCCAGGCGCTGAGCGCGCGGAAGAAGGCGAAGTTGTCGTGCTTCAGCTCGTCGTCCAGCGGGTTCGGTTGGGACGAGAGCTTGACGATGGTGGTCTCTGTGGTTGGGTCGACGTAAAGCCACTGGCCATGAATGCCGATGGCGCAGAAGGCACCATCCGGTTCACCGGACTGGTACCACTGGCTGCGATAGCGACCGTTGGGGAAGAAGTTGGATTTGCCCTCGACCCAGGCCTGGTGGTCGCCTGCCGTCAGCATGTCGGTGAGCCAGGCTTCGGGGATAACGCGTTTGCCGTCGACCGTGCCGCCACTTCGCAGCATCTCGCCCACACGGGCGAGGTCGCGCGCGGTCACTAAGATGCCGCCGGCGGCCCGCGCCGTGCCTTCGGCATCGACGGTGACGCTGGCATGGTTCTTCGCGCCGAGCGGCTTCCAGAGGCGGACCGAGAGAACATCGGCGTAGCGCTCGCCGGTCGCACGCTCGATCAGGATGCCGAGCAGGTCTGAATTGGGGGAGGCATAGAAATGCGCGCCGCCATGGGGATGGGCGTCTTTCTTCAAAGTCGTTAGAAAGGCGAGCAGCGTTTCGTTCGGCTGGCTCCTGTCGGCCGGGTTCCACAGCGTGGCACGGCGATAGCGGGCGTAGGCACCATCGGTGTTGAGATAGGCCTCGTCGAAGGCGAGGCTCACGCGCATGTCGAGCACGTCGCGGATGGTGCAGTCGCCATAGGCGGAGCCGGCTGCTTCCGGCAGGAGATCCGTCACGGGCGCTTTCGGATCGATCAGGCCATCGGCCTCCAGTGTGGCGATGACGAGAGCGGTGAGTGACTTGCTGATCGAGAAGACGATGTGGCGCTGGTCGATGCCGGCATGAGCCGCATAGTGTTCGGCGACGATTTTCCCCGCCTTCATCAGCACGAAGGCGTCAGTATGGGCATAATCGAGATAGGCGCCGACATTCGGCTGACCAGCCAGTCCTTCAGATAGCGCCTGGCCGAGAAGATCGGATTGGACGGTCATTCCCTCGGGGTGCTGGGCGGTCGCTACAATTGGCGCACTTGGGACGATCTCCTCGACATGGCCGAAACTGAAGCGGCTGAACGGGGCGGTACGCCAGTTGTCCAGCGTCACGGCGCTTCTCTCGAACCCGTAGGCCTCGGCAAAACGCGTTGTCATCGGGGCATGCTCCTCTTGCGGGAGGGCGATAAAGCCCTCCCGTTTCGACGGTCTTCAAATGTGGATCGGAGTTACTTCTGAACTTCGGTCCAGATCTTGGTGTAGAGTTCCTGCACCGCCGGTTCGCAGGTCAGCAGGAATTCGCCGGCCTTTTCGAACTCAGCCGGAATGACGAGCTCCGGCGCGTCCTTCATCGCCGGGTCCATGAACTGCTCCGAACCCTTGATGCCGTTGGCATACTTGGCGAAATTCGAGATCAGCGCGGCGTTTTCCGGCGCCATGATGAAGTTCAGGAAGGCCTTGGCGTTATCGGGATTCTTCGCATCCTTGAGGATGACCGCGCTGTCCATGAAGATGGGGAAGCCTTCCTTGGGATAGCCGAACTTGACGTCCGGGTTCTGGATGCGTGAGCGCATGATGGCGCCATTCCAGTAGTAGACGCCCGCGTAGTCGCCGGTCGGGAGCTTGTCGGTGACGCTGTAGTCCATGGCGAGCCACTTGGACTTGGCTTCCACGAGCTTATCGCGCACCTTGACCAGCACTTCCTTGTCCGTGGTGCACCAGCTGCCGCCAAAATACTTGATGGTGGCGAAGAGCACGTCGTTCATTTCCGGAGTGACGTTGATCTTGCCGACCAGTTCTTCCGGCGGGTCGAGGAAAATGGCCGAGGTGTTCAGGTCGCCCTTGTAGAACTTGGTGTTGACGCCGATGCCGGTGACACCCCACTGCCACGGAACCGAATAACGACGGCCGGGATCCCAGTCGACATTGGTCCAGCGCTCATCGACATGCTTGAAATTCTCCATCTGGTCCGGACGGGCTTCAAGCAGCAGGCCCTCATTGATCCAGATCGGCATGTAGTTGGCCGAGGGCATGACGATGTCGAAGCCGTGGCCGCCGGCGCGGACCTTGGCGAGTGCGGTGTCGTTGGAATCATAGTCGGTTACGGTGACCTTGACGCCGAACTGTTCCTCGAACTTCTTGATCAGTTCGGGGCTCGTGTAGTCACCCCAGTTGTAGATGTTGAGTTCGCCCGCGGCCGATGCCGCGCCTGCCAAACCCAGCACCGAGATGGCGGCGATGGCCGTGGTCGTCATCCATTTTCTTGTCATTTCCGTTCCTCTCTGTTGGTTGCTTTTATGCTTGCGGCTTGCGCCGGTTGATGAAGAAGAAGATCACGATCAGCACCGTGGATGCCGCGAGGAAGATCGTCGCGATGGCGTTGATCTCCGGCGTCGTTTCACGACGGATCTGACCGAGCATGTAGGTGGGCAGGGTGTCCTGGCCGCCGGATTTGACGAATTCGGTGATGACGACGTCATCGAGCGAAATCACGAAGGCGAGCATGAAGCCGGCGATGATGGCGGGCCGCAGAAGCGGCAGCGTTACAAAGCGGAATGTCTGCCAAGGCGTGGCATAGAGGTCGGCCGCCGCCCGCTCCAGCGTCAGGTCCATGCTTTCGAGCCGCGCCCGCACCGGCAGATAGGCGAAAGGAATGCAGAAGGCCGTATGGGCCATGATGAGGTAGCCGAGGCCGGAATACCCGGTCCAGACCTTGATGCGCGAGAAGACGATCAGGAGTGCAACGGCGGTGACGATTTCCGGGATCATCAGCGGCTGGTTGATGATGGCGTATTTCGCCGTCAGGCCGCGATAGGGCTCGGTGCGGGTGGTGGCAAGTGCTGCCATGGTGGCGGTCACCGTTGCCAGACCGGCGGCCCAGAGCGCGATGACCACGGATCGAAGTGCTGCCTCCTGCACGGCACCGTTCTGGAAGGCGGCAGCAAACCAGCGCAGTGAAAAGCCGCCCCAAGTGGCCAGCGAATCGTTGGCGTTGAACGAATAGGCGACGAGTGTCGCGATCGGCAGATAGAGCGAGAAGAAGGTGAAGAGCGCGATCAGCCCAAAGCCCGGTTGCGAGCGGATGTCGAAGCGACGTTCAGCCATGACGCACCCCCGACTTCGCAGCGTTGCGGACATAGAAGAGCAGGGCAATCATGACGAGCGCCATCAGTGTAATCGACATCGCAGCGCCGAGCGGCCAGTTGCGGCCGGCCCCGAACTGCAGTTCGATGAGGTTGCCGAGCATCAGGTTCTTGCCGCCACCGAGAACACGCGGAATGACGTAGGCGCCGAGCGAGGGGATGAAGACCAGGATTGAACCGGCGATCAGGCCGGGCTTCACCAGCGGAATGATGATACGCCAGAGCACCTGAAGGCGGTTGGCATAGAGGTCGTATCCCGCTTCCACGAGACGGAAGTCGAGCTTCTCGATCGAGGCATAGAGCGGTAGCACCATCAGCGGCAGATAGACATAGGTCATGCCGAGCAAGGTGGCCGTGTCGGTGTAGATGATCTGCAGGGGCGTATCGATGATGCCAAGCCAGATCAGGATGTTGTTGAGAATACCCTCGTTGCGGATGACCTGCTGCATGGCGAAGGTGCGGATCAGGAGGTTGGTCCAGAAGGGAATGGTGATCAGGAAGACCCAGATTTCCCGGGTGCGCGCGGGTCGCGTGGCGATGAAGTAGGCCGTCGGGAAGCCGAGGATCAGGGTGAAGATGGTGGTCTGGAGCGACAGTTTGATCGAGCGCCAGAAGATCGCGAGATGGGCATCGGCGATGCCCAGCGTGTCGTCGAAGATGTCCCGCTGCAGGAAGACCGAGGTCCAGCCTTCGAGCGAGAAGGTACCGAACTTGACGTCGCCGTAATCGCCCTTCGCGAGGAAGGAATAAAGGACCATGACGAACAAGGGGCCGACAGCGGCAACGAAGATGATCAGGAGCGCCGGGAGGCTGAGCAGCCATCGGTTTCGGACATCGCGCGATCGGGCAGTCTCGGGAGCCGTTTTCATCGCGCTCATGGTCAATCCCTCAGGATCTGCGCGACATCGTCGCTGACCAGGATGCCGACGGACTGGCCTTCAGCCACCCCGCAGCTGCCACTTCGACTGTTCTGCTGACGAACGCTGAAGAGCGATCCTCCTTCGAGACGGACGTTAATGGTCGTATCGGTGCCGAGATAGACGACGTTTTCGACCGTGCCTTTCAGCGTTGCCGCATCCGTCGGCTCAACGATGGCCGCATGCTCCGGACGGATGACGATCGTGACCTTGCCTGAGGGCGTGGTGTTCTCCGGGAAGGTGGCGGGGATCTCCCGGCCCGAGCGCAGCCGCACTTTCGCTCGGTCGCTCTGGACCGAGGCGACTTCGACTTCCAAGAAATTGGTTTCTCCGATGAAGTCGGCGACAAAGCGTTCGGCCGGGCGATCATAGATGTCCCAGGGCGAGCCGACCTGGCGAAGGCTGCCCGTCGACATGACCGCGATGCGGTCCGACATGGTGAGCGCCTCTTCCTGGTCGTGGGTGACAAAGATGAAGGTGATGCCGGTTTCCGCCTGCACGCGCTTCAGCTCGATCTGCATTTCCTTGCGCAGCTTGTAGTCGAGCGCCGACAGAGGTTCGTCGAGGAGCAGCACCTTCGGCTTCGGGGCCAGCGCGCGGGCAAGCGCCACGCGCTGCTGCTGGCCGCCGGAGATCTGGCTCACCTGCCGGTCGCGCATCTTGGTCATATGCACGAGTTCCAGCATCTCGGCGACACGCGCCTCGATCTCGGCCTTCGGCTTGCCCAGCATCTTGAGGCCAAAGCCGATGTTTTCGGCAACCGTCATATGCGGGAAAAGCGCGTAGGACTGGAAGACCGTGTTGACCGGTCGCTTGAAGGGCGGGAGCGGGGCGATGTCCTCGCCATGCAGGAGTATTTCGCCAGTGGTCGGGAAATCGAAACCGGCGATCAGTCGAAGCAGCGTGGTCTTGCCGCAGCCGGAGGGACCCAGCAGCGTAAAGAACTCGTTTTCCTTGATCTTGAGGAAGATCCCGTCCAGTGCGGTGACCTTGTCCTGTCCGGTTCCGTAGACGCGGCTGACGCCGCGGATTTCGATGGCTGCCTTGTCAGATGCGGAAGTCAAGCAGTGCCCCCTGGCGTTCGGTTATGCGCGATGTGCTTTTGTTGACCCTGTGATCGGCAAGCTTGTCCGGTCGCAGGTTGGCGCAGAGGATGTCACGCAAGTCACGTGCCAGCTTTCAGGCATGCGGAAGTCTCCCCTTGTGGATCTGCCGTCCAGTCGCCGAATCGGCAGGCGACTTCAGGCATTTGTCCTTTTTCGTCGACGTTCCCGTGATATGGCGATGAGGTTCGACGTTCCCTGCATCACCTTCTTTTGAGGCATGTTGCCTCTAATTTGGTCGTTTGACCATTTTTATTTTCGACGTCCCCAAAGATTTCCGGAAGCGCATGGCAGGCCTGCGTCGAGCGCCGGGCATGGCGCTTGACAGGGCAATGTCGGCAAGCCCATCGTTGCCATCCGCCCGATCTCTGCGCCCATTGCAACGGAGCCCCGCGTGTCCGATCCGACTTCCCTGTCCCTGACGAGCCTCCTGAAGGCGCTCGATGACGGCAGTCTTTCTGTCGAGGACGTCATGGTGTCCTTCCTTGAGAGAATCGACCGCTTCAATCCGAAGATCAATGCCCTCGTCGGTCTGCGCTCCCGCGACAGCCTGATTGCCGAAGCCCGGGCGAAGGACGCGCAGCGACGGGACGGCACGGCGCGGGGCGCCCTGCATGGCGTGCCGGTTGCCATCAAGGATCTGAGTGAGGCCAAGGGCATTCTGTGCACCTATGGGTCGCCGCTCTTCCACGATTACGTGCCTGATTTCGACGACATCCAGGTCGAGCGCATCCGGGCGGCCGGTGCGATCATCATCGGCAAGACCAACACGCCGGAATGGGGTTTTGGGTCGCACAGTTACAATCCTGTCTTCGGCGTCACACGCAATCCCTGGGACCTGAGCCGTTCTGCAGGCGGATCAAGCGGCGGGGCAGGGGCAGCCCTTGCCGCGCGTCTCGTGACGGTCGCTGATGGCAGCGACATGATGGGCTCACTGCGCAATCCTGCTGCCTTCAACAATGTCGTCGGCTTCCGACCGAGCTTCGGACGCGTGCCCACGCTTCCGGGTCGGGATGCGTATCTCAACCAGCTCGCGACGCTCGGGCCGATGGGACGCTCCGTCGAGGATGTGGTGACGCTTCTCAACGTGCAGTCCGGTTTCGACCCTCGCGACCCGTCTTCTTTCGAAAGTCCTGCCGTTGCTCTCGATCCCGCCATCGTCGCCAAGGGCGGTCGCATCGGCTGGCTCGGCGACTTCGGCGGCCATCTGCCCTTTGAAGCAGGCGTGCTTGAGCTGAACGAGAAGGCGCTCGGTGTCTTCGACAAACTCGGTTTTTCTGTTGAGCCTGTGCGCATCGACTTCGACATGGAACGCCTCTGGTGGGCCTGGACGACGTTGCGCAGCTATTTCACGGCCGGCAGCATGCGGGATTTCTACGAAGACCCCGGCCGGCGTGGTTCGCTGAAGCCGGAGATCCTCTACGAGGTGCGTTCGGGGCTGCGCATCCAGGCGGCTGATATCTACGAGGCCTCTGCCGTCCGCACGGCCTGGTATCAGGCGCTCGCGAAGATCTTCGAGACCTTCGATTATCTGGTTGCCCCTGCCGCTCAGGTCTTTCCCTTCGATGCCGAGATCCCCTGGCCACGCGAAATTGCGGGCAAACACATGGACACGTACCACCGATGGATGGAGGTGGTGATCGGCCCCAGCATGGCCGGTCTCCCGGTTGCCGCACTGCCGGCGGGGTTCTCGCCCCACGGTCTGCCCAGCGGCTTCCAGCTGATAGGCAAGCCTCGGGCCGATCAGTCGGTCCTGTCGGTTGCTGCTGCCTATGAGGCGGCGACCGAGTGGCTCGGCCGGCTTCCTTTGCTTGACTAGCCTGATTGCGGGATAATTGGCCGCGCGGCTTGAAGCGCGACATGATTTGGTCCAACGATTCCGAAACAGTCGCGGTGTTTCACCTTTCTCCCCGTCCGGGTTCTCGGCCCGGATGACACTTCTGGATTTCCTTCATGAACCTAGTTTTCGACGGCCACAATGACGTCCTCCTGCGCCTCTGGCGCAGCCGCAACGAGGGCCGCAATCCCGTGGCCGAATTCCGCAACGGCACCAGCGCCGGGCATATCGATGCGCCGCGCGCCAAACGCGGCGGGCTCGCGGGCGGGCTTTGTGCGATCTACATTCCGTCGCCGCATGACTTCAACCTGCGCGAACCGGATGCCAACGGGCATTACTCCACGCCGCTCGATCCGCCACTGGAGCGCATCCCCTCGCTCGACATCGCGCTGCAGATGGCGGCCATTGCGCACCGTCTGGACCAGGACGGCAGCTGGCGGCTGTGCCGAACGACCGCAGAGATCCGCAAGGCCATGGCCGATGGCGTCTTTGCGGCCGTCATGCACATGGAAGGCTGCGAAGCGATCGATGCCGACCTCGAAACGCTTGAGGTGTTCTATGCCGCAGGCCTGCGGTCGCTCGGGCCGGTCTGGAGCCGCAACAACATCTTCGGCCATGGCGTGCCCTTCGCCTATCCGAGCTCACCCGATACCGGGCCGGGGCTGACGAAAGCCGGCGAAGAGCTGATCCGGGCCTGCAACCGGCTCGGCATCCTGATTGATCTCGCCCATATCACCGAGAAGGGCTTCTGGGACGTGGAGCGTCTCAGCGACCAGCCGCTGATCGCCAGCCATTCCAATGTGCATGCCCTGACGCCCGTTGCCCGCAATCTGACCGACCGTCAGATGGCTGCGATCAAGGCCAGCCATGGTCTGGTCGGCTTGAACTACGCCGTCACCATGCTGCGTCCCGATGGTCGGGACGATGCCGAGACCTCGCTTGCGACAATGGTCAATCATATCGACTATCTCGTCGATCGCATGGGGATCGATTGCGTGGCACTGGGGTCGGACTTCGACGGTGCGACGATCCCCAATGTCATCGGAGATGCTGCCGGCAATCAGCGTCTCGTGACGGCGCTCAAGGAGCGCGGCTATGGCCCGTCTGAGCTCGACAAGATCTGCCGCGAGAACTGGTTGCGGGTGCTCGCTTCCGCCTGGCACGAGTAAGCCAAGGCTTTTCCTTGCTCAGGCGACGCGCCGACCGGAGCGCCAGGCCGACTTGACGAAGGGATGGCCGCCCTGGAGGTCGACGCGGATCAGATCGGCCTTGAGGCCGGTCTTGATGGCGCCCCGGTCCGGCAGATTGCCCGCGAGCGCCGGTGTGCGTGTGACCATGGCGACCGCGCTTGGCAGGTCGTAGTCGAGGCCCGGATCGGCCGCGATCATGAAGGCGGCGTCGAGCATCGAGCGTGGCACATAGTCTGAAGCCAGGATATCGACGAGACGTGCGGCGAGCAGATCACGCACGGCGATGTTGCCGGATTGCGAGCCACCACGCACGAGGTTCGGTGCGCCGGCGACGATGTGCATGCCTGCGGCACGGGCTGCTTCCGCCGCCTCCATCGAGCAGGGGAATTCCGAGATCGAGACGCCCTCGGCGACACCTTCCTCGATATGGGCGACATCGGTATCGTCGTGGCTCATCAGCGGCATGGCGCGCGCGCGGGCAAGGGCGACGATATCAGGCCGTGTCGTCGCGGCGATATGGCTCTTTTCCGCGACCAGAACCTTGATCTTCTCGCGCACGAGCTCGGGGCTCTCTCCCGTCGATTTGCAGGCGCGGTGGACATAGGCCTCGATGTCGCGGCTCTGGCGGATGCCGGGCAAATGCTCCATGACCGAGATGACGCGGACGATCTCGCGGTCGATATTCTCGGCCGTCAGTTGCGGGGTCACCGGGTCTGTCAGTTCGCAGCGCAGGTGCACGAGATGTTCGGCCCGCAGCATGGCCGAGTTTTGAGCCTGCTCCAGCGCCTCGATCATCGGTTTCAGGATTTCGGCGCGCTCCGGATTGTCGGTGGTGGCACCGACACAGAGACTGTCGAAGACGGTGGTCACGCCGCCGCCGATGATCTGGGCATCATGGGCCAAGGCGGCGCGCATGAAATCCCAGCGCACATGGGCGCGCGGATAGAGGTGCTTCTCGAAATGGTCGGTGTGGATGTCGACGAGGCCGGGCAGAAGATAGTCGCCGGCAAAATCAAGCGCATCCGCATGGCGTGAGGGGCCTTCGTGGATCTCGACGATCTCACCGTTCTCGACCACGACAGAGCCATGCAGCACATGACCCGTTGTCACGACGCGGGCATTTGAGAGGATCAGAGCCTCACCGCGCGCGGCTTCATGGGCTTCACCCGTCGCATCCGTCTCACGCAGCATGTCCGAGCCTCCATCCTGTTTTGTCGACAGGGTCTCTAGGCTTGTTTCATGACGCTTTGGTGTCAGTCAGCAGGAATGGCGGCTTCAGCATAGGAGCTTTACGCAGTCGTCGGCAATCACCTGTTCCTCGTCGGTGGCGATGACCCGGATCTTCACTCGGCTCTCCTCGCGGGAGATGACGGCTTCGTTGCGGTCATTCGCGTCAGCGTCGAGGAGAAGGCCGAGAAAGCGCAGGCGCTCGATCACCGAGCGGCGGATTGCCGGCTGGTTCTCGCCGATGCCGGCGGTGAAGACCATCGTGTCGAGGCCCCCGAGGGACGCCGCAAGCCGCGCCACTTCGCCGGCAATCCGGAAGGTGAAGACATCGAGCGCCTCGCAGGCCTCTTTCGACGGCGTTTCCAGGAGCACCCGGCTGTCGGCGCTGAGGCCGGAGAGGCCAAGCAGGCCGGACTGTTTGTAGATCATCTCCTCGACCTGTGTGACGCTCAGCCCATGGGCGTCGATCAGATGGAAGAGCACACCGGGATCTATGGCCCCGCAGCGGGTCGCCATCGGCACGCCGTCGATGGTGGAAAAGCCCATGGAGGTGTCACGGCTCGAGCCATGTTCAAGGGCGCAGAGGCTGGCGCCGGAGCCAAGATGGGCGACAACGGCGCGACCGCCGGCGGTCTCGGGTTCCAGCGTTTTCAGGGCGCCGGCGACATAGGCATAGGAGAGACCGTGAAAGCCGTAGCGCTTGACGCCCTTGTCGAACCATTCGCGCGGGATGGCGAAGCGTCTCACCGTGTCGGACTGGGTCCGGTGAAAGGCGGTGTCGAAGGAGGCGCTCTGGCTGAGGCCCGGTTTCAGCGCGGCAATGGCCCTGATGAGGCGGAGATTTTGCGGCTGGTGCAGCGGGGCCAGCGTCACCAGACTCTCGATGCCGGCCAGGCTCGTCTCATCGATGTTGACGGCATCGGCGAAGAGATCACCGCCATGGACGACACGGTGGCCGACAGCCGAAACGGCGTCGAGGTCGTAATGCTCGGAGAGCCAGTCGAAGACCTCTTCCAGCACGTCGTGCAGGAGATCATCGGTCTTCGCTACGAGGGGCACGTCGAAGACCTGCGGGCCCTCGATGAGATGGAAGGTCAAAGGCTCGGCGCGGAAGTCGATGAGGCCCTTGCCGATGCGTCTCGCGCCTTCCGGCTCGCGGGCGAAGATGCCGATCTTCACCGAGGAAGAGCCGGCATTGAAGGTCAGCAGCAGTTTCTGGCTCATGCCTTGCCACCAAGGGCTGACGCACGCTTGGCGGCGACCAGCTTCGCCAGGGCTGCCGAGGCGATGCGGACGCGCAAGCTGTCGGAGCGGCTGGTCAGGATGATCGGCACGCGGGCGCCGAGCACGAGGCCAGCCGCATCGGCATTGGCGAAATAGAGGAGCTGTTTGGCGAGCATGTTGCCGGCTTCAAGATCAGGCACCAGCAGGATGTCGGCGTCTCCGGCGACGGGGGAGACGATGCCCTTGGTGCGGGCTGCCTCCATGCTGATCGCATTGTCGAAGGCAAGCGGGCCGTCGACCTTGGCCCCCCGGATCTGGCCGCGCGCTGCCATGACGGTTAAGGCTGCTGCCTCCAGTGTCGCGGGCATCTTGTCGTTGACCGTCTCGATGGCGGCGAGCACGGCGACCTTGGGCTCTGCCACGCCCAGCATATGCATGAGATCGACAGCATTCTGGCAGATGTCACGCTTGTGTTCGAGCGTCGGGGCGATGTTGATCGCCGCATCCGTGACGATTAGCAGCTTGGAATAGGCCGGCACGTCCATGACATAGACATGGCTAACGCGGCGTTCGGTCTTGAGGCCCGAGCCGCTGCCGACGACGGCACCGAGCAGTTCGTCGGAATGCAGGCTGCCCTTCATGACAGAGCCGACCTTGCCGGCAACCGCAAGCTCGACGGCCAGGGCCGCTGCCGCATGGCTGTGTTCGGACGGCATGATCTCGAAGCCGTCGATGGAGATGCCGGCCTTTTCGGCGGCGGCACGGATCTTGGCCTCGGGGCCGATCAGGATCGGCTCCAGCAGGCCTTCGTCACGGATCTCGACGGCACCCTCGATCGCTTCCGGCGAACAGGGATGGACGAGTGCCGTCTTCATCATCGGTAGGCTGCGGGCCTCGGCGACAATGGCGTCGAAGCGGTCATGGCGCTGGAGGGAGACGTCGGGGGGAAGGTTTTCCGACCAGCTGATGCGCTCGATCGGGGCCCGCACGCGGGCTTTGCCAACCAGTACGGGCTCGCCATGTTGATTGACGCAGCGAGTGTCGAAGATCAGCGTGTGACCGTCGCTTTCCTTGCTCATCAAGGTCACGGTCGCGGTGATCCGGTCGCCCGTCGCGATTTCTTTCCAGAACTCCAGATCCTGACCGAGATAGACGGTGCCGGGGCCGGGCAGGCGGGTGTCGAGCACGGCCGAGATCATGCCGGCCGGGATCAGCGACTGGCCGAGCGGCACGGGATTGTTGTCGCCGGACAGTGCTGCGAAGAGTTCGATGTCATCGGGGCCGATCACGCGGGTAAGGCTGGCGGCATCGCCAAGCTTCAGCTCGTCAAACATGCGGTTGGTGAGGACTGGTCTTTCCATGTCGCCTTCGTCTTCCATTGTCGAACCGTCCTCCCCCGATCCGTGTCACTCTGCAGCCGGTCTGCGTCAACGGCATGACCGGGCTTGGCGGGCAATCTCTGCGGTGGTGGGACCGTTGTCCTTGACTTGGGTCAAGGGTGGGTTGGACGAAAGTGGAGGCTCTTACGGGGCGCATAATCCGTTTGGTCGTTTGCCGCGCGCGCGATACCCCCCTCTGTCGGCTACGCCGACATCTCCCCCTCAAGGGGGGAGATTGCCAGCCGGCGCTATGCCTCGTGACCAAACATCCCTTCTCCTTCGACAGCCGGAACTTAGCGGCGGTTGAAACGGTGCGGCGATCCGATCTCCCCCCTTGAGGGGGAGATGCCCGGCAGGGCAGAGGGGGGTATCCGCAGGGAGCCGAGATCACCCCCACCTGTCTCGCCAGGCCGGCTGCGCATTCGCGTAGGGCAGTGCCACGGCCTCGAACACCCCGCGGGCGATGGCGCGCGCCGTCACCAGCGTGGCCAGATGGCAGAGTTCCATGAGGTCGGCTGCGCCATTGCTTTCGCGCCTACCCGTCGAGGCGGCAAACATCGTGTCGCCATCGAATGGCAGATGCGCCGGGAGGACTGCGCGGGCCAAGCCATCATGCGCGGCGATCGACAGGCGGTGGAGTTCGGGTTTGGAGAGCGTGCAATCGGTGACGACGGCGCCGATGGTGGTCGCCGTCAGCCGCAGGCCTTTGATGCGCATCGCCCGGTCCTCTGCGCTGACATGGGCGGGTTGGCCAAGTCCGCCAAATTCCTGGCCCTCCTCGAAGGGAGCCGCCCAGAAATGCGGGCCGTCGCCGCTCACCACAGACCCCATGGCGTTGACGGCGACGAGAGCGGCGATGGTGTGGCCGGACGAGGAGACGGCGCTTGCGGAGCCGAGGCCGCCCTTGAGGTTGGCCGTCGTCGCGCCCGTTCCGGCGCCGACCGTGCCGAGCGGAAAGGCACCCCTGGCTGCATGTTTGTAGGCCTCGTAGCCGAGGTCGCGATAGGGCGCATGCGGGCCCCAGTCCTTGTCGCCGCCATTCAACAGATCCATCAGGATCGCCTGCGGCACGATCGGCACGCGCACCGCGCCCACGGCGAAGCCGCGACCCGCAGCGCGCAGGCCCGACTGCACGCCGCCGGCTGCATCCAGCCCGAAGGCGGAGCCGCCCGAGAGCACGAAGGCATCGACCTGTTGCACCGTCATCGAGGGGTCGAGCAGCGTCACGTCACGCCCACCCGGCGCACCACCGAGCACGGTGCCCGAAGCGGTTGCCGGTTCGTCGAAGACGATCACCGTCACGCCGGACCCGAGCGTCAGATCGGTGGCATGGCCGACCGAGAGGCCGTCGATATCGGTCAGGAGGTTGAGCGGGCCGTTCGGCATGAGGTGTGTCTCCGGGTGGGTGGCGGAGAGTGGCGAAGATCATGGTCTTCGTCCAGCGCGCCATTGGCTTCTCTTCCGCATGAAACGGATGATGCCAATGGCCAGTAAGATTGAAAGCGGAGACAGTATACCTGCAACCCAAATCACCGAGACCGCATCGCTGCATTGGTAGGCACCGGGGCAATGGAGGTTCTGGTAATCTGTCCATGCGACGAGCCCGACAAACCCAAATAGAGTTGCCGAGATGAGGGCGGCGGCGGCCACTATCGGCAGCATGGTGACCAAGAGGGCTTTGATGAGAGGCAAGTTGGGGGCTCCGATTTGTATCCGCGTTAGACGAAGTCCATGGCTTTCCGGTGGCAGACGATTGCAGCTTGCTGTTGCTGCCCCCAGCCCCTCATCCGCCTGCCGGCACCTTCTCCCCGCGAGCGGGGAGAAGGCCGAGACGGCAACCGCGCGTGCCTCCCTCTCCCCGCCTGCGGGGAGAGGGTAGGGTGAGGGGCAAAGCTGCGCACTTTGCGGAACCGGCGCTTGCTTCCTTTAGAATGCGTGACGATGACGGTTCGTCAAGTTGATGGAACAACCGAGACCCGCCCACATTTGCACCACGCGTCCCGGTTGACGCACGCGCCTTGCAACGCGATGTAGCCTCAACGCCACCGATCAGGATACCGCTCATGCAGCATCTCAAGCACCATCTTACCCGCATCGCCTCGGCGGCCGAAAAGCGTGTCTGGCTGACGGCGCTTGTCGCCGCACTTGTCGCCTATTTCCTGTTCGAACTGACCGGCGAGGTGCTGGAAGGGGAGACGCGGGCCTTCGATGAAGGCGTGCTCCTGATGCTGCGCGATCCCTCCGATCCGGCCCTGCCGGTCGGGCCCAGCTGGCTCACCAAGATGATGGTGGACATCACGGCGCTGGGTGGCGTCACCGTGCTGACGCTGCTGGTGACGCTTGTCGTGGTCTATCTCGCGCTGCGCCGCAAGTTCCGTACGGCGATCTTCGTCACAGTGTCGATCCTCGGCGGCTGGGGCTTGAGCAGCGCCATGAAGCTCGGCATTGCAAGACCCCGCCCGGAAGTGGTGCAGCACCTCGTCGAAGTGACCGACATGAGCTTTCCGAGCGGCCATGCCATGCTGTCCGCCATTACCTATCTCACGCTTGGTGCGATGCTGTCGCGGCTCGAGGAAACGCCTTCGCTGCGCTACTTCTTCCCGCTGGTCGCCGTCTTTCTCACCCTGCTGATCGGCTCCAGCCGCATCTATCTCGGCGTGCATTACCCTACCGACGTGCTCGGCGGCTGGGCGGCGGGGACTGTATGGGCCTGTGGGAGCTGGTTTGTGGCGCGGTGGATGTTGGGGCGGCCAAGTGGGCGCTGAAGCGCCCACTTGATCAGGTTCAATGCTTCAACGCCTTCGGATCCAGCGCATCGCGGATGGCGTCGCCGATATAGTTCACGCTCAAGACCGTCAGCGAGATCGCCAGGCCGGGCCAGATGACGCGGGAGGGGTTGATCTGCAGGAAGTTGGCGCCGTCGAAGAGCAGGCGGCCCCAGGTGGGGAAGTCGGGCGGGAAGCCTAGCCCCAGGAAGGACAGCGCGGATTCGGTGATGATGGCCGTGGCGATGCCGAGTGTTGCCGAGACCATGATCGAGGACATGACGTTCGGCAGGATGTGCTTGCTGATGATGCGGTGTTCGCGCATGCCGCTCGATTTCGCCGCCAGGATGAATTCCTGGCTCTTGATCGCCAGCACGTCGCCGCGAACAATGCGGGCCGTGTGCATCCAGCTGGTGATGCCGATGACGAAGACGATCAGGATGAAGATGCCGGTTTCCGGTCCGAAGGCCGCCCGCAGCGTGTCGCGGAAGAGCATGATGATCACCAGCAGGAGCGGCAGGAGCGGCAGCGCTAGGAAGAGATCCGTCAGGCGCATGAGCGGGCCGTCGAGCTTGCGGGAATAGCCGGAGAGCACGCCCACCAGCGTCCCCACCACCAGCGCCAGCAGCATGGCGGCCATACCGACGGCGAGCGAGATCTGCCCGCCGGCGAGCACCTGGGCCAGCATGTCCTTGCCGAGATTGTCTGTGCCAAAGGGATGCTCCCAGGACGGGCCCTGGTTCTTGGCGCGGATGTCGATCTTGTTCGGGTCGATCGTGTGGATATAGGGGCCGATGAAGACGGCGAGCACGATGAAGACGAAGACGACAAGGCCGGCGACGCCGCCCTTGTGAGCGCGGAACTGACGCCAGAGCATGGGCCAGAAGCTGCCGCTTTGCGGTCTCGTCTGGGGTGCTGTTGCGGTTGCGACGGCGGCATCACTCATAGCGGATCCTCGGATCGAGAATGCCGTAGAGAACGTCGGCAATCAGGTTGAACAGCACGATCAGGATCGCGAAGATGAAGGTCAGGGTCTGGACGAGCGGGATATCGGCGCCCTGGATCGCGGTGATCAAGAGCTGGCCGAGGCCGTTCACGCGGAAGACCTGTTCGGTGATGATGGCGCCGGAGAAGATCGTGGGCACGCCGAGCGCAATCACGGTCACGACCGGGATCAGGCTGTTGCGCAGGACATGCACGAGCAGCACGATCTTTTCCTTCACGCCCTTGGCACGCGCGGTGCGAACATAATCCATGTTGAGGTTGTCGAGCATGGAGGCGCGCACGAAGCGGCTGATCTGCGAGACATTGAAGAGGGTGAGCACCAGGACGGGCAGGAACATCTGCTTCACCTGGAGCACGAAGCTGTCCCAGCTGTTGACCACCAGCGTGGTGTCGTAGATCGACGGGAACCACTGCAGCCAGGAGGAGAAGATGACGATCAGCAGCACGCCGGTGAAGAAGGTGGGCACGGAGTAACCGACCATCGAGATGAAGGTGCCGATCTGGTCGAACCAGGAATACTGGCGATAGGCGGAGATGACGCCGATCGGAATCGCGATCAGCACGCCGAAGAGATAGGAGAGGCCGACGACCCAGAGCGTCTGGGGCAGGCGCTGGACGATCAGGTCGACTACGGGGCTGCGGGTCGCCCAGGACAGGACGCGCATGCGCTCGCCGGTGCCGACGGTGATGCCGGTGATCTGTTCGAAGATGTTGAGCGGTTCATTGATGAAGAACTGCTGCAGCCATTTCAGGTAGCGGATGAGGAAGGGCTGATCGAGGCCCATTGCGAGGCGGATCTGCTCGCGCACTTCCGGCGGGATGGTCAGCGGCAGGTCGCTCAGGGGATCGCTCGGAGCGAGGTCGAGCAGGGCAAAAATGATGAAACTGATGGCCAGTAGCGTCGGAACTGCGAACAGCAGTCGCCGAACGGTGAAGGTGAACATCGGCTGGTCTCCAGACTGTCGGCAAAAATGCGAGTGCCGGGCCCGCCTTTGGAGGCAGGCCCGGCACTGATGGCATTACTTGGCGCGCGACCAGTCGGCGACGTTCCAGAGTTCGGAGTCCCAGGCGTTCATTTTCACGCCAACCAGCGTGTTGTTGACAGCCGAGGGCTGGCCACGATGGATGAGCGGGATCTGGGCGACGTCGTTGGAGAGCATGTCGTTCAGCTTCTTGGCGATTTCGGCACGCTTTTCGAGCTCACCGGTCTTGCCGAGTTCCTTGACGAGATTGTCGTATTCCGGGTTGCAGTAGCGGACGATGTTCTCACCCTGCCAGCCGGTGGCCGGGCTCGGGATCTTGTCGCACATCCAGCCGGCCATGTACTTCTCCGGGTCGGTGCCATCGAAGTTGTTGGTGTACATCTGGATGTCGGCATAGAACTTCTGGAACGTGTCCGGAGAGGCCGGATCACCGCCAAAGAAGACGTTGGCGGAGATGTTGCGCAGCTCGACGGCAACACCGATCTGGCTCCACATGTCCTTCACCAGCGCCTGGGTGCCCTGACGGACCGAGTTGGTCGAGGTCTGGTAGAGGAAGGACAGCTTCACGCCGTCCTTTTCGCGGATGCCGTCGGAGCCCATCTTCCAGCCGGCATCTTCGAGCAGCTTGTTGGCGCCTTCGATGTCCTGCTTCAGGCACCAGTCAACGGCAGTCGAGACGTAGATATCCGGAGCCGGCAGGATGTTGCAGGTCGGCTTGCCATTGTCGCCGTAGCCGGCTTCGTCGATGATCTCGCGGTCGATGGCGATCGAGAGCGCGCGGCGAACGGCCGGATCGGAAAGAGCCGGATGCGGGCCCGCTTCCTTGGTCGAACGCTTGTCGCCGAGCGACGGGTCGACGCCATAGGGGTTGATGTCGATACGCTCGACCTGGGTGCCGAAGGCAACTTCGATCTTGCCCTTGCCGGCCGCAACCATCTGGGCCAGGATTTCGGGCTCGACCTGCATGTTCCAGGCGTAGTCGAATTCGCCGGTCTCCAGAACCGAACGGGCAGCCGACGCCGCGTCACCGCCACCCTTCAGGGTGACCGATGCAAAGGCCGGCTTGGCCGGATCGCGGTAGTTCGGGTTGGCTTCGAAGGTCACGACGTCGTTCGGCTTGAATTCCTTGACGACGAAGGGGCCGGTGCCGATCGGGCCGAAGTTGGCCGAGGTGCATTCCGGAGCCTTTATGCCAAGGCAGTCCTTGAACTGGGCGGCCTGGATCAGCGGAGCCTGCGCGCCGACAAAGGCGCTGTAGGGATAGGGCTTTGGATCGGCGAAGGAGACCTTGATCGTGGAGGCATCGACAGCCTCGACATTGGTCACGCCTTCGAAATAGGCGCCCTGAGCGCAGCCACCGTCCGGTGCCGTGCAGTATTTCCAGGTGAAGATCGCATCTTCTGCCGTGACGGCCGAGCCGTCAGACCACTTGAGGTCGGGCTTCAGCTTCCAGGTGATGCTCTTCAGGTCGGCCGCAACGCCGCCGTTTTCAACGGTCGGGATTTCGGCGGCGAGCATCGGAACCAGGTTGCCGGTTTCGTCATAGCGGGCCAGCGGCTCGATAACCATCGATGCCGCGTAGACTTCCTTGGTACCCCCAGACAGATAGGGATTCATCGTCGATACGGCCTGCCAGAAGATAATCTTCAGGTCGCCGTCGGTGCCGCGCTCGGCCATGGCCGGTGCGCCGGTCAGCGCGAAGGCTGCGGCAGATGCCGCCAGCATCAATTTACGAGTGTTCATTGGTCATTCCCCATTATTATTTGTTTGCAGGCATGATGGTAACCCGATCTGCCAGCCAGCGATGTGGCCAGCGCATTCGTCAAATGTCAACCACCTATCTTCTTGGTATTTTTGGAAAATCTGAGCTCCGCTGCAATTTTCGGAGTCGCGGCCAGCAATCCCGGACAGCGTGAATTTCTGTCGGGTTGGCTAAAATTTAGGCCATGTAAACACAAGCCTATTTTCCATGCAAGATGGAAATTTGCGGCTTGCCAAAGCTGTCCATCACGGCACAGTATGCGCGAAATCCTGCGGGGAACAACGACAAAAAGAGGTTGCTTCATGCCAGTGCTCAACCGCGCCAGCGAACTTCAGCCCGAAGTCGCTGAGTGGCGCCGCCATCTGCATCAGAATCCCGAACTCCTGTTTGACGTGCATGGCACGGCAGCCTTCGTGGCCGAGAAGCTCAAGGAATTTGGCTGCGACGTGGTGAAGACGGGCATTGGCCGCACCGGCGTGGTCGGGATCATTAAGGGAAATCGCGGTGATGGTCCGGTCGTGGGTTTCCGTGCTGACATGGATGCGCTGCCGATCCACGAGATGTCCGGAAAGGCCTGGGCCTCCAAAACGCCGGGAAAGATGCATGCCTGCGGCCATGACGGACACACCGCCATGCTGCTTGGAGCTGCCAAGTACCTCGCGGAAACGCGCAATTTCCGCGGGTCGATTGCGGTCATCTTCCAGCCGGCTGAAGAAGGCGGCGGTGGTGCGCGCGAAATGGTTGCGGACGGCATGATGGAGAATTTCGGCATCCGGCAAGTCTACGGCATGCACAATCATCCGGGCATGGCCGTGGGGACGTTTGCGACCCGCAAGGGCTCGATCATGGCGGCGGCGGATCAGTTCGACATTGAGATCGAAGGCCGCAGCGGCCATGCTGCACAGCCGCACAAGAGCGTCGATCCGGTGCTGGCGGCGTCCCAGGTCGTTGTCGCGCTGCAATCGATCGCGTCACGAGAAGCCGACCCGCTGAGTTCGGTGGTCATCACCGTCACCAAGATCCATGGCGGCGATGCCTATAACGTCATTCCTGACATGGTGAAACTTTCGGGCACCGTGCGCACGCTGCTTTCCGAGATGCGCCAGATGGCCGAGACCCGCATCGGGGAGATTGCCTCGGGGGTTGCGATGGCAATGGGTGCCAAGGCGACACTGCGCTATCACCGCGGCTATCCGGTCACCTTCAACCACGCATCGGAAACCGAGTTTGCCGTCGACATCATGCGCAAGGTGGCCGGAGACCATGCCGTTAGCGATGCCTTCCCGCCAACGATGGGGGCTGAAGACTTCTCTTACATGCTTGAGGCTCGACCGGGTTCCTTCGTCTTCATCGGCAATGGCGACACGGCGAACCTTCATAACTCGGCGTATGACTTCAACGACGAGGTCATTCCCTATGGCATCAGCTACTGGGTGACGCTTGCCGAGACGGCGCTCGCCGCCTGATCCATCCACCAGATCTCGAGACATAAATAAAAGGGGAACGGGATATGGCAGCAACGGATTGGACAGGGAAGGCAGAGGGTGCACCGGTTCTTTCGGTGCGGGGTCTGACGACCTCATTCAGAGTGGGCACCGAATGGCGGTCAGTGGTTCGCAACATGGATCTCGATGTGGCGCCGGGAGAAACGGTCGCGATTGTTGGTGAGTCAGGATCGGGCAAGAGCGTCACCTCGCTTTCGATCATGCGGCTTTTGCCGCAGTTGACGAGCCGGATCGAGGGGAGCGTCAAGCTCGAAGGGCGCGAGCTCCTGGCGCTCGATGCCGAGCAGATGCGCCAGGTGCGCGGCAACCAGATCTCGATGATCTTCCAGGAGCCGATGACCTCGCTCAACCCGATCTTCCCGATCGGCAAGCAGATCGCTGAAGCGATTACCTGCCATCGCGACATTTCGGCTGCAGATGCAAAGACGGAGGTGCTGCGGCTGCTCGACCGCGTGCGCATCCCGAATGCCAAGAACCGGTTCGACGAATATCCGCATCAGTTTTCCGGCGGCATGCGTCAGCGTGTGATGATCGCCATGGCGCTGGCCTCGAAGCCGAAGCTCCTGATTGCCGACGAACCGACGACGGCGCTTGACGTGACGATCCAGGGCCAGATCCTCGACCTGATCAAGACCCTGCAGGACGAAGAGGGCATGGCCGTGCTCTTCATCACCCATGACATGGGCGTGGTTGCCGAAGTCTCCGATCGGACCATCGTGATGTTCCGGGGCGAGGCGGTCGAGACCGGCGCGACTGACGACATCTTCAACCGTGGCCAGCATCCCTATACCCGGGCGCTGCTCTCTGCGGTGCCAAAGCTCGGATCGATGGGCGGACGCGAAAGGCCGATGCGTTTCCCTGTCATCGACATCAAGACGGGGGCGACGCTGGTGCCGGAGGCCGAAGCGGGGACGCCGGAGGCCGCCAGCCGTCCGCTCCTGGAGGTGAAGAACCTGACGACCCGCTTCGATATCCGCTCCGGTCTTTTCGGGCGCAAGAGCGGTGCCGTGCATGCGGTGGAGAATGTCTCCTTCGACCTCAGACCCGGCGAAACGCTTTCGCTGGTTGGGGAATCCGGTTGCGGCAAGTCGACGACCGGTCGTTCAATCACGCGACTCGTCGAGCCCACATCCGGCAATATCGCCGTGGACGGGTATGATGTGGGCAAACTGGATCAGGCGGCTCTGCGGAAGATGCGCCGCAGCATCCAGATGGTCTTCCAGGATCCCTTCGCCAGCCTTGATCCGCGCATGAGCATCGGTCAGGCGGTCATGGAGCCGTTTATCGAGCACAAGCTCGGCACAAAGGCGGAGGCACGGGACAAAGCGGCGGATCTTCTGGAGCGGGTTGGGCTCTCGGCGGACATGATGCCGCGCTATCCGCACGAGTTCTCCGGCGGCCAGCGCCAGCGTATCGCGATCGCGCGGTCCCTGATCCTCGATCCCAAGATCATCGTGGCGGATGAAGCGGTGTCAGCCCTGGATGTGTCGATCAAGGCGCAGGTCTGTAATCTGCTGCTCGATCTGCAACAGAGCTTCAATCTTGCCTATCTCTTCATCAGCCACGACATGGCGGTCGTCGAGCGTGTCAGCCATAGGGTGGCGGTCATGTATCTCGGCGAGATCGTCGAGATCGGGCCGCGCCAGGCGGTGTTCGACAATCCGCAGCATCCCTATACGAGGAAGCTGATGGCGGCAGTGCCGGTGCCGGATCCGGCGCGGCGGAAATTGAAGCGCAATCTCTCGACCGACGAGATCAAGAGCCCGATCCGGCCTGTGGGCTATGAGCCACCCGTGCGGCAGTACCGACAGGTGGGGGAGGGGCACCTCGTTCAGGTTTAAGACTAGACCGCGTCATCGCGGCTCAGCCCGCGCTTTGCGTCATCACTCCGGCGGTGCGTTGCCGAAGCCCACAAAGGAGACATGGGTCGTCCACTCATACTTCGTTGCGTCGATGATCTGCGGGCGAGGATGGGAGAACCCGTGGCGGAGCAAGGGGTAACATCTGGTGATACTTTCGCCAGATGCCAGCGGGCGGTCGTGGCGAAGGGTGCCGCGATAAAGAATCTTGCTCCGCCCCGGTTCGCGTCCAAACAGTTCGAAGGCAAGGCGATTGACCGCTGACCCGGAATTGTTGGACAGGGTCGCGGCGACTGGAAGGGCCGGATCGACGCAGGTCGCGGCATCTGCCACAACACTTGCCGTCACGGCGGCGGCAGCGCCTCTCTGACTTCGCGATTGATAATCGCTGAAGATCCAGACGGCGGTTGCAATGACAGCCGTCCCGGCGGCAAGCGCCACTGCCCAAGGGCGACGCCGAAGGAAAAGCTCAATCAGCAGCAGGGCGATCGCTGCGGTGATGATGAACGGCATCACGGCCGGTCGGTCTCGAAAGCGGGTTTCATGCCCGTAAGATAAGACTGCCGGCGAGAAAGACAACGGTCTGGCTTCCTGCCTTCGTCTTGCCGCTTGCCTCGCCTAGGCCAGGGGCACTAACGTCTGCTTCCCGCCACAAGGCTACAGGTGCGTTCCATGCTGATTTCCCTCTATCAAATGCAACCTCTTTCCGGCGATGTCCCGGGCAATATCGGCAAGATCGCACAAGCGGCCATGGCGGCTGCGGAAATGGGCGCGGAACTCCTTGTGACGCCCGAACTCGGGACCAGCGGTTATGCGCTCGGCGCACAATTCGAGGAAATCGCGGAGGGACGTGACGGTTCGATCATCGGTGCGCTCACGGAGATTTCGGCCGATTGCGGACTGGCGATCTGTGCAGGCTTTCCGGAACGAGACGGCAACCAGGTGTTCAACTCTTCGGTGCTCATCCGGCCGGATGGCAGCACCGAGTTCTACCGCAAGAGCCATCTTTACGGTGACGGCGAGCGGGCAGCCTTCGTCCCCGGATCCGAGCCACCGCATGTCTTCGATCTCAATGGCATCAAGGCAGCGATGCTGATCTGCTATGATGTCGAATTCCCGGAAAATGTCCGCACGCTGGCGCTGGCCGGTGCCGAGTTGATCCTGGTGCCAACGGCTCTGCCGCAGGGTATCATCAGCCGGCGGGTGGCCGACACCGTGGTGCCGACCCGGGCCTTCGAAAACGGTGTCTTCCTCGTCTATGCCGATCTCTGCGGAGAGGAGAACGGGCTCTCCTATGGCGGTCGCTCGGTGATCCTTGGGCCGGATGGTGACGAACTGGCCCGTGCCGGCATGCGGGAGACCCTGCTGGTCGCCGAGGTCGATCCAGCGGCCTATGACGATGCAAGGGCACAGAACCCCTATCTGATCGACCGTCGACCGAACCTCTATCGTTTGGGGTGACGGTCCGCATTGCAGCATCGACTGCGGCCTCCTACATCACAGCGGTTGATGAAGGAGGCCTGCCATGATTTTTGACGCTGCCTTGATGTCGCTGCGCAATCTTTTTGCGCCGGAGACCCGCACCGTCTTCTGGAAGACGCTCGGCCTGACGATCCTGGTCTTGATCGGTCTGTGGTTCGGTCTGCGCGAAAGCTTCATCGCCTTCGTCATGCCGCTGCTTCAGGGGCTGATACCTGACCTGCCGGATTGGGCTGGCTGGCTGACCTTCATCTTCGGCATTTTCGCCAGCATTGGGCTAGCACTTGGACTTGCCCTCCTGCTCTCGCCGGTCACCGCCATCATCGCCGGCCTTTTTCTCGATGACGTAGCCGAGGTTGTCGAAAAACGGGACTATCCGAATGATGCACCCGGCAAGGCGATGCCGATCGGGGAGGCGATCGTCGCGTCGATCAAGTTCTTCGGTATCGTCATCATTGGCAACCTGATCGCGCTGATGCTGCTGTTCATCCCCGGCATCAACATCATCGCCTTCTTCCTGGTGAACGGTTACCTTTTGGGTCGCGAATTCTTCGAGTTCGCCGCCATGCGGTTCCGCAGCGCCGAAGAGGCGAAGTTGCTGCGTTCACGCCATTCCGGCACGGTATTTGCTGCCGGTCTCGTCATCGCGCTTTTCCTTGCGGTGCCGATCGTCAACCTGCTGACACCGCTCTTTGCCGCGGGCCTGATGGTGCATCTGCACAAGGCGCTGACGGCGCGGGATCCGGCTGCCTCATTGCGGCAGGGCTGACGCCTCGTATTGCGCGGCAAAGTCGGCGCTCGGCGGGATCGGTTTGATGACGTCGATCAGAACGCCGTTCGGATCAGCGGTGATGAAATGCCGCTGGCCGAAGTCTTCGTCCCTGATGTCGAGCAGCATCGGCAGGCCGGCCTGTTTCAGTCTGTCATAAACAGCGTCCACGTCCTCCACCTCGAAGTTCAGGAGCAGGCCGGAGGCCTTTCCACGGTATCCCGACGGGACTGTTTCATGGCGCCCGTCGAGGATCGCGAGCGTGACCTTTTCGTCTTCGGTCGACTGCAGATGGACATACCAATCGGCGGTAAAGAGCGGCTCGAAGTGAAAATGGCGTCGATAGAAGGCTGCTGTTGCTTCGACATCGTCGGTCATGATGACGGGATAGTAGCTCGTGGTCCTCATCGCTTTCCCTCCGCGATAATTTAACATACAGTCTGCATGTATCTTTGCAATAACATACATTCTGTTTGTATGTAAAGGGGTTGCGGTGGCACGTAATACCAGAGAAGGAACCGAGGCGACGCGTCTGGCGCTGATCTCGGCTGCAAGACGGCTCTTCGTCGAACAGGGCTATGCCGAGACGGCTACGCCGGACATCGTGGCAGCCGCAGGTGTGACCCGCGGCGCGCTCTATCATCATTTCGAGGACAAGAAGGCCCTGTTCAGCGCGGTGGTCGAACAGGAAGCGATGGCGGTCGCATCCGACATCGATCGTGGTGCCGCACCGGCTGCTAAGCCGAGAGAGGCGCTGATGTCGGGGGCGTCGGCCTATTTCGCTGCCATGGCGGTCGAAGGCCGCGCCCGGCTGATGCTGCTGGAGGCGCCGGCGGTGCTGGGTGTCGAGCGCACCGCCGAGATCGACCGGGACAATGCAGAGGATCGGCTGCTTGAGGGTGTTTCAGACTGTCTCGGAGCGGCGGCGTCGGCGGATGAGATCCGCGCTCTAGCCAACCTGCTGTCTGCCGCCTTCGACCGTGCGGTTCTCGAAATCGAGCGTGGCGGCGATCCCGATCTCTACAAGGCTGCGATCGCTCGCCTGATTGATGGGCTCATTCCTCGCTCGCGTTGAAGATCTGCGGCGGCAGTTCGACGAGCGGGGCGGGGACATCGCAGGTCTTTTCCGGCGACTTGCAGATGTCCGCGATGACGCAGCGCTCGCATTCGGGGCGCCGCGCCTTGCAACAGTAGCGCCCGTGCAGAATCAGCCAGTGATGGGCGTGGAAGAGATATTGCTCGGGGATGATCCGCATCAGGATATCCTCGATCTCGTCCGGTGTCTTGCCTGGTGCCAGCTTGATGCGGTTGCCGATTCTTAGGATATGCGTGTCGACGGCCATGGTCGGAATGCCGAAGGCCATGGACATCACGACGTTTGCGGTCTTTCGGCCGACGCCGGGAAGCGTCACCAGTTCCTCGCGGGTGCGGGGCACAACGCTTCCGAAGTCGTCGACCAGCTTCTGGGACAGCGCGATGACGTTCTTCGCCTTGTTGCGATAAAGCCCGATCGTCTTGATATAATCGCGGACCTTTTCTTCACCGAGTGCCAGCATCTTCTCCGGCGTGTCGGCCACCTTGAAGAGGGCCCGCGTCGCCTTATTTACGCCCGCGTCGGTTGCCTGGGCGGAGAGCGCCACGGCGACCACCAGCGTGAACGGATTGACGTGTTCCAGCTCGCCCTTTGGCTCCGGCCTCTGGATCGAGAAGCGGCGGAAGATCTCTTCCAGTTCGATCTTGGAGTAAGCCGTGCGACGGCGTGTCGCCGGCTTTCGACGGGTCGCAGGATTTGACTTTTTCAAAGTTTGGGTGCTGGATTTCGGCTTCGCTACAGTCATGAAAAACCTATAATCGGGCGCGGTGATGGAAGGCAATCTCGAGCAGGCGGCGGACCAGCCGATTTTCGCAGCGGAACTGACGCCGTACCGGTCGCTGGGGCGTAAAGGCTATCGCATTCTGTTTGGCATCACCGGGACCGTCTGCCTTTTGCATGCGATCTTCTTCATGGCGACCGGCGCCTGGCCGATCGGTCTGTTCTTCGGGCTCGATTTCCTGCTGCTCTACGGCGCCTTCTGGCTGAACTATCGCGCCGCCCGTGCGCGTGAAGAGGTCACGGTGTCGCGCACCGAGCTTTCGATCCGCAAGTTCACACCGACAGGCCGAATGACGGAGCATACCTTCAAGACGCTCTGGGCGCGCTTCTTCGTGCAGCGACACGAGGAGTTCGGCATCACTTCCATGGCCGTTGCCGGCGAGGGGAGGCGAACCGACGTCGGCTCCTTCCTCAACCCCGATGATCGCGAGAGTTTCGCAAAGGCCATGACGGGCGCGCTGGCAACGGCAAAGCAGCGGATCTGACCTTCCAACCCAAGCGCAAGAAACGGGTGGCGTCTTGCCTCTCGCCATGGTGAAGTCCGTGTCAGATGAGGATTTCGCCATGACGCTCGCCCAACAGATCGATCTTTCCCGCACCACCGACATCACGCCCGACGGCTCTGACTACGAGACCGTGCGGCAGATAATCGAGATGCTGACGCTGGACTATCAGAGCCAGCCATCGCTTGAGACGATTGCCGAACGTCTTGGCCAATCGCCGACGCAGTTGCAAAAGACCTTCACCCGCTGGGCGGGCCTTTCTCCGAAAGCCTTCCTGCAAGCCGTGACGCTGGATCACGCGAAGCGCCTTCTGGGTCGCGAGGAAATGCCGCTGCTCGAGACATCGCTCGAACTGGGGCTGTCGGGCCCGGGGCGGCTGCACGATCTGTTCGTCACTCATGAAGCGATGAGCCCGGGCGAATGGAAGGCGCGGGGTGCCGGCCTCATCATCCGCTACGGCTATCATCCGTCGCCCTTCGGGCTGGCACTCGTCATGATCACGGACCGGGGACTTGCGGGACTGGCCTTTGCTGATGTGGGCGGGGAGGTCGCCTGTTTCGACGACATGGCGAGACGCTGGCCGAATGCCGATTACGTCGAGGATGTGGAGGCCACGGCGTCGTATGCGGCGCGCGTCTTCCATCCAGAGCGCTGGTCGGCGGAGGAGCCGCTGCGCGTCGTCTTGATCGGCTCGGACTTTCAGATCCGGGTCTGGGAAAGCCTCCTGGAAATTCCGCTCGGGCGCGCCGTCACCTATTCCGACATTGCTCAGAGGATCGGCCAGCCGACGGCCAGCCGAGCGGTTGGGGCGGCCGTCGGCCGCAATCCGATTTCCTTCGTCGTGCCGTGTCACCGGGCGCTCGGCAAGAGCGGCGCACTCACCGGCTATCACTGGGGTCTGACCCGCAAGCGCGCCATGCTCGGCTGGGAAGCCGGCAAGGCGTGAGCGCGCGAGGTGCTTTCCGAAATCCCGCTTCTGTGAGACAATGAACCATGCGCAACACCGTCCAACTCCCCGAAGACATCAGCCGCCGGATCGACAGTCTGGTCGAGCGGAGCAATCTCTCCCGCGATCAGATCGTGGAGGATGCGCTTGCCCAGGGACGCTCGCTCGCATGGCAAGAGCAATGGGTAACCGGTGTGCTGGAAGGGCTGGCAGAGGCTGAACGCGGTGAGTTCGCCAGTGAAGCAGAGATCGAGGCCGTGTTGAACAAATACGGCACTCGCTGATGCCATGCGTGTCGTCTGGACGCGGCGCTATCTGAGAGAACTCGCTGCCGTCGGCGATTATCTGCTCGAGCGCAACCCCGCAGCTGCAGCGCGTATCGTGCGGGCGATCCATGGCCGGACACTTCGCCTTCTGACGCAGAACGCATTTCTGGGACGGCGTGGCGAAATCGAAGGAACGCGCGAGCTCGTGCTCGCTGATCTCGGATACATCGTCGCCTACAGGGTGCAGGACGACCATGTCGAGGTTCTCTTTGTCCAACATGGTGCCCGTGCCTGGCCAGAGCAGCTCTAGACCGCCAGCCCCAACAACTCCCGTGCCGCCGCCTCATCCGTGATCAGCGTGTTGCAGCCGATCCGTCGGATTGTCGCGTGGATCGCCTTGGCGCGGTGCGCCCCACCCGAAGACAGCACGATGTGTTTCGCTTTCCTCAGCGTGTCCAGGTCAACGGACATCACACGCTCGTTGATCGGGTGGGCAACCGAGTTGCCGTCCGCATCGAGGAAGTTGAACATGGTGTCACAGACGCAACCGGCATCGACCAGTTCCATCAGCGTCTGGTGGCTGATGAACCCTTCCGAGAGCGAGGTGGAATGCGGTCCGATATCCCCGCAGGAGACGATGGCGAGGTCGAGGTTTTCGGCGAGATCGTAGATCGCCTTCAGCCCGCATTCCTCGATCAGCGCCCGTTTGGTCGCGACGGAATCGACGAGTAGGGGGGCGAGGAACATGTAGCATTCGGCGCCAAGCTGGCTTGCCAGCCGCCAGGTGTAGTCGATCGGGTTCGTCTGGCGGACCGCGACGATGCCGCCCAGCAGGGAGACGACCTTGCAGTTCTCGCGGTTCGGCGGGCGGAAGCCGGCGAGTGACGCCGTCATGGTCCGGCCCCAGCCGACGCCGATCGTCATGTCATTGGTGACGACTTCGGTGAGGAACTGGCCGAGTGCAAGGCCCACCGCCTTTGCGATGGCGGCCGCATCCTGGGTGTCCGGCGAGGGCACGACGACGGCCTCGTCGAGGCCATAGGCCTTTTCGAGCCTCACCGCGAGATCGACGCAATCGGCCACGCCGTCACTGATCCAGATCTGCACTTCGGCGCGCTTTCGTGCCTCTTCCAGCATGCGGATAACCGTCGACCGGCTGATGCCGAGCCGATCCGCCACGTCCTTCTGCGTCAGGCCCTCGTTATAGTAGAGCCAGGCCGCGCGGATGCGCAGCGCCGCTGCGTCCGAATAGGTCGAATGGGTGTCGCGTCTGAGCTTCGCCAAGATTTCTCTCGATTTTGGGAACTTCCAACGCGCACTATCCGTTCGGTTGATACTTATGTCAAATTCAAAGAACATATGTCTTGACTTTGTCGCCCTCGAATGGCGATAGTCCGGGCAACCGCGGCGGCCAGTTCCGTCGCCCGCAAACCCTTTTCGCTGAGCCGAAGGATAATCTGATGACCTCGAAACTCGAACAGCTTCGTTCCATGACGACCGTGGTCGCCGACACCGGTGACATCGAGGCCGTCCGCCGCTTGAAGCCGGTCGATTGCACCACCAATCCGTCGATCGTGCTGAAGGCGCTCGGCACCGATGCCTTCAAGGATGCCTTCCAGGAGGCGATCACCTGGGGCAAGGCGAAGGGCGGTCAGGATGATGCCGTGATCGGCGCAATCGCCGACCGTATGGCAATCTCTGTTGGTGCCGCGCTGGCCGAACTCGTGCCTGGTCGTGTCTCGACCGAAGTGGATGCCGATCTTTCCTTCGACACCAAGGCCTCTGTCGAAAAGGCACACCAGATCGTCGCCGGCTACAAGGAGCGGGGCATCGAGAAGGACCGGATCCTGATCAAGCTCGCCTCGACCTGGGAAGGCATTCGCGCCGCCGAAGTGCTGCAGAAGGAAGGCATCGACTGCAATCTGACGCTTCTCTTCTCCAAGGCCCAGGCGATTGCCTGCGCCGAAGCCAAGGTTTTCTTGATCTCGCCTTTCGTTGGCCGCATCCTCGACTGGTACAAGAAGTCGACGGGTGAAGAGTACACGTCCGAGACCGATCCGGGCGTCGTCTCGGTCCGCTCGATCTACAACTACTACAAGGCCAACGGCATCGGCACGATCGTCATGGGCGCCTCCTTCCGCAATGCCGGCGAGATCGAAGCGCTGGCCGGTTGTGACCGCTTGACCATCAGCCCGCAGCTTCTCGACGAATTGAATGCCGCTGAGGGCACGCTCACCCGCGCGCTGTCGCCCGATACCGTGAAGGCCGAGCCGCATGTCTCGCTTGATGAAAAGGCCTTCCGCTGGGCGATGAACGAAGACGCCATGGCGACCGAAAAGCTCGCCGAAGGCATTCGCGGCTTCGCCAAGGATCTCGGCACGCTGCGTGGCCAGATCGCCAAGGCGCTGGCAGCCTGATCGGGCTATTGATTCGCCTTTCCCAGGCAGAGGGCGGGTGTGGCGAAAGCTGCAGCCGCCCTTTTTGGTGACATTGACGCCCAGCCGCCGCTTTCCATCTGCCGCTTAAGCTGCAATTGCCCGGCAACACCGCCGCCCGTTACCGGAAAAACCTGCTGTTAACGTTGACGAGTCGTTTATTTCTGAGGCATATATTCAGAATTGACGCGCAGATTTACAACGATTGGCGCGTGTATAACCGAGCATCCGGCTTTGATCGCCGGTTTGAACAGTGATGACGCGGGGAAGCAGAGACCCTCTCTGCTGCATGATGCCCCACCCGACGTCAGGCTCAGACAAGCCATGTTTTCATAAGATTGTGTCCGTCGGTTTGCTGCCGCGTGTCGCCGGTCTTCCAGCGATGTCTGGCAATGTCAAACCGCCTGTTGCTTCGTTCGTCGGTTTCGATGGGCACGAGTGCGACGGTGCAGCGGCCGCAACGTATTTTGGAACCAGTTATCTTCAGGGCGGGCGTGCATGGTAACGATCATACCTTCGATGAGCATCAGTCAAATCAGGACGCTGAGCGCGTCGGCGATTGCTGGCCTCAGTACCGAAGATGTCAGCGCGCTGAGTTCGGCCCAAATCCGTGCCTTGTCGTCCACGCAAATCGCTGCGTTCGAGACCGGCGATCTTGATGTTCTTTCGGCCAGCCAGCTGGCAGCAATTTCCGCTGTGGCTGTTCGCGGCCTCACCTTTGATCAGCTTGCGGTCATCGATAGCGCCAAACTCGCCGGTCTGCAGAGCAGTCAGCTGGTGGCCCTGTCATCCGATCAGATTGCGGCGCTCTCTGCCGATCAGTTCAATGCCCTTTCAGCGTCTCAGTTGACCGTGTTGACCAGCAGGTCGCTGGCCGGCCTTGGCACCGACGATATCGCGACCCTGACCGCAGCCGAGCTTTCGGTGCTTTCGTCCCGTGCGCTCGCCGGTATGTCCGCGGCCAATTTCGCCGCGCTCACGAGTGGTCAGCTTTCCGGTCTTACCACCGGGCAGATCGCCTCTCTGTCCACCGGGGTCATCGCCAGCTTGACCACAGCGCAGATCGACGGTCTTTCCGCGCTGCAGGTATCTGCTCTCACCGCGCGTCAGATCGCAGTGTTGAGCGCCTCGACTCTCGCATCCTTCTCGACCGACCAGATCGCCGGCCTGAAGAGCGCAGCGGTTGCAGCGCTCACATCCGTACAGGTCGCAGCGCTGACGACGCAGCAGGTCGACGCGCTGACGACGGGACAACTGGCCGCGCTGACCTCATCGGCCATCATGGGGCTTGGCTCTGACGATATAGACGTGCTGTCTGCCGACGGCGTCGCTGCCATCGCGACGCGATCCCTGACTGCGCTGCCGGTCGATGTCTTCAGTTCGCTGACCTCTGCCCAACTCACCGCGCTGGATTCGCGGAAGCTCGGGGCATTGACCACCGCACAGATCGCGTCGCTGACATCGGATCAGGTGGACGGGCTGTCCGCAGGGCAACTTGCCGGTCTGTCCAGCCGCCAGGTCAATGCGCTCAACTCCGGCGTCCTGCTTTCGCTCAGCACGGCGCAGATCAGTGGTTTGTCGACGCGTGTCATCGCAGCTCTCAATTCGGCCCAAGTCGCCTCGCTCGACAGCGGGCAGGTGGCAGCCCTGTCGACCGCGCAACTGGCCGCTCTGTCCTCTTCCGGGATCGCAGGGCTGGAAAGCGAGGACTTCGCAAACTTCTCGCCTGCCGAGTTCGCTGCGCTGAACACGCGTGTGCTCAAGGCGCTCACGACCGCTCAAATCGGAGGCCTGCTCTCCACGCAGGTTGCCTCTCTGTCGACCAGCCAGGTCGGCAGCCTGTCTACAAGCCAGGTGGCCGCCCTCAGCAGCGTCCAGATCAGTGGCCTGACCGCGGCGCAGATCGCGGTGCTGAACTCCGCGCAAGTCGTCGCTTTGGGCACCGGCAACATCACCCTGCTCTCGACTGGGCAGGTCGCGGCGTTGAGCAGCCGAGCCGTCGGTGCACTGACCAGCGCTCAACTCGATGCGATGACTTCAGAGCAGATCGCAGCCTTGACGGCCTCCCAGATCGCAGCGCTTTCATCGAGCGATATCGCAGCGCTCTCCTCTGCAGACCTCAATACCTTCACCACTGCGGAATTTGCGGCGCTGAGTTCCGGGGCCGTTCGTGGCATTTCCACTGCCGTGATCGGTGGGCTGTCGTCCGCGCTGATTGGTGCCATGAGTACGCGGGCTCTCGGAGCACTGAGCTCCACTCAGGTCTCGGCCATGACTTCGGCACAGATCGCGGCGCTGTCGCCCAGCCAGATCGCCGCACTCACGTCAAGTTCGCTGTCCGGCCTTGAGGCAGAAGACATCGCAACATTCGATTCCGCTGACATCGCCGCGCTTCAGTCGCGTGCGATCCGCGGGCTCAGCTCCGCCGCATTCGCCTCTCTGACCTCGGGCCAGATCGTGGGGCTGACTTCGGTGCAGATTGCGGCACTCTCGACTGCCGTCATCGCGTCGCTCACCAGCAGTCAGCTGAACGGTCTTACAACCGGCCAGATGGCGGTGCTCTCCTCAAGTCAGATCGCTGCATTGTCGACCGAAGCGCTTGCGTCCTTGGAGACTGATCAGATCAGATCGATCAGCACCCGTGGCATCGCGGCACTGAAGTCCCAACAGGTGGCTGCACTGACAACGGCGGCCTTCGATGCGCTCTCCAGCCAGCAACTTGCCGCACTGACCTCGTCTGTGCTCCGTTCGCTGACAACAGGCGCGATCGGGACGCTGACCTCTGCCGAACTCGCCACCCTGTCCTCTCGCGTGATCGGTGCGCTTTCAACCGAGAGTATCGCAGCCTTGACGTCCGGCCAGCTTGCCGGATTGACCAGCGCTCAGGCTGCCGCGCTGACCACAACGCAGCTCGACGTCCTCAGCAGCGGCCAGATTGACGGGCTTTCCACGTCCGCCATTGCTGCGCTGACCAGCAGCCAGATCCGATCGCTGACGCCGCAGCAGTTCGGTTCTCTGTCGTCTGAGCAGATCCAGTCGTTGAACACCCGCGCCATCGCGGCTCTCACCAGCGATCTATGGTCCGCGCTCGGCAGTGCCGAGTTCGCTGGGCTTTCGACCTCTCAGCTTGCGGCCATCGGCAGCGTGGCGCTCTCCACAGACCAGCTCGACACGCTGACATCGTCCGAGCTGGCCATACTGAGCACACGGGCGATCGCAGCGCTGACGCCAAGCTCCTTTGCAAGCCTTGAAACGGCTCAGCTGACCGGGTTGACCTCAGCGCAGGCGGCTGCGCTGACGACGGCGCAGGTTGCGAGCTTCAGCAGCGACACCCTGGACGCTCTCTCGACGACTGCAATCGCGGCCATGACCGGCGCGCAACTGCGGGCCCTTTCGACGGATGCATTTGCCTCGCTTTCGACCGGCCAGGTGGCGGCGATCGGCACGCGGGCCTTTACCGGCCTTGCCTCAGCTCAGATCGGAGCGATGTCGTCCGAGCAGATCGGCTCGTTGACGACGGCGCAAATGGGCTTGCTCTCCAGCGCGGCCATTGCCGGCCTGACGACGGAGGATGTGGGTGCGCTGGATGCGGGCGACATCGCCGCGATCAGTTCCCGGGCGATCGTCGGCTTGTCCACCGCCGGCATCGCAGCACTTTTAACCGCGCAGCTTGCCGGATTGACCACGGCGCAGGTCAAAGCGCTGACGACAACGCAGATCGCAGCATTGACGTCGAGCCAGATCTCCGGCCTGTCGAGCAGCCAGTTTTCGGCGCTGACGTCGACGCAAATTCGCAGTCTGTCGACGGCGAGCATCAGTGCATTGGGTACGGCGCAGGTGGCATCGCTTAGCTCCGCCGTCATCGCAGGGCTGTCCACCGACCAGCTCACCGCCATGACGACTGCGCAGATCGAGGCACTGACGCCCGCCCAGGTGGGTGCTCTGAGCTCGGCTGCAATCGGCGCTCTGGACATTGCAGATCTGCTGCTCTTCTCGACGGCAGACATTGCGGCCATCAAGACGACTGCAATCTCCGGTCTCTCGACAGCGGATCTCGATGATTTGAGTACGGCGCAGATCTTTGCACTGACTTCAACGCAGATCCAGTCGATGAGCAATGAACAGGTCGCCATCGTGATCGCGGCCTATCAAGCGATCTGATGCACACCGAACGGTGTGCGAGAACCACTTGAGCAAGGCCCCGCATGGGGCCTTCGCCTTTCAAGAGCAGTGGAAAGCCGGAAGCCGAGGTTTTCAGGGACTAGCCGGAGCTTGAGGGGCTCTCGGTCTCGGGAAAGGGTCGATAACGATATCCGGCTCGAAAGACGGGTTGCGCAGGTCTTCCGGCGGCGCGAAGCCCGGTTCTTCGAGCAGGAAACGTCCATCCACCCAGCCCCAGATACGAGGGAGATCAACGGTGGCAACACGGCACCAATAGCCGCCGCGGCTATCCCTGCAGGACAGGCGCTCGATCGGCGTGCCCTCGTCGAGCGCGTGGATGATGCGGAAATTGGGGCCGGCACCGGAATAGACGGGGAGGCGTTGGCCGGGCGGTAGGCCCCTGACATGCCAGAGATAGCTATCCGTCATCAGGCCGCCGCCACCAAGGTCGGGCGCAGGGATGACCTGCGGCTGCTGGGCGCTGGCGGGCGCGGGGAAGAGTGGTGCTGCAGACATGAGGAATGCGGTGACGACGGTCGTGGTCGCGTAACGTCTGCTGAGCCTTTCATCCGTCCGGGTGCCGCGCATATTGTTCTCCTGATTCCGCATCATGATACGGAGGAGGCAGGCATGGTGCCACTGGTTTGATCCGTCAGGGTAAACACGCCTTTCCGGCCAATGAGCCAAGCAATTCCTATGCCTGGCTCATTGATCGAACTTCGAGCTGATCAATGCGCGATCATCACGTGGCGGACGGTCGTGTAGTCCTCCAGCGAGTAGAGCGACAGATCCTTGCCGTAGCCGGACTGTTTCATGCCGCCATGCGGCATCTCATTGCAGAGCATGAAGTGGGTGTTGATCCAGGTGCAGCCGTAACGCAGTTTGGCGGCGGTCTGCATGGCGCGGGAGATGTCCTTGGTCCAGACGGAGGAGGCAAGGCCATAATCGCTGTCGTTTGCCCAGGCGACTGCCTGCTCTGCTTCCGTAAAGCGGGTCACGGAAACGACTGGGCCGAAGACTTCGCGACGGACGATTTCGTCGTCCTGGGTCGCGCCGGCAATGACCGTCGGGGTGTAGAAAAAGCCCTTGTCGGAGCCTAGCTTGCCGCCGGCGACCACCTCCATATGCTTGTGTTCGGCAGCGCGCGTGACGAAGCTTTCGACGCGGTCGCGCTGGCGCTTGGAAATCAGCGGGCCGATCTCGTTTTCGGCGTCGTCGGCCTGGTTGAACTTGATGGTCGAGACGGCGCTTGCCAGATCCGCGACGAAGCGGTCGTAGATCTTGTCGCTCGCGTAGATACGGCAGGCGGCGGTGCAGTCCTGGCCGGCGTTGTAGTAGCCGAAGGTGCGAATGGCGGAGACGGCGGCCTCGATCTCGGCATCGTCATGGATGATGACGGGCGCCTTGCCACCGAGCTCGAGATGGGTGCGCTTGACGGTCTTGGCCGCTGCGGTCAGGACCTTCTTGCCGGTCGCGATGTCGCCGGTGATCGACACCATCGAAATCTTCGGGTGGTTGATCAGCGCGTTGCCGACACTTTCGCCGCGGCCGAGTACGACGTTGATGACGCCTTCGGGCAGGATGTCTGCCATGACCTTGGCGAGCTTGAGGGCCGTCAGCGGCGTCTGTTCGGAGGGCTTGAAAACGATGGTGTTGCCGCCGGCAAGCGCCGGTGCCAGCTTCCAGGCCATCATCATCAGCGGGTAGTTCCAGGGCGCGATCGAGCCGATGACGCCCACGGCATCGCGGCGGATCATCGAGGTGAAGCCCGGCAGGTATTCGCCTGCAACCGGGGCCTGCAGCGTGCGGATTGCGCCGGCGAAGAAGCGGTAGCAGTCCACCACCGCCGGAATTTCATCATTGAGAACGGCGTTGATCGGCTTGCCGCAGTTGAGGCTTTCAAGCGCTGCAAAAGCGGCCGCGTCCTTTTCGATCGCATCGGCAATGGCGAGCAGATAGCCAGCGCGCTGGCCCGGTGTCGTCTGCGACCAGGAAACGAAGGCGCCTTCGGCGGCGTCGACCGCTGCTTCAACCTGGGCAAGCGAGGCTTCCGGAAGATCGACGATGACATCGCCGGTCTTGGGATTGAGGATCTTTTCGTCCGTCTCTGTGCCGGCTTCGAACTTGGCGCCGATCAGCATCTGGGTGTCCATGTCGTTCTCCCTTTTATCAGACTTCGATTTGCGAGACCGCGCGGCTTTCGCCGCAGGGTTCCGGGGGTTCATTTGCCGCTGCCCGCGATCTGGTCGGTATCACGGGTCAGATAGTAGGCCGCCAGGATCGGCAGGAACGTGACGATCACCACGACCATGGCGACCACATTGGTGACCGGGCGCTGGCGCGGTCGGATCAATTCTTCCAGCATCCAGATCGGCAGGGTCGACTGCTGGCCGGCGGTAAAGGTGGTGACGATGACCTCGTCGAAGGAGAGCGCGAAGGCGAGCATGCCGCCGGCGAGAAGGGCTGTCGCGATGTTCGGCAGGATCACATGGCGGAAGGTCTGGAAACCATCCGCGCCAAGATCCATCGAAGCCTCGATCAGCGAGCCGGAGGTGCGACGGAAACGGGCCACCGCATTGTTGTAGACAACGACGACGCAGAAGGTGGCGTGGCCGAGGATGATCGTCCAGAAGGAGAAGGGGATCTCCGCCAGCGAAAAGGCCGAGCGCAGTGCAATGCCGGTGATGATGCCGGGCAGCGCGATCGGCAGGATCACGAGCAACGAAATGACTTCGCGACCGAAGAACTTGGTGCGGGCCACTGCGGCGGCAGCAAGGGTGCCGAGGACAAGGGCGATGACCGTGGCGATGCTGGCGACCTTGACCGAGAGTGTCAGCGCTTCCCAGATATCCGGCCGGTTCCAGGCGACGGCGAACCACTTGGTGGTGAAGCCCGGCGGTGGCCACTGGAAGCTCTTTTCCTCCGTGGTGAAGGCATAGACGAAGATCAGCAGGATCGGCAGGTGCAGGAAGGCGAGGCCGGCGCCGGCGGCAATCTTCAAGGACAGGCCTGATGACTGGGAGCGGTCAGAGCGCATCGAAGGCCCCCATGCGTTTGGCGATGGTGAGATAAATGCCCATGATGACGATCGGCACGACCGAGAAGGCGGCGGCAAGAGGGATGTTGCCGGCGGTGCCCTGCTGGGCATAGACGGCCTGACCAATGAAGAGCCTAGAGGTGCCGACGATCTGCGGGATGATGTAATCGCCCATGGTGAGCGAGAAGGTGAAGATCGAGCCGGCGACAATGCCGGGCAGTGCCAGCGGAAAGAGTACATGCCGGAAGGTCTGGCGGGAATCGGCGCCGAGGTCGCCTGATGCTTCGATCAGGTTTCCGGGTACGCGTTCAAGGGCTGCCTGGATCGGCAGGATCATGAAGGGCAGCCAGACATAGACGAAGACGATGAAGGTGCCGAGATAGCTGATCGACAGGGAGTTGCCGCCGATGACCGGGATGGCGAGCAGCCCGTCGAGAAGCCAGGTCAGGTGCAGCTTCTCGAAGATCCAGGTGAGGATGCCTTCCTTGGCGAGGATCAGCTTCCAGGCATAGACCTTGACGAGATAGCTCGACCAGAGCGGCAGCATGATGCCGAGATAGAAGACGGCCTTCCAGCGGCCCTTGGCATAACGCGCAGCGTAGTAGGCTATCGGGAAGGCGATGACGGCGGAGGCGAGGGTGACTGCAGCCGACATCAGCAGCGTGCGCAGGATGATGTCGAAATTTGCCGGGCGCAGAAGTTCGCCATAGGTCGCGAGCGTGAACTCGTAGTTGATCAGCCCGGAGAATTCGTCGATCGAGAATAAGCTCTGCAAGAGGAGCGCCACCAGCGAGCCGACATAGATGATGCCGAGCCAGAGCAGGGGCGGCACCAGCATCAGAACCAGCAGCAGGTTGGGCCTCCGCCAGAACAGATCCGAGAGCCGCCCCATCAGGCCCTGACGGCCAGGGGTGATGGCGGGTGCGGAGGTAGCGGTCATGCGGCCTCCTCCATGTAATGCAGGTCGGAAGTCGACCAGGCGATGCGGATGCTCTCGCCAGCCTGCGGCGCCGACTCGCCGGCAGGGAGTGAGACGGTAAGGGCGGTCACTGCGGTCTCGACGAAGAGCTTGGTCGAAGCGCCGAGGAAGCTGGTCGAGCGCACGGTTGCCTCGACGCGGCCTTCCGAAACGATGCGGATCGCTTCGGGGCGAAGGCTCGTCCAGCGGGCCTCACCGCCCAGCGCCTTCATCGCGTCCGGCGCGATCACATTCGAAGAGCCGACGAAATCGGCAACGAAGCGGGTGCGGGGGCGGTTGTAGATCTCGTGCGGGGTTCCGGCCTGAACGATCCTGCCGTCGTTGAAGACGGCGACACGGTCGGCCATGGAGAGCGCCTCGCCCTGATCATGGGTGACGAAGACGAAAGTTATGCCGAGCGAGCGCTGCAGGCTTTTCAGCTCCTCCTGCATCTGTTCGCGCAGTTTCAGGTCCAGCGCGCCGAGCGGTTCGTCGAGGAGGAGCACCTTGGGCTTGTTGACCAAAGCTCGGGCGAGCGCCACGCGCTGCCGCTGGCCGCCGGAGAGCTGGCCGGGCTTGCGGGCGCCATAGCCGGGGAGCTTGACCATCTCCAGGGCCTTTTCAGCTTCGCGGTGACGCTCGGCCTTGGCCACGCCCTTGACCATCAGGCCATAGGCGACGTTGTCGAGAATGTTCAGGTGCGGGAAGAGGGCGTAGTCCTGGAACACCGTGTTGACGTTGCGGCGATAGGGCGGCACGCCCTCGGCGGTCTCGCCGAAGATCTCGATGTGGCCAGCCGTCGGCTGTTCGAAGCCGGCGATCAGACGGAGGCAGGTCGTCTTGCCGGAGCCGGAGGGGCCGAGCATGGCGAAGAATTCGCCTGGCTCGACCCTCAGGTCGACGGCATCGACGGCTTTCACGCTGCCGAAATGGCGCGAGACCTTCGAGAAGGAGACGGCTGCGGACATTGGGACTCCAGTTTTGATCAATGGCCCCTCATCCGCCTGCCGGCACCTTCTCCCCGCAGGCGGGGAGAAGGGCGTGCTTCCGCCGGCCCCGCAAAGCGTCGGCTGGCAGCAATCAGAGCGGTGGCTTCGGGGCAAGTCCCCTCTCCCCGTTCACGGGGAGAGGGTTAGGGTGAGGGGCAAATGCCCCGGTTACGAGATCAACGTCCGCCGATCACGCCGATGTAGTCGGAAACCCAGCGGTGGTAGGGGACGCACTCGCCCTGGCTCTCGCATTTGGAAACCGGGGTCTTCCAGAACTTGATCTTGTCGAAGTTGTCGAAGCCGTTGCGGGTGCAGCCTTCGTCGGTCAGGAGCGCATTGCCCTTGCAGGCGGCCGGTACGGACGGAACCGTGCCGAACCAGGCGGAGACGTCACCCTGGACCTTCGGCGAGAGCGAGTGCTCCATCCACATATAGGCGCAGTTCGGGTGCTCGCTGTCGACATGCAGCATGGTCGTGTCGGCCCAGCCGGTGACGCCTTCCTTCGGGAAGACGGAGGCGATCGGCTGGTCGGCCTTCAGCAGGTTGACCTGGAAGGGCCAGGAGCCGGAGGCAACCACGCCTTCGTTCTTGAAGTCGTCGATCTGAATGAAGGCGTCGTGCCAGTAGCGGCTGACGAGCTGGCGCTGGCCGCGCAAGAGGTCAAGCGCTGCCTTGTACTGGTCTTCGTTCAGCTCGAAGGGGTCCTTGATGCCGAGTTCCGGCTTGTGGAACATCAGGTAGTTGGCGGCATCGGCCACATGGATCGGACCGTCATAGGCCTGGACGCGGCCCTTGTTGGACTTGCCGTCAGCGAGCGTCATCTCTTCGAAGACGACGTTCCAGCTGTCTGGGGCTTTGTCGCCGAAGGCCTTGGTGTTGTACATCAGGACGTTCGGGCCCCAGACGTAAGGCGTGCCGTAATGAACGCCGTCCTTGGTGTGCCACGGAGCGTTCTGCAGGCGTTCGTCGATCGTGCTCCAGGAGGGGATGAGCGCGGTGTTGATCGGCTGGACGCGCTTGCCGGCGACGAGGCGCAGCGAGGCGTCGCCCGAGGCGGTGACGAGGTCGAAGCCGCCTTCGTTCATCAGGGCGACCATTTCGTCCGATGTGGCGGCTGTCTTCACCGAGACCATGCAGCCGGTCTTTTTCTCGAATTCGGTGACCCAGTCGAAATTCTTGTCGGTTTCGCCGCGCTCGATATAGCCGGCCCAGGCAACGATGGACAGCGCGCCTTCGCCCGGTCCCAGTTCCTTCAGGGGCTCCTGGGCGACGGCTGCAGAGGTAAAGCTCAGGACGGTGGCAAGGACAGTGCAAGACTTCAGAAGAGATTTCATCGCGAGGTCTCCCGGTTGTGAGGGTCGTTTTTCCGTGACCCTTATTGTTCCCGGAACAAAAATTGCCGCGAATTTACTGCATTCGCAAATTCATTCGTCAGAATGCCGGTATCGGAATTTCCGATGGCGAGCTACTCTAGCGAATACGCCCACTCCGGCTCGCCTCGGCGATCCCCACGAAATCCCGCGCGGATTGCGGCAGGCTCGAGCCCTTGCGCCAGACCATGCCGACCTGCACCACAGGCAGGGCGCCTGACACATCGCGACTTTCGATCCGGTCGCCTTCCAGCGACCAGGGGCGGTAGACGAGGTCGGGCAGAAGCGCCACGCCGGCACCGGTCGCGACCAGGCTGCGGACGGCTTCGACCGATCGGGTGCGGAAGGCGACATGCGGGCGGGCGCCCAGCGCCGAGAGGAGTTTGCCGGTATTCTCCTCGATTTCGTCCACCGTCAGCATGATCAGCGGCTCGCGGGCGATATCCTGCACGGAGATGATATCGGCTGATACCAGCGGGTGGCCGATGGGCAGCCAGAGGCGGTAGGGTGAGGTTTCCAGGATCTCGGCCTGCAGCGCCAGTCGGTCGCGCAGGTTGGAGATGACCATGACCGCGACATCGAGTTCACCACCAATCAGCAGATGTTCGAGATAGGAGCCGTTGTCCTCGATGGCGGAGACCTCGACGCCCGGGCAGGCGCGGCGATAGCGGGCGAGAAGATCCGACAGCACGTAACCGGCGACGAGTGAGGTAACGCCGATGTTGAGCGTGCCGCCGGTGCTGTTCTGGGTTTCCGTGAAGACGTTGCGGGCATCCGAGACGTCGGCGAGGATCTTCGTCGCGTGGCGTAGGAACTGATGGCCGTTATACGTGATTGTCAGGCCGCGCGGGTGGCGCTCGAAGAGTTCGACGCCGAGATCGCCCTCCAGTTCCTTGATCGCCTCGGTGACCGAAGACTGCGAGATCGACAGGTTCTGGGCCGCACGCGTCACCGATCCCTGTTCGGCGACGGCAACGAAATACTGCAATTGGCGGAATGTGAAGGCCATGGCTCTTTCAAGCATGCCACCCGATCCGAGGCAAGGCGGTGCAGCGCTGACCCAAGAGGTTGTCAGGTTGCAGGGCAGGTGTGCAAAACTGCACTGGTCAAGTGCCGGTCAAGGTGTAGGATTGCGCTGCCCGCGCCGTTGGTTCGTCCACGGATACTCTCTCGTGCAAAGCCCTCTTCGCCCCATGAAATCGACGCCGCTCGGCTATCTCTTCACCTTTCTCGCCTTTTCCGTTTTCGCGATCCAGGACGGCCTTTCGAAGCATCTGGGCGAGACCCATTCGCCGGTGCAGGTCGCCATGGTGCGCTACTGGGCCTTCGTTGCCTTCGCGCTGTTTCTGGCGATGCGATCGAGCGGGGGCTTGCGGGTCGCGGTCAACACCAAACGCCCGTTCCTGCAGATCCTGCGCGGGCTGCTGCTCTTCACCCAGATCCTTGTCTCGATCGTCGCCTTCACCAAGGTTGGACTTGCCCAGAGCCAGGCGATCTTCGCGGCCGGGCCGATCTTCGTGGCTCTTCTCTCCATGCCTATCCTCGGGGAAACGGTAGGCTGGCGGCGTTGGACGGCGATCGTGTTCGGTCTCGTCGGTGTGGTGATCATGCTTGCGCCCACCGGCGACGGCTTCAATGCCTACATCTGGCTGCCGTTGATGTGCGCCATCATGGGCGCGATCTATGGCATCGCCACGCGTCTCGTCAGCCGGGATGATCAGCCGTCGACCAGCTTCTTTTATCTCGCCATCGTCGGCTTCCTCGGGTCCAACCTGCTCGGGCCGTTCTTCTGGACACCGTTTACGCCCGCCGGCTGGGGCCTGATGCTCGGTCTCTGCTGCACCGGCATCGTCGGGCATCTGGCGCTGATCAAGGCTTATGAAAACCTCGACGCCGTGATCGTCCAGCCCATCTCCTACTGGCAATTGGTGCTCGGGGCCATGATTGCGGTCACCGTGTTTGGCGAAGTGCTGCGCTGGAATACGGTGGTCGGCGCGATCATCGTGGTTGGCGCCGGGCTCTTCACCGTCTGGCGGGAATGGGTGGTGTCGCGTCGGGCACGGCGGGCCGAGGAAGAGGCACGCGGCTAGGCGCTCGCTTCCGTCGTCCGGTTGCGGATCTGCCCGATCAGGAACGTCACGATGAAGATGCCGCTCATGATCAGCACGATTGTCGGGGCGGGCGCGCTGTCGATGAAGAAGCTCAGATAGATGCCAGCCAACGAGGACGATACGGCGACCGCGACCGCCGTCATCAGCATGGCGCCGTAACGTTTCGTCAGCAGGAAGGCGATGGCGCCGGGGGCGACCAGCATGGCGACCGAAAGGATGATGCCGACGGCCTTCAGGGCGCCGACGACGACGAGCGAAAGCACCGCCAGCTGACCATAATGCAGGAGCCGGACCGACAGGCCGATGGCACGGGCGTGCTGCGGGTCAAAGGCATGGACCAGCAGGTCTTTACGCAGCACGATGAGGAAGAGCGTGGCCAAGAGGGCGATGAGGCCTGTCTCGATCAGGTCCGAGGGCAGGAGGCCCAGCATGTCGCCGAAGAGAATGTGGTCGAGATGCACGGAACTCTCGACCTGTACATAGAGAACAAGTCCCAAGCCGAACATGCCGGAGAAGACGATGCCGAGTACCGTGTCTTCCTTGATGCGGCTGTTCTCCTTGATGAAGCCGGTCAGGAGCGCGCAGACGAGGCCGGCGACGAAGGCTCCGACGGCCAGCGGAATGCCGGCGATATAGGCGATCACGACGCCAGGCAGTACGGCATGCGAGACGGCGTCGCCCATGAGCGACCAGCCCTTCAAAACCAAAAGGCAGGAGAGAAGCGCCATCGGCACTGCGATCATCAGCGTGACGATGAAGGCCGACTGCATGAACGGAAGCTGAAAGGGCAGCAGTGCGAGTTCGAGGGTTTCGCTCATGCCGGGCGCTCCTCGGGAAGGCGCTGGGGCTCTATCGACTTCGCAGCGGGGTCAGTTGCCAGGGCTTCACGAGCACGACCACGGGCGGCGAGAACACCGTGTTTGGGCGCAAAGAGGAAGGCCAGGAGGAAGATCACCGTCTGCAGGACGACGATGATGCCGCCGGTGGCGCCGTCGAGGAAGTAGCTGGCATAAGCGCCTATGAAGCTGGTGCCAGCGCCGATGCCGAGCGCCAGCAGGATCAGGCGCTGGAAGCGGTCGGTCAGGAGATAGGCGGTGGCGCCAGGGGTCACAACCATGGCGATGACGAGGAAGGCGCCGACCGTCTGCATGGCGGCGACGGTCGAGGCGGCGAGCAGGGTGAAGAACATAACCTTCAGCGCATCGGGTCTGAGGCCGATCGAGCGGGCATGGTTTTCGTCGAAGAAGGTCACCATCAGGTCCTTCCACTTCAGCGTCAGCACGAGAAGGCTGATGCCGCCGATCAGGATCAGCTGCAGCGTGTCTGCCGGCGAGATGGCGAGAATATTGCCCAGCACGATGGTCTTGATGTCGATCGAGACCGGCGAGATCGACACCATGAACAGGCCGAGGCCGAAGAAAGAGGTGAAGATCAGTCCGATGATCGCGTCCTCCTTCAGCTTGGTGCGCTGGTTGAGGAAGAGGATGGCCAGCGCCGCAAGTCCGCCGGACAGGAAGGCACCGAAAGCGAAGGGCAGGCCGAGCATGTAGGCGCCGGCAACGCCCGGCACGATGGCATGGGAGAGCGCGTCGCCGATCAGCGACCAGCCCTTCAGCATCAGATAGGCAGAGAGGAAGCCGCAGACGCCACCGACCAGCGCAGACACGAAAATGGCGTTGCGCATGTAGTCATAGGTGAAGGGCTCAACCAGGGTCGCGAGCATCGGCAGCTCCCGGTTTCGGCTGGCCATAGATGACGAAGGGACGCTCGTCATCCGTGATGACGGTGACTTCGCGGCCGTCGTCATCGTCATGCAGATCGCGACCGGCAAGCACGAAGTGACGCAGCGCGCCGCCAAAGGCGGTCTTGAGGTTGCCTTCGGTAAACGTATCCTCGGTCTTGCCGGAGGCGATCACCGTTCCCTTGACGAAGATGGTTCGGTCGCAGAAATCCGGCACGCTGCCGAGATTGTGGGTCGAGACCAGCATCACGCGGCCCTCGGCGCGCAGGTCCTTCATCAAGCCGATGATCTGTTCCTCTGTGGTCACATCGACGCCGGTGAAGGGTTCGTCGAGCAGGATGACCTGCCCTTCCTGGGCAAGCGCGCGGGCGAGGAAGACACGCTTGCGCTGGCCGCCGGAGAGTTCGCCGATCTGGCGCTTGCGATAGTCGTTCATTCCGACCCGGGACAGCGCTTCATCGACGAGCTGATGATCGCGTTTCGAGGGGATGCGCAGGAAGTTCATGTGCCCGTAGCGGCCCATCATTACGACGTCCTCGACGAGAACTGGGAAGTTCCAGTCGACCTCTTCTGCCTGGGGGACGTAAGCGACGAGGTTCTTCTTGAGGGCTTCCCGCACGCTCATGCCGAGCACGCGGATCTCGCCTGCCGCGACGGGCACGAAGCCCATGATGGCCTTGAAAAGCGTCGACTTGCCGGCGCCGTTGACGCCGACAAGAGCTGTGATCGTTCCGGGAGGGATGGCGAAGCTCGCATGGCGCAGGGCCGTGTGGCCGTTGCGATAGGTGACCGTCACATCCTCTGCGGCGATCCCCTCTCGACTACGTCTCGTCCCCGATCCCATGATCATCCGGCAAATCCCTTCACGATGGTCGAGACCGTCACCTTCAGGAGATCCAGATAGGTCGGGACCGGACCGTCAGGCTCGCTCAGCGAATCCACATACAGGATGCCGCCGTAGCGTGCCCCGGTTTCGGCTGCGACCTGCTGGGCCGGCTTGTCGGAGACAGTGCTCTCGGAAAATACGACGGGGATCTTGTTTTCGATCACCTGGTCGACAACCGCCTTCACTTGCTGGGGCGTGCCCTGGCTGTCGGCATTGATCGGCCAGAGATAGAGTTCCTGCATGCCGAGATCGCGGGCCAGATAGGAGAAGGCGCCTTCGCTGGTGACGAGAAAGCGCTCGTTCTCCGGGATCTTGGCGATCTCCGCCTTCATCGGTTCGATTTCGGCGCTGATCTTCTGCGAATAGGTGCGGGCATTGGCCTCGTAGATCGCGGCATTGGCGGGATCGATATCGGTCAGCGCCTTCCGGATGTTCTCGACATAGATGAGCGCATTCTCCGGCGACATCCAGGCATGCGGGTTCGGCTTGCCGTCATAGGCGCCGCCGGCAATGCTGATCGGCTCGACGCCATCGCTGACGGTCACGGTCGGCACATCGCCGAGATTGGCGAGGAATTTCTCGAACCAGGCTTCAAGGTTGAGACCGTTGCGCAGGACGAGATCGGCGTCACGGGCCTTGAGGATATCGCGCGGTGTCGGCTGGTAGCCGTGGATTTCCGCACCCGGCTTGGTGATGCTTTCCACGGTTGCGGCGTCACCGGCGACGTTCTGTGCAATGTCGGCAATCACCGTGAAGGTGGTGACGACCTTCGGCTTGTCGTCGGCAAGGGCTATCCCCGGCAGCATGAGCGCCAGGGCGAAAAGACGGCAGGCAAGCTTAAAGACCATGGTCCATTCCTGTTCTTGCAAGTCATTCGCATTAAAATCTATAGCGCTTCCTGCCTTTGTCAACGCTTTTGCAAATCATTTGCAAAAAGCCCCACCCGGAAGTGTGCCGGAACTGGAATTGCGGGGTTAAAGGTTCCGCAAGGAGAGGGGCGTATGGTGGTCCTCAGTATTGCGTAAACGGTCGGGACAGTGTCATGGCGGAGTTGCAAGCGTGAAGGTGCCCAAGATCCACCTTTCACGAAAGCTCATGCTGATTGCAGGCGGGGTTCTCGTCGCCCTCGGCGGCACGGGTGCCGCTGCCGTCTATATCGGCGCCGACAAGCTGCTCGGACCGTCCTATGCCGAGCTCAACGGGCTCGAATGCACCGAAGTGAAGACGGTCGAGATCCAGAAGAAGGATCGCTTCTGGGTGCGCAAGTTCATCACCACCAATGAACCCGGCGACGGTCTTGCACGTGTCAAGACGGCGCTGCGAGTGGCGAAAACCCTGCATGAAACGAAGAAGGCCGACCTCGTGCAGGTCGTGGTGCTCGACGCGAACGGCCCGAAGGACCGGTCGGGCATGCGCGGTCGTGCCGTTGGAGCCGATGTCATCTATGTGCCCGATCCGAGCCATGTGCCAGAAGATGTCAGCGCACGGGTGCTGACCGCCCGCTACATCGACGGATCGGCCGCTGCAAATGGTGAGTTTTTTGGCGAGCGCGTGGACATGCTGGAAGACGATATCCAGGCGCTCGTTGCCAAGTTGAATGATCAGACCGACTGCGTGAAGCCCGAGGTCGTGGTGCCGGAAGGCGAGGGACATGGCGGGAAAGCTGCCGAAGGGCATGGCGAGGCACCCGCGCACGGGGCCGACGGCGGCCACGGCGAAAAGCCTGCAGACGGACATGGCAAGGCGGATGCGCATGGCGAGGCCCAGGGCGGGCATGGCGAAGCACCGGCGGACGGCCATGGCGACGCTCCAGCCGGCGAGCATGGCGGAGAAACACCCGTTGCCGAACACGGCGCGGAAGAGAGCAAGGGCTGGATGGCCTCGCTGATGGGCATGGTGGGTCTTGGCGGGCACGAGGCACCGGCTGATGGCCACGCTGCTCCGGCGGACGGCCATGCCGCGCCTGCCGATGGTCACGGTGCAGTAGCGGAGGGCCACGAGGCACCGGCAGATGATCATGCGGAACCCGCAGCCGTTGCGCATGGCGATGCTGGCCACGAGGCTTCCACAGATCACGCGGCCGGCGATCCTGCTACACATGGCGAGGCGCCTGCAGCCGAGGATGCGGCGCATGCTGCACCGGTCGCCCATGATGCCGAACCGGCTCCCCACGCGAACGAGAAACAGGTCGTCGTCAAGGACACTGCCCATGCGGGCGCGACAGATGGCCACGAAGCATCCGGCGACCAGGCAGTCGGCCATGAGGCCGCAGCAGCCGAGGCGCCAACTGACGCAGCGCCGCCGGAGGACGAGGGCTGGTTCTCCTCGCTGAAGTCCATGGTTGGGCTTGGCGGCTCTGAGGAAGAGGCGCCCGTCGATCAGGCTTCGGCCGGCGCGAAGCCGGAAGGCGGTTCCGAGGGCACGGCAAGCGCCGATCATGGTGCCGCATGGCTCGAGAAGATGCGCGCTCAGCCGATCAAGCCCGATACGAACAGCGCCGCGACGCCAGCTGCCAAACCGGAAGAGCATGGGGCAGCTACCGATGCCCATAGCCCGGCGGAGGACGAGGCGCTTCTGCCGCTGAAGTCTAAGGCCAAGGGCGACGAGCACGCCAAGGCCGATCACTGACAGGCAAGGCTTCTGGCCTCGATGACCGGAATGGGTTTGCCGGTCAAAAGATCCCTGAAACGAGAAAGCCCCAGCCTTGCGGCCGAGGCTTGTCGATTTGAAGGAAGAATTCTTCCTCAGTCGGCCTTGTTGCGGCGCGCCGGGAAGAGGATGACGTCGCGGATCGACGGGGCGTTGGTGAGCAACATGATCAGGCGGTCGACGCCGATGCCGAGGCCGCCGGCGGGCGGCATGCCCTGGTCGATCGCATCGAGGAATTCGTCGTCCAGCTGCTTGTCCTTTTCGCCGCGCGAATGGGCCTGTTCGAGCTGCTCGACCATGCGCTTGCGCTGCTCTTCGGGGTCGTTCAGTTCGGAGAAAGCGTTGCCGACTTCCCAAGCGTTGCAATAGGTCTCGAAACGCTCGACAAGGCGCGGCTCGCCTGGCACTTCCTTGGCAAAGGGCGAGATGTCCTTGGGGAAATGCGTGACGTGGCTTGGCTGGATCAGCGTGCCCTCGACCTTCTCTTCGAAGATGAAGGCCAGGCATTCGCCCCAGGTCCAGTCCTTCTCGACGGCAAAGCCGGCGGCCTTGGCGGCGGTGCGGGCTTCCTCGTCTGTCTTCATCGCCAGGAAGTCGATGCCGGTCGCTTCCTTGACGGCCTCGGGCATCGGTACGCGCTTGAACGGACCCTTGAAGGACAGCGTCTTGTCGCCATAGACGACGTCGGTCGAGCCGTGGATGGCGACCGCGAGGCTTTCGAACAGGCGCTCGACGAGGCCCATGACGTCCTCGTAGTCGGCATAGGCCCAGTAGCATTCCATCATGGTGAATTCGGGATTGTGGCGGGTCGACACACCTTCGTTGCGGAAGTTGCGGTTGACTTCGAACACCTTGTCGGCAAGGCCCGACACCAGGGTACGCTTGAGGAACAGTTCCGGCGCGATGCGCAGATACATGTCCATCTTCAGCGTGTTGTGGAAGGTCTTGAACGGATCGGCGGTGGCGCCGCCATAGACGGTCTGCAGCATCGGCGTCTCGACTTCGAGGAAACCTTCGCCTTCCATGAAGCGGCGCAGACCGGAGATGATCTTCGAGCGCTGCAGGAAGCGGAGCTTGGAATCCTCGTTGGTGAGGATGTCGAGATGGCGCTTGCGGTAGCGCAGCTCGATGTCGGCGAGACCGTGATACTTCTCCGGCATGGGCAGAAGCGTCTTGGTCAGCATGGTGATTTCATGGGCGTTGATGGTCAGCTCGCCGCGCTTGGTGCGGCGGACCTGGCCCTTGACGCCGATGATGTCGCCAAGGTCGATCATCGGCAGAAGCGCGCGGGCTTCTTCCGGCGTGGTGTCCTTGTGGGAGAAGATCTGGATCTTGCCCGAGGCGTCATGGATGTCCATGAACATGCCGGAATTGCGCGAGGAATAGACGCGGCCGGCAACGGTGACGATGTCTTCCGATTCCTGATCCGGCTCGAGACCCGCGTATTTCTCGGCGAATTCCGCATTGGTCAGCGTGCGGTGGAAATGCGCCGGATAGACGTCTCCGACCGTCTTGCGCAGCTGGTCGAGCTTCTGGCGGCGGACCTCGGTCGGGTCGGAGGAAAGGGCGGTTTCGGTCTTCTGTTCGGTCATCGTGTGTTTGCCTTTTGCGGCTGTGTTCGTTTCAGTTCGCCGGTGCGGCTGGCTCGGTCAACCCTCCCCCTTGTGGGGAGGGTCGGAGCGAAGCGACGGGGAGGGGAGGCGTCTTGCTCGGGGCAAAACCCCTCCCCAACCCCTCCCCACAAGGGGGAGGGGCTTTCCCTCAGTTCTGCGCACCCGCCATCGCGGTCAGCACCTGGATCGCCACCTTCAACCGCTGGCGCACGACCGAGCGGCCGAGGAGCGCCATGCTGTCGAAGAGCGGCAGCGAACGCTGGCTGCCGGAGACTGCGACGAAGAGGGGTGGGGTGACGACGCGGAGCTTCTTGCCCATGCGGTCCGAAATCGCCCGAAGCTCTTCCTCGATGGTCGTGACATTCCATTCGAGGATCTTTTCGAGATCCGCCTGGACGGTGGTGACGATTTCGAGCGTCTCGGCTGGGCTCGTCTTCAGGCCGCCGAAGGAGGCGGGCGAAAGACCAACGTCGTTGGCGAGCAGGAAGCCCGCGAGCGGCGGCAGTTCGCCGAGCTTGGTCACACGGCTCTGGGCGAGCTTCAGGCCTTCGACCAGCCGGTCGTTTTCCTGGGCCCAGTCGAGCACCCGGGCGACGAAGTCTTCCGGCGTCAGCTTTTCGCGCAGCCAGCGGCCATTCAGCCAGTCGAGCTTCTGAATGTCGAAGATCGCGCCGGCCTTGGAGAGGTTGTCCGGATCGAACTTCTCGATCAGCTCTTCCATGGTCAGCAGTTCTTCGCCTTCGGCGATCTGGATAAAGAACAGGCCAAGGAAGTTCATCAGCGCTTCCGGCAGGTAACCGAGAGCCGAGTAGTAGGAGATCGAGGTCGGGTTCTTGCGCTTCGACAGCTTCGACTTGTCGTGATTGCGCATCAGCGACAGGTGCATGAAGACCGGTGGCTCAAGACCGAGATGACGGTAGATCAGGATGTGCTTCGGCACGGAGGCCAGCCACTCTTCGCCGCGGGCGACGTGGGTGATCTTCATCAGGTGGTCGTCGACGACGTTTGCCATATGGTAGGTCGGCATGCCGTCAGCCTTGAGCAGCACCTGCATGTCGACGCTTTCCCACGGGATCGAGACGTCACCATAGACGCCGTCATGGAAGTCGCAGGAGCCTTCGGTCGGCACCTTCAGACGCACGACATGCGGCTCGCCGGCTTCGACGCGGGCGGTCACTTCCTCGGCCTTCAGATGCAGGCAGAGACCATCATAACCCGGAGGCTTGCCGGCCGCGCGCTGGGCTTCGCGCATCTGCTCGAGCCGCTCGGGCGTGCAGAAACAGCGGAACGCACCGCCGTCGCGCAGCATCTGGTCGACGAAGGGACGGTAGATGTCCTTGCGCTCGGACTGGCGATAGGGGCCATAGGGGCCGCCGACATCGGGACCTTCCGACCAGGTGAGGCCGGTCCATTTCAGCGCGTCCAGCACCTTCTGCTCGAACTCGGCGGTCGACCGGGTCGCGTCCGTGTCCTCAATGCGCAGGATGAACTCGCCGCCGAACTTCTTGGCGAAGAGGTAGTTGAACAGCGCGATGTAAGCGGTCCCGACATGGGGCTCGCCGGTCGGGGAGGGTGCGATGCGGACGCGGACGCCTGATGTGGTCATGGAATTCAGCTCGTGGTGCGTGCGGGGGACCTGGCGCCCAAGCGCCGGATCTAAAAATTGTGAGACTGCCAAGGATGGCTGCGAAGGACAGAGAGGACCTGAAGGAGCCGCCTGTTCCACCGCGAGGCCTTAGGCCATATTCATGGCCGTGCGTCAAGAAAAACCACGGAAACAGGCTCTTCGCAAAGCCCCTTGGCTTTCTCAAAAATTTTTCCCAAGTGGCGGAACTTGTCATTTGATGCTGCGTTCTAATGGCAGAGCGCAGGCCGTGCCAACCGGACGCGACGGGATATGGGGAACATGGAGGTTTTTCCGGTTTCTCTCCGTGGCCAACGAAATGGCAGGCGAGCCCCTTAACCGTCCGGCTTGTGCTCCCCCCAAGTCCCCGCCCCCAGGAAAACCTGCGTCCCGCCGACGCAGGTTTTTCTTTGGGCGCTTTTCGCTTACTTCAGCTGACGGGCCAGACCATCAACAAGGCCGGCACCGAGACCAGCACAATGAGGAAAGAGAGGGGCAGCCCCAGTCTCGGATAGTCGGAGAACCTGTAGCCGCCGGGGCCCATCACCAGCGTGTTGCACTGGTGGCCGATGGGCGTGAGGAAATCACATCCGGCACCAATCGCAACCGCCATCAGGAAGGCTTCCGGCTTATAGCCCAGGCCGGTGGCGAAGCTCGCGGCGATTGGCGCCATGACGAGCACGGTTGCGGCGTTGTTGAGGAAAGGTGTGACCGCCATCGCGGTCAAGAGGATGAGGGCCACCGCACCCCAAGCAGGCAGGCCGCCGGCGACTGCGTTCAGCCAGCCGGCGATCACGTCGCTGCCGCCCGACGTGCGCAAGGTATCTGCCACCGGGATCAGGGCTGCCAGCATCACCAGGATGGGCCCATCAACAGCACGGTAGACCTCGCTGACCGGGATGACGCCGAAGGCGACCATGGCAAGGGCCGCGGCGAAGAAGGCGATGGCGACCGGTGCAAGGCCGAGCGCGGTCGCGCCCATGGCAATGACGAGGATCGCAAGCGGAATAAAGATGTTGCGGCTGGTTCCCAAAAGAATTTCCCGCTCGGCCAGTGGCAGGCAGCCGAGTTCGGTCAGGATGGAGGGCATCTGCTGGCGCAGGCCCTGGAGCACGACGACGTCACCAGAGCGCAGGGTCAGTTGGCCGAGGCGTTCGCGGATCCGCTTCCCCTGGCGGCTGACCGCGAGCAAATTGACGCCATAGGTGTGGACCAAGGAGAGTTCGCTGGTGGTCTGGCCGATCAGCGGCGACCCGCGGCCGATCACGGCCTCGACGGAGGAGATATCGCCACGCCGCTTCCGATCGCCCTCTGTATTTCCAGAAAGGCTCAGATTGCCCTGGGAGACGATGCGATCAAGCGCTTCCGATGGACCCTCGAGGAGAAGCGTATCTTCTTCATGGAGCAAGACGTCCGGAAAGGGCGAGAGGCGCGTGTGGCCGCGCAGGATGGCCGTGGCGGTCACCTCGCCGTGGGAAGTCTGGAGCAGGTGGTGCAGCGTCTTGCCGACATAGGGTGACTGCCGGGTGATCATTGCTTCCGTGGCAAAGCTTGAGCTTTCCAACGCCTCCTGCAGCGAGGGGTTCTGGTTCTCGCGGCGCGGGACGAGCCAGTAGAAAAAAATGAGGAAGATGATCCCGGCGCAGGCCAGTGTCGCGCCGACCGGCGTGAAGTCGAACATGGTGAAAGGCTGGCCGGTCAGCTCCTCGCGCAGCCGCGAGACCGCTATGTTCGGAGAGGTGCCGATCTGGGTCATCAGTCCGCCGAGCAAAGCCGAAAATGCCATCGGCATGAGGAAGACCGAAGGCGGAACGTTGGAGCGGCGGGCGAACTGAAAGGCGACCGGCATCATGATCGCCAGCGCGCCGATATTCTTGATGAAGGCGGACAGCACCGTCACCGTCACCAGGAGCAGCAGCATCTGGCCGTGCAGGGAACTCAGGGCTGGAAAGAAGCGCTTGATCGCAAGATCCACTACGCCAGAGCGCGCCACACCGGCGCTGACAACAAGGGCACTGCCGACGATGATGACGAGATCGTCGGAGAAGCCGGAGAAGGCTTCCCCCACCGGAACCAGGCCGACCGCGACGGCCGCAACCAGCGCGCTGCACGCAATCACGTCATAACGGAACTTCTCCCAGAGGAAGGCCGCCATCATGATGGCGATGATGCCGAAGGCGAGGATCTGCTCTTGGGTCATGGGGCTCCGGCATGCTGCTGGCTGATGGGGAAGGCGTAGGAGCTTGCTGGAAGTCTGGCAAGGGCCGATCGGTTCCAAGCCTCTCTGATCGACATGAAAAAGGGCCCGTCTCATCGACGGGCCCTGTGCTTCAAGCGGATTCGGCGCCTGGTTTCAGTGTGTTGCGGTCTTGAGCTTTCGATCCCGCTCGCGCTTGCGCCGCGCGAACATGTTGAGCACCTCGACCAGAGCCGAGAAAGCCATGGCCGCGTAGATGTAGCCCTTGGGCACATGGAAACCCATGCCTTCGGCAATCAACGTGGTGCCGATCATCAGCAGGAAGGCGAGCGCCAGCATGACGATCGTCGGGTTCTTCTCGATGAAGTTGGCCAGCGGGGTGGCGGCGAGCAGCATGACGGTCACGGCAACCAGCACGGCGACGACCATGATCGGCACATGCGGTGTCATGCCGACAGCGGTGATGATGCTGTCGATCGAGAAGACAAGGTCGAGCAGCAGGATCTGCCCGATGGCGCTGGCGAAAGTGGTCGTGGCTGAGGAAGCGATAAAATCCTCCTTCTGGTCCACCGGATCGACATTGTGATGGATTTCCTTGGTGGCCTTCCAGACGAGGAAGAGACCACCGGCCAGCAGGATCATGTCCTTCCACGAGAAGCCATGGCCAAAGAGTTCGAAGACCGGCGTGGTCAGCTGCACGATCCAGGCAACTGTCCCGAGCAGAGCGAGGCGCATGACGAGCGCAAGACCGATACCGATCTTTCGTGCACGCTCCCGCATTTCGGCGGGCAGCTTGTTGGTCAGGATCGAGATGAAAATGAGATTGTCGATGCCGAGAACGACTTCCATGACGACCAAGGTCACCAAGGCAATCCAGGCGGCGGGGTCCTGGAGAAGAACGAGAATATCCTGCATGTATGGCTTCCGTGGATGGGAGGAGACACGCAGGAGATGGGACAAATTGGCGCAGTTGGCAAGGGGCGGCGTCAGCCGCCCCGTCAGACCGTCTCGGTCTTCGGGCCGTAGGCGCAGAAGAAGACCTTCATGCCGCCGCCAATCACCCGCTCAAGCTCTGCCTCTTGCGGCCGCTTGGGCATCTCGTTGAAGAGGCGCCCCTTGAAAAAGCTCCCAACCGTCAGTTCGATGAACTGGGTTGCGGCAAGACTGGTGTCGTCTATGTCAAGGCGGCCGCCTGCAACCTGTTGATCCAGATAATCTTTCAACACGGTGCGCGCATTGCTCGGGGAGCCTGCGAAGAAGCGCTGACAGAGTGACGGCATGCGATCGACGACGCCGAGCAGAATGCGCATGGCTGGGATCATCTCGGAATTGAAGATCTGATCAACAAAGGCGCCAGCGAAGAGCCGCAGGCCTTCCTCGGGCTCCGGGTGCTGGGCAAGAAGCTCACGCATGCTTTCCGTAAACAGGCCCTTGGCGCGCTCGATCAGCGCGGCAAAAAGATCTTCCTTGCTCTGGAAGTAAACGTAGATCGTGCCCTTGGAGACGCCGGCCTCGCGTGTCACATCATTCATGCTGGCCGCGTCGTAGCCCATCTTCATGAAGACCCGATGGGCACCGTCGAGAATCTGACCCCTTTTGACCGGGTCCGCGCCCGCTGCAAAGCGGCCGACACCGGCAACGGGGTAGGACGGGGGCGGCATCACGGGTTCCTGCGATTGCTTCGACATATCCTGACCGAAAAAAATTAACTCACTTGAGCGGCTTCGCCTCCGAAGCCCTGTTCTGCCTATTGATATGGGGGATGAAAGCCTCTATGTCAATCGAACCGAACGGTTCAGTTCGAGCAATTTCAACCCTTCCCCGGTCCGTACCATGTCTGCGACGCAAAGATCCACCGCCCTTCGTTCCACCTCCACTCCAGTCGACCGGAATGAGGCCGCGCCCGTAACTGAGACGGATACCGGGGAGCCCCATCAGACCAAGCATGTGGCGAGCGCCAAGCCCAAGCGGCGCAGCCCCGTTCTCCCGGTCATTCTCGCCGCACTGCTGGCGGGCGGTGCCTGGTACGGCTATGAATGGTGGACCGATGGCCGTTTCATGGTGTCGACCGAAGACGCCTATATCGAGGGCAGCATCGCGATCATCTCGCCGAAGGTCTCCGGTTACGTCGCCAAGGTGAACGTCACCGATAACCAGGCTGTCCATGCCGGCGACCCGCTGGTGACGCTCGACGGCGGCGACTATCAGATCGCCTACGACCAGGCCGTTGCCGGTAAACACAGCTCTGAACTCGCCATCGGCCGGATCGACGCTCAGATCGTCGGTGGTCAGGCGAGTATGGCCCAGGCCAAGGCGCAGCTTGGTTCGCTGGAAGCAGCGGTGCGCGGCGCCGAAATCACGGAAAAGCGTGCCCGCGAGCTAGCGGCCAAGAGCGTCGGCACGGCTGCCGATCTCGACAACGCCAAGGTGGCCCTCGACCAGGCTCGCGCCAATCTCGTGGCCGGCCAGGCGGCGGTCGCTTCAGCCGAGGCCAATCTCTCGATCCTGAAGGCGCAGCGCGAAGAGGCCGTGAATGCCGTGAAGGTGCAGGATCAGGTTGTTGCCAAGGCCAGGCGGGACCTCGATTTCACCGTGCTCAAGGCTCCCTATGACGGCGTGATCGGCAATCTCTCGGTGCAATCGGGTGACCTGGTTTCGGCGGGCAAGCGGCTGGCTGCTCTGGTTCCGACCAACGAGCTTTATATCGAGGCGAATTTCAAGGAGACCCAGATCGCGCATCTGGTGCCTGGCTCCAAGGTTTCGATCCATGTGGATGCCTATGGTGACGATCCGCTTGAAGGCACAGTGACCTCGATCGCTCCTGCATCGGGTGCAATCTTCTCGATGCTGCCGGCGGAAAACGCCACCGGCAACTTCACCAAGGTCGTTCAGCGCGTGCCCGTCAGGATCGCGCTGCCCAAGGAAGCGCTTGCCGGCGGACATCTCCGCGCTGGCCTGAGCGTCATCGTTGACGTCGACACCCGCACGGCCCCCGACGGCCAGGCGCTTGCCGCGAAATAATCTAGATCATTTCCGGTGAAAACGGGATCACCTGAAATGCTCTATCTATTTGTTTTTACGCAGTCCGGACGCAAAACCGCTGACGCACTTTTGCTGGACCTGCTCTAACCGGCTGACGTTATCGAAAGGGCCGTGTCATGGCCGCAGTCACCTCAACAGCCATCGCGCCCTCGGCTCCGGTCGAGGAGCGCGTGGATCCCCGACGCGTCTTTGCCTTTCTGGCGATGGTGTTCGGGATGTTCATGTCAATCCTCGACATTCAGATCGTCTCGGCGTCGCTTGCGGAAATCCAGGCCGGCCTCGGTGCCGGTTCGGATGAAATCGCCTGGGTGCAGACGTCGTATCTCATTGCCGAAGTCATCATGATCCCGCTTTCGGGTGTGCTGGCGCGCATTCTTTCGACGCGGGTGCTCTTCTCGATCTGTGCCGCGGGCTTCACGCTCGCCAGTGCGCTTTGTGCGACTGCCACCAATATCGAACAAATGATCGTCTATCGTGCGATCCAGGGCTTTATCGGTGGTGGCATGATCCCCTCCGTCTTTGCGGCCGCCTTCACGATCTTCCCGCCCTCCAAGCGCAACATCGTCTCGCCGATGGTGGGGCTTGTCGCGACGCTTGCGCCGACCATCGGGCCGACGATCGGCGGCTATATCAGCCACGCCATGTCCTGGCACTGGCTGTTCCTCATCAACGTCGTTCCCGGGGTGCTGGTCGCAGCCGCAGCCTGGAGCCTGATCGATTTCGACAAGCCCGACCTCAAGCTCCTCAAGAAGTTCGACTGGTGGGGACTGGCCTCCATGGCGGTCTTCCTCGGCACGATGGAATTCGTGCTGGAGGAGGGCAACAACAAGGACTGGTTCAACGATCACCACATCGTCCTGGGCACGATCGCCATGGTGATCGGCGGGGCTATCTTCTTCTGGCGGGTGTTCAAGGTCGAACTGCCGGTCGTCGATCTGCGCGCTTTCGGCAATGCCAACTTTGCCTTCGGTTCACTGTTTTCCTTCATCATGGGTGTGGGTCTCTACGGTCTCACCTACCTTTACCCGCTCTATCTCGGGCGCATCAGAGGATACGACTCTCTGATGATCGGCGAGACCATGTTCGTGTCCGGTGCTGCGATGTTCCTGACCGCGCCCGTGGCGGGTGCATTGTCGAACAAGCTCGATCCGCGTGTGATGATGATGATCGGCTTTTCCGGCTTCGCGCTCGGCACCTACATGATGACCGGGATCACGGCAGACTGGGACTTCTACGAGCTCCTGGTTCCGCAGATCCTTCGGGGTTGCTCACTGATGATCTGCATGGTGCCGATCAACAACCTGGCCCTCGGCACGCTGCCGCCGGATCGCATCAAGAATGCGTCCGGCCTGTTCAACCTGACCCGCAACCTCGGTGGTGCCGTCGGGCTCGCCATCATCAACACCATGCTGACGCAGCGTTCTGATGATCATTATGCGCGGCTATCCGAGCAGCTTACGTGGGGCAATCGGGCGGCACTTGACTGGCTGGCGAGTGTCGGCGCCAATTACGACAGTTATGGTCTTGATGGGACCGCGGTCGCGATCAAGAAGCTTGCGGGCGTCGTCACGCAGCAAGCCTGGCTTTTGTCGTTCATGGATGTTTTCATGGGCCTGACAATCCTGTTTGCCGCTCTGGTCTTCCTCGCCATGCTGCTGAAGAAGCCGCAAGGTGCCGCGCCCGCCGGATCAGGCCACTAAGCCCGCCATGCCTGCAGCAGCATGCGGGCTCAGGCTCTTCCAAGATATCGGCCCTCTCCAAGTCGCCCCGTGACAGGGCGGCCCTGTTGTTCGACAACAAAGAGGTACGTACATCAGATTTCTGATTTACGTACCTCAAACTCTGGTGTAGGACAGGCGCCGGAGGAGAGAATGAAGCCGACCGTCCATGACATCGCGAGCCGTGCAGGCGTCAGCCTTGCCACCGTAGACCGGGTTTTGAACCGGCGGCCGGGGGTCAGTGCGCGCACCCGCCAGAAAGTCGACCAGGCTGTCAGCGAGCTTGGTTTCGTGCGGGATGTGGCCGCCGCCAATCTCGCCAAGGGGCGCGTCTATCCACTGACCTTCATCATTCCCTCGAACGACAATTCCTTCATGCGGGGCTTGAGGCTCGCTCTCGAAGAGGCGAGCGCCCGTGCCGGCGTGGAGCGCATTGCGATCCGGCTCGTCGATGTGCCGGCTTTCGATGCAGCAGCCCTGGCCGCGGCTTTGAAAGATGCTGCTACGGAAGAACCGGCCGGCATCGCCTTTGTGGCCGTTGATGCCCCTGACGTGACCGAGGTGGCGGCGGAGATTTCACGGAGCGGCATTCCGCTCGTGACGCTCGTGTCCGATCTGCCCGGAGCGGCACGCGACCATTATGCCGGGATCGACAATGCGGCGGCAGGGCGGACGGCCGCAAGCCTGCTTGGACGTTTCGCCGGTGGGCGTGCCGGCAAGGTAGCGGTGCTTGCCGGCTCCATGCTGGTGCGCGACCATCGCGAGCGTTGCGATGCGTTTACAGCGGTCATGGCCGCAGATTTTCCCTCTCTCGGCTTGCTGCCGGTGCTCGAGGGACGCGATGACCCGGATGTCGTCGAACGACTGGTCGCTGATCTCTTTGCGAGCCGCAACGACATCGTTGCGCTTTACAGCCTCGGTGCCGGCAACCGCGGTCTCGTGAAGGCATTGCAGCGGCTGGCGCCTGCAGATCGACCTGTGGTCGTCGCCCACGAGCTGACGGAAACCACGCGCGGGGCGCTACAGGCCGGGCTGATCGACGCCGTGCTCAATCAGGATGCTGGGCACGAGGTGCGCAGCGCAATTCGCGTCTTGAAGGCCAAGGCCGACGGGCTGCCGGTCGTGGCGGCGCAGGAACGCATTCGTATCGACATATTCTTGAAGGACAATCTGCCCTGAAGGCAGAGGAGTGGAGGACACCCATGTATCTAGGATTGGATCTCGGCACGTCGAGTGTGAAGGCCATGCTGATCGACGGCGACCAGAAGGTGGTCGGCGTCGGTCATGCGGCCTTGACCGTGCAGCGGCCGCATCCCGGCTGGTCGGAGCAGGCGCCGGGCGACTGGCTGAGGGCGACAGAAGAGGCGGTCGCGGCGCTGAAGGCCTCGCATCCGGAGGAACTCGCTGCGGTCAAGGGCATCGGTCTTTCGGGCCATATGCATGGCGCGACGCTGATCGACGCCAAGGACCGGGTACTGCGGCCGTGCATTCTCTGGAACGATACGCGCAGCCATGCAGAAGCTGCCGCGCTGGATGCGGATCCGCGCTTCCGGGCGCTGACCGGCAATATCGTCTTCCCGGGCTTCACCGCGCCGAAACTTGCCTGGGTCAAGAACAACGAACCGGATACCTTTGCGAAGGTCGCCAAGGTGCTGCTGCCGAAGGACTTTCTGCGGCTCTGGCTGACGGGTGAATATCTTTCTGACATGTCGGATTCGGCCGGCACCAGCTGGCTCGACACGGGCAAACGCGCCTGGTCGAGCGAGTTGCTGGAGGTTACGGGCCTGACCGTCGAGCAGATGCCTGGCCTGGTTGAAGGTACGGATGGCGCCGGCACGCTGCGGGCCGAGCTTGCGGAGAAGTGGGGTCTTGGATCCAACGTCGTGGTCGCCGGTGGGGCAGGGGACAATGCAGCCTCGGCCTGTGGCATGGGCAGCGTCGCGGAAGGCCAGGCCTTCGTCTCGCTCGGAACGTCGGGCGTGCTGTTCGCGGCGAACGCCTCCTATCTGCCGAAGCCGGAAAGTGCTGTGCATGCCTTCTGCCATGCGCTGCCGAAGACCTGGCACCAGATGGGCGTCATCCTCTCGGCAACTGACGCGCTCAACTGGCATTCTACCGTGACCGGCAAATCCGCAGGCGAACTGACCGGTGAGCTCGGCGATGGGCTGAAGGCACCGACCGGAGTGACCTTCCTGCCTTACCTCTCCGGCGAACGCACGCCGCACAACGACGCGAAGATCCGCGGTGCCTTTATCGGGCTCGGCCATGAGAGCGATCGTGCCGTGCTGACTCAGGCCGTTTTGGAGGGCGTTACCTTCGCCATTCGTGACAGCCTCGAGGCGCTCAAATCCGCCGGTACCAAGATCGACCGCGTGACGGCGATCGGTGGTGGTTCGCGCTCGCGCTACTGGCTGTCTTCGATTGCGACGGCGCTCGACATCCCGGTCGACATTCCCGCCGACGGCGATTTCGGCGCGGCCTTCGGGGCCGCCCGCCTGGGTCTGATCGCAGCGACCGGGGCGGATCCGCTTTCTGTCTGCACGGCGCCTCAGACGGCGGAGACGGTGGAGCCGGTCGGTGCGCTGACCTCGGTCTATGAGGCGGCTTACGGACGTTATCGGGCGCTTTATCCGGCGATCCGAGGGATTTGAAAGATTTGCCCCTCACCCTGACCCTCTCCCCGCAGGCGGGGAGAGGGGACGGTAACGGTGGCGGCGCATGTCCTTCTCCCCGTTGACGGGGAGAAGGTGCCGGCAGGCGGATGAGGGGCTGCGAAGCCATCACCCCACCCCGGACCTGAGGGTCCGACCCTCCCCCTCAAGGGGAGGGTGGTCACAACACACTAAGGAGGACTACCCATGAGCACAGGTTTCTTCGGCAATATCCAGAAGATCAAATATGAAGGTCCAGACAGTACCAATCCGCTGACCTTCCGCCACTACAATCCGGACGAAGTCGTTCTCGGCAAGCGCATGGAAGACCATCTGCGCTTTGCGATTGCCTATTGGCACACCTTCGTCTGGCCGGGCACCGACCCGTTCGGCGGCAATACCTTCGAGCGTCCCTGGTTCAAGGACACGATGGACGCGGCGAAGCTGAAGGCCGATGTCGCCTTCGAATTCTTCCAGCTGCTGGGCACGCCCTACTACTGCTTCCACGACGCCGACGTTCGCCCTGAGGGCAACAGCTTCGCCGAGAACACCAAGAACCTGAACGAGATCGTCGACTACTTCGCCAAGAAGCAGGAAGAGACCGGCGTGAAGCTGCTCTGGGGCACGGCGAACATGTTCTCGCATCGTCGCTACATGTCGGGCGCTGCCACCAATCCGGATCCGGATGTTTTCGCGTTTGCAGCGGCGACGGTGAAGACCTGCATGGACGCGACCCAACGTCTGGGTGGCGAGAACTACGTTCTCTGGGGCGGCCGTGAGGGCTATGAGACCCTGCTCAACACGGATCTCAAGAAGGAACTGGACCAGATGGGCCGCTTCCTCAACCTCGTCGTCGAGTACAAGCACAAGATCGGCTTCAAGGGCGCCATCCTGATCGAGCCGAAGCCGCAGGAACCTTCGAAGCACCAGTACGACTACGACGTGGCAACCGTCTACGGCTTCCTCAAGGCTTATGGCCTTGAGAAGGAAGTAAAGGTCAATATCGAGCAGGGCCATGCGATCCTCGCCGGCCACTCCTTCGAGCACGAGCTGGCGCTGGCCAATGCGCTCGGGATCTTCGGCTCGATCGACATGAACCGCAACGACTACCAGTCCGGCTGGGATACCGACCAGTTCCCGAACAATGTGCCGGAAATGGCGCTCGCCTATTATCAGGTCCTGTCCGGCGGCGGCTTCACCACCGGTGGCACGAACTTCGACGCCAAGCTGCGCCGCCAGTCGCTCGACGCCGAAGACCTGCTGATCGGCCATATCGGCGGCATGGACTGCTGCGCCCGTGGTCTGAAGGCCGCCGCGAAGATGATCGAGGACAAGGCCCTGTCTGGCCCGCTCAGCGCGCGTTATGCCGGTTGGGACAAGCCGGAGAACCAGAAGATGCTGCGCGGCGAGGAAAGCCTTGACGCCATCGCCGCCCGCGTCGAAGCCCAGAATGTCAATCCGAAGCCGGTATCCGGCAAGCAGGAACTGCTGGAGAACGTGGTCAACCGCTACGTTTGATTTCGACGCTTTGAGTGCGTTCGGAGGCCGGGGCGCGAAAGCGTCCCGGCCTTTCGCGTTCCTGAACCGTCGTCATCCTCGGGCTCGTCCCGAGGATCTACCGAGGGTGTCTGCGGTTTGGGCGTTTCAGGAATGGCGTGCGGGTGCAGCGGTCGCCCGAAGACTCGAGTTTCCGGGAGGCGGCAGCAGATCATAGGGACAAGGCCGAGGATGACGGTGGTGGTGTGCGTCGCCCGGTGTCTCTTACGCGATGGCGGTAATCTCCAGCTCCTGCTCGCCAACCGTCACCACATCGCCCACGGCCTTGCCCATTAGGCGGCTTGCGACGGGCGAAACGAACGAAATCGAGCCGGTCTTCGGGTCGGCCTCGTCTTCGCCGACGATGCGGTAGGTCTGCACGCGGCCGTCATCGCGTTCGAAGGTGACCTTACTGCCGAAGGCGACGACAGCGTTGGTTTCGGGCTCCGGAATGACCTGCGCGGTGCGCAGACGTTCCGTCAGGTATTTGAGGTCACGATACGGGACCGCCGACTGGCGGCGGCGTTCGTTGATGTCCTCGATCGCCTGCGCTGCCAGATAGGCGGCACGCGCTTCTTCCGCCTCGGCTTCGAGACGTTTCAATCCTTCTGAGGTCACGAGGTTCGGATGCGGCGAAATCGGTCTGTCCGGCAGATGGGTTTCCGCTGCGGTTTCCGAACTCTCTTCCTTGGTGAAGGCGACACTCATTGGGGCATTCCGATTGATGGGGCAGGGTGGGCGGGCATCTGCCAATATAGAGGGAACTCGGTCAACGGCCCAGATCGGATATGGGTCCATCGGGCCTATCTCGCCGCTTGGGCAGGTCTACCGCCTCGCCGGCCCGGTCACCGATCCCCGCACGATCAGGTCCGGCATTAGCAGGATTTCCTGGCGTTCGGTTGGGCGGTCGGAGAGGGACTTGATCAGCAGCGACATGGCCTGGCGGCCGATGGCCGTGCGGGGCTGGCGGATGGTGGTGAGTGCGGGGTTCACGTATGTTGCCTGCGGCACATCATCGAAGCCGATGACCGAGAAGTCGTGCGGCAGGTCGTAGCCGCGGGCAGTGAGGCCGTTGATGACGCCGACGGCGGTGGCATCGTTGACGCACATGAAGGCTGTGGGCAATTGGTCGCGCATGAAGAGCTGTTCGACCGCAAGGCGGCCGCTTTCGATCGTGCCTTCGCCTTCCAGGGTAAAGCGCTGCTGCGGCGGGATGCGGGCTGCATCCAAGGCGATGTCGAACCCCTGGCGGCGGCGCTGGTGGCCAAGCCGCGTCTTGCTGTCGCCGATGAAGGCGATGGAACGGTGGCCGGAGGACAAAAGATGCTCCGCGGCCTTCCTGGCACCGGCCACGTCGTCGACGCCGACATAGGAGATCTTCGAGCCGAAGACCGGTTCGAAGACCGCGACCGATGGCGGAAGGCGCTGGCCGACGACCTGATGGCCGAAGGGTTCGTGGCCGGTGAAGAGCACGAGGCCCGTCGCCTGACCGGAGCTCAGGAATTTCAGATATTCGAGCCCGCGCTCCGGGTCATTCTGGGTATGCCCTATCAGGACGCCGTAGCCATGGGCGCGGGCTTCGTTTTCCAGTCCAATCAGCGTCGATGAGAAGTTCGGGTCGCCGATATCGGGCGCCAGGATCAGGATCATGTTCGACCGGCCCATGCGAAGCGATCGGGCCATGGCATTGGTCGTGTAGCCGGTGATTGCGATCGCCTGATTGACGCGCTGGCGGGTCGATTTCGCCACCTTGTCAGGGGTGTGGATCGCGCGGCTCACCGTCGCGATCGATACTTCCGCGATGCGCGCCACGTCCTCGATCGTCGCTGGTGCAGTGTCCGGCACGCGCCCCTATCCCCTATCCGTCTGGAATCGTTGGAGACCTTACATTCCCTGCCGCGGCTGCGAAAGCGGAGAGGGAACAAAAACTCTCCGTGATGCGATGATGTAAACCTTTACATCGGACATGTAAAGGTTTACACAGGATGTCAGAGCGGTGGAGGAACCGCCGGGAGGATTGCATGACATCGGTTGGGGGCGAAGCGCGGACACCCGTGCTCGTGGCGGAGCGTATCTCCAAGTCATTTGGCGACGTGCAGGTGCTGTTCAGCGTCGATTTTGACGTTTTGCCGGGCGAGGTTCATGCGCTTATGGGCGAGAATGGCGCGGGCAAGTCGACGCTCGTCAAGATCCTCTCAGGCTTCGAGCAGGCGACGGCCGGGCGTATCCTGCTCGACGGCGAGCCGGTGACGCTGCCGGCCAATGGCGCTGCCGAGGCACTTGGCATCGTGCTTATCCACCAGGAATTCAATCTTGCCGACCACCTGACCGTCACGGAGAGCCTGTTTCTTGGTCGCGAGGTCACGCGCTTCGGCATGCTCGACCGCAAGGTGATGCGGGCGGAGACCCGTCGGGTGCTGGATCAGTTGGGCTCGAAGATCGATGAAAATGCGCTGATCAGCTCGCTTGCGGTCGCCGACAAGCAGATGGTCGAGATCGCCAAGGCGATCAGCCGCAAGGCGCGCATCGTCTTCATGGACGAGCCGACTGCGGTCCTGTCGCGCGATGAAACCGAGGTACTGTTCGATCAGGTGCGCAAGTTGCGCGCCCGGGGCACCAGTTTCGTCTTTGTCAGCCACAAGCTTGACGAGGTGATGGAGCTGACGGACCGGGTGACGGTGCTTCGCGATGGCCAGTGGGTGAAGACCGCGCCGACTTCCGCACTCGACGGGGAGGCGATCGCGCAGTTGATGGTCGGGCGCGAATTGTCGAGCCTCTACCCCACCAAGCATGAGCCTGACGTCGACGAGGAGATCGTGCTGTCGGTCAAGGATCTGACGACCGGCTTCGTCAAGAATGCCAGTTTCGACCTGAAGCGCGGCGAGGTGCTCGGCTTCTCCGGCCTGATCGGGTCGGGACGGACCGAGTTGATGGAGGCGGTTGCCGGCCTTCGGTCGCGACTGTCCGGCGAGGTCAGACTGAAGGGCGCCGTGCTCGATCAGCAGGATTTCCGCGAGGCGAACCGGCGCGGGCTCGCCTACATGACCAAGGATCGCAAAGGCAAGGGCCTGTTGCTCGGCGAGGGCATGACGGCCAACCTGACGCTGCAGTCGATGGACAACCATGTGCGTCACGGCTACCTCGATCCCGGCAGCGAGGCCAAGGCCATGGCGCGTGCCAAGCGGCGTTTCGACATTCGTGTGCGCGACGAGAAGGTGCGGGTCGGGCGCATGTCCGGCGGCAACCAGCAGAAGCTCTTGCTCGCAAAGATCATGGAAGTCGAACCCGACGTGATCATCATCGACGAGCCGACACGCGGCATCGATGTCGGCACCAAGCAGCAGATCTATCATTTCATCGCCGCGCTTGCCCGCGAGGGGCGCTCGATCATCGTGATCTCCTCGGAAATGCCCGAGGTGATCGGGCTCTGCACACGGGTTGCCGTGATGCGCGAGGGCCGGATGGTCGGTTTGCTCGAGGGCGACGACATCAACGAACAGACGATCATGCGCTATGCCGCGGGCCTGAAACGGCAGATGGCGAGCTGATCCATCGCGAAGCCTGGCGGCAAGACCGGGCTGAAAACCAAGACTTCAGGGTGCGCGGCCGTCACGACACGGCGCGCGGGAGGAGACGGGAAGACATGACTGCCGAGACTGAAACGACGACCCCCGGCCGTTCACGCCGCACCTGGCGCGATGTGGATCTGCGCGCCGTGGCACCCTTTGCCGCGCTGCTGATCCTGTTGATCGTCGGGGCGCTGGTGAACCCGAACTTCATTGGCCTTACCAACCTTGCCAATGTCGCGACCCGTTCTGCCTTCATCGCGATCATTGCGGTCGGGGCAACCTTCGTCATTTCGTCGGGTGACCTTGACCTCTCGGTCGGTTCGATGGTGGCGTTCGTCGCCAGCCTGATGATCCTGTTCATGAATTCCGGTGCGATCGCCGATCCCGGACTGATGATTGCGGCCGCCATGGCACTTGCGATCATCATCGGTTCGCTGTGCGGCCTCCTGAACGGGCTGATCACCACCGTGGGCAAGATCGAGCCCTTCATCGCAACGCTTGGCACCATGGGCATCTATCGCGGCCTCACTACCTGGCTCAGCCAAGGCGGCGCGATCACGCTGCGCGATCCGGTGCAGCAGGAAATCTATCGCCCGGTCTATTTCGGTTCGATCCTTGGTGTGCCCGTGCCGATCGTCATCATCCTCGTGGTGACCGCCATTGCCGCCGTCGTTCTCTATCGCACCCGCTATGGCCGCCATGTCGTTGCCGTCGGCTCGAACCGCGATGTCGCCCGCTATTCCGGCATTGCCGTCGACCGGGTGCGCACCATCGCTTTCGTCATCCAGGGCCTCTGTGTCGCCATTGCCGTGCTTCTCTACGTGCCGCGTCTTGGCTCAACCTCGGCCACTACCGGCATTCTCTGGGAGCTGCAGGCGATCACGGCCGTTGTTGTCGGCGGCACGGCTCTCAAGGGTGGCGCCGGCCGCGTCTGGGGCACGATCTGCGGTGCCTTCATCCTCGAACTCGTCGGCAACATCATGCTGCTGTCGAACTTCATCTCCGAATATCTGATCGGCGCCATCCAGGGCACGATCATCATCATCGCGATGCTCGTCCAGCGATCTCTGGCGCGCAAGGCGTAAGCAAACGGCCGGGCAGGAGGGTCGCCCGGTCTGTTCTTCAGTTGACCCTAGTCACTTTGGGAGGAAACCAATGCACAAGAAATTATTGGGTATGGCTGTCGCCATGACCGCGATGGTGTCGATTTTCGGCGCAGCGCAGGCCCAGGACACCAAGACGATCGGTGTCTCGATCCCGGCCGCAACACATGGCTGGACATCGGGTGTGATCTATCATGCCGAACGTATCGCCAAGCAGCTCATGGAGCGCCATCCCGGCCTTAACGTCGTCGTCAAGACCTCTGCCGATCCCTCCAGCCAGGCGAATGCCGTGCAGGATCTGGCGACGCAGGGTATCGACGCGCTCGTCATTCTGCCGACCGATCCGGATCCGCTTGTCAACGCCATCCGCCAGATCAAGGACAGCGGCAAGTTCGTCGCTCTTGTTGACCGCGCACCTTCGGTAAACGACAACACGGTGCGCGACCTTTATGTCGCCGGCAACAACCCGGCTCTCGGCGAAGTCGCCGGCAAGTATATTGCAGAGAAGACACCGGACGCCGAAGTCGTTGTCATCCGCGGCATGCCGATCCCGATCGATCAGCAGCGCCAGGACGGTTTCGACAAGGGCATCGAAGGTTCGAACGTCAAGATTCTCGACCGCCAGTTCGGCAACTGGAATCGCGACGACGCCTTCAAGGTCATGCAGGACTACCTGACCAAGTATCCGAAGATCGATGTGGTCTGGTGCCAGGATGACGACATGGCCGTCGGCGTTCTCCAGGCCATCGAACAGGCCGGCCGTACCGACATCCAGTACATCATCGGCGGCGCCGGTTCGAAGGACATGATCAAGAAGGTACAGGACGGCGACAAGATGGTGCCGGTCAACGTTCTCTACCCGCCGTCGATGGTCGGCACGGCCATGGAGCTGACCGCAGCTGCCCTTTACGACGCGGTTCCTGTGCATGGCACCTATACGCTCGACGCGACGCTGATCACCCCCGACAACGCGAAGAACTATTACTTCCCGGATTCGCCGTTCTGATCCTTGCTCGACAAAACACAGTGCTCTGCCCGGGTTTTCCCGGGCAGATGTTTGAACGGTTGCATCATTGCGGTTGTATCGAAAATCCATCTCCTGTAACCGTTTACGGAAACGTTGCAGGAATGCTCAGGGAGGAGAATTCATGAAGACGATCAAGGGGCCGGCGATCTTTCTCGGCCAATTCGCGGGTGATGCCGCGCCGTTCAATACCTGGGATGGGATTACCAAGTGGGCGGCCGAGAAGGGCTATGTCGGGGTGCAGGTTCCGACCTGGGCCGGCCAGCTGATGGACCTGAAGAAGGCCGCCGAATCCAAGGATTATTGTGATGAGCTTGCCGGCGTTGCCCGGGCAAATGGCGTCGAAATCACCGAGCTTTCCACCCATTTGCAGGGGCAGCTGGTGGCCGTGCATCCGGCCTATGACGAAGCCTTCGATGGCTTTGCGGCTCCGGAAGTGCGCGGCAACCCGAAGGCGCGCCAGGAATGGGCCGTGCAGCAGGTCAAATATGCGCTGAAGGCGTCGCGCAACCTCGGCATCAAGGCGCATGCGACCTTCTCGGGCGCGCTTGCCTGGCCCTATATTTATCCGTGGCCGCAGCGTCCGGCGGGTCTCGTCGAAACGGCCTTTGACGAACTGGCGCGCCGCTGGCTGCCGATCCTCGATTATGCCGAGGAGCAGGGTGTTGACGTTTGCTATGAAATTCATCCGGGCGAGGACCTGCATGACGGCGTGACCTTCGAGATGTTCCTCAAGCGTGTGAAGAACCATTCCCGCGCCAACATGCTCTACGACCCCTCGCATTACGTACTGCAGTGCCTCGACTATCTCGACAACATCGACATCTACAAGGACCGGATCAAGATGTTCCACGTCAAGGACGCGGAATTCAATCCGACCGGCCGGCAGGGTGTCTATGGCGGTTATCAGGGCTGGGTTCAGCGGGCCGGTCGCTTCCGGTCGCTCGGCGACGGCCAGGTCGATTTCGGCGCGATCTTCTCGAAGATGGCGGCAAACGATTTCGATGGCTGGGCCGTTGTCGAATGGGAATGCGCGCTGAAACACCCGGAAGATGGCGCGCGTGAAGGCGCCGAGTTCGTCCGGGCGCATATCATCCGTGTGACCGAAAAGGCCTTCGACGACTTCGCATCCGGCGGGACCGACGATGCGGCCAACCGCCGGATGCTGGGTCTCTGAGGGCTAGACGTGGCTGAGGGCGGCGATGTCGCCGCTCTCAAGATGGGGCAGGGCGCGCTCGATCTTGTCGAGCGGCCAGTCCCACCAGGCGAGCGTCAGGAGATCGGCTATTTGCTCGTCAGTGAAGCGCATACGGATCAGCCGGGCTGGATTGCCACCGACGATTGCGTAAGGAGGGACGTCGCGAGCCACCACGCTTCCTGCGCCAACGATGGCGCCATGACCGATGGAAACACCCGGCATTACGGTGGCGCCATGGCCCATCCAGACATCATGGCCGAGGATAGTATCGCGGACCGGCAGGTCCTTATAACCAAAGGTCTCCGGCCGGAAGATGCGGAAAGGATACGTGGTTATACCGCCCATTGGATGATTAGCGGAAGACGTGATGAAATAGCAGCCGCGAGCGATCTGGGCGAATTTCCCGATCACCAGCTTCTCGCGGCAGCCGTGGCCAAGATAGGGCGCAAGTATCTCAGCGGTCTGTTCCACAGAGCCGGAATGGGTGAAATAGCTGAATTCGCCGATTTCCATGCGCGGATGATTGACTGCGCGCGCTAGGTGCACGGTGTCGCGGTAAATGGTGCCATCGGGCAATGTGATTGGGTGAAGTGCATAGGGATCAAGTAAAGGCATGGTTGAGATCCTTGCAAAAGCTCTCATTTAGCGTCGCGGTGATCGCTGACGCGGGCTTGTTGGCTTTGCCTCATAAGAGGCGGATCTCAGATGTTCACTGTCAGGGCATCCTTCTTTACGGATGTCAGTTTAACGGATCTGGAGAGCGAACTCCAGACACCGCATTTCAAGGAGGAAGCATATGGCGATCGAAGCAAGCAAATCGGGCGAGCGCACACCGAAGATCCGTCTTGGCATGGTCGGCGGTGGCGCCGGGGCGTTTATAGGCGCGGTGCACCGGATGGCAGCGCGGCTTGATGACCAATATGAACTCGTTGCCGGCGCGCTGTCCTCGACGCCGGAAAAGTCTGTGGCCTCTGGTCGCGAACTCGGGCTCGACCCGGAGCGTTGCTACGGCTCCTACGAAGAGATGGCGGAAAAGGAAGCGGCGCGTCCGGATGGCATCGAGGCCGTGTCGATCGTCACGCCGAACCATGTGCATTTTCCGGCGGCCAAGGCGTTTCTGGAGCGCGGCATCCATGTCATCTGCGACAAGCCGCTGACCTCGAACGTCGACGATGCCAAGGCGCTGAAGGCGGTTGCCGACAAGGCGAAGGCGCTGTTCATCCTGACCCACAACTACACCGGCTATCCGATGGTGCGGCATGCGCGCGAGCTGGTGCGCTCCGGCGAGCTTGGCGATATCAGGCTGGTACAGATGGAATATCCGCAGGATTGGCTGGCCGAGCCGATCGAGCAGACCGGCCAGAAGCAGGCCGCCTGGCGCACCGATCCGAAGCAGTCGGGTGCCGGTGGTTCGACGGGCGATATCGGAACGCATGCCTATAATCTCGGCTCGTTCATCTCCGGCCTTGAACTGGATGAGCTGGCGGCTGACGTGCACACGTTCGTTGAGGGCCGTCGTCTCGACGACAACGCACACGTCATGCTGCGCTTCAAGGGCGGGGCCAAGGGTCTGCTCTGGTGCAGCCAGGTGGCGACCGGCAACGAGAACGGCCTGAAGGTTCGCATCTACGGCACCAAGGCCGGCATCGAATGGACGCAGGCCGATCCGAACTATCTGTGGTTCACCCGCCTCGGCGAGCCGAAACAGCTGATCACACGTGGCGGGGCAGGGGCGAATGCCGCAGCCGCCCGTGTCACCCGCATCCCCTCCGGCCATCCGGAAGGCTATCTCGAAGCCTTTGCGACGATCTACACGGAAGCCGCTGCCGCCATCAATGCGGCAAAAGTGGGGACTGCCGTCGATGCGGCCGTGATCTATCCGACCGTCGATGACGGCGTAAAGGGTGTCGCCTTCGTCGAGGCCTGCATCGCGTCGTCGAAGCAGAATGGCGGCTGGGTGAAGGTTTAAGCCCACGCGAGCGTGAATTGCCCCTCACCCTGCCCTCTCCCCGCAAGCGGGGAGAGGGGGGAATGCTTGGTCAGCGGCGAGGCCTTCTCCCCGCATGCGGGGAGAAGGTGCCCGGAGGGCGGATGAGGGGCCTTGGTCCCAGGGGCGGCGCAGAGGATACTCGAGCGATCCCCCTACACCCCGGGGCTTTGCTCCGACCCTCGCCCTCGAGGGGAGGGTTGATTTCCTGCAACGTTGCAGTTTTTTGCTCCTGCCGTCTTCACCGCGTCGCGGGATTGCTCTAAATCGCTTGTCACGCACCTCGGGCAGCCGTGCTGCCCGGACCCTGACGAAGGATTTCTTTGATGATCGATCCCAAGGCTCTCGCCTCGCGCTTTCCCGGTGATTTCCTCTTCGGTGTCGCCACCGCCTCCTTCCAGATCGAAGGGGCGTCGAAGGCGGATGGCCGCAAGCCGTCGATCTGGGATGCGTTTTCCAACATGCCGGGCCGGGTCTTCGGGCGTCACAATGGCGATCTCGCCTGCGATCATTACAATCGCTGGGAAAGCGACCTGGACCTGATCAAGGACATGGGTGTCACCGGCTATCGCTTCTCGATCGCCTGGCCGCGCATCATTCCGGAGGGGACCGGCCCGATCAACGAGAAGGGTCTCGATTTCTACGACAAGCTCGTCGACGGCTTGAAGGCGCGCGGCATCAAGGCCTATGCCACGCTCTACCACTGGGACCTGCCGCTGGCACTGATGGGTGAAGGCGGCTGGACCGCGCGGTCTACGGCTCATGCCTTCCAGCGCTACACCAAGGTTGTCATGGAGCGGCTCGGCGACCGGCTCGATGCGGTCGCGACCTTCAACGAGCCCTGGTGCTCGGTCTGGCTCAGCCATCTCTACGGCGTGCATGCGCCGGGCGAGCGCAACATGGATGCGGCACTGCATGCGCTGCACTACACCAACTTGGCGCATGGACTTTCCGTGCAGGCGATCCGTGACGTCAGTCCGAGGGTGCCGGTGGGCCTGGTGCTGAACGCGCATGAGACGCTGCCGGGTTCCGACAGCGCTGCCGATCTCGCGGCTGCCGAGCGCGCGCATCAGTTCCACAATGGCGTCTTCTTCGATCCGGTCTTCAAGGGCGAATATCCGGCCGACTTCCTATCGGCGCTCGGAAATCGCATGCCGAAAATTGAGGAAGGCGATCTGGCCATCATCAGCCAGAAGCTCGACTGGTGGGGTCTCAACTACTACACGCCGATGCGGGTTGCCGACGATCCGACGCCGGGTGCGGAATTCCCGGCGACTGTCGGCGCGCCGCCGGTTTCCAAGGTCAAGACCGATATCGGCTGGGAGGTCTATGCGCCGGCCATGAAGTCTCTCGTCGAGCGGCTCTATGCCCGTTACGAACTGCCACCCTGCTACATCACCGAGAACGGCGCCTGCTACAACATGGAGGTCGAGGGTGGTGAAGTCGAGGACCAGCCGCGGCTCGACTACTACGCCGAACATCTGGACAAGGTCGCCGACCTGATCGCCGGGGGCTATCCCATGCAGGGCTATTTCGCCTGGTCGCTGATGGACAATTTCGAATGGGCCGAGGGCTACAAAATGCGCTTCGGTCTCGTGCATGTCGATTACGACACACAGGTTCGCACCATCAAGAAGAGCGGCAAGTGGTATCGCGATCTCGCCTTGGAGTTTCCGAAAGGCAACTTCAAGGCGGACTGACCCGGACAGGGGCTTCCGCCCACAAGCCCCTTGTCAGCCGAGCTTGATCAGCTTGTTGCCAGCGTCGACCTCGTTGCGACGGTCGAATTCCGCACGCGCCGTCTGGATGCGCTCGTGATGGGTGAAAACCCAGCCGCCGAGCGCCCGGATCGGCTCCCCGAAGGAGCGGCCGAGATCGGTCAGAGCGTATTCCACCTTCGGTGGGACTGTCGGATGCACCGTGCGTTCGACAATACCGTCGCGTTCCAGTGAACGCAGTGTCAATGTCAGCATGCGCTGGGATATGCCGACGACCGATCGCTTGAGATCGGAGAAGCGCTGCGGGCCATCGCCGAGCATCATGATGACGAGAACGGTCCATTTATCGCCCAGTCTCGCCAGCATTTCGCTGACGGTCTGGCATTTGTTCGGATCGTAGTTGTCGCACATGGCGGTTCCCATCGTTTCATTGGTGTAACCTGGTATCAAAAATGTGCCTTCTTGCACAAATTCCAAGGTTCCATATCTAGGCCTGGTTACGAATTTATACCAGACCCGATCGGCCGTGCCAACTCCCGTGGCGCTTCGAGGGGTCAAACAGGAGCGAAACCATGTCCGCATTGATTGAAAAGCTGAACTGGCGCTATGCCACCAAGAAGATGGACCCGTCCAAAGTCGTGCCCGAGGACAAGGTCGAGCGCATCGTCGAGGCAGCGCGTCTCGCGCCGACCTCGAGCGGTCTGCAGCCGTTCGAAGTCATCGTTGTCACCAACAAGGATGTCCGCCAGCGCATCCAGGAGATCGCCTGGAACCAGGCGCAGGTGACCGAGGGGTCGCACCTGCTCGTCTTTGCTGCCTGGGACAACTATACGCCTGAGCGCATCAACCACATGTTTGACCTTGTGAACGAAGAGCGCGGCTTCACGAACGAAGGCTGGGAAAACTACCGCCAGATGCTGCTCAACACCTATCCGGGGCGCGAGCCGCAGGTGAACTTCGAGCATGCCGCCCGCCAGGCCTATATCGGCTTTGGCATGTCGGTCGCACAGGCTGCCTTCGAGGGCGTCGATGCAACTCCGATGGAAGGCTTTGATGCTGCCAAGCTCGATGAGATCCTTGGCCTGAAAAAGAAGGGCCTGCGTTCGGTCACGATCCTGCCGCTCGGCTATCGTGCGCAGGAAGGCGACTGGCTGGTGAATCTCAAGAAGGTCCGCCGCCCGAAGGAGCAGTTTGTTTCGGTTGTGGCCTGACGATCTTTCTAACCGAGTCGGCACCTCCAGGCCGACCGCCAGGGCTCCGGGCAACCGGAGCCCTTTTTCGCGCATATCAAAATACGCGGTTTGATCGTTATTCTGCATGCTGTTCAGTGTGTTAAGTCAAATTGAACACATTCTGACGCAAGCTGCGCTGTCAGCCTTGGGTCAATCGCATGCGGCTTCACCATTTGGACAAACGGCTTCGGCCACTCGCTACCCGTCGGGTGGCGGTTGCAGCCTTGCTTGTCGTTTTCGCGACCATGGCGATGATGGTGGCCTCGATCGTCATGACTGCGCTCGATCGTGTCGCAAGCTATGCCAATCATCTGGACGAGGAACGCTCGCGCGAGACGCTGGTCGGTGCCATCCAGACCTTCGAGCACCAGCTGGGCGCGACGCTTCTCGACTATACCGCCTGGGATGATGCAGCTGACAATGCCTATGTCCACAAGGACATGGCCTGGATGATCAGCAACTTCGGCGATATGACCTTCGACAGCGACCTCTTCGACGTGGCGATCGTTCTCGATGCCGCGGGCAATCCGATGATGGCCTATTCGGACGGCCAGCCTATCCAAGGAGGCGCGGAAGGTTATCTCACCCCGGCAATCATGAAGCTTTTCGACAAAGTCCGCTTTGGCCAGAGCGGTCGCGTGCCGCAGGCGCTCGGTTTCATTCGCACGCAGAAGGGCATCGGTTCTGCGGGCGTTGCGCTGATCCGGCCGAAATCCGGTTCGATCGACAGGCCAACCGCCGACTATGTCTATCTGGCATTCATTCGGCATCTCACGCCGCTGACCGTCGAGCGGATATCCGAGGCCTATGTGCTTCCCGGTCTGGTGTTGATGCCGCCATCCTCCGCCAAGACCGCCGTGACCATTTCTGCCCCGTCCGGGGAGAAGATTGCCTCTCTGGCCTGGACACCGCGTGCGCCAGGCGACCAGAGCCGCGAGCAGGTGGCGCCGTTGATCAAGGCGGCTCTTGTGATTGTGACGATCTACGCGCTGTTGCTCGTCATCATCGGCAATTCCGAGATGCGGCGGGTGCGCGCCGATGAGGCCAATGCGGTCAAGCTGGCCCAGACCGATCGCCTGAGCGGCCTTCTCAACCGGGCCGGCCTGACCCAACTTCTGGAGGATCGGGTCCGGCGCGGCCGTGACCTCAACGAGGATGTCGTCCTGCTCTATCTCGACCTTGACGGTTTCAAGGAGGTCAATGACGCCTATGGCCATGCCACCGGTGACCGGCTGATCCGCGCGGTCGCCGCCGGCCTTTCCGTCCTGGTTGGCGAAGGAGCTGGCCTGGCACGGATCGGCGGGGATGAGTTCGGGATCGTTCTGAATGGCCATGAGGCGAAGGAGCGTGCTTTCGCCCTCGCAAGCTCGATCCTTGCCTTTTTCGATGAGCCCATCCTGCTTGGCGAACGCACTGTCGTGGTCGGCTGTAGCATAGGCATCTGCGTTTCCGAGGGTGGTCGCGTGGAAGGTGGAGAACTGACGCGTCGCGCCGACATGGCCATGTATTCGTCGAAAGACGGCGGCCGTGGGCGCTGGACGGTCTATGACCCGCGGATGGACGAAGAGCGGGAAAGCCGCAATCAGATGGAGATCGATCTCCGCGAGGCGATCGGCCGCGGTGAGATTGACGTCGTCTACCAGCCGGTGGTCGATGCCAAAACCTTCACCCTTGTGAGTGTGGAGGCGCTGGCACGTTGGACGCGCCGAGGACACGGTCCCGTGTCCCCGGATCTCTTCATCCCGATCGCCGAGACGAGCGGCCTCATCGACCAACTCGGCCTTTGCGTTCTGCGCCAGGCTTTGCGCCAGCTTCGCGACTGGCCGGATCTGAAGCTTTCGGTCAATGTCTCGCCAGGGCAGTTTCGTGACCCTGCCTTTGTCGATCATGTCGCCACGACCTTCGAAGAGGCCCAAATCGAACCTGGCCGAGTCGTGCTCGAAATGACGGAGACCTATTTCATCCAGAGCCCCGACCGGGCGCGGCTGGCCATGGAGCGGCTGCGGTCGCTCGGCCTGCGCATTGCGCTGGATGATTTCGGCGCGGGTTTCTCCAGCGTCGGCTATCTCAGACAGTTCGGCTTCGACCGGATGAAGATCGATCGGTCGCTGGTCCAGTCGCTGGATCGCGGACACCGCGCGGTGGAGATGTTGCAGGCAACCGTCGCGCTCGCTCGCTCGCTCGGTATCCCGGTCACGGCCGAGGGGGTCGAGACGGAGCAGCAGGCGGTCATCCTGCGGATTGCCGGCTGCGACCAGTTGCAGGGTTATCTGTTCGGTCGTCCGCAGTCGCCGGAGCAGATCGCAGCCTTCATGCTACGTCCGATGGAATTGCGTGCCAAGGCGGCGGAGCTCGCTTTCGCCGCGAACCATGATGGCGGCCTCCAGGTTTGACAAGCCGGTTCGAGCCCTGATCGCCGAAATTTGGTATTAGCCGCCGATGTGCTTTACGCCACGCTTCCTGGCGAGCGCGATCTGCAACTGACGTTGCCGATACCGATCCCGGTCTGCTTCCGTGCGCTCGGGGTAGCAATGGCTGCAGGAAACGCCTTCCTCATAATGCGGATGCGTCAGTTCCTCGGCCGTGATCGGGTTGCGGCAGGCGTGGCAGAGCTTGTGGTTGCCTTCCTTCAGGCCATGGGTGACCGAGACGCGCTCGTCGAAGACGAAGCAGGCACCGTCCCAGAGGCTTTCCTCTTCCGGCACTTCCTCGAGATACTTCAGGATGCCGCCCTTGAGATGGTAGACCTCTTCGAAACCCTGCTGCTTCATGAAGGCGGTTGCCTTCTCGCAGCGGATGCCACCGGTGCAATACATGGCGATCTTCGGCTTGTTGTGCAGGCCGGGATTGTTTTTCACCCAGTCAGGGAATTCACGGAAGGTCTTCGTATTGGGGTCGACGGCGCCGCGGAAGATGCCGATCGCGGTCTCGTAGTCGTTGCGGGTATCGATGACGATGGTATCGGGGTCGGAGATCAGATCGTTCCAGTCTTTCGGATCGACATAGGTGCCGACGATCTCGTTGGGGTCTATGTCCTCGACGCCCATGGTGACGATTTCCTTCTTCAGCCGCACCTTCATGCGCAGGAAGGGCATCTTCGATGCACGGCTTTCCTTGTGCTCGAGGTTTGCGAATTCCGGCTGGCTGCCGATATAGGCGAGTACCTTGGCAATCGCAGCGTCGGTCCCGGCGATGGTGCCGTTTATACCTTCGTGGGCAAGCAGCAGCGTGCCTTTCACGCCTTCTGCCTTGCATAGGGTCTCAAGCGGCTGCTGGAAACTCTCGAAGCGCGGGAACTTGGCAAAGTGATAGAGGGCGGCGACGCAAAAGGCACCGCTTGTCTCGGGGCGAGGAGCTGCTGTGTGTTCTGTCATAGGCTGCGAAATACCGCCTCGGCCCCTGTGGCGCAACGGATTTCCTCTGCTCGGTGCAAGTTTGAAAATCGTCAAGTGGTGACGTGAGTTGTGATTTCCTGCTGTGCAGCACTGGACAGATCCGGAAGGTTTGGCTAGATCGATGTAACTTTATAACATTAAAGGTGATGCTAATGTTCAAGAATATTGTCACTGCCTCGTTTCTGGTCATGTTCGCCGGTGCTGCCCCGGTGCTGGCCACCGATGGGGTCGTTGATATCGTCGCACCCTTCGAGATTACCGGCCTCGATCCGGCCAAGTCGGGCGACATTTTCCTGCGCATGCGTATCGTGGAGACCCTGGTCGAGGCGGACAAGAACGGCAATCCACTGCCGTCGCTGGCAAAAAGCTGGTCGGTCAGCGAGGACGGACTGACCTGGCGTTTCGAGCTGCAGCCGGGCGTCAAGTTCCAGGACGGCACACTCTTGACGGCGGAAGCGGTTGCTTCCGCGCTGACCATTGCCAAGGGCAAGGCTGGATTGCTGAGCAAGGCGCCGATCACCGAGATCAGGGCGGACGGCGACGGCGTGGTCGTCGTATCGCTCTCGAAGCCCTTCGTTCCGCTCCTCGCCTTCCTTGCCGAAAATCGCGCCCAGATCCTGGCGCCGGCTGCTTATGACGGGGCCGAGGTCAAGGAGATCATCGGTACCGGTCCGTTCAAGCTCACCAAGCTTGAGGCGCCGCAGAGCCTCGCCGTCGAGCGTTTCGCCGACTATTGGGGCAAGAAGCCGGAGATCGAAAAGGCGACCTATCTCTCCGTGAGCCGCTCCGAAACACGCGCGCTGATGGCGGAGAGCGGTGACGCCGACTATGTCTTCAATCTGGACCCGGCGAGCCGAACGCGTCTCGCCAACAGCGACAAGGTGGTTCTGCAGTCGGTGTCGATCCCGCGCAGCGTGCTCTTGAAGGTCAATGCCGGTCATCCCTTCCTTGCGGACGTGAAGGCCCGCGAGGCGCTGAGCCTTGCCATCGACCGCGAGGGGCTGGCCGTTGCCATCCTCCGTTACCCGGCAGCCGCCACGCAGCTCTTCCCGCCGAGCCTGAAGATCTGGCACGATGCCGATCTGGCACCGCTCGGCTATGATCCTGAAAAGGCCAAGGCACGGCTTGCCGAGCTTGGCTGGGCTCCTGGTGCCGACGGGATTCTGCAGAAGGACGGCAAGCCGTTCGCGCTGACGCTGACCACCTATCCCGATCGCCCCGAGCTCCCGCTGATCGCCGCCGTCCTGCAGGACCAGCTGAAGGAAATCGGCGTGGCGCTGACGATCAACGCGACCAATTCCTCCGAGATCCCGGCCAAGCATCAAGACGGTTCGCTGGAGCTGGCGCTGATGGCGCGCAACTTTGCGCTGGTCCCGGACCCGATCGGCACGATGCTCTCCGACTACGGCCCAGGAGGCGGTGACTGGGGTGCGATGAACTGGACGAATGCCGGTTTCGAAAAGGCGCTGGACGATCTGACCCGTGTTGCGGACCCTGCTGAAGGCGAGGCGCTGCGCCATCAGGCCGTGGCGGCGATCCAGGCCGAACTGCCCGTCATCCCGATCGCCTGGTATCAGCAGACCGTCGCATTCTCGCCGAAACTGCAGGGTGCCTCCATCGACCCCTTCGAGCGGACCTTTGGTCTTGAAACCATGGGGTGGGCGAAATGACCAAGGCGATCCTGAACCGCCTCGTCCAGGCGGCTCTGGTAGCCTTCATGGTGGGTCTCATCTGCTTTGTGATGACAAGGTCGCTTCCGGGTGATCTTGCCTACCGGATTGCTGCCGGCCGCTATGGCTTCGATGTCGTGGATAGCGCGGCGGCCGCAAAGGTCGCCGCCGAACTCGACCTCAACAAGCCCGCCATCGTCGCTCTCATCGAGTGGATGGGCGACCTCCTGCGCTTTGATCTGGGGACCTCTCTGGTCACGGGAAAGCCGGTCATCGAAGAAATCGGCATGCAGCTCGGTCACACGATCGAACTGGCGCTGGCTGCGATTGTTTTGTCGCTCTTCATCGGGCCACCGCTCGGCATTCTCGCGGGCCTCAGGCCTGGCGGTGTGCTCGACCGGGTGCTGATGCTCGTCTCTACGGCGCTGCGCGCCTTGCCACAATTCGTCGTCGGTCTCGTCCTGATCATCGTCTTCGGTATCACGCTCAATGTCCTTCCAGCGGCGGGACATACGCATGGTACGCATCTCGTTCTGCCGGCTTTGACATTGGCGCTTGGCTTGGCTGCGGTCTCCAACCGGGTGGCGCGCGATGCCATGGTCGCCGTGTCACGCTCGCCCTACTATGCCTTCGGGCGAGCCAAGGGCCTCTCGGAGTGGCAGGTGTTTTCGCGGCACGGATTGCGCAATGTCGCGGTCCCGATCGTGACCTATCTCGGCGTGCAGTTCGTCTATCTCGTCGAGGGCGTCGTGGTCGTCGAGACGCTGTTTGCCTGGCCGGGCATCGGTCATGCGCTGGTGCATGCGATCTTCGGTCGCGATGTGCCGATGATCCAGGGTACGGCACTCGTCATGGGCCTGATGTTCGTCGGGCTCAATGCGCTGGTCGATCTCTTCTGCCATGGTATTGATCCGAGGAGGCGCAGCGCATGACCACGCTTGATTATGTGGCACCGCGCCCCGCGCGCTGGCCAATGCGGCGGCTCGTCGGTGTGGCGATCCTGGGCGGCTTGCTGGCCTTTGCCTTCCTGCCGCTCGTGATCGGCGGCGCCGATCCGCTGAAACAGACGCTGCGGCTGACCCTGCAGGGGCCAACTGCCGCGGACTGGTTCGGCTACGACCATCTCGGCCGCTCGATGCAGGCGCGCCTTGCTGCTGCACTCCGCCTTTCACTCGGGCTGGCATTGCTTTCGGTGTTCACAGCGATGATCCCCGGCGTGCTGCTTGGCGTGCTTGCCGCATGGCGCGGCGGTTTTGTCGATCGGGCTGTCGGTTCTGTGTCGGAGGCATTCCTCGCGCTGCCCGGACTGCTGCTTGTGTTGATGCTGACGGCGATTGTGCCTGACAATCCCGCCATGCTCTATATCGGCATTTCCCTGGTGCTGTGGGTCGAGTATTTCCGGCTGACGCGGGCCATGGCGCGGCCACTGTTGCTTTCGCCGGCGGTGGAAGCCTCGCGACTGCTCGGTTTCGGTCCCGCCTATATCCTGCGCCGACATCTCTGGCCGGAACTCGCGCCGATGCTGCTGACGGTTGCCGCCTATGGGGCGGCCTCGGCGATCATGGCGATTGCTGCCCTCGGCTTCGTCAGCGTCGGGGTTCGTCCGCCGACCCCGGAGCTCGGCGCGATGATGATCGAACTGCTCCCCTATTACCAGGAAGCGCCGCATGCGCTGCTGCAGCCGATTGCCGTGATCTTCCTGATGGTGCTGGCGCTGCAGCTGATCGGCGGAAAGGACAAGCCATGACCACTCTTCTTTCCGTCGACGCCGCCTCGGTTTCTGCGGCAAGCGGCAGGATCGTTTCGCCCGTCTCCTTTTCCCTCAGGGCAGGGCGGCCCTTCACCATCCTCGGTGAAACCGGTTCGGGCAAGAGCCTTCTGGCCCAGGCAATCATCGGCGTGTTGCCGGAGGGGCTGACGGCCACTGGTATGGTGACCATCGACGGGCAGGTCCTGTCGCTTGCCGAGCCGAAGCGTTTCCGGCCGCTCTGGGGGCGCAAGGTCGGGGTTCTGCCGCAGGAGCCGTGGCTGGCGCTCGATCCCACCATGGTGGCGGTCGAACAGGTGGCCGAGGGGCATCGTTATCTCGGACGTCTTGGCGAAGACGAGGCGATCTCTGCCGCCCGCACCGATCTCGAAGCGCTGGGCGTGCTCGATGCCGAGGCGAAGCTGCCGGGGCAGCTCTCCGGCGGCATGGCGCAGCGCGTCGCCTTTGCCGCCGCGCGCGCCGGTGGCGCCCGGATCATCATTGCCGACGAGCCGACCAAAGGCCTTGACGTCGCTCGCCGGGACGAGGTGATTGCGCTCCTGATGCAGGAGGTGGAGGCGGGCGGTACCGTATTGACCATCACCCATGATCTGGCACTGGCGCGGCAGATGGGCGGCGATCTCGCCGTTATGCTGGATGGCAGGATCGTCGAGACAGGGGAGGCGGCTGAAGTTCTGTCTTCGCCCTCGCATGAGTATACGCGTCGTCTGGTCGCAGCGGAGCAGGAGAACTGGGCTCACCGAGCTTCGGCAGTTGCCGAACATACTGACCCGATCCTGGTCGCGTCAGCTATCAGAAAGACCAGAGGCGGCAAGCTTCTGTTCTCAGGCCAGAACCTGTCGCTCCGGCCCGGCGAGATCGTCGGAATCACAGGACCCAGCGGCTCGGGCAAGAGTTCGCTGGGCGACGTGCTACTCGGCCTCCTGAAAGCCGATGCAGGTGAGGTGACCCGGCTGCCGCAGGTCAAGCCGGTCCGCTACCAGAAGCTCTACCAGGATCCACCGTCGGCCTTCCCGCAGAAGATCACGCTCGGCGAGGCGATTGCCGATCTGGTGCGGCTGCATCGGCTTGATGGAACGCGCGTCCAGCCCCTGATGGAGCGGTTGCGCCTCCCGCCGGTGCTGCTCACGCGCCTGCCGACGGAAGTCTCCGGTGGGGAACTGCAGCGTTTCGCGTTGCTGCGGGTGCTGCTGCTCGATCCCGTCTTCCTGTTCGCCGACGAGCCGACCTCGCGTCTCGACCTGATCACCCAGCAGGAAACGATCGATTTGCTGACGGAGCTGGCGCGGGAGCGCAATTGCGCGGTTCTGCTGGTCAGCCACGATGCGGTTCTGGTCGAGAAAACCTGCGACCGGCAGGTGAGGATCGGCAGCGCTTAGGCTGACGCCCGCAGCCAGAGCGTTTCGATGATGGCTGCCTCGTCCTTCGCGGCATCGGCGAAGACAGTCCCTGCCAGCGTCAGCGCGTCGCGGCGAAGCTCCATCTGCCGTCGGATGATAATTGCGAGCAGGAAGGACTGACCTTCCCCATCGCCGAACAGATCGGGTTCATGGTCAAGAAGGGCGGTGAGAACCGTCAGATCGTGTTCGTGTCCCAGGAGATCGACCAGCCTCTTGGCCATTTCGCGCTTGGCATGCAAGGCGCTCGGCCATAGGTCACCGACAAGCGAAAGGTTCATCCAGTAGGCCTGGGACGTCTTTCGCAGGTCGTGATAGGCCTCGCCGTGGCCTTCGCCCTTGCAGGTTTCCAGGGCCTCGTGTGCCCGTTCGAGGCCCTTGCGCCAGCCCCTTGCGATCAGCCTCGCAGCATGGCCTGGCCTGGACGGAAGCTTCAGCTCGTCGAGCGCCTCGGTGGCCGCGCGGCACGCATCGATGGCGGCGGTGACCTTTTCCTCGAGATCGCTCTCCGTAGCGGCAATCTCGTCCCGACGCAGTTCCAGCACCTTGCGGGTGGCGGCGAGTGTTTCACCTTCGTCGTCCGTGAGTACATGGTCGGACAGATGATCGACTGTTTCGATCAGTGCCGCGGCATCACGAATGCGGGACAGGCTGCGCGCGGTGTCACGCAGTCTGGCATTCTCGCGGCGATGGAAAGATTTGTCTCCGGTCGCCACCAATCGATAGAGGTTGCGCAGGCGTTTGAATTTCTTGCGGGCCGCATGGATGGCTGGATGCAGCCCTTCCGGCTTGTGCTTCAGGATGTCGATCGCCTTGTCGAGCTCGCCACGGGCCACCGATCGGACTTCGGTCAGCAGCGATCGATCGGGCCTAATGCGATATGGCATGCACGCGCTCCGGCCGACCGCGCTCCGTCGCAAGGGCCTGGTTGGAATAGCGCTTGTCGCCGGTCACCTCACGTCCGAGCCAGGCGGGCAGTTTTGGCTCGTCGGTCTCTGACTGCATCTCGACCTCGGCGATCACCAGGCCACGGTGCTGACCGGCAAAGACGTCGATCTCCCAGGTGAAGCCGGCGAAATCAACGGTGTAACGCGTCTTCTCGATCACGTGGCCCTTGGCGATCCCGATCATCTCCAGGGCGTCGTCGATCGGGATCTGGTACTCGAATTCGTCGCGCACCAGCAGACCGTTGCCGAACTTGATCGTCAATTGCGCTGTCTCATCGTTCCTGGTGCGGATGCGGACGGATCGGTCGGTTTCGGCGGCAATGTAAGCCTGGCGGATCCGGGTCTCGGAGGTGACATTGCTCTTCCAGGCATCGTCCCGCACAAGAAACTTGCGTTCGATTTCCTTCGCCATACGCTCACGCTCCAATAAATGACGCAGCAGAACCATAGCGGAGACGACCGTGTTAGGAAACGGGAAAGATTCCGTGCTAGCTGTCAGGCTCGACATCCTGGCCCGTGCGGGTTAGTGAAAGGCCGATCTAATCGTTTTAAAAAGAGGGTCCTGCCATGGGCGACAAAACCGAAAAGCTCCTCTCCACCCTGAAGCTGCAGCCGGTCGTGCCGGTTCTGATCGTCGAGGATGCCAAGACGGCCGTGCCGCTCGCGCGGGCGCTTGTGGCCGGTGGCCTCAAGGCGATCGAGATCACGCTGCGCACCGATGCCGCGCTCGAGGCGGTTCGCCTGGTCGCGCAGGAAGTGGAAGGTGCTGTCGTCGGCGCCGGCACCATCCTCAACGCCGCCCATTATGCTGCAGCCGTCGATGCCGGCTCGCAGTTCATCGTCAGTCCCGGCACGACGCAGGAACTGCTGGATGTTGCCCGCCAATCCGACATCCCGCTGCTGCCGGGTGCGGCCACTGCCTCGGAAGTCATGGCGCTGCGCGAAGAAGGCTACAAGGTGCTGAAGTTCTTCCCGGCCGAGCAGGCGGGTGGTGCCGCCTATCTCAAGGCGCTCTCGGCACCGCTTGCCGGCACGCTGTTCTGCCCGACCGGCGGCATCTCGCTCAAGAACGCCATGGACTACCTCTCGCTGCCCAACGTCGTCTGTGTCGGCGGGTCCTGGGTTGCGCCGAAGGAACTGGTTTCGGCCGGTGACTGGGCCGGTATCACCAAGCTCGCCTCCGAAGCGTCCGCCCTGAAGGGCTGACATCTGCGTCAGCGACGCCGCGGGTTCTTTGTAATGTCGCAGTCGCTTCCTATCTAGGAGGCGACAGACAACAAGGAGACCGCGATGTTCGACGCCAAGAAGCTGCTGGATCAATTCCTCGGATCGCAGATACCGGGTGGTTCCGGATCGATCGGCCAGAAGGGCAACGATCTGATGGGACTTGCCAAGAACAATCCCTGGAAGACGGGTGCCCTTGCCGCCGTGCTGCTCGGCACCAAGACCGGCCGCTCGCTGGGTGGCAATGCCCTGAAGCTCGGCGGTCTGGCCGTCATTGCTGGCCTCGGCTACCAGGCCTACAAGAATTATCAGGCGGGCCAGAAGCCTGAACCGACGCAGTCTCTTCCTGAGCTCCTGCCGCCGCCGAAGGATTCTCCCTTCAGCACGGAACCGCAGGCGGTCTCCAATGATTTCGCCCTGTCGCTGGTGCGTGCGATGATCGCCGCCGCCAAGGCCGACGGGCATATCGACGCCAGCGAGCGCTCTCGCATCATGGACAAGGTTCATCTCTCGGGTCTTGGCAGCGAGGCGGAAGCCTTCATCGAGGCCGAGCTTGCCAAGCCGATCGATCTCGATGCGCTGGTGGCCTCGGCCAGGACCGAAGAGCAGAAGGTCGAGATCTACACAGCCTCGCGGCTGACGATCGAGCCGGACACGCGCACCGAGCGGGGCTATCTCGACATGCTGGCCGGCCGCCTCGGTCTTCCGGATGCCCTGGTCGACCATATCGAGGCAACCGTTGCGGCCGCCAAGGTCAGTCTGTGATTCCAAGCTGCGGCATCGCGACCGGTTCTGAGTCGGTGCCGATGGTTGCCTTTGCCTGATCTCTGGCCTAAGCCTCGGACGTTCGATCGGCCCGAGGCTTTATCATGCGTGACCTGTCCACCTTCAAGGGATGTCCGGCTCCCCAGCCCGTCAGGCTGGAGGGCCGTTTCGTCGTGATCGAGCCCTATGATCGCTCCGTCCATCTCAAGGAGCTCTGGGATGGCCTTGGCGGTTTGGAGATCAATCCGCTGCTCACCTATTTCACCCAACCCGACTTCAAGGGCATTGAGGATTTCGATGCCTGGCTTGCCGCCGTGCAGAAGGGGGGATGGGTCACCGAGGTGATTAGGGACAAGGCGACCGGACGCGTCGTGGGCATGGCGAACTACATGCGGCCCGACCCGGCCAACGGCGTGGTGGAGGTCGGGGGCGTGGCGCATGGGCCCGCCATGGGCCGTTCGCCGCTTTCGACCGAGGCCCATTATCTGCTGGCCCGGCACGTGTTCGACGATCTCGGCTATCGCCGCTACGAATGGAAATGCCATAACGAGAACGAGCCGAGCAAGGTGACGGCACAGCGTTACGGCTTCAGCTTCGAGGGCGTGTTCCGCCAGCACATGCTGTCGAAGGGCAAGAATCGCGATACCGCCTGGTTCTCGATGATCGACAGCGAGTGGCCCCTGATCCGCGCTGCCTTCGAAGCCTGGCTCGCGCCCGAAAACTTTGACGAGACCGGTCGCCAACGGCGCCGGCTGGAAGACTTGCGGGCAGAACTCGCATCCAGAGAGACATGACAGGAAAACAAACCGTGAAGCCGAACATCTTCAGCATCATTCTCTATGTCGGCACGGCCGTGGTCGCGGCGGTTCTCGCCTATGCGAGCTTCAAGAGCGCGACCGTCGCCTGGTCTGTCGGGATTTGCGTGGCGATCGGTGTGGTGGTCTATGGGTTCAGCCTGTTGCCGGAGCCGAAGAAAGTGGCGCGCAAGGAGGGTGGCCCTGTGTCTCCGCGCTCACCCGCGGCGCAGGCCGCCGCCGTGGTTGCCGTGATTTTCGGCCTGATGCTGGTCGTGCCGACGGTGGTGCTGTGGCTTGGGCGCTGGTCGCCGGAACTCGGGGCTCTGGTCGGCGCAGTCGCTTTGATGGCGATGTTTCTGATCCTGTGGCTGCGCTCTCGCTACCAGCGCAGCCGTGGTGACGATCAGGGTTGATCCGCATCAACCCTTCAGCGCGGCTGCGAGAAGCAGTGCGCCGAGCAGGATCAGGAGTAAAGCGGCGCCGACTTCGATCGAGCTGGCGAGGAGACCGGCGCGGCGGGAGCCTGGCCCGGACAGTCTGAGCGCAAGACCCTTCGCGCCAACGGCAAGGCTGGCGAGGACGGAGACCGTGATGGCCGTTCCGAGCGCCATGGCGAAGACCGACAATATCCCGCCGAGAAGCAACCCGTTCAGCAGCGAAAAGGTCATGACCAGTAGAGCGCCGGAACAGGGTCGCATGCCGACCGCTATCACGGCAGACCAGGCGTCGCGCAGGCTGAATGTGCTGCCGCCGACGAGGCTCGGATCGGGCAGATGGGCGATTCCGCATTTGTGGCAGACCGATCCTGGCGCAAGCGCGTCGTGATCATGGTCGACGGCGAGCGCCCGGAAGCGCGAGCCGGTCGGTTCCCGCTGCAAGGTAGTCTCCGAGGGGCCGGCAAACAGCGAGGCCGTGACGCTGCCTGCGGAGGAAGTCTCGGCGCTCTCGAACAGGCCACCCGTCGCTGCCGCGGCTGGAGCGCCTCGCGCCAGAGATGCTTTCAGCTTGCGCACCAGCAGCCAGAGGCCGAAAGCGACGATCATGGCATAGCTGGCGATTTCCAATGTTCGCGTCGCGTCCGTCATGCTGATCGACGTGCCGCGCAACACGACATACGCCGTGCCCACGACCACAATTGCGACTAGGCCCTGCACGAAAGCGGAGACGAAGGAAATCAGAATGCCACGACGCAACTCGATTTCGTTGGCCAGCAGGTAGGAGGATATGACCGCTTTGCCGTGGCCGGGACCCGCGGCGTGGAAGACGCCATAGGCAAATGAAAGACCGACGAGTGTGACGAGGCTCCAAGGGTCCTCGCGCATTGCCTTGAGCGCCATCGTCAGGGAGCGGTAGAAGGCCTGCTGGTGGTCGTTGATCCAGATCAGGAGGTCGGCGAAGGGGCCGCTGGCCGGCTGATAGCTCGGTTCAGCAGTGCCGATCCCCAGAGGCGAAGCCGCATGGGCAAGGCCGGCAATCAGCACAAACATCAGAGACAGAGCTGCAATCCGGCGAGCTTGTGCTGAACAGGCCGGCCTCAGCATGTGACCTCCATGCGCGTGGCAAACAGCTTGCCCATGTCATTGCCCGTGGGGTCGCTGAAGAAGGCCTCTGTCAGGTTGAGCTGGTTCTGCGAGATCACCTCATCGGGATCGGGTCTCACGACCTTTTGCGAACAGGCCGCGAAGGCCTTGCCCTCCACGACCATGTCCTCGTCGCGGGCGAAATCGATGGCGGTGTAGAGGGTCGGGTCGTAGACACCGAAGGTCATGCGGCCACCGACCGCGACGGGAGTCTTGGGTTTGGCCACAAAGAAGACGAGGAGTTGGTTGTCCTTGAAGTCGACGTTGAAGACGTCGGGCCTTGCGATCTCGCTCGTGGCACCATCCTTGGTAATGAAGGTGAAATAGCCGTAGTCACCCAGCGAATCGCGGATGGTGTTGGCGATTTCGTTGAGCTCCGCGTGGTCGAGCTTCAGGTCCGTATTCTTGTCGAAGTCCATGAGGACGCTGGAGGAGAAGATGTCGTCGAAACGCCAGACATTGCGCAGTTCCTTCAGCATGCCGTCATCGCCCGCGACGATTTCCACGCGTGCTTCGGCAAAGATGTGCGGATGTGAGAGCGCAGGCGTCGCTGACGCAACGACCGCTGCGGCCGCCCAGTAACCGAGGCGTTTCAGCATGCTTGGACAACCCTTCCCGATTTCCCGCTTCGGTCCTTCCCTGTCCGATGATTGGGACAAAAGTGGGACCCGCCATCTCATCTGGCCGTCACGAATAGCGTTTGAACCATGCGTGAAGATAGTCGACGAAGGCGCGGACCTTGGCCGGCAGGTAGCGGCGATGCGGATAGACGGCATAGATGCCACGATCCTTGGCAATGAAGTCATCGAACAGTGATACCAGTTCCCCCGATGCGAGATAGGGGCGGGCGATGAAGTCGGGGATCATGGAGACCCCCATGCCGGCACGGGCCGCACGCAGGGTCGCCTGAGGGCTATTGACCTCAATCGGCCCGGAAACGCTGACGGAGATCATGTCGCCACCCGGCTCCTGAAACCGGAGGCTGTTGTGCGAGCGTGAATTGGTGTCAATCAGGAAAGGAACCCGCGACAGTTCGCTCGGGTGGTTGAGGGGGCCGTTTTCGGCAAGGAAACCCGGCGTTGCGCAGGCATAGAGACGGAAGTCGGAGAGCTTGCGGGCAATCATACCCGAATCGTCGAGCTTGGTGATGCGGATGCCGAGATCGAAGCCTTCCTCGATCAGATCGACGAATCGGTCTTCCGCGACAATCTCGAGTGACAATTGCGGGTTCTCTCTTGCGAAATCGATGAGCGACTGGCCGATATCGGCATCGATAAAGGTGCGGGGAACCGTCACCTTGAGTTTGCCCTTGAGGTCGGCATTGTTTTCGCGCACGAGGTCGGCAAGATTGTCGATCTCCTTCAGGATGTCGGCTGCGGTGCGGTAATAGGTGTGCCCGGCTTCCGTCAGCGAGAATTGCCGGGTTGTGCGATTGAGCAACAGGGCACCGAGTTCGTCTTCCAACTCCCGGACATATTTGGACAAAAGCGCCTTGGAGCGGCCGGTCTTGCGGGCGGCGGCAGAGAAGCCCTCGGCTTCCACCACGTCGATGAAAGCCCTGATGCGCGTCAGCGTGTCCATTGTCGTCCTGTTCTCCCGCGAAGTTGCTGGATTGTGAACAAAGCAACCGCTTCGTTCAATAGCTGCTGCAGAAACCGCGAAAAAACTTCGCCTGCGCCTCAAAAATTCTCTTGATTATGACGAACACTTTTCTTATCTCCGTGCTTGCCCAAAGTCGCACGTGCCTGTGGGTGTCCGCCGACCCTCGAACTGGGATTTGTCCCTAAGGTGAGGTCATCGGTAAGGTACCTGGAACTAACCCCTCCAGTCGCTATTCCGGCCAACCGGGAAATGCGAGGACATCTTGAAGCAACGACGGTGCGGGCCTTTCTGGTTCTCTGCCGGCTTTCCATCAGCCGGGGTACTGAAGAGGCACACCATCATTGCCGGAAGTGCGGTAGGGTCTCCCTCCAATCCATGGCAGACAAAGCGGATTTATGCGCTCAGGCAAGAGTGCGTTCATCCATCGTTTCGCGCGTCGAGCGTTCGTACGGTACCAGTGTCTCCACCGACTGGTTTCTTGCGATGTCTCGCCGTCCTTTGTCCATCCGAAGTCTCCGGCTTCGGAACCCTTGGCCTATGGAAGGTTGACCGATGACCACTGCACGTATCCTCGACTTCATCAACACCCGACGTCCGGAAGGTCCCTGCCTTGTGGTCGACCTCGACGTCGTGCGCGACAATTTCGGTGCCTTCCGTCATGCCCTGCCGGACAGCGCCATCTACTACGCAGTCAAGGCGAACCCGGCGCCGGAGATCCTCCAGCTCCTGGCATCGCTCGGCTCGAACTTCGACTGCGCTTCCGTTGCCGAAATCCAGATGGCGCTCGATGCCGGAGCCGATGCCTCGCGCATCTCGTTTGGCAACACGATCAAGAAGGAACGCGACATTGCTCGTGCGTTTGCACTCGGCGTGAACCTCTATGCCGTCGACAGCCATGAGGAAGTCGAGAAGATTTCCCGTGCTGCCCCTGGCTCCCGCGTGTTCTGCCGCGTGCTGACCGATGGCGAAGGTGCAGAATGGCCGCTTTCCCGCAAGTTCGGCTGCGTGCCGCAGATGGCCGTCGATGTTCTCGTCTACGCGCATCAGCTCGGCCTGGAGAGCTTCGGCGTCTCGTTCCATGTCGGTTCGCAGATGACCAAGGTCGATGCCTGGGACAGCGCTCTTGCCGATGCGAAGCGTGTGTTCAACTCGCTGGCCAAGCAGGGCATCGTTCTGAAGATGGTCAACATGGGTGGCGGTTTCCCGACCAAGTACCTGCGCGACATCCCGTCGGCAGAAGCTTACGGTCAGGCGATCAACGCGTCGCTGAAGAAGCATTTCGGCAACAACATCCCGCAGACCATCATCGAGCCGGGCCGCGGCATGGTCGGCAATGCCGGCGTGATCAAGGCGGAAGTCGTGCTGATCTCGAAGAAGTCGGACAATGACGAGCACCGCTGGGTGTTCCTCGACATCGGCAAGTTCGGCGGTCTCGCCGAAACCATGGACGAAGCGATCCGTTATCCGATCCGCACCGCCCATGACGCCGATGAAATGGCTCCGTGCGTGCTGGCTGGTCCGACCTGCGATTCGGCCGACGTGCTCTATGAGAAGAACATGTATCCGCTGCCGATCTCGCTTTCGATCGGCGACGAGGTTCTGATCGAAGGCACCGGTGCCTACACCACCACCTATTCGGCGGTGGCGTTCAATGGCTTCGAGCCGCTGAAGTCCTACGTCATCTGACGTCTCCCGCGCCGGCCAACCGGCGCGGACCTTCACAATCATCGTCATCGCTTGGGATGGGAGGCCAGAATGGCCGCTGTTCTGACCAGCATGCGCGCGCTTTTCGCGCCGGCGCCTGCATTTGTCATCGATCATGAAACGCCGGCCGACGTGGTTGCCCGCGAGGCGCTGCTCGACCGCGCGATGGGCACGGATCGCCGCAAGAAGTCATCCGAGAAGATCCGCAGCGGACGCATTCCAGCGGAAGGTCTGGCTTTCGTCGCGCGCGATGCCGCGGGGCACGTGATCGGCACCGTGCGTCTGTGGAACATCGAAGCCGGCGTCAGCCGAGAGGGCGTGGCGGTCGAAGCCTTGTTGCTCGGGCCGCTTGCTGTCGATGCCGCCCATGAGGGCAAGGGCATCGGCGCTGCGCTGATGCGGGCAGCACTTCTCGAAGCGCGCAAGCGCGGCCACGGCGCCGTGTTGCTGGTCGGCGATGCTCCCTATTACGAGCGTTTCGGCTTTTTCGCAGCAAAGACCCAGCATTTGGTGATGCCGGGTCCGTTTGCCCGTGACCGCTTCCTGGCGTTTGAACTCGTGCCCGGCTGGCTCGAAGGGGCCGCCGGGATGGTGGTTGCGTCGGGTCGCAAGCTCGGTGGCTTCGCCCGGAGATACGCCGCCTGACCATTGCTGTCCAGGATCAGCAGGTTCGCCGGAGTGTGCCAAGGCGTGCTCCGGCGCCATCGGTCTACGTGCGTTCAGAAGCGTTGCTCGTGGCCTTGGGCGAGCGTGAGCGGCGCGTCTCGATGCGGACGTTCACGCGCGGTTTTCTCGTCCGATCGGACCCTGACGTTTAAAAGCTTACTTGCTTCTGGCGGCGGAGTATCAGCGCAAGCCTCACCTTCCGTCGCTGTGTCCACAAGGGTCACCGAGATCGGCGTGCCCGGTCTCTGGTCCTCGTCTTCTTCCCGTGTGTCGGCGCGATGTCCGGGCGATGCTCCCGGCCACCGGCGCTTGCTTGTCACACCTCTCCAAGCAGTCCGTTCTGCCTGAACCTCCACAATGCTGAGCCGGGCGTGCCGGTGCTCACGGGATCACTACCTGCAAAGATTGGACTGGTGGCGGTTGGTCACATCTTTTAGCTGAAAAACACTACCGATTTCATTTTGATCAAGGAGAAGATTGATGGGTGCAATTCGTGGTGTCGTGCTGGTTGCAGCATTCACTGCAGCAAATATCGTTCATGCCGCCGATGCGGTCATGGCGCCGGCGGAGCCGCCACCGGAGGCAATCGAGGTTTCCACCTGGTCCTGGGCTGGCGGATATGCCGGTGTGCAGGGTGGTTATGGCTGGGGTGACACCAAATTGAGTCGTAGTGGGACCTCCGGCAAAGTTGATTTCGACGGCGGACGTTTTGGCGGGTTTGTCGGTTACAACTGGGCTCTTGGCTCGGCTTTTATCCTGGGTGCGGAAGCCGATCTTGCCTATGACTGGAACGAATTTACCCGCGGGACCGAGTCTTTGAAAACGACGGTTCAAGGCGGCCTGCGGGCGCGGGCCGGCTATGCTGCCGATCGCGCCCTCATCTATGCCGCCGGTGGCTGGACCGCCACACAGCTTTCCTACAAAGACACGGGTGTTTCCATCGACGATACGCTCAACGGGTGGACCATCGGTGCCGGTGTCGATTACGCACTGAGCGATCGGATGTTCGCTCGGGGTGAATACCGCTACAACGACTATGGCAGTAAGACGATCGACGGAACCGCAGTCGATTTCAACCAGCATGTCGTGCAGGTGGGGCTCGGCGTCCGCTTCTGAGCCACACAAACCCGCTACCTCTCGCCCGGCCGTTCAGCGTGCCGGGGTTCTTTGTTTTCATCCATTAGCCGTCCTCAAGCGTCCGGGCTTCACGCGTTCTCTCAGAGAACTGACACAGTCCTGACACACCTATCCCTTTTTTCCGCCACCTCGCGGAACTATCTAGGCCCTCAATGCTTCTTGGTGCGGGGGACCGGGGCGAAAAAGGATTGCACCGGCAGGAACAAAGATGCCAGATCGGTTTAGATGGTTATGTTGTATAATAATCACATACATTAACCAGAAATGGCATTATACGCGGACTTGTAACACAGGAGTTAAACACATGATCAAAAGCATCCTTCTCGGATCTGCCGCCGTCTTGGCGATTTCGACCTCTGCCTTCGCGGCTGACGCCATCATGGAAGCGCCAGCAGAGCCGCCGATGGTTGTCGAGACCGCGCCGCAGTTCTCCTGGTCGGGCGGCTATGCCGGTATCCTGACAGGGTACGGCTGGGGTGACGCTGATGTTACCGGAGCCGGCAGCCCGAACTTCGACGGCGCACGCTTCGGTGGCTTCGTCGGTTACAACTGGGATCTGGGCAACCAGCTCGTCGTTGGTCTCGAAGGCGACCTGAACTATGATTGGAACAAGGAAGGCGTCGCTGGCGTCGGCGACTTCAAGACCGGTCTCAACTGGTCGACCCGCGCCCGTATCGGCTATGCCATGGACCGCGCTCTGCTGTTCGCAGCTGGCGGTTACACCGGCACCAACCTGGAAGGCCCTGGTGGCGACGACACGCTGCACGGCTGGACCGTAGGCGGTGGTGTTGACTACGCTCTGACCGACCGCATGTTTACCCGCCTCGAATATCGTTACAACGATTTCGGTGACGGCAGCGTCGGCGCTCGCAACGTCGATCTCAACCAGCACACGGTCAATGTTGGCCTCGCGGTCAAGTTCTGATCTGACCATCGGTCAAAACGAAGCGCCCGACCCTCAGCGAGGGCCGGGCGCTTTTTCGTTGGCGTCACCTAGCAATTCACGCGGCCTGGTCGATGATCTCCTTGCGCCGGCCATCGCGGACGCCCGAACGGCGATTGAGCTGGAAGCGGTTCACCAGTGCGGTCAGCTCAACTGCGCCTTCTGCCAGTGTATGGCTGATGGCCGTCGTCTCTTCGACCATGGCAGCGTTCTGCTGCGTCATCTGATCAATGCTGTTGATCGCGGCGCTGATCTCCTGCAGACCGATCGCCTGTTCGCGGGCTGCGGTGGCAATGGCATCAACATTGGTGTCGATACGCGTGACAAAACTGCCGATCTGGTCCAGCGCGCTGCCGGTCTCGCCAACGAGCTGCACGCCCGAGGAGACTTCGATGCTCGATTTCTGGACCAGTCCCTTGATGTCGCGGGCGGCAACGGCCGAACGCTGGGCTAGTTCGCGAACCTCCTGAGCGACTACGGCAAAACCCTTGCCCGCTTCGCCGGCACGAGCGGCTTCGACACCTGCATTGAGCGCCAGAAGATTGGTCTGGAAGGCGATCTCGTCGATTACGCCGATGATCTGGCCAATTTCCGACGAGGCCGACTCGATGCGTTCCATTGCCGACACCGCAGCCTTTACAACCTCCCCGGAGGCGACGGCGCAACTCTTGGCGTCCCGCACCAGCTCGCGGGTTTCCTGGGTGCGCTCTGCCGAGGTGCGCACCGTTGCGGTGACCTGTTCCAGTGCCGCCGAGGTTTCTTCGAGCGCAGCGGCCTGCTGCTCGGTGCGAGAGGCGAGGTTGCCGGAGGCTTCGCGCATTTCCTGGCTGTTTTCGAGCAGCCTGCGCGTTTCCGCGAGAACCTTTTCCAAGGTCGCCTGGAAGGTGGCAATGGAATGATTGAAGTCATTGCGCAGCGGTTCGAAGCGCGGATCAAAGGCATCGTCCAGCGTCATGCGGATGTTGCATTCGGCCAGACGATGGAGTCCGGCTCCAAGCGCCTCGATGACGAACCGGAGTGCTTCCGCCTCGATCATCCTGTCCTTGTCGCGCAAGGCTCTCTCATGATCGACCTCGGCGCGGGCGGCTTCCGTTTCGGCCTGTAGTCGCTGGTTCTCGAGCCCCGCCTGGCGGAAGATCTCCACGGCTTCCGCTATATGGCCGATCTCGTCCCTGCGCTTCGAATGCGGAACAGTTGCGGAGAAGTCGCCCGTTGCCATGTGGGTCATGAAGTCGGTGATTTCGCCGAGAGGTTTCAGCGCACGGCGATGGATGAAGTAGACGCTGCCGAGCGCTGTCGCGATGAGCAGCAGACCGAGGGCCAGCATGAGCGCTTCCCTGCTCGCCGAGTCGGACGCCGCAAACGACTCGCGCCCTACCAGATATTCGCTTGCCATGGTCACCAGTTGGTTCACCGAGGTTTCATGGTCGTGAAACTCGACCTTCAGCTTGGCAAGGGCCGGCGTGATAGCGCTGGCATCGCCGGCCAGAAGAACAGGTTTCACCTCGTTTTGAAGGGTGCTCCAGTAGCGGTCGCCCTTGGCGATAACCTCGTCATAAAGCTTCGAGCGCAGATTTTCGGGCAGGGTTGACGATTTCCAGTATTCCCGCCGTTCATCGTATAGCTTCTTCAGGACGTCGAAGCGGGGGATGTTTGCCGCGGCAGTATCCGGATGAACGAAGGCTTCGTTGGCGAGTGCATAGGATTCGATGAGATAGAGCGGCGGTGGCAGGATGTCGGCGATCAGGTCCTTGCCGTCGACAATCTGCTTGTAGATCGGTCCGTTGACCTTGAGCGTCTGCAGCGTCTGGGCGGCAACGCCTGCGACAGCCACAATACCGGCGGCCAATGCGAGGCCCGCTGCGGTTATGACGATTTTGAGGTTGAGGTTCATGTGAAGTCCGTTCGCAAGGCCATCCGCCCGGCAGGCGCGTGACACCGCGCCGCGGCAGATGCCGTGGTTGGAGAAATGTCGAAAATCGCTACAGAGGAATCAATCCCAGTCCGACGAGACGCGGCTGTTCTGTCTCTCGCTCGTCCTCCCCGAAATTAGGGAGGCAATCACTACCGCATAGTTAAAGTGAGCAATTGATGAAGAAGATAATGCAAAAATTTACACTATTTATCTTAAAACGCGATAAACAGGTATCTGTGCACGCAACTAAGCCGATTTAAGCTTGCGTCTTGTCAATCAGCCGGTGATGTCGACGACGCCGCAGTCTCCTGCCTCGGAGCCGAAGGCGAGCAGTTTTCCGGTCGAGCTCCAGGCAAGCGAGGTGATCGCTCCCCGGCCGGGACGGCGCAAAAGCGCCTCCTTGCCGTCGGCAATCCGTACCGCCAGGATCATGCCGTCGATGAAGCCGATGGCGAGCACTTCCTCGGCCGGATGGAACGCGACCTGGGTGACGAGAATGTTCGACCGCGTGCCCAGTTCCAGCGGTGCCTTGCCCATGGGGCCGTCCTTGCCGGAGAAGGGCCAGACGATCGCCGCCGGAGCGCCTGATGAGGCAAGCCACTTGCCCTTGGGCGACCAGGACAGCGATTTCACCTTGGCCGGATAGCCCGTCATGCGCATATGGCGGGTTTCCGACGCCTTGCCATCGAGCTTCCAGCCATGCAGTGCACTTTCCTGCATCGTGGTCACCACGAAGCGGCCGTCCGGCGAGAACGTAACACCCGTATGGGCTCCCTTCCAGTCGAGGTCGACGGGCGCGCCAGATGTGCCGACCCAATGCAGGGTTACGCCGTTATAGCGGGCAACGGCGATCCGCAGACCTTTGGGCGCGAAGTCAACCGCTTCAACCGTGCGCTCCTCGGCAAATTCCCTGGTCGTGCCATCGGCCAGACGCACGAAGGTTGACTTCGCATAGGCATAGGCCACGGCTCCCTGCGGTCCAGGGGCAACGACCGTGATCCACTTGCGTGGAACATGAGCCAGTTCGGTGATCGTGCCGTCATGGGCGATGCGTAGAACGCGGCCGTCTTCGCCGCCGGTCAGAAGTGTCTGGTTCGCCGTATCCTTGACGCATGTCAGCAGGCCAGCATTGGCTTCGGTGACCTTCTCTCCGCCATCCAGCCGATGGATCGCACCGCTTGCGGCAGCGAAAACCGGAATGTCCCCGAGAAAATGGGTCGAGACAACGTGACCTTCGATATCGAGCGGGGCGACGGTGGGCATTGGTGCAGGCTTTCTTTCAGGCAGACTTCAGAAGAAGAGGGCGCCGAAGCGCCCCCGATCAGGCGGTGGCTTCGCAGGCCTTGAAGCTGGCTTCCAGCTTCTCGCGATCTAGCTCGCGGCCGATGAAGACGAGACGGCTCTCGCGCTTCTCGCTGTCCTTCCAGGGACGCTGATGATCGCCTTCCACGATCATGTGCACGCCCTGAACCACGTAACGCTCCTCGTCGCCCTTGAATGCAATGATACCCTTGAGGCGCAGGATGTTGGGGCCTTGCGTCTGGGTGACCTTCTGGATCCACGGGAAAAACCGGTCCGGGTTCATCTCGCCGCCGCGCAGGGAAACGGATGTGACGGTCACGTCGTGGATCGGCGAGGGGCCGTGGTCGTGGTCGTGGTGGTGGTCGTGCGCGTGGCCATGTGCGTGATCATGGTCATGATCGTGGTGATGGTGGCCGTGGTGATGATGATCGTGGTCGCAATCCGGACCGCAGACATGGTCGGGGTCATCATGGTCGAGGAAATGCGGATCGTTTTCCAGCGCACGCTCCAGATTGAAGGCGCCCTGATCCAGAACCTTGGCCAGATCGACACCGGAACGGGTGGTCGAGTAGATGCGAGCCGAGGGATTGATCGCGCGGACGATGTCTTCGATGCGGTGCAGTTCGTCATGGCTGACCAGGTCGGTCTTGTTGATGACAACGACATCGGCGAAGGCGATCTGGTCCTCGGCCTCGCGGCTGTCCTTAAGGCGGAGCGGCAGATGCTTGGCGTCGACAAGGGCTACGACCGCGTCGAGTTCGGTCTTCGAGCGCACGTCGTCATCCATGAAGAAGGTCTGCGCAACCGGCACGGGGTCGGCAAGGCCGGTGGTTTCGACGATGATGCCGTCGAAGCGGCCGGGGCGCCGCATCAGGCCTTCCACCACGCGGATCAGGTCGCCGCGAACCGTGCAGCAGACGCAACCGTTGTTCATTTCGTAGATTTCTTCATCCGACTCGACGATCAGGTCGTTGTCGATGCCGATCTCGCCGAATTCGTTGACAATGACGGCGTATTTCTTGCCGTGGTTCTCGGAGAGAATGCGGTTCAAGAGCGTCGTCTTGCCGGCGCCGAGATAGCCAGTGAGCACGGTGACGGGTGTCGGTTTCGCGGATGCTTCGGTCATGAAAGCCTCTGATGTCAGGGGGCGCCGGGCGGTGCGGCTGTAATGTTGTTACCCCATATAGGGGTTCCTGCGCGTCAGTTCAAAGGCTTTCGTGCGGGTCAGTCACGGGCCAGTGCCGAGCGGATATCTGTGCGCGTGAAGTCGTCTCCGACAAAGAGTAGCGGGCAGTCAAACTCCTCGGCCGTGGCGTAGGAAAAGCAGTCGCCGAAATTGAGGGCGGCGGAGTGGAAGCCTTTGCCGAAGCGTTGGTAGGCTGCAGCGGCGCGTTCTGCGCGTGCGGCTGTCAAAGGGATGATCTCGGTGTTTGATGCTGTCATGAGCATCTTCATTTCCGCGAGCCGCTGATTGCGTGCAGCGACTATATGGGCTTCTGTCACTGTGGCAGCAGACATCAGCAGGCGTTGTGATCCATCAGAGAGAATGGCCTCGCACGCATCGACTGCCGTCTCCCGCTTGAGGACCGCCATCAGCGCCGAGGTGTCGACCACTATCACTTGGGCAGGCCGTCATCGTCATACAAGAAGTCTTGGCTTCTAGCTGCCGTTTCGTCCGGGTAAGGGTCGGGCATCTGTGCGGCGCGTTCTCGTATCTCCTTGAAAATTTGCCGTCTTTCCTCAAGCGAGAGAGTTGGCCGTATCTCGACTGGCTCTGCCGGTCGCAAGGCGACGGCATCCTGCCCATCGCGGGTAATGATCACGGGCTCTCCGCGTTCGGCTCGCTCCACGAGTTCTTCGAACCTTTCGCCTGCTTGCTCCATGGAAACGCGCATGCTTTCTCCTCGCGATTTCTGTCGATCAATATGCGCCTTCTCTGAAGAGCCTTCAAGCTCTCGTCATTGTTGCAGCATCGAAGCTATGCACGTCTTCGATCAATTCGAGCAGGCCGTTGACGGCATGTTTGAGCAAGGCTTCACCCCTCTGCGCCGTTGCCGCCGCCGCATTGCCGGCGACGCCGTCAGGATTGAGATCCGACATCTTCCAGCCGAAAGCATGGGGGCCATAGGCGCGCAGGTGCCGGAAGCGCTGCGCGAATTCAGACTGGCGGGAGGGGAAGGCCTTCGCCTTCGACATGTCGACCTTTTCCGGTGCCAGCGCCAGCATGACCGATGTCTCGATGTCGCCACCATGGATGTCGATCGCCTTTGCTTCCGGCGAGATCCAGCCGTCCGGTTGGCCGAAGCGCGTCCAGCTGGTGGCTACAACCAGCATGTCGAAACGGACACGCGCCTCCGTGGCGACAATGGTCAGCAGGGGAGAGTTGCCGCCGTGGGCATTGAGCAGCACGAGCTTGCGGATGCCTTGTCTCTGCAGGTCTCCGGCGATGCCGAGCCAGCGGGCAACTGCTTCGTCATGAGCCAGTGTCCGGGTACCCGGCACGTCCATATGCTCGATGGAGTAGCCGATGGACTCGACGGGCAGAATGGTGACCGGCAAATGCAACGGCAGCATGTTTGACAGGCGCCTTGCGATGCCGTCCGCGATGATCGTGTCGGTCTCGAAGGGCAGATGGGGGCCATGCTGTTCGTGGGCGCCGAGCGGCAGCACTGCGATCCAGTCCGCACGTTCTGCCGGGGCGAGTGTATGATCGTTATCCTTGAACCAAGGAGCGGGTTTCGCCATCTGGTCTAACCTTCTGATCTTCGTTATGCATGGCAACCGTCGCAGCGGGATGAAGCGGCTGCCGCAGCGGATGTCGACCGGGGGAAAGTCATGGCGAAAAAGGACAAGGCCGACAAGGACCGCGGCGAAAAGAAGAAGGGCAAGAAGAAGGAGCCGCCGGCCTTCGGCGTGCTCAGCGCCACCGTCACCCAGGTCGCCCGTTCCCTTCGGACCCGCCTTTCGCATGGGCTTTCCGAGAGTGGACTCTATCCGGGTCAGGATGGCGTCGTGCAGCTTCTGGCGCAGGAGGACGGGCAGACGCCAGGGGCCCTCGCGCACCAGCTTGGCGTCAAGGCGCCGACCATGACGCGCACGATCGGGCGCATGGAGGCTCAGGGCTTCGTCCAGCGCCGCACCGATGATCGCGACGGCCGGCTCACCAAGGTCTACCTCACCGATGAGGGGCGCGGCAGCGTCACCCGGATTGCCGAGGCCATGGTCGCCTGCGAGAGCCAGGCCGTGAAAGGGCTCTCGGCCAAAGAACTGAAAACCCTGGTCAAGTTGCTTGCCGTCATCGACGACAATCTCTCGGGCCAGACTTCCGGCCATGCCACCGAGCTCGCCGATGACGACGATTGAAATCGCGAATTAAATTGTTTAATTAAATCTTTTAAGGGCGATCGAACGCCCACCGGCAGGCTGCGAGGGAGGAAACGTGGCACAAAAGGTAAAGCTTTCGACCATTGCGGAAACGCTCGGTCTTTCCACCGCCACCATCTCGCTTGCCCTGCGCGATAGTCCGCTCGTTGCGGCCGATACCCGCGAAAAGATCAAGGAACAGGCGCGCGCCCTCGGTTACATCTACAATCGCCGCGCAGCCAGCTTGAGGACGTCGCGTTCCGGCATCATCGGGGTTGTGGTGCATGACATCATGAACCCGTTCTACGGTGAAATCCTCAAAGCAATCGAGACCGAGCTCGACCGGAGCCGCCACACCTTCATCCTTTCCAACCACTACGACAGTGTCGACAAGCAGCGCATGTTCATTGAGACGTTGCTGCAGCTTGGCGGTGACGGTGTGATCATGTCCCCGGCGATCGGTACGCCGCCTGAGGATGTGATGCTGGCGGAAAACAACAGCATGCCGGCGATCTTCGTGGCCCGTTCGATGGACGGGCTGGACGTGCCGATCTACCGCGGCGACGACACCTATGGAATCTCGCTCGCGACGAACCATCTGATCGGCCTCGGGCACCGCTCGATTGCGATGATCGGCGGAACGGACCAGACCTCGACCGGCCGCGACCGCTACCAGGGCTATGTGAATGCCCTGCGCAAGGCCGGGATAGAGGTGGACCCGGGCCTTCGCATTCCGGGACCCCGCACGAAACAGGGTGGTTTCGAGGCTGCAGTGAATTTCCTGTCGCTGCCGCAGAAGCCGACCGCCGCCGTCTGCTGGAACGACCTTGTCGCCATCGGCCTGATGAACGGTATTGCACGCGCCGGGTTGATCCCCGGCCAGGACATTTCCGTTACCGGTTACGACGATCTCGAAGAAGCCTCGATCGCCACGCCGTCGCTGACGACGGTCTGGAATGGCCAGGCCGAAGTCGGTCGGCTTGCGGCGCGTGCCCTGCTCGACAAGCTTGCGGGCAGCCATGAGCCGGACGGCATTCACCTGATCAAGCCCGAGATGCGCATCCGTCAATCAACCGGCCCGAACCGTCGCTGAACCTCGGCCGGTTTTTGCCGCTCGCCCGCAATCCTCGCCAGGCAAGGAGACAGTCATGTCCGGTCGTCCACTCGTATTGATTCCAGGGCGTATCCATCCGCGCGTTCGGGCGCGGCTCGCGGAGCGCTTCGACCTGCTGGAGGTTGCCGACGCTTCTGCAGCGGAGGCCAGCATGGAGCAGCTGAACCGGGTGAGGGGGGCTGCGGTCTCAGGGCGCTTCCCCGCGTCCCTGATCGAACGTTTGCCGAAGCTCGAGGTCATCGGCAGTTTTGGCGTCGGCTATGACGGGGTCGATGTCGGAGCGGCGGGGGCCGCAGGCGTGATCGTGACGAACACGCCGGATGTGCTAAACGACGAGGTCGCGGACACCACGATCGCTCTGCTCCTCAATACAATCAGGCGGTTTCATTTCGCCGAACGGCATCTGCGCGAAGGTCGCTGGGAGCGGGAGGGCGCCTTTGCGCTCTCACCCCTGTCGCTGAAGGGGCGCAAGGTCGGCATTCACGGGCTCGGCCGCATCGGTATGGAAATCGCCGCGCGTCTCGTGCCGTTCAAGGTCGACATCGCCTACCATACGCGGCGGCCCCGCGCGGATGTCGACTTTGACTATCATGACACGCTGACGGGGCTGGCGCGGGCGGTCGATATCCTGATCTCAATCGTTCCGTCGACGCCGGCGACCCATGGCTCGATCAATGCCGAGGTGCTTTCAGCACTTGGACCCAACGGCGTTCTCATCAATGTCGGCCGTGGCACGACGGTCGATGAACCGGCGCTTGTCGCTGCTCTGCGGAACGGCACCATCGCCGGCGCCGGTCTCGATGTCTTCGCCGATGAGCCACGCGTTCCGCAGGCACTCATCGACCTGCCGAATGTCTCGTTGCTGCCGCACGTTGCCTCGGCTTCCGTGCCGACACGCGATGCCATGGCCGACCTGGTGGTCGACAACCTGATCCACTGGTTCGAGACCGGGCAGCCGCTGACGCCTGTCCCCGAGACACCCTATCCGCGAAACTGATTCGACTGATCAGCCTTCGGCAAGTTTCGCGGTTCATCCTTTTCTGGATCGCTTTTCCAGCGGAAGGATGATGCGATGAAGGCTTCTCTCGTCATTGTGACCACCGCAATTGTGTGTGCGGGTGTGTCGGCTGCGGGGCTCACGCTCTGGGCCGTGCCCCAGGTGCCCGATCGTCCTGCAACCGATCCGATCGTGCTCGCGACCATTCCGTCTGCCCCTGGGGCACAAGCCAGGTTGTCGGCGGCCCTGCATGCCGGCACAGTTTCTCCTCCCGCCATCTTTTCTGTCTCCAATTTCAAACGCAAGACCGTCTGCCTGGTTGAGCGCGGAGCAGCGCTCACCAGCCGCAGCCGTGATTTTTTTGCCCCGCCGGATTGTGCGCAGGTTTGGCCTGGCCTGACACAGGCGACGACCTGGACCCAGAACGAGGACGGCAGCGTGACGATCAGTGACGCCTCGGGCACCGCGCTGCTGACCCTCACGCGAGGGCGCCACTTCTCCTATGAGGTGACGGATATACCCGACGCCGATCTCGCCTTGCTGATGCTGCCCTGAACCCGGTTCTGCAGGTGTCTGGCAAGGTTTCTTCGCGTATAGGTTATGATTGCGCTAACAGAACGCGTCGATCAAAGAAGGCACGCGCAAGTGAAAGTTCTCATCCGAAAGAATAGAGCCCAAGCGCTTGAAACGCTTTGGACAAAATGATTAGCTCGCCCATCGCTGCCGGGAGGGGCCGACGATGCCCGCCGGTGGGGCAACAACTGGGAGGTAGTTCATGGATCGTCGTTCATTTATCAAGAAGGCCGGCGTGGCGGGAGCAGGTGTCGCTGCGTCCACGGTGCTTGCAGCACCGGCCATTGCGCAGAGCAATCCGAAAATCACCTGGCGCTGCTCTTCGGGCTTCCCGAAGGCCCTCGACACGATTTATGGCGCGGCGGAAGTGTTTGCAGCCGCCGTCAATGAAGCGACCGACGGCAACTTCCAGATCCAGGTCTTCGGCGCTGGCGAAATCGTCGGGGCGCTGGAAGGCGCTGATGCCGTGCGCGATGGTACCATCGAAATGGCGCACACGGCTTCCTACTACTTCTTCGGCAAGGATCCGTCCTGGGCTTTCGGTACCGGCGTGCCCTTTGGTCTGAACCAGCGCATGACCAATGGCTGGCTCTACGAGGGCGGCGGTCTCGACCTGCTCAACGAGTTCTATGCAACCAACAACATGATCTGTTATCCGGCCGGCAATACCGGCGCCCAGATGGGCGGCTGGTTCCGCAAGGAAATCAACACCGTTGCCGACCTCCAGGGCCTGAAGTTCCGTATCGGTGGCTTCGGCGGACGCATCATTTCTGAACTTGGCGTCGTTCCGCAGAACATTCCCGGTGGTGACATCTACGCCGCGCTTGAGCGCGGCACAATCGACGGCGCCGAATTCGTCGGTCCTTACGACGATGCCAAGCTCGGCTTCAACAAGGTTGCGCCTTACTGCTACTACCCCGGTTGGTGGGAAGGCGGCGTAACGCTGATGAACATGATCAACCTCGACAAGTGGAACGAGCTGCCGAACAATTACAAGGGCATCGTGAAGAGTGCTTCGGCGCTCGCCAACGGCGTGATGATGGCGCGTTACGACAGCCTCAACCCGGCCGCCCTGAAGCAACTGGTTGCCGACGGCACGCAGTTGCGTCCGTACAGCCGCGAGATCCTCGAAGCATGCTTCGACGCGGCGACCAAGGTCTATGGCCAGATCAGCGCCGAGAACCCGCAGTTCAAGAAGCTGCATGACTCGTACATGGGCTATCGCGGCGATGGCTATCTCTGGTTCCAGCTGTCGGAATACAGCTTCGACACCTTCATGATGCTGCAGCAGCGCGGCGGCAAGCTCTAAGCTTTTTCGCTATCGCCTGATCTTGATGGGCCCCGGGGCGATCGTCCCGGGGCCCTCTTTATTTGTGTCCAGGTGTTTTCGATCCGGCCGCGACGGCGGCTCAAAGAAAAACCCGGCGTTTCCGCCGGGTTTATTCTTGTGGTTCAGAGGCTCGGGCGAAGCGCGATGTATGGCCGGCCTCGCCCATGCCGGGACGTCCTCAAGGTGCCGGGGTGGCGGGCGGCGGTGTTGCGGGCGTGCCGAAATTCGGCATTGCCGGCATGCCGTCCGACGGTCCCGGAAGCCCGAACGAGGGTGCGCCGTCAAGGCTCATCCCTGGCAGGCTGAGGCCAGACCCACCGACATTGTTGATCTGCTGGTTGATGTCCGTCTGGTTCATCACGGGCGCTTCCGTCTTGTAATGCGTGACGAGCCCCGGGAAGGCGATCAGCAATCCGAGCATGATCACGTTGAGCACGATGTAGGGGAATGTGCCCAGGTAGATGGACGCAGTCGTGATCGGCGGTATCATCCTGTCCGTCGGCTTGTCATACCAGGCTTTGATCGGAGCAACCGATCGCAGATAGAACAGCGCAAAGCCGAAGGGTGGTGTCAGGAAGCCGACCTGCAGGTTGAAGCCGATCAAGACGCCGAACCAGATCAGATCGATGCCCAGTTGCTCGGCCACCGGTACCAGAAGCGGTACGAGGACGAAGGCGATCTCGAAGAAATCGAGGAAGCAGCCGAGGATGAAGATGATGATCGTTACGACGATCAGGAAGCCGGTCTGGCCACCTGGCAGGGCGAGCATCAGGTCTTTGACCCAGATATCGCCGGAGATGCCGTAGAAGGTCAGTGCGAAGACGCGGGCGCCGATCAGGATGAACATCACAAACGTTGCCAGTTTGGCGGTCGAGTCGAGCGCCTGCGACAGCGTCGTGTAGTTCAAACGCCCCTTGGCCGCCGCCAGCACCAAAGCGCCAGCTGCGCCCATGGCGCCGCCCTCCGTCGGGGTGGCGATACCGAGGAAGATCGTGCCGAGGACGAGGAAGATGAGTGCCAGCGGCGGAATGAGAACGATGACCACCTGCTCCGCCATCTTCGACAGCAAGCCGAGTTTCATCTGGCGGTTTGCCAGGGCAAACAGGTAGGGGACGACGGTCGCCAATACGGCGGACCACACCACCCGGGTCTCGTAGCGCAACTCGGTGAACACGAAGTAATAGGCCAGGGTATAGAGCGCGACCGCCGCCAACATGATGATGTAGAGCGATTTTCCGCCACCGCCCAGCGGACGCGCCTCAGGCGGCAGGGCAGGTGCCCATTCCGGCTTAATCAGCGTTACGACAAAGATGTAGAGGCAGTACATGCCGATCAGCATCATGGCCGGCAGAATCGCGCCGACATACATGTCGCCCACGGAACGACCCAACTGGTCGGCCATGACGATCAGCACCAGCGACGGCGGAACGATCTGCGCGAGCGTACCTGACGCTGCAATCGTGCCGGCCGCCAAGCCGGGGTTATAGTTGTAGCGCATCATGATCGGCAGCGAGATCAGGCCCATGGCGATGACCGATGCCGCGACGACGCCTGTGGTTGCTGCCAGCAGCGCGCCGACGATGACGACTGCGAATGCCAGGCCACCGCGAACCGTGCCGAAGAGCTGTCCAACCGTGTCGAGAAGGTCTTCGGCCATGCGTGACCGCTCGAGGATCAAGCCCATGAAGGTGAAGAAGGGAATGGCCAGAAGCGTGTCGTTGCGCATGACGTCGAAGACACGGTTCATGTTGGCCTGGGCCAGCGGCCAGGACAATCTGATCTCGGGCGAGATATGGCTGAGTTCAACACCGAAAATGAAGAAGTAGATACCGCCGGCCGCCAGCGTGAAGGCAACCGGGTAGCCGATCAGCAGCATGCCCATCACGATGATGAACATGATCGGTGCAAGATTGTGGGCGAAAAGATCAAGCATTGTTGCCACCCTTCGTCTGGCCTGCAGCGTCATCCGAAGGCAGATCCGGTTTGCCATGTCCGGAAACGACCGTCGTTTCCTGCAGGTCGCCCCGAATGATCGCAAAGCGCTTGATGATTTCGGAGAAGGCCTGGAGGTTCAACAGAACGAAGCCGACAAGAATGCTTGCCTTTGCCGGCCAGATGATCAGGCCGCCGGCGTTGGAGGACACTTCACCCGAGGTAAACGAGCGCCAGAAGAATGGCCAGGCGAAGTAGGTCATCATCAGGCAGAAGGGCAGCAGTAGGAAGATATGGCCGAAGAGATCGATCCAGTCGCGGGTGCGCTTCGTGAAGTTGCCTGCCAGCACGTCGATGCGCACATGCTCGTTCCGCTGGAGCGTATAGGCGGCGGCCAACATGAACACCGTGCCGAACAAATACCATTGCACTTCAAGCCAGGCGTTTGATGATGTGTCGAAGATCTTGCGGATCAAAGCATTGCCGGCGCTGATCAAAACGGCAGCCAGGAGGAGCCAGGAAACCCAGCGCCCAATGGCCCCGTTGATTGCGTCAATCAGCCGGGAAACAGCCAACAGGATTGTCATTGTGTTTGTTCTCCCCTTATTCCTTCGTGCTTAGAGCAATGGCTTATTCCACGCAACCGCACAGCCGGGCTCCTCCCGAGGGGTTTACCAAAGTCGAATAGAAGAGGTCCCCACGCGTTTCTTGCCAGGGTTGCCAACGCATCACTCGTCCTGCCGTAATGCTTGCATTTTACCCAAATGGGTAGCCCGCCTTTAACAGGTTCTCGTGTACGCGTTTGCGTCTCGGACCGAAGCAGTGCATTTTAGCGGTTGCGTCGGTTTTCGGGACACTGTGACGTTTTAGTGCATCTGATTTTGCCCTTTTAGGATCGGGCACAGGGATTGGAAGAGACATCATTTGACGTTTGAGGTTTCGCGTCCAACCTCTCCGGGAGGGCAGAGCATGAGGACCGAGAAGGGGCAGCCTCAGGAGGTGCCGACGGATGTCTATCTCTCGTTCGTGAGCTCCCTGTTCGACAACCGGTTCACCCTGTTTACGGGCATGGTTGTCCACATCCTCACCTTCCTCACTGTCTATGTGCAGACCGGTGCGTCATTCTATCTGCTTCTGTGCGGCGGCTTCGTCATCGTCTTTTCCTTCCGGCTGCACTCATTCTTCCTCTTCGATCGCGAGGACAAGGCGCAGTTGACACGCTCGCAAATTGCGGCCTGGGAGCGCCGGTATGTTCTGGGTGGCGCGTCAACGATGGCCATTCTCGGTATCGGAAGCGGCTATGCGATGCTGGCTTTCGAGGATACCTTTGCTGAACTCGCGTGCATTGCCGTTGCAATGGCGACCATGGTCTCGATCGTGGGACGCAACTACGGGTCACGTCTGGCCGTCGATCTTCAAACCGTTGCATGCTGTGCGCCAATGGTCATTGGCAGCCTTCTGGCACAGGATGTCTTCAAGTCCCTTCTGTCCCTTCTGTTGATTCCGTTTTGGTTGACGACCCGTGCCATGGCTAACGGCGTGCGGGACTTCCTGTACGAAAACGTCATCGCTTCGCGCGAGATGGCCAAGATTGCCAATCGCTTCGACACGGCCTTAAGCAACATGACCCATGGTCTCTTGATGCTTGATCCAAACAATCGGATTGAGGTTGTGAACCGCAAGGCGTGCGAACTCCTTCATCTCGGTGATCGCAGCCGCTTGACCGGATGTGACCTGGATGTCGTGCTTCGCTACGGCGTGCGATACACCTTCATCGATGGATCGATGCCGAGCCTCCTGCAGAAGCAATTGATGCAATTGACACAGGGGCTTTCCACCCGCGCGGTGATGCACTTTTCCGATGATCTGGTGCTAGAATTCTCTGCCAAGCGGCGCGACGAGGGCGGTGTCGTGCTGATCTTCGAAGACGTGACTGCCAGGGTGGCTGCAGATCGCAGAATTCTGCATATGGCGCGTTATGACAATCTGACCGGTCTGCCCAATCGAGCCTATTTCACCGAACTGGTGGTGGAGCAGTTGGCGCAATTGGATGAAAGCGGTGCGACGGTTGGTTTGATGATCCTCGACGTGGCGGACTTCAAGCATGTCAATGACCTTAAGGGGCATCTGACGGGCGACAGACTGCTCGTGGCGATTTCCGCTCGTCTCACCAAGCTTGCCGGTGACAAGGCCATCGTAGGTCGATTTGTGGGAGACCACTTCCTATTGTTCTTCCGGGGTGTGAAAGGACGTGCCGAACTTGCTGCGGAGATGCGGGATCTGCATGCGCAGGCTTGCGGCAGCTACAACGTCGATGGCGTCCAGATCCCCGTTACCTTCTCCGCCGGGGCCGTTCTGTTTGACGATACAGACCTCAATGTGGAGGAATGGCCGGTTAAACTCGACATTGCGCTCTTTGAATCCAAGGCGCGTAGCCGAGGTCAGTTCGCTCTTTTTGCTCGGGAAATGGATGCGCGCTATCTCGAGCGTCAGCGCCTGAAGGCGGACTTGCGGGCTGCCGTCGACGCACAGCAGATCACGGTCGTCTACCAGCCCATGTTGACGCCGGACGGTCGCAAGCTTGTTTGTTGTGAAGCGCTGGCACGCTGGCACCATGCGGACAAGGGCGCAATACCGCCAAACATCTTCATTCAGATCGCGGAAGATATGGGCATCGTTCGCGATATCACTCTTCAGGTGCTCAGGAAGGCTTGCAGCGAGTGCCGAGACTGGCCGGAGATGGTCGGCGTATCGGTTAACCTCTCGGGCCAAGACCTGCGCCACGGTGACCTCGCCTCGACCGTAGAAACCATTTTGCAAGAGACCGGCCTTCCCGCGAACCGACTGCATCTCGAAGTCACCGAAGGCAGCCTCATCGAAGAGCTTTCGGCGGCGCGTGTGCTGCTGGAGCGATTGAGGGCGCTCGGGGTCACCATTTCGATCGACGACTTCGGAACCGGTTTCTCCAGTCTAAGCTATCTCGATACACTTCCTGTCGATGTGGTAAAAATCGATCGCTCCTTCGTTCGCGACATAGGCGAGAATCCGCGGCGACTAAAGTTGCTGCGAGGGATCGTCAGCCTGACCCGTGGCCTCGGTATCGGAATTGTCATTGAAGGTGTCGAGACCCGGGAGCAATTGACTTTGATCGATAAGTATCATTGCGCCGATGCCATCCAGGGCTACGTTTTCTCGCCACCAATCGCCCCACATGCTGTCAAAGCGCTCGCCGAGGAGGCCGCCAATTCGGGAATCGTTGCTCGAACAGGCTCCGTTTGAAACCCGGCTCAACACGTTCGACGGGGACCGGAGTCCGTTGAAACGCTGCCTCAGGTAGAATTCGGTGTGATCATCATTCGGGATCTTAATCTATCATTAATTCTGGGGGGCGCTTGGTCTTGCAATGCATGCTACGCCATTGGCTTAGGCTGAAACCTGAGCGAGTGCATGGCATGGAACTAGAAGGCTTTTCGGAACGATTGATGCGCCATCTCGATTTCATAGAGTATCGGCGGATAGAAGCACATGAAGACTTCGAGGAGGTGGAGCAGCTTCGGTACAAAACCTACAAGGCGGCCGGTATGATCCCGCGATCTGCTCACAGCATGATTGATGAGGCAGATTTCGACCCACATGCTTATGTGTTTGGCATCTATTATTTCGAAGAACTGGTCAGCACGATAAGGCTTCACCATGTGACGGTCGAACATCCCCGTTCACAGTCTGAACAGGTCTTTCCCGACGTCATTGAATCTTACCTCAACGCAGGCCTTTCTTTGATCGATCCGGCCCGATTTGCCGCAGACCCCGCCTTCGCGGCCGAGTTGCCGATCCTGCCGTACATCACGCTCAGACCCAGCATTGTCGCAGCGGCATACTTTCGCGCCGATCGGGTCCTTCAGCCGGTTCGTCCGTCTCATGCGGCCTTCTACAAGCGCGTTTTTTATGCCGAGACTGTCGTCGAGCGACGCATGACTGAAGTCTATGGGCGAGAACTCACCCTGATGGCCACCAACACCCACAAGACGGGTTCCAAACTCCTCAGTCGTTATCCTTTCTTCGATTCCGGGGTCTATGAACGGCGGCTGATGTTCGGGCGCGGGGAGGGGGGCTTGTCGACCGCGCCTCTGACGATCCTGCCTTCGGCGCGCCTGGTGGCTGCGGGCAAGGTGACGGGTGCGGTTGCCGGACGGGATTATTGACCACGACAAGCGGATACGATTGCGCTTGGGCCGACGTTTGTGTATGCGGGAAACGAGAAGAATTCAGCCTTCGGCCATTTCGGACGTGATTCTGCCGTGGCGCCGCAAGGCTTAAGATTTGGGAGATCGAACATGAGCGAACATCATTCCGGTCCGGTCGAAACCGGTGCTTCGATGGACTACAAGGAGCACGAGAAGACCTACGACCTCTTCATCGCCGGCACGAAGTATGGCACTGCCATCCTGGTTGCGCTGATGATCGCCATGGCTGCAGGTTTCTTCGGCGGTGCAGGTCTGCTCGGCGGGTTCTTTATCTGGATCGTGCTGTCGGTCGCTGGCGTCTTCATGATGCGCTGATTGAGACCTTAAGGCTCGAGATCAGGCGGTCCGGAAACGGGCCGCCTTTTTCATGCTCCGATACCGCGTGGGCCGTCTTGCCGGAACCGCGCGTCGAACAGAAAACGGCGGGTTGCCCCGCCGTTTCGACTGTCTCAGATCTGCGCCAACCGTCAGCTTGTGGTGCGCGTGCGTGCGAGGCCCTGCTTGGCCGGCTCGTATTTCGGGTCGAGGCGAAGCGCGTGGCTGTAGGACTTGGCTGCGCGGGCCTTGTCGCCCCGGCGCTCGTAAATCAGGGCCTGGTTGGCCCAGCTTTCGGCAATGTTGTTGTTCAGCTCGATGGCGAGGTTGAAGTCGGCGAATGCATTGTCGTCGTCGTTCAGCGCGACATAGGACACGCCACGACCGTTATACGGCTCCGGCGCGCGGGGCGACAGCGATATCGCCTTCGAGAAATCTTCGATCGCCTTGGCATGGTCGCCGCGCAGCTGATAGATCAGGCCGCGATTGTGATAGGCGCGACCGTCAGTGGTGTCGAGCTGGATGGCGCGGTTGAAATCGCCGAAGGCTTCGTCGATGCGACCGGCCTGACGGTAGATGTTGCCACGGCCGATATAGGCGACGTCGTAATTCGCGTTGATCTTCAGCGCAGCATTGTAGTCGGCGGCCGCTTCGACCGGCTTGCCCATGTTGCGGTAGACGAGCGCCCGGTTCGCGTAAGCCTGGAAGAATTGCGGGTTCAGCTGCAGCGCCGTGTTGAAGTCATCGAGCGCCTGGCGGAACTGCCCGGCGCGGCCATATGCCGAGCCGCGGACATTATAGCCTTCCGGGTCGCGGGGATTGGCCTGGATCACAGCAGTGAGAGAGGCGATGTTTTCTTCAGAACCCTGGGCGCGATCCAGACGGATCACATCGGTGGTTTCGGTCGTCGTGGCGCAACCTGCCAGGGTCATGGCGGCGAGCAACACCAAGGCGGATCCCACGCGGTGCTTGCGGTCGGAGTGGGAGGCTGTCGTCACGGAGGTTTTCGTCATGAGGCGCATCATCCGGCCGCTGCCTGCGCCGCTTCAGGCTCCAGACAGCGCAAGTTGGTGTTTCATATCAAAAGAGCGGCGGCGATTCGTCTCGCCCCCGCCCTCATTTCATAGGAAAACGCCCAAATCGGGGCGGATCAGCGGCCGCGGCCGACCGATACCAGGCCTTCGCGCTGTGCGCGCTTGCGAGCCAGCTTGCGAACGCGACGGACGGCTTCGGCCTTCTCACGAGCACGCTTCTGCGACGGCTTCTCATAGAAGTCGCGCATCTTCATTTCACGGAAGATGCCTTCGCGCTGCATTTTCTTCTTGAGAGCGCGGAGCGCCTGGTCAACGTTGTTGTCGCGGACTAGTACCTGCACGTTTATCCCGTTCCTTTGGTTCTATCGAGTTGGATCTTCCGCCAATGCAGGTCACATAGACGGAAACAGCATATTGGTTCGCGCGGCTAGTGAGTCCGGCGATTAGGCTGCCGAATACCAGAAGACCCCCGTGAAGTCCATATGCTGCAAGGGGTCCGATCAACAAATTTGCGCCATAACCCTTGCCTGACCGAAGGTGTCGAAAGACGGATGACAATGCGTCGCAAAACGGACGTCATGTCGTGGGTTGATCTGCGACCTGTATAGTCCTACCCCAGTGCCTGAACCACAGGAGTTTAAGGCGAATGCGCAAATATTCGGTCTTTGCCGTTGTCCGTGAGGCCATGCGTGCTCACAAGGGATGGGAGGCTCAGTGGGTCTCTCCCGAGCCGCGGCAATCCTATGACGTGATCATCGTTGGCGCCGGCGGCCATGGCCTCGGCGCGGCCTATTATCTCGCCAAGGAGCACGGCATTACCAATGTCGCTGTCATCGAGAAGGGCTGGCTCGGCGGTGGCAATACCGGCCGTAACACGACGATCATCCGGTCCAACTATCTCTATGAAGAGAGCATGGACATCTACGAGCATTCACTGAAGCTCTGGGAGGGCCTGAGCCAGGACCTCAACTACAATGTCATGTATTCGCCGCGTGGCGTGATGATGCTGTCGCACAATGTGCATGACATGCAGTCGTTCAAGCGGCATGTGAATGCCAACAATCTCTATGGCATCGACAACGAGTGGCTCACACCGGAGCAGGCCAAGGCCTTCTGCCCGCCGCTCGATATCTCCAAGACCGCCCGCTACCCGATCAATGGTGCAGCGCTCCAACGTCGTGGTGGTACGGCGCGTCACGATGCTGTCGCCTGGGGCTATGCGCGTGCGGCGTCCGATCGTGGCGTGCACATCATCCAGAACTGCGAAGTGACCGGCATCCGCCGTGGCCCGAGCGGTGAAGTGACCGGCGTCGACACGACCAAAGGCTTCATCGGTGCGAAGAAAATCGGCGTCTCCGCTGCCGGTCATTCCTCCGTCGTCATGGGCATGGCGGGCGTTCGTCTTCCCGTTCACTCGACGCCGCTGCAGGCGCTCGTTTCCGAGCCGCTGAAGCCGATCTTCCCCTGCGTCGTCATGTCGAACACCGTGCATGCCTATATTTCGCAGTCGGACAAGGGCGAGCTGGTCATCGGTGCCGGTACCGACCAGTACAACTCCTACAGCCAGACCGGCGGCATGCAGATCATCACGCATACGCTCGATGCTATCTGCGAGCTCTTCCCGATGTTCCGGCGTGTGAAGATGATGCGCCAGTGGGGCGGGATCACCGACAACACAGCCGACCGGTCGCCGATCCAAAGTGTGACGCCGGTTCCGAACCTCTTCGTCAATGCGGGCTGGGGCACGGGCGGTTTCAAGGCCACGCCGGGCTCGGCCAACCTCTTTGCTCATCTCATCGCCAAGGGCGAGCCGCACCGGCTGGCCCAGGGGCTAACGCTCGACCGGTTCCGTACCGGCCGCCTCATCGACGAGGCAGCTGCCGCTGCCGTGGCGCACTGAATTAGGGATCGTCCATCATGCTGGTCATCAAATGCCCCTATTGCGAAGAAGAGCGCGCAGAGCTCGAGTTTCGCGCCGCAGGTGAAGCGCATATCGCGCGCCCGGAAAACATTGCCTCGATCACGGACGAAGAATTCGCCGACTACTTCTTCCTGCGCGACAACCCGAAGGGCATCATCTTCGAACGCTGGCGCCATATCCATGGCTGCGGTCGCTTCTTCAACGCGGCCCGCGACACGATCTCCGACAAGATCCTGCTGACCTACAAGGCCGGTGAACCCATGCCCGATCCCGCGACGCTTCAGTCCGCAACCGTCACCAAGGGAGAGAAGGCATGAGCGCTGCCAACCGTATTCCCGGCAAGGGCCGCCTGACGCCGGCGCTGACCGCCCGCTTCACCATCGATGGCCGCACGCTGACCGCTTACGAAGGCGATACCGTGGCTTCCGCCATGATCGCCAATGGCATGCATCTCGCCGGCCGCTCGTTCAAGTATCACCGTCCGCGCGGTATCCTGACCGCAGGTCCGGAAGAGCCGAATGCGCTGCTCGACGTTTCGCGTGATGCAGCCCGCCGCCAGCCGAATGTGCGGGCGACCGTGCAGGAAGTCTTTGACGGCATGAAGATCGAGACGCAGAACCGCTGGCCGTCGCTGTCGCTCGACATCGGCGAGGTCAACAACCTGCTGTCACCCTTCTTCGCTGCCGGCTTCTACTACAAGACCTTCATGTGGCCGAAGGCTGCCTGGCACCAGATCTATGAACCCTTCATCCGTCGCGCCGCCGGCCTCGGCCATGCGCCGAAGGAAGCAGATCCTGATCATTACGCCAATCGCTATGCGCATTGCGACGTGCTGGTCATCGGGGGCGGTGCTGCAGGTCTCGCGTCAGCATTGGCCGCCGCCCGGACGGGCATGCGCGTCATGATCGTCGACGAGCAGCCGGAAATGGGCGGTGCCTTCCACTTCGATACGGGCGCCACAGTCGACGGCCAGAGCGGCTGGGACTGGGCACAGGCGACCGTTGCCAAGCTCAAGGCCATGTCCAACGTCACCGTGCTCTCGCGCACAACGGCCTTCGGCTATCACAACCACAATTACGTGGCACTCGTTGAGCGCGTCACCGATCATATCGCCAAGCCGTCGAAGAACCAGCCGCGCGAGCGGCTGTGGCAGGTGCGTGCGAAGCGCGTGATCATCGCCAGCGGTGCGATCGAACGGCATATGGTGTTCGCCAACAACGACCGCCCGGGCATCATGCTGGCCGCGGCGGGCCGCACCTATCTCAACCATTTCGGCGTCGCCGTCGGTGCCAAGGTTGGCGTCTATACGGCGCATGACTCGGCTTATGAAGCCGCAATCGATTTGAAGAAGGCGGGTGTTTCTGTGCCTGTCATCGTCGATGCCCGCGAGAAGCCCGGCGACAAGGTGCTGGCAGAGGCCCGCGCGCTTGGCATCGAGGTGCTGACCGGTCATGGCGTGGTCGATACCGCTGGTCGTCTGCGCGTGCGCTCGATCACCGTTCGCCGCAATGGCGGCGGCTCCGCCCGCAAGATCGAGGTCGATGCGCTCCTGATGTGCGCTGGCTGGACGCCGTCCGTGCACATGTTCTCGCAGTCGCGCGGCAAGCTAAAGTTCGATGCCGCCAACCAGCGCTTCCTGCCGGATGTCTATGCCCAGGATTGCATTTGCGTTGGCGCCTGCAATGGCACCGACGATCTGCAGGCACTGCTCGACGAGGCAATCGCTGCCGGTCTCTCCTCGGCCAAGGCCGCGGGTGCGACCGAGACGCCGGACGTCTCGCTTTCGGGTGCCAATGTGCATGCCTGGACCGGTGGCATGATCGGCGCTGCCGAAGGCGCTGGCCGCGAGGACAACGTCAAGGCCTTCGTCGACTTCCAGCACGATGTCTGCGCCAAGGACATCCGCCTTGCCGTGCGCGAGGGCATGCATTCGATCGAGCACATCAAGCGCTTCACGACGAACGGCATGGCCTCCGACCAGGGCAAGCTCTCCAATATGCATGGTCTGGCCATTGCGGCAGAAGTGCTCGGCAAGGAGATCCCGCAGGTCGGTCTCACCACCTTCCGCGCGCCTTATACGCCCGTCACCTTCGGCACGCTGATCAACCATTCGCGCGATGCGCTGTTTGATCCGGTTCGCAAGACGCCGATGCATGCCTATGAAGTGTCCCAGGGCGCCGTCTATGAAGATGTCGGCAACTGGAAGCGCGCCTGGTATTATCCAAAGGGCGGCGAAGACATGCATGCCGCCGTCAACCGCGAATGCAAGACGGTGCGCGAGGCAGCCGGTGTGTTCAACGCCTCGACGCTCGGCAAGATCGAGGTCGTGGGCCCCGATGCGGCCGAGTTCCTGAACCTGATGTACACCAATGCCTGGGACACGCTGAAGCCCGGCAAGGCGCGCTACGGCATCATGACGCGCGAAGACGGCTTCATCTATGACGATGGCGTCGTCGGTCGTCTGGCCGAGGATCGCTTCCATGTGACCACCACGACGGGCGGTGCGCCGCGTGTGATGCATCATATGGAAGACTATCTGCAGACGGAATTCCCGCATCTGAAGGTCTGGCTCACCTCGACCACCGAACAGTGGGCGGTTATTGCCGTCCAGGGTCCGAAGGCGCGCGATATCATCGCGCCGTTCGTCGAGGGCATCGACATCTCCAACGAGGCCTTCCCGCATATGAGCGTGGCCGAAGGCAAGTTCTGCGGCGTGCCGACGCGTCTTTTCCGAGTGTCGTTCACCGGCGAGCTCGGCTTCGAAGTCAACGTTCCCGCCGATTTCGGCGCGGACGTCTTCCAGAAGATCTGGGAGCGTGCGCAGTCACTTGGTGCTTGCCTCTACGGCACGGAGACCATGCACGTGCTGCGCGCCGAAAAGGGTTACATCATCGTCGGTCAGGATACCGATGGCACGCTGACGGCTGACGATGCCGGCCTCTCCTGGGCGGTGTCGAAGAAGAAGACCGACTTTGTCGGCATTCGCGGCATGAAGCGGCCGGATCTCGTGAAGGAAGGCCGCAAGCAGCTTGTCGGCATGTTCACCAAGGATCCGAACGAAGTGCTGGAAGAGGGCGCGCAGATCGTTGCCAATCCGAACCAGCCGAAGCCGATGACCATGCTGGGTCACGTCACCTCGTCCTACTGGTCGGAAAACCTCGGTCGCTCGATTGCGATTGCCATGGTGGCCGGTGGACGGGCCCGCATGGGTGAGACGCTTTACGTGCCGATGAAGGACAAGACCATCGCGGTCGAAGTGACCGACATGGTATTCTTTGACAAGGAAGGAGGCCGCATCCATGGCTGATATGTCTGTTGCAGAACGCAAGACTGTTCTTGCCGGCTTCCATGGCGGCAGTGCCAAGGTGCGCCTCACCCCAGCACTTCCCGCCACCCGCGTCTCGCTGCGCGCCGCGGAAGACGGCGTTGCCGGGCTTTCGAAGTCGCTCGGTCTTAAGCTACCGACGAAACCTAAGACGTCCGTCTCAGCCAAGGGCCGTACGGCTTTCTGGATCGGTCCGGACGAGTGGTTCCTGATCGACGAGAAGGATGACGCGCTGATGGCCGACTGCGCGGCCTCCGGCGTGGTGCATTCGGCGACCGACATCTCCCACCGCAACACCGCGATCATCGTCTCGGGACCTGCGGCTGCCGATACGCTCAACGCGGCCTGCCCGCTCGACCTCTCGCTCGCCGCTTTCCCGGTCGGCGCCGTCACGCGCACCGTCTTCGGCAAGATCGAGATCATCCTCTATCGCGTCGAGGAAGAAACGTTCCGGGTCGAATGCTGGCGGTCCTTTGCGGAGTATGCATTTGGGATGCTGAGTGAAGGCGCGGAGGATGCCTCGCTCTGAGGGGCGGGTGTTTGAAGGGATTTGAGGAGGCCGGGGTGACCCGGCCTTTTTGCAATTCGCGACACCTTGCCTAACAAGGGTTGCAAAAGCTCCTCGCACCTCCGCACTCCGCATCGCACAGGCTCGCAATCTGTCTCGGGCCATGATAGGTTACATGTAACCCGATCAAGGTCGTTAAAAAATGATGCGAAGCAGATGGAGCCTATCATGTCCTCTATCGCCAAACCCAAGCCATCTCGCCTGAAGGTGAGCGAACATCGCGCGCGCCTGCGGTCGCAAGGTTTACGCCCGATCCAGATCTGGGTGCCGGATGTTCGTGCGCCAGCGTTCAAGGCGGAAGCGCATCGGCAGTCACTTGCAGTTGCAACGAGCGCTCATGCGCTGAGCGATCAGTCATTCATCGATGCGGCCTCCGCCATCGACTTCGAAGATGGTGAAGGTGCGTGAGACGCGGCGACATATGGACGGTCTCCGGCGGCAAGGACTATGCGGGAAAGCCCCGCCCCGTTGTCGTGGTGCAGGACGAGGCGTTTGACGCCACGGATTCCATCACCATCTGTGCCTTCACCACAGATGAAACAGACGCACCGCTATTTCGGCTGCCGGTGACGCCGAATGAAAGAAACGGGTTGCATACGTCTTGCCGCCTCATGGTGGACAAAATCACGACAGTTCCGAAGTCCAAGATCGGAACAAAAGTCGGACGGTTGGATGACGCGGATATCCTGCGGCTCAACCAGGCTGTTCTTGTCTTTCTCGGTCTCGCAGGTTCGGCAAGAGTGGGCGCGTAGCTGGCGAACGGCCCGCGTTGACCGGGGAGAACTGCAGTCGTGCATATTCCTCTTCAATTGACGCCGAAACTACGCGGCTTTGTTTGGCTCAACCAGTTGAACCTTCCCACCCGACCCATTTCACCCAGCGCCCGTGAAAATCCGCCCGGCCAATCTCGCGGGTCTCGCCTGATGGCCAGAGCGTGAGCAGGATTGCTGCCCCATCGGGCTTGCCGTCGGCCTCAAGCTGCAGGCGGGCGAGACGGGCGGCTTCCGTCGCACGGCTGCCGGCGTCGGCGATCAGGGCTTCACCCTCGGCCTTCGGCGCCGGCGGGAGATATTGCCAGGCGATGGTGTGGTAGATCACATGGGTCATGCCCGGACGCGGCGTTGTCAGACGCTTGCGCAGCCAGTCGATCGCATCAGCCTTTTCGACCTTCAGGCCGCTTTCGGTCGCCATTTCAAGGGCTGCTGCCGTGCGGTCGAGGCGGTCCTGCTGGTCGGCCCAGATATAGGAGAAGAGCCGCAGGCGGTCGTCTTCGAAGGCGGGGTCGAGCGGGTTCAAGTCGCAGCCGGCGCGTTCGGTGATCTCGATTGGGGCTTGCGGTGGCAGCGGACCTTCCCAGCGTGGGGCGAGTTCGACGGCGGAGGCTTGGCCCCAGCGGAAGTCTCCCAATTGGTAGCGGTAGCGATCCCATTGCAGGTTGAGGCCGGCGCTGGCGCCGATTTCCGAGAGGATCAGCGGCTTGCCGGTCAGCGCCGCAATCGTCAGGAAGCCGGGGAGCAGGGCGGAGGAGCGGCGCACCTCGTTGGTCTGCGGGGCGGATTTCAGGCGCTCCAGCATGAAGGCTTCGTCCCGGCGCATCGCGGCCTCGATCGCGGTCCAGAGCGTGTCGTCATCGACGGCCTGGGGTGGATAGACGGCTGACAAGGCCGGGTCCTGGCCGGAGCGCACAAGGGCGTGCAACGTGCCGGCCAGCCGCAGCGCGAGCGCATCGCCGGTACCGTCGGGGTTGCCGGGCCAGCCGAGGATCATGGCGCCGACACTGCTCTCCCCCGTCAACCGCTCTGCCGCCAGCGTGCAGATACGGGCAGTGAAGGGCGAACCGAGATCGGCGCAGGCCCTGGCCTGGCGGCGGAAACTTTCTCGGATCAGGTTTGCGCGGTTTTCGCTCATGATCTGCGGCGCCTTTCGTGTCAGACGCCTTCGGGGCGATCCTTCGGGTCGAACTGGGAAATGGTGATCCAGTCGGCGGTGAGTGCCGGCTTGCGCTCGTCCTCGATCTCGACAGTCACCTCGTAGGTGTTCATCAGCATGCCGGCGCCGCGAAAGCGGGCTTCGGCGAGCCTGAAGGAGCCGCGAATGCGCTTGCCCGTGCGTACTGGCGACATGAAGCGAACCTTCTCGAAGCCATAGTTGATGCCCATGGTCTGCTCTATGATCTTCGGCAGGCAGTTATAGTTCATGGCAGACAGCAGCGAGAGCGTCAGGAAGCCGTGGGCGATGGTGCCACCAAAGGGTGTCTCGGCTGCAGCCCGAATGGGGTCGGTATGGATGAACTGGTGGTCCATGGTGGCGCCGGCGAAGGCGTCGATCATCGGCTGGTCGACGGTGATCCAGTCGGATACGCCCACCACGGTTCCAACGAGGCCCGGCACGTCCTTGAGCGAAATCTCTTGCGGCATGAAAAGAACCTGATCCTTCAATAATTCCCGCAAGGTACAGCCGCTTGATGTCATGCGGAAGAGGCTAACGTCACTGGCGTCGAGAAACTCAGGTCTCGACCCAGAAATCGACGCTGCGGGCTTTCACGCTGATCTTGGTGGCGCTGCGGCCGGTCTCAAGGCGGCGCCATTTGCATTTGTCCCGTGCGGGAAGCGAGAAGTCCTTCGGTTCGGTCGATCGGTTGAAAAGCACTGCGACACGGCACTCCTTGCCCGTCTCCCGATCATGGGAGGCAAGAGCCATGGCGAAGGCGCCGAGATCGGGCGTTTCCCAGTCGCCGACCGTCATCGGCTGGCCGTCGGCATTCAGCCATGCCACGTCATCCTCGCCGGTCAGGACACTCGTATCCATGAAGCAGGAGAAACGCTGGCGCATGGCGGCAAGCCGGGCGGTGGTTTCAATCAACTCCTCGTCGGCCTTCGACCAGTCGAGCCAGGTCAGCGCATTGTCCTGGCAGTAGGCATTGTTGTTGCCGCGTTGGGTGCGGCCGAACTCGTCGCCGGCTGTCAGCATGACGGCGCCCCGGCTGGCAAACAGCGTCGAGAGCAGGGCTTCGACATCCTGACGGCGCTTTTTCAGGATCGCCTTGTCGGACGTTTCACCCTCGACGCCGTTGTTCCAGGAATGGTTCTCGTTGTGGCCGTCCCTGTTTTCCTCGCCATTCGCCTCGTTGTGTTTGTGCTCAAAGGAAACGAGGTCGTAGAGCGAGAAGCCGTCATGGGCGGCGATGAAATTGACGCTGCGTGTCTGGCCGTGGCCGTCATGGGCGAAGAGATCGGCGGAGCCTGCGAGTGCGGTTGCGAGATCTCCTGTCGTCCCGGCGTCGCCCCGCCAGTGGCGGCGGAAGGTATCGCGGGCCCGGTCGTTCCATTCGAGGAAGGCGGGCGGGAAGCGGCCGAGCTGGTACCCGCCAGGGCCAATGTCCCAGGGTTCGGCAATCAGGATGCGATCCTCCAGCACCTCGTCCTCAAGGATTGCCCTGAGCGTCGGGGCATCCTGACGGAAGCCGTCCCAGTGCCGACCCATGATCGGCGCGAGGTCGAAGCGGAAACCGTCGATACCGGCCGAAAGCACGAAGTGGCGAAGCGTATCGATGATCAGCCGGCGGACAAAAGGATGGTCGCAGGCCAGCGTATTGCCGCAGCCGGTGTCATTGACCAGCATGCCGGGATCATCCGCCACATGGCGGAAGAGCGAGCGATTGTCGATGCCACGCATGGAAAGCGTTGTCCCCAGGACATCGCTTTCGCCGGTATGGTTGAAGACAAGGTCGAGGATGACGCCGATGCCCTCGGCATGAAGGGCGGCGACCGTCTCGCGCAATTCCTTGACACCGCCTGGCACAAGGCGCGGATCGAGCGCCATCATGGCGACGGGATTGTAACCCCAGCTGTTGGTGAGGCCGAGCGGGGGCAGGTGCCGCTCATCGATCCAGGCGGTGATCGGCATCAGTTCGACCATGTCGACGCCGATGCGTCTGAGATGGGCTAGGATGGCGGGGTGGGCGAGGGCTGCGAGTGTGCCGCGTTGGGCGTCCGGCACATCCGGATGCAGCATGGTCAGCGCCTTGACGTTGACCTCGTAGATGAAGCCGCTGCGCTCGCCGAGCGGCATCATCGGCCTCAGCGGCTTGTGGGCCTTCAGGATCGCCTTCGGCATCAGGGCCGCCGTATCGATGCCGAATTGGCCAAGCCGTGGATCATGAACGAAAGGGCGGTCGAGTTCGGTCGCATAGGGGTCGACCAGCAGTTTGGATGGATCGTACCAGTGGCCCTCGGCCGGATCATAGGGGCCGTGGATGCGGAAGCCGTAGCGGGCGCGTTCCTTCATCCCCTCGACGAAGACGTGGTGCACGTCGCCATCGCCACGGGTCATCGAGAGGCGGGCGAGTTCGCTTTCGCCGCTCTCGTCGAAGAGGCAGAGTTCCACGCGTTCGGCATGATGCGACCAGAGACGGACATCGGCACCCGTCTTGCCTATGGTGGCTCCGAGCATCGGCATGGTCATGGGTCGCCTCGCGGTCCGTGTGATTCGCTCGCCTGAAAAGGAACAATAGCAGGCGGGCGATTCCCGGCCAGAGCGGTTGCGTTTACATCGCCTTCAGGTTCACACCCTTTACGGCCATCTCCTTGCGCTCGCTGTAGCGATCGGTGAGGTATTCGGAGATATCGCGGGTTAGCAGCGTGAACTTCACCAGTTCCTCGCAGACATCCACGACGCGCTCGTAATAGGAGGAGGGCTTCATCCGGCCGTCGGCATCGAATTCCTGGTAGGCTTTGGCCACCGAGGACTGGTTGGGGATGGTGATCATCCGCATCCAGCGGCCGAGCAGGCGCATGGCATTGACCGCGTTGAACGACTGCGAGCCGCCAGAGACCTGCATGACGGCGAGCGTCTTGCCCTGGGTCGGGCGGACAGCGCCGACCGACAGCGGTATCCAGTCGATCTGCGCCTTCATGATGCCGGTCAGCGTGCCGTGGCGCTCAGGGCTCACCCAGACCTGGCCTTCGGACCATTGGGAAAGATCCCGCAGTTCCTGCACCTTGGGATGGCTCACCGGCGCATCGTCGGGGAGCGGCAGGCCGGAGGGATCGAAAACCCTGACATCAGCGCCGAAATGCTCCAGCAGGCGCTTGGCTTCCATCGCGAGCAGGCGGCTGTAGGAGACCTGCCGCAGGGAACCGTAAAGAATCAGGATGCGCGGCTTATGGGTCGAGAAGGGGCGCCGCAGCGCCTCAAGATCGGGCAGGCGCAGGTGATCGAGATCGGCGGCGGGCAGGTCTACTTTCACATCAGACAATGCGCTTGCCCTCCGCATCGAGCACGGCCTCGCCGTCTTCCTTGACGAAGGCGGAGGTGAAGGCGTCGGCGGGAAGGATGTCGAGCACCACTTCGGAGGGCCGGCAAAGGCGGGTGCCCATGTCAGTGACGACAAGCGGACGGTTGATCAGGATTGGCGTCGCGATCATCGCGTCGAGCAACTGGTCATCGGAGAGGGCCGGATCGGCGAGGCCAAGTTCTTCGTAGGGCGTGCCCTTTTCGCGGATGGCCTGACGCACGGAGAGGCCGGCGTCGGCGATCATCTTTGCCAGTTCGGTCTTGCTCGGCGGGGTCTTCAGATATTCGATGACCGTGGGCTCGATGCCGGCATGGCGGATGAGGTCGAGCGTGTTGCGCGAGGTGCCGCAGGCCGGGTTGTGATAGATGGTGACGTTCATGGACGTTCCGTTCCTTCGGGTATGATCGGGGGGATTTGGTTGCGGCTCTCGGCGAAGAGCCAGGCGGCGATAGCGGCTGCGATCAGGGCGCCGGCAATCTGAGACAGTATGAAGCCGGTGAGGTCGATTGGCCGAATGCCGGCAAAGGTGTTGGTGAGGCTGCGGGCAATGGCGACGGCCGGATTGGCAAACGAGGTCGAGGCGGTGAACCAGTAGGCAGCCGTGATGTAGAGGCCGACCAGCATGGGTATCGCGTCCGTCTTGAAACGCAAGCCACCGAGGATGGTCAGGATCAGGCCAAACGTGGCGACCGTTTCGGCCGTCCACTGCGCCGACCCCGTACGGACCGTTTCCGAGACCTGGAATATCGATAGTTCGAACATGGCATGGGCGACAAGCGTGCCGGCGATGCCGCCGAGGATCTGGGCGAGCATGTAAGGCAGCACGGAGGAGGCTTCCAGCTCCTTGCGCAGGGCAAAGACGAGCGTCACGGCCGGGTTGAAATGGGCGCCGGAAATCGGCCCGAGAATGGTGATCAGCACGAAGAGGATGGCGCCGGTCGGGATCGTGTTTCCGAGCAGGGACACGGCGACATCGTCGGAGAGACGATCGGCCATGATGCCCGAGCCGACGACGGTGGCGACCAGGATCGCGGTGCCAAGTGCTTCGGCTGTGAGGCGACGGGGAAGGTCGGTCATGGTCTTCAGCCGGCCGTCTGCTCGGTCGCACCAATTTCCTGCAGACGCTTTTGCAGCGAAAGCTTGTCGAGGCTCGCCATCGGCAGGCTGACGAAGATCGAGATGCGGTGATTGAGCATGCGGTAGGCCTCGGCGAAGGCAAAGTGCTTTTCGCTATCTGTGCCTTCGGCGGCGGCGGGATCCGGCACGCCCCAATGGGCGGTCATCGGCTGGCCGGGCCAGACGGGGCAGGCTTCGGCGGCGGCGTTGTCGCAGACGGTGAAGACGAAATCGAGCTCAGGTGCGCCGGGGACTGCAAACTCGTCCCAGTTCTTGGAACGGGCGAAGCTCGTGTCGTAGTTCATGCCCTTCAGCAGTTGCAAAGTGTAGGGATGGACCTCGCCTTTCGGTTGGGAGCCGGCGGAATAGGCCCTGAACTTGCCCTGGCCGAGCCGGTTGAGGATCGCTTCGGCGATAATCGAGCGGGCGGAATTGCCGGTGCAGAGGAAGAGCACGTTGTAGATCTTGTCGGACATGGCCGGTCTCTCAGTTTGGGCGGGACGTTTGGAGTGTTGGGCTGCAGCAGGCGAGGTCATCGATCAGTGGCTGGCAGAGGCTGGCGTTGCCGCCGCAGCAATCTTTCAGCAGGTAAAGCGCGACAGCGCGGAAGCGGTCGAGATCGGCGCGGTAGATGATCGAGCGGCTCTGTCGCTCGCCGGTGACCAGCCCGGCCTGCGACAGAGTCGACAGATGCGCCGACATGGTGTTCTGCGGCACGCCAATCAGGCGAGCGAGTTCACCGGCGGGCACGCCATCGGGCTCATGCGCCACCAGCAGGCGGAAGGTCTGCAGCCGGGTCGGCTGGGCCAGGGCGGCAAGCGCCGCAATCGTCGATTTCTCATCCATATATCCAGAATAGTGGATATGATGAGGGAGTCAAGTGTGGCTGCTCGGGACAACGAAAAACCCCGGAGCCGAGGGCGCCGGGGTTGTGATTGTTTTCAGAGGCTGTGAGTCAGGTCACGTAATGACCGTCGGCTCGCTCATGCCCGTATAGCGCTTGATCTCAGCCACCTCTTCCGCTGCCGCGATCAGGTCGGCGAGTGCTGCCTGCGTCTCGATTGCGTGACGGCTGGCGTCGGGTTCGTAGCGCTCGACATAGAGACGGAGCGTCGCGCCCGAGGTGCCGGTGCCGGAGAGGCGGAAGACGATGCGGCTGCCGCCTTCGAAGAGGATGCGGATGCCTTGGTTCTTCGAGACGGAGTGGTCGATCGGGTCGTGATAGGCAAAGTCGTCCGCGGCACTGACGGTCAGGCCGTTGATCGTGGTGCCGGGCAGGCTGTCGAGCTTGGCGCGGAGCGCTGCGACAAGGGCGTTGGCATTGTCGGTGTCGACGCCTTCGTAGTCGTGGCGGGAATAGTAGTTGCGGCCGTATTCGGCCCAATGGGCCTCGACGATCTGCTTCACGCTCTGTTTGCGGGCGGCAACGATGTTGAGCCAGAAGAGCACCGCCCAGAGTCCGTCCTTTTCGCGCACATGGTCGGAGCCGGTGCCGAAGCTTTCCTCGCCGCAGACGGTGACCTTGCCGGCATCCATCAGGTTGCCGAAGAATTTCCAGCCGGTCGGCGTCTCATACATGCCGATGCCGAGCTTTTCTGCGACGCGGTCGGCGGCGGCACTTGTCGGCATCGAGCGTGCGATGCCGGCGATGCCTTGTCTGTAGCCGGGGGCGCAGGTGGCGTTGGCGGCGATCATGGCGAGGCTGTCGGAGGGCGTGACGAACATGCCCTTGCCGACCACCATGTTGCGGTCGCCGTCGCCATCGGAGGCGGCACCAAAGTCCGGGCCGTCGGCGCTCATGACATCGTCATAGAGGGTCTTGGCATGCACCAGGTTCGGGTCCGGATGGTGGTGGCCGAAGTCGGGCAGGGGGACCTCGTTGCGCACGGAACCTGCGGGAGCCCCGAGGCGCTTTTCCAGGATCTCGACGGCATAGGGGCCGGTGACGGCGCTCATACTGTCGATCACCACGCGGAAGCCGCCAGCGATCAGCGCGCGGATGGCGGGGAAGTCGAAGAGGGTTTCCATCAGGTCGGCATAGTCGGCGACCGGGTCGATCACCTCGACCGTCATGCCGGAGAGATCGAAGCTGCCGACCGTGTCGAGATCGATATCGGCGACATCGGCGATCTTGTAGCTGTCGATGACCTTGGTGCGGGCGAAGATCGCATCGGTGATCTTTTCCGGTGCCGGGCCGCCATTGCCGATATTGTACTTGATGCCGAAGTCTTCGGTCGGTCCGCCGGGATTGTGGCTGGCCGATAGCACGATGCCGCCGAAGGCCTTGTATTTCCGAATGACGTGCGAGGCAGCCGGGGTGGACAGGATGCCGCCCTTGCCGACCATCACCTTGCCGAAGCCGTTGGCGGCGGCCATCTTCAGCGCCTTCTGGATGACCTCGCGGTTGTAGTAGCGGCCGTCGCCGCCGATCACCAGCGTCTGGCCTTCGAAGCCTTCGAGGCTGTCGAAGATCGCCTGGATGAAGTTCTCCGCATAGTTTTCCTGCTGGAAGACCGGAACCTTCTTGCGCAGTCCCGAGGTGCCGGGCTTCTGGTCCGCATAGGGTTTCGTGGAGACGGTCGAGATCATCGATTACTGGCCTTTCGAGACGAGGCGTTGATAGAGTTCTGCATAGGTCGCGCCGCTCCTGTTCCAGGAGACGTCGGATTTCATGCCCTGCTTCTGTATCTGCGACCAGAGACGCTGGTCACTGTAAAGGCGCAGCGTACGGCGGATGGCGCGGCGAAACGCGTCGGCCCTGACGGGTGCGAACTGGACGCCGGTTGCCACGCCCGCTGCAAGCGCTGCTTCATTGGCGTCGATGATGGTATCAGCAAGGCCGCCGGTGCGAGCGACGAGCGGAACGCAGCCGTATCGCAGGGCGTAAAGCTGGGTCAGGCCGCAGGGCTCGAAGCGCGAGGGCACGAGGATCACGTCCGATCCCGCCTGCATGACATGCGAGAGGCCTTCGTCATAGCCGAGCACCATGCCCACGCGGCCACGGTGGTGGGCGGCTGCACTTTGCAGCGCTGCCTCGATGCCGCTTTCGCCGGAGCCGAGGATGGCAAGCCTGCCACCGGCATTGACGATTTCATCGATGACCTCCGGCAGAAGATCGAGACCCTTTTGCCAGGTGAGGCGTGAGATGACGCAGAAGATCGGGCCGTCATCGCCATCGAAGGCGAAACGTTCGACCATGGCCGCCCGGTTGCCGGCCCGCTTCTTCAGCGCCGTACCGGAGTAGTGGCTGGTGAGCAGCGGATCGGAGGCCGGGTTCCAGACATCGGCGTCGATGCCATTGACGATGCCGTAGAGATCGGCAGCACGGCTGGCAATCACGCCATCGAGACCCATGCCGAATTCCGGCGTCAGGATCTCCTCGGCATAGGAGGGGCTGACGGTCGACAGCGCGTGGGCGGTGATCAGGCCGCTCTTCAGATAGCTGATCGTGCCGTAATATTCGAGAGCCTCATGCCAGGCATGGCCGGGAAGTCCGAGATAGGGGAAAAGCGTGGGGCCGAACTGACCCTGGAAGGCGATGTTGTGGATGGTGATGAGGCTCGGGATTTCCGGCGCTTCGGCATACCGCATGTAGACCGGGACCAGGGCTGCCTGCCAGTCATGGACATGCACCAGGTTCGGCTTGAAGCCGGGCAATACGCCCGCCGCGATCTCCGCACCAACCTTGGAGAGAACGGCGAAGCGCTTCCAGTTGTCGGGGTAGTCCCGTCCCTGCGTATCGAGGTAGGGACCGCCCGACCGCTCGTAGAGCTGCGGGCAGTCGAGGATCAGGAGGTCGAGATCTTCGTGCCTGACTTCAAGCAGGGTTGCCCGTTCGTCGAGGACATTGTCGAACTCGTGGACCTTCTTCGGCTTCTTCACCGCCTTCATCACGGCCGGATAGCCGGGGATGAGGGTCTTCGTTTCGACGCCATGGGCGGCGAGCGCGATGGGAAGCGCGCCCGCGACGTCGGCGAGGCCTCCGGTCTTGATCAGCGGATAGAGTTCGGAGGCGACCGAAAGGACCTTCATCGGATTGGCTAACCCAGTTTGTCGATCATCGACTGTGTGATGAGGCAGATCCCGTTTTCACTGCGGCGGAAGCGCTTGGCATCCATTTCCGGATCCTCGCCCACGATCAGCCCCTCCGGGATCACCACGCCATGGTCTATCACGACATTTGTGAGGCGCGCATGACGGCCGATCTGCACCTTCGGCAGGACCACGGCGCCCTCGAGGCGAGAATAGGAATTGGCACGCACGCCGGTGAACAGCAGGCTCTTGTAGAGGGCCGAACCGGAGATGATGCAGTCGCCCGAAACCAGAGAGGAAATGGCCGAGCCGCGGCGGCCTTCGTCATCATGGACGAACTTGGCGGGCGGGGTGATCTCGGAATAGGTCCAGATCGGCCAGGATTTGTCGTAGAGATCGAGCTCCGGAACGATGTCCGTCAGGTCGATATTGGCCTGCCAGTAGGCGTCGATCGTGCCGACGTCGCGCCAGTAGGGCTCCCGCTCGAAGTCGGAGCGGACGCAGGACTGGGCAAAGCGGTGGGCGACGGCTTTGCCGTTTTTCACCACATAGGGGATGATGTCCTTGCCGAAGTCGCGGCTCGAATCCGGATCGGCCGCATCGCGACGCAGAAGTTCCATCAGGTACTTCGTCTGGAAGACGTAGATGCCCATGGAGGCGAGCGCGTAATCTTCATTGCCCGGAATGCCCGGCGGGTCGGCCGGCTTTTCGACGAAGTCGATGATCCGGTCGGTGGCATCGACATGCATCACGCCGAAGCCGGTTGCTTCCATGCGCGGCACCTCAAGGCAGCCGATCGTGACATCGGCGCCCGAGTTGACGTGCTGTTGCAGCATCAGCTCGTAGTCCATCTTGTAGATGTGGTCGCCGGCCAGGATGACCATGTATTCCGGCGCGTAGGATTCGATGATGTCGGCGTTCTGGAACACGGCGTCGGCGGTGCCTTCGTACCATTGGGTCTCGGAGACACGCTGGGACGCCGGCAGGATATCGAAGCTCTCGTTGCGCTCGGGGCGGAAGAAGTTCCAGCCGAGCTGCAGGTGGCGGATCAGCGAGTGGGCCTTGTACTGCGTGGCGACGCCAATACGACGGATACCGGAGTTCAGGGCATTGGAAAGGGCAAAGTCGATGATGCGGGCCTTGCCGCCAAAGTAGACGGCCGGCTTGGCACGCCGGTCCGTCAACTCCTTCAGGCGACTGCCGCGCCCGCCGGCCAGAACATAGGCCATGGCATCACGCGACAGGCTCCGTGCCGTTTTCTCGGTCATTCTCTTTCCTCCCCTTATTGTTCCAATTCCAGCATGATCACGGCCAGCGGCGGCAGGGTCAAACCGGCCCTTGCCCATCCGCTGCCCGTGGCATGCGCCTCCACGCGGCCACCATTGCCCTTGCCGCTACCACCATAGATTTCGGCATCCGTATTCAGTATCTCACGCCAACGTCCCGCCGCAGGCAAGCTCAATTCGTATCTTTCGTGGTACGCCGGTGTGAGGTTGCAGACGACGGCAATCGGCTTCTCCCCCGGTGCCTTGCGCAGCCAGGCCAGAACAGAATTGTCCTGGTCGTCCGCATTGATCCACTCGAAACCCTCGCCCTCGCAATCGCGCGCGTGCAGCGCGGGCTTGGAGCGGTAGGTGAAATTCAGGTCGCGGACCAGCCGGCGCACGCCTTCATGCGGGGCGTAGTCGAGCAGGTTCCAGTCGAGCGAACGGGCTTCCGACCATTCACTCCACTGGGCGAATTCCTGGCCCATAAACAGAAGTTTCTTGCCGGGGTGGCCCCACATGTAGCCGTAATAGGCGCGAAGGTTGGCGAATTTCTGCCAGTCGTCGCCCGGCATCTTGGCGATCATCGAGCCCTTGCCATGCACCACTTCGTCGTGGCTGATCGGCAGAACGAAGTTTTCCGAGAAGGCGTAGAGCAGGCCGAAGGTCAGCTCCTGATGATGATATTTCCGGTAAATCGGATCGCGGGCGAAGTAGCTCAGCGTGTCATGCATGAAGCCCATGTTCCACTTGAAGCCGAAGCCGAGGCCGCCTTCGTGGACAGGCTGGGAGACCTTGGGCCAGGAGGTGCTCTCCTCGGCAATCGTCATGATGCCCGGGTGGCTTCCATAGACATGGTGGTTCATCTGCTGGAGGAAGCGCACCGCCTCCAGGTTCTCGCGCCCACCATACTCATTTGGGATCCACTCCCCTTCCTTGCGGGAGTAATCGAGGTACAGCATGGAGGCGACAGCATCGACCCGCAGACCGTCGAGATGGAATTTCTCGGCCCAGTATAGGGCATTGTTGATGAGATATGAGAGGACTTCCTGGCGGCCGAAATTATAGATCGCCGTGTTCCAGTCGGGATGGAAGCCCTGGCGCGGGTCGGCATGTTCGTACAGCGCCGTGCCGTCGAAGTTGCGAAGCCCATGCGCGTCTGTCGGGAAGTGCGCGGGCACCCAGTCGAGGATGACGCCGAGGCCGACCTTGTGGCAGCCGTTGACGAAGCGGGCAAAACCCTCCGGCTCGCCGAAGCGGGCGCTTGGAGCGTAAAGCCCCGTCGTCTGATAGCCCCAGGAGGGATCATAGGGGTGCTCGGTGACCGGCAGGAACTCGATGTGGGTGAAGCCCATATCGACGCAGTAGGGGATGAGCCTTGCGGCCATCTCGTCCCAGGACAGCATGGAGCCGTCGTCGCGGCGCTGCCACGAACCGGCATGTACCTCGTAGATCGATATCGGCTGTCGGCGCTGGTCGATGCTGGCCCAGTGCTTCCGGTGCGCCTCGTCTTCCCAGAGCTGTTCAAGCTCCGGGGTGGTCATGGATGCGTTTTTCGGCCGCATCTCGGCGCGGCGGGCATAGGGGTCTGCCTTCAGCGGCTGAAGTTCGCCATGCGGCCCCACGATCTCGAACTTGTAGGTCGCGCCGGCTCGAACATCCGGGGCAAAGATTTCCCAGATGCCGGTGTCGCGACGCAGCCGCATGACATGCCGACGACCGTCCCAGTCGTTGAAGTCGCCGACGACGGAAACGCGCCGCGCATTCGGCGCCCAGACGGCGAAGTGGAAGCCGTCGACGCCCTGATGCTTGATCGGGTGGGCGCCCATCTTGTCGAAGAGGCGCAGGTGCGAGCCTTCGCGGATGAAATAATCATCCATCGGCCCAAGGATTGGCCAGAAGCTGTAAGGGTCGGTCACTGTCCATTCGGCGTCACCTCGGGTGGCGCGGTAGCGCACCGGCAGAACGCCGTCGAGCTTGACCGAGCCAGAAAAAAAGCCAGCCTCGTTGTGGCGAGCCAGCTGGCCGACCTCTTCGCCCGCCAGATTGTAGGCGACGACGGTCTCAGCGCCTGGAATGAAACATCTTGCAACATAGCCCTTGCCCGCCTGGTGCACACCAAGAAAGGCAAAGGGATCACCATGGGTCCCGTGGATGATTGCTTCGATTTCTGCTGCCGACGGTGTGTCCGGCTTCGCTTCGTCACCGCTCCTCTTCGGTGATTTTGCCATCAAGCTCTCCAGATGTCCGCGTTATACTGCCTGATGGTTCGGTCGGAAGAGAACCAGCCCATGCGCGCGGTGTTGCGGATCGTTTTCGAGTACCAGCCAGAGGTATCGGTCCAGATCTCGTCGACCTGACGCTGGGCCTTCGCATAAGCATCGAAGTCGGCGGCCACCATGAACCAGTCATGCTGGTAGATGCCCTGCATCAGGCCGGCATAGCGATCGCGATCGTCAGGCGAGAAGACGCCAGAGGCGATCGCCGCGAGGGCCTGCTGCAATTCGCGCGAGGCGTCGATGGCTGCACGGGGATTGTGCCCATCGGCGCGTACCCGGCCAACCTCGTCGGCTGTCATTCCAAAAATCACTATGTTCTCCTCGCCCACATGATCGCGCATTTCGACATTGGCGCCGTCGAGCGTTCCAATGGTCAATGCACCGTTCAACGCGAACTTCATGTTCCCGGTTCCGGATGCTTCCATGCCGGCGGTGGAAATCTGCTCGGAGAGGTCCGCAGCCGGCACCATCACTTCGGCCAGCGAGACGTTGTAATTCGGGACGAAAACGACCTTCAGCAGGCCGCGCACCGAAGGATCCGTATTGATCACGCGGGCGACGTCGTTTGCCAGTTTGATGATCAGCTTGGCATTGTGGTAGCTCGGAGCCGCCTTGCCGGCAAACAGCTTGACGCGCGGCACCCAGTCACGCTCGGGATGCGAGCGGATCTGGTCGAACAGCGCGACCGTCTCGATGATGTTCAGAAGCTGGCGCTTGTATTCATGAATGCGCTTGATCTGGATGTCGAACATCGCATGCGGATCGAGCTTGATGCCCATGCGGCTGGCAACGAGGCTTGCGAGCTTCTGCTTGTTGGAGAACTTCACGGCCGCGAATTTCTGCTGGAAGGCAGCATCGTCTGCAAAGGCGTCCAGGCCCTTGAGCTTGGTGGCATCGTCCAGGAATTCCGGGCCAATCGCTTCCTTGATCAGGTCGGTCAGATCGGGATTGCACTGCATCAGCCAGCGGCGTGGGGTAATGCCGTTGGTCTTGTTGTTGATGCGCGTCGGGTAGAGCTTGTGGAGATCGGCAAAGACCGTCTCCTTCATCAGCTCGGTGTGCAGGGCCGAGACGCCGTTGATCGAATGCGAGCCCATGAAGGCGAGATTGCCCATGCGGACGCGGCGGTCGCCGCTTTCGTCGATCAGCGAGATCTGGCGGATCTCGTGGTCGTTGAAGCCTCTGACCTTGCGGGCGTCGAGCAGCACCTTGGCGTTGATCGCATAGACGAGCTGCATGTGGCGCGGCAGCAGACGTTCAAAGAGCGGAACGGGCCAGCTCTCGAGCGCTTCCGGCAGCAGCGTGTGGTTGGTGTAGGAGAAGGTGTTACGGGTGATTTCCCAGGCCTCGTCGAGGGCAACGCCATGCACGTCGACCAGGAGGCGCATCAGTTCGGCGACCGAGACGGCCGGATGGGTGTCGTTCAGCTGGATAGCGACCTTTGCCGGCAGTTCGGCCAGCGTGTTGCCCTGCTGCAGGTGGCGGCGGACGATGTCCTGCAGCGAGGCAGAACAGAAGAAGAATTCCTGGCGCAGGCGCAGTTCCTGTCCGGCGGGCGTGGCATCGGCCGGATAGAGGACGCGGGTCAGCGATTCCGCCTTGTTGCTCTCGCGCAGCGCGCCGATGTGGTCGCCGGCGTTGAAGGCATCGAGCAGGATCGGGTCGATCGGCTGGGCAGACCAGAGGCGCAGCGTGTTGACTCGTTCGCCGCGCCAGCCGACCGCCGGGGTGTCATAAGCGGTCGCAATGACGCGCTCGCCCTGTTTCCAGACGTAACGCGGTTCGCCATCGGGGCCGTCGACGGTCTCGACCGTGCCGCCGAAGCCGACTTCGTAGGAGCTTTCGCGGCGCTCGAATTCCCAGGGGTTGCCGTGGGCGAGCCAGCTTTCCGGCAGTTCGACCTGCCAGCCGTCCGCCATCTGCTGGCGGAAGAGGCCGTGGACGTAGCGGATGCCGTAGCCATAGGCCGGGATGTTGACGGTCGCCATGCTTTCCATGAAGCAGGCGGCCAGACGACCGAGGCCGCCATTGCCCAGCGCTGCGTCAGGTTCGAGACCGGCAATGACGTCGAACTCGACCGAGAGCGAGGAAAGGGCCTGGCGAATGTCGTCGATCAGGCCGAGATTCGACATGGCATCGCGCAGCAGGCGGCCGATCAGGAACTCGAGCGACAGATAGTAGACCCGCTTGCCGTTGTTCATGTAGGTGGTGCGCGTCGATTCCATCCATTTGTCGATGATGCGGTCTCGCACCACGAGGATGGTTGCCGTCAGCCAATCGTGCGGTGTCGCGACCTTCGCGTCCTTGCCGATGCTGTAAGTCAGCTTCTCCATGATCTCGGCGGCCAAGGATTCCGGATCGGAAACTTCGCGCTTGGGAAGGGGAAGGTCGACTTTGTGGGGAGTCTTGATCATCGGTGCGCCTGGCGTTGAACGTTCATCCGGGCAGCTCCGAAGCGTTTGCCGGCGCCGGCCCCTCTGATGCCAGTTTACGCATCGAAATGAAACAGTTGCAACAGGCGGGACGCCTGGCGGACAAATTAGTTTTAGCCGGTGGTGGCGGGCACAACTCCTTGTTATTTTTGTTTTATCTTGGATATCCTAAAATTCGACTGGGCCGCAGTGGCAATCACTGCGGCCCAATCGGCATTCAAAACTAAATCGATTTGATCGGATCAGTTGGTGAGGCGCGTCGCTGCGTCTACAGCCTTGTCACCAATTTCCTTGAACGCTGCCACGAGTTGCGCTGCATCCTGGGCATCGTAATAGTTGGAGGGTCCCGAGGCGCAGGCCTTCAACAGCCCCTGTCCCTTCGTCGGCGCCATGAAGGCCACGGTGAAGATCTCGATTCCGTCTTTCTTGGCGGCGGCGCATGTCGCCAGCGTATCCACGTCCGCTTCGGCATAATTGTTATCGCCGTCGGTCATGAAAACGATGAACTTGCTTGGTTTCTGACCGTTCTTGTTCTTGTGCGCGGTATCTTCCGTCGCCTTGCTGATGTCTTCGTAGGCGCGGTCCATGGCGTCCGACGAGTCCGTCCCGCCATCCGCGACAAGGGCCTGGACATAACTCAGCGTATGGGCCGTGCCCCATTCAAGTGCAACCGGGTCATACATCCTGGCTTCGTAAGAAACGGCTCCGGTCCGGACATAACGTTTTTCCGGATCCGCAGTGTTGAGCTGTGTCGTGAGGCTCGCGACCGCCAGTTTCAGTGCGTCGATCTTGATGACGTAGTTGTCTGCCTGATAACTGCAGGTTCTCGGTCTCCACGATGACCCACAATTATAGTAAACCGTCTTCTTCGGTTGTGCCTCATTGATCGTGTCCGTATCCCAAGACATGGAGCCCGATCGGTCGAGCACGAGATACATCGACATCGCGTTCTTGCTCTCGGTCGTCGCCCGTGCTGTCGCCGAGACCCCGATCGTGAATGTCTTCCAGCCGAGGAGCGCGGTCATGCCGTTCGTCGGCAGGGTGAAATCGGTCTTGATCGTGACGTCGTAGGTATTGCCGGATGTGCTGCTGTTGCGTGTGACCGTGCCGATCGCATTGTCCAGGGGGTCCTGGGTCTTTGTTTCACCGGGAACCGTTTCGCTTCCTTTGGCGCCGGGGACGACATTGTAGAACTGCGCCTTCATGAACTTGCGGGCCATTTCCAGCGCCTGGGTATCCGACATGTTCTTGTTCTTCGCCAGAGCGTTGGCGGCGGAAAGAACAGCCGAGTCGGCCGAGTCCTGAAGTGCGTTGCGCACCTGCACCATCTGATTGAAGTCCAAGGCAACGCCCGCCGTCGCCGCCGTGACCGGCAGGATGATGGCTGTGGCTATGCCGAAATTTCCGGCGCGGTCGCGCCACAGGCGTCCGAAGAGGGATTTGCTGCGGCTGTCAGTGGTTGTCATCATGTCCATCCAAAAATCAGCATTTGGATGGTCTTAAACCAGAAAGAATTTCATCCGCTTTAAGTCAGTCGGTAAAATTTGCACTAATGCTCATTATTGCCGGACGGGGATGACATCGACAGCTTGCGCAGTCTGGTGGGAGCCATAGCTTTTGAGCACGCCGATCACCGGAGCGACGTCCGCGTAGTCACGTCCGTATCCCACCACAATGTGGTCCGTGCCGGCGATGATGTCGTTGGTCGGGTCGAGTTCCACCCAGCCGGTGAGCTTGCCGCACCAGACCCGCACCCAGGCATGCATGGCGTCTGCGCCTTCGAGACGTTCCTTTCCCGGAGGCGGAATGGTGCGCAGAAAGCCGCTGACATAGCCGGCGGGAATGCCGAGGCTGCGCAGCGCCACGATCATCACGTGGCTGAAGTCCTGGCAGACGCCGCGCTTCTTTTCGAAGGCCTCGGCCGGCGTCGTATCGACCGTCGTTGCCTCCGCGTCGTATTTGAAGTCCTTGTAAATGCGGCCGCACAACGTCTCGGCGATCTGGCGCACTGTCATGCTGGGCTTCAGCATGTCGCGAATGTAGGTCGCGATCGCCTTGTCCTTCGGTAGCCGCGGGCTCGTGCCCAGAAAATGATGCGGCGATTCCGCATCAAGCGACCAGGTCTCAGCGATCTCGTGGGGCAGGCGATCGAGAAGCGGCGAAAAGTCTGCCGCCAAGGGCTGCGCCTGCACCATGACGCGGGCCTGCATGCGGATGTCGAGCTTTTCGTGCGGACTGCGCAGGATCGCATGGCTGGTCGGGTGGCGAAAGAAGTCGGTAAACGTGGAGATCTCGTCCGGCTCCGGTGTCACGGTAATCGCGCCAGCGACCAACCGCTGGCGGTCGGGCAGGGAGAGCGGCAGCAGTCGCAGCATATGATGGGCGCCGGACGCCGGGACCTCGTAGCGATAGCCGATATGGAGCGAGAGGTCATAGAGCATCGCGTCAGCTCAAATAGGATTGGGCGAGGATATCGGAGAGCTTCTCCAGTTCCCGTTCCAGATTGGTGTAGACCTCGGCCGACATCGTCTCCGGCGTCATCACGGCAAGGCCGGAATGCAGGCGCATGGCCTCGCGGAAGAGGCTCGACATCTGGCCATTGACCATGGCGTTCGGCAGTTGCTCGACCTCGATGCGGATCTCGTTCAGCTGGAAGAGGATCGAGCGCGGGTTGAGCGGATCGAGCGCCAAGAGGTCTGTGACCGTCAGCCGTGCCGTCGAGACGTTGTAGCGACGACGGTGGGTCATGACGTTGTCGCCGATTTCGAGCAGCATATCGAGCGAACCATCAGGTGCATCCGGACCTGTCATATGGCCGAGCAGGCGGGTCATGTGCAGACCGCGTTCCAGAAGGCGGCCGATGGTCAGGAAGCGCCAGCCGGTGAAGCGGTACATGTTTTCATGCACCAGACCTGCGAAACCTGCGAGCTTGCGCAGGAGGATGGTCATGGCATGGGCCGCATCGTCGCCCGGCTTGACCTTCTCGTGGAAACGCTTGGCCGTCTTCGACAGGTCGTTCAGCGCCAGCCAGCCGTCCGGCGAAAATCGGTCGCGGATGTTGCTCGCCGAATAGACGGCGCTGTCGATATTGCGCAGCAGGCTTTCGGGCACGCCCGACTGGGTGTCCACATCGATGTTCGAGAGGTATTCCGTGACGAAGGCGAGCAGCGGCTGATCGGGATTGGCGCTTTCGGCATAACGGGCATGCCAAGCGCGCAGAATGCGCAAAACGCCTTCGGCGCGCTCGATGTAGCGACCGAGCCAGAAGAGGTTGTCGGCCGCACGGCTCGGCAGGCTGCCGGGCATGTTGCGGGTAAAGGTCTCCTCGGCCGGCAGCAACGAAGTGCGGTCCACCGGCTTGTCGGAGACGATCCAGACGTCGGCGGCACTCCCGCCGGACTGCATGGCGATTGCCGAGACGTCCGAGCCACTGCCGATCCGGGCGAAGCCGCCGGGCATGATCTGCCAGCCGTCTTTCGTGCGGGCAGCAAAGACGCGCAGCGACATCGGGCGCGGTGTCAGCTTGCCGTCGACCATGGCAGGCGTCGTCGAAAGCGTCACGACTTCCTGGCCAACGAGATTGCCGGCTTCCGACTCCAGCCATTCGGCAGTGGTTCTGCCCTGCGGGTCCTTGTAGCGCGAGCCCATGACAGAGCGCCCGCCGTCATCGAAGAAGGGCAGGCGGGAGAAGGCGGAGCCGATGACCATGCGGTCGAGATGGGCTGCCACATGGTCGCGCTCGGCCTTCTGGCCGCACCACCAGGTGGCGATCGATGGCAGCTTCAGTTCCTCGCCCAGCAGATGGCGCGAGAGGGTCGGCATGAAGGCGAGCAGCGCGCGGGTTTCTAGAATGCCGGAGCCCAGCGCATTGACGAAGGTGACGGCGCCATTGCGCAGCGCCTGCACCATTCCGGGCGTGCCGATATAGGAGTTCTGGTCGAGTTCGAGCGGGTCGGCGAAGGCGGCATCCAGTCGGCGCCAGAGTACGCTGACGGGCTTCAGGCCGGCCACGGTGCGGACCATGACCTTGCCGTTGACAATGGTCAGGTCTTCGCCCTCCAGCAGCATGATGCCGAGATAGCGGGCGATATAGGCGTGTTCGAAATAGGTTTCGTTGGCGGGACCCGGCGAGAGAACGGCAATGCGCTCATCGGTGCTGCGGGTCCGCGCCTGCAGCGCCTTGCGGAAGGCGCCGAAGAAAGAGGCGAGCCGGTGGGTATAAGTCTCCGCATAGATATCGGAGAAGGCGCGCGCGGTCGCAACGCGGTTTTCCAGGGCAAAGCCGGCACCCGAGGGCGCCTGGGTGCGGTCGGCCAGAACCCACCAATTGCCGTCGGGGCCACGCCCGATTTCGAAGGAACAGAAATGCAGGTAGTGACCGCCGGCCGGCTTGATACCGACGAGCGGGCGGAGGAATTCGGGATTCGAGGCGATCAGCTGCGGAGGAAGGAAGCCTTCCTGTACCAGCCGGTTTTCGGAATATATGTCGGCAACCACGGCCTCGAGAAGATTGGCACGCTGCACGAGGCCATCCGCCAAGACCTGCCATTCGGCTTCCGAGATCATCACCGGAATATGCGAGAAGGGCCAGGCACGCTCGCTCGATCCGCCGGAACCATAGGCGCGGTAGAAGACGCCGGCATCGCGCAGATAACGATCGGCACGGGCAAAGCGCTCGTGCAAATCCTCTTCCGGCATGGTGTCGATCGCCGAGACAAGGGCCTGCCAGACCGGCCGGACATTGCCCTTGTTGTCGATCATCTCGTCGGCAGCACCCGGCAACGCGCGATAGCCGGCCGTGCGGGCCTCGCTCTTCGGCGCGTCTGGCGGGGAAAGCTCCGCTGCCGTCTTCTGTGCCATCAATCAGATACCTTGCGGTCGTCTCAGGTCCAAAGTGTGCGGGAATTCCGGCGACACGGTCTCGGGCCAAAGGGGATAGGAGCCGGCTGTATGGCCCCATGGCTCGAAACGTGCAAGCCGACGGGCTTCCGCTTCATTCCCATTCACAGGGAAAGTATCGTAATTCCGGCCGCCGGGATGGGCGACGTGGTAGACGCAGCCACCGATCGATCGGCCAGACCATGTATCATAGATATCGAATGTTAGCGGTGTATTGACGGGCAGGACCGGATGCAGGCCCGATGCCGGCTGCCAGGCCTTGTAGCGAACACCAGCGACGGCAACGCCGTTCACGTCCGTCTTCCGCAGCGGCACGGCGCGACCGTTGCAGGCGACGGTGTAGCGATCGGGATTGGCGGTTTCGAGCTTTACCTGCAGGCGCTCGACCGACGAGTCCACGTAGCGCACGGTCCCGCCGATCGCGCCCTGTTCGCCCATGACATGCCAGGGCTCCAGTGCGCCGCGCAGTTCGAGCCTGGACGCCTCGTATTCGACCTCGCCAAAGAAGGGGAAGCGGAATTCGAGCTGGGCCGCGAACCATTCCCGTTTGAAGTCGAAACCGTTCTGGCGAAGATCCGCCAGCACTTCGAGAAAGTCCTGCCAGATGTAATGCGGCAGCATGAAACGGTCATGCAGGCTCGTGCCCCAGCGGACGAACGAGCCGCCGATCGGGTTCTTCCAGAAACGGGCAATCAGCGCACGGATCAGGAGCTGCTGGGCGAGCGACATGCGGGCATTTGGCGGCATTTCGAAGCCGCGGAATTCGATGAGGCCAAGCCGGCCTGTCGGCCCGTCGGGCGAGAAGAGCTTGTCGATGCAGATTTCTGAGCGGTGGGTGTTGCCGGTCACGTCGACCAGCAGGTTGCGAAACAGGCGATCGACCAGCCAGGGCAGCGGCGGCAGCTGGCCCTGGTTCGGCAGGGGGATCTGGGCGAGCGCGATTTCGAGTTCGTAAAGCGAATCGTGGCGCGCTTCGTCGATGCGCGGTGCCTGGCTGGTCGGGCCGATGAACAGGCCGGAGAAGAGGTAGGAGAGCGAGGGGTGGCGTTGCCAGTGCAGGACCAGGCTCTTCAGGAGATCCGGACGACGCAGGAAGGGGCTGTCGTTCGGGGTCGCGCCGCCGACGACGACATGGTTGCCGCCGCCTGTGCCGCAATGACGGCCGTCGATCATGAACTTGTCGGCGCCGAGCCGGCAAAGGCGCGCTTCCTCATAGATCGCGGTGGTGGTGGCGACGCAATCCTCCCAGTCATAGGCGGGGTGGATGTTGACCTCGATGACGCCCGGATCGGGCGCGACGCGGATGACATTCAGCCGCTCGTCGTGGGGCGGTGTGTAGCCTTCGATATGGACCGGCAGGTTGAGCGCGGCTGCTGCGCGTTCGGCAGAAGCGATCAGGTCGAGATAGTCCTCAAGCGCTGCTGTCGGCGGCATGAAGATGCAGAGCCGGCCGTCGCGGACTTCCACCGAGATGGCCGTGCGGACGCGTCCGCCAATTTCCTCATAGGACTGACCGAGCAGCTGCTGCTGGGCGATGTCGGCCTGGAAGGAATGCTCGGGCATGACCCGGCCCTTCTCCGAGGTAAAGTCCGGCAGCGGCGGCTTCTCGACGGTCGGATCGACCGGGTTGATATAGGGATACCAGGACGGGGCGATATAGGGCAGGGCGTTCAGCGGCAGACGGAAGCCGACCGGGCTGTCGCCGGGGATCAGGTAAAGTCGGCCACGGCGTGTGCTCCAGCGCTCCGACACCCAGGTGCGGCCCGAAACACGCGACTGCCAGGCCTGGACGGGCAGAACATAGCCCGCCGGCGTGGTCAGGCCATTGGAGAAGACCTTGGCAATGCGGTTGCGCTCCTCCGGATCCTTGAGCTTCGAGTTCGAGGGGTCGACATTTTCCGGAAGGTTCGCTTCCTTGACGATCCATTCAGCCGGGTCTTCATAGGCCGGCATGACGTTGTCGGTGGCAATGTCGAGTTCGACGGCGATCGCCTGCAGCAGGCGGGCGGCATCCTCGTGGCCCACCTTGTGGTCGCGACTTTCCACCGCGATCAGATCCGGATTGTTCCAGACCGGCTTTCCGTCGCGCCGCCAGTAGAGCGAGAAGGTCCAGCGCGGCAGGCTTTCGCCCGGATACCACTTGCCCTGACCGTAATGCAGGAAGCCGCCGGGGGCGAAGCGCTCCCGCAGGCGACGGATCAACTGGTCGGCCTTGTCGCGTTTGGTCGGGCCGACGGCCGCCGTGTTCCACTCGTCGGACTGGAAGTCATCGATGGAGACGAAGGTCGGTTCGCCGCCCATGGTGAGCCTGATGTCGCGGGCCTGCAGTTCGGCATCGACCTGGTGACCGAGGCGGTTGAGCGCGTCCCAGCTGTCATCGGAAAAGGGCTTGGTGATGCGCGGATGTTCGGCAACGCGCTTCACCTGCATGTCGAAGGCAAACTCGGTCTTGGCCTCACCAAAATAGCCACCGGAGATCGGGGCGGCGTTGCGGTAGTGCGGGGTTGCGGCCAGCGGGATGTGGCTTTCGCCGGTCAGCAGGCCCGAGGTCGGATCGAGACCGATCCAGCCGGCACCGGGGATATAGACCTCGGCCCAGGCATGCAGATCGGTGAAATCGACCTCGGTGCCGGAGGGGCCGTCCAGTGCCTTCAGGTCCGGGGTGAGCTGGATCAGGTAACCGGAGACGAAGCGCGCGGCAAACCCGAGATGGCGGAGGATCTGGACGAGCAGCCAGCTCGAATCGCGGCAGGAGCCACGGGCCGAGGTCAGCGTCTCCTCGGGCGTCTGAACGCCCGGCTCCATGCGTATAACGTAACCGATTTCCTGCTGCAGGCGGGCATTCAGCCCGACGACCATATCGACCGTGCCCTGGCCGGGCGTCTTGTCGATCGTCTTGACAAAGGCGTCGAGAACCGGATCGGCGGGCTCCGGCGTCATGTAGATCTTCAGATCTTCGCTGATGTCGGCCGGATAGTCGAAGGGCCATTTGACCGCTTCTTCCTCGGTGAAGAAATCGAAGGGATTGTAGACCGTCATGTCGGCGACGAGATCAACCTCGATCTTGAACTCGGTTACCGGGTCGGGAAAGACGAAGCGGGCGAGATAGTTGCCGTAGGGATCCTGCTGCAGATTGACGAAATGGTTCTCGGGCGTGACCTTGAGCGAATGCGAGAGAACCTTGGTGCGGGAATGGGCAGCGGGCTTCAGCCGGATGATCTGGGGTCCGAGACGGACGGGCGTGTCGTATTTGTAGTGGGTGAGATGATAGATGCTTGCCTTGATCGACATTCGTTACCGCTTCGCTGTTCGCCCCTGCCGCTTTTTGCGGCTTGCTTCGATCTTGTGCAATGCAGCGCCATAAAGCAAGCGGCCCGGAAGCTGGAAACCTCCGGGCCTTGGAACGTGCGGTGGATGAGACGCCTCAGCTGCGGCCGAATTCGTCGACGAGGCGGATGATGTCATCTTCGCCGAGATAGGAGCCTGTCTGCACCTCGATCACCTCAAGGCGGATCTTGCCGGGATTGGCCAGGCGATGGACGGAGCCCTGCGGGATATAGATCGACTGGTTCTCGTGCAGCACGGTGACCTTGTCGTCGATCGTGACTTCTGCCGTGCCCTTGACGCAAACCCAATGTTCGGCGCGGTGGTGGTGCTTCTGCAGCGAGAGCTTCTTTTCCGGATGAACGAAGAGACGCTTCACCTGGAAACGGTCGCCGTTGAGGATCGAGGTATAACCGCCCCAGGGGCGCAGCGCCGTCGGGTGGTTTTCGGTCAGATGCGCCGTGTCCTTGTTGGCGGCGAGCAGCTTGACGAGGTTGCCGACATCTTGGGCGCGGTCGAGGCGGCCGACATAGACGGCGTCTTCCGAGGCGACCACGGCCACACCTTCCATGCCCTGAACTGCAAGATGGGCATTGCGCGACATGACAAGCGAATTCTGGGTGTCGGAGACGGTGGCATTGCCGCTGACGACATTGCCGTTTTCATCGCCACCGGCAAGCTTCCAGATCGCATCCCAACTGCCGAGGTCGGACCAAGTGATGGGCGAGGGGACAACCGCTGCATTCGGCGTCTTTTCCATGACGGCGTAGTCGATGGAGATGCTGGGGCTTTTGCTAAAGCTCTCCGCATCGAGGCGGGTAAAGTCGAGATCGCCCTTGGCACTTTCGATCGACTGTTCGACGGCCGCCAGCACTTCGGGAGCGAGCGCCTGCAGTTCTGCGATCATCTGGCCGGCGGAGAAGACGAACATGCCGGAATTCCAGGCATAGTTGCCGCTCGCCAGCATCTTTTCCGCAACGTCGACATTCGGCTTTTCGACGAAGCGCGAGACCTGGTGCACGCCGTTGCCGAGATCGGCGCCGATTTCGATATAGCCATAGCCGGTCGCGGGTTCGGTGGGGGTGATGCCGAAGGTGACGATTTTGCCGTTCCGCGCCGCGTCGGCCGCCTTTTCCACACAGCTGCGATAGGTTTCGTCAACGGTGATCTCGTGGTCTGACGGCAGGATCTGGATCAGGGTTTCTTGGCCGTGGCGCTGGCTGACGATGACGGCAGCAGCAGCGACGGCGGCTGCCGTGTTGCGGGCTTCGGGCTCCAGAATGATGCCATCGAGCGTCACGCCGATCTCGCGGGCCTGTTCGGCGACGAGGAAGCGGAAGTCCTCATTGGTCACGATGACAGGGGCTTCATAGATCGCCTCGTCGGAGACGCGGGCAAGCGTCTTTTGCAGCAAGGTCTCTTCGCCGAGGAACCGGATGAACTGCTTCGCAGCGGCTGCGCGCGACAGTGGCCAAAGCCGCGTTCCCTTGCCGCCGGCCATGATGACCGGCACGATCTTGATGCTCATGTTTCTCTGCCTTTCGATGTCTTGCCGGGGCGTTTCCGTCCCGGCCGAAGTCGGTGCGACCGTGATGCCGCATGCGCTGTTGAACGCAGTTGCGGCGGTTTTGTTACATGTTTGGGCTAATGTTCCAAGCCCGTCGATGGAGGATGCCGGTCGAACATCGTGGATGTACTGGCGCTGCGACATCGCTATGTTGCCGATACCCACATGCCGGTTCGTAATAGCCAGAAGAGAGAGCATCCTTGTCTAACATCCGCCCGCTGTTTTCCATTCCGACCTCGCCGCTCATTCCTGTTCTGGGCCTGCAGGATGGCTTCCCCGTCCATCGCATCTTCTGCGTCGGGCGCAATTACGCGGCGCACGCCGCCGAGCTCGGCAATACGGTCGACCGGGTTGCGCCCTTCTACTTCACCAAGCCGCCGACGGGCCTCGTTCTTGATGGCGGCTCCATCGCCTATCCGCCGGGCACCGAGGATTATCACCACGAGATCGAGCTGGTGATTGCGATCGGCGCGCCGGCCTTTCGGGTGTCGACCGAGGAGGCGATGAAATCCGTGTTCGGCTATGCGGTCGGGCTCGACATGACCCGGCGCGATTTGCAGAACGCGATGAAGGAAAAGCAGCGTCCCTGGGATATCTCCAAGGCATTCGAGGAATCCGCCGTCATCGGCCCAATTACCCCGGCTTCCGAATTCGCACCTCAGGCACAGCGCATCTCGCTGGTCGTCAATGGCAGCCTCCGCCAGCAAGGCCATCTCAACGAAATGGTCTGGTCAGTGCCGGAGATGATCAGCCATCTGTCGCGCTATTATCACCTGACACCCGGCGACCTGATCTTCACCGGCACTCCCTCCGGCGTTGGCGCCCTCCAACCGGGCGATCGCCTGGAGGGCGCGGTTGAGGGGCTGTCGCCGATCACGGTGACGATCGGACCGGCGGTCTGACGTGACTGCGGTGGGCGAGGGAACAGGGGCCGAAGCCGGTCGGGCGCTGGTGCCGGGCCGCGATTGCGGCATCTGCTCGCTCTGCTGCATCCTCCCCGACATCGCCGAATTCGACAAACCAGCGAACCAGCCCTGCCGCCACTGTCTCGCCGGTGGCGGCTGTGATGCCTATGATGTCAGGCCGGCGACCTGCCGCGATTTCTTCTGCCTGTGGCGCACCGACCCCACGCTCGGAACCGAGTGGGATCCGAGTGTCAGCCGGATGATGATGTATGCGCAGGGGCCGCAGTTGACGGTGCTGGTCGAGCCCGAGGCCGGCACGATTTGGCAGCAGGCGCCCTATTTCGGCTGGCTTGAGGCCAGGGCGCAGGCGTTGAAGCCTTGGGGCGGATATGTGGTGGTCTATGCGGGGGAAGAGGTGACGGTGGTGAAGGGGTGAGCGAACCCTGATTCGGTTCGTTCTCCTGCTCGAAACCCAAAAACTCAAAAGGGCTCGCCGTTTCCGGCAAGCCCTTGAAAGAATTCGAATGGTGGGCGTGACAAGGATCGAACTTGTGACCCCTACGATGTCAACGTAGTGCTCTCCCGCTGAGCTACACGCCCATCCGATGGCGGCTTAAGACCACAAAACCTGATCGCCCGTCAATAGGCATTTTGCAGTTTTGTGAAGAGATTTTTCCAATCCCTTCGACAAGCCTTACGCAGCAAGGAGTTTGTTCACTTCGTCGACGAGATCGCGAAGGTGGAAAGGCTTGGAGAGCACCTTGGCGTCCTTAGGAGCCTTCGAATCGGCGTTCAACGCGACGGCAGCAAAGCCGGTGATGAACATGACCTTGAGGTCCGGATCGAGTTCGGTGGCGCGACGTGCCAGCTCGATGCCGTCCATCTCCGGCATCACGATGTCGGTCAGGAGAAGGGAGAAGGGCTCTTCCCGAAGGCGGTCATAGGCTGAGGCGCCGTTGTCGAAGGAGGAGACCTTGTAGCCTGCCTTTTCGAGCGCCTTCACCAGGAACCGGCGCATGTCGTTGTCATCTTCGGCGAGAAGGATTTTCTGAGTCATTTGGGGACCGCTGTACTCGATTGCATAGGGAAGCTCGCAGCCGCTCACTTTAGGTTGGGCTCAGTAAAGAACCGGTGAACAACGAAAAAGTGAGCCTGCTCCGCCATTTCCGGGAGTATGGACTTTACGACAGGCGACTGGCAACATGCGAACACAACAAGTTTGTGACTTGGTAAAGAAGAGGGCCTGGAAAGCGGATGACCAACGAATTCGACCTGTTCGAGGTTCGAGAGCCCGCGACCCAGACCATTCCCTTTGTCTACAATTCCCCGCATAGCGGTCGCCGCTATCCTTCCTCCTTCCTTGATGAGTCGCGGCTCGACGAGATTTCGATTCGCCGTTCCGAAGATCATTACGTCGATGAACTGTTCTCGGCAGCACCCGATTACGGCGCGCCTTTGCTCGTTGCGCATTTCCCGCGCGCCTATGTCGACGTCAATCGGGAGCCCTACGAGCTCGACCCCCGGATGTTCTCCGATCCGCTGCCGCCATTTGCCAACAGCAATTCAGCGCGCGTCGCCGGCGGGCTTGGGACGATCCCGCGCATCGTTGCCGAAAACATGGAGATCTATGAGCGGCGCATGCCGCTCGCGGTGGCCATGGAACGGATCGAAAGCTGCTACAAGCCCTATCATGCCTGCCTGAGACGACTGATCGCGCGGACGCATGCGATGTTCGGTTTCGGCGTGCTGATCGATTGCCATTCGATGCCCGGCAATATCCGCGTTGCCGGTAGCGGTCTGAAGCCCGACTTCATCGTCGGCGACCGCTATGGCACCAGTGCGTCCGCCGAGCTCAGCCAGGCGGCCCTGCAGTTTCTCGAGGATCTCGGCTTCACGGCCGTGCGCAACAAACCCTATGCAGGCGGCTTCATCACCGAGCATTACGGCCGTCCGGCGCGGGGGCTGCATGCCCTGCAGATCGAGATCAACAGGTCGCTCTATATCGACGAAGCGACGCTGGAAAAGCGGTCCGATTTTCATGCGCTGGCCGGCTCCATTGCGGTGTTCATGGAGCAGATGGCCGACTATGTCGCCGATTATGCCGGCGATCGGGCGCTGGCCGCCGAGTAATCTTCCCAGCAGACCCATCTCGACTTGATGTCCGTCTTGCGCGGGCAAAAAAAACCGCGCTCGTGGCGCGGCTAAGTCTAGGGAGGAAACACCCAAGGAGGGTATTTACAGTCAAAAGACTGTACCTGTGAGGCTACATGTTGCAGTGCATCATTGTCAAGGGGATTTTGGTGCATTTTTAAGCAAGCCCAAAATTTGCGCAATCTTGCTTTGGGCCGCGTTCGGACACCTTCACCGAGCGCCAGTGTCGCGTTCCCCGGTTTTCTTTCCGTGCAACTGGCTTTAAGACGGACGCACCCTCCAGACGACGGATTTTCCCATGCGCCCTGATCGTGATTTTTTCTTCCGCCTCGCCGATGCCGCGAAGGCTGAGACGTTGCCCCGCTTTCGTTCGGGCCTCTCTGTCGTCAACAAGGAGAAGACGGGCTTTGACCCGGTCACCGAAGGCGATCAGGCCGCCGAGATCGCCATCCGACAGCTGATCGAAGCGGAGTTCCCGACTCACGGCATTCTCGGCGAAGAGCATGAGAACATCCGCATGGACAGCGATCGGCTCTGGGTCATCGATCCCATTGATGGCACTCGTGCGTTCATTTCCGGGGTTCCCGTCTGGGGCACGCTGATCGGTTTCCAGGAAAAGGGCCGCTCGGTCATGGGCCTGATGGAGCAGCCGTTTACCGGCGAGCGTTACTACGCCGATGGCGAGCGCTCGTGGTATTTCGGCCCCGATGGCGAACGGCAGAACGAGGTCCGCGATTGCGGCGGTCTCGAAAATGCGATCCTCTTCACCACCTCGCCGCATCTTTTCACGGACTGGGAAGTCGAGCGCTTTCAGGCAGTGCAGGACAAGGTGAAGCTCTTCCGCTATGGCGTCGACTGCTATGCCTATTGCCTGCTGGCGGCCGGCCATGTCGATCTCGTCATCGAGACGGTGCTGAAGCCCTATGACGTCGGAGCGCTGATCCCGATCATCGAACAGGCTGGCGGTGTGATCACCACCTGGGACGGCGGCCGTCCGGAGGCGGGCGGCTCCATCATTGCAGCGGGCTCAAAGGCCGTGCATGCCGAGGCCATGGAGATGCTCAAGCGAGGCTGAGATCGGTCGTTACGCTTCCAGCGTCGGCGCCGTCATCCCGGTCATCGGGTCGGTCTCTTCCGGCTCCCCTCCTGGAAGGAAGGCGAAGAGGGCCGCAAGCGCCTGCTTGCGGTAGCGATCCTGCTCCTGGAAAATCTCGTGACGGGCGCCGGGGACCGGTACCAGCTGTCCGGCACGGAAATACTGAGCGAGCGATTCCTGATAGTGAAACGGCACGATCGGATCGTTGCCCGGCGCGATAATGACCGTCGGTACCGTGATCGAGGCGAGATGGCCCGGGCGCCGGATGGCTTCGATGGCCTTCTGGCTTTCGTAGATCCAGCGCGCCGTGGGCGGCCCCAGCGCCAGTTCCGGATGATCCGTCAGGATGCGCTGATTGCGGGCAAAGCGCAGCGCGTCCGATGTCAGCGGATTGCCTTCGAAAGGCTTCAGCGGTTCATCCTTGTTGAGCGTGACCCTGCCAAGGCCGGTGAAACTCGCGAGCATCGCGAGCCGGCGGATGTTTTCGGGCGATGTTCTTTGCCCTCCGAGCCCGACAAAAGGTGCTGCTAGCACCATGCGCTCGATGCGATTGGCGAGGCGCGGGGCGGCCTTCAGCGCGATCAGGCCGCCGGTTGAATGGGCGACCAGGAAAAAGGGCAGGCGGGTATCCGGCAGGACAATCTGCTCAAGGAAGATCTCAAGGTCACGGATATAGTGGTCGAAGCGCGCGACATGACCCCGGCGGGTGTCCTTGAGCAGGCGCTCGGAGCCGCCCTGGCCGCGGAAGTCGTAGGTCGCAACCCAGAAACCGCGCTCGTTCAGCTCGCGGATCGTTTCGAAGTACTTTTCGATCGTCTCATTGCGGCCGTGGAGCAGAACGATCGTGCCCAGTGTCTTCGGTGCCTGCGACCGGAAGACTGCATACCGCAGCCGCACGCCGCGATGGCCCTGGAAAAATCCGACCAGAGGTGTGCCGGGGATCGGGTTGCCTGGGGTCGGGTGAAGAATGGCATCCATGCCTGCAACTGCCTGTCGGTTGAAAGCGCCTCGGGTTTCTCCGGGATAGGATGCAGGCCCGGCGGAAGTCAAAGAAAAAAGCCGGAACCGCAGACGGAGGGCTACGGTTCCGGCGAAGGTCGGCCGGAGTGGAAGGGACGATATCTCCGGCGCGGTCGGTCGAGACAACCGATGCCATGAACCCTAGCGAAGGCAGGTTGAATGCGGCTTGAACCGGTCGTTCACCGAGGGTTCATGGGGCGTCACGCTGCTGCGAACGGCCGGATCTTGAATTCCCGAAAGGCATTTCCCACATCGGGTCTGCGGACGCCAAACGGGTCCGTGAGCCGCCGCCAGCATCGCCCCAAGCGGGATGTCCGCGGCCCCAAGAAAACGCCAACGTCGCTTCAAGGAGGACACCATGCGTCACGTCGATTTTTCCCCGCTCTACCGTTCCACCGTCGGTTTCGATCGCCTGTTCACCATGCTGGACAGCCTCGGTCAGCCGGAACAGGCCCAGAGCTATCCGCCCTACAACATCGAACGCACCGGCGAGAACCTTTACCGGATCACCATGGCCGTTGCCGGCTTCGATGAAACCGAGCTTTCGATCGAGGCACATGCGCATGTGCTGACCGTCAAGGGTGAAAAGGCCGAGGACGAGAAGGCCGAGCAGAGCGAATTCCTCTATCGCGGTATTGCCAAGCGTGCCTTCGAGCGCCGCTTCCAGCTGGCCGATCATGTGGAAGTCACCGCCGCCTCGCTGAAGAACGGCCTGTTGCACATCGATCTGTTGCGCAACATCCCGGAAGCGATGAAGCCCCGCCGGATTGCCATCGCCGCCGAGCCCGTCGGCACGGCCCCGAAGGCGATCGAGGCACATGTGAACTAAGCGCAGCTGCGCTTTACCAGCTCCCAGTCAGGCGGTCGGCGAAAGCCGGCCGCTTTTTTCGTCTGCCGCCCTGCGGCGAGACCAGATCGAGCAAAGCAGCTTGTCGAGCGAGAGCAGGCCCGCGCCCTTTACGAAGAGATAGGCAAGCGGGAAGATCCAGAGCAGCCGCTGGTCGAGGATGACGCTGTCGGGGAAGCGGTCGAAGAGCGCGCCGATCGTCGTTGCATCGACGTTGTGGACCAGAATATCGGTGAGGGTCTGCACGATGACGAAGCCGATCATGCCAAGGGCGGCGATGCGGGTGAAAAGGCCGGCAACCAGAAGCAGCGGCAGGATGAATTCACCATAGGAGCCGAAGAAGACCATGAGCCCCCATGGAAAGAAGGAGATGGCCGAGACGTCACCGCCGGCTGCTTCCACAGCGGGCAGGGCGATCTGGTAATAGGCGCTGTCGGCGATGGCGAAGGGGCCGTCGAATTTGGTGAACGCCGAATTGAGATAGTAGGGCACGAGCACGGCAAGAAAGACGAGCCGGGCAAAGAGCCCGAGGAACCAACGGTCCAGCATTGCCTCCATCTGACGCATCGTGCGGCGATAGAATTCGATGAGCGAGATGGCTGACGTCATGATCTGTCGCTTTCCTGATGCAGGTCGATCGCTGTGAAGGCGCCGGAGGTGAGGGTGAGGCTGAGGAGGGTGGGGATATCTCCATCCTCTTCGCCGGCGGCGAGGCAGGCATTGCCCAGCGTCTCTCCGGCCAGCAGCGCCTCGAAAAAGCCTGCGCCGGCTTTGGGCAGGATTTCGATCCGCACGTCGAAGGCAGGCCGGGTAACGAGCACCGATTCCGCGGCCATCGGGTTGAGGCCTTCGAGCGATATGCCTGACCGGTCGTAGCGTGTGATTGTACCGGCGGCGTGGCTGAGACGGGCGATGCGGGTTGCCGGGTGAGGCTGGAAGCGAACGCCGGCCAGATCCTCGACCGGGACACTGGAGAGGGCGGATGGATCAAGCGGTGCTGCGTCCGCCGCATGGAAGGCGTCCAGCCATAGGCGTTCGACTCTCGCCACGTCGGAAAGGAAGGGTAGCTCTGCCGCCGGTGGGAAGTTCTCAAGGAATGCCGGAAAGCGCTCGCCATAGGTAAAGAGCAGAGGCGAGGTTGGCGGATGCGCGGTCACGTAGAGCCTCGCCATTGCCCGGAAGAAGTCTTCGCCGACAAGGTTTTGCACGGTCGGGAATATCGACGCCATGGCATCGATCAGTGAAACGGTGACATTGTTGCGGTAGACGGCAAAACGGCGCGCCGGGCTGTTGCCTTCGCGACCTGTCAGCCCAGCCGGCGGGGGCATGTCCGGCATGAACAGGGCTTCGGCGAAGGCGCCGCTTGAAACTGGATCAGGACGCATGGCGTAGACCTGAGGCAATGCTGTCATGGCGAGTCAGGATCGCATCGGCGCGCTGTGCCTCGCGCTTCAGAACGGGCCAATCCGGCACATCATTGTCCCATTCGATCAGGGTCGGGAGCGGACCGAGCCTGCCGATGACGTGTTCGTAGAGGTCCCAGACGAGATCGTCGACCGGGCGGTCATGGCTGTCGATCAGGAGTGGTAGCCCGGCATCGTCCATGTCTTCGGCATGGCCGGCGAGATGGATTTCGGCTACGTGCAGGAGCGGGAAATCGGCGAGATAGTCGCGGGCGCTGTAGCCGTGATTGGTGGCGGAGACATGGACATTGTTGATGTCCAGCAGCAGACCGCACCCAGTGCGGTGGGCAATCGCCCGGATAAAATCCGTCTCCGACATGGTCGAGGCTTCGAAGCCGAGATAGGTGGAGGGGTTCTCGAGCAGGATGCGGCAGCCAAGGACCTCCTGGACCTGGTCGATATGATTGCAGACCCGGTTGAGCGTTGCCTCGTCATAGGGGACCGGCAGCAGATCATTGAGAAAATGGCTGTCATGGGTCGACCAGGCGAGATGCTCGGACACCTGCTCCGGCTGGTAGCGGTCGACGACCGTCTTCAGGCGGGCGAGGTGCGCCGGATCGAGGCCGTTCGGGCTGCCGATCGACAGACCGACGCCGTGGATCGAAAGCGGGAAGTCCTCACGCATGCGGGTGAGAATTCGGTGCGGGTGGCCGCCAGCGCCCATGTAGTTTTCGGCATGCACTTCCAGGAAACCGATCCGGAAATCATCGGCCAGGATGGCATCAGCATGCAGCGGCTTGAAGCCCGCGCCGGCACGAAGCGGCAGATGCCGCGCGACTGAGTCAATGCGCGTTTGTGGACGCAATCGATCTGCCTGAATCAGGGCGCGCATGGCCAGTTCCTTGTCGTGTTGATGAGTGATCGGGGAGGGGTACGGCATCTGCAGCCCTGCCGCAGATGCCGTATAGGTTCAGGCCTTGGGAAGGTCGCGGTCGAGGGCTTCAAGCGAGCCCATGCGGCCATCGGGCAGTGCCATGGCCGTGCAGGTGCCCTTGGCGACATAGGTCCAGGCATTGCCCTGGAAGTCGACCTTGGAGGTGCCGGCGCAGGTCGTGCCGGGGCCTGCGGCGCAGTCGTTCTTGCCGGCCATGGCAACGCCGAAGCACTTTTCCTTTTCCTGGGCGACGGCCGGGCCCGACAGGAGGGCGGCGCTGCCGATGGCCATGGTGACAGCTGCAGCGAGTGCTGCGGTGTTGATGGTTGTCTTGCTCATGATGCTTGTCCTCGGTGGGTGACGCGGTTTGAAACCAACCCTCGTCGGGGCTGGTAGCTGCATCATGGCGAGGAGTTGCGGCTTTGAAAAATCAAGGTTTTTTGTAGCAAACCTGTGCGTTTCGATTGTAAGAAACGGCTCGGTCAAACGACTTCTATGAATTGATCGACTTCATCTTCTGTCGTCGCAAAGCTTGTTACGAGACGAACTAGCGTTTCATTTTCATTGGGCAAGGGGTGCCAGCCCTGTGGCGGCTGCCAGGGGTGGAAACGTGCGCCTTTTTCTCGCGCACGGTCGGCCGACGACTTCTCGATGACGACGAAGACTTCGTTGGCCGTCGTGTCCCAGGCGAGGCGCGCCGTGTTCTTCGCGGCAAGACCGTCACGCAGGCGATCGGCCATGGCGTTCGAGTGGCGTGCGAGGTCGAGCCAGAGGTCGCCGTCGAGATAGGCTTCGAGCTGGGCGGAGATGAAGCGGCTCTTGGAGAAGAGCTGGGCAGAGCGCTTGCGGATAAAGGGCATGTCGGCTGCCATGTCCGGATCGAAGAAGACGATCGCTTCGGCACACCAGCAGCCGTTCTTGGTACCGCCGAAGGACAGTATGTCGATCCCGCGCTTCCAGGTCATTTCGGACGGGCTTGCGCCCAGCGCCACGAGGGCATTGGCGAAACGGGCGCCATCCATGTGAAGCGGCAGGTTGCGGGCCTTGGCGACGGCCGCGATCGCGTCGAGTTCGTCGAGCGAATAGACGGTGCCGACTTCGGTTGCCTGGGTGACTGTCACTGCCTGGGCGCGACCGTGATGGGGCGAGGCGGGTTCGAAGCGCGAGATGGCGGCTTCGAGCGCCCTGGGGTCGATCCTGCCTTCGGCTCCCTCGACGCCAAAGAGCCTTGTCCCGCCGGTCAGGAATTCCGGCGCGCCACATTCATCCGCGTTGACGTGTGCATCCGCGTGACAGAAACTCACGCCGCCGGCCTTTGCGACGCTCGCCAGCGCCAGCGAGTTGGCGGCCGTGCCGGTCGCGACGAAAAAGACCGATACCTGGCGCTCAAAGATTTCGCAGAGCCGATCTTCGACCGCCTTGTCCAGGTCGCTTGTGCCATAGGCCGGTGCGAAGCCGGACGCATGATGTGACAGGTTCTCGGCGATCCTCGGATGAGCGCCGGACCAGTTGTCGGAAGCAAAGTGCATGGGATTATTCCTGAGGCAGAGATGGTGAAGGACTTTAGCCCTTTCCGCCTCGCTATCAATCCGGACCGGCGTTGCAATCGGCTGAAGAGGACAAGTTGGCAAGAAGCGGAAAGAAAGAAACAAGGTGGCGCAATTAAATTTCACGCGTGCCGCCATCGTCGTAATTTCGCGTCCTTTGGTCCGTTAATTTTCTGGTGCAACGCTTGCATGATCGTTTACTTTCTGTCATAGGAACAGCAGAAATTAGGTCAGATTAGTTGACCTAATTCCAGTTTCGAAGGCGAGATGTTTTCGGGCGTCATGGGATGGTCAAGCGATCCATATAGGGATGGCGAGGCTGTCGCTGGCGCCCATCTGTGCCGGAAGCGGGTCCACACAGTCCGGTCAGTCCGGCACAAACGGAGGTAAAGGTCATGACGAAGGTTCCGTCATCCGAAGAGATCATCCGGTCCGCCAGTGCGGAGAAGGTCGCCGATACGGCGACGTCGCGCGCCGGTCTGCCTCCGAAGCAGGGCCTTTATGATCCCCGCAACGAACATGACGCCTGCGGCGTCGGCTTCATCGCCCATATGAAGGGCCAGAAGTCGCACCAGATCGTCAAGGACGGCTTGTTCATCCTCGAAAACCTCACCCATCGCGGCGCGGTCGGTGCCGATCCGCTGATGGGCGATGGCGCTGGTATTCTCGTTCAGATCCCGGACCGCTTCTTCCGCGAGGAAATGGCGGCCAAGGGCATTACGCTCCCGAAGGCGGGCGAATATGCCGTCGGTCACTTCTTCTTTCCGCAGGACGAAGAGCAGATTGCCCATTTCAAGCAGGTCATCGCGGAAGTCTGTCAGTCCGAAGGACAGCACCTGATCGGCTATCGTGACGTGCCGGTCGACAACTCCTCGCTCTCCAAGGCGCCGGAGATCGCGGCGACCGAGCCGCGCCAGATCCAGGTCTTTATCGGTGCCGGTCGCGATGCCGCGACCCAGCAGGCTTTTGAGCGTCGCCTGTTCCTGCTGCGCAAGGTGATCTCGAACCGCATCTACGACCAGTATGGCGGCCAGGAGACCGGCTTCTATCCTGTGTCGCTGTCGTCCTCGACCATCGTCTACAAGGGCATGTTCCTCGCTTATCAGGTCGGCGCCTACTACAAGGATCTCGCCGATCCGCGCTTCGAGTCGGCCGTTGCCCTTGTGCACCAGCGCTTCTCGACCAACACCTTCCCGTCCTGGAAGCTTGCGCATCCCTATCGCATGGTCGCGCATAACGGAGAAATCAACACGCTGCGCGGCAACGTCAACTGGATGGCGGCGCGCCAGGCGTCCGTCTCCTCGCCGCTCTTCGGCGAGGATATCTCCAAGCTCTGGCCGATCTCCTATGAAGGTCAGTCTGATACCGCCTGCTTCGACAACGCGCTGGAATTCCTCGTCCAGGGTGGTTACTCGCTGGCGCATGCGGTGATGATGCTGATCCCGGAGGCCTGGGCCGGCAACCAGCTGATGACGCCCGAGCGGAAGGCCTTCTACGAATATCACGCTGCGCTGATGGAGCCGTGGGACGGCCCGGCTGCAGTCTGCTTTACTGACGGTCGTCAGATCGGCGCGACGCTCGACCGCAACGGCCTGCGTCCGGCGCGTTATCTCGTCACTGACGACGACCGCGTGATCCTCGCCTCCGAGGCCGGCACGCTGCCGGTCCCGGAGGAGAAGATCGTCAAGAAGTGGCGCCTGCAGCCGGGCAAGATGCTGCTCATCGACATGGCTGAAGGCCGCATCATTTCCGACGAGGAAGTGAAGTCGAAGCTCGCCCAGAGTCATCCCTATCGCGACTGGCTGGATCGCACCCAGCTGATCCTCGAAGACCTGAAGCCTGTCGAGCCGCGTGCGCTGCGCCGCGATGTGTCGTTGCTCGACCGCCAGCAGGCCTTCGGCTACACGACCGAAGACACCAAGCTCCTGATGTCGCCGATGGCGACGACGGGCCAGGAAGCGATCGGCTCGATGGGGACCGATACGCCGATCTCGGCGATGTCGACCAAGTCAAAGCTGCTCTACACCTATTTCAAGCAGAACTTCGCGCAGGTCACCAACCCGCCGATCGATCCGATCCGCGAAGAGCTCGTCATGAGCCTCGTGTCGTTCATCGGTCCGCGTCCGAACATCCTCGATCATGAAGGCATGGCGAACGCCAAGCGCATGGAAGTGCGCCAGCCGATCCTGACCAATGGCGATCTGGAAAAGATCCGCTCCATCGGTCACATGGAAGACCGGTTCGACACCAAGACGCTCGACTTCACCTATGACGTGGAGCGCGGCGCCGAAGGCATGCCAGAGATGCTCGATCGCCTCTGCGAGCGGGCCGAAGCGGCCGTACGTGGCGGCTACAACATCATTGTGCTCTCCGACCGCCAGATCGGCCCCGACCGTATCGCGATCCCGGCGCTGCTTGCGACCGCTGCCGTGCACCATCACCTGATCCGCAAGGGTCTGCGCACCTCGGTCGGCCTCGTCGTCGAATCCGGCGAGCCGCGCGAAGTGCATCACTTCTGCTGTCTCGCGGGCTTCGGTGCCGAGGCGATCAACCCCTATCTGGCCTTCGACACGCTCACCGACATGCACAAGCATGGCGAATTCCCGAAGGAGGTGTCGGAAGACGAAGTCGTCTACCGCTACATCAAGGCCGTCGGTAAGGGCATCCTGAAGGTGATGTCCAAGATGGGCATTTCGACGTACCAGTCCTATTGCGGCGCGCAGATCTTCGACGCGATCGGCCTCTCGTCCGAACTGGTCGACAAGTACTTCTTCGGCACGGCGACCACCATCGAAGGTATCGGCCTGACGGAAATCGCGCAGGAAACCGTTGCCCGCCATATGTCGGCCTTCGGCAAGGATCCGATTCTTGCCAATACGCTCGATATCGGTGGGGAATATGCCTACCGCATGCGTGGCGAAAACCACGCCTGGAGCCCCGATTCGATCGCCTCGCTGCAGCATGCCGTGCGTGGCAACAGCCAGGATCGCTACCGCGAATTCGCCGAGATGGTGAACGAGAGCAATCTGCGGATGAACACCATCCGCGGCCTGTTCAAGATCAAGTCGGCGGAAGCGCTCGGTCGCAAGCCCATCTCGGTCGACGAGGTCGAGCCGGCGGTCGATATCGTCAAGCGCTTCTCGACGGGCGCCATGTCCTTCGGCTCGATCAGCCGCGAGGCTCATACCACGCTGGCGATTGCCATGAACCGGATCGGCGGCAAGTCGAACACCGGTGAGGGTGGCGAAGAGAGCGACCGTTACCTGCCGCTGCCGGATGGCTCGATGAACCCGGAGCGTTCGGCGATCAAGCAGATCGCCTCCGGCCGTTTCGGTGTCACCACCGAATATCTCGTCAATGCCGACGTGCTGCAGATCAAGGTGGCGCAGGGTGCCAAGCCCGGCGAAGGCGGTCAGCTGCCCGGTCACAAGGTCGATGCCACCGTTGCCAAGACCCGTCACTCGACCCCGGGCGTCGGCCTGATCTCGCCGCCGCCGCACCACGACATCTATTCGATCGAAGATCTGGCACAGCTGATCTACGACCTGAAGAACGTCAACCCGGTCGCCGACATCTCTGTCAAGCTCGTCTCGGAAGTCGGCGTCGGCACGGTTGCTGCCGGTGTCGCCAAGGCGCGCGCGGATCATATCACGGTTGCCGGCTTTGACGGCGGCACCGGTGCGTCGCCGCTCACCTCGCTCAAGCATGCCGGTTCTCCCTGGGAAATCGGTCTTGCCGAGACCCAGCAGACGCTGGTGTTGAACGGGCTTCGCTCGCGCATCGCGCTGCAGGTCGATGGCGGCCTGAAGACCGGCCGTGACGTGATCATCGGCGCGCTGCTCGGTGCCGACGAATTCGGCTTTGCGACGGCTCCGCTGATCGCGGCCGGCTGCATCATGATGCGCAAGTGCCATCTCAACACTTGTCCCGTGGGCGTTGCCACCCAGGATCCGGTGCTGCGCAAGCGCTTCAAGGGCACGCCCGAGCATGTCATCAACTACTTCTTCTTCGTTGCCGAAGAGGTGCGCGAGATTCTGGCGTCGCTCGGCGTGACCAAGCTCGACGAGATCATCGGTGCTTCCGAACTGCTCGAAAAGGACGAGATGCTCGCTCATTGGAAGGCCAAGGGTCTCGACTTCTCGAAGATCTTCCACAAGGTGGAGGCTCCGAAGGAGGCGACCTACTGGACCGAGCGCCAGAAGCACCCGATCGACGATATTCTCGACCGCAAGCTGATCGAGAAGGCCATGCCGTCGCTCGAAAGCAAGCAGCCCGTCGTTTTCGACGTCGACATTAAGAACGTCGATCGTTCGGCTGGCGCCATGCTGTCGGGCGAAGTCGCCAAGCGCTACGGCCACAAGGGTCTGAAGGATGATACTGTTCATGTCACGCTGAACGGCACCGCCGGTCAGTCCTTCGGCGCCTTCCTGGCGCGTGGCATCACCTTCGACCTCGTGGGCGATGGCAACGACTATGTCGGCAAGGGCCTGTCGGGTGGCCGCATCATCGTGCGTCCGCCGGAGAACGCCAAGATTGTCGCCGAGCAGTCGATCATCGTCGGCAATACCGTGCTCTACGGTGCTATCTCCGGCGAATGCTATTTCCGTGGCGTGGCCGGCGAGCGTTTTGCCGTGCGCAACTCGGGTGCCATTGCTGTCGTCGAAGGCGTGGGTGACCATGGCTGCGAATACATGACGGGCGGCGTTGTCGTCGTGCTCGGCGAAACGGGCCGCAACTTCGCCGCCGGCATGTCGGGCGGTGTGGCTTACGTGCTCGACGAGAGCGGCGATTTCGCCAAGCGCTGCAACATGGCCATGGTCGAACTCGAGCCGGTTCCGGAAGAGGACGACATGCTCGAGAAGCTGCACCATCACGGCGGCGACATCATGCACAAGGGCCTGGTCGACGTGTCCGGCGACATGACGCGCCACGACGAGGAACGCCTCTACCAGTTGATCTCGAACCATCTGCACTACACGGGCTCGAACCGCGCCAAGCAGATCCTCGACAGCTGGGCCGAGTATCGTCCGAAGTTCCGCAAGGTCATGCCGGTGGAATACCGCCGTGCGCTTGAGGAAATGGAACGCATGCGCATGGGCGTGGCTGCGGAATAAGTTCTACAGCTTCATACGTTGTGATATGCTATTGGCATATCGCAGCGATGGGGTCCGATATGAACGAACATGTGAAAGACACTGGGGAAGGTGGCGAGGTTGCAGTCGCCATCTTCAAGAATGGTCGAAGCCGGGCGGTTCGTATCCCCAAGGAGTTCGATCTTGAAGGTGATCGCGCCGTTATGGTGCGCCTACCAGATGGTTCGATCCTGATGCGGACGGCAGTGACTGCCGGACTGATCGAGTATCTCAAGCAGGCGGAAGCCTGGAGCGGAGAGTATTTCGTCGAGAATGACGATGATCTGGCGCCGCTCGAAGAGGTCGAGATCTGATGCGTTACATGCTCGATACCAACATCGTTTCGGCGATCGTCAGGGATCCGCGTGGAAAGGTTCTCGAACGGCTCCTTGAGGTTGGGGAAGAGAATGCCTTCATCAGCATCATCACCCATGGTGAGATCTGGTACGGCGTAAAGAAGAACGGCTCCGAGGAGCTGTCGCAGAAGGTATCAGCAGTGACGCGGCGACTGTATGTGGCGCCTCTGCAGCTACCGACTGATCAGCGTTATGCCGAGATCCGGCTCGCGCTGAGACAAGGAAAGAATATCGGTCCAAACGACCTTTGGATCGCGGCACATGCAGTGGCGCTGGACGCCGTGCTCGTGACGAATAATGAAACCGAGTTTTCCCGGGTTCCGGGACTGAAGATCGAGAACTGGCTGCGATAGCGGCGGAGAGGAAACGGAATGCGCAAGATGCATCTGCTCGTTTCCACTGCCCTAGGGGCCGCAGTACCTGCGGCTGTCTATTTGGTCAGTGGCTCGGTCGGAGTGGAGTTTATCGTGCTGGGTGCGGTCATCGGCCTCGCCTACTGGTATTGGGGGCCTCTGGGCCTGCCGTTTTGAAAGGGTAAGACATGGGCAAGGTTACAGGTTTCATGGAAATCGACCGGCAGGTGGCGAAGTATCAGCCGGCCTCCGACCGCATCCGCCATTTCCGCGAATTCACCATCCCCATGTCGGATGCCGAGGTCACCAAGCAGGCGGCGCGCTGCATGGATTGTGGCATTCCCTATTGCCATGGTCCGACCGGCTGTCCGGTGCATAACCAGATCCCGGATTGGAACGACCTCGTCTACAACAACAAGTGGGAGGAGGCGATCCGCAACCTCCACTCCACGAACAATTTTCCGGAATTCACCGGCCGCGTCTGCCCGGCCCCGTGCGAGGAAGCCTGCACGCTGAACCTCGAAGACACGCCGGTCGCGATCAAGACCGTCGAGCAGGCGATTGCCGACAAGGCTTATGAGCTCGGCTTCATCGTGCCGCAGCCGGCAACGATCCATACCGGCAAGAAGGTCGCGATCATCGGCTCCGGCCCGTCGGGTCTCGCCGCTGCCCAGCAGCTCGGCCGCGCCGGCCATGAAGTGCATGTCTACGAGCGCGAGTCCAAGCCCGGAGGCCTGCTGCGCTATGGCATTCCGGACTTCAAGATGGAGAAGAACTTCATCGATCGCCGCGTCGAGCAGATGAAGGGCGAAAACGTCACCTTCCATTGCGGCGTCAATGTCGGCGTCGACGTGACCGTCGAGAAGCTGCGTGCGGATTATGATGCCGTGCTCTATTGCGGCGGCTCGGAAACCCCGCGCGAGGCCGGCATTCCCGGCGTCGAGTTCCATGGTGTGCATGATGCCATGCCCTATCTCGTGCAGCAGAATCGCCGCGTCGGTCGCGAAAACATTGACAGCGCCGGCTGGCCGGCCGACCCGATTCTCGCCGGCGGTAAGCATGTGGTCGTCGTCGGCGGCGGTGATACGGCATCCGACTGCGTCGGCACGGCCTTCCGTCAGGGCGCCGTCAAGGTCACGCAGCTCGACATTCGTCCGCAGCCGCCGCAGACCGAAGACAAACTCGCCGTCTGGCCCTTCTGGGCAACCAAGATGCGCACCTCGTCTTCGCAGGCTGAAGGCGCTGTTCGCGAGTTCCAGGTGGCCACGCTCGAATTCGTCGGCGAAGACGGCGTGCTGACCGGTGTGAAGTGCTGCCAGGTTGACGAGCGCCGCAAGCCGATCGCCGGCACCGAGTTCATCATCAAGGCGGATCTCGCTTTCATCGCCATCGGCTTCTCCGGTCCGTTCACCGATAGCGTGCTGAAGGAACTCAACGGCAAGCTCGCGCTCAATACCGACCGCCGCGGCTCGACCAATGTCGTTGCCAACGACAAGGACTATCGTTCGTCGATCGACAAGCTCTGGGTCGCCGGCGACGCCCGTCGTGGCCAGTCGCTGGTCGTCTGGGCGATCCGCGAAGGACGCCAGGCCGCCCGCGCCATCGATGAGGCCCTGATGGGCGAGAGCGTGCTGCCGCGGTGATGCCGCATGTGTTCAAGACATGACAAAGGGGCTGCTTTCGGGCGGCCCCTTTTTCATTCTTGACTGCCGCGTTCAGGGTGTGGCCGTTGCCGGCGTCGCGGTTGCGGGTTGTGCCGGCCGCTTCACGTAATCCACGCGTCCGACCGGGGGATCCGGAAGACGGCCGTTCTGGACGAGCTGGTCGCGGGGTGTCGGCAGGTTGGGGGAAGGCGGGAGGATGCCGCCCAACAGTTCGTCGGCGCCGTCAAGCTCGGGGTCGAAGAGGTCGATTGGCGGTGTTGTGACGATCGCCTTGCTTTCCGAGGGGGGGAGGCTCGGCAGGGCCGGCAGGTTGCTCGCGTCGAGGCGGACGAGATCGGGGCTGGTCATGTCGCCGAGATAGCGGCGCACCGATTTCTCGACATAGAAAGCCAGCTTGCGCTTGCCGGGGCCGGTGAAATTGATCCCGTCATTGCCGCGCAAGCGCACCGGCTGTCCGTTGATGTCGGAGCCGGTGACGATGAAACGGCCTTCCTGATCGACAAAGCCTTCCCAGACATCGACGAATTCGCCGTTCACCTTCTCGATGCCCGCGCGGTAGATGGTGTTGAGCCGCAGCGCATCCGCCGTCATGTTCTGCGGCCGGAAGGCCGGCAGGCCGACCCAGATGACGGGCACGCGTGTTTCGGCCGCGACGCTGACCAGTCTTGCGACGCGATCCGCATAGGCTGAGAACCAGGGGTCGGTGCGAAAGTCCAGGCGACCGGTCGGAGTGACGAGTTGCTGGCGGTCATTGGCGCCGATCTGGATGACGAGGACGCTGGGCTTGACCTCGCCGACGAGCGCCGGAAGCTGGGCCGGCCAGTCATAGAAATCGTCACGTACGAGTCCGGAAGAACCATTGGCTTTGGTCTCCACAACAACGCCTGGCGAGTCCTGGAAGGCATTCTCTAGGCCGTCACCGAGGGCACCGGCTACGAAGTCGCCAACGACAAGGACCTTCTTGGCATTGTCGAGCTTCGGCTGCGGTTCCGGCTCTGCCGCCGCCCGTGCGGATGGTGTCCTTGTGTTGATCGTCGTGACACTGCCGTTGTTTTTCTTCCGCACCTTGCCATCGCGTGGACGCTGAGCATTCTGCGGCGGGACATAAGCCGGCTGTCGTTCACCGAAGAGAAGGTCCAGCAATGTGCGGCGGCGTTCCGGTTGCTGAGCCTCGGCGGACGTGGCTATCAATGCCGTCGCGATGGTTGCCAGCGCCAGAGCGAGTGTCATGAGGCGGGTGAATGTTCCACGCGGGCTAATCAAGGCACACTCCATGGGCGCAGGGCGACAATCCAGACATGTCTTCGCCGCGACCCATTTTCTGGATTGCGGCGAGAGGCAAGTCAACAGGTCTCTGCCTTTCGAGGCATGAGGATCAATTGCGCAAAGCGTCGAGCAGGACACGCGACGGCTGGCCGTCGACGGCCATGCCAAGGCGCTGCTGGATGGCGGTGATGGCGGCCTTCGAGCCCGAGCCGAAATTGCCGTCGATCTTGCCGTCATAATAGCCGAGCGCTTGCATGCGGGTCTGCAGTTCGAACTTTTCCTTGATGTCGAGCGAACCGTTCGGCCGCGGCCAACGCTGCTGCATGCCGCCATAGCCTGCGATCTCGTCGGCAAGCAGGCCGACGCCGAGTGCATAACTGTCGGCTGCATTGTAGCGCTTGATGACGAAGAAGTTCTTGGTCATCAGGAAACCGGGGCCGTTGGAACCGCCGAGCATCTTGAGCTCAGCCCGCTCGCTGCCGTTGCGGAAGCCCTTGCCAGACGGACGGGCAAAGCCGAGCGCCTGCCACTGAGCGAGCGTCTTGGTCTGGCCGGTGTATTTGTGCCCACCCTTCGGCACGACAATCTCGTAGCCCCAGGTCCGGCCTGTCTGCCAGTCGTTCTTGGCGAGTAGGTTTGCGGCGGTGGCGAGCGCATCCGGGATCGAGTGCCAGATGTCCTTGTCGCCATTGCCATCGGCGTCGATCCCGTAGAGCAGATAGCTCGAGGGGATGAACTGGGTGTGGCCCATCGCACCGGCCCAGGATCCCATCAGGTTCTTGTTGGTGACATCGCCGTTCTGCAGCATCTTCAGAGCCGCAATCAGCTGGGTGCGGGCATATTTGGCGCGCTTCTTGTCGGCATAGGCAAGCGTCGCCAGAGAGCGCGGCACATTGTGCAGGCGGTCCGGCCGCTCGAGGGCTGCGCCGTAGTTGGACTCCATGGACCAGATCGCGAGCAGCACATGCTTGTCGACGCCGAAATGGTTCTCGAGCGCTGTCAGCAAACGGCCGTGCTTCGCCAGCATCTCCTGGCCGATCTTGACCGTGTAGGGGTTTACGCGGCTGTCGAGATAGTCCCAGATCTCGTGCTTGAACTCCGGCTGGTAGGCCGCCTTTTCGAGCACGAACTGATCCGGCTCGCGCACACCATCAAAAGCCTGGCGATAGGTGCGTTCGGTGATGCCGGCCTTTGCAGCCGTCGGATAGAAATCGCGGATCCACTTCTGGAAACCGGCGTCCGCGAAGGCCTCCATTGGGATGAGCGCCGTCGACAGCGTCAGGGCAATGGCGCCGAGCAGGCTGGGGCGGTGTCTTTTCATGGGCATCTCCCGTGCATTCTCGAGTTGGCAGCCGGAACAAGGCTGTTCACCACAGGTTAATGCTGTTCAGTCAACAAACCCTTTACCACGTTGTCCCGACCACACTTAGTCTTTGCCATTTTGAAGCAATTGTATGTTACTGGCCGTGACCGCGTTATGATGGCGTAAATCGATTAGATCCTCGAGGAGGAATGAGTGGTTCAGACTAAGAAGCTTCGTAAGGCCGTATTCCCCGTTGCCGGTCTCGGCACACGCTTTCTGCCGGCGACAAAGGCAGTCCCGAAGGAAATGCTGACCGTCGTCGACAAACCGGTCATTCAATATGTGGTCGATGAGGCCATTGAGGCTGGCATCGAGCATTTCGTCTTCGTCACCGGTCGCGGCAAGGCCGTCATCGAGGATTATTTCGACATCCAGTTCGAACTCGAACAGACGCTGAAGGCGCGCAACAAGAACGCCGAACTGTCGCTGCTCGATTCGCTCCAGCCGACCGCAGGCCAGACCAGCTTCACGCGCCAACAGGAGCCGCTGGGTCTGGGACACGCCGTCTGGTGCGCCCGTGACATCGTGGGGCACGAACCCTTCGCCCTTCTTCTGCCTGACATGATTATGCGCGGAGAGAAGGCCTGCCTCAAGGGCATGGTCGAACTTTATGAGAAGGCCGGCGGCAATATCGTGGCGGTCGAGGAATGCGCGCCCGAACAGGCCCACAAATACGGCATCGTCGGCGTCGGCGACACGCTCGAAGGTGGGTTCAAGATCACCCAGATGGTGGAGAAGCCGGCCAAGGGCACTGCCCCGTCCAACTTCTTCATCAATGGTCGCTACATCCTGCAGCCCGAGATCTTCCAGATCCTCGAAACCCAGGAGCGTGGTGCGGGCAACGAGATCCAACTGACCGATGGCATGCTGAAGCTTGCCAAGGCCCAGGACTTTGCCGCTTACCACTTCAAGGGCCAAACCTTCGACTGCGGTGCAAAGGACGGCTTCATTCTCGCCAACGTAGCCTTCGCCATCGAGCGTGCGGATATTCGTCCGGCGATCGAGGATCAGCTGAAGGCGCTGCTCGCCGCGCTGAAGTGAAGTTTGAAATCGCTGACCGTCAGGCTCAACGCTTGGCGGTCAGTCCGACCAGGGCCGTTACCGTGCTGTTGTGACTGCCGGTCTCGAAATTCGTCCGCTCGTAGGTCAGATCTGCCGTCGCATCGAGATAGCGGTTGACCTTCCAGGTCAGGCCTGCACCAGCCAGATAGGCCGTCGTATCGCTCGCGCTGGAAGTGCCGTCATAACGGGTGAAAGTCGTCCCGCCGGTCAGGCGTGCCACGAGATTGGTGCGCAGGTCGTTGGAGAGGTTGGCGGTCAGTCGATGGATCGTGGCGCCATTCACGCCGGCTGTCGTGGATGGATCGATGCTGGTGTCGAGCGCGAGATCGATTGTGGTGCCTTCCCGCGGGGACCACAGGATATTTCCGTCCACCGTCAAGGCGGACAGTTTGGCGAGACGCCCATCCTCGAATGTCTGCTGTTCATGGCCAATGGCGATTTCGCCGCGTAGCTTTTCGCCCAGATCGACGGCAACGCCGGTCTTGACGCCGTAAAGGTCTGCGGAGCGACGATAGCCCGACGAATCCGCTTCCTCGTCATAGTCGATCCGTCCGATCGTGCCGTCGATGAAAGGGGTAAGGGCCGGCGACAGCTCGTAGCCCAGGCGAGCACTCAGGCTGTAGCGGTTCCGATCCCGGTCGCTGCGCTGGAGGATGCTGCCGTTGGAAAGGGTGGCATTCGAGTATTGGAAGCGCGTTACATCGCCCGCGATCGAACCCCGGATCACGCCGAAGTCGCGTTCAACGGACAGTCCGCCTCCAAACTGGTTGACGCCGGACTGGACCCTTGCTCCGGACACGGCGTTGGGATCGTCGTTGTCCTCGCGGCTGAAGCTATAGGATCCCGAAAGCGTGGCAATCGTGTCTTCGGCCAAGTCGAGGCGCAGGCGTGCATCGATGTTGGCGCGAGGCTTGTCGCTCTCCGTCCCGGAAAGCGTTTCCTGCCAGGCCCCTTCTGCGCCGACATTCAGTTCATGCCTCGACCAATCGGAGGTCAGGGTACCCTTCAGCCCGGTTTCGGAGAAAGTCCTGTCTGTATTTGCGTTGCCCGTCTTTCGCCGTTCGGTCCCGAGCTTCTGGCTGATCGAGGGGCGAAGGACGAGGGTGCCGAGACGGATGCCGGTGCCGTCTTCAGCTTGTAGCGCATCGCGACGGATTCGAGCGGCAGTCACATCGTCGAGCCGGGTTTCGCGCATGTTCTGGCGGCCGAGGCTTTCATCCAGCGGCAGAGCATCACGGTCGGCAGCGGGGCCGAAGGTGACGGGGTTCTGATCGACCGTTGCAGTCGTGGTCGGATCCGGCGACGCGCTCTGGGCGACTGTGGGCAGTTCCGCGGACCGTGTTGCAATACCTTCGGGCCCAATGCCCGTGGCCGGTCTGCCGCTTGTGGCTGCGTTTGCAGAGGATTGGGTCGCGGGGCGAGCCTGTTGGGCAGCGAGCAGCGTCGGATGGACGAGAGCCGACAGGGCCAGCGCGCCTGCGAGCGAATGCAGGACCAGGCGGTCTGCGCCGCGCACCTCTCGATTTTCCATTGAATTCATGCTTGCGCCCGGCAATCTCTAATGCTTACCCAAACGTAAAGCCTGATGGTTAATGTTTGGTTTAGTCTAGGACAGGCCTTGCTCCGCCGTTATCGCGCCTGCGGATGGCGCCGGACGAGAATTTACAGCGACGGCCAAACGCAGTATGGGACGGCATGATCAAGCGCGCAGTCAATCTCGTCGAAGCCAGTGCGACCGAATCCGCTCTCCGGGTCATCTCGACCGAGCGGGAAGGATTGCGTGTTCTGGAGGAGGCGCTGGCCGGAGCCCTCGCGGCCCCATTCTGTCAAGCCGTCAAGACGATCGGAGAGATCGGTGGTCGGGTCATCGTAACGGGTGTCGGCAAGAGCGGGCATATCGGTTCGAAGATCGCCGCGACTTTCGCCTCAACCGGGACGCCTGCCTTCTTCGTCCATCCGTCCGAGGCCAATCACGGCGATCTCGGCATGATCGCTCAGGATGATGCCATCCTTGCCATATCCTGGGGCGGGGAAACGACGGAACTTCAGGGCATACTTGCCTTTTCCCGCCGGTTCTCGATCCCGCTGATCGCGGTCACTGCCGGCGAGAACTCCACGCTGGCGCGCAATGCCGATGTGGTTCTGCTGATGCCGAAGGTGCAGGAGGCCTGCCCGCACGGGCTCGCCCCCACCACGTCCGCCGTGCTGCAGCTTGCCATCGGCGATGCGATTGCGATTGCGCTTCTCGAGGCGCGCGGCTTTTCTCCGTCCGACTTCCGTACCTTCCATCCAGGCGGAAAGCTCGGGGCGTCGCTGACGCATGTGCGCGACATCATGCATACGGGCGAACGCGTGCCGCTGGTGCCGCTTGGCACGTCGATGCCTGAGGCTGTGAAAACGCTTTCGCACAAACGCTTCGGTTGTGTCGGCGTCGTCGACGAGCTTGGCAAGCTTTGCGGTATCGTGACCGAGGGCGACATGGCCCGCAATCTGGCGCGTGATCTCTCGGTTCTGGCGGTCGATGATGTGATGACCCGCAATCCGAAGGTCATCCAAGGGGATGCGCTGGCTACGACCGCCGCGGCGATGATCAACAAACATGGCATCGGTGCGCTGATCGTCGTCGATGATGACAATAGCCCAGTCGGCCTCATTCATTTCCACGATCTGCTCAGGATCGGGGTTGCCTGAGCAGCTGTTTCAGGCCTCTTCAACCTGAAGGTCTCGACCGTTGCTCGACGCCACGCGCACCCGTGCTCCGGCGGGAAGGTCGGGGCCACTCACCACCCAGAAGGTATCGTCTAGCCGAATGCGGCCTCGGCCCTCGCGGATCGGTTCCGCGAGGACAGCCGTGCGGCCGACAAGGCTTGCGCCGCGTTGGTTGAGGAGCGGTTCGTCGCTTGCCGCTTCGAGGCTTGAGAAGAAGCGGCGACCGATCAGCGTAAAGATGATGGCACTTGCGGCGAAGACCAGAGACTGCACCTGCCAGGTCCAGAAACCGGCCTCCCATAGGAGCAGCGACAGGGCGCCGGTCAGTATTGCGCCCAAACCGATCCACACCAGGAACACGCCCGGCATCACCAGTTCGGCGGCCAGCAAGAGCATGCCAAGCACCCACCAGCTCCAGGGGCCGAGTTCGCCGATGATGCGTGCCAGCATGACCGTCACTCACCGTTCGGATTGAACGAGGAAATCGGTGGCGTGGTACGCGGTGCCGGTGCTGGCGCCGTCCGGGATGGTGCCGGGCGCTTCTCCTCGCCGAAGACCTCGCGGGCGATCGCACCGATCCCGCCGAGCGAGCCGATCAGAGACGTCGCCTCCATCGGCATCAGCACGACCTTGGAATTGCTTGCGGTGCCGATGGAGGCCATGGCTTCCGTGTATTTCTGGGCCACGAAGTAGTTGATGGCGTTCACGTCACCGGCGGCGATCGCCTCGGAAACCAGTCGCGTCGCCTTGGCTTCCGCTTCCGCCAGTCGTTCGCGGGCTTCTGCCTCACGATAGGCGGCCTCGCGCTGGCCTTCGGCCTGCAGGATGGCAGCCTGCTTGGCCCCTTCGGCTTTCAAGATCTGGGCGTTGCGCAGGCCTTCGGCCTCCAGGACCTGGGCGCGCTTCTCGCGCTCCGCCTTCATCTGGCGGCCCATGGCGTCGACCAGATCTGCCGGCGGCTGGATGTCCTTGATTTCAACGCGCGTCACCTTGATACCCCAGGGGCGCACGGCTTCGTCGACGACGCGCAGCAAGCGATCGTTGATCACCTCGCGATTGGAGAGGAGCTCGTCCAGATCCATTGAACCCATGACCGAGCGGATGTTGGTCATGGTCAGGTTGAGAATGGCGTTTTCCAGGTTCGAGACCTGGTAGGCGGCTTCGGCGGCATTCAGGACCTGGTAGAAGGCGACGGCATCGGCGGAAACCGAGGCATTGTCCTTGGTGATGACCTCCTGGGTCGGCACGTCGAGCACCTGCTCCATCACGTTCATCTTGGCGCCGATGCGCTCGAAGAAGGGGATGATGAGGTTGAGGCCCGGCTCCAGTGTTCGAGTGTATCGCCCAAAGCGCTCGATCGTATAGCGGAAGCCTTGGGGAACAGTCTTGATGCCGGCGAAAAGGACCAGGATGACCAGGACCACAAGGGCGATGACGACGATGTCCGGACCGGTAATGGGCATGAATTCCTCCAGCATTGGCGCGCACCTTGATCGCGCCCCCGTGATCTAACATCGGGGGCGGACGGGCCAAATGCAAGGGTCGGGGGTCACAGCCGGCCAAGGGGCAGGCAGGCGATTGCTTCTTCCACTTAAAAAAAGGGGCGGCGGGATTGCTCCCGCCGCCCGCTGGTCCATGAGACCGGCTTCGTACGTCAGAACTCTTCCCAGTTGTCCTGGGCGACGGCGGCATTGCCATGGCTGCGCGGGGCCGGAGCTGCAGGCCGCGCAGGTGCCGGAGCGCGGGCTGCCGGCGCGGCGGCGCGGTGCTGCTGTCCTGCAGGCTGCGCCATCGTGCGGGCGGTTTCGCGCAGGGCCGATGCCTGCGTCTGCTGCACACCGTCGATGGTAAAGTGCGAGATCAGTTCGCGGAGCTTGGCTGCTTCCGAAGCAAGTGCTGCGGAGGCGGCATTTGATTCCTCGACCATGGCGGCGTTCTGCTGGGTTGTCTGGTCCATCGCGTTGACGGCGTGGTTGACTTCCGAAAGACCGGTTGCCTGCTCCTTGGCCGAGATGGCGATCGCATCCATATGCGTGTTCATCTCGGTGATGAAGCCACCGATCGTACGCAGGGCTTCACCCGTCTTGCGCACGAGATCCACACCACCCGCGACTTCCGTGGAGGAGTTCTGGATGAGGGCCTTGATTTCCTTGGCTGCATTCGCGGAGCGCTGGGCGAGTTCGCGAACTTCCTGAGCGACTACGGCGAAGCCCTTGCCGGCTTCACCGGCACGTGCGGCTTCAACGCCGGCATTCAGCGCCAGCAGGTTGGTCTGGAAGGCGATTTCGTCGATCACACCGATGATGTTGGAGATCTGCTGCGACGAACCCTCGATGCGGCGCATGGCATCTTCCGCCCGAGCGACGACTTCCGAGGACTGATTGGCCGAGGTGTTGGCATGCGCCGCGACGCCACGGGCTTCTTCGGTGCGCTTGGTCGAGTTGACGACGTTTGCGGTGATTTCCTCGACGGCTGCTGCCGTCTGTTCGAGGGCGGCAGCCTGCTGCTCGGTGCGCTTCGACAGATGGTCGGTGCCCGACGCGATCTCGCGGGTGCCGGTTTCCATCGTGGCGACGCTGTTGGTGATTGACGCCATCGTCTGGTTCAACTGGCGGACCGACTGGTTGAAATCGTGGCGCAGGGCTTCGAAGTCCGGCGCGAAGGCCTCATTGATCTGGAAGGCCAGATCGCCGGCTGCGAGGCGCTTCAGGCCGGCTGCAAGGCCGGATGTGGCGATCCGCAGGCGTTCCGCCGCATCGGCTTCCGCGCGCTGCTGGGTGGCGATGCGCTCGGCTTCGGCGCGCTGGCGGTTGGCCTCTGCTTCGGCTTCGAGGCGCTTGTTGGCGATCGCAGCTTCGCGGAAGATCTGCATGGCGGCCGCCATGCGGCCGATCTCATCCTTGCCGCCCTGATCGATGCTGATGTCGAGGTCGCCATTGGCGAGGCGCGTCGTGCCATCGGCAAGCTTGCCGAGCGGACGGGAGACGAGCTGGAAGTTCAAGAAGCCGAGAAGGACGGCTGCGGCGGCCACGACGATCGAGGCGATCAGGCTGACATTCTCGACCAAAGCCAGAGCCTGGCTCTGATTTTCCGTCGCTGCAGCAGCGCGGGTGGTCATTGCTGCCTTCACTTCGCCAAGCTTGTCCTGAAACGCCTGAGCGAGCGCTTCGCCTTCGCCGGTGACTTCGATTGCGCGTGCGAGTTCCACGGTGACCGGATCGCGCATCAGGAGAATCTGGCGGTCAACGAAGTTGGTCTTCCAGCTGTCGAGAGAGACGAATGCTTCCTTAAGGCGCGGCAATTCTGCCGGGGCAGCGTCCGAAAACAGTTTCTCCAGAGCGACCTTGTCTTTGGTCATTTCGGCAACGACTTCCTGAGAGGCGGCCGCATAGTCACGGTTGCCGGTCAGAAGGAATGTCTTTAGCTGAAGGTTGGCAAGGGAGAGGTCCGAGCCGAATTCCTCGACTGCGGTCACTACTTCGTTGACTGTCGTCGTTTCCGCGACCTGGTCGCGTGCGACGATGGCACGGCTGTGGATGAAGGTGGAGGCCGCAATGGCGATAGCGGCCAATATCCCGAAAGCGATAAAGCCTTTTGCGCTCACGGATAAGTTCTTGAGCATGACGCTGGTCCAGTCTCGATCTGAGAGGGGAAAATCTACATGTTTGGAGACACGGGCGCGCTCATGCACCCGTGGCTAGACCGTTCAGGACGCGGCCAGCAGGCGTCTTTCAAGTTCGGTGAGATTCAGCTCGACAGTGACGGCGCCAATCTTCTTCTTCGAGGCATCCAGGAGCGTGAAGCTCACCTGGTTGCGCCAGATCTTGGCTTCGTCATCCCATTCCGGCGCGTCAACGAACATGGCATCGTCTGCGACATCGAAGGTCTTCTGGAACTTGTCTTCATCGCCCTGCCAGAAATCGCTCGTGACCGAGCTCTGGCCGACATTCAGACCATTCTGGTCCATCACGAAGATCTCGGCATAGAGACCGAGCGACTTACCCTGGATACGAGCGAGATAAACCGAGAGGGGGTTGGAGAGGGTTGCCGCGATCAATGGCTTGTCTGCCGCCTCGCGCTCCGCCTTCCACTGGTTGTCGAGTTCGTCGATCTTGTCCTGGGTCAACTCCATCAGGCGCTTGTTCTGCGCCTCGACGGAAACCGTGACAATCTCGGCATTGATAAAGCTGCGCATTTCTTCGATGAGCGCCGGCGAGATCAGCTTGTTCACGTCGGGTTGCGGCGTTTCGGCCTGGGCCGGGACAAGTGACATCGCCAAGAAGGCCGATGCCAGGGTCATTCTGTAACGATACATGTCAGTTCTCCTTCAATGCCCCTAATTCTAGGGATCATTATTAAATGGAGCGTTAATATAAGAAATCGCTCCCCTAAAATTATATTTAAATCCAATAATTTAGACCGAGATATCGAGAAACCTCTATCTTTGCCGAGGCACCCATCGGTTGTTTTGCCGAACATTCCGGTTGCGGATTGAATCGCGATAAAGTGATGAAAAGAATATGCAAACATCACTTGCGTCGACCCTTTACATTCGCTGCTTCTTAAATCCCGTGGATGCCGGTTGGAACGTTTGGGTTGCGTACATTCACATGTCCGAAAATGAGACGCCGGACACCCAGCTGATAAGTTGCTGAAAAGGGATGAGTGGGCAGAACAAAAACGGCCGCCTTTCGGCGACCGTTGGATCCTGACGTTTTTTGGGCTGGGCCGGTGTCAGACCCAGCCCTGCAACTCACGGCGTACGACATTCTCGATCACCCGCATGCCGTCTTCGCTGTCGTTGAGGCAGGGAATATGGGTGAATTTCTCGCCGCCATTGTGGAGGAAATCCTCGCCCGCTTCTCCGGCGATCTCCTCAAGTGTCTCCAAGCAGTCGGAGACGAAGCCGGGGTTCATGATGGCGATGCGCTTCACACCCTCTTGCGCCAGCTTTTCAACCGTCTTGTCTGTGTAAGGCTGCAGCCACTCTTCCGGTCCGAAACGCGACTGGAAGGTCACCATCAGCTTTTTCTGGTCCCAGCCGAGGTGCTCCCGCAGCAGGCGCGTGGTCTTGTAGCACTGGCAGTGATAGGGATCGCCTTTCATGAAGTAGGACTTCGGGATCCCATGGTAGGAGGTAATCACCAGCTCCGGTTCCCAGTCCAGGGTTGCGAGGTGTTTGTTGATCGAGTTGGCGAGCCCCTCGATGTAGACCGGATCGTCGGCATATTGCGGGACGGTGCGCAGAGCCGGCTGCCAGCGCATCTTCAAGAGCGCCTTGAAGGCTTCGTCGTTGACGGTTGCGGTGGTTGCGGCTGCGTATTGCGGATAGAGCGGATAGACCAGAATGCGCTCGCAGCCCGCCTTCTGCATCTCGTTCATCTTCGCCTGGATCGCCGGCTGGCCGTAGCGCATGGCCCAATCGACATGCACGTTGGGAAGATCCTTCAGCGCCACCGCCAGTTTTTCCGCCTGGCTGCGGGTGTAGGTTCGCAGATAGCTTTCGTCGAGATCCTTGTTCCAGATCTCCTCATAGGCCTTGCCCACCTTTTGCGGGCGCCGATTGAGGACGATGCCATACAGGATCGGATACCAAAACCAGCGTGACCATTCGATGACGCGCTTGTCCGTCAGGAATTCCTCGAGGTAGCGGCGCATGGACTTGTAGTCCGTACCATCAGGCGTGCCAAGGTTGACAAGCAGCACCCCGACCTTGCCGAAATTGACAGGCGGATGGTCGGAAGGCCAATGGGCAGGCATTACATTCATCTTGATATCCTGGTGATGAGATCTCGACCGTTACGTGGCGAAGGGCAGTTGAGATCATCTGATAAAAGCAAAAGCCGGCCCGGGGAAGCCCGGACCGGCTTTTGTCATGCGTCAAACGGTCTTACCTGGCCGGAAGCTGCAGTTCGCGGCCGATCGCGATCACGTTCGGATTACGGAGTTCATTGGCTTCGGCAATCCTGCGCCACAGCAGACCGTCGCCATAGGTGGCCTTCGCAATTTTCCAGAGGCTGTCACCCGCGACGACCTTGTAGACGGTTTCGGCAGTTGCCGCGGCGACTTCAGCAGTCGCAGCCGGCGCGGTGGCTGCGGGGGTCTCTGCTGCGGGGGCTGTCGCAGCCTGATCGGCAGCCGGTTCCGCCGCAGCAGCAGCGGCAGTCGCGGCGATAACCGTGATACGACCGTCAGTATAGGGTTTGTACGGGCTGTTCTTGGCGATGTAATCGGCGACGACCGTTTCGAGACCGGGGCCGAAGTCGTAGGCGTTCTGGCCGCCGGTCGCAAAGACCTTGTAGCCGTCACCGCCAGAGCGCATGTAGTTATTGGTGGCCACGCCGTAGACCTTGTTCGGATCGATGGCGACGAAGCTCTCACCTTCCTCGACCTCGACGGAGGTGATGCGGCTGCCGGCAGGCTTGTTCAGGTCTGCCGTGTATTTGAGGCCGGAAACCTGCGGGAAGCGGCCAGCGCCTTCCTCGACCTGGCTCACGCCGTTTTCAAGCGCAGCCACGATGTCGGAGCCCTTGAGCTGGAAGGAGGCCAGAGTGTTCTGGAAGGGCAGAACCGTCAGCACTTCGCCCATGGTCACCGTGCCGGCATCGATCGAGGCGCGCAAACCGCCACCATTCTGGATCGCGATGGTGATGCCCTGATCACTCAGACGGTCGACCATTGCGTCGGCCACGAGGTTGCCCATGGAGCACTCGGTCGTGCGGCAGACTTCACGCGAGCCTTCCACAGCCTCCGCAGTCGCGCCGATCTCCTTCTGCTTCAACTCCTCGATCGGGCCTGCAAGTTCAGCGACCTTGGCCACGAAGCCGGCATCCGGCGTCACGGAGGCATCAAGAATCTTGGGTTCCCCCGTTGCGGACTTGACGACGCCTGCATCGTCGAAGACGACGGTCAAGTCGCCAAGATACTTGGAATAGGCATAGGCCTGGACGATCGGGACATCCTTGCCCGCCGGGTTCTTCACCATGGTCGGATAGGGGCCGGCTGCCTTTTCATCGGTGTTGGAGAGCAAGGTATGGCTGTGGCCACCGACGATGACGTCGATCCCGTCGACCGCGGCCGCAATTTCCTGGTCCCTGACATAGCCGACATGCGAGAGCAGCACGATCTTGTCGATGCCCTGGCCCTCGATTTCCTGGACTGCTTCCTTGAGGTAGCTGATTTCGTCAGCAAAGAGGATGCTGTCACCGGGCGATGAGGTTTCATCGGTATCGGTGGCGAGCACGGACACGATAGCCACCCTCTCGTCACCGAAGTCCTTGACGATGTAGGGCTTGAACTTGTCCGCGACCGGGGAATTGAGGCCGGCGAGCGTATTCCCCGAAATCATCGGGAATTTCAGCGCATCGATGAACTTCGCCAGTTCCTCCGGGCCGTCGTCGAATTCGTGATTGCCGATGGCCATGGCGTCAAAGCCGATGCCGTTCATGAAGTCGGCTATCGGAGCGCTCTTGTAGGTGGTGTAGAACAGCGAGCCCTGGAACTGGTCGCCGGCATCGAGCGTCAGGACATTCTTGCCGGCGAGTTCCGCGCGGCGGGCGTCGATCGCTGCCTTTACACGGGCAATCCCACCGAAGCACTCGTTCTTGGCGGCGTCTTCCGCCGAGCAGGTGGAATCGGACTTGCTGATCGCCTCGATGCGGGAATGGAGATCGTTGATGTGCAGGATATTGAGCTCGAAATCCGCGAAAGCCGTCCCAGCTGTCAGGGCCAGCACCGAGGCGCTGAACAAGCCAATCTTCAAATGTCTGAGCATCTCATCTCTCCTGTTGCAATTCATCGCCAGCAGTCTGGCATGCGATGATGACAGTCACGCGCCAGCATCCTGGAGACGAATGTTTTCATCTCGGCCAACCCAGGGCAAGTGAAAATCACGTCAGGTCTTCAGGTTGGCAAGGCTTCAAACGGAAGAAGCGGCCCAGTGGGCCGCTTCGAAAAAACACGATGGTCTTATGCGTCAGGCTCTGCGGGCGAGCGAGAACTGTGCGCCTGTATCCGTAGTGCAGTTGAGCTGGGTCGGGGTGACCAGCGCACAATTCACCTTCTGCTGCGTGTTGCGCACCAGAGAGGTCATGTTGATCTCGACCAGGCGGTCATTGACCAGCTGGTAGGTGCCAGATGCGAGTACCTGATTGCTGTCGGTCGTGCGGGTGGTGAAAGTGCCGCCCTGGAATGTCGAAGTAATGCCGTTGGGATCGACCCATGCGCCTTCGATGGACGGACCCTGCTGGACAACCGGCATTTGGCGCGGAGGGCTGGAATAGCAGGACGTAAGCGCGAGGCTTGCTGCAGCGACCGCGACCAGGGATTTGATTCTCATTCTTGTCTCCCACCAATTCAGCGGCCCGGCACCGCCGCCCACCGTCTGTGTTATCACCGAGAACATGCCGCGAAGGCTCGGCCAAAGCAAGGCGAGAGCCTTGTATCGCCGGGGTTATCCCGATCTTGCTCCCGATGCAAGAAGGCCCGCCGCAAGCGACGGGCCCTGTTGCAGTGTAAAACCGGTCAGCGGACCAGGATGTTCCGGAACTGCCACGGATCCTTTTCGTCAAGGTCTTCCGGGAAGAGGCCCGGGCGACCGTCGAGCGGGGTCCAGTCGGTGTAGTGGCCCTCGACGGGGCCGAGATAGGGCGACTGCACTTCGAGGCAGCGCTTGTAGTCCATTTCGTCGGCCTCGACGATGCCGGCCTTCGGGTTTTCGAGTGCCCAGACCATGCCCGCGAGTACGGCGGAGGTCACCTGCAGGCCGGTCGCGTTCTGGTAGGGCGCGATGCGGCGGGTTTCTTCCAGCGACAGACGCGAGCCATACCAATAGGCATTCTTGTCGTGCCCGTAGAGCAGCACGCCGAGTTCGTCGACGCCATCGACCAGTTCGTCCTCGTTCAGGACATGAAGCACCGGCTGCGGGGTGCCGCCGTTGCCGAACATTTCGTGCAGTGACAGAACAGCGTCGTTGGCCGGGTGGTAGGCATAGTGGCAGGTCGGACGGTAGACGACTTCGCCATCCTTCTCGACGGTGAAGTAGTCGGCGATCGAGATCGACTCGTTGTGCGTGACGAGGAAGCCATATTGCGGTCCCGGCGTCGGGCACCAGGTGCGCACGCGCGTGTTGGCGCCCGGTTGCTCCAGATAGATCGCAGCCTTGCAGCCCTTCTTGTGCTTCTTGGCGTTCTTCGGCATCCAGTTTTCATGGGTGCCCCAGCCGAGCTCGGCCGGTTGCAGGCCTTCCGAGATGAAGCCTTCGACGGACCAGGTGTTCCAGAAGACGTTGAGCGGCTTCGGGTTCTTGGTGCGCTGGGTGTCGCGCTCTGCGATGTGCACGCCCTTGACGCCGACCTTCTTCATCAGCTTGGCCCAGCCGTCGCGGTCGTTTTGATCCGGCTCGTCGAACTTGATGCCGAGCTCATGGGCGATGTTGACGAGCGCCTGCTTGACGAACCAGGAGACCATGCCCGGGTTTGCACCGCAGGTGGAAATGGCGGTCGCGCCACCCGGGTTCTTCGCCTTTTCCTGGCGTACGGTCTCGCGCAGCGCGTAGTTGGTGCGCTCGGAGTTCTTCATGTTCTTGTCGAAGTAGAAGCCGAGCCAGGGCTCAACGACGGTGTCGATATAGAGAACATCAAGCTTGCGGCAGAGCTTCATCAGGTCGAGCGAGCCCGTGTCGACCGAAAGGTTTACGCAGAAGCCCTGGCCTTCGCCTTCCGTCAGCAGCGGCTTCAGGAGCTTCTTGTAGTTCTCTTTCGTGACATGCGCCTGGATGTGCTTGATGCCATGCTTGGCGAGGAGCTCGGCCTCGTCATTGCGGGGATCGATGACGACCATCCGGCTCTTGTCGAACTTGAAGTGGCGTTCGATCAGCGGCAGGGTGCCGCGGCCGATCGAGCCGAAACCGATCATCACGATCGGGCCGGTGATCTCGCCATAAACCGGGTAGGTCATTTCGCTCATTTCCGTCTCCTTGGAGGGCCAACCGCGCAGGCGGGCCGAGTTTCCGGCCTGTTTCATGCGGCCGGAGCGATACTGGCGGTTCTAGATCACAAAACTCTGACACAATAAAGGTGGGGGCCGGTAGCAGACGGGCGCTAGCTGTGATTTTCCGACGCCACATCTTGCCGCAGGCGGTCAACCAGCCGCTTGCGCTGGCGGTCGAGCCCCTTGTAGCGCAGTTGCGGTTCGTCCAGCCCCTCCAGCTGGTCGGCGAGAGACTGCGCCAGACGCTTGCCCTCCGGGTGGCGGTCAAACAGGGTGACGGGGTCGAGGTAGATGCGGATCGTGAAGACGATCGCGCCCGTCACGGGCAGTTTCGTCAGCGTTTGCCGTTCGACGCGCACTACGGCCTCGTCGGGCTCAACCGTATCGTTGCGACCTGTCTCCGGATGGAAGAGCTTCTCCTTCCAGTTGATCGACCAGTTGAAGCGTTCTGCCGGCAGATCCGGGGCGAGATTGTCGAAGATGCGATTGATCATGGCCGCATTGCGGGTGCCACTTTCGAAACCCGGCACATGTTCGTGGACTTCCTCCATTGGGCGGTCGAACTTTTCCGCAAGCAACCAGGAGGAGGGGAAGGAGAGGTGCGCTGCGGCGATAAACCAGCCCGCCTCGCGCCGCTTCATGATCACGAGGTCGTCCTGCACGAGCATTCCCGCGCGCAGAAGCGGGGGCAGGTTGTCATCACTCAGACCTGTCTCGGCCATCAGCTGCGGATGATGGGCGTCGAGATAAGCGGTGAGGGCTGCGAGACATTCCTCCTGCGCGGGAAGGCTGTCGCCGGTCGCCCGGAAGACCTCGTCAAGCCGCGTTGTCGCCAGCACGCGCTTTTCGGTCAGATAGTGATCGCGATCGGCATCCGGTTCGATCCAGCGGGTCGGGTCCAGTGCGGACAGGCCGATGGTGAACGGGCGCGTCGGGCCGGCATAGGGGGTGTGGGTAAAGGATCTCATGGCAGGCATTCTCCCATGCTGCACCTTAGCCCTTCAGCGCCTCTAGTCCGACTGCCGTGCGGGTTACGGCCACTTCCGTCACCTCATAGACCGCCACGCCCTCGACCGTGAAGGGATCGGCTGCGACATAGGCCTCGATTTCCGTGCGGTCGCCTTTGGCCAGGATGACGCCGCCGGTGCGCGGGTTCTTGCGGCCCGAGGCCAGAAACATGCCGCTGTCATAGCCGGCATTCACCCAGTCCATATGCGGAGCCATGACACGGTCGGCTTCTTCGGTCGGCTTCACATAGGTGAGGGAGAGAATGAACATCGGGCTATTTCCCTGTTGACGACATGTCGGTGTGGTCGCGCCTGTTGGACAGAAGCAGGAGCGCTGCGGCGCCCGCCAGGAGAGGCAGGATCCGGTGATGATAGCGGTCGGGCGGACCGGAAACGACCGCGAAGAGGCCATCATTCGCCAGCGAAACCAAGAAGAGAACGGCGAGCCAGAGACGGGTGTCGCGGTCAATTCGTTGCCAGCCCGTGATCAAGGCAACGGCGAGGCATGCATAAAGAAGCATGCGCAGTCCGGTCACCAAGGCAAGATGACTGTCGGTCTCCCAAACGCCCTTCGCCTGCCAGGAGGTGGAAAAGGGTTGCGGCATGGGTTCGTTCAGTTGCGAGGCGAAATCGAGGCGGGTGCCGGTGCCGTAGAAGCTAAAAAAGTCCTGCAGCATCAGTGTCGCGGTTTCGAGCGGCATTGTGGTGATCGCCGTACGGATGATCGGCCAGGCGTGGTCGCGTTCGAAGGCGGCAAGCTCGAAACGATCGGGAAAGGCGCGCATCAGGTCCCAGAAGAAGTCGCGTCGTCCGGCATTCTCGGGCTGGTGCCTTATCGTCTCGATGAGGTCGGCCGCCTCGCACAGAACCGTATCCGATGTCCGCTCGCATTCCACACGCAGCAGTTCGGGTTTTGCGGAGAACAGCCGGGCTGCGAGGAAGGTGCGGCTTAGCGAGGGCGTGTCGGGATAGTATTTGGCGTTGAGAAAGCTGCTGACGACGATAGCTGTGCCAATGGCCAGAACCGGCATGACCCCGGCTTTGCGGATCCCGAAGAACAGAGCCACCAGAACCGTCAGCACGCCCGCCAGCATCAGGCCGCTGGCGTGGCCGGAAAAGAGAATGCCGGCAGACAGGGCAAGGAACGGGCTCTTGCTTCGGATCGAGACGATCAGAAAGACGACGGCTGCGAAGAACCAGGCATCGACCAGGACGGCGCTCGTGTAGAGCGGTTGCAAGGCAAGCACGGCGAGCGGCAGCACGAGCCAGTATGCGCGCAGGTCAAAACTGCGGATCAGCAGCAGCCAGGCTGCCGCATTCACCACGGCATTGAAGACCGGCAGCGCCCAGTAGCCGATCAGGCCGTAGAGTGGAGCGACCAGCACCGCCGCGGTCTTGGCCCGCATCCAGTTCACACCCTGTCCGGAATAGGCGATCGAATCGTCCATCACCCATGGAAAGCCGTTGAGCCATGCAGGCATGAGAAACAGCGCCACAAGCGACAGGAACATGAGCGCCGTTGCGCCGGCCGACATTCCCCGACTAGTGGCGTTCAAGCGCGGGCGTTCTGCCATTGCCACGCCTAGTCCACCAGCTCGGCGGGGATCAGGCCGCGCAGGGAGTTGCCGACGAAGAGCTTGCGGTGGCGGAGGTCGTCGAGTTTCAGCACCTCGCCGCGTGCCTTGCGTTCGCGGATCAGTTCGGCGCGCAGCACGCCGGGAAGAAGGCCGCTGGTGAGTGGCGGGGTCAGCAGCATGCCGTCGGCGGCTTCGGCGAAGATGTTGGTGATCGTGCCTTCGCAGATCTCGCCCCGTTCGTTGAGCAGGACCACCTCGTCCGCCTCGTCCTTCGAGAATTCGGCGCGGGCGGCCTCATAGGGTTCGCGACGGGTGGTCTTGTGGCGGAACAGGCTGTCTTCGGATTGCAGCCGTGTCTTTGCGATCTTGAGGCGCCAGACTGTTTCCTCCGGCATGGGTTCGAAGGGGGTGGCGGTCACCTCCATCTTGCCGCGATAGGTCATGACGAGGCGCACCCGCAGGGGCACGTTGCCGGACACTTCCTTCTCCAACTTGCCCTTCGCGTCCTGCGGCTGGCGAAAGCCCAGCGCATCGGCCGAGCGAGAGAGGCGACGCAGATGCTGATCGAGCCGCAGGAAGCCTGCGTCCGGTTGCCACCGCATCGTTTCGATCAGCGAGAAATCCATTGCTCTCCCAGGGCAAAGCGCGCCTTCAGCAGGCATTCTTCGTATTCGGCCTCTGCCTTCGAATCGAAGACGATGCCGCCGCCGACATTGAAGACGGCGCGCCCATGGTTGAAAAGGGAGATGGTGCGGATTGCCACCGAAAATCGCATGGGACCCGCAGGATCGCACCATCCGATTGCGCCGCAATAGACGTCGCGCGGGCCGGCTTCGAGTTCATGCAGGATGCGCATGGCCCACATTTTCGGAGCGCCGGTCACGGAGCCGCAAGGGAAGAGGGCTGCCATGATCTCAGGCAGCCCGATGTCGGGCAAGAGCCTGGCCCTGACATAGCTCACCATCTGATGCACGGTCGGATAGGTCTCGATGGCAAACAGCTTGGGGACCGAAAGCGTGCCGACCTCTGTGATGACAGAGACGTCGTTGCGCAGGAGGTCGACGATCATCCGGTTTTCGGCCTGGGTCTTTACGTCGGCGAGCATCGCTTCGATGATTGCCTCGTCCTCCTCGAGGCTTGCGCCGCGCGGTGCCGTGCCTTTCATCGGGCGGGTTTCGATCCAGCCATCCTCTTCGACGGAAAAGAACAGTTCCGGCGACCGGGACAGGATGACGGGACCAGTGCCGTAGTCGATCAGCGCGCCGTAATGCACGGGCTGTCGACCGACCAGCGACCAGAAGGCGGCGCGGGGATCGCCTTCCCATTTTGCCTCGACAGGCATGGTTAGGTTGGCCTGATAGCAGTCGCCCTTGCGCAGGTGATGGTGCAGCCGGTCGAAGCGGTTCCGATAGGTTTCGAGATCCCAGGCGGCCCCTGGCTCGCTCAGGAGCGGCGCATTCGGAATGTTCGAGGGCGCCTCCGCCAGCGGATGGTCTGCCGGCGCGGGCGCTGAAAAGACGCCCATCGAGATCAGCGGTGTCTCGCGGCCCGCTTCGATCAGCGGACGGAGCTTCGGCTCAAAGACAAAGCCGGCTTCATAGGAAAGGTAGCCCGCCAGCCACTTGCCGGCCTTTCGATGCGCTTCCAGTTGCGCAAGCGCGGGCTCCACCTCGTCTGCCGACCGGGCGACGACGAGCGTCTCCGGCTCGGCAAAAACGAGGCTTGTCCCCGCGCGGTCGTCGCGGAAGAGCGCATAGGGCGCGTGGTCACGCATGGGATGTCGGCAGCTCCGCTGTTCAGGCCGCCTTATCTAGCGCTTCCAGCTCGTCGATAAGCCCCTCGATCATCGACAGTCCCTTGGCCCAGAACGACGGATCGGTCGCATCAAGGCCGAAGGGGGCCAGAAGCTCGGAGTGGTGTTTCGTCCCGCCGGCCTTCAGTAGCGCGAAGTACTTGTCCTGGAAGCCCTGATCGGCGTTCTGGTAGACGGCATAGAGCGAGTTCACCAGGCAGTCGCCGAAGGCATAGGCATAGACGTAGAACGGCGAGTGGATGAAATGGGGGATATAGGCCCACCAAGTCTCGTAACCCTCGGAGATCTTGATTGCTGGTCCCAGGCTCTCCGACTGGACGGAAAGCCAGAGTTCGCCGATCTGCTCGGCGGTCAGTTCGCCTTCCTTGCGCGCCGTGTGGATCTTGCGCTCGAACTGGTAGAAGGCGATCTGGCGGACCACCGTATTGATCATGTCCTCGACCTTCTGGGCGAGCATGGCCTTCCTCTCGCGCTTGTCGGTCGTCTTGTCGAGAAGAGCGCGGAAGGTCAGCATTTCGCCGAAGACGGACGCGGTTTCGGCGAGCGTCAGCGGGGTCTGGCACATCAGCGCACCCTGGCCGCCGGCAAGAACCTGATGCACGCCGTGGCCGAGTTCATGGGCCAGCGTCATCACATCGCGCGGTTTGCCGAGATAGTTGACCAGCACGTAGGGGTGGGCCGAGGGCACGGTCGGGTGGGCGAAGGCACCCGGAGCCTTGCCGGGCCGGGCCGGGGCATCGATCCAGCCGCCGTCGAAAAAGCGGCCGGCGATCTCGGCCATCTCGGGCGCGAACCCGCCGTAAGCCGAGAGAACCATGTCCTTGGCTTCATCCCAGGAGATCAGTCTGTCAGGTGTTTCGGCAAGCGGCGCATTGCGATCCCAGAAATTCATCTGGTCCATGCCGAGCCACTTCGCCTTCATCTTGTAATAGCGATGCGACAGGCGCGGATAGGCTTCGCGCACGGCCTCGGCCAGCGCATCCACCACCTCGCGTTCGACACGGTTGGCGAGGTGGCGACTATCGGCGATATCCTCGAACCCACGCCAGCGGTCGGCGATGTCCTTGTCCTTCGCCAGCGTGTTGGTCACCAGCGTGAAGATGCGGATATTGTCCTTGAAGGTCTTCGAGAGAGCTTCGGCGGCAAGCTTGCGCTTGGCGGGGTCGGCATCCTGCAAAAGTGTCAGCGTCGGCTCGAGCGGCATCTCGTCCTCGCCGACCTTGAAGCGGAGTGCTGCCAGTGTCTCGTCGAACAGCCGGTTGAAGGCGGCAGCACCCGTCTGCGACTTTTCCAGAAAGAGCTGCTCGATCCGGTCATCGAGCTGGAAGGGCTTGTCCTTGCGCAGGTCAACAATCCAGGGGCGGAAGTGGGCGAGGGCCGGATCGCGGTCCATGGCGGCATCGACGGCATCGTCCGGCAGGCGGTTCAGTTCCAGCGGGAAGAACAGGAGGCGGGCCGACATGTCCGTCAACTTGGCCTGGATGTCGCCGAAAAACTTGCCGTTCGCCGGATTGGTCATGTCGGAATAATAAGTGAGGCCCGCGTAAGAGGCGATGCGACCCAGCAGGTCTTCCAGCGCGTCCATCTCGCGCAGCGCCTGGGCGAGCGAGTTTTCGCCGACGGTTTCCAGCGCGATGGAGAGCTTGCCCTTCCACTTGGTTTCAAAGGCAAGGGCATCCGAGCCCGCCTTCTCGACGGCTCCCAGGAATTCCCTCGACGTCTGGCCGGGATAAAGATCCTCAAGCTTCCAGACGGGCAGATCGCCAAGGTTTGGGTCCCGGCTCTCGGATGCCTCGGAGGCAGGGCTGAGGGCAGGGCGGGGGTCGATCATCATGGCGATGTCCTTTCTCTCGTTCGTGTCGGAGATGTAGTCAGTCACCTGCCAATGGGCAAGCAGCCCAGTACCCGCGTGTGAGCAAGTGGCCGGGCCAGACGGCTGAGTGCGCCTGGGGATTGTGCCATAATCGGTTAAGGACCGTTAAAATGTTAGCCTTTCTCCCAAGAACATCTTCAGGCCTTTCTGGCAGTGTCCCCGCGATAACCCAGGAGCGCGAACGCGCCAGAACAGCCTCGGGGAGCGCAAGTTGACCGCACAGATTCTACTCATCGATGAAGATGCCGCCGAGCGCCGCAGCATGAAGGCTGCGATTGAAGCGCACGGCCATGCCGTTCATGTCGCCGACACGGCGTCGGCAGGGATAGAGCTTTTCCGCCGCCACTATGACCAGATCAGTGTCGTCGTTCTCGACGCGACTTCGGCCGATGGTCTCAATCCGACCCTCATTCCGGTCCTCGCTGAAATCAATCCGGCCGTGCCGGTGATTGTTGCCACCACGGAAGGTGCCACCGAGACCGCTCTCGAAGCGGTGCGTGCTGGCGCATTTGACTTCCTTGTCAAGCCGATCGCCCAGGAGCGCCTGATCGGCGCCATCGAGTCGGCGCTCAAGATCCATCGCACCAGTCTTCAGGGTCGGGCACCGCGGCGGGCGCGCAGCGGCTCCGTCAGTTTTGCGGATGTCGTGGCGGCAAGCGCGGCCATGTCCCGGGTCGTTGAACTGGGACGCCGTGCGGCGCAATCCACCATACCCGTGATGCTTGAAGGCGAGCCCGGTGTCGGCAAGGAGCTCGTGGCGCGCGCCATTCATGGGGCCAGTGATCGTTCGTCTCGGCCGTTCATCCCGGTCAATTGCAACACTGTTTCGCCCAGTGAGATCGAGGAGTTCCTGTTTGGCGGCGAGAACCAGCCCGGAAAGCTTGCGGAAGCGGAAGGCGGCACGCTTTTTGTCGAAGAAATCAGTGAGTTGCCACCGGTCGGGCAGATGCGTCTGCTGGAGATGGTGCAGAGCGGAGAGGTTCATCGCCAGGGACAGCCGAGGCCGTTGAAGGCGAATGTGCGGCTCATTCTGGCGACCAACAAGGATTTGATCGAGGAGGTCAAGGCAGGCCGTTTTCGCGAAGATCTCTATTATCGCGTCAATGTCTTCCCGATTACCATCGCCTCGCTTCGGCGGCGTAAGGAGGACATTCCGCATCTAGTGCGTGCTTTTGTCGAACGGTTTTCGCTGGAACAGCGCCTGCCTCGGACTCTGCAGGTTGATCCCTCTGCACTGGCGCTCCTGACCTCCTTCGAATGGCCGGGCAACACGCGCCAGCTGGAAAACGCGATCTTCCGTGCCGTGGTTCTGGCGGAGGGGACAAGCCTCAGGGAGAGCGATTTTCCGCAGATTGTGGCCCAGGTGGCCGTCAGTCGTGGTGGAGCACCCGGGGCAGAGCCGCAGGCAGTCCTGCATGAACCAAGCCCGATTGCGAAGGTACAGGCGGCCCTGGCCGAGCGCACAGCCAGCTTCACGAGCGGCTATTCTGCGTCATCCACAGGTTTCGGCGCAGCGCAATCGGCCAATGTCATCGTCAGTACCGATCAGGCGGGAAATGTCCGCAAGCTGGCCGAGATCGAGGAGGAGCTGATCCGCTTCGCGCTCAAGTTCTATCGGGGCCAAATGAGCCAGGTGGCCCGGAAACTCGGCATCGGACGCTCGACGCTGTATCGCAAGCTGAAGGACTACGGAATCGACCCCGACGACCCCCAGAAGGATGCCGCTTGATCTGCCTCAACCGTTCAATGTTAACTCTGGGGTAAGCTTAATCGCCTACCAAGGGGCTAAGCATTTGTTAGGCAAGCGTTCACTATAAATGGACAGCTTGTGCGGATGTGGCAAATTTGCCATGGTATGACCGCATTTGACGTTCATTCGAGTTGGCGTGGGACGTAGTCTTTCGGACGGGGATTGCATTGCAGGCATCGCAGTACATCAGCGCGCTCCATACGCAAAGCGGGCGCAAAACCCGGCTTGCGTCTGCGCAGTGGGCAGCGAGGCTGCTGTTTTCCCTATTCGCCGTCGTGCTGATGGGCTTCGGGGGCGCTCTGACCGGTGCAGGATCGGCACGCGCCGAAAGCCGTACTCTCAACATCGAATTCGTCCACACCGGCGAGCGCGCTTCCATCACCTTCAAGCGCAATGGCCGCTATGACCCCAAGGGTCTCAAACAGCTCAATTACATTCTGCGTGACTGGCGTCGCAACGAGCCGACGAAGATGGATCCGCGTCTCTTCGATCTCGTCTGGGAAGTCTATCGCCAGTCCCGCGCCAAAGGTTACATCAAGGTCGTCTCTGCCTATCGCTCGCCCGCCACCAACGCCATGCTGCGCTCGCGCTCCAAAGGCGTTGCCAAGGAGAGCCAGCACATGCGCGGTACGGCCATGGACTTCTACATTCCCGGCGTGCCCCTGAAGACGCTCCGGGAAATCGGTGTGAAGATGCAGGCCGGCGGTGTCGGCTATTATCCGAATTCGGGCTCACCTTTCGTTCACATGGATGTCGCCGGCGTTCGTGCCTGGCCGCGCATGAACCGCCAGGATCTCGTTCGCCTGTTCCCGGATGGCAAGACCGTCCATATTCCCTCCGATGGCAGGCCGTTGCCGGGCTATCAGCAGGCACTTGCCGAATACAAGCGTCGCGTTGCCTCGGGCAATACCGTGATGATCGCGGAGGAAAAGTCCTCCTCGCGTCCGCGCAACTTCCTTGCCATGCTGTTCGGCGGTGGTGACGAAGACGAAGTCGAGGATATTCCGGAACCCGCAGAACGTCCGGCCGTGGCCCAGCCGCAGCCGGCACCGGCAGCGCCGCGCCAGCAGCCTGTTGTAACGGCGAGCGAACCGGTGATGGTCGCCACTGCACTTCCCGGCGTCGATGCCGCAGATGCACCAGTTCCGCAGGCACGTCCTGCCCTTCGCCCCGCCGACAACAGCCTTGCCGTCGCGCTCTATCAGCCGCCGCGCAACGCCGCAGAGGATGCCTTGCGCGAAGTGGCCAGCGGCGTCCCGGTTCCGGCTGCCGCGCCTTCAGACGAATTTGCCGACCTCGCCGCAATGCAGGTCCCTGTCCCGACGTTGCTCAGCAGACCCGAGGCAGGTGCCGCCGAACAGAGCGTCATGACTGCCTCGATCGATCCGAATGCCGATTCCATGGTGCTGGCCGATGGGATGACCGTGCCCGTGCCGGCAGCACGTCCGCAGGTGGCGGAGGCGCTGTTGGCGTCTGCCCAGGCGGAAGCGGAGGCAGAGGTCGACGAAGTCGAGCAGGCTATCCTGTCGCCCGAGGCTGCTCAGGCTCTTGAAGCGAGCACCGTGCCGGAAATGGCTGCTCCGATACCGTCGAGCGCCCCTGCCCAGGCGGAACTTCGCGCTGCTCCTGCTGAAGTCCAGAAGCCGGTCGAGGTTGCTGCCATCCCGCCGCAGCCCGAAGCCGCCGTCGAATCCACGACACAGTTCGGCGACATGTTCGACGCGCCGTCCGAGCCGGTGCCGAATGCCGACGCGGCGCTGCCGAAGAAGGGTGGCCGCCCGGGCCAGGAAGATGCCGAGCGCGCCCATATGGCAATGTATGGCGGCACCAAGCTGACGAAGGGCATGATCGAGCAGTGGGCGCTCAATCAGGGCCGGTTCGAGGCTGTCGCCAAACCTGTGAAGGCGCCCCGCGTTGTGTCGCGCTCGCTCATGGCGCCTGCCACCACCGTTCCCGACGGTTTCCGCCTCGACGCGACAACTGTGGATCCGAGCCGCTTCGGCGCACCTTGAGTGCCAAGACACCGAGATTGCAGACAAAAAGAAACCCGCCGGATCGGCGGGTTTTTTGTATGTCGAAGCGAGGATGCCTCAGCCTTCCGGCGGGCTCTCGATCATGCCGAGCGCATGCAGGTAGGTGTCCAGGATCAGATCCTCTTCCATGCGCTCCTGGTCATCCTTCTTGCGAAGCGCGATGACCTTCTTGAGGATCTTCGTATCGAAGCCCATGGCCTTGGCTTCGCCGTAGACGTCCTTGATGTCGTCGGCGATGGTCTTCTTCTCTTCTTCCAGGCGCTCGATGCGTTCGACAAAGGCACGGAGCTGGTCGCGGGCGACGCCGTGAGCGGCATCAGACATGGGCAATCTCCTTCATTGCGGGGATGGCATTCTTGAGGACGGTTTCGTGGCGTTCACGTGCCGCGAAGCAGCGTCCGCGTCAAGCCCCCAAAGCTTGAGAGGACCGTCATTCCTTCGGGCGGTTCTTCTCGAAGGCCTGCTGCTGCTCGGTGCTCGCCTCACGCTGGTGAAGTGCCTTCCACTCGTCATAGGGCATGCCGTAGACGATCTCGCGGCTTTCATCCTTGGTCAGGTCGAGGCCCTTCTCCTTCGCAGCGTCGAGATACCAGTTCGACAGGCAATTGCGGCAGAAGCCGGCGAGGTTCATCAGGTCGATGTTCTGCACCTCGGGTCGGTTGCGCAGATGGGAGACGAGCCGGCGAAAGGCGGCGGCTTCAAGTTCTGTCTGCTGATCCTTGGTCGGGAGCGTCATGCTGTCCTCCTTCAGGGTGCGATGGGTTGGGTGGGGTAGGGGCCGGTGCGCGAGGCATGGATCTCATACTCGTGCAGCTTCGGGTCTCTATTGAGGCGTTCGAAGATGGGTACCAGCCGGTCGGCCCAGGCGGCGACACCTTGGTCATCGCCGATCAGGTCCTGGCGGACTTCCAGGAGCGCGTGCGGAATGCCCGTCATCATGCAATGGCGATACATGGTGTCGCCCTTGAGCGCGCCGTCATAGGGCTCATTGTCGCCGACGAGAATATCGCCCGCTGCTTCCAGGCCTTCGATCAGCGGACGGACGGCGCGAGCATCGGTATCCCAGAGGACGGCGGCATGCCAGGGGCGGGGCACACCCTTCCAGGCCGGCGTGTAGGAATGTAGCGAGAGCACCAGTGGCGCCTTGCCGGAAGCCTCCGCGACTTCAGAGATCACCCTCGAGACCGCCCCGTGATAGGGGCGATGGTAGGTTTCGATGCGGTGCTGCCATTCCTCCGGAGAGATCGGGTGGTTGCCCGGAATGATGGCGCCGTCGGAAATGCGCATGATGATGGTCGGATCGTCCTCGCCGCGATTCGGATCGATCAGCAGGCGGGAAAAGCGCGACATGACGGCGGGAACCCCCAGCCGCGCTGCCAGGAGACGCGTCAGCGGCTCGATGCCAATGTCATAGGCGATGTGACGGCCGAAGGCGCTGTCAGGCAGTCCGAGCATTCCATAGGATGCGGGAACGATGTTGGTGGCGTGGTCGGCGAGAAGCACGAGGCCGGCGTCAACACGGCCTTCCAAAATCTCGAAAACGGGGGAAACATTCATCAGTTTGAAGCCATCAGCTGCTACAAGCGCTTGATCGCATGGGGAATGGGGGAGCGCAAGCTTTCATGGCTGTCACGTTTGTGCCAAGATCGGACATAAAGGTTTCAGTACTGGCCAAAGACAGAAAATATAATCGATTAGAGTTGCGTTGACATTCTCTGGTCAGCATCGCAAGAAGGCATCCCATGCGCATTTTTGGAGTTCCGGCGGCAATCGTGCATCACCTGATCAGACAGACTTTCGACCGTGCCAAGGCACGTTTTCTAAAGCCCCTCCTGATCGCGGGTGCGCTGTTTTCGCCCATGCTGGCAGCCGATGCCGCTCACGCCGAGTTCCGTGTCTGCAACGGCACCCAGAACCTTGTCGGGGTGGCCGTTGGCTACCGCGCGGAAGAAGGTTGGATCACGGAGGGCTGGTGGCAGGTTCCTGCCGGCACCTGTGCCACTCTGATCGAGGGCGAACTCCAATCGCGTTATTATTATCTCTATGCTGAGGATGCCGCCCGCGGTGGTCGCTGGACCGGTGACATCAACATGTGTGTCGCCGAAAACGAGTTCAAGATCGTTGGCGTGAAGGACTGCTTCGCACGCGGTTATCAGCAGATGGGGTTCAAGGAATACGACACCGGCAGACAGGGGAGCTGGATGGTCCAGTTGTCCGATTCGTCGGGCACCCAGGAAAGCCAGAACTGATGAAGCGAAACCGCAAAGTAAAGATCCTCGCCACGCTTGGTCCCGCCTCCTCCGAAGAGGCGATGATCCGGAAGCTTCATGAAGCCGGGGCCGATCTTTTCCGCATCAACATGAGCCATGCCAGCCATGATCTGATGCGTACGCTGGTTCAGCGCATCCGCAATGTCGAGGCCGCCTGTGGCCGTCCGATCGGCATCCTCGCCGACCTCCAGGGCCCGAAGCTCCGTGTCGGCAAGTTCGCAGACACCACCGTGGAACTGAAGCCCGGCCAGACCTTCACGCTCGACAACAATGATGCGCCCGGCGATGCCACCCGCGTCTATCTCCCGCATCCGGAAATCCTGGAATCGGTCAAGCCCGGTGATCGGCTGTTGATCGATGACGGCAAGCTGCATCTCAAAGCCGAAAAGTGCGACGGCAAGAGCATCGTGACAACCGTCGTTTCGGGCACGAAGATTTCCGACCGCAAGGGCGTGAGCCTGCCCGATACCATTCTCGCCACCGGCGTGCTGACCGACAAGGACCGCGCCGACCTGGATGCGGTTCTGGCCGTCGGCGACGTCGACTGGGTCGCGCTCTCCTTCATCCAGCGTCCGGAAGATCTGGCCGAAGTGCGCAAGATCGCCAAGGGGCGCGTCGGCCTGATGTCCAAGATCGAGAAGCCGCAGGCGATCGAGCGTATCGACGAAATCATCGCGCTCTCCGACGCCCTGATGGTCGCCCGTGGTGACCTCGGTGTGGAAATGCCGCTCGAGCGCGTTCCGGGTATCCAGAAGCAGCTGATCCGCGCCTGCCGCCGCGAAGGCAAGCCGGTCGTCGTTGCGACCCAGATGCTGGAATCGATGATCACGGCCCCGGTCCCGACGCGTGCGGAAGTCTCCGACGTTGCGACTGCCGTCTTCGAAGGTGCCGACGCCATCATGCTCTCGGCCGAGTCGGCTTCCGGCCAGTATCCGGTCGAAGCGGTGGCTACCATGGCCTCGATTGCCGAGACCGTCGAGCGCGAGCCGCATTATCCTGGAATCATCTACGCCCAGCGCGCCCAGCCGGAGGCTACCGGTGCCGACGCCATTTCGCTCGCTGCCCGCCAGATTGCCGAAACACTGCGCCTGCAGGCGATCGTCTGCTACACGTCTTCGGGCAATACCGGTCTGCGCGCCTCGCGTGAGCGCCCGGAAGTGCCGATCATCGCGCTGTCGCCGGTCATTCAGACCGCACGCCGCCTGTCTGTCGTCTGGGGCCTGCACTGCGTCGTCTCCTCGGAGCCGACCGATCTCGACGACATGGTCAACCGCGCCTGCCGTATCGTCGTCGAAGAAGGCTTCGGCAAGCCTGGCGACCGCATCATCATGTCGGCTGGCGTTCCGCTCGGGACCCCCGGCTCGACCAACATGCTGCGCATTGCCTATATCGGCTCGGACGGCCAGACGGGCATCTGAGGATCGACTTTCTCACGGATCTAGAAAAGCCGCCTTCGGGCGGCTTTTTCATGACCGCTACTGGCCGGCCTGCAGGGATGGGGCGGATCCCTTGGGGTCGACGCGGGTGGCCGCAAGACGCGGTTCCGCCTCGCGTGCCATGGCCTGGAGATCGCGATCCTGGCCTGCGATCTTTTCCAGGGCGGCAATGACGATGTCGGTCACGATGTAATCCGGCTTGTGGCCGAGCCCCTGGATCCAGACGAGTTCGGAGCCCTTGATATCCCGGGCCAGCCCCTTTGAATGGATCTCTTCCAGCACGATCTCGTCGCTGTCGCCGGTGATGACAACCGTCGGCTTGTCAATCTCGCGGTAGCGTGGCGCAAAGGCGGTGACATAGGCATGAAGCCCTGCGACATCCCTGGCGTTGGAGCGGAATGTCGAGGGCCGCAGAACGAGAGCGGGGCCGGTGTCCTCGATGTAGGTCGCAGGGCGTGGATTGGGAGCGAAGACGTGGTCGGTTGCTGCAGCGATCCGCATCATACCCGCATGGAGAGCGAGCGTGTGGCAGAAGATCGGGCCAATCACGGGGGCGGAGGCGAGGTGGTAATACCAGTCGACGCCGCCCGGCCAGGGATGAGTAGCGGCGGCGAGGAAAACAAGACCCTCAACCTTGTCCGGATGCAGCACGCCGAAACTTGCTGTGATCGCGCCGCCGAAGGAATGTCCGACAATGATCGCCCGCTCGATCCCCTTCTTCTCCATGAGCTGCGCGATGGCATTGGCCTGCCCGTCGGGCGTGTCATTCTCCGGGCCGCCGCGCTCCGAATAGCCGTGTCCCGGTCTGTCGACGAAGAGGAGCTCCGCGCGGCCCCGCAGCGGGTCGAGGAAAGCGCCTGCCTGGTCGCGAAGATTGCCCGAGGCGCCATGGATGAAGACGATCGGCGGCAGGTCTGCCTCCGGTCCTGCGGGCACGTGCAGGGCGTTCAGACGAAAGCCGCCGACATCGGTCAGTTCGCCGATATTCGGTGTCTGAGCCGCGATCGCACGGGCACGGACCTGTGTGGCGATCGCGAGCGCCGCCAGCACGACGATGAGAACAAGGAAGAAGACGAGCAAGGCGAGACCGATACGGGTGGCGAGAAACAAGGAGCGTACTTCCGGCAAGGGGACACAGCCACAAGATCGTGCTGCACTGCCATTCGTCAAGGTGACAGGCAAGGCGGCATCTCGATCTTCAGTCGTGCCTTGTGCTGTATACTGGATTTCCGTATAGTCAGCCATGACTGAACGGTTCGATCCCGAGAAGGACCAAATCAACGCGGCGAAGCACGGCGTTTCGCTCGCCTTTGGGTTTAGGATCTTTGACGATATTGGTCATCTAATCGTCCCGTCCATACGCGAACGCGACGGTGAGGAAAGGTTTAAAGTCATCGGCCTCGTGGAGCAGAAGCTTTTCACAGGGGGTCTTTGTATGGCGTGGTGAGCGGCCGCGTTTCATCTCGGTCCGGAGAAGCAATCAAGGAGAAGAGCGTGTCTATCGTGATGCCGGCTGATCCCACCGATAGCGAGGATTTTGACGTCTCCGCAGAGGCGATTGATCGTGCGCAGAGGTCTCGATTAATCCGCCAAACGCGCACTGCACTCGGTCTGTCCCAGACGGAGTTTGCTTCCCGCTTTCGTGTGCCGGTTGGTACGCTCAGGGATTGGGAGCAGGCGCGGGCGACGCCACCCGATTTCGCGATTGCCTATGTAAGAGTGATCGGGGCACATCCCGACCTTGTCGCCCAGGTGGTCGCCTGACCGGTAGCCGCATCTCCTTAGAGGGTTTACGTCTTTTGCCCGGCCAGCTCTTCCGAAAGCTTGGAGACGATCTCTTGCGCCTCGCGGTCGGCGGGGAAGATCTCCAGGTAGCGTCCCCATGCTTTCAGCGCCGCATCCTTGCTGCCGCGCTCGGTGAGGATCCCGGCCAGGCCGGCGATGGCGCCGAAGTGGCGCGGTTCCAATTCCAGCACCCTCTCGATATCCGAAACGGATTTCTTGTAGTTGCCCATGGTGAAATGCAGGGTCGCCCGCTGGTTCCAGGCTCCGACAAATTTTGGATCGAGAATGATCGCCCGGTCGATGAAGTCGAGCGCAGCTGCATTGCGCTTTTCGGCGGCGGCCTTGGCAGACCATTGCATCAGGAGGTTGATGGTCGGGCTCGACGACTCGCTCCAGGTGGCCATGGCCGTGTTGGCGATCTGCCGCGCTGCCTGCGGATTGCGCTCGCGTTTCAGCTCCGCCAGCAGGTCATCCACGGTCTTGGGCTTTACGGGTTCCTTGAGCGGGATCCGTTCCACGGGCGTTTGAGTCGCCCCGGCCCCGTCGAGCTCTTCGGGTGACTGCGCGGCAACGGCTCCGGCAAGAAGCAGGGCTGGCAGCAGCGGAAGGGTGAGGGCGAGTCGCAAAGAAAAACGGCGCATGCAGGGAAGGTAGTCCCTCAGCGCCGTCTTTCAAACTCAAATTTCCGATATCAACACGCCGCAGATGCGGGCGGGCAGTCCGTCCTGGCTCATGGGCTCCGGAGAGCCCGGGGCATCAGCCCTGGCGAGCCTTGAAGCGCGGGTTCTGCTTGTTGATGATGTAGATACGGCCCTTGCGGCGAACCAGACGGTTGTCGCGATGACGGGCCTTAAGCGCTTTCAGCGAGTTCTTGATCTTCATTTTTCTGGTCCACAACGATTGTCGGGGAATGTGTCATTCACCCACTGTGTTCAAACAATCAAAAGCGCGCCGCTGGGCGCGCCCTTGAAGAGTTGGCGGCAATTAGCCCGAGGGAGGCCGCCGTGTCAACATCTCCGGCGGAAAATGCCGGACACAACAGGCTAAAAAACCGGGAAAATCAGTCGCGAAACGGCAGGATTTCGGTGACGTGGCCCATCTTGCGGCCGGGGCGGGCTTCCGTCTTGCCGTAGAGATGGACCAGCACGTTGGGCTTTGCGAGCCAGGCGGGGACAGAATCGATGTCGTCGCCGATGAGATTCGTCATCACGCAATCGGAATGGCGCACGGTGTCGCCAAGCGGCAGGGAGGCGACGGCGCGAATGTGCTGTTCGAACTGCGAGACGATGCAGGCGGCTTCGGTCCAGTGGCCGGAATTGTGCACGCGCGGGGCAATCTCATTGGCGATCAAGTGGCCGTCCGGCAGCACGAAGAACTCCATGCCGACGACGCCGACATAGGAGAGACCGTCGAGCAGTTTGGTTGCGGCTTCGCGGGCAGCTCTGGCCGTCTCCAGCGTGATCGCGGCCGGCTGGGTCGAGGTGTGCAGGATGCCGCCCCGATGAACATTCTCGGTCGGGTCGTAGCAGCGGATCTCGCCGGCGCTGTTGCGGGCGGCGATGATCGAGACTTCGCGGACAAAGGGCACGAAGCTTTCGAGGATCAGCGGGACCGAGCCGAGGACTGCGTAGCCACCTGCAGCAGAATCACCCTTGCGATAGACCTTCTGGCCCTTGCCGTCATATCCCAGGCGGCGGGTCTTCAGCACGCCTTCACCACCGAAATCGGCAAGCGCTGCTTCCAGATCGGCCTGGCTGTCGATGGCGTGGAAGCGGGCGGTCTCGATGCCGGACGCGTTGAGGAAGCGCTTTTCCGTGACGCGGTCCTGGGCCACTTCCAGTGCTTTCGGCGGTGGATAAACCGGCACGCTGGCCGCCAGTGTCTCGGCGGCGGATACGGGCACGTTCTCGAATTCGTAGGTGACGACGTCACAGAGGCGGCCAAGTTCCGCGAGAGCCGCCGGATCGTCATAGGCTGCCGTAATCTGGTGGTTGGCCACCTGGGCGGCGGGGCTGTCGGCCTGGGGCTCGAGGATCACGGTGCGGAAGTTCAGCCGGGCTGCGGCCATGGCCAGCATGCGACCAAGCTGGCCGCCACCGATGATGCCGATGGTGCGGATGGTCATGGGGCCTCGTCCACGGGATATTCGGCAACCGAGGCCGTCTGGCGCTCGACCCATTCGTCGAGGCGCTCGGCCAGGTCATCGTCGAAGACGGCGAGCACGCGAGCGGCCAGCAGGGCGGCGTTGACCGCACCGGCGCGGCCGATGGCGAGCGTGCCGACCGGAATGCCGGCCGGCATCTGGACGATGGAATAGAGGCTGTCGAGGCCGGACATCGACTTGGACTGCACGGGTACGCCGAAGACGGGCAGCGTGGTCAGCGAGGCGACCATGCCGGGCAGGTGGGCGGCACCGCCGGCGCCGGCGATCACCACCTTGAAGCCCTCGTCGCGGGCCCCCTTGGCGAAAGCATACATGCGGTCAGGCGTGCGGTGTGCCGAAACGATGCGGGCTTCATAGGAGACGCCGAGTGCGTCGAGCGTGTCGGCGGCATTCTTCATGGTCTCCCAGTCGGACTGGCTTCCCATGATGATGGCGACGGGCGGGCACTCAGCTGTCATCAGGATATCCTTATGCCGTCATGCGATAATGTCAGGAATGATCTGATCTTCCAGCGCGGTAATCTTGTCCTTGATCGACAACTTCTTCTTCTTCATGCGCTGAATGCGAAGGGCGTCGCAACCGACCGTGATCATGGCGTTGATGGCCGCATCATAGTCCTCGTGCTCCTGGCGTAGCCGTGCCAACGAGAGCCTGATGTCAGCCTGTTCCTGGTCGGCCATGCTTTTTCCCCATTATCGCCGTGTGGCCCATCCTTTAAGGATGCCCGGAAGATTCGCGCAAGCTCCTATCACCAAATACCGGTAACGGGAAGTTATCCCTGTCTTCGATTTTGATGGTCGAATGTCACGACTTCGCCTTCGACAAACCGCATTTCTCGTGTCACATTATCTTCGCAAAGCCTGAAACTCCAGCGGATGAGGGCTGGAGGTAGGCGATAAGGAAGGACGCATCAAATGACCATACAGGCTCATCTTGAATCGCTGCAGAAGAAGCATGGAGCTCTCGAGGAACAGCTCCATGATGCGCTTGCATCCCCCTCCGTCGATGATCGGCACATTGCCGAGCTGAAGCGCCTTAAACTGCGCCTCAAGGATGAAATGGAACGCCTGAGAGCCTCCACACGCCACTGATACCACCCTTCCGGCTGCGCCGGGATCAGGCGGACCCAAAGACCGATCCCGATGTATTCATGAAGCAGCCAAGACAACACCCTCGGCCCCGGAGTTCGATCGACTTCGGGGCTTTTGTTTGCCCATGACCTGGGATGCAAGAGGGGTTGGGAGGCGTCAGGACCAGAACTGGTCCAGCCACATATTCATGCGGTCGAATCCTCGCCGATGAATGAAGTAGATGCGGCGCGTGCCTTCCGAGCGCACATCGACAAGGCCGCTGTCGAGAAGTGCCTTCAGATGCTGGGAAACGGCGGGACGGCTGATCGGCAACTGGGATGCCAGCTCGTTGACGGTTTTCTCCCCCCGGCGCAGATCCTCAAGGATGTGTCGCCGGTTCGGGTCTGCGATCGCCATGAACGGGTCTGCGTTCGTCATGAACTGACGGTACGGCAAACCCGGCATCGCGACAAGATCAGATGTGCAGCGCAGCAAGCCCGTTGCGGACACAAATTTCCGTGTCAGAGCCCGAACAGACCCCGGCTTCCGTCCCAGAGCAGCTTGCTCCCAGCGATCAGTACCATGCCATACATGAGCGGATAAAATATGGCTGGCTTCAGGTAGCGAACGAGGCGAGCGCCGGCGAGGGTCGACACCAGGGCGACCGGCAGCAAGGCGGCGGAGAGGCTCAGATTGGTGGCGTCCAGTTCTCCCAGCGCGAAATAGGGGATCACCTTGACGGCGTTGAGAATGGCAAAAAAGCGGGTGGAAGCCCCGGTATAGGTCAGCGGATCGAGCTTCAGCGGCAGAACGTAGATCTGGAAGGGTGGGCCGCCGGCATGGGCAACAAAGCTCGCATAGCCTGACAGGGAGCCCCAGAAGGAGCCGGCGATGGGGCGCTGTCCGGCCGCGCCTGTTTCCCGGCCCTTGTAGGATGCCCAGCTTTCAAGAAAGTACTTCAGCGAGAAGACAATCGAAATGCCGCCGAGAACGAGGCGCATGGCATCTGCCGAGACGTATGTCGAGGTGGCCCAACCCAGCGCGATACCGATCAGGGCGCCCGGTAGCATGGCAAGAAGGGTTGCTCTGTGGTTGTGGTGACGCCAGGCCCAGAGTGCCACGGCATCCATGACGAGCAGGATCGGCAGGAAAATCGCCGCTGCCTGCATCGGCGGGACGGCAAAGGCGAGAAGCGGCACGCCGATCAGCGCGAAAGCGCCACCGAGACCGCCTTTAGACAGGCCGACAAGGGCAACGGCGGGAATGGCGACGGCATAGAAGTTCGGGTCTGTCAGCATTGCGCGGTTGATCCTTTCGGAAGAGCGGTCTATCGGATTTGTCCAGAGAAAACGAGGACGAAATCCGCAGAAACGGACCCGTCCCGCACACGGAAACACCGCGCATGACCGAAGACCGCTGCCGCCTCGTCCTCATCGTTCCCGACATCGCCGATACGGCCCGGTGCGCCGAGGTTGTCAAAAACGCGTTGCGGGGGGGAGACGTCGCTTCGGTGATCGTGCCGCAATATGGCCTCGACGACACGGCGTTCCAGAAGCATGCCGAGGCGATCGTGCCGGAAATCCAGGCGGCAGGTGCCGCTGCCTTGATCGTCGACAACAGCAGGGTCGCCGGCCGGGTCAAGGCGGACGGGCTGCACGTCACCGGGAATGCCGAGATGCTCGCCGAAGCCGTGGAGAAGCACACGCCGAAGCTGATCGTCGGTGGCGGCAATGCCATGGATCGCCACCATGCCCTGGAGATCGGCGAGATCCAACCGGACTACATTTTCTTCGGCAAGATCGATGGTGACATCAAGCCGGAGGCCCATTCCAAGAACATAGCGCTTGGCGAATGGTGGTCGTCGATGATCGAGATCCCCTGCATTGTCATGGGCGGTTCGGATCCATCATCGGCCGTTGCGGTGGCTGAAAGCGGGGTCGAATTCGTGGCGCTGGGCAAGGCAGTCTTCGACGATCCGGCGCAGGCTGCCGCAATTGTGACCCGTGTGAATGCCGAGCTTGACGAAAAAGCGCCACGGTTTGAAGATTGAACCGCCTCATGCGTTCAATCTCGCCCACCCATCGTCTGATTCTTGCCGCGCTTGCCGGAGCATGTCTGTGTGTCGGCGGCCCTGCATTTGCGCAGGAGAGCGCAGATGGTCTGGAGATCGGGGATGCGCCGGCGATCATGCCGGCAGACCCGGACAACGCCGCCGAAATCGAACGTGGCGCCCGGCCCAGCAGTAGCACGGGTGACGCCATGCGGCTCGATCGTGGTGCCCGGGATACGTCCCCGCCGGTGACCAAGGGTGCAAAGCCGGGTCAGACCGATACACCGGAAGAGCTGCAGGGCATCAACATCTATCTGCGCATGGGCGCGCCGCTGCCGGACCTGCCGCCGGAAAAGCCCTACACAGGCAAGCCTGACGAAGCTTACGGTGCCTTCCAGCGCGGTCTTTTCCTGACCGCCGTCGACAAGGCATTGCCGCGCGCACAGCTCGGTGATCCCGCTGCGCAGACCCTGCTTGCGGAAATCATGTCGCGTGGGCTCGGCGTCAAGCAGGATCTGGAGGGAGCGGCCTTCTGGTATGGTCAGGCCGCTCAGGGTGGCGATCCGGCTGCCATGTTCAAATATGCCCTGCTCCTGATGGAGGGCAAGGAAGTCCCGCGGGACAAGGCGAAGGCGGATGAGTACATGCGTCGCGCAGCCGATGCGGGCAACGCATCCGCCCAGTTCAACTGGGCACAGATCCTGGTGGCCAGTACACCCGGCGTGCGTGGATTGACTGCTGCCATGCCGTATTACGAGAAATCGGCCGAACAGGGCATCGCGGATGCGCAGTATGCCCTGGCTCAGGTCTATTCGGCCCTGAAGGATGTGCCGGAGGAGAAAAAGGCGCGTGCACGGGAATGGATGGTCCGGGCAGCTCGGGCCGGCTTCGATACCGCACAGCTCGACATGGGGCTTTGGCTGGTCAACGGTTACAACGGCCCGCGCGACTACGAGGCCGGCTATCGCTGGCTGAGCGTTGCAGCGGCACGGGGCAATGTCGTCGCCCAAAACCGGCTCGCCCATCTCTACGTCAATGCGCTCGGCACCGGTCCCAACCCGGTCGAGGCTGCCAAGTGGTATGTGCTGTCGCGCCGTGCGGGGCTCAAGGATCCTGCGCTCGAGGACTTCTATCTGGGGCTCAACGAGGAGCAGCAGAAGCAGGCGATCGACCTCGCCAACCGCTTCAGGCGGATCTGACGACGCTTGATCTGCTGCTTTTGGGGAAGGGCGGCGGCCATGGATCTGATCGATGTATTCCAGCGTCTGGGCCTTGCGATCGCCATCGGCGCAGCTGTGGGCGTCGAGCGTCACTGGCGGGAGCGTGACGAGCCGGAAGGGGCCCGCATTGCCGGCATTCGCACTTTCACGCTGATTGGCATGACCGGCGGGATTGCGGGTCTGCTGGATGGCCTTCTTGTGACCGGCAGCTTCTCCGGACTGATTGTCGCCAGCTTCCTCATTGCGATTGCAGCCGTGCTGCTGCGCTTCGGCCTGATGGAGGCACAGGCGCAACGGACCTTCAGCGCCACGACCGTGATTGCCGGCGTCACCACCTTCGGGCTCGGGGCCCTTGCGGTCGTGGGAGACATGGCGGTTGCGTCCGCTGCCGGCGCCGCGATGGTTACCCTGCTTTCCAGCCGGGAATTTCTGCATGGAGCGATCCGTCGTCTGACCTGGGTCGAGTTGCGATCCGCCGTCGTCCTGCTCGCCATGGGTTTCGTGCTCCTGCCGCTCATCCCGGCCGAGCCTTTTGGTCCGTTCGGAGGTGTATCGCCCCGCAGTCTCGTGATCCTGGTGATCATGCTCGCGTCGATCTCCTACACCGGCTACATCGCCGTGCGTGTGATTGGTGGCGGGCGTGGTGATCTGGTGGCGGGTGCCGTGGGCGGGTTGGTCTCATCGACCGCAACGACGCTTGCCATGGCTCGGCAAAGCCGAAGCACGGCGACTGCCGCCGGTCCGGCTGCAGGCGCGATCGCGGCGGGCAGCGTCTCTCTGATCCGCACGGCATTTCTTCTTCTCGCTCTCTCTCCCGCGCTCGGATGGTATCTGTTGCCTGGGCTTCTGGTGGCCGGCGGGGTGATGCTTGCCGGTGCCGTGATGACCATTCAAGGCGGCGATGCAGCGTCGCAAGCAGAAATGCCGGGCAATCCCTTCGAGTTGTGGCAAGTGGTGAAGATGGCCGCGCTGATCACTGCCGTCGCGTTCATCGCGCGTGCCGCAAGCCAGATCTTCGGCGATGGCGGCCTCTATGTGGTGTCGGCACTGACCGCTCTTGCGGATGTCGACGCGGTGACCGTCACCGTGGCCGGCATGGTCCCGGCGCTTTCCCTGAACGTCGCGCTGACCGCTGTCGGGATCGCCGTGACTGCAAACATGGCCGCAAAAGCCCTGTATGCCGGGGTGGCAGGCAGCCGTGGCTTTGCCATGCGGCTCGCTCTCGCGTCCGGTGCCGCCGTCGCGGCGGGGCTCGTCGTTACCTTCGCTGCAGGGCACGTTTGACGCGCACGCATGGGCTGATGCGGCCATGCCCCTTGAATTTGGGCGGCATTTGTGGTCTTGAACCCGCCAAACATGGCCGCCGTCGCGTGCTCGTCCGTTGCCGCCTTCCGGCGCCTCCCAGTTTCAAGGAATTCGATCTATGGCCCGCTCAGCCCTTCTCAATGTCATGGTTCAGGCCGCACTCAAGGCCGGCAAGTCGCTTTCGCGCGATTTCGGCGAAGTGCAGAACCTGCAGGTCTCCGTGAAGGGCCCTGGCGACTTCGTCTCGCAGGCTGATTTCCGCGCCGAGAAGATCGTCCGCGAAGAACTCCTGAAGGCCCGCCCGACCTATGGCTTCCTCGGCGAGGAGGGCGAGGAGATCAAGGGCACCGACGGCGCGCATCGTTGGATCGTCGACCCGCTGGACGGCACCACCAACTTCCTGCATGGCATTCCGCAGTTTGCCGTCTCTATTGCGCTCGAGCGCAACGGCGAAATCGTCGCCGGCGTGATCTTCAATCCGGCGACCGACGAACTCTACACGACCGAAAAGGGCGGCGGCGCCTTCCTCAATGATCGCCGCATCCGCGTCGGCGCCCGCAAGGTGCTGTCCGATTGCGTCATCGGCTGCGGCGTGCCGCATCTCGGCCGTGGCCAGCACGGCAAGTTCCTCGTCGAACTGCGCCATGTCATGGGCGAAGTCTCCGGCGTCCGCCGCATGGGGGCCGCCGCGCTCGACCTCGCCTATGTCGCGGCCGGTCGTCTCGACGGCTTCTGGGAAGCGCAGCTCAACGCATGGGACATCGCGGCCGGCATTCTCCTGATCAAGGAAGCCGGTGGCTTCGTCTCGGACATGAAGGGCGGCCAGGAGATGTTCGAGAACGGTACGGTGCTTGCCGGCAACGAATACATCCGCAAGGCTCTCGAAGAGGTCGTGAACCGCCCTGTGCCGCAGGCCTGATTTCGGCCCGAGGGAAAATTTTCCCAAAATCCGCGGCTTCAATTCGTCTCATTTTTGCACTAGCCTCCGGGTCCAAGATTCCCCGGAGGTCGAGCATATCATGGCGAAAGTGAAGTTGGAGGATCTCGAGGTGGGCGAGACCCGTCCGGGAGCATACGGCCAGAAGCTCTCCAGCCCGATGACCTTCTTCACGACCATGGTGATCTTCCTGATCATCGTGTGTTTCATTGCTGCGATCCTCTACCGTCAGGCGCATGCCGCCTTCATCACCAATCCCGGCTTGAACGGCCTGATTCTCGGCGTTCTCGTCGTCGGCATCATCCTGGTCTTTGCCCAGGTGCTGGCGCTTCGACCGGAAGTGCGCTGGTTCAATTCCTTCCGCGCTGCCGGCGACAACGCGATGCTGGTGGGCCGTGATCCGAAGCTGCTGGCCCCGATGCGTGCACTGATCGGCGGCCGCCGGTCCATGGCGATTTCGACGACGGCGTTGCGCTCCATTCTCGATTCCATCGGTACGCGTCTCGACGAATCGCGTGACACAACCCGCTACCTGATCGGCCTTCTCGTGTTTCTCGGTCTGCTCGGTACCTTCTGGGGTTTGCTTGGAACCATCGGTTCGATCAACGAGGTCATCGGCTCACTCGATCCGGCATCGGGCGACAGCAATGATGTCCTACAGTCCCTTAAATCTGGACTGACGGCGCCGCTTTCCGGCATGGGCACGGCCTTTTCATCCTCGCTGCTCGGGCTTTCCGGCTCGTTGATCCTCGGCTTTCTCGACCTGCAGGCCGGCCGTGCGCAAAACCGTTTCTACACCGAACTTGAGAACTGGCTTTCCTCCGTCACCGATGTCGATTCCGAACGTCCCGTGGCGGCTGATGGCGCCGGCGCCCTTGCCAGCGAAGATATCCGGCTCCTGGTTGCGGAGATCCAAAAGCTGGCGAACCGCGAGGGTAATGATCGCTCTGTTGCCGCAATCGCGGGCCTTGCCGAGGGTATCCAGGGTCTCGTCAAGAACATGCGGAACGAGCAGCAGATGCTGCGCGACTGGATCGAGGCGCAGCAGGAGGATGCTCGCGCCATGCGCAAGACGCTTGAGCGGCTGAACGACAAGATCGGCGGGGCCAAGTAATGGCGCTCGGGCGCAACCGCCGCCGCGAGCGCGGCGTCGACTACTGGCCAGGCTTCGTCGACGCCCTGTCGACCCTGCTGCTTGCCATCATGTTTCTGCTCACCGTGTTTGTCGTCGCGCAGTTCATCCTCGGCCGGGAAATTTCCGGCAAGGACGAGGTGCTGAACCGGCTGAACAGCCAGATTGCCGAACTCACACAGTTGCTGGCGCTGGAGAAGAGCGGCAAGCAGGACCTGGAAGACACGCTTGCCGCCCTCCAGTCGTCACTTGCAACCTCCGAGACCGAGCGGTCGCGGTTGCAGCAGCTGCTCGACAACGGCGCGGGCTCTGCCGATGCAGCCAATGAAAAAGTTGGTCGTCTGACCGATGAGCTCGACGCCGAAAAGCAGGTGAGTGCGCGGGCGATGAGCCAGATCGAATTGCTCAACCAGCAGATCGCGGCACTGCGCGCGCAGATCGCTGCCGTCGAGGAAGCCCTGCAGGCGTCGGAAGCCAAGGATCAGGCGTCGCAGGCGCGGATTTCCGATCTCGGGCGTCGTCTGAACGTGGCGCTGGCCCAGCGGGTTCAGGAACTCAACCGCTATCGGTCTGACTTCTTCGGGCGTCTGCGCGAGATCCTGTCGGACCGCGAGAACATCCGCATCGTCGGCGACCGCTTCGTCTTCCAGTCGGAAGTGCTGTTCCCGGTCGGCGGCGCGGATCTCGATACCGCGGGGCAGGCGGAAATGGACAAGCTGGCTGCTGCCATTCTCGAACTCGCCCAGGAGATCCCCGCCGAAATCAATTGGGTGCTTCGGGTCGACGGACATACCGATGCCTCACCCCTGACCGGGACCGGGCGTTACCGCGACAACTGGGAGCTTTCATCAGCGCGCGCAACATCCGTGGTCAAGTACCTGATCTCCCGAGGTGTACCGGCGAACCGCCTGGTTGCGGCCGGGTTCGGCGAGTTTCAGCCGATCGCCCAAGGCGACAGCACAGACATCCTGGCTCAGAACCGGCGCATCGAACTCAAGTTGACGGAGCGTTGAATTCACCCGCAATTGTTTGCCTACCAGACAACTTGCACGCCGAATTACGTGCGCGTAAAAGTAAGAAAATGCTTGGTGGGAGGATGGCATGCAGGAGTTCGACGTCGTGGTCATCGGGGGAGGGTTGGCCGGACTCGTTGCCGCCACGGAAGCCGTAGATCGGGGGCTGACGGTAGGGCTGATCGACCAGGAAGGCGAACAAAACCTGGGTGGCCAGGCATTCTGGTCGCTTGGCGGTCTTTTCCTGATCGACAGTCCCGAGCAGCGGCGGATGCGCATCCGCGACAGCCTGGAGCTTGCCCGACAGGACTGGTTCGGGTCGGCGGCTTTCGATCGCACGGAAGATTTCTGGCCCCGTCAATGGGCTGAGGCGTATCTGCAGTTCGCGGCCGGTGAAAAGCGCAGCTGGCTCAGGAGCCAGGGCGTCAGTTGGTTCCCCGTCGTGGGCTGGGCCGAGCGCGGTGGAGGGCAGGCCCATGGCCACGGCAATTCGGTGCCGCGTTTCCACGTGACCTGGGGAACCGGACCGGGCGTGCTTGAACCTTTCGTCCGCCGTGCCAAGGCCGCGTCGGATGCTGGAAAGCTGTCGTTTCTGTTTCGCCATCAAGTCGACCGTCTGACCGTGACAAACGGCGTCGTGAGTGGGGCTTCCGGCGCACTGCTTGCCGGTGACGCCACACCGCGCGGCGGCACCAGTTCGCGTAATGTCGTCGGCGATTTCGAGGTGAGAGCCGGCGCTGTCATCGTGGCTTCCGGAGGAATCGGCGGCAATCATGATCTCGTCCGCAAGAGCTGGCCCGTCGATCGGCTCGGCCCGGCACCGAAGCACATGGTGGCGGGTGTACCCGCGCATGTGGATGGTCGAATGCTGTCGATCACCCAGGCGGCCGGCGGGGAGATCATCAATGGCGACCGGATGTGGCACTATACGGAGGGCCTGAAGAACTGGGATCCGATCTGGCCGAACCATGGCATCCGGATCCTGCCCGGTCCGTCCTCCTTCTGGTGCGATGCCGACGGCAACCGTTTCCCGGCACCGGCCATGCCGGGCTTCGATACGCTCGGCACGCTGAAGGCCATCCGGGCGCGTGGGCACGAGTATTCCTGGTTCATCCTCAACAAGGCGATCATCAAGAAGGAATTCGCCCTGTCCGGCTCCGAGCAGAATCCGGATCTGACGGGCAAGGATATTCCGCTGCTGCTGAAGCGTCTCGGCAAGAACCCGCCGGGGCCGGTGCAGGCCTTCATGGACAGGGGCGAGGATTTCGTCGTTCGTGACAATCTGGAAGACCTCGTCGCTGGCATGAACGAGCTTTCCGGCGAGCATCGTCTCGGCGTGCATCACGTCCGGACCCAGATCGAGGCGCGCGACCGGGAGATCGAAAACACCTTTTCCAAGGATGCGCAGGTCGTGGCGATCCGCGGCGCCCGCAACTATCTGGGTGACAAGTTGATGAGGACGGCAAAGCCGCACCGCTTGCTGGATCCCGCCGCCGGTCCGCTGATCGGCGTGCGCCTGCATATCCTCACCCGCAAGACGCTGGGTGGTCTGCACACGGATCTCGAAGGACGGGTGCTCAACCGGGAAAACAAGCCGGTGCCGGGGCTTTATGCGGCCGGTGAAGTCTCGGGCTTCGGCGGCGGCGGGATGCATGGCTACAACGCGCTTGAGGGCACCTTCCTCGGCGGCTGCCTGTTTTCTGGTCGTGTGGCGGGACGCAGCGTCGGGCGTTGAGGCTCGAACGACAGGACCCATGCGGTGGGTTGTTCAAAGGGCGGTGTCTGGGACCGCCCTTCTTCGTTTCGGATCTCGCCGTTTAATCCATCTGGACCTTGGCGTCCTTGACCACCGGCGTCCACTTGGCGATCTCCGCCTTCACATGCGTTGCCAGTTCCTCCGGCGAGGAAGCGACGATGGTGGCGGAGAATTCCTTCATCCGCTCGGCGACGCCGGGATCGGCCATGGCCTTGACAGCTGCGGCATTCAGCCGGTCGACAACCTCCTTCGGCGTGTCCTTCGGGGCAAAGAGCGCGTTCCAGGTATAGGTCTCATAGCCCGGCAGTCCTGCCTCGGCCATGGTCGGAATATCCGGGAAGGACGGCGCCCGTTCGGCCGTCGTCACGGCAAGCGCCCGCAGCGTGCCCGCCTTGATGTGGGCTGACGAAGAGGGGAGGTTGTCGAACATGATCGACACCTGGTTGCCGAGCAAATCATTGAGCGCCGGGCCGGATCCCTTGTAGGGGATGTGCTCCATGGTGACGCCGGCCATCGACTTGAAGAGTTCACCGGAGAGGTGCAGCGGCGTGCCGTTGCCCGACGAAGCATAGCTCCACTTGTCCGGCTCTGCCTTCAGGAGTGACAGAAGCTCCTCGACCGATTTTGCCGGAAGTTCCGGATTGACCACGAGCACGTTCGGCACGAGCACCAGAAGCGACACAGGGGTAAAGTCGGCTTCTGCGTCATACGGCTTGGACTTCAGGATGAGCGGGTTGAGCGCGTGGGTGGCGACAGTGCCCATCAGGATGGTGTAGCCGTCCGCATCGGCACGCGCGACATTGCCAGCGCCGAGGCTGCCGCCCGCGCCGGCAACATTCTGCACGATGACCTGCTGGCCGAGATCCTCGGACATCTTTTCGGCAATTACCCGGGCGACGACATCGGTCGATCCGCCGGCGGCAAAGGGCACGACGAGCGTTACCGGACGCTCGGGAAAGGCAGCGAATGCGTGGGCGGCGACGAGTATTCCGGCAAACAGACTGCCTGTGAAAAGCGATTTAGGAAACGACATGAGTACTCCTCCATCCAATGTCGAGCGTCGCTCGGACTGCTCCTCCAGCACCGGCGACGGGGCGCAGTGTGGCAGGCGCGGGCGAGCGTTCAACCGAAGGCAGCCAAACGGCTGATTGCATGGACGGCAGGTGAGGAAAGACGGGTGGAAACCCACCCATTCAGGGTCGTAGAACGGGTGGATTCCCACCCATGGGCAGGACTGAATTACTGCGCGGCGGCGGTGAAGTCGCGGCCACCCGTCTCGAACTGCAGGCGCGCGAGCTTGGCATAGAGGCCGCCCTGCTGAATGAGGCTCTGATGCGTGCCTTCCTCGACAATCTGGCCGTCGTCGAGCACAAGGATGCGGTCGGCCTTCAGGACCGTTGCCAGCCGGTGGGCGATGACGATGGTGGTACGGTCGCGCATCAGGCCGTCGAGCGCCTTCTGAACGAGAGTCTCGCTTTCGGCATCGAGCGCCGAAGTCGCTTCGTCAAGAAGAAGCAGCGGGGCATCGCGCAGGAGGGCGCGGGCGATGGCAATCCGCTGGCGCTGGCCACCGGAAAGGGTGACGCCGCGTTCACCGACGATGGTGTCAAAGCCGTTTTCGAGTCGTCCGATGAACTCGGTCGCCTGGGCCGCTTCGGCTGCTGCTTCGACCATGCCGCGACAGGCATCCGGGGTGCCGAAGGCGATATTGTCGTGGATCGACGCGGCGAAGATCGTGGTGTCCTGGGGAACGATGGCGATCCGGGCCCGCACGGCCTGCGGATCCGCCTCGCGGATATCCACGCCGTCGAGGCGGATGGTGCCGGACGCCGGGTCGTAGAAACGCAGGATCAGCGAGAAGATGGTGCTCTTGCCCGCACCCGAGGGGCCGACGATGGCGACCGTCTCGCCGTGGGCAACAGAGAAAGTCAGGCCGTTGAGCGCCGACTTGGTCTTGGCCGACGGATAAGTGAAGTGCACGTCCTCGAAGGCAATGCTGCCTTGGGCGGGGTCGGGCAGCGCCTTCGGCACGGCAGGTGCGGCAATCGCCGGATGTTCGGCGAGCAGCTCATGCAGGCGTTCTGCTGCCCCTGCGGCCTGGGAGAGTTCGCCCCAGACTTCCGAAAGCGTGCCGAGCGAGCCGGCGGCGATCAGGGAATAGAGGAGGAACTGGCCGAGCGTGCCGCCGCTCATGGTGCCGGCGAGAACACTCTGCGCGCCATACCAGAGGACGCCGACGACGCTGCCGAAGACAAGCGCGATGGCAACGCCGGTCAAAAGCGCACGGGAGCGGATGGCCGAGCGGGCCGCTTCATAGGCGCTTTCGACGGCGCCGAAATAGCGGCCGCGGGCGGCTTCCTCGGCATTGAAGGCCTGCAGCGTGCGGGCGGCACCGATGACCTCACCGGCATAGGACGAGGCTTCGGCCAGCGTATCCTGGGCGGCGCGGGAGCGCTGGCGCACCGAACGGCCAAAGCCGACCAGCGGGAAGACGATGACCGGGATCGCCGCCAGGACCATGATCGACAGCTTCGGGCTGGTCGCAATCATCATCACGACGGCGCCGAGACAGAGGATCGTGTTGCGCAGTGCCAGCGAGGCGGTAGCGCCCACGGCGGATTTCAGCTGAGTCGTGTCGGCGGTCAGGCGCGAGACGATCTCGCCGGACTGGTTGATGTCGAAGAAGGAGGGAGAAAGTTTCGTGACATGGGCGAAGACATCGCGGCGCAGGTCGGCCACCACGCGTTCACCGATGGTGATGACATAGTAGTAGCGAAGGGCGCTTGCGACCGCGAGCACGATCGCCATCACGATCATCATGGCGAAGTACTTGTTGATGAATTCGCTATCAGAAGCCTGGAAGCCATGGTCCAGCATGCGGCGGATGGCAATCGGCAGGGCGAGCGTGGTTGCGGCTGCTAGGCAGAGGAAGATCAGCGCGCCGGCTACCAGACCCCTGTAGCGCTTCAGATAGGGAAAGAGGCTGGTCAGGGGCTTCAGAGAGCGGCGTTTCTTGTCTGTGGTGTCGGCGTCCGAGGTCACTCTGTCATGCTCCTTCAGTGCCACCGAGCTTTCGCGCCATGGCACTTGTTATCCCTGCGCCCTTCATGTATAGGCACGGCATCGAATTGGGAAGCCGTAGCCCATAAGGACTGCGGCTTCATCTATTGAATAGGTCCTGCCGAGGCAATTGCGGCATTTGGACCCCACGGCACAGCAGGAATAGAACCATGAAGGCTGACATCCATCCCGACTACCACGTCATCAAGGTCGTCATGACCGATGGCACCGAATACGAGACCCGTTCGACCTGGGGTTCGGCTGGCGCCGTCATGAACCTCGAAATCGACCCGAAGTCCCATCCGGCCTGGACCGGTGGCAACCAGCAGCTGCTGGACCGCGGTGGTCGCGTTTCCAAGTTCAACAAGCGTTTCGGCGGCCTCGGCCTCTGATCGTTCGAACGATCCGCATACGCAAAAGCCCGGCCATTGTGCCGGGCTTTTTCGTTTCTGGCCTGCTAATGCTCTTCAATAGCTAGAGTTGGATCGCCTTGATGCGTTCCGCGATTTCTTCCAGTGCCAGATCGTGTTTCTGGGCCAGGACGCGGCCGAACTTTTCGAGATCGGCGATGTTCTTGGGCGTGGCATCGTCCAGCGCGTCATTCGCGCCGACCAGCGGTGCGTCGAGGCGGAAGTAGTTCAGGTTCGCCTTGTTGGCCAAGGTCACGACCGTGGCCCCCTCGGCGAAGGACGGCGGCTCTCGGTTGAGCAGCTTGTTGAGCTGATAGGAAGCAGTGCTCGACTGGCCCTGCATTAGGACGGAGATAAGCGGCGTATCGTTGGCGGGATTGATCCAGCCGCCGGCGCCCCAGCTTTTCGCCTGCTGATACGGGATCTTGCGGTTGGCAGAGCCCGTTCCGAGCGAGAGGATCACCATCTCGTCGCCATTCTCCCGCCAGCCAAGCTTCGATCCCTCGACATAGGCGGCCATGGCCGGGTCGTTGGCGAAGACCCCGCCATCGATGAGTGGGAGCATGGGCGTCTGGCCATGGGCGGTTTTCGCCAGGTCCTCCACCAGCGCCGGCTCGAAATAGGTCGGTGCTGCCGAGGAACCGCGCACCGCCTGCCAGACGTAGAATCGCTCATGGTCCTTGTCGGCATTGGTGATGAAGACTGCCCGACGTGCATGGATGTCATAGGCCGTAATCAGGACCTTGCCGAGCGCGTCCTTCACTTCCGTGCGCTTGCCCAGCATTTCGATCAGGATCTTTTCAAGCGCGTCGGCGCTGTAGCGCTCCTCGAACAGGCCCCCAAAATTGGCCATCTTGCGGAAGAGGCCGATATCGAAAATGTCCGGTCCCTTCTTCTTGTAGAGATCGAGCAGCGTCTTGGGATCAGCGGCCGGCTCCGTCGGTCTGCCGGGGCGAGGGCAGGTGAGACCCGCTGCGATGATCGCGCCTGTGGATGTGCCGGCGATCAGATGAAAGTAGCGATGCAGGGGCAGGGTCTTGCCGCGCTTGGCAAGCTTTTCGGTGAGAACAGTCAGCACTGCTGCAGGGATGACGCCCCGGATGCCACCACCATCGATCGACAAGATGAACTTCGTCATGAACACCTCCCGTTTTTCGGAGGGCTGAGTGTCGCATAATATTTAAAGTTGTAAATATGCCGGCCATGCAATCTTTGTCTTCCTCGGACGCATCAAAAAACCCGGCACAGCTTTCGCTGGCCGGGTTGAGATCGTGCAGGCTTCTTGATCAGCCTGCGTTGAATGCGGTCCGCAGAAGGTTGAGCTGGGCCTGGACGCTGTTTTCGTTGTCTGGCTGGAACTCTTCCTCATTCGGGCGATAGATTTCGCGGTCGAGCAGCGCAATGCGGTTCTGGAGGCGCAGAGAACGCTCGACCAGGTCGCGGAAGGCTTCCGGGAGGTCGTTCCAACCCGGAGCAGCGCGATCGACGTTGAAGCCGTCGAGACGAACCTTGCTCTTTTCGGAAAGAACCTGGTCGCGGCTCATCTCGCCGTTGTTGACGGCGCGCTGCAGCAGCAGCCAGGAGGCCATCTGCATCAGGCGGGTGGTCAGGCGCATCGATTCAGCGGCGTACAGCACGGAGGCCTGACGGGGCAGGACCTTGGCGGCGGCACGGCCAGGGCCATCCAGGTAGGCTGCTGTTTCCTCGACAAGACCCATGCCCTCGGCATAGGTCGCCTTGAACTGGCTGGACGCTGCCACACGACCGGCGAAGCTAACCGTATTCACACCGAGTTCAGACATTGATGTTTCCCTGTAAACGCATCACTTAGGCATGTAACGACAGCGCTACTAACTTGTTCCTGCCGCATTTTATGACGCTACGATGCTACCAATAGCCCAAATCCGCAAGGCGAAACTTAAGGAAGGGTTAATTCCCACAATTTCGTGAAACCTTTGCCGTTTCGGGAAAAAAAAGAGCCGCAAATGCGGCTCTCAAGGTAAAACAGGGAGAAATCAGAAGGATCTTTCAAATGCCAGAACCAGCTGAGCCCGGAGGCCGGGGTGATCTCAGTTTCCCTCAAAAGGCCTAACGTATAGTAAACGCCAAGATGAAAATTGCCTCAGTTCAAGACGTCATGGGGCATTCTTCGAATATTGACGGCTATACTCTGGGGGCGAACAGGCTGTCGGCCGCCTTGCGACCGGCTTCCTTACGATCGATCTCCGCCCTGATTCGCGCAATTTCCGCCTCCAGCAGCGCAATGCGATGTTGCAGTTCATCAGACGAGATAGCCGAGAGATCGCAGCCCAATTCGTGGTTTGTCGAGCGCTTGCGCGGTTCTTCATCAAGGATCATGCGTGTGCCTCCTTGCGCATATCATCGCCGAGATCATCCTGTTCCGGCAAGGGGGCTGCGCGCGGATCGAGGCTGAGCCCTTCCGGCGTGCTGCTCATGGGCGAAGCCGAGATCGGCAGGTTCGGCACGTTCTCACGATCGGCGGCCGGGATCGCCGCGCGTGTGCGGCTGCGATAGATGGCGTAAGCCGAGATCAGCAGGTGTGAGATCGCCGTTACCGCAAAGAGAGCATGAGGTCCGGCAGCCGTCATGACGGGGCCGCCAAGCGTCGGGCCGATGATCGTGCCGATGCCGAACAGCAGGAGCAGGCCGCCCGAGACCTTGACGAACTCGTCCGACTTGGCGAAGTCGTTGGCATGGGCAACGGCGATGGGATAAAGCGCATTTGCCGCTGCTCCGTAACTGCCGACGAGCACGAAGATCCAGAGCGGATCGGTCGGAACCAGGAAGACCAGGCCGAGGGCGGCGAAAGCTGCAAGTGCGGAAAGCGCCGCCAGCACGTAGCGGCGGTCGATGCGGTCGGAAAGTTTGCCGGCCGGGAACTGCATGATGGCGCCGAGGAATATGGTCACCGACAACAACAGGGCGATCGTCGAGGGATCGAGCCCCGCCCGGGCTCCGAAGACAGCGCCGAGTGTTCCATAGGCACCGTTGGCAATGCCGATCAGCAGTATGCCGACGAAGGAGACCGGCGAATTGCGGTAGAGCAGCGGCAGGTCGAGCTTGATGGATTTGAGCGGCTGGGGAGAGGCTGCAGTCGACATCAGCGTCGGCAGGACGGCGAAACCGTAGACGATCCCGCACACCATGAAGAGGATCGTCGTCTGGGGATCGAGAGGACCGACCAGCATCTGGCCTGCCACGACGCCGATCAGCGTGATGGAGATATAGAGCGAGAAAATCATTCCACGGCTCTCATTGGTCGCGCGCTCGTTCAGCCAGCTCTCGATGATCATCGAGGTGCCCGCAGTGCAGAAGCCGGTGATGACGCGCAGGGCGACCCACCAGGTTGCGTCGACGACGATGCCGGTCAGAAGCGCGTTGACCGAAATCAGGGAGACGAAGGTCGAAAAGGCACGGACATGGCCGACCCGCATGACCAGCTTCGGTGCGACGAAGCAGCCGAGTACGAAACCGGCAGCCCAGGTGGTGCCGAGCAGGCCGAGGACCTCGTTGGAATAGCCCTCGGCCGCGCCACGCACCGGCAGGAGTAGGCCATGCAGGCCGTTTCCGAGGAACAGGAAAAGCGTGCCCAGGAGCAGGGCCATTACCGGCAGAAGGTTGCGTCTCATGGTATTCTTATCGATTGGTGTGGATGGCGCCTCGAATCGGCGCGTGCAGGCTAAGGCCACAGTAGACCGATCTTCCTACCGTTGTCTGAATGTGTCCTTGGTGCTTGCAGGGACAGGTTCTGGCGGGCAAAAGTGACGGTCATGTGGCTGCAAGGCCTGCAAAGAGCTGACGACGTCATTCCGCGTCTGCGCTCCACAAGGAAATATGATGACGAAGGCCATTTCCGCTTTTCTGATCCTTGCCATGATCGTGCAGGTGATCAAACCCCTCGGCCTGCCAGGCTTGCGCAAACGCAGCGACTTCTGGAAGCTGGCTGTCGTCGCCTTCGTCACGTGGTCGGTGACGCTGCTGATCAGGCCTTAGGGAGGCGAGCGCCGCGTCAGTTCGCGGCGCCGGCTTTCTCCGTGCGCCATTCGGGCAGGGGAAAGACGCGGTCGTAGACCCAGTTAAAGACGAAGGCATAGATCAGATAGAACAGCGCAAAGGCCACGTCCATGACGAAGGCCTGCCAGAGGCTGATCTGGAGATACCAGGCGATGAAGGGCATCAGGATCATCAGCAGACCGGCTTCAAAGAGGATGGCGTGAATGACGCGCACCGGAATGCTCTTCAGTGTCGTCCCGGTGCGGCGGCGCAGCACGTGATCGAAGCCCAGATTGTAGAGGTAGTTCCAGATGGTGGCCAAAGTGGCGCCGGCAACGCCAACAACGCCAATGTCGGCGGCAGGCATCGAAAACGCGATGCTACCGAGCGGCACGACGAGCGCTAGGCCGATGAGTTCGAAGCTGATGGCGTGACGGATACGGTCTGCGGCAGTGCGCATGTTCTTCCCTCCGGGAAAACAGGCGGGTCGTCCCGCAAACATCTTGCCCATTTTGGGGGAGGTCGTCCTCGAGCGCTGATATAGTCAGTGAGGGTTGATCCGGCAAGACGTCTTTGCTGAAGTTTTCGGCATTTGCGCAAGGATTGGGCTCGGTTCGTTCTTTCAGATCAGCAGTTCGCCGCGGGTCACGAGAACTGAGCTTCCGCTGATGTCGACCGTCTCGAAGGCTCCGTTCCTTGTCCGCACGGTCAGCTCGATCAAGCTGCGACGCCCCATTTCGACCCCCTGTTCGATCAGGAGGCGTCGCTCCTCAGGTGCTGTTTCGATTGTTGTCAGGAAAGCTCCCAGTGCTGCGGATGCGCTGCCTGTCGCCGGATCTTCGGCGACGTTGTCGAAAGGGGCGAACATGCGGGCGCGCAGATGATCCCGGCCGACAAAGGTGTAGAGGAAGGTCGCGCAATCGCAGTCTTCGTCGGCATGAGCCTGCCTGAGGGAGGTCAGCGGGTCGAGACGGGGGGAGGCGCGGGCCAGAGCGTCGAGATCCTTAACTTCGATCAGGATGAACTTCAGCCCGACCGAGGCAAAGGTCGGCAGGTGCCGGCGGGTTTCTATGTCCTCGGGTGCCAGGCTGATGCAGGGTGCCATTCCCTCCGGCGTGACAGTCGCGCCGCTGACCAGCGGGCCAGGTGCACGGATCGTCGTTGCACTGACCCCGCCGGCGTCGTCGCGGGAAACGGAGACCTCAACCAGTCCCGCCTTCTCCTCGAAGCGGATCCGGTCGCCCACTGGATTGCCGAACAGTGTCCCTTGTGTCGCGAGGACGTGGGCTGTGCCGACATTGGGGTGTCCGGCAAACGGCACTTCGGTTACCGGCGTGAAGATGCGGACCTCGGCGGTGTTGTCGGGGTTCTGCGGTGGCAGGACAAACGTCGTTTCGGAATAGCCGAATTCGGCAGCGATATCCTGCATCTCCTTGTCGCTCAGCCCCCGCGCATCTGTCATCACGGCCAACGGATTGCCGGTGAAGCGAGTTTTGGTGAAGACGTCGATGGTGACGAAGGGGACGCGGCGGGGCACGTTGTGCATGATCGCTCCAGAGGCTTTTCTATGGTCCCCTGATAACGCAAAAAGCCCGGCGCGTAGCCGGGCTTTCGTGTCCTGATGACAAGTTGGAAGTCCTGCAGCGCCGCTTACTCTGCGGCCATTGCGCCGGCCTTTTTCACGCTTGCGGCGTAGATCTGGTCGATGGTCTCGCCAATGCTTGCGTTGAACTCGGCATCGCTCATGGATACGCGAAGCTTCTCGGCCAGTGCGCGAGAAAAGCTCGCGATCATGCCGTGGTTGTGGCTCAGCTTCTCACAGGCGTCGATCGTGCTGTAACCGCCGGAAAGGGCAACCACGCGGACAACCGACTTGTGGGCCACCAGCGGCGCATAGAAGTCGTCGACCGTCGGAATGGTCAGCTTGAGCATGACCTTGTCGGACGCTGGCAGCTTGTCGAGCTCGCTTGCGATCTCGTCGCGAAGAATGGCTTCGGCCTCGACCTTGGTCGGGCTCTTGATCGAGACTTCGGGCTCGACGATCGGAACGAGCCCCTGGCCGATGATCTGACGGGCGACTTCGAACTGCTGGCGGACGACGGCAGCGATGCCAGCCTTGTCGGCGTGAGCGATGACCGAACGCATCTTTGTGCCGAAGATGCCCTTCTCGCGGCCGCGGATCAACAGCGCATCGAGTTCAGGCATCGGCTTCATCTTCTGAACGCCGTTCTCCTCGTCCAGGAGACCCTTGTCGATCTTGAGGAAAGGCACGACGCCGCGCTTCTGCCACAGGTAGGAGGGAACAGGCTCGCCATCCACGTCACCGTCCATCGTGCGTTCGAAGAGGATCGCGCCGATCACCTTGTCGCCGGTGAAAGCCGGGGCCTTCATGATGCGCACGCGCATCGCGTGGATCAGGCGGTACATTTCGTCATCGCCCTGGTAGTCGGTTTCGGCGATGCCATAGAGACGCAGTGCGCCGGGCGTCGATCCACCGCTCTGGTCCAGTGCGGCGATGAAGCCAGGTGCCGAGTTGATCTTCTCCAACATTTTCGCGTCCACCATATCTCACTCCTATCCCTGAACATGGCGCGGTCGCGCCGCTATTTTGTCAAGTCTGGTGACGACATCTGCAGCCGTCCCGGTCACTCCCTGACCGCTTTCGACCCTCTGGGGCCTTCATGACTTCGGCGATAACAGAACTTCTGCGAAGGGAAAATGGGCTGCTAAGCTATTGAAACGATTGAAATCATTTCAATCGTTTGAAAATTCAAAGATTTTTAAATCCGTTTCAAACGGCACGAAACTTGCGACGCCGAGATGTCCGATCAGGCCTGTCTCGACCTTTGGAGAACCCGAGCCAAGCTTTAGAGTTCCCTGCGATGGGAATGCTAGCATCCAACGTCGATCGGCCCAATGACGCTTATGACAAAAAAAACCGCGTGCCCGAGGACACGCGGCTCAAGAATGCCTGGGATGCTCCCACAAGCGGATCAGCCCTTGGTAAGGACCGCGACGCCCGGCAGTTCCTTGCCTTCCATCCACTCGAGGAAGGCGCCGCCGGCTGTCGAGACATAGGAGAAGTCGTCGGCGACTTCGGCATGGTTCAGCGCCGATACGGTGTCGCCGCCACCGGCGACGGAAACGAGCTTGCCGGCCCTGGTCTGTTCGGCGGCATGTTCGGCGGCAGAGACCGTCGCCTTGTCGAACGGGGCGATTTCGAAGGCGCCGAGCGGGCCGTTCCAGACGAGCGTCGCTGCCTTCGAGATCCAGCCATTGATCAGCTCAACCGACTTCGGGCCGACGTCGAGCATCATGGCATCGGTAGGGATGGCGTTGATGTCGACGGTTTCATTGGCGGCATTGGCCTTGAACTCGCGGGCGACGACGCCGTCGACCGGAAGCACGATCGAGCAGCCGGCATTCTTCGCGGTTTCCATGATCGAGCGGGCGGTGTCGGCGAGGTCATGCTCGCAGAGCGACTTGCCGACATCGATGCCCTGGGCGGCGATGAAAGTATTGGCCATTCCGCCGCCGATGACGAGTGCATCGACCTTGGTCACGAGGTTGGAGAGGAGGTCGATCTTGGTCGAGACCTTGGCACCACCGACGATGGCAACAACCGGACGGGTCGGCTGTCCCAGACCCTTTTCCAGGGCTTCCAGCTCTGCCTGCATGGTGCGGCCGGCATAGGCCGGCAGGTGATGGGCAAGGCCTTCCGTCGAGGCATGGGCGCGGTGGGCTGCGGAGAAGGCGTCGTTGACATAGATGTCGCCGTTCTTGGCAAGCTCGGCCGTGAATTCAGGCGTGTTCTTCTCTTCGCCCTTGTGGAAGCGGGTGTTTTCGAGAAGCAGGATATCGCCGTTTTCCATCTTTGCGATGGCGTCGGCGGCCGGTGCGCCGATGCAGTCGGACGCGAATGCGACGCGCTGGTCGAGCACTTCCTCGACGGCAGGTGCGATCAGCGACAGCGACTGGTCGGCGACCGGCTCGCCCTTGGGGCGGCCGAAATGAGCCAGCAGGATGACCTTGGCGCCCTTCTCAGACAGTTCGAGGATCGTCGGCGCCACACGCTCGATGCGCGTGGTGTCGGAAACCTTGCCGTCGGTGACGGGAACGTTGAGGTCGACGCGGACAAGCACCCGCTTGCCTGCGATATCGGTGAGATCGTCGAGTGTCTTGAAAGCCGGCATGGAATTACCCGTCTTGAATGCTGTTGAATGGGGCTGACGGGCCGGACCTTACACCGCTTGTGTGACGGCGCAAGGCAAGTGCCGTCATTTTTCAACGGGTGTCTTGCCCGAGGTTCCGGCCCGCTTGCGCCGCAGATAATCGCGGGTGGCATGGGCAAGTTCGCGGATGTTCAGGAAGATCGGCCAGGTCGTCGCGGGCTCCACAGGTTCCATCGAAACGCCGACCGAGGCGATGTGGCCGTGTTCATCGATATCTCGGACGATCAACACGATGGTGCCGAGGCGGACGCGGTCGGCATAATCGGCTCGGCCACCGACGCGCTGGGTGATCATCTCTGCGACCGTTTTCCCGCGCTCGCTGTCGGTGATCGATAGCGGCCCATAGGCTTCGTCGAGATCGCGGACATGGGTGGCGGGCGAGATGGCGAAGGTGCCGAAGAACTCACCGTCGTCCTCTTCGACCGGAGCCTCGGTCGCGAACAGACGGTCGAGCAGCTTCGAGTAGCTGGGCGCAATGAACAGATAGACCTGGTCATTCTCGCGCAGGCGCCCGGCATACTGATAGCGCATCGACTTGCCGTCGCGGATGACCAGAGAGGGCATGGCCCAGCGCGGGATGCGTTCGCCGCGCAGAACCGGGCTGCCGGCAACGACACGATAGGCCAGAAGCTCATGGTTGGCGGAGCCCGGCAGGTCCAGCTCGACCTTGTCGATCGCGCCGATGCGCGGCGGGATGATCAGGCCCAGCCGTTTGGCGAGCGGCTTGATGGTCCAGCCCTGCAAGACGAGCGAGATCATCACCACGATGAAGGCCGTGTTGAAGAAAACTTCACCGTTTTCCATGGTGCCGATCACAGGCACGATGCCGAGCAGGATGGAGACGGCGCCGCGCAGGCCGACCCAGGCGATGAAACCTGTCTCACGCTGTGTGAAGTCGAAGGGCAGCAGACAGAGCCAGACGGCGATCGGTCGTGCGATGAAGACGAGGAACAGGGCCAGGAGCACGCCGGGCAACAGGATTTCCGGGAACTGCGACGGGGTGGCCAGCAATCCGAGCACAAGGAACATGATGATCTGGGCAAGCCAGGTCATGCCGTCCTGGAAACGCTTGATGGCGACGTTCGCGGGCAGCTTTCTAGAGCCTGCGTAAATGCCGGCGACATAGACGGCGAGGAAGCCGCTGCCGCCGATCATCCCGGTGAAGGCGAAGATCATCAGGGCAAGCGCCAGCATGAAGATTGGTGCGAGACCCTGTTCGATCTGCAGCCGGCGAAGAATGAAGACGATGCAAAGGCCGCCGAGAAGACCGAAAATGAGGCCGATGCCCATTTGCTCGACGAAGAGCCTGAGCATATCGAACGACAGGCCTTGCGAGGCGCTGCCGCTGGCAATCAGCTCGACCAGCGCAATCGTGAGGAAGATAGCCATCGGGTCGTTGGTGCCGGATTCCACTTCAAGCGTCGAGCGCACCCTGTCGCGAATGTTGATGCCGCCGATGCGCAGCAGGAAGAAGACGGCTGCGGCATCCGTGGATCCCAGAATGGCGCCAAGCAGCATGCCCTCAAGATAACTCAGGCCAAACAGCACATGCGCGGCGACGCCGACGAGAAGCGTCGTCAGCAACACTCCCACTGTCGCAAGGGTTAGAGCTGGACCGGCTGATAGACGGAACGACTGCAGCGATGTACCGAAACCTGAATCAAACAGCACGACCGCCAGAGCAAGTGAGCCCACGGCATAGGCGAGCGGAAAATTGGAGAAATCGATTCCGAGACCGTCAACGCCGGCACCGAGGCCGATCGTCAGGAAGAGAAGAAGGAGAGGGGCGCCGAAGCGGAAGGCGATCAGGCTCGAAAAGGCGGCCAGAAACACAAGGGCTGTTGCAACCAGGATGACCGCATAGAATTCACTCAATCCTCTTCCCCTTTCCCAATGCCAGTCGACCAAACCCCGGCACCACTGTCCGTTGCCGCCATCCGGCTGTCAAACCGAAAGGTGGTCGTTTGATCCGATAGGATCGAGCTTCCCTGCGAACCGGAAATCTGATGCGTGCCGAACGGCGTAGAGAATATGGAACAAAATCATGATGATTGTAGGGCGGATTTAAAAATTTAATCCGCCCTAGACAGTGTTTATCTCGGCTCGGACAGGAGTCCCCGGATCAAAGCGTAGCTCGCGCCAAGCAGAACGATGGCGAAAGGCAAACCGGTCGATACTGCCATGGCCTGGAGTGCGACCAGACCTCCTCCGAGCAGCAGGGCCACGGCCACCAGACCTTCGAAGCTCGCCCAGAAGACGCGCTGCGGGACCGGTGCGTTGACCTTGCCGCCCGCCGAGATTGTATCGATGACCAGCGAGCCGGAGTCGGACGAGGTCACGAAGAAGACTACCACGAGCACGATGCCGATGAAGGAGGTTACCGCCGTGATGGGCAGATGCGCCAGCATCTCGAAGAGCTGCAGTTCAAGGGCTGCATCCTGAACGCTGGTCAGGCCGTCATTGACAAGCTGGCTGATCGCCGTGCCGCCGAGTGCCGTCATCCAGAGGACGGAGACGAGCGAGGGAATGAGCAGCACTGCAGTCAGGAGCTCACGTACACTGCGGCCACGGCTGACGCGGGCGATGAACATGCCGACGAAGGGCGACCAGCTGATCCACCAGGCCCAGTAGAACGCCGTCCAGCCCTGCGCGAAGTTGGTGTCATCACGACCGAAGGGATTGGCAAGGGCCGGCAGATAGGTGGCATAGGCCTTCAGGTTCAGGAAAAAGCCCTGGATGATCTGCATGGTCGGACCGACGGCGATCACAAAGAGCAGCAGCAGTGCTGCGAGCCCCAGATTGATCTCCGACAGGAGTTTCACGCCCTTGTCCATGCCGGCAACCACTGATGCAATGGCAATGCAAGTAATGGCGAGCACCAGCAGGATCATCGTTGTTTCCGTCGAGGGAATGCCGAAGAGGAATTCCAGTCCGGCGCTTGCCTGCTGAGCGCCGATGCCGAGCGAGGTCGACAGGCCGAAGATCGTGGCAAATACCGCGAGAATGTCGATGACATGGCCCGGCCAACCCCAGACGCGCTCTCCGAAGATCGGGTAGAAGATGGAGCGCAGCGTCAGTGGCAGGCCCTTGTTGAACGAAAACAGAGCGAGCGAGAGCGCCACCACGGCGTAAATCGCCCAGGGATGCAGGCCCCAATGAAAGATCGTGGCGGCCATGGCGAGGCGGCGTGCTGCTTCCGGGTCACCAAGGGCGCCATTCAGCGGCGCCCAGTCCGTGCGAACGCCGTCTTGGAAAACCGGCCCACCAAGCGCTGCCGTGAAATGTCCCATGGGCTCGGATACCCCGTAGAACATCAGGCCAATGCCCATGCCGGCGGCGAAGAGCATCGAGAACCAAGCGAGATTGCCGTAGTCCGGTGTGGCTTCCGGTCCGCCGAGACGGATTCGCCCGAGCGGCGAGAGAATGAGACCGATGCAGACGATCACGAAGACATTGCCGGTCAGCAGGAAGAACCAGTCCAGATTGCTGGTCAGAAAGTTCCTGAGGCCGGTAAAGGCCGGCTCGAGCGTGGTCTGGAAGGCCAGTGTCAGGAAGGTGAAGAGGACGATCGACAGCGCCGACACGCTGAAGACGACATTGTGGATGTCGAGCTCGAAAACGAAACGGCGGCGGAAGTTAATGTTGTCCTGACCGATCTCATAGTCCGTTTCGATGAGTTCGGTCCGCCCTTCGGGCGCCGGTATCGCATCTTCGGCAACGGTTGCATGGGGATCGGTTGTTGTGAGAGCCAATGGTCCGGTATCCTTTCGATGTCATCGGGGCTGACCAGCCCCGGAGAAGGCGCGCTGTCCGCGCCGCAATGTGGTGAAGCGACCGCAAGGGCGGTCGCATTTGCGCCACAATTCGTAGGGGCAACTGACGAGGCGGCGTGTTGTTCCCTGGGGCAGCGATTTTTTCCTGCCCTTGAGGATGCTGCCCGAAACAAAAAAGGCGAGCCATCGCTGGCCCGCCTTCATGCGAGATAAAGCCTGTCTGGATCAGATGAGCTTGGCGAGCGCCACAGCCGTGTCCGACATGCGGTTGGAGAAGCCCCACTCGTTGTCGTACCAGGTCAGGATGCGGACGAAGTTGCCTTCGAGAACCTTGGTCTGGTCGAGCGCGAAGATCGAGGAGTGGCTGTCGTGGTTGAAGTCACGGCTGACCAGCGGCTCGTCGGTGTAACCGAGGATGCCCTTCAGCGCACCGTTGGAGGCGGCGATGATGGCGTCGTTGATCTCCTGGGCCGTCGTGTTCTTCTTGGCGACGAACTTGAAGTCGACGACCGAGACGTTCGGGGTAGGAACGCGGATCGAGGTGCCGTCCAGCTTGCCCTTGAGGTGCGGCAGGACGAGGCCGACGGCCTTGGCTGCACCCGTCGAGGTCGGGATCATCGAAAGCGCTGCCGCGCGGGCGCGGTAGAGATCCTTGTGCATGGTGTCGAGCGTCGGCTGGTCACCGGTGTAGGAATGGATCGTGGTCATGAAGCCGTGGTCGATGCCGACGGCGTCATCCAGCGTCTTGACCACCGGAACCAGGCAGTTCGTCGTGCAGGAAGCGTTGGAGATGACCAGGTGATCCTTGGTCAGCTTGTCGTGGTTGACGCCGTAGACGACGGTCAGGTCGGCACCGTCGGCCGGAGCCGAGACGATGACGCGCTTGGCGCCAGCGGTCAGATGTGCTGCGGCCTTGTCGCGGGCGGTGAAGATACCGGTGCATTCCATGGCGATGTCGACACCGAGTTCCTTGTGCGGCAGGGTGGCCGGATCCTTGATCGCGGTGACCTTGATCGGCTTGCCGCCGCCCACGATGATCGTGTCGCCCTCGACCTTCACATCGGCCGGGAACTTGCCGTGGATCGAGTCGTAACGCAGAAGATGGGCGTTGGTCTCGACCGGACCGAGATCGTTGATGGCGACGACTTCGATGTCGGTGCGGCCGGATTCAACGATGGCGCGGAGAACGTTACGTCCGATACGGCCGAAGCCGTTGATGGCAACTTTCACAGTCATTGGTGCACTCCCGAGTGGATAGATGGCTTTGCAGGCATGTCAGGGCGTGTGGGGCACGCCCTGGCGGGATGGTGTCAGGCAAGCTTGGCTTCGGCGGCAGCGACGACAGCGTCGGCCGTGATGCCGAAGTGCTTGTAGAGTTCCTTCGCCGGACCGGAGGCGCCGAAGGACTTCATGCCGATGAAGGTGCCGGTGGACCCGATGATCGCGTCCCAGCCCTGGCGGATGCCGGCTTCGACGGCGATCTTGACCGGCGCATCGCCGATGATCGCTTCCTGGTAGTCGGCGTCCTGTTCGAAGAAGAGTTCGAAGCAGGGAACGGAGACGACGCGGGCCGGAATGCCCTTGGCTTCCAGCTGCTGCTGGGCCTTGATCGCGATTTCGACTTCCGAACCGGAGGCGAAGATCGAGACCTTGGCGTCGCTGGCCGAGATCAGCTCGTAGGCGCCCTGGGCGCAGAGGTTGCGCTCTTCATATTCGGTACGGGCCGGGATCAGGTTCTGGCGGGTCAGAGCCAGGCCCGACGGACGTTCCTTGTTTTCCAGCGCCACCTGCCAGCACTCGACGGTTTCCGTGGCATCGGCCGGGCGGAACATCAGCAGGTTCGGAATGGCGCGAAGCGCTGCCATATGCTCGACCGGCTGGTGCGTCGGGCCGTCTTCGCCGAGACCGATGGAATCGTGTGTGAGAACGTGGATCACGCGGATGCCCATGAGGGCGGCCAGACGGATCGACGGGCGGCAGTAGTCCGAGAAGATCAGGAAACCGCCGGAATAGGGGATCAGGCCGCCATGCAGTGCAATCCCGTTCATGGCAGCGGCCATCCCGTGTTCGCGGATGCCGTAATGAATGTAACGGCCGGAGAAGTCGGTCGGGGTGATCGACTTGGTCTGGCTGGTCTTGGTGTTGTTCGAGCCGGTCAGGTCGGCCGAGCCGCCGAGCGTTTCGGAGACGACACCGTTGATGACTTCGAGTGCATCTTCAGATGCCTTGCGGGTGGCGACCGTGGGCTTGGTTTCAGCGAGCTTCCGCTTGTAGGCGTCGACCGCGCCGGCCAGCGTGCCGGGCAGCTCGCCGGCAAAGCGGCGGTTGAACTCGGCGCGCTTCTCGGCGTCGGCGCCAGCAAGGCGCGCTTCCCAGTCCTTGCGGGTCTTGGTCGAGCGCAGGCCGGCCAGACGCCAAGCATCCAGAACGTCTGCCGGGATCGAGAAGGCTTCCTCTTCCCAGCCAAGCGCCTTGCGGGTGGCGGCGATTTCATCGGCGCCGAGCGGCGAGCCGTGGACCTTGTGGGTGCCGGCCTTGTTGGGCGCGCCGAAGCCGATGACGGTCTTGGCGGCGATCATGGTCGGCTTGTCGGACTTCTTGGCGGTCTCGATCGCGGCTGCGATCGCTTCCGGATCGTGGCCGTCGATGGCGAGCGTGTTCCAGCCGGCGGACCGGAAACGGGCATGCTGGTCGGTCGAGTCTGCGAGCGAGATCGCGCCGTCGATCGAGATGCCGTTGTCGTCCCAGAAGACGATCAGCTTGTTGAGTTTCAGGTGGCCGGCCAGCGTGATCGCTTCCTGGCTGATGCCTTCCATGAGGCAGCCGTCACCGGCCAGCACATAGGTGTAATGGTTCTGTAGATCGGAACCGAATTCAGCTTCGAGCTTCTTTTCGGCGAGTGCCATGCCGACGGCGGTGGCGATGCCCTGGCCGAGCGGACCAGTGGTCGTCTCGATGCCCGAGGCATGGCCGTATTCCGGGTGGCCGGCGGTCTTGGCGCCGAGCTGACGGAAAGCCTTGATGTCGTCGATGGTCATGTCCTCGTAGCCCGTGAGATAGAGCAGCGAGTAGATCAGCATCGATCCATGGCCAGCCGACAGGACAAAGCGGTCGCGGTCTGGCCAGAGCGGGTTCTTCGGGTCGAAGCTCAGGTAGCGGGTGAAGAGAACAGTCGCGACATCGGCGCAGCCCATCGGCATGCCGGGGTGGCCGGAATTGGCCTTTTCCACTGCATCCATGGCGAGGAAACGGATCGCATTCGCCATCCGCTGATGTTTTTCGGGAGAAATCATGGCTTTTCCGCTTGTTCCGGGGCTTCGAGATACGGCCCGCCGGGACGGGCCGCCTGAACGGGGGTGATCCTTAGCAGGTGCATCACGCAAGTCAACAAAAGGCCCCGGTTTGGGCCTTTCACAGATCAATAAAACATCTCTCTGCCTCTTTCCTGTGCGACGCGACGTGATGACTTCCGGAACGGCAAAAATGGAACGGTCGTCCACAGAATTGGCCTGTTTCGATAGCTTGCGGTTTATTGACGCGTGCCAAGGGCGGGGCTTACTGTCGCCCCTTAAATCATCGGGGCGGCCACGACGATTCGTGTAGCAAACAGAGTTCACTGAGGCAGGGGCAAGACGATGCCGGCGGAAAATTCGGTGGATGCCGCGCTCGCGGCTTTGCGACAGGCTGTCGCCGGGCTCGAGAATGCCGTCGACATGCGCTTCGAAGCCGAGCGCGAGAGCACGGAGATCGACGGTGAGGTGCGGCGCGTGCATGCTGATCGCGCTCGCCTTGCGCAGGAACTCGATCAGTCCGAGTTCCGCGCCAATCGGCTCGAAGAGGTCAATCGCGAGGTGTCGCGGCGTCTGGTCACGGCGATGGAGACCATCCGGGCGGTGCTTGATCGCTGAAGCTCTGTGTGCTGAGTGCGTGTTTCTGACGGCGCGCATGCGCCACGCGTAGGAAAGAGTTGGAAGGCCGATGGCGCAAGTCACAGTCACGATCGATGGTAAAGCCTATCGCATGGCTTGCGAGGAAGGGCAGGAAGCCCATCTGACCGAGTTGGCCAGCCAGTTTGACCGCTATGTCGGCCATCTGAAGGGGCAGTTCGGAGAGATCGGGGATCTCAGGATCACCGTCATGGCCGGAATCATGGTCATGGATGAAATGGCCGACCTCAATCGAAGGCTTGCAGCTGCAGAGGCCGAACTGGCCGGATTTCGTGCAGGTCGGGACACGGTGCTGACAAGCGTCACCCAGCGCGAGGAGGCGATTGCGAGCGCCGTTGCCGAACTCGCCGAGCGTTTGAACGGGATCACCCGCAAACTGACGCAGCGTCCCGCTCCTCAGCCGCAGCCAACGACACGCCCTCTTTCGTGAAAACGGCCACTGGCGGAGGCGCCGGAAAGAGCCTATATCTGAGTTGCGGTCTGCGCCTCACGACAGGAACCACAATCCCTGGGGCCATACTCGATCCTTAGGGAGCTGTCCCTGACCAGGCCCGTGGGCTTGGACATATGGCGCCCACCTACTTTGTAGGCACCCAGGATCGTAAATTCTCCATCGGTTGCCGTGGATCGCACCTCTCTCGTTTCAAGCCGGGACGAAATGCAATAAAAAAGCCGCCGCGATCGCTCGCGACGGCTTTTTGCATTCTCGACAAGGGATCAAAATTCTTCCCAGTTGTCCTGCGATGGGGCCGCTGCGGTGTTGCCGCCGCCGAAAGCTCTGGCAAGATTGCCAACCATCTTTCGCGCAGGCGAGGCGACGGGTCGCGTCTCCGTTGCGGCCGGTGCCGGGCGGGATGCCGGCCGTGCAGCTGCCGCCGCCACATGACCCGAGGCCGGCGCGCGGCCTGAGTGGCTGGCGGCGCCCGCGATGCGGAACTGCGAAACGAGACCGCCCAGATTGCGCGCACTGTCGGCCAGGCGATGCGTGACGGCGGTTGCCTCTTCCACCATTGCGGCGTTCTTCTGGGTGAACTGGTCCATGTGGTTGACCGAGCCGTTGATCTCGTTCAGCGCGGTGGATTGTTCGCGGGCGGCGGAGGCGATTGCAGAGATGTGATCGTTGATGGCTGCCACCTGGCTCGAGATTTCGCTCAGCGCACTACCGGTCTGCTGGACGAGCGAAACGCCGCCAGCAACGGCTTCACCCGATTTGTTGATCAGCGTTTTGATGTCCTTGGCTGCATTTGCCGAGCGCTGGGCGAGCTCGCGTACTTCCTGGGCAACGACGGCAAAGCCCTTGCCGGCCTCGCCGGCGCGTGCCGCCTCGACACCGGCGTTCAGCGCCAGCAGGTTTGTCTGGAAGGCGATCTCGTCGATGACGTTGATGATCTTGGAGATTTCGCTTGAGGCCTGTTCAATGCGGCTCATGGCCTCGATCGCGTCAGACACGACCTTGCTCGAGTTCTCCGTGCTCTGACGGGCCTTGGTCGCCATGTCGGCTGCCTGATCCGCCTTCGCCGAAGAGCTGCGGACGGTCGAGGTGATTTCTTCCAGTGCAGCGGAGGTTTCCTCCAGCGAGGCGGCCTGCTGTTCGGTGCGCTTCGACAGGTCGTCGGTCGCCGAGCGCATCTCGGCGGAGCTTGCCTCAATGCCGGCTGTCTCGTTGTGGATGTCCGTCAGCGTGTTGCTCAGCTTTTCAACCGAGGCATTGAAGTCGACGCGCAGGCGGTCGAGGTCGCCGGTGAAGGGGTGAGCGATGCGCACGGTGAGGTCGCCGTCGCTGAGGCGGTTGAGCGAGCCGGCGAGCACGTCTACCGCTTCCTGTACGAGGCGGGAGTCCTCTGCCTTGGCACGTTCGCGCTCGGCGCGTTCCTCTTCGCCCTGAGCTGCGGCATCGGCTGCGCGACGTTCGATTTCGATCTTCTGGATGGCGCTTTCCCGGAAAACGTTGATCGAGCGCGCCAAGGCGCCGATTTCGTTCTTCAGATCCTGGTCCGGGACCTGGGTTTCCAGTTGGCCCGATGCGAGACGGTCGGCGACAGCCGTGAGGCGCGGCAGGGAGCCAACGATGCGGCGAACGAGCAGGGAAACGAGGGTGGCCGCAATCAGAAGGACGATCAGAGCCGTCGTACCGATGGCAAAGGTCATTTCCGTCGCGATGCTGTTGATATCTGCCTTGCGAACGCCCGCGTAGAGAATGCCGAGGACGTCACCGGTTGGCGAGAAGATCGGCTGGTAGATGGTGTAGTAGGGTGTTTCCAGGATGACGGCTTCACCGCGATAGACCTGACCCTTCACGGCGAAGGGATAGACGGCGCCGGTCTGGCCGAGTGCAGTGCCGACCGCACGGTTGCCGTCAGGCTTGATGATGTTGGTCGTGCGGCGCCAGAAGTCCTTGCTCTCGGCGTCCCAGGCGAAGATCGTTGCGGTCTGGCCCGTCATGCGGCCGATCGTGTCGATCATCGAATGTTCGGAAAATTCCTTCGGGATCGAGTCCATGACAATGCGCTCGACATTGCCGTCCTTCGCCCAGGTCACCTTCGTGCCGGGCAAGTCGCGCTCAATCATGGTAGCGGCGGTGCGCAGGCTCGCATCCTGACCGGCGATCGCCTGCTGCTGGATCCGCGTTTCAATGCTTCCCGAGATTACCCATGCTACGGCACCCAGTGCCGCGATGAGGATCAAGACCGTCGTCGCGGTGATTGTCTTTGTGATGCCGAAGCGCGAAAATATCTGCATGGAACGCTGCCCTTTAAAAGTTGATTTAAACGTTAGTCTAATTCCCTCGGGTTAACCCTTGGTTTTTTAGGGTCTTTTCTCGATGGCTTGATAAACGCCAAATTTCAATTTTTGTTGGAAAGAGCCTCCCCAAATATGGCGGGACGGGTAAGGAAAAGGCTGTCATGGTGCAAAAACGGGAGTTGAAGGCCGAAATCCGGAGAGAGCGGCTGGCGCTGCGTGATGCCATTCAGACCGACCGTCGTGTCGAGTACAGTCTGACCATGGCGGAGCTTGCCGGCGATGCTCTTTCCGTCGAGCCCGGAATGATCGTGTCAGGCTTCTTTCCAATCCGTTCCGAGGCCGACATCCGGCCGTTGATGGCGAGGTTGAAGGCACGGGGCGCGCGGCTGTGTCTTCCCGTCGTGATCGACAAGGAGACGATCGCCTTCCGGGAACTGGTCGCCGGGGCTGATCTGGTGGATACGGGTTTTGGCACGCGCGGACCCGGCCCGGAGGCGGCTGTCGTCGATCCTGATCTCTTGCTCGTTCCGCTCTCTGCCTTCGATGCCCGCGGCAACCGGATCGGCTATGGCGCCGGCCATTATGACCGGGCGATTGCCCGTCTGAGGGAAAAAGGCCGGCATCCGCGACTGATCGGCATTGCATTCGACTGTCAGGAGGTGGCAGAAGTGCCCTATGAAGCCCATGACGTCCGGCTGGAAGCCGTGTTGACGGAAAGCGGGCTCAGAACATTCCTGGAGTGATTGGACAAATATGAGACTTCTGTTCCTCGGAGACATGGTGGGCAAGACCGGACGAACGGCTGTGTGGGAGCGGTTACCGGGCCTCATCTCCGACATGAAGCTCGATTTCGTCATCGTCAATGGCGAAAATGCTGCAGGCGGCTTCGGGATCACCGAAGACATCTACCTCGAGACGATTAATGCCGGTGCAGACGTCGTCACGACAGGCAATCACGTCTGGGACCAGAAGGAGGCCGTCTCCTTCTGCACGCGCCACGACCAGTTCCTTCGCCCCGCCAATTATCCGGCCGGGACGCCCGGCAAAGGATCCGGTCTCTACTATGCCCGCAACGGTGCCCGGGTCCTGGTGGCGAACATCATGGGCCGGGTGTTCATGCATCCGGAGCTCGACGATCCCTTCAAGTCGGCGGAAGCCATTCTGGCGGCATGCCCGCTCAAGGAGCAGGCGGATGTGATCGTCTTCGATTTCCATGCGGAGGCGACAAGCGAAAAGCAGTGCTTCGGCCACTTTGTCGACGGCCGCGCGAGTTTTGTTGTCGGCACGCACACGCATGTCCCCACGGCCGATCACCAGATCCTCAATGGCGGCACCGCCTATATGTCGGATGCCGGTATGTGCGGCGACTATGATTCCTCGCTCGGCATGGAAAAGGAAGAGCCGCTGAACCGCTTCATCTCGAAAATGCCCAAGGGGCGTTTCGAGGCGGCCAGCGGGCCAGCCACGATCTGTGGTGTCGGGGTGGAGATTTCGGATGCAACGGGCCTGGCCGAGAAGATCGCGCCGCTGCGCCTCGGTCCCCGTCTGGCCGAGACGATCCCGCCCTTCTGGGCCTGAGCGCGGGATCCATTGTCACGAAAGCAACTGCGCCCTCACTTATGGGAGGTCTTGCGCTCCAGCCGTCCCAGCTTTTGCAAGACTTCGCTCGAGGCGACCTCGACACATTGCAATTGCTTGAGTGCAGAGCCGATGTCGCCTGCATTATAACAGCGCACAGCTTCCAATCCGTGCTCATGCACCCGGCAATGCGGTTCGTCGAGTGCAAGGAAGTCGCTATCCTGGCCCATGGGCGTGCTGCGTTCGCTCAAGTACCATTTGCCAAGGCGGCAATTCCGGTGGTCAGCGAGTTCCCGAGGATCGAGCCGGTCGCGGCCCACCATCATGTTGGCAAGGCGTCGCTTCCAGATGACGTGATCGGATTGCGCCAGCATGACGACCTTGCCAGGGATATCCTCCTCGGCCAAAACCTTGAGCCTCCGATCGAGACCGATTTGCGCGTTTGCGACCGCATCCATGACCCGACCGAGCTGACGGGTCGCGTCGCCGGCGTTCGTTGCGATATGGGTGATGCCGTTGGCAACGCTTGACGATGCAGCCTTCTGTTCCACCAGGCCGCTTGCGATCTGGGCAGCGCTGTCGGCGCTTTCATTGACCTGGCGCAGGGCGTCGCTCAGCCTCTTCGAGAGGGTATCGAGGGCTGCCGTGCCGGCGTTTGCCGAACTGCGGCTGAGGGACATGGCCTCATTCATCGAAGTTAGTCCCTGCTCGAGATCCATCACGATCTTCGAAATCTCTGTCGTTGCATTGGCGGTGCGGTCCGAAAGCGCCTTCACTTCGGAAGCGACGACCGCAAATCCGCGCCCGGCCTCGCCCGCACGTGCCGCTTCGACCGCAGCATTGATCGCGAGCATGTTTGTCTGGGAAGCGATCTTCTTGATGTTGGCCGCGATTTCGGAAATGCGCGAGCCCAAGGTGTGGATCGAGGCAATCCTGTCGGACGCGTCTCCGAGCGCACGGTTGATGCCCTCCATGGTCGTCCGTGTTTCCAAGGCTGACTGTCGAGCTTCGTCACAGGCGGCCCCTGCGCGTCGCGTGCCGCCGGAAATCTCTTCGCCGTGACGGGCGATCTCATCCACGGTCGCTGCCATCTCTTCGGCGGCTGCGGCGATGTCATGCGTCCTGTGATCGACCTGTTTCAGGTCGTAGAGGAGGTTGGCTGACATAGTGGCAGTCTCGTTCACATTGACCGAGATCTCGACAACATCTTTCAATTGAGCTGCCGACCGCTCTTGGGTGCGCGTGATGAGGCGTGCCACTGCGCGATCCAGGGGATCGGAGCCCGAAGGCAGTTTGCTGAAGTCGTCGTTGAGGGCTGCTTCGATGCATTCCAGGAGGGCATAGCCGGTGGTCTGCGTGTGGTGGTCGAATAGGGCTTGCGCCGCCGGCATGGTATGTCCTTCCAGGTGTTCAGTACGGTGTGCGGTAGCTTTTGGTGCGAAGATTGACCAGGAGCGATTAACGACTGATTAAGGGTGATGAAGCTGGAAGACGTATTGGCCCTGCTGCGATAACGGCAATTTGACAGAAGTCATGCCCAGAGCAGTCTTTACCGCAGGAATGAGCTGCCGCATGCTGCCATCATCGATCTGGATGGGATGCAGGGAGCGGCATGATGCTGAGACTGGTGTTGTCCACGATAATGCTTGCCGCTGTAGCTGGTGGCGCATCGGCCCAGGAGCGACCGCAGGTCAGCCAGTGTCAGCTGATCGCCGAAAAGATCCCCAAGGTTCAATACGCCAACTTCACACCGTCGGCTCCAGGTGTTCCGGCACTGACGCTCGCGCAGGTGCAGGAAGACGTGGTTATCACATTCGTCGGGCACTCAACCTTCCAGATCGACACACCCGGCGGCATTTCGATCGCGACCGATTTCAACGGCTGGCTCAGGACGTCCCGGACGCCCGACGTGGTAACGATGAACAAGGCGCATTCCAGCCATTACACGCTCAATCCCGATCCGGCGATCGGAGCCGTATTACATGGATGGAACGAGGCTCAGCCGGGTGAGGCGATCCAGCACAGGCTGGTTGTCGGAGATGCGTATATCCGCAATGTGCCGACCGACATCCGCAGCTGGGGCGGATCGATGGAGCCGAACGGCAATTCGATCTTCATCTTTGAGGTCGCGGGCCTTTGCATCGGGCATCTCGGACATCTTCATCATGAACTCACCGACACGCATTATGGCGAAATCGGTCGGCTCGACATTGTCATGGTGCCCGTGGATGGCGGCCTGACGCTCGGGGCGGACAGCATGAGCCGGATCGTCAAGCGTCTACGGTCCGCGCTCATCTTGCCGATGCATCGTCGAGGTCCGCCGATCGAGACATTCCTGTCGATGTTCGATGGCAGTTTCGACACACAGATATCCGAGAACCGCGGCTTCACGGTGTCCATGCGGACCTTGCCGAAAAAGCCGCTGATCCTCGTCTTGCAGGGGGTCTGATACGCTCCGGCTCAGGCGAAGCGGACATGGCGGTGGACGCCGACGTCAGGCATCTTTTCCGGGTTGAGGTTGGCCTTGGCAATTTCCCAGCCGAACTTGACCGAGCTCCCGGTCGAAGCCCAGATCTCGCCTTCATCGAGGGAGAGTGCCAGCATGGTCAGGAGGGGATCCTCCTTGCCGCCCTCGTACCAGGCGGCCACGACGGCGTTCCAGTATTCGTCGATCTTGGCGGTGTCCTTCACCACAGCGAGGCTGCCGGTCAAGGACGCATGATAGTCGTGATCTTTGCCGACAACGCAGAACTGGCCACGGCTGCCCGGGCGGAGCGCTTTCACGAGATCCGTATCGGTCTTGGTGAAGAACCAGATGGTGTGTGTCGAGCGGTCTGCCTGTGGCGCCATGGGACGCATCAACAGATCTGAGCCCAGAAGCCCGAGCATGCCGGCATGCACGTCGCCGATTTCGTCCCAGAGCTGTTCTACCGGATTTTCGCGGGCTTCACTGAAGCTTGCCATATCGTCTTTCTCCCTGACGTTTTTCCATGGCAGCAACGAGTTGAACGCAGACTTGTTCCTGGCTCTCAGGCAGGTGGTGGCGATGGTTGATGGGCTTGAACAGGTCGGGCTTCGCCCTTATAAGGCGGCCATTCCCACAAACAGACCTGATCAGGGGTGCCATGGCTGGCCATTCACAGTTCAAAAACATCATGCACCGCAAGGGCAAGCAGGACGGTATCCGTTCGAAGATGTTCTCCAAGCTTGCGCGCGAAATCACCGTTGCCGCAAAGACCGGTCTGCCTGACCCGGCCATGAACGCCGCACTTCGTCTTGCCGTGCAGAACGCCAAGGCGCAGTCGATGCCGAAGGACAACATCGAACGCGCCATCAAGAAGGCGTCCGGTGCCGATGCCGAGAGCTATGATGCAATCCGCTACGAAGGTTACGGTCCGGGCGGCGTGGCCATCATCGTCGAGACGCTGACTGACAACCGTAACCGTACGGCCTCGTCCGTACGGTCGACCTTTTCGAAGGCAGGTGGAGCACTCGGCGAAACGGGCTCCGTTTCCTTCTCCTTCGACCATGTCGGCGAGATCACCTACAAGGCCTCCGTCGGCGATGCGGACAAGGTGATGGAGGCGGCCATCGAGGCCGGTGCCGAAGACGTCATCTCGGACGAAGAGGGCCACACGATCTACTGTGCATTCGAAGACATGAACGAGGTCTCGAAGGCACTCGAAGCTGTGCTCGGCGGAGCCGAGTCCGTCAAGGCGATCTGGAAGCCGCAAAACACCATCGAAGTCGATGAGGAAAAGGCGCAGTCGCTGATGAAGCTCATCGACACGCTGGAAGACGATGACGATGTTCAGAATGTCTATTCGAACTTCGAAGTCTCCGACGAAGTGATGGCGAAGCTGTCGGCCTGACACAGGCTCCTTCCCGATGACAACAAGAAGCCCGGCTGAATCTCAGCCGGGCTTCTTGCATTTCCGTCTTCCTGCAGGCGGTGGATTGCTTTGTCAGGCGGCAGCGCTCCGCACGCTTCCAATCACATCGACGAGATCGTTGACGATGCGTTCGACCTGTGCGCGGTCATCACCTTCAGCCATCACACGGATGAGAGGTTCTGTCCCGGAAGGGCGGATCACGAGGCGGCCGGACGTGGCGAGTTCGGCTTCGGCATCGGCAATCGCCTGCTTGACGACGGCGTCTTCCAAGGGCTTGCCGCCGGAGAAGCGGACGTTGCGCAAAAGCTGCGGAACCGGCTCGAAGCGGTGGCAGATCTCGCTCACCGTCTTGCCGGTCCGCTTGACCGCCGCCAGGATCTGCAGCGCCGCGACAAGGCCGTCGCCTGTGGTGCCGTGGTCGGCAAGCACGATATGGCCGGACTGTTCGCCGCCGACGTTGAAGTCGTGGCTGCGCATGTGCTCGACGACATAGCGGTCGCCGACCTTGGTGCGGGCGAGCGTCAGGCCCTTTTCGCCGAGGAAACGTTCGAGGCCGAGGTTCGACATGACGGTCGCAACGATGCCGCCGCCGCGCAGGGTCTGGTCCTGCGCCCAGGTCTCGGCGATCACCGCCATCAACTGGTCCCCGTCAACGACAGTGCCGTTCTCGTCAACGATGATGACGCGATCTGCATCACCATCGAGCGCGATGCCGATGTCGGCGCGCGTCTCGTGGACCTTCTTCTGCAAGGTATCGGGATGCGTCGAGCCACATTCGAGGTTGATGTTCGTGCCGTTGGGCTCATCGCCTATCGTCACAACCTCGGCGCCCAGCTCCCAGAGGGCCTGCGGTGCAACCTTGTAGGCGGCGCCATTGGCGCAATCGATGGCGACCCGCAGCCCGTGCAGCGTCACATCGCGGGGCAGGGTGCGCTTGGCGAATTCCACATAACGGTCGTGCACGCCGTCGATGCGCTTGGCGCGGCCGATATCGTTGGGGGCTGCGAGCTGGCCATAGAGGTCCTTCTCCAGCAGTTCCTCGATCTGCTGCTCCAGCTCGTCCGAGAGCTTGTAGCCGTCGGGGCCGAAGAGCTTGATGCCGTTGTCAGCGAAGGGATTGTGCGAGGCCGAAATCATCACGCCGAGGTCGCACCGTAGCGAGCGCGTCAACATGGCCACGGCAGGCGTCGGGATCGGGCCGAGAACGAAGGCGTCGAGGCCGGCGGCGGTGAAACCCGCGACCATCGCGTTCTCCAGCATGTAGCCGGAGAGGCGCGTATCCTTGCCGATCACAACGCGATGGCGGTGGCCGCCGCGACGGAAGATCGTGCCGGCGGCAATACCCACACGCATCGCAAGATCCGGGGTCATGGGGAAGCGGTTGGAGAGGCCGCGAATGCCGTCCGTGCCGAAGTAACGACGTGTCATCTGTGTTCCTTCAAGTCCATTCCTGTGCCGGTCGCTGCATTTGCCCAGGCATAAGCGTTTACGCAGCGCGCCGCATTGGGCTGCCATGCCACAGAATGCGGCGCAGGACACGTAAAATAGCGCTAAAATACATTACACGGCGTTACCGTAAGCGTAGTCTTCCACGGATTTGTGCGACGTCAGGGCGATGCCATGAAAAAGGCCACCGCGAGGGTGGCCTTTTTGCGAAGTCTCGTGAGGCGTGCTCAGTGCGGCTGCGGTTCCAGGCCGCCTTCCGGCTCTCCACCCTTCGGCACGTCCTTGCGGCCGGTCGAGGGAACGGCGGAGCCGCGGCTGGGCGTGCTGTCGTCGCCGCTGTCGCGGGCCGGTTTTTCGCCGCGAATGAGCGCCTTGATCTCGTCGCCCGACAGCGTTTCGTATTCCAGAAGACCTTCGGCAATCGCCACGAATTCATCGTGGTGGTCGGTCAGAATACGGCGGGCCTCGGTATAGGCTTCGTCGATCAAGCGGCGGACTTCAGTGTCGATCTTCTGGGCGGTCGATTCAGACACATTGCGCGTTTGCGAAACGGAATGACCGAGGAAGACTTCCTGCTGGTTCTCGCCATAGGCGACGTGACCCAGGATATCGGAGAAGCCCCACTGCGTGACCATGGCGCGGGCAAGCTTAGTGGCCTGCTCGATGTCGGAAGAGGCGCCCGAGGTGATGTTCTCCTTGCCGAAGGTCAGTTCTTCCGCAACGCGTCCGCCCATCATGATGATGAGGCGCGAGACCATCCACTTGTAGCTCATCGAGTAGCGATCGCCCTCGGGGAGCTGCATGACCATGCCGAGTGCACGGCCGCGCGGAATGATCGTCGCCTTGTGCAGCGGATCGGCAACCGGCACCTTCAGGGCAGTGATTGCATGGCCGGCTTCGTGATAGGCGGTCAGCTTCTTTTCTGCTTCGGTCATGGCGGACGAGCGGCGTTCCGCGCCCATCATGATCTTGTCCTTGGCGTCTTCGAATTCCTGCATGGTGACCACGCGCTTGTTGCGGCGCGCGGCCATCAGGGCAGCTTCGTTGACGAGGTTCATCAGGTCGGCACCGGAGAAGCCGGGCGTACCGCGGGCGAGAACCTTGAGGTCGACATTCGGCGCCAGCGGCACGTTGCGGGCGTGGACCTTGAGGATGCGCTCGCGGCCGATGATGTCGGGGTTGGGAACGACCACCTGGCGGTCGAAACGGCCCGGACGGAGCAGGGCGGGGTCGAGAACGTCTGGACGGTTGGTCGCGGCGATCAGGATGATGCCTTCATTGGCCTCGAAGCCATCCATTTCGACGAGCAGCTGGTTGAGCGTCTGTTCGCGTTCGTCGTTGCCGCCGCCGAGACCGGCGCCACGATGGCGACCGACGGCGTCGATTTCGTCGATGAAGATGATGCAGGGTGCGTTCTTCTTGGCCTGTTCGAACATGTCGCGGACGCGGCTTGCACCGACACCGACGAACATTTCGACGAAGTCCGAACCGGAGATCGTGAAGAAGGGCACGTTGGCTTCGCCGGCGACCGAGCGGGCGAGCAGGGTCTTACCGGTACCCGGAGGGCCGACGAGCAGGACGCCGCGCGGGATCTTACCGCCAAGGCGCTGGAACTTCTGCGGGTCACGCAGGAATTCGACGATCTCTTCCAGGTCCTGCTTGGCTTCGTCAACGCCGGCAACATCGTCAAACGTGACGCGGCCATGCGCTTCCGTCAGGAGCTTGGCCTTCGACTTGCCGAAGCCCATGGCGCCGCGCGAGCCGCCCTGCATCTGGCGCATGAAGAAAAGCCAGACGCCGAGAATCAGCAGCATGGGGAGAAGCGTGCCGATGTAGCTCAGGAAGCCCGAGGAGCCGTCCGTTTCCGGACGGGCAACGATCATCACGTTCTTGGCTTCCAGCTTGGTCAGCAGGTTGTCATCCACAACCGGCGCGTAGGTCTGGAAGGCCGTGCCCGTCTCGACATATTTGCCGAGGACGCGATTGCCCGTGACCGTCACCTCACGAACGCGTCCCGCATCGACTTCCCGGAGGAACTGCGAATAGGGAACCTCGCTCGAGGCCGTCTGGGACGGCGAGGTCTGGAACATGCTGAACAGCGCGATCAGCAAAAGAGCGATGATCGCCCAGAGCGCGAAATTGCGAAAATTTGGGTTCATTGAACTCCCCGAACCAGTGTTGCGGACCGAAGCCCCGCAGAATTACTCTCTAACATAGGAGCCCACCGCATCCTTGCCAAGGCAAAGGGACCGTCGCAGATCGTTTTCCGTCAATAAGTCTTAAATGGGACAAGACGGGCCCGGTTCGACACCGATGAGCCTGGCGATCGCATCCGCCAGTGGCTGGTCGAAACACGGCATAAAATCGGCATAGAGCGAGAGCCGCGGCTTTACCGTGATCTCGACGTCGACTTGCCGCGAAGTGCCATGCCTATCAAGGAGTTGCGGTCCGGTTCCAGCCAGTGCCGCACGCGTGGCGCCCGGTAGAGCAGGATCAACCGTCGAGGCCGGGCCGGCGGCGATGGTGATCTCCCCGCTGCTTTCGTTAAGCACCGTATAGCGCCCGTCAAAGATACCCCTGCTGCCCGGTGCAAGGAGCAGCGGCAAAAGACCGCGCCTTTCCCGGACCAGGAAAAGCTGGTCGCGGCGGCGGACAATCAGCGTGCCGGCGAGAGTCAGGCGAAAATCCGATGCCTTGGCAAGAGCGACACTCAGGCGGTCGAGGCTTGCCGCTCCCGGGCGATGGGGCTTGCCGCCAAGGGCGGCAATCAAGCTTGCCAGCGCGAGTTTTGCCGGCTCTGCGGCTGCTTCGTCGGCGTGGTCGAGGACGAGCGTGACGAGGGGCCCCGGGCCCGCCTTGGCATGGCTCTCCAGCCAGGCGGCGGCTGCTGCCGTAAGGCTGCGTCTATGGCTCGCGGCCTGGGCGATCGCCAGAGCAGTCGCCGTCGGTGCCGACTGGCGGGTCCTGACACGCTCGTAATGTGTGTCCTCGTTGCTGGGGTCCTCAATCCAGGATTGGCCGCATTCCTCGAGATAGGAACGAATTGCCGCGCGGCGTGTGCGAAGAAGCGGACGCAGGATCCAGAGGTGATTGGCGTATAGCGTGGCAGGCGCCATCCCCGCGAGGCCAAGAGCGCTCTCAACGGAGCGAGCGGCACGCATTGCAATGGTCTCGATCTGGTCGTCGAGGGTGTGACCGGTCACGAGGACATCGGCACCCATGACCTTTGCGGCATTGGCAAGAAGTCGGTAGCGGGCTTCGCGGGCTGCGGCGGACAAGCCGGTTTGAGGTTTGATGCCGTGCCAGCACTCGATACGATGGGGAATCCCGAGCCGGGCGGAGAGCTGCGCGACCGATCGCGCTTCGTCTGCCGCTTCCGCTCTCAGTCCGTGATCGATCGTTGCAGCCGCCAGCGAGTGGCGGTGGGGCGCATTCTGCTTCTCGATCGCCTGCTTCAGGAGAAGCAGAAGCCCGAGCGAATCGCTGCCACCGGAGACGGCGACCAGCAGGCGGAGAGGACGTTTCAGGTAGTTCAGAAATTCTTCAATCGCCGCTTCGGGCGAGAGGTCGGGCAGGGGCGAGGCTGCCGCGAGCGGGGCGGCCATCAGCAGCTAAGGCGCTTCTGCTCGCTCGCGACCTTGGAGACGACGGCGCGGGAGGCCTTGGGGTAACGTTTGGAGACTTCGCGCAACGTCGCGCAGGCAGTCTCGGTATTGTCGAGGGCGGCGAGCGACATGCCGAGCTTCAGCAGCATTTCGGGGGCCTTCGGCGAGGTATTGTAGGTCTGGTGGGCATTGAGGAAGGTCTTGGCCGCCTCGTTGTAATTGCCCTGGGAGTAGAGGGCCTCTCCCAGCCAGAAATGGGCATCGGCGATGCGCGCGCTGCTCGGATAAGCAGCGATGAAATCGCGGAATTCGTTTTCGGCCAGCGTATAGTCGCCCGAAAGAACATGGGCGTAGGCGATCTGGTAAACATCGCTCTCGGAGTTGAGCGAGGCCGTCTGCTGGGGCGTAGTGGAGGGAGCGGTTACACCGGTATCGACACCGGGCAGGTTGCTCGCACTGTTGTTCCCTGCGTCCTGGTTCAGCGTCGCGGTCACCGGCATGCCGTTTTGGTCGAGCGCGATGGATCCGAGGGTCTGCTCGCCGGGCGCGGTCCCCGGCGCCTGGATCGTGCCGGAAGCGTCGGCGCTTGCGCCGACGTCCGGGGTTTCGGTGATGATCTCCGCAACCGAATCCTGCTGTGCGCCTGCCGTGGCCGGACGGGTCAGGGAGCCGCTCTTCTTCTCGAGATCCTGGAAGCGGAACTCGTTGTCTTCCTGCTGCTTGCGCATTTGCTCCTGCATCTGCAAAAGCTGGAAGCTCATCTCTTCGATGCGGCCGTTCAGCGCGCGAATTTCTTCCTCGAGTTGCTGCACACGCAAGGAGGGGTCGGCGGCCTGAGTCATGTGGACCTGACCGCGAGGGTTCTGGCCTTGCAGCTGCTCAGGGGTTTTCTGTTGTCCGAAGATAGGCGGCAGGGTGACCTGGAAGGCGTGAGCCGTTCCATGGAAACCCGTCAGCGAGGCCGTCGCTAGCAGAGCCGCCATCACAAGTTTGTTCATGTTCCTTTTCCTGTTTTCGCGACGATTTGCGCCGAACCAGCGCCGACAGGAGTTTTCCCAATTGCCTGCAAAAAGCAACCAAGTTCGGCCAAAGTAAGGAGAAAAGTAAAAGGCGGCCCGGAGGCCGCCTTCACGTGGTGGTGATAATCGGGCGGACCGATTACATGCCTGCGCCACCCAGAACGGTGACGGCGCGGCGGTTTTGCGACCAGCAGGAAATGTCGTCGCAGACGGCGACCGGACGTTCCTTGCCGTAGGAGATGGTCTTCATGCGCTGGGCCGGAACGCCACGCGATGCCAGATAGTCGCGGGTGGCGGCAGCGCGGCGCGCACCGAGTGCCAGGTTGTATTCGCGGGTGCCGCGCTCGTCGGCATGGCCTTCGATCGTGATGGCGTAGTTCGGGTACTGCTGCAGCCACTGAGCCTGACGGTCGAGCGTCTGGGCAGCGTCGGCACGCACGGACGACGAATCGGTATCGAAGAAGATGCGGTCGCCGACATTGACGGTAAAGTCCTGCGCCGAGCCCGGGGTTGCGGCGCCCGCACCGGCGCCGAGGCCGAGTTCGCCGGCGCTGTTCGGCAGGTTCTTCTTGTTGGCGCAGCCTGCCAGGGCGAGGGCAACGGCAAATGCCACCATGGCGGGGTTGGTTGCCATCTTCTGCAGGCGGCTCTTGGCCGGGGAATGAATGCGGCTCATCGCCGGTCTCCTTGAATTCTCTGTTAGGGTTGCCGGACCATAACCAATCGCGGTTAACCGGCTTCCAACAATCATGGTTAACAAACGGTCAATTCACTCGTTGACGAAGGCGATTGACGGTCGTTTGCGGCGAGAAAGAGGCGCAAATGCGCCTCTTTTCGATCACTATTCCATCAGTGGCGACCAGGCCGGGTCGGAGGCGAAGGACGGTGTCTTCACCAGCTGCTCGTTGTAGCCGGTCAGGTCGATCGAGTAGAGTTGCGGGCCACCGGCACCGGCATTCTGGCGGAAGAACATCAGAACGCGACCATTCGGTGCCCAGGTCGGACCTTCGTTGTGGAAGCCGGTGGTGAGGATACGCTCGCCGGACCCGTCTGTCTTCATTACACCGATGGAGAACTTGCCGCCCGACTGTTTGGTGAAGGCGATCAGATCGCCGCGGGGCGACCACACGGGTGTGGAGTAGGAGCCGTCGCCGAAGGAGATGCGGCGCTGGCCGGAGCCATCGGCACCCATGACATAGAGCTGCTGGCGGCCGCCACGGTCGCTTTCAAACACGATCTGGCTACCATCCGGAGAATAGGAAGGCGAGGTGTCGATCGCGGCCGTGTTGGTGAGACGGGTCGTGGTGCGAGAACGCAGGTCCATCGTGTAGATATTGGCATTGCCGTCCTGCTGAAGGCTCATGATGACGCGCTGGCCATCGGGCGAGAAGCGCGGGGCAAACGTCATTCCCGGGAAATTGCCCACGACCTCACGCGCACCGGTTTCCAGCTGCAGCAGGTAGACGCGCGGCTGGTTGCCTTCGAAGGACATGTAGGTGATTTCCTGGCGGCTCGGCGAGAAGCGCGGCGTCAGAACGATGTCGTTGCTGTTGGTCAGCATACGCAGGTTTTCGCCGTCCTGGTCCATGATCGCGAGCTGGCGCTTGCGGTCGGTCTTCGGGCCCGATTCCGAGACAAATACGATGCGGGTGTCGAAATAGCCCTTTTCGCCGGTGATGCGCTCATAGATGGCGTCGGCGATCATGTGGGCGACGCGGCGCCAGTTCTTCGGGTCTGTGAAGAACTGCTGACCCGTCATCTGCTGGCCGCCGAAGGTATCCCAGAGGCGGAATTCGGCGCGCAGACGGCCATCCGGCTCCCGAGCGATGCGGCCGACAACCAGAGCTTCGGCCTTCAGCGCCGTCCAGTCGGGGAAGCGTGGTGCCTGATCCGGGTTCTGGATCTTCTCGATGAAGGCGGCGCGGTTGACCGGGGCGAAGAGGCCAGACCGCTTCAGGTCGGCTTCAACGACTGCGGAAATCTGGGCGCCAATGCCATCGGACGAGATGAAGTCGGTGATGGCGATGGGAAGAGGCTGCACGTTGCCGCGGTTGATGTTGATTTCAACGGCTGCGTTTGCGGGCGCCACGAAGGCACCTGCCATGCCGGCACAGACCAGCAGAAGTCGGAGGAGGAGAGTTTTCATGCTTACCAAGCCTTTCAGCTCTTACATCAGTTCGCTGGGGTCGAAATTGACGACAACTTCAGACCAAGCGTCGTATTTGTCCGGGGGAAGATTGGTGAAGGGGGCGGACTTGCGGACGGCGCGCACGGCACCGCTCATGAGGACCTGCTGGGCCTGAGGTGAACCACCGGTCGCGGTCGCCTCGGGCTCGCCGATCAAGGCGCCGTTCTGGTCGAGGCGGAAGGTGACGCGAATGCGTACATCCGCTGCATCGGCCATGCCGGGGGTGATCAGCCAGTTTTCCTGAATGACTCCACGCAGGGCATCGAGTTCGCTCTGGCTGAGCTTCGAACCACCGGTATCGGTCTTGCCGCCCAGTGCTTCCTGATCGGTCGAGCGCTTGGCGCCGCCGCCGGCGGCATCTGTCTTGTTGAGCAGGGCGGCCACTTCGTCGGCGTTGAAGTCGCTCTCCATCTGCGGCTTGGATTTCGCCATTTCCTGCGCCTTGGTATCCTTCTTGGCGTCAGGTTTCGGAGCGGGCTTCTTTTCTGCCGGCTTGGCGACCTCGGGCTGCGGGCGGGCAGCCGGGATCGGCGCCTGCTCGGGCAGCGGGATTTCTTCGGCGACCGCTTCTTCCGGAGGCGCTTCTTCGGCGGGCGGTGTTTCTGGCTCCGGCGGCGGGGCCGTTTCTTCCTTCACCACTTCCTTGACTTCATTCGGCTTCGGATCGGGCGTCGGCGCCGGTGTTTCCACCTTCTGCGGCGCAGCGGCCACTTCCTGTTCGACAGGACGCTTCGACGGCGTCGGCGGTGACTTCAGATCGACTTCGTTGTCGCCGACGTTCTCGGCCGGCTCGGCGATCGGTGGCTTCTTGGTCGGAACGGGCGCGGACTTCTCCGCCATCGGCGCGTCCTTCGAGCCCTTCTGGATCTGCGTGAATTCTTCGATCGGCACGATGTCGACGGGCAAGGTCTCCATCGGGGCGATCTCGAGTTTTTCCGGCGAGCCGAGGCTCACCAGCGCCGCCGAGAGCGCCAGTGTGTGCAGAAACGAGGATGTGAAGAGGCTGCCCTTCATGTCCGTCCGATCAGTTCTGCTGTTCCTGCAGGGTCACGAGACCGATGTTGGTGAAACCGGCGGCCGAGATCCGCGCCATGACCTGCATGACAATGCCATAGGTGGCGGCGGTATCGGCGCGCACGAAAATGCGTTCATTGTAGCCGGTGGTGGCGATCGCCTGCAGTTTCGGCACGACTTCCTCGATCGGGATCGCCGTTTCCTGCAGATAGATCTCGCCGGCTGGATTGACCGAGACGGTGATCGGCTGGTTCTCGCTGCTCATCGCCTTGGCTTGTGTCTGAGGCAGGTCGATCGGCACGCCGACCGTCATCATCGGTGCTGCGACCATGAAGATGATCAAGAGCACGAGAACGACGTCGACGAAGGGCGTGACGTTGATTTCGCTGACGAGGGCTTTCTTGCCACCACGACGTCCGCGGCGTCCACCACCCTTGCTGCCTGATCCGACCGACATACCCATGATGCGTCTCCTGCCTTCCGGGCCTTACTGCGCCGCCTGGCGGGGCTGCAGCTTTTCATCGATCTGGCGCGAGAGGATGGCTGAGAATTCGTCTGCGAAGCCTTCCATGCGCGCCGACAGCTTGCCGGCTTCACCGGAGAACTTGTTGTAGGCAATGACGGCCGGGATAGCGGCAATCAGGCCGATCGCGGTCGCGAGCAGGGCTTCGGCGATACCGGGAGCGACGACTGCAAGGCTTGCATTGTTCGAGCCGGCGATGGCCTGGAAAGAGGTCATGATACCGATGACGGTACCGAAGAGGCCGATGAAGGGGCCGGCCGAGCCGATGGTGGCGAGTGACGACAGGCGCGATTCGAGCGCTTCGGACTCGCGTGCCATCGTGACGTCCATGGCGCGGTCGATACGCATCTGCAGGCCAATCGGCGAACGGGCGCCGCGCTCGAAGCTCTTCTTCCACTCGCGCATGGCAGCGACGAAGATGGCGGCGAGGCCGGTGTTGGTGCGCTCAGCGAGGGTGCGATAGAGCTCTTCCAGCGACTGGCCGGACCAGAAGACCTGCTCGAACTGGTCGAACTGGCGACGGGCGCGGGCGTAGCTCAGATATTTGTCGATGACGATCGCCCAGGTCCAGACGGAGGCAGCCATCAGGCCGATCATGACCAGCTTGACGATCAAGCCTGCCTGCATGAAGAGGCCCCAAAGGCTCACATCATGGGTCGCTGCCGCCATTCCAACTTGTTCCATCGCCTTCAATTCCCCGAAATCCAAACGCCCGGTGGGTTGGACCGGGCGACGACATGAGCTCAACTGGTGGAAAACTTGTGCGGTCGCTGCCGCCGAAACCCTTTTCCCGCCTTAGCTCCCAGACTGCTTCTGGTATGAAAATTTGGTCAAAGGAAGGCGTGCGCTGCACAAACTTCCAAGCTCGGAGTAAGACCCGATTAAGGTTAAAAAGGGGTTACCGCCGTGCCTGATCAGGCCTTTGTGACATCATGTCAGGAACTGGCGCGCGAGGTCTTCCGGAAGGCGGCGTGGCCGACCATTGCGGTTGACAACGGCAATGACGACCTTGGCGGCAATGAGCAGCTGGTCATCGCGCCGGATCTCCTGCTGCAGGACCATCTTTGCGCCGCCAGCCTTCTCCGTCCGGGTCACAACGCTGATGATGTCGTCCATGCGGGCAGGGGCCTTGAAGTCGATCTCCATGCGATGAACCATGAAGGCGAGGCCTTCATCGGAACTGGCAAACAGATCCGACTGCTGGACGCCGAGGCACCGCAGGTAGTCCGTACGGGCGCGCTCCATGAAATGCAGGTAGCGGGCATGATAGACGGCACCGGAGAAGTCGGTGTCTTCGTAGTAGACGCGCTGGGTGAGGTGGTGCACGCCGTCGGTGATCTGGCCGGAGAGGGAAATGGATGGGGATGTCATGAGGGTTCTCCGAAGCGGTTTCTGCGGGCCCAAGACCTTCCGTAGGTAAGGCCAGGCGGAGTTACGTGCTCGCTAGCGCATGACAGGATCAGATGTCTAGTTGCATAACCTCGACCTCGGTCAGTCCCAGCCTTTGCATGGCGTCCGCCCGACTTGCCGCGTCGTCGGCAACGATAAATTCGTCGATCTGTGGGGGCTTGATGCTGGTGCCAGCCAGCATGGCATGGGCCTGGCCGCGATGATGGGTCTGGTGCTGGAAGAGGTGGGAGAGCACGTCGTCGCAGCGCTCCACCTGGATGCGCCCCGTGCGGCGAATATGCACAGGGCAGTCGAGGTCTTCATGGTTCAGGGCCAGACAAAAGGCGAGCAGCCGCCGATCGGATGCCAATTGCGCGGCGCGGAGTTCCGTGCGGTCCGGAAACGGGATCTCGTTGGCCCAGGCCTTCGGCCCAAGATCACCGCCTTTCAGCGCGTCGATGTAGAACCAGTCGATGACCAGGATATGATTGAGGGTCGCTACGAGCGAGGGAAAGAAGCTCGTGCGCGGAGCCTCGAATTCTCCGGCCTCCAGTTGCGAGACTGCCTCATGGAGGCGATCATTGGCGAGCATGTTGGCATAGGCGAGTTTGCCGATAAAACGGAGCGCGCTCATGGTCGGTCAAGATCCCCGTCATGCCAGACCACATGCTTCGGCGAGGCCGGGAGGTTTTCGATTTCATCCGCGATGAAGTAAGGGGGGATATCCAGGGCTTTCAGTGCTTCCCGCGTAGCCGGCACCCATTTGAACTCAAGGCTGTTCTTGCCGTCTTCGTTGCGGTGGATGATGTCGGTCGCATGGAAGGGGAAGTGGTCCGGGATCTCCATCCGGTAATAGAGGCCGAGTTCATGCCAGGCCTTGCCCTCGTAATCGAAGAAGTTTTCGACGATCCAGAGGAGAGTGCCGACCACAGCTTCGACCCCGAGTTCCTCGCGCATCTCACGCACCAGCGTCTCGGACGAGGTTTCGCCGATCTCGGCGCGGCCTCCGGGGAAAGTCCAGAAACTTTCGTGGGTGGCCCGATGCACGAGCACGTGGCCATCGCGAAAGGCAAGGCCGGCGATGCGGTGGTTGAAGCGGCGTCTGCCGTCCTTGATGGTGATAAGGGTGCGTTTGGACACTGTCTCAATCGTCCTCAAGCGTCAGCCGGAACTGTGCCGCTTCGAGGTCCTTGGGCGGTGTCATGCCCAGGTGTTTCCAGGCTGTTGCCGTCAAAACACGGCCGCGCGGGGTGCGCTGGATGAAACCCTGCTGGATCATGTAGGGCTCGATGATGTCCTCGATGGCGTCGCGCGGCTCGGAGAGGCCAGCCGCGATAGTTTCAATGCCGACCGGGCCGCCGCCGAAATTCACGGCGATCATCGAGAGATAGCGCATGTCGAGCTGGTCGAGGCCCATATTGTCGACATTGAGTCGCGTCAGCGCCGCGTCGGCGATCTCCCTGGTCACAGCTTCTGCACGCGCGACTTCGGCAAAGTCGCGAACACGGCGCAGCAGGCGACCGGCGATGCGCGGGGTGCCGCGGGCGCGGCGGGCGACTTCGCGGGCACCGTCCTCGGTCATCGGCAGGTTCAAAAGGCGAGCGCCACGGCGGACGATCGATTCCAACTCCTCAACCGTGTAGAAATTCAGCCGCACCGGAATGCCGAAGCGGTCGCGCAGCGGCGTCGTCAGCAGGCCGAGACGGGTGGTGGCGGCAACGAGGGTGAACTTCGACAGGTCGATCTTCACCGAGCGGGCGGCAGGCCCTTCGCCGATGATCAGGTCGAGCTGGAAGTCTTCCATGGCCGGATAGAGGATTTCCTCGACGGCGGGGCTCAAGCGATGGATCTCGTCGATGAACAGCACGTCGCGCTCTTCGAGATTGGTGAGAAGAGCCGCGAGGTCGCCAGCCTTGGCGATCACGGGACCGGAGGTCGAGCGGAAGTTGACGCCGAGCTCCTTGGCCATGATCTGGGCGAGCGTCGTCTTGCCGAGCCCCGGCGGACCGACGAAGAGCACGTGATCCAGCGCTTCTCCCCGGTTCTTCGCGGCCTCGATGAAGATCTTCAAATTGGCGCGGGCTTCCGCCTGGCCGGTGAAGTCATCCAGCGACTGCGGGCGGAGTGCCGCATCCAGGTCTTCCCCCTTCTTTTCGGGCGAGAGGATGGGGTTGTTGGTCATCATGCGAGAAGTTCCATGCCGGGCACGCGAGAGGCGGCGCGTTTGTCGAAGGTCTTTACGGAAGTGCAGCCCTCTTGAAGAGACCGGGCGGCAATCAAGGCATCGGCGAAGTCGGCATTCTTCTGGTCGACCTGCCGTAGCGCCTTTACCACGAGGTCATGGCTTTCGACGGACAGGCCCCTGACCTGCAGCAGTTTCGCGATCGCCGTCGAGGCTTCGCGTCTCCCGTAGCCAAGTCGCGAGCGCAATGCCCAATCCAGTTCCAATACACAAATCAGAGGGAGGAAGGCGAGATAGTCCTTTCCAAGCCCTTCGGCAAAACGCAGAGCCAGACGTCGTTGATCCGGATCGTCATCGGTCAAAAGCCGGATCACGATGTTCGTATCGAGGCCAACGAGGGTCATGCCGCAAGATCCGATGGATCGTTACCCCCGGTGGAAAGTGCGTTTGCGCCTGCCGTCTGGACGACTGCTTCGTCGATTTCTTCCAGTGTTGCATGTCCGTTTGGCGCCTTGCCAAGAAAACCGGCCAGATCCTTGAGGTCGATGTTCTTGGGAGTGATGACAATTTCGCCGTCAATCACGCTGTAGACGATCTGATCGCCGGGGCTCAGATTGAGCAGCTCCCGCATCTCTTTGGGAATGGTGATCTGACCTTTGGCAGACATGGTGACTTCCCATGTTTTCATCAAAGTCTCCGACGTTTCGACTTTTTTCCAACTTTATCAGAAATGTCGGAAAGAGACAAATTCGAAGGACAACTCACCGCGACAGCTCCTTCAGCCCCAGCCGGATCAGCTTGGCGCTATCAGCCCCTTCGCCGCCGTTCTTCAAGGCAGCTGCGATGGCGTTTGCGGCCTGATCGCGGGAATAGCCGAGGTTGGTGAGCGCCGACACCGCATCTGCGATCGGGGCGGAGGCGACACCTTCGCCGAGTTCCTGCTTGAGGCCGATATTGGCGGCGGCTTCGCCGGCAAAGGCAGGGGCCTTGTTCTTCAGTTCGGTGACGAGGCGCAGTGCGACCTTCGGGCCGACGCCGGGGGCGCGGGAAATCGCGGCCTTGTCCTGCAGGGCGATCGCATTGGCGAGTTCCGACGGGGGGAGGGTGGAAAGCACAGCCAGGGCCACCTTGGCGCCGACACCCTGCACGCTCTGCAGGATGTTGAACCACTCGCGCTCCAGCGCGCTCATGAAGCCGAAGAGCTTCAACTGGTCTTCGCGGACATAGGTTTCGATGAACAGCACGACCGCTTCGCCGGCCGAGCCGATGCGCGACAGTGTTCTTGACGAGCAGTGGGCGACGTAGCAGACGCCATGGACGTCGACGAGAACATAATCGTCGCCGATTTCGTCGATGGTGCCTTTGAGTTTGCCGATCATGGGTGCGTCCGTCGCGTTACAGGGGATGGGTGTCGGGCGAGATGATGTCGAGGTCGGGGAAGTAGCTGCGATAGCCTATTGGATCGCGGGTGAGGATCTTGTGACCCCTGATGGCAGCATGGGCTCCAATCAGGAAATCCGGCAGCACGCGCTCACGTCCTCCGCCTGCGAGACGGTAGATCCTGAATGCCACGCCGGCTGCGAAGGCTGCCGTCCAAGGGAGGCTTTCGCGATGGAAGTCCGAAACCGGCAGGAGGGCGTCCACGCTATCGCGATCGGAGTACCGAACGGAAAATTCGGAATAGATGATCGGATTAATCACAAGCGGCTCGTTGCGCGCCAGACGCAAGAGCTGGCCGCGAGACCAGTCGAGCCATTTCGCATCGCGCACGGCCACATCAACGAGTACGTTCGTGTCAACGAGTACGGCCATAACCTAGCGGTCCCGCGTCATCTGCATCAGAGCATCTGCGTCAACATCCTGATCGCCTGTGCCTTCCAGCCGCGAGAGTGTCTCCATAAGTCCCGCCAAACGCTGCTTTTCCCTGAGAGCCTCAGCCCCGTTCTTGGGCGCAAGCATCAGCCGGCCGTCCTCGACGGTAAATACGACTTCCGAATTCGGTTCTATGCCAACCAGTTCGCGCAGATCGCGGGGAATGGTCACCTGGCCCTTGGATGTCACGCGCATATTTGCCTCCGATGCAGTAAGAATAATTCCCACCGTCGGAACAAGTCAAGAACAAATCAGGCGGAGGCGAGGACCTTGCGCATCCTGTCGCCGCCGCGATTGTGGGCGTGGCAGATGGCGATGGCGAGCGCGTCGGCGGCGTCGTTGCCCTTGAATTCGGCCTTGGGCATCAGGATCTTCAGCATCATGTGGATCTGCTGCTTTTCGCCGTGGCCGACACCGATCACGGACTTCTTCACCGCGTTCGGCGCATATTCGGCAACCGGCAGGCCGGCGCGGGCTGGGACCAGCATGGCAATGCCTCGGGCCTGGCCGAGCTTCAGGGTGGCAACCGCATCCTTGTTGACGAAGGTCTGCTCGACGGCTGCCTCATCCGGCTTGTACGTGTGAACAACTTCGGCCAGCCCGTCATGCAGCTGGCACAGACGCGACGCAAGGTCCATGTCACCGTCGGATGTCACGGTGCCCGAAGCGACGAAACGCAGGGAGTTGCCCAGTGTCTCGATGACACCCCAGCCGCAACGGCGGAGGCCCGGATCAATGCCGATGATGCGAATCGTGGAAGTCATGCCCAATCCTAATGCAGATCGTCGCATGAGTGCCAGCCAAATGTGAACAAACCGAAAACACAGCAGGTGATTATATTTTATCATCATCGCCTCTTGGGCGTCGCCTGCGTTTTCACTACATGAATGGGACAGACACCAGAGGCCTTTCAGATGATCCCCTTGTCCATTCTTGACCTGTCTCCCGTTGCCGAGGGCCACAGCATTCGCGAAGCTCTCGATGCTTCACGCCGGCTTGCGCAGGTGGCGGAGGCAAGTGGTTACAGGCGCTTCTGGCTGGCAGAGCATCATGGCATGCCAGGGATCGCAAGCGCTGCCACGGCCCTGGTGATTTCGCATGTGGCCGCCGGCACCCGGACGATCCGCGTCGGTTCGGGCGGCATCATGTTGCCGAACCACGCGCCACTGGTCATCGCCGAACAATTCGGAACGCTCGAGGCGCTCTATCCGGGACGTATCGAGCTTGGCCTAGGCCGTGCGCCAGGCACGGACATGCGCACGGCACGCGCCCTCCGTCGAAACATGGATGCTGGTGCCGAGAGCTTCCCGCATGACATTCTCGAACTGCAACGGCTGCTCGGCGAGCCCAATGAAGAGGGCGGATTGATCGCTGTTCCGGGCATGAACAGTCATGTGCCGATCTGGCTCCTGGGCTCCAGTCTTTACAGCGCTCACCTCGCAGCCGCGCTGGGCCTGCCTTATGCCTTCGCATCGCATTTCGCTCCCGACCAGTTGCTTGAGGCTGTGTCGATCTATCGCGAGCGCTTTCAACCATCGGCCGGCTTGCAGAAGCCGCATGTCATGGTCGGGGTGATGGCTGCGGTTGCCGCCACCGATGCTGAGGCTTCTCGCCTGTTCACCTCGGCACAACAGCAATTCGTCAATCTGCGCCGCAATATCCGGCGTCCGTTCCCGAGACCCGTCGACACCATGGAAGGGTTGTGGACGGACATCGAGCGTATCGGTGTTGAGCACACGTTGCGCTACGCCATGGTTGGTTCGCCGGAGACGGCTGCCAACAAGCTCGAAGCCTTCATCGCGGAAGTTCGTCCAGACGAGATCATCGTCTCGACGCCGGTGCATGATCTCGAAGCCCGACTGCGGTCGGTCGAGCTGTTTGCGGGGCTTGGTGCGGAAGCCGCCCATTCTCTATGAACTGTTTTGCTCAAGGCGCCGTCAGGCGAAATCCTTCGGGGCAAAGCCAAGCCTTCTGATTGTTACCATGATCTCGGACCGGACCTGTCGTCTTGGCGTCCTGAAAGTATCAAGGTAAGCAAATGAATAATCGTCAGGGTTAAGATCTGTAGTTAATCCCAACTTAACCTTTGCGCTCCATTATCTGTCCCAATTCAGGATGTCAGGCGTGAGACAGCCTGACGCGACAACGCTGGGACTTGGAGTATCCTGTCATGACCAAAACCATTCTTGCTGCGGCAACGGCAGCCCTGCTCGCCAGCTCGGCCGCCTATGCCGCTGACGCCTATCAGCCTGAACCGCAACCGGTATACGTCGATGCACCAGAAGTTGCCGTCGCGGAAGCGTCCGGCTGGTATCTGCGCGGCGACCTTGGTTACAGCTTCAACAAGCTGCGTGGCGCCGACTATTTCCAGGGCAGCAACGCCACGAAGGTCGATTTCGCCACGTCCTCGATCAAGGACAGCTTCTGGCTCGGCGGTGGTGTCGGTTACCAGATGAACAACTATCTGCGCTCCGACTTGACCTTCGACTACCTGTTCGATTCGGATTTCACCGGTTCGACCCGCGGCTCCTGCGGCGTCTCGACCGCCTGCACCTCGCGCGATCTCACGACGATGCGTGCCTACACGTTGATGGCCAACGCTTATATCGACCTCGGCACCTACGCCTACTTCACGCCCTATATCGGCGGCGGTATCGGCGGTTCCTACGTCAAGTGGGACAAGTTGCGGAACACCTCCTGCGCGAACAGCAACCCTTCCAGCTGCGATGCGACCGTCGAGCATGAAGGCAAGGGCAGCTGGCGCTTTGCCTACCAGTTGATGGCGGGTGCCTCGATCGACGTCACCTGCAACGTCAAGGCGGATGTCGGCTATCGCTTCCGCCACACGGCGGGCGGCGACATGTTCGGCTACGCGCTGAACGGTGGCCCGGGCTACGACAAGGGCTTCACCAGCCACAGCCTGCATGCGGGCGCGCGTTATGTCTTCGGCGGTTGCGAAACCCCCGTTGCCTACGAGCCGCCGCCGGAGCTTCCGGTCTACAAGTAATCTCTGCTCAGAGATCAAGCATGGGGCTGCCTTCGGGCGGCCTTTTTGCATTTTGCCATCTACAGGATGCCTGTCCGCTTCAGGATGAGCCAGGACAGTAGAACCGACATCAGGATGAAGCCGAAGGCATGCAGGGTGCCGTTCAGTCCGTCGGCGAAAGGCAGGCTCGTGGTGTTCATGCCGAAGAAGCCGGTCACCAGTGACGGAGGTAGAAGCAGGGCGGTCATCAGAGACAAGATGTAGAGGTGCCGGTTGGTCTCGGCGCTTTGCCGGGAATCGAGCTCTTCGTGGAGAAGCCGTGCTCGGTCCGCCAGGGCGTAAACGTCCTGATCCACAGTTTCCAGCCGGCCAGCGAGCCTTGCCAGGCTGTCTTCGACGCCTTCCGGCATTTCCTCATCATCGGTTGCAACTGCGCGGCGCATGATCAGGAGCATCGTGCGCAGATGGCGATGCAGCCGGACGATCAGGCGGCGGACCGGCGTCAGCCTGCGCCGTTCGTCATGCCTTTCGCTGCCGTATACATGATCCTCGATCTGGTTCAGTTCTTCCGTCAGCTCCAGAACGATCGCTATCATGCCACGCTGGAATTCGGCCACCAGCAATTCGAACACCTGCAGAGGTGTCGTATAGCGGCCGGCATTCTTCTCGACCGCTGCACGGACCTTGTCGATCGAGCGGATCGGCTGCAGCCGTGTGGTGATGATGAATTTGTCCGACAGCGCAAAATGCAGCCAGCCGATGTCGCGCGTCGTGGCATCGAATTCCCGCTGAAAATCAACCAGTGTGCCGAACAGCAGCTTCTCGTCGATCGCCAGTGCCGCATGGGTGTCGTGTGTCGTCAAGGCGGCGATGGCCGGTGGCGTCAAACCCGGAAACTGCTCGAGGAAGGCCGGAACGCGGCCGTCGACGAGGTTGAGGTGTATCCAGGCGAAGCCATCCCCCTCGAGGATGTCGTTGATGCTGCCTTCGGGGGACAAGCGCTCTCCCTTCGAATGCGGCGTCATGCGGTAGGCCCAGACCAGGCCGGGGATGGGACTCGTCAACGGAAACATCAATTCGAAGACCTTCTCGGCGCCGCATCGACCGTGCGCGGCAAAGCGCTGTCTCTTGCCGCAGATGCGCTTTTCACATGACGATCTGATGACGGTGTCCGATAGGTCGGTTTCCCTGTTTTTCGCTGGCGCGGACGGAACAAAAATTTTGCTTATCGCGACGCGACCCCGCTTGACTGGATTCGTCTACAAGAGTAAGTCCGACGGCGGGACACCTCTCCCCAACGAGAGGCTAATTACCTGGAAGGGTATCTATATGGCTGATGTGATCGCCCCCGCCGCGCGTCCGGCAAACACTCATTTTTCGTCTGGCCCCTGCTCGAAGCGCCCCGGTTGGTCGCTCGATGCGCTTTCCGATGCCCCGCTCGGTCGCTCGCACCGCGCCAAGGTCGGCAAGGAAAAGCTGAAGCTGGCCATCGACCTTACCCGCGAAATTCTGAACGTTCCCGCTGACTACCGCATCGGCATCGTTCCGGCCTCCGACACGGGCGCCGTCGAAATGGCCATGTGGTCGCTGCTTGGCGAACGTGGCGTCGACATGCTGTCCTGGGAAAGTTTTGGCGCCGGCTGGGTCACCGATGTGGTGAAGCAGCTGAAGCTCGCCGATGTCCGCAAGTTCAATGCCGATTACGGCCTGCTGCCGGATCTCGCCGCCGTCGATTTCGACCGCGACGTCGTCTTCACATGGAACGGCACGACCTCTGGCGTCCGCGTTCCGAACGCCGACTTCATCCCTGCAGATCGCAAGGGCCTGACGATCTGCGACGCCACCTCGGCAGCCTTCGCCCAGGACCTGGACTTCTCCAAGCTCGACGTCACCACCTTCTCCTGGCAGAAGGTTCTGGGCGGCGAGGGCGGTCATGGCGTGATCATCCTCAGCCCCCGTGCCGTCGAGCGTCTGACGACCTATGTTCCGGCCTGGCCGCTGCCGAAGATCTTCCGCATGACATCGGGCGGCAAGCTGATCGAAGGCATCTTCGTCGGAGAGACGATCAACACGCCGTCGATGCTCTGCGTCGAGGACTACATCGATGCGCTGAAGTGGGCAAAGTCGATTGGTGGCCTTGAAGCCCTGATCGCGCGTGCCGATGCCAATGCGAAGGTGATCTTCGATTTCATCGAGAAGAACGACTGGATCGCCAATCTGGCCGTCGACGATGCGACGCGCTCCAACACCTCGGTTTGCGTCAAGATCGTCGACCCTGAGGTCACGGCACTCGATGCCGATGCCCAGGCCGCCTTTGCGAAGGGCATTGCCAGCACGCTCGAAAAGCAGGGCGTTGCCTATGACATCGGTGCTTACCGCGATGCGCCTGCCGGTCTTCGTATCTGGGCCGGTGCCACGATCGAGACCGCCGACATGGCCGCGCTGATGCCGTGGCTCTCCTTCGCCTACGAGACGCAGAAGGCGTCTCTGGCCAAGGCTGCCGCCTGATCCTCGCCGTAACAGGCTCCGCCTAACTGGCGGAGCCCCGCAATTCCCATCATTTCATTCAAACGAACTCTCTGAAGGAGGCCTCGTCATGGCACCTCGCGTTCTCGTATCCGACGAACTCTCGGAAACCGCCGTCCAGATCTTCCGCGATCGCGGCGTTGAAGTCGACTTCCAGCCGAAGCTCGGCAAGGACAAGGAAAAGCTCGCCGAGATCATCGGTAATTACGATGGTCTCGCCATCCGCTCCGCCACCAAGGCGACGGAAAAGCTGATTGCTGCTGCCACCAACCTCAAGGTCATCGGCCGCGCCGGTATCGGCGTCGACAATGTCGATATTCCGGCCGCCTCCAAGCGCGGCATCATTGTGATGAACACGCCCTTCGGCAACTCGATCACGACGGCAGAACACGCCATCGCCCTGATGTTTGCCGTTGCCCGCCAGATCCCGCAGGCCGATGTCTCCACCCAGGCCGGCAAGTGGGAAAAGTCGAAGTTCATGGGTGTCGAAATCACCGGCAAGACGCTCGGCGTCATCGGTGCCGGCAATATCGGCGGCATCGTCTGCAAGAAGGCCATCGGCCTTGGCATGCATGTGCTGGCCTACGACCCCTTCCTCTCGGCCGAGCGTGCGCAGGAAATGGGTGTCACCAAGGTCGAGCTCGACGAGCTCCTGGAAAAGGCTGATTTCATCACCCTGCATGTGCCGATGACCGACAAGACGCGCGGCATCCTCAGCAAGGAGAACATCGCCAAGACCAAGCCGGGCGTGCGCATCATCAACTGCGCCCGTGGCGGTCTGGTCGATGAAGCAGCACTCGCAGAAGCCATCAAGTCCGGCCATGTTGCCGGTGCCGGTTTCGACGTCTTCGAGGTCGAGCCCGCGACCGAAAGCCCGCTCTTCGGCCTGCCGAATGTCGTCTGCACGCCGCATCTGGGTGCATCCACCACGGAAGCCCAGGAAAACGTCGCCCTTCAGGTCGCCGAGCAGATGTCGGACTACCTCATGAAGGGGGCTGTCTCGAACGCCATCAACATGCCGTCGATCACGGCTGAAGAGGCGCCGATTCTGAAGCCGTTCATCCGCCTTGCGGACGTGCTTGGATCGTTTGCCGGCCAGATGACCGAAGATCCGATCAAGGAAATCGAGATCCTCTATGACGGCGTGACCTCGACCATGAACACCAAGGCGCTGACCTCGGCGCTGCTCGCCGGCCTCATCCGCCCGCAGGTGGCAGACGTCAACATGGTTTCGGCCCCTATCATGATCAAGGAAAAGGGCGTCATCGTCTCTGAAGTGAAGCGCGACAAGACCGGCGTCTATGACGGCTATATCAAGCTCACGGTGACCACCGACAAGCAGACCCGCTCGATCGCCGGCACGGTCTTCTCCGACGGCAAGCCGCGCTTCATCCAGATCAAGGGTATCAACATGGATGCCGATGTCGGTCAGAACATGATCTACATCTCGAACACCGACGTGCCCGGCATGATCGGCTTCATGGGCACGACGCTCGGCAATGCCAAGGTCAACATTGCGAACTTCCAGCTTGGTCGCGACAGGGAAGGCGGCGATGCGATCGCCCTTCTCTATGTCGACGGTCCGGTCGAGCAGGCCGTTCTCAACCAGCTGACGGCCAATCCGGCGATCAAGCAGGCCAAGCCGCTGGTCTTCAACGTCGACTGATCGATAGTCGAAATTCACCGAGAAAGACGGCGCGGGATCAAACCCGCGCCGTCTTCGTTTTTCAGCTGCCTTCGGCAAAACGCAAAGTTACATAGGGATAAATATATGCGTTGAACTGACGCATGGCGGGTTGTCGCATTGCTTTGCCGGTGCGAGGGTATAGTTGATGAATGTCATCTCCGGGAGGAGAGAAGGAAGGGACAGCCATGTTCGAACACTTCGACGCGCAACTCCTGGCACGCATACAGTTCGCCTTTACCGTATCGTTACACATCATCTTCCCCGCCTTCTCAATCGGGCTTGCGAGCTATCTTGCCGTGCTCGAAGGCCTTTATCTCTGGAAAAAGGATAGGGTCTATCTGGAGCTCTTCGATTTCTGGAAGACGATTTTCGCGGTCGCCTTCGGCATGGGGGTCGTCTCCGGCATCGTCATGTCCTACCAGTTCGGCACCAACTGGTCGGTCTTCTCCGACAAGGCCGGACCGGTCATCGGCCCGCTGATGGGCTACGAAGTGCTGACCGCCTTCTTTCTTGAGGCCGGTTTCCTCGGCGTGATGCTCTTCGGACGCAACCGTGTCGGTCCCGGGCTGCATTTCTTTGCCACGCTGATGGTGGCCTTCGGCACGCTGATCTCAGCCACCTGGATCCTCTCGGTCAATTCCTGGATGCAGACGCCTGCCGGTTTTGCGATGAACGAGGTCGGCCAGTTCGTGCCCACGGACTGGTGGGCGATCGTCTTCAATCCGTCCTTCCCCTATCGCCTCGTGCATATGGTGATTGCGGCCTATCTGACGACGGCTTTCGTGGTCGGTGCCGTCGGCGCATGGCATCTGTTGAAGGGAACGGCTCCGCGCCGTTCCGGCAAGATGTTCTCCATGGCCATGTGGATGGCGGCGATCGTCGCGCCGATCCAGATCTTCGCCGGCGACATGCATGGCCTCAACACGCTGGAGCATCAGCCTGTCAAGGTCATGGCGATGGAAGGCCATTTCGACAGCCATCCCGAGGGCGCGCCTCTGATCCTGTTCGGCATTCCGAACGCGGAAGAGAAGCGCGTCGACTACGCCATTGAAATCCCGAAACTCTCGAGCCTCATCCTCAAGCATGACCTGAACGCCCCGCTCGCCGGTCTCGACACGATCCCCGACGACAAGGAGCCGCCGGTTGCCATTGTCTTCTGGTCATTCCGCGTCATGGTGGCGATCGGCTTTGCGATGCTCGGCGTTGGCCTCTTCTCGCTCTGGTGCCGCTGGAAGGGTACGCTCCATACCAATGACTGGCTGCATCGCGCCGCGCTCGTCATGGGCCCCTCCGGTTTCGTCGCGGTGCTTGCCGGCTGGATCACCACGGAGGTCGGCCGCCAGCCCTATACGGTCTATGGTCATCTTCTGACCGCCGACTCGATCTCACCGATCGCAGCACCTGCGGTCGCCGCGTCTCTGATCGCCTTCATCATCGTCTACTTTATCGTCTTCGGTGCCGGGACCTATTACATCCTGCGCCTGATGGGACGCCTGCCGCGTGATCCCCTGCCGGATCTGGACGACGGTCCGATCCGCTCGTCCGGCATCACGCCGGCGGCTCAGCCCGGTCACCATGGAGGCAGACATGCCCATTGATCTTCCGTTCATCTGGGCCGGCATCATCGCCTTTGCCGTGCTCGCCTATGTCATCCTCGACGGCTTCGATCTCGGCGTTGGCATCCTCTTTCCGTTCTTCCCGGAGAAGCACGAGAAAGACCTGATGATGAATTCGGTGGCACCCGTCTGGGACGGCAATGAAACCTGGCTTGTGCTTGGCGGGGGAGGCCTGCTTGCAGTCTTCCCGCTCGCCTATGCGACTATCCTGCCGGCACTCTATGCGCCGCTGATCATCATGCTGCTGGGCTTGATCTTCCGGGGCGTGGCCTTCGAATATCGCTGGCGTACCCAAAGGGCCGAGTATCTGTGGAACTGGGCCTTTGCCGGTGGCTCCTTTGTCGCTGCCTTCTTCCAAGGCGTGGCACTGGGGGCCCTGGTGCAGGGCATCCCGGTCGAAAATCGGGCGTATGCCGGTGGCTGGTGGGACTGGCTGACGCCGTTCTCGCTGGCGACGGGCGTGGCGCTGGTGATCGGATACGCGCTGCTCGGCGCAACATGGCTCGTCATGAAGACCGAGGGAGATATAGCCGACCGGGCACGATCCTTCGCTCTGCCGCTCGCCTTTGCCACCGTTGGCGCCATGGGCGTCTTCAGCCTCTGGACGCCCTGGCTCGAACCGCTCTATTTCGAGAGATGGTTCAAGTTCCCGACGCTGATCTTCTCGGTTGTCGTGCCGGCACTCGTCCTCGGCTGCCTCTACGTGATCGTCAATGGGCTGCGAAAGGGGCATGACGCCAGGCCCTTCCTTGCGGCACTTGGTCTCTTCGTGCTCGGTTATGCCGGGATCGGGATCAGCTTCTATCCGTATATCGTGCCGACCTCGCTCACCATCTGGGAGGCGGCCGCGCCCGACGAGAGCCTCGCCTTCCTGCTGGTCGGTGCTGTCGTGCTCGTGCCGATGATCCTCGGCTATACGGCCTATGCCTATTGGGTTTTCCGCGGAAAGCTCAATCCGGACGAGGGCTATCACTGATGGACAAGCGCCTCCTCGCCAGCCGCCTCCTGTGGTTCGTCGGTCTCTGGGCCGGCGGTGTGCTCGCCATCAGCATCGTCGGCCTGATCATCAAGTTCTGGCTCAACGGCTGAAGCCGATCACCTGAAATTCAATGGAAATCGGGTCGCACTCTCTTCAAAAGAGAGCGAGCTCTCTCCATATGGGAGATAAGCCCGAAAGGGCATTCAGACTGTTTCTTGGAGGACAGGTAAAACCATGCGGCAATACGCAAAAACATTCGCGACGCTCGCGCTTGGCATGATGGTCACGCTCGTGGCCGTCGATTTCGCCGAGGCGCGTCGCGCTGGCGGTGGCGGTTTCGGCAGCCGCGGTACCCGCACGTTCGATGCACCGGCGGTTACCCGTACGGCACCGACGCCGGCAGCTCCCATCGAGCGCAGCATGACCCCGCGCACCAATACCAACCAGCCCGGTGCAGCGACATCTACTGCCGCGAACCAGGCTTCGCGTCCTGGTGGCCTGTTCGGCGGTCTCGCCGGCGGTCTGATGGGCGGCCTGCTGCTCGGCGGTCTGTTCGGCATGCTGATGGGCACGGGCTTTGGCGGTGCGTTCGGCTTCCTGGGGCTGCTCCTGCAGGGCTTGCTGATCTTCTTCCTGATCCGCTTTGCCATGCGTATGTTCGCCAATCGTCAGGCCCCGGCATCCGGCCCCAGTGGTGGCCCGAGTGACGGTCCCGGCTTCGGCGGCTTCGGTGGCATGGCACGCGACAACCAGAGCGGTGATCAGGGGCGTCCAAGCTTCCAGATCCCGAAGCTCGGTGGCGGTGTGACGTCGGCCGCTTCGGCGCGCCGGATCGGCCAGCCGGATGAGCTCGGCATCACGCCAAAGGATCTCGAGCGCTTCGAGGAACTGCTGCGGGAGATGCAGCGGGCCTATGCTGCGGAAGATTACGGCGCGCTTCGCCGGATCACCACGCCGGAGGCCATGTCCTATCTCGCCGAAGAACTGAGCGAAAACGCCACGAAGGGCGTGAAGAACGAAGTGCGCGACGTTTATCTCGTGCAGGGCGACGTGGCGGAAAGCTGGGCCGAAGACAAGATGGAATATGCCACCGTTGCCATGCGCTACGAGGCGATCGACTACATCGTTGACCGTCAGAGCGGAGAAGTGGTCGACGGTGACCCGGACACCCCGACCGAGTCGGTGGAAATCTGGACTTTCGCGCGTCGCCCGAACACGCAATGGCAGATCTCGGCGATCCAGAGCGCCAACTGATCTGACCGTTCTTCGATGATTGAAACCTTCCCGCCGGGTTCGGCGGGGAGGTTTTTTGTTACCGGGCTACAGGTGTGTGCAATGGATGCCTGGTGGCTGGGTTACCCCCCTCTGTCACTTCGTGACATCTCCCCCACACGGGGGGAGCGACTGTCTTGGCAGTCAAGCGTTTTGCCATGGTTTTTCGTCCCGGATGATGGCGTTGAGGATGGTGAGC
>NZ_JACJVI010000020.1 GCF_014237835.1 Rhizobium sp. AQ_MP
AGCCTGATCACGCCGCAACGCTTTTACACCCATGGGCAGAATTCCAGGGGCGACAGACATGTCTATGCCTCGCGGACACGCTTCATCCCGGCCATGCTCTTGCAGTTTTTCGAGCAGACAAGCTGGCCGAAGGTGGAAGCAACGACCACAGGACGAAGCGCCAGCCAGATCAGGATCGACGTGGCCGCCAGAATGCGCGGGATGTGGGGGTAACAGAGACGCTTCCATGAATGGCGGGCGGCCCATTCTCTATGTATCGGAGGGTGTAGATCGCGGGTTCGTGCCTGACAAAGAATACGCTGCGAGGGATGCGGCATGAGGCAGTAAGAACCGCCGGTAATGGCCTGCGCACTTAGATACTAGTGTCATTTCACAAAGCGAATTCACAGTGCCCGGCTCGCGCTTCCATTGTAAGCTTGATAAGAGTTGCGCGGCGAGATTGCGCCCGGTAGCCGAATTTTGTGTTCTCGGCGTCTGATCATGTTGCCTTTACGAAGATCTTCGTATATTGAGGTCGAGATGGCTTTCAAGGATGTCCGGTATCGCGTCATCAGGGCACTCAAAGACGGTACTTATCAGCATGCGGCTCGCGGGAGCATCGAGGACAAGAATGCCTTGATGACTGGCGATATATCCCCCGAGGACCTGATAAAGATCATCGACAGGTGCAACGGCACGCATCACGAGGGTTCTGAACACCATATGTTCAAGGGTGTTGAAGTGCACATCCTCAAGCGAGATGGCTGGTACATAAAATTCTATTTTATTGAGCCGGACACAGTTTTTATCAGTGTACATCCTTCAAGGTAGGCGAACATGAAAATCTGGTATGCTGGAGATAGGAGCAAGTCGCTCTGCGAAACGTGCCGGAAGGTTGTTACGACAACTTTCGACTATCACGATGTGCCTTTCGAAAGCGGGATCGGCGTAGCGAAGCAGATCATGGCGGCTACTTGCGACGAGTGTGGTACCGTTGTGGCTATCCCTCCGCAGTCGACGCCAGCCATCCGTGTTGCTCGCGAGATCGCCTCTAGACCCCTGGAGGTGGTTATGGCTGCGCCGTTTATGGACACGTTGGACCTAGCGTCCTATCGGATCGATCCTTCTGCTGGCGTGATCCTCCGAAAGTCACTGATCGCGTATTTCGTTCACAGGTCCGTAAACGACGAGTCCCTGGTGGAGAGGCTTCGCAGAAATGCAGAGGTCCATCGCGAAAAGTGGAAGAGCTGGCACGATACCCCATCGAAGCGTCTTTCGATGAAAGTGACCCCGCGCCTTGGCGAAGAGTTTAACGAACTCGTCAAGAAGAGTGCATTGAATAAGACGACTTTGGTCAAGTCCATCGTCATGGATATTGGCTCGGAAATCGTAGAACCTGAAGAGCCGAAGATGATGGCCGAACTGCGCAGGATGGCTGCGGCTCTTGCTGCGTAGGAGCAAGCCGCTGACCGTTCGCTCCTTCGATTGAACTCTCACAAGATTTCAGGGAAGAACCTGGGTCATGTGGAACGTGATATGCATTCAGCCTTGATCTTCCAAATGGCTCAGAGCGCCTCGCAGCTGTGGCGCCCTTTTCTGGCTCCGCCCAAAACCTCAAATCGATCAGAGCAGCCAGAATTCATCCGGCGATCAGCCAGCGGCTGCCTTGCCGTTTTTGACCTCAACCGCTATGCCATAGCTGCACAACGCATTGAGGATTGCATCATGGCCACTGGCACCGTCAAATTCTTCGCCCAGGACAAGGGCTTCGGCTTCATCACCCCCGACAATGGTGGACCGGACGTATTCGTTCACATCTCGGCCGTGGGTGGCGGCTCTCTTTCTGATGGCCAGAAGGTCAGCTTCGACGTCGGCCAGGATCGCAAGACCGGCAAGTCCAAAGCGGAAAACGTAACCGTCGTCCGCTAAGTCAATACGTCGAAAAATGGCGATGCGCGGTTGGATCCAAAACCACAAACGGCGCATCGCATTCGCATAAACCGAACCAGTTTATCTCGTGCGACCTCGCTCGAGATCTTGTGACGTTCCGGCCATCAGGACGCCGTTCACCTCATTTGCAGCGTCGCCGCTTTCCAGATTGATGCCCTTGGCATGCCCCTTCCAGCTATGATCGTCGGAACGGGATGACATTGCTGCCGCGCATGAACGCAATCGCACCCTCAGCTTCAATGGTCTTGACCGCGACATCGCGCGCCTCAGCGTCGGATTGAAACTGCTCGTCCCAGACGTGGCTGGTGTTTTGCTGATCGATCACTTCCAGCGTCCAAGTCGCGTCATTCTCCATTCGGAAGATGTCGATGGAAAACGGGTAGCCGTCGATAACGACCCTCGTGCTTTTGCCAGAGGTCACCAGATTTGGTTCTGCATCCATCATGACGTTCTAAGTCCGCTTCCGTATCGAGATAACGAGTATGCCCGTGGCGCTGAACCCGTCAAGCAGCAGGCTGATGCGATTCAAGCCTACTTAGACATGGGTCTCTTGGATTCTGAGATACCGACATCCCGGAGCCTCATTCTATGACATGTCGACACTATCGACATGTCCTCAGGACATGTCGTCGAATCGAGGATTGAGCGACATGAGATTTCGGAGGGCCAGATAAGCGCCTCCAGTCAGCGCCCAATCCTGGTCTTGTCACCATGAGCATGGCCCGCCTCGCCACTGCCTTCGCACACAGCAGTCACCTGCTCAGCTTTCGGTCGCTGGCCGACAGGGGTTTGAGCGCAACCGGCCACCATGTGCCGTCCCTCCCCGCATTTTTATCAAGCCCCGCGTCGCCCATTGCCCTCCGCTCGGCTCGGCTCGGCTCGGCTCGGCTCGGCTCGGCTCGGCTCGGCTCGGCTCGGCTCGGGAGATGAGCGGCCGATCGACAATTGACATCTCTATTTCAAGCTGATTGATATGATGTCAGACCAATTTTTGAGGCTGCCTGTGAAATCCACGCTCACTCCTCTTCCGCCTGCAGACCGTGGCCGCCAGGTGTCAGAGTCACTGGCTGCCTATATCCAGCAGGCTGAACTTGCGGCCGGTGACCGCTTGCCGGCCGAGCGTGAACTGATGGCGGCACTCGGTGTCGGTCGCTCGACGATCCGCGAGGTCATCCGGCAGTTTCAGGCGCTCGGCGTGATGGAAACCCGCAAGGGCAGTGGCACCTATCTCGTAAAGCCGATCACCTCGGCCACGATCCATATGCCGCTCTCGGTCAATATGGGCAGTCTGCGAGACGTCCTCTTGCAGACACTTGAGGTGCGCCGCGGCATCGAATGCGAAGCCTGCATGGCAGCCGCCCGCCGGCGCACCCAGGACGATATCTTGCACATCAGTGCAGCGCTCGAGGAGATGGAGCGTGTGCATCTGCAAAAAGGCACCGCCGGCAAGGAAGATCTGGCCTTTCACCTCGCCATCTACGATGCGACCCATAATCCGCTATTCAGGCAGTTGCTCGAACAGATGCGCGAAGCCTTCGAGAGTTTCTGGGACACGCCGTTTGACCGCCCGGACTTTGCGCGCCGCTCCTTTCCCTATCACCGCACCCTGTTCAACGCGATCCTCGCTCAGGACACGGAGGCTGCAAGGCGCGAGACCATCAAGATCCTCGACATCGTCGAGGAAGACATCAAGGAAATGTCCAAATGACCATCGGCTCCGATTGGTTTGAACACGCATCCCTTTCCGTCGCCCATGACGAGACAAATGCCTTCGAGGCTGTCGTACCGCCAATCGTCCAGACCTCGCTCTTCACCTTCGAGACCTATGACGAGATGGTTGCCACATACCGTGGCGAGCGCAACCGGCCGGTCTATTCGCGCGGCCTCAATCCGACGGTGCGTCATTTCGAGGAGATGCTGGCAAAGCTTGAGGGCGGCGAAGACGCGCTGGGTTTCGGCAGCGGAATGGCGGCGATCTCAACGACGGTTCTCACCTTCGTCGAACCGGGCGACCGGATCGTGGCTGTCCGCAATCTTTACCCCGATGCCTATCGCCTGTTCGGCACGCTGATGAAGCGGATGAAGGTGGAGGTCACCTATGTCGACGGAAAGGATCTCGAGGCCGTCGACCACGCCTTGAGCGGTGCGCGACTGCTTTATCTGGAAAGCCCGACAAGCTGGATCATGGAAACCCATGACGTGGCAGCGCTTGCAGCACTTGGCCGGAAACACGGGGCGCTCAGCGTCATCGACAACAGCTGGGCAAGCCCGATCTTCCAGCGCCCGCTGGAGCTCGGTGTCGACATCGTCCTGCATTCCGCCTCGAAATATCTGGGCGGCCATAGCGACGTGGTGGCAGGCGTGGTTACCGGGTCAAAGACACTCATCGACCGCATCCGCACCGAAACCCTGCCCTATCTCGGCGGCAAGATGTCCCCCTTCGATGCCTGGCTGCTGATCCGGGGCTTGAGGACCCTGCCGATCCGAATGAAGGCCCATGAAGCATCGGCGCTTGAGATCGCGCGGCGGCTCAAATCCCTCGATATCGTCGAAGAGGTCAATCATCCCGGCCTCGCCAATCAATTGCCGCCTGGCCTCACCGGAACCTCGGGTCTCTTCTCCTTCGTGCTTCGCCAAGGCGTCGACATCAGACGGTTCTGCGATCGCCTGCAGCTTTTCAAGCTTGGCGTGAGCTGGGGTGGCCACGAGAGCCTGGTGGTACCCGGCGAGGTCGTGTTGCAGCAAAAGGCCCAACCGAATTCCGCGCATGCCTTTGGCATGAACCCGCGGTCCGTGCGTCTCCATGTCGGCCTCGAGGGAACCGAGGCTTTGTGGAGAGACCTGGAGGCAGGGATCGCTGCCGCCCAGGAGACATAAGCAAAACCAAGCCCTGTCGAACCAAGCTTAAAATAGCAGAGGAGGAACCTGATAATGAAAGCCCTTTTGACAGCAGCCCTGATCAGCACCTTGATGGCGGGAACGGCCCTTGCCGATACCACCTTGAAGCTGGTCGAAGTGATCACCAGCCCTGAGCGCACCGAAACACTGAAATCGATCGTCTCGACATTCGAGGCGGAAAACCCCGGCACCAAGGTCGAGATCATTTCGCTTCCCTGGGGCGAAGCCTTCCAGAAATTCGCGACCATGGTCTCGGCCGGCGAGATCCCAGATGTCATGGAAATGCCCGATACCTGGCTGTCGCTTTATGCCAATAACGGCATTGTCGAGAGCCTCGAGCCCTATCTGAAGGATTGGGACCAGACGGCAGATCTGTCCGATCGGGCGCTCGAACTTGGCCGCGACGTCAAGGACACGGCCTATATGCTGCCCTACGGCTTCTATCTGAGAGCCATGTTCTACAACAAGAAGCTCCTGGAAGAGGCCGGCGTCACAGAACTGCCAAAGACGATGGACGAATTTGCCGAAGCCTCAAAGAAGGTCTCGGCGCTTCCCGGCAAGTATGGCTACTGCCTGCGTGGTGGCCCCGGTGGCCTGAATGGCTGGGTGATGTTCGGCGCCTCCATGGCAGGCTCGAATGAGTTCTTCACCGAAGATGGCACCTCGACCTTCAATTCCGAAGGCTGGGTCAAGGGCCTCACCTGGCTGATCGATCTCTACAAAGAGGGCTACGCCCCGAAGGATTCCGTCAACTGGGGCTTCAACGAGATCGTGGCAGGTTTCTACAGTGGCACCTGCGCCTTCCTCGACCAGGATCCCGACGCCCTGATTGCGATTGCCGAGCATATGGGCGAGGACGATTACGGCGTCATGACCATGCCGAAGGGCCCGGATGGCAAGACCTTCCCGACCATTGGCTATGCCGGCTGGTCGATGATGTCGGCAAGCGAGAACAAGGATCTGTCCTGGAAGCTGATTGCCACCCTTCAGGGCAAGGATGGCAATATCGAGTGGAACAAGCGGACCGGCGCGCTGCCGGCACTCAAATCGGCCGAAAGCGATCCTTTCTATGCAAGCCCGCAATTCAAGGGCTGGTTCGAAGAACTGGCTGACAAGGATGCGGTGCCGACCGTGATGCCGACGCATCTGGAAGAATTTGCCTTCTTCAAGGATTCGCTGGTCATCAAGACCTCGCAGCAGGCACTGCTTGGCGACATCACGCCTCAGGAGCTCGCCGACCAGTGGGCAGATTACCTGACCAAGGCGCAGCAGAAGCACCTGGCGAAACAGTAAGGCGTCAAAGACCGGGCAGAGCGAGACCTGCTTTGCCCGGTTCCTGAAACAGACACTGAGACAGTCACTTCCACTGACACGTCCAAGCAGATGAAGGCCTGAACAATGACGGCGACCCTTGAGCGGGGCGATCGGCGCACGCTACTCAAGCGCATGGCCGATGCGTCGGAACCTTATCTCTACAGCGCGCCGGCATTGATCCTGATCGTTGCGGTGATGCTCGTGCCTTTGACGCTCGGCATTTCCTATGCGTTTCGCGATATCCAGCTTCTCAACCCGTTTTCTGGCGGATTCATCGGTCTTGATCATTTCAAGGTGCTGAGCCAGGACGCCGACTTCTACCGGGCGCTGAAGAACACGCTCTGGTGGACAGGTGCCTCTGTTGTCTTGCAGTTTACCTTCGGGCTGATCCTCGCACTCTTGCTGGACAAGCCTTTCTATGGCCGCGGCCTTGCCCAGGCGCTGGTCTTCCTTCCCTGGGCGGTGCCAAGCTTTCTTGCCGGCCTCAACTGGGCCTGGCTCTTCAACCCGGTCATCGGCCCACTTCCCCACTGGCTCTTTTCCATGGGCGTCTTGAGCGAACCCAACAACATCCTCTCGGATCCCTCGCTTGCCATGTGGGGGCCGATCATCGCCAATGTCTGGTGGGGCATTCCCTTCTTTGCCATCACACTGCTTGCAGCCCTTCAGGCCATTCCGCGCGATCTATACGAGGCAGCCGCGATCGATGGCGCCGGGCCGTTCCAGCGCTTCTGGTCGATCACCCTGCCCTTTCTCGCCCCGACCATGGCCATCACGATCCTGCTGCGCACCGTCTGGATCTCGAACTTTGCCGATCTGATCATCGTCATGACCAATGGCGGCCCGGCCGACAGGACGCAGATCGTTGCTTCTTACATCTTCACCCAGGCCTTCAGGCGTCTCGACTTCGGCTATGCCTCGGCAATCGCTCTCGTGCTCCTGGTGCTGTTGATGGCCTATTCCATGCTGATCGTGCTGCTCCGGCAGACGCTTTTGAACAAGGACTGAGCCCATGAGGTCGTCCCGCATCGCTCTGACCATCGCCCATCGGCTGGCCATCCTCGCTTATATCGTCGTTGCCCTCTTCCCGCTCTACTGGCTCTTGAAGGTCGCGGTCACGCCGAACAACCTTCTCTACAGCGAGGGTGTGCGGATGTGGCCCTCAGCCACGACGTTTGAGCATTTCCGCTTCGTGATTGCCCACAGTGCCTTTCCGACCTTCTTCAAGAACAGCCTGATCGTTGCCGGCTCGACCGCCCTCGTCGTCACGATCATTGCCTCATTGTCGGGTTACGCGCTGTCACGCTTCAGCTTCAAGGCAAAATACTGGATCGTCGGCCTGATGCTCCTGACCCAGATGTTTCCGCTGGTCATGCTGGTCGCCCCGATCTTCAAGATACTGTCTCCGCTTGGGCTGACCAACAGTCTGACGGGCCTTGTCATTGTCTATTCGGCCTTCAACGTGCCCTTTGCGACCTTCCTGATGCAGTCCTTCTTCGACGGCATTCCGAAAGACCTGGAAGAGGCGGCGATGATCGATGGTGCAACCCAGTTTGTCGCCTTTCGCCAGATCATTCTGCCACTGACACTGCCGGGGATCGCAGCAACGCTCGGCTTCGTCTTTACCGCCGCATGGTCGGAGCTTCTCTTTGCGCTGATGCTGATCTCGGGCAATGACGCAGCGACCTTCCCCGTCGGTCTTTTGTCCTTCGTGTCGAAGTTTTCCGTCAATTTCGGGCAGATGATGGCAGCCGGCGTGCTTGCCCTCATTCCGGCCTGCCTCTTCTTCCTCCTCATCCAGCGCTATCTCGTGCAAGGCCTGACGGCTGGCGCGGTCAAAGGCTGAAAGGACTGTAAAACCATGGCTTCCATCGATGTCCGCGCAGTGACCAAGAGCTACGGCCATTTCCCTGTTCTGCACGGGGTAGACCTCACCATTCAAGACGGCGAGTTCATTGTGCTTGTCGGCCCCTCAGGCTGCGGCAAGTCCACGCTCTTGCGGATGATTGCAGGTTTAGAACAGATCACCTCCGGCGAGGTCGCGATCGAGGGTCGACGGGTCAATGATCTGCCGCCCAAGGATCGCGACATTGCAATGGTCTTCCAGTCCTATGCGCTGTACCCGCACATGTCGGTGGCCGACAATATGAGCTACAGCCTGAGGCTGAGAAAGACCGCCAGGGAGCGGATCACCGAGACCGTTGCCAGCGCCTCTTCAAAGCTTGGCCTCAACACCCTGCTTGAACGCCGACCAAAAGCCTTGTCGGGTGGCCAGCGCCAGCGTGTGGCGATGGGCCGTGCAATCGTTCGCCAGCCCAAAGCATTTCTCTTCGACGAGCCGCTTTCCAATCTTGATGCGCGTCTGCGCGAACAGATGCGTGCCGAAATCAAGAAGCTGCACAAGGAGCTTGGAGCCACATCGATCTATGTCACCCATGACCAGATCGAGGCCATGACGCTTGCCGACCGTATCGTTGCCATGCATGGCGGCGTGGTGCAGCAGGTCGGTGCACCACTCGAGCTTTACGATCGCCCGGCCAATCTCTTCGTTGCCGGGTTCATCGGGTCACCGGGCATGAACTTCCTGGAAGGGCAATATGTCAGCAGGGGTGATAAAGCCGCTGTCCGGTTCAAGGATGGAACGGAAATTGCCGTCAAAGAGCGGGCGTCGTTTGCGCAAGATGAGACAGTGACACTCGGCATTCGGCCAGAACATGTGGTGATCTCGCCTGATGGGGCGATCGAAGCCGGCGTGGAGCTTGTCGAGCCGACCGGTTTCGGCATCATCATGCATCTGTCGGTTCATGGGCTGCCATTCAAGCTCTTCACGCTCGACCGCAGCGTCCTTAGCGCGACAGCCAAGGTTCGTGTCGATTTTCCCATCGACCACCTGCATGTCTTCGACCATGAGGGCAAACGCATCAAGGAGCGGTCCTCAACCGATTGATCCGAAAACCGCTGCGCAGGGTGCATGTCCGGCACCTCTACTGCGCAACAGAGCGGTAGCACGGAGAAAGACGGCGATAGAACTGCGTGCCGCTTTCGTCCGCCTCGCTTCCGGTTGCGGGTGGCTGGCCGTCTCAAGACCGGCACGTCGGCCAGACCGTGACCGGTTACGCGATCACCGGGCAGGAGGTGGAGCGAGCCGACCGATCAAGCCAGCGCAGCACCCGGCATTCGCCATGGCCAACAATATCGAGCCCAAGGCTTAAAAGGTGGCGGGCAATTTCGGTCTGCAGGTGGTCGCGCGGACCATAACGCTCACAGATGCCGTTAACCCGCGCTAAAATCTCCTCGGCTTTGTCATCCGGGACATCCAGATCGCCAAAGAAATAGTGGTCTTTACCCGCAGCATAAAGCGTGGCGCCCGTGCTCAGGACCTCTTTGACAAAGAATGGGATTTGATCACTGCGCATCGCAACTCCTTCGGAGAGCAATATGGGCAAGGATCACGTCTTGTCACACTACTAGATTTCAGGGGGCGTTTCTTGCGAACGCTTTCCTGCCGGGCTCGACAGTAATCACCGCCCATCGAGGGCCCTGACCAAATAGCAGCCGGTTACAGGCCCTGGACGTATTTTGTTTGACGAAGTCAGCATAGCTGTCAGGGGGGCTGCGCCTCCACGCCGACATTGAAATCATACGCAGTGCCATACGCGGCCGCCCCGCGCCGATTGCGGTTGAAACTCAGCAATATTGACGCTATATTTCGTCAAAATGATCGGCACTCCACTAAGGACGTCACACTATGAGCCTTACCCAATATGCTGATGACGGACTGTTCTCCCCACGCAAGTTTGCGGAAACTTTGCTGACGACCAGCGAGGACATTGCTCGGACGGCGGGACTTGGGAAGGATGCGGTTCAACGGAAGGACAGGATCCGTTCAGACAAGACGCAGCGTCGTTTGCGCGAAGTGGCAGAGATCATCAACAAAATCGAACCTCGTTTTGGCTCGGCGCTCATGGCCTATGCTTGGTACCGCTCACAACCCCTCCCCGGTTTCTCAGGCCTGACAGCTATGCAGCTTGTTCGGGATGGACGCGCCGACGATGTGCTTGACTACATCGACGCCGTTGATGCCGGCATCCATGCCTAGTCAAATATCGCACGATGTTTAAGGGCACGTTGTACAGGGCACTCAACCCGATCTACGCCCGTGAACCGCTGTCCGGCAAAGGCGCGCAACGGCATGGCGGGCGTTTCAACAAGAAGGGCGTTCCTGCGCTTTACACTTCCCTTTCGATCATGACCGCCATCCGCGAAAGCAATCAGGTCGGAAGCTTGCAACCGACGACAATTGTATCTTACAGGGCAGAAATCGAGCAGGTTTTCGACAGTCGCAACGAGGTTGCACTGGCGGCCTACGGCATGGATGCTGCAGCACTCGCAGACATCTCCTGGCGCGACCAGATGCGATCGAGCGGAATGGCAAAAACCCAGGCCTTTGCTCGGCAGCTGGTCGAGGATGGCTATCACGCACTGCTCGTCCAAAGTTATGCGCATGGTTCATCGGCAACCGATCTCAATCTCGTACTTTGGCATTGGGGAGACGAGGCGTCATCCCGCCTGATTGTAGTCGATGACGAGAACCGTCTTGCTTGAGAAAACTTTTGATTGGCGAGCACTGGGTTTCCATGCTCTGGCCGTACGCCTTCCAAGAGTTTGCGACCGCGCGATAGTCAATTAGGCGAACAAACGAGGTCGCGCTGTCTCAGCCCGCACATGAACACTTAAGCTCACATCGCGCCGGTCAACGAGGCTGACTGTCTTTGAATAATCAGAACGTCGATAGAGGCAACGCAAACATGTTTTCGTCAAAAGGGAGGACGCGCTCTCCCACATAGATGACGAAGACGACGACGGAACGGACCGCGCTTGGGCTCTCGTCTCGAGACCATCCCAGGCGGGGGAAAGTGTCAATAGAAGGGCGGGGAAAGTATCAATAGAACTGCGGGTGAAGTGTCATCAGGAGGGTGGTGGGCGCGCCATCAAGGCTGCGAAAGGGTCGATCGTACTCTGGCAACCCTTTATGCAAACGTTTCCGAAACTGAGAAAAATCAGATGGTTATTGCGGACAATCGAACCACAATGCCAAGAACCGGTGACACCCCAAAACTTCAGTCGCTGCTGTTCGATTCCCGGGATTGCAATCACCAGTCGTCAGGAAGCGACAGCATGAGCTCTTTAGCCTTGGTTCAAGCAAGCAAGGGGCAAAGAGAGAGTCCTAGTCAGCAAGCTGCCGGCCGCCCTCTCAAAGCGCCTCACTTCCTGGACGCACAACAGTATCGACAGCCCGAGTGAAAGGCCTGACGCCTTTGCCATCTCGTCCGTCACGACCACACTTCCTTTCAATGGAACATTAGGACGCTAACCAGCGTCTCGTCTCCTGAAAAACGGAGATCTGACATGGAATGGCTGACATCGCTGGCCGGCACCTTCGACATTTTCAGCCATCTTGCGGCCTTGGCTTTTGCCTACGCGCTGGCCTTGCCGATCGCCTGGGACCGGGAACGGCACGAACGCAGCGCAGGACTGAGGACATTCCCCCTGGTTGCGATCGCGGCCTGTGGCTTCATCCAGGCAACCGAGGGGATCACGCTCGGCAACGCGGAAGCGACAGCGCGCATCGTCGAGGGCTTGATCAACGGGGTCGGCTTCATCGGCGGCGGAGCAATCCTGGTGGGCAAAGCCGGGACCAAAGGGACGGCAACGGCTGCAAGCCTCTGGGCCACCGGCGCGATCGGCACTTCTGTCGGGCTTGGAGCCTATGACACGGCGATCGTTCTTTCGATCGTGACATTTGCAACGCTGCGGATCATGACCAACTTCAAGGTCGAAGAGGCGCTTCGTCATGAAAAGGTAGAAGGCGAACACTGAGGACGCCGAGTAAACGGGCCGACACGACCTCAAGCGCGGGACAAAATGCCGTTCCCAAGGCGGACACAGCTTGACCCTCACACTTTGCTATCCGTCGTTTGCCACCAATTTTAAGTCACTCGACGCGGAAAGTTGCCCCCTATCGGCGTCCATTGTCGACCTCCATTGTTGGCGATCAGCACCTGGCTCGTCCGGCGCTGGCCGGGGTTGCAGAGGGCGAACCAGGTGCGGGTTGCAGGCACTTCCGCTTCAGCTTTGAGAACGGCTCTAGAAGCGCCAAAACTCCAGGCCGGGCTCGGCGTCTCCATCTCCAGCGGTCACCGGTATCTCCAGCGCACGGCAAGCGCGTTCGTTACCCCCGCAAACTCAAGCACGTCCTCGAACTCGGGGCAGAAAGACAGCAACCGACGAGCCGTGCTGCAGCATTGTGAAGCTTTGCTGATGCTAGCTGTGAATGGAGGAGCGCAATCTCATATTCCGCGATCTGATACCTTTTCGGGCTTCAGAGGCAAAGCCAGCATCCAGCCTCCAAAACAAAACGCCGGGACCGTCCGGTCGCGCATCCTGCGCCAGGGATCAAAGCGGTGAGATTGGGTTAACAAGACAGCCTGCCAGAAGGGCCGCGATCAGCATCAGACGAGGCCGGAATACCAGTCAGCATAGGGCGTGTTTTTCACGAGATACCGGTTGAAATCCGGTGCCCCGTCGTCCCACCAGACCGGCCCGCGCTCGCCGAGTGCAATCTTGGCGGCATTAACGCGTTGACGGATCTCACCGACAGACCGCTCGTCGCGCACAGGCTTTGACAGCGCACGACGCGCTGCCATCAGTTCCTTGATCAGTGCTTCACGGTGGGCAGGCGCAAGTGAGGGATCGCTCTTTCGCCAGAGCCGGCCTTTGACCACGAAATATCGCCCGTCCGGCGTCTCCGGATAGACATCTGCCTTTTCCCTCAAGAAAGCGGAGGACCTCTCTTTGCCGGTCATTCCAGTTCGATCCAGACAGGCGCGTGGTCACTGGTCTTTGGCAATGCCCGGACCCAACGATCGACGCCTGCCGCCTTCAGATCCGGCGCGAGCTGAGGGCTCAGCAATAAATGGTCGATCCGCAGGCCAGCGTCCCGTTCGAACGCATTTCTCCAGTATTTCCAGAAGGTGTAGATTCCCTCATCCGGGAACATGCGCCTCACCGCATCCGTCCAGCCCTGATCCAGAAGAGCTGTATAGGCATCTCTCACCTCAGGGCGAAACAGCGCGTCATCCAGCCATCGCTCCGGCTTATAGACATCGAGATCAGCAGGCATGACGTTGAAATCGCCAACCAGCGCCACCGGGATTTCGAGCTCGAGCAATTCTTGCGCATAGATGCGCAACCTTTCGAACCAACGTAGCTTGTAGTCGAATTTTTGACCCGGCGCCGGATTGCCGTTGGGAAGATAAAGACTGCCGATGATGACCCCATTTACGGCTGCTTCAATATAACGGCTTTGCCCGCCATCTAGCTCGTCATCTGGCTCGCCTGGTAGGATCCTCTTCGTCTCGATTGGATCGGTGTCGCGCGCCAGAATTGCCACGCCATTCCAGCTCTTTTGACCGCGCCATATGGCACCATAGCCTGCCCTTTCGAGTGCCTTCACCGGAAATTTTTCGGAAGGGGCCTTGAGCTCCTGCAGACAGACGACGTCTGGGGCGGCTTCATCCAGCCAGTGCAGCAGGATGTCCAGCCGCCCATTGATGCCGTTGATATTGTAGGTCGCGATTTTCACCGCAGATCATCACTTGGTGCGATGATCACCGCGATCGCCTTCGCCAGGCTTTGCGTCGCTTTTCGCCTCGTGGCGCTTGTCGGCAGACAAGGAGCGGCCAACATCGACGCTCTCCTTAAACTTGCCGTCCTCGTCGCGACGGACATAGCGCTTGTCCGTGCCCGTATCGATCAATTCGCGCTTGCTCATGGGAGTTCTCCTTCTCGACTGTGGTGGATAAACAACGCATGGATCGCAGAAAAGATGCATGTGATCACCGCCTTAGCCGGCTCCACCTGTCAGACGAGCGAGCATCTCGAGCGCCGCCGATCGAAGCAACGCTTGCCAGTCTTTTCCCCCTTGCCAGTGATAGAGTGGAGCGCCCGGTGAACGGGTCGAGACCATTGCAATAATCTCAAAATCTGCTCGGAAACGGGTCGCGCCTTGGCCCGAAAGACAAGGATGCGCATTTGAAATGAACGAGGGCGCTCAACCCTTTTGGGGAGCGCCCTCGTCGACCCGGACGATGTCGCGCGGCGGAGGAGCTGCGCGTTTAGGATCGTCAATCACGGGTGCTGAGACCTAGATGGTGGGTCAGAACCCTCTTCGCAAGTCCTGTCATCATCCTTCTTCGGCCCGATCCCCCCGTTTAAGCTCGAAGAAGTAACAACGGGCATCCTTCTCGATGACCATCAGCCCCATGAGCCTGTTCTCGTCCATTTAACGTCGGTGATGACCATTCGAAAGATGGACCGGCGGCAAAACCCTGATATGTTCTTGTTTCGTTTCCTTCACGCTGAATGCGGCTCCCCATGGAATCCAGAACTGCGATCATCCGTAAAATCATCCATGTGGACATGGACGCCTTCTATGCTTCGGTCGAGCAACGCGACAATCCGGCACTTCGTGGCAAACCCTTGGCAGTTGGTGGAGCCGCTGAACGCGGCGTGGTCGCTGCGGCCAGCTATGAGGCCCGGTTGTTTGGGGTTCATTCTGCCATGCCATCGGTCACGGCCGCTCGCAAATGTCCCGAGCTGATATTCGTGAAGCCGCGTTTTGACGTCTATCGCGAGGTCTCTGAAGAGATCCGCCAGATTTTTGCCGAGTACACACCGATAATCGAACCTCTATCGCTCGATGAGGCCTATCTTGATGTGACCGAAAACCTGAAGGACATGCCGATTGCCACCGAGATTGCGCTTCAGATCCGCGCCAGGATCAAGGCGGTGACCGGGCTGAATGCGTCCGCCGGCATCTCCTACAACAAGTTCCTGGCCAAGATGGCCTCCGATCTCAACAAGCCGAACGGCCAGGCCGTCATTACGCCGAGACACGGCCCGACCTTCGTCGAGCATCTCGCGGTCAAGAAATTTCATGGTGTCGGACCCGCCACTGCCGAGAAGATGCGCCGATTGGGAATTGAAACCGGCGCCGATCTGAGAGCAAAATCTCTGGCGTTTCTGAGCGAACACTTCGGCAAGGCCGGCCCCTTCTTTTATGGGATTGCCAGAGGCATTGACGAGCGCCCGGTCAGGCCGGATCGGGAGCGCAAATCGATTGGTGCCGAAGACACCTTCCCCGCCGATATCAGCGCACTTCAGGCAGCATCAGACGAGCTCCGACCACTGGCGCAAAAAGTCTGGACCGCCTGCAGGTCAAAGGGCCTCACCGGCAAGACACTCACGGTGAAGGTCAAATATGCCGATTTCACCCAGGTTACCCGCAGCCGCACGGTGTCCGTCCCATTTGCAGGTGTAAAAGACATGGTGGACCTGGCCCATGTCCTGCTTGCCGGCCTTCATCCGTTCAAACGTCCGGTCCGTCTTTTAGGACTGACGCTGTCGTCACTGGTGGTCGACAAGGAGACCGATCAAATCGACAAACCGCAGCTCGGTCTCGGGTTATGACGGTCGGCAGGCCTCGTAGATTCAAGATCGAGACGGGTGCGTTCCTCGGCCGACACAAGGCCTGAGACAACAGCCGAGCAATCTTTGCCAGGTAAGCATCTCGACCAGGAGCGGATGCCCTATGTGGAAGGCAGGAAAGGCCGGAAAGGCAGGACCTCGACTGACGGTTCGAAGTCCGCAACTGATCTTAGCAATCAGCACACTTCGCGCGGCATGACGTTACGAACCCCTTTCCTTCTGTGGTTATCGGCAAGCTGAAAGAAATCGAGCGTCTCGAACACTGAGTAATCGACATCGGGCCTCATGGGCAGACTTGCAAGCGTCAACGCTGAGACTCCTCTCAGCGCCTTTGCGCCTTTGCCCCATAGCGTCCATGCTCATCGGTCCCTATCGAATGACCCACTTGGAGCTTGCAATCGCGCATACTGATATCGTGGTCACGAAGCGTGTCTATGCAGCCGGCACGCAGTGAATGAAAGACCTCGCCGCAACCGGCTTCGATCCCTGCTTTTCTGAACAAGCGCTGCATATACTGCGAGGCGCTCTTCGACGGATCGGCGAGGCGCGTCAGATCAGGGAACAGAAACTGATCGCCGCGGCTCAAGGCCCAGTCGATGAAACCAATGCGATGGAAGAACTCATGCAGTACGAAAAAGCTCAAGCTCGCTTTGGTCTTCAGGGGAACCCGACGCGCCCGCCCCTCGATTTCAACGATGCTCGTCGGTTGCGCGACCCAGACATTGTCGAATTTTTCAACGATATCGATCCCTCTGAGATAAATCAGCGCCGAAAGCCGCCGCCCTGTCAGATGCGCGAGTAGCGGCAGCATGGCAGCATCCATGTGGCCCGTCCCAGTGCCGATGCGGAACAGGGTCGTCAGCTGTTTTGCACTGAGTGATCCGGTCTGTCGCGATGGAGCAAGACTTGATGGATAGCGTAAGGACACATCCTGGAAGGGATCCCGATACGAATGGGACGTCATGCCCGATCGCATTGCTGCACGGACGGCGGCCACATAGCCGTCCTTGACTGATTTTTCAGCCAAAGGCCGATAACCAAGCCGCCTTGCCTCTTCAAGCACCTGACTGGCGGAGCCTGCCTTTCTAAGGCTCGCTCTGGCTGGCCAGTCGGCCATTAGGAGGATAAAGGCCTGCAGATCTGCAGGCTCGTAACGGTCGACCGGATGGTCGCCGATCAGGTCCAGAAAGACCGAAATTCTCGAACTTGCACTTTGGACGTCCTTCATATTGCCAGGCGTCACCATGGCCCGAAGTCTCAGATAGTCGGCAGCGATCATGCTGAACCTTGGGAGCTTCGACCTCTTGCGCAAGACGGCGCTGCGATCCTGCAGATAGGCCGGAACTGTATCGCCAAGCAGCCCGTCAGGATCCGGCGGCGGCATATGCCCGCCTTGGCTGAATGCAGCCCCCCTTTTCTTCCCCGGTCGTCGCTCGGCAGACTTGTCTGGAGGGACTGCGCTTGCAGCACCAGATTGGTAGAGCTTCTCCCGCAGATCTGGCGGGCAAACCTCTGCCAATTTGCCATTGGCCTTCTGCTTGACGCGCTCGGCCGCCTCCATCAAGAACGCGTCAACCGCCAGCTGGGCTGCAAGTTTGATCCTTTCCTCAAGATCAGGCTGCAGCAACGAAAGAGGCTTTTCACCTGTGTCGCAAGCAGGAAGCGGTTGGCCGGCTGCGATGAGAGCAAGATCATCCTTCAGGCGATTTTTGATCTCGGCCGCAATAGGCGCACCGGCTTCAATGCCCACTTCAATTGGCTCTGCTTCAGGCCTCGCCAGCGGGTTCGTACCAGTGCGCCAAGCTTGTGAGATCGCGGCACTAAACAGCAGTCGCGCTCTGACGGCCAAGGTGTCAGTCAGCCAGCGCGCCTCTGCAAGCCTTTGTGTTCGAAGACTAATCCGGATGAGCGGCCGCTGCGGGTCAAGCGTCGACGGAAGCCTGATCTGAAACATGTAGGATGAGGATGTTTGCGTAAGATAGCGGCCGGGACGGTTTGCTGACATCTGGCTCCATCGCTCTGTGGGTTGATTATATATGCGATGCTGCATCATCCATGTGGGGCAAGATTGGTTGGGGTCCCGGCTTGCCGAATGCTCGGCCCATCGAATGCTGGGCTGGTCGACAGCAGAGCCGACGCCAGTATCGGCCTTGAATGGCAAGGCGCATAGATTGGAAATGCGCAGGATTGATAACAGCAACCAATAAGCGCGGAGTTCACCTCAAGGCTTTCTTCCCAAATGCGCGATGCCGTTCAGTGTCTTCAACTGCGGTCTGCAGATCGCAATCTCAGCCTGCCACCTCGACCGGGGGCCTGAGATCTTGCGACGGCGCGGCAACTCGTGAATTGGAATCCAGCTTTTGGCACCATTGTAAACTCAGAGTTTATTTCTGTGTCGAATTATAAAAAACGCCCGGCGTCATAGCCACTACGATCCTGACCGGTTGAGTGGATGGGCGGCAATTCCTCAACAACCGACACCATACAACCCAACTCCATCGACAGAGTCGGAGGTAACAATTTCGGCGTCGGGAAAGTTGTGGCATTTGCTACCTGTTTGCACGGGTTTCACGGATCGAATCCAACGGTGTCGATCTGCGCCTTTCGAGCCTCGTGGCGATCACCACTGCCCTTGATCTTGAGATCGCCCTGGTACCACGCAAGGCACTGCCTGCCGTCAAATCCATCATACGCCAGACAACCAATAGGGCAGCGCGCAAGCCACCTGCGATCGGTAAGGAACTGCAAAAACTCCAAAATGCAATCCGAGCCCTTCAAGTCGATGCGCCGGCATTCCCGGAATTTGATGCGCTGCGCAAAGCAGGAGCCTCCCTCCAGCGACTGCAGATCGATGCGCGTTTCTTGGGGTTACTGCGCTCTGCGCGCAAAGCAATCGAACGCGCCAATGTGAGCGAGGGATGGAGGGGCATCGCCGACGCGACCAACAGCGTGAAGGCTCTGCGCAACCAGATTGTCAATTTCGGGCAGACAAATCAGCAACCGCAAGCCAATCGTCCGGCCTATTCACTCGATGACGAGGAGGAGGACGAAGTCGCCTGATCCATCCGCACTCGGCGTTCATCGCTGTGGCAAGACAACCGATATGGTCACCTTTACCGGCGCGAAGGACGAGCTTATCGGCGAGCCACAATGCCAGCTGTGATGATTCCGATCGGAAGACCAAGGGCCCGATCGTTCAGGAGACGGCTTGGACGAACTGTCTTCAGAGTTTCAGACCTCTAAGATCAATGGCTGAAGCCCGCAAACTCTCCATTTCCTGTGGTTTATGCGCAGTCATCCACGCTTGCGAGCCCTTATCCCCTATTCTTGCCTGATTTTCTGGGACAGAGCTGGTGAATAGGCACCAATCGAGGAAACTGCCCATGACCACGACAAACGAAATTGCCGACAAGATTGCATCCGAGCACAACCTGACAAAAGCGCAGGCAAAGACCATCGTTGAAAGCGTCTTCAGCCAGATTGCCGAGGCCGCAAAAGCCGGCGCAGAGACTTCGATCCCGTCTTTTGGGAAATTCAAGGTCAAGGAAACACCCGAACGCGAGGGCCGCAACCCGGCGACCGGCGCCACAATCAAGATTGCTGCAGCGAAGAAGCTGGCATTCATGCCCGGCAAAGCGTTGAAAGATGCGCTGAACGCCTGAGACACACGAGGCTGCATGTGGCGCCCACAGGCGTCCATCCTTGGAGGCTGACGACATCCCCGTCAGCGCGACGGGCTAGGGCCTTGCTTGCCCGCAGCCAGTCTTGAGTGTTAATCGGCGCGGAAATTTGACCCCTTATCGGCGTCCGGTGTTTGGCCCCCATCTTGGCGATCAGCACCTGGATCGCCCGGCGCTGGCCGGGGTTGCAGAGGGCGAACCAGGTGCGGGTGGTGGGGCTCTTCGGCTTTGGCTTGGAGAGCGGCCTTTGAAGTCGCAGGACTCGTTGCTTCTTTAGACGCTCGCACTGTGATGCGTGACATGGACGGTCGCGAAACCCGCACTCGGCTTTAGGTCACGGATCTTGTGGATTGGTGCAATGTAAGCAAGGTCCTTGTTATAGCGCCAGCGCCCGCTTCAGGTCGTCATGCTCGAAAGCACTGGACATGCGGTTGGATCTCCGCCGCTCGAGCGCCGACCATCTCAGCAGTGCTCCGCCATGTCACGGTAACCGTCGCGATTTCCTTTATAATGGCGCGCGCTTGCGGCAAAGTAAGCGCGAAGTAGGCCGACGCCGCTTCAAGAAGATCGACCGAGCAGGTGCCCTCGTCGAGATCGATGTTCGTCGTGAGCACCCGCGACTTCAAATCGGTTGGAACAGGATTAAGGTCGTAAGCCGGCGATAGCGACCATCCTGCCCGTCCCAACCACAGGAAGCCGTGATTACGCAGATGGTCATCGACGTTGGATATCAGGACATTGAAGACTACACGCCGATAGAGAGCATGGGCGTCGATCTTTCCTCTAGCACCGTGCTGTGACAGGGCGTCGACCATCTCCGGGTAGCTTCCGCGCTCGCCATCCTTGGCTCCCATCATCGCCATCGCTGAGAGGAAAGGGATACGGGTTGAGCCATCGCGGTCAAAACGCCGCGAGAGCATCACCGCTTTGCCGGCGACATTGATCAGCTCATGGTCGGGAGTGGCGATACCAGCCTGCCTGGCAAGTCGCAGTGCAATCTCCTCCCAAGTTTCAATGCTATATTCATCCGTCTCCTTCGGAAACTTCGCAATCGACAGGCGACCATATTGGTCAATGACCGATGCCTTCGGACGCGCGCCGCCGAGAGACGAGCCGGGGGCAAAGATAAGCTGCAAATCTTCGTCAGTTTCTTCATCCCGGAGTATCCGCTCGGTGATCCCAAGTAATGCGCCAAGCTCGATTAAGGCGGGAACGCCATGGGGAATGGGCGCCTGAAAAGTCTTCTCGCCGACCCAGCGAAAGCGGAGCGCGCCAAGTCTGGTTTCGTCGGCGACACCAAGCAGATAATCGCTTTCCGTCAAGGTGCGAACAGCACGAGTTTCGCGCTCCGCCAGACGGCGTTCGGCACGCTGCATCAGGCGGCGCCCCCATGTATCGGGCGCAGAATCGCCAATAGATCCGAAGGTTGCTAATCCGGATGGAGGCGCGAAGGTACCACGGGTCAGAGCAAGTGCCGGCTCGAGAGAGAAGCGGGCTGGATCCTTAAGCCAGGCATCCTCATATTCGAAGAGGATTGTCTCCGTGCCACGGACGCGATTGCTTCTCGCCAGTCCGATCGGACGGGTGCGGCCGTCCAAGTCGATATGGACCTCAACGTCAGCCATCGCGTGACTGTCCGGACGAGCGTTTAAGATGGATGTGCTTGGGCAGATTAGCACTGGCCAACGCCTGTCCAACGGGATCGTGGCTGATATCCGCGATCTGGCCCAGGCCGTCGAGCAGGCCAAGGGCATGCAGCACGCCGGCATAGATACCGATGCTTACACTTGTGTCGCCGGCTTCCACCCTTTGCAAAGTCGACCGAGAGGTAAAGGCTCGTTCCGCCACGACTGCCATAGGCAGTTTGCGGCGACGACGGGCGTCGTGAATATCCGCCCCGAGCTTCCGCAGCGCGCGGCGCACGGCCAGTGGAGGGGTATGCGGGGTAGGCATCTGATATCTTCCTGCTACTTATTTCAATAATATGTAGCAGGAAGATTACAATTTTTCTAGAGCGACGCGGCCCGTCGGACCTCTTCATGGCCCCCGCACTAAAGATTTGCCGAAATACTCATGCAGCTGCCTGTCTTCACGGCACCGGATAGCCGGGTAGCTCTTTGGAAAAAGCATAGCTTCCCTCAAATCAATTCTCGATTACGCAGATCGCGAACGGATCGCCATCCGTCTATCGCCAAGGCCAACGGTGCCAGGATGAAAAAGACAGGCCCCCTTCATCGCCGAACAGAGACGTGTCCCATCCAGTCCGAGAAGCACCCCACACCCTTGGCTGACGTCGCCGTTTGAACGATGCGGCTCACGCCGCACCCTCTTTGTCTCGATGATGAGAAGCCAGCGCCATCAGCCAGTTGCTGGCCTCAGAGGCTTTCGAAGCTGCGGAGAAGATCGCCTTCTTGTCGGACTTCAGCACGGTCAACCAGTTCTTGATATAGTGGGCATGATCGAGACGCGGCTCAAGCGTGAGGCCCAGATCGCCGCACAGGAAGGCTGCACCCAGTTCGGCGACGAGTTCTTCCATGGCATAGGCCTCAGTGCCAAATCGGGTGGACAGATCGCGAGAAAGCCGGGTTTTCGCACCTGACCAGTGGGTCAGCTCATGGCAGAGCGTGCTGTAAAAGCCTTCGCCGGCAGTCGAGGTCGCGGTGCCGGTGAAGCGGCGGCGCTCCGGTATGCGGATGATGTCAGCTGACGGGACATAGCAGGCTTTGTCGCCCCCTTCCTCGATGACAGCACCTGTTGCTTTCACGAATGCTTCGGCCTGAGCGATTGGATCAAACAAGGGCTGTTCCGGAATATCGGTCTCACCAAGAGGGAAGCCCTCCACCTGGGCCGCATTGAAGACAAAGCTGGCACGCGCAACCATGCGTTCGGCTTGTTCGGTCTCGCCCGTCTGGTCATTGATCTCTTCGACATCGAAAGTCTTGTAGAAGACGACGAGTGAGGGTTTCTCTCGCTTGCGCACCTGGCAACCGGCCTCTTGCCATTGTCGGTATGTGCCCCAGACATTCGAGGGATAGTGAGACGCCTCAGCAGACACCCAGAGGCTCAGGATATTCACGCCATTATAGGGCTTGCGCGATGCGATATTGATGGGGCGAGCCAGGCTTGCTGCATTGTTGGCGATCCAGGGGAGCTGGAACTCGCCAGCGTTTCGAGAGCATTGACGATGCGGTTGGTGATTTCCTGATGGACATCGAATTTGGGTGAAGATGATTTGGACATGATCGTCTCCTTGCGCTTTTGAGACCGCGACCATCGCGGCCTGATGGCGTCCGGTAAGACAGGCCAAAACAGCCCATGCACCCCGAAGGGGCGGGCGAAGCGAAAAGACGGTGCATACCGTTGCATGGGATGAGGGGGACTGTCAGTAACGCCTGAAAAGAAGGCAGCCATGGTCTGGCTCTTAGCGAGACAAACGACCATGTCGCCGATGACCCACGTCGACGGAGCCGCGGACATTTCATCCTGAAGTCAGACCCGTGCGAACGGAGTTTGTCCTTTTCGTTGGGCTGCCGCGCGTAAAGCGGCCAGGCCGCTCACCAAACGGACGCCAATCGCAAGATTTGATCTCAAGCGCCGTATCGCATGGCGTGATCATTGTCGCTGATCAGATTTCATGACAGCGCCGCTTCCGAACTCGTTTTCAAAGGCGGGTGCCAAAAAACATGGAGCGGGAACAAGGAAGGCCGTTCTCAGCCGCGGCCAGCATGTTTCTCGACCGCGCAATGCCCGAAGCGGCGATCCGAGCCTTGGCGAGAGTACCGTTCAAGGAATTTGCAGCAGTGGGGCTGGTACGAGGACCCAGTCTCCTTGAAGACGAAGTTATGAACGCCCATATCGACCTCAGTTGACGCTGGACCAATCCTCCCCGTCCTGCGTCAGCTGTTCCCCTCTGGAGGCTTTGACCTTCACACCTCAAGGGCCGCGGCTTCCGCTGGCCCTTTTTTTCTTTCGAGGCCAGCAAAGCCGCTGTTAACCGCAGTTTGCTCGGATAACCAAGCCGGATGCGGGATCTGTCTCGATCGTCACCCGATCCTCGCGGAAGTCTTGTGTCACCATGTCGCCGGGCTCAATCTGACGAACCGTCCGGGCGCCGGTGCGCTGAATTGCGGCCTCGTCTGTCGGCCTCGGCTTGCCCACCAGCCCTTGAGCGGCTTCAGCCTTGCATGACCCTGATGCCGGAGCGGTGACGCGGCCGTCCGCGCTGCATGAGGATAGAGCCAATGCGACACAGGCGAAAGTCATCGGGACGCAGTGGTTGGACAATGGCATTAAGGTTCTCCTTGCTGTGAAAGTCCTACAAGGCGCCCAGAATTGGCTTTTTCGTGTCGCCTCCGTCATGGCGAACGAATTCACCCCCTACTCGACAGGCATACCTGCAGTTGGCCGCTGCTCTTGCCTTAATGGAGGAACGTTTCCCATCGGCGAATGGGTGCTCCGCAGAGCCTGTCAGGATGCAGCGGGCTGGCAAAGTGCCCACAAGGTTGCGGTCAATCTGTCGCCGATCCAATTTGCCCATGCCGACATCAAGGGTCTCGTCGAAGACGTGCTTCGAGCAACGAAGCTTGATCCGAAGCGTCTTGAGCTGGAGATCACCGAGTCATCGATCATCGTCGACAAGGAACGGGCGATTGCCGCACTGACCAGCCTCAAGACTCTTGGCGTCTCTATTGCAATTGACGACTTCGGTACGGGTTATTCATCGCTCGACACCTTGAGGTCGTTCCCGTTCGATAAAATCAAACTCGATCGCAGCTTCATGACCGACCTCGACAGCACGAGTGGCTCACGAGCGATGATCCGGGCGGTTCTGGCCATGGGACACGGGCTGAATATCCCGATCCTCGCTGAAGGGGTTGAAACATCCGATCAGTTGGAAATCCTGCGTGTTGAAGGCTGCCATGAGGTGCAGGGATATCTGCTTGGTCGGCCAGGTCCGATGAATGTGGCGCAGAGCGAGGCCGCATAACGCGGCCACCGCCGTTGATGTCTAACCAGAATCGAACCCACGCCCCATTGCCGGGCAAACAACGTCCATCTGGCAACAGACACCACTCGGGCCGCACATGGCAGTTCCGGCAAAACCGAGGCAATAGAAGAAGTTGCGGTGCCGCGAAGAAGCGGATCAGCCCCTGACAGCCATGCCGTAACGGTGCAAGATCTCCGCGATTTTTCCGTCCTGCTCAGCATCCGGCAGGAGCGCTGGCTGGCGGCTTGCACCGACTGTCGCGTCCTGCAGATACAGCGCGCGCTTTACCATGGCCGGTGCAAAGCCAAGGGCATAGAGCTCCGTCCGGAAAGCCGTGAAGATCGCCTGTTGGCGCTCGGCCTCGGGCATGTTCCCACCGTTGTAGCCCTTCAAGATCCCGGCCAGCACGTCGGGTAGCGCATTGCCAAGGCCCGAAATACATCCGGCTGCGCCATTCTGCAGGGCCCAGAGCACGAGATGATCAGGACCGGAATAGACATCGAAGCCGGGAACATCCCGGGAAACAGCGAGATAGGCTTCGAGCGTCTCCTTGGCACCGCCCGAATCCTTGATGCCGGCAATATTACCATGGGTGGCCAGCTTTCGCGCCGTATCCGGTTCAATGTGGTTCTGAGTGCGGGCCGGAATGTCATAGAGATAGATCGGCGTCTTCACGACATCAGCGACCGTCGAAAAATGCCTGACAAGGCCATCCTGGGTGCAGGCGATGAAGAAGGGCGTAATGACTGCAATGGCCGTCACGCCAATACGGTCGAATTCCTTGGCAAGCTTGACCGTCTCGAAGGTTGCGGGCATGCCGGCATTGACGATCACGTCAACCTTGCCGCCGACTTCATCGACAACGACTTCTGCAAGCTTGACCTTTTCCTCAAAGGTGAGCGCGGTGAAATCGCCATTGGTACCGGCGCACATGATGTTGTTGCCGGCCGTCACCTGGCGGCGCACCTGAGCGCGGGTCGCTTCGTAGTTGATCGTTTCGTCCTCATTGAAGCAGGTAACGAGCGCGACGAAGGCCTTTTTCGACATGATGATGTTCTCCGCAATGTTCTGGTTTTAAGAGGCGCGACCGAGACGTGCGGCCCGGTTCTGCGCTTGCACATCGGGATCGGGATCAAGCCCGGCTGCGAGCAGCGCCTGGGTGTACGGTTTCTGCGGCGTCTCGAAGATGTCGCGCACTGTACCGAGCTCGACCACCTCGCCTTTCTGCATGACCATCACATGGTCGGCGAAGTCTCGCACGACCGGCAGGTCATGGGCGATGAAGATAAAGGCGATACCCATTTCCTTTCGCAGCCCATCGAGAAGCGCAATGACCTGAGCCTGGACCGAGACATCAAGCGCAGAAACGGCCTCGTCACAGATGATCAATTGCGGCTCAAGTGCAAGCGCCCTGGCGATCGCGATGCGCTGGCGCTGTCCGCCGGAGAACTGATGCGGATAACGCCCCATATGCTCAGGTCCCAAGCCCACCTGGGTCAGAAGTTCAGCGACACGCTCCCGCCATTGGGCCTTCGGCAGGATATCGGGATGGATCACCCAAGCTTCCGAGATCAGCTGGTAGACGGTCATGCGAGGATTGAGCGACTGGGTGGGATCCTGGAAGACCATCTGAAGATCGCGGCGAAGCTTGTAGAGCTCAGCCGGTGAGAGCTGGAAAAGGTCCCTTCCCTTCCAAAGGGCTGAGCCGGAATCCGGTTCATCAAGCCTGAGCAAAATGCGGGCGAGTGTCGATTTCCCCGAACCGCTTTCGCCGACCACGGCCAGCGTCTCACCGGCCAGCAGATCGAAGGACACGCCCTTCAAGGCAGAGAAAGCGCCATAAGTCTTGCGCACATCGCGCACGCTCAAGACGGGTTCGGCACTCTTCAATGGCTGATGCATTTCGCCTTTGCCCGGCGCTGCCGCGATCAGCTTCTTCGTATAGGGGTGCCGCGGGTTCTTGTAGACCTCGCGCACCGTGCCGGCCTCGACCAGGACGCCCTTTTCCATCACCACGACACGGTCCGCGATCTCGGCAACAACACCAAGATCATGCGTGATGATGAGAACGGCCATTCCGGTCTCGCGCTGCAGTTCTTTTAAAAGCTCCAGCACTTCGGCCTGCACGGTGACATCGAGCGCGGTCGTCGGCTCATCTGCTATCAACAGATCGGGCCGAAGCGCGAGAGCCATGGCGATCATCACCCGCTGCCGCTGGCCACCGGAAAACTCGTGCGGGTACTTGTCGAGGGCATGCTCGGGATCGGGAATGCCGACACGCCCGAGAAGCCGAAGCGCCTCGGCCTGTGCCTTGGTCGCATCCGTGCCATGCGTCGTCAGCGCCTCACGGATCTGCCAGCCGACGGTATAGACGGGATTGAGATGGCTAAGCGGATCCTGAAAGATCATGGCAATGCGGCGCCCGTTGATCTCGCGCCGCTGCGACAGCGGCATCTTCAGCAGATCCACGCCGTCGAGCAGAATTTCGCCTGAGGAGATCCGACCGGGAGGCATGTCGATGAGGTTCATGATCGCCGAAGACGAGACCGACTTGCCTGAACCGCTCTCTCCGAGGATGGCGAGCGTCTCACCCCGGTCGAGATGATAGGACATGTCACACACGGCCTTGACGACGCCGACTGCCGTATGGAACTCGACTGAGAGATTGCGGACTTCGAGCAGATGGTCAGCCATTCTTGGCCCCTTTCATTTCCAGACGCCAGCGCTGTACGGGATCAAGCGCAATTCGCAACCAGTTGGACAACAGGTTCAGCGACATCGTTGTGAGGATGATCGCGAGCCCCGGCCAGAACGAGAGCCACCAGGCGTTGGTCAGGTATTGCCGTCCTTGGCTGATCATCAACCCCCAGGTAATTTCCGGCGGCTGAATGCCGATGCCGAGGAAGGACAAAGCACTTTCCGCGAGCATGACATAGGCGAAGTCGAGGGTAGCGAGTGTGGTGAGAGTTGGCAGGACGACCGGAAGAATATGCCGGAAGACAATGCGTTTGCTCGATGCGCCCATGACGCGCGCCGCCTGGACGAACATTCGTTCGCGGATCTCGAGCACCTCGGCACGCGTGGTTCTGAGATAGACCGGGATCCGGGTAATCGCGAGCACCACCATCAGGTTCAGGATCGAGGAGCCGAGGATGTAGAGCACGATGACAGCGATCAAGAGCGACGGGAAAGACATGATCACGTCGGCAAGCCGCATGATGACCTGACTGACCCGCGGCGAGGAAAAACCGGCGATCAGGCCGAGAACCGTTCCGATGACAGCCGAGATGAGCACGGCGCCGGCCGCAACCAGAACGGTGTTTTGCGTGGCGACGATGATGCGAGCCAAGAGCGGCCGGCCGAGCGCATCCGCGCCCATCCACCAGACCCAGGCCCTTTCGAAATCAAAGGGTGCTGCATTGCGGCCGCGCAGGTTTTGCTTGGTCGCCAGGTCCCCAAGCCAGCTTGGGCCGATAATGGCCATCAGGAGAATGATGAGCAGAAAGATCGCAGCACAAAGTGCGAACTTGTCGGCGAGCAGCATGCGGACCATTCGTTTGAGGAAGGGAGGCTCGTCAATGATGGTTGTGGCGTCGGTGGACATGACCTTCTCCTCAATTCCGGATCCGGGGATCGAGCAGCGCATAGGCAAGATCGATCAGCAGGTTCATGAGGAAGATGGCGAGCGCCGTCACGAGGATCGCCGCCAAGACCACATTGAAGTCGCGCTGCAGGATGGAATCGATCATCAGCTTGCCGACGCCTGGAAAGCCGAAGATGGTCTCGATGATGACGGCACCGTTCAGAAGGCTGGCTGCCTGGTCGCCGATCACGGTGATCACAGGTAGCATGGCGTTGCGCAGCGCATGCACAAAGATGATCGGGGTCGATTTGACACCCTTGGCACGTGCCGTCTTCACATAGGCCGAAGAGAGCGCTGATATCATCGAGCCCCGAACCACCTGAACGATGATGCCGAAGGGCCGCACGAACAGGACTGATATCGGCAGGATCCAGTGCCAGATCGTGCCTGTACCAGAGGTCGGCAGCCAGGACAGGTTGACTGCAAAGATGACGATAGCGACGATCGCCAGCCAGAAGTCAGGGACGGAGGCCCCGACAAGCGAGACGATCGACGAAAAGCGATCAAAGAAGCCGCCGGCCCGGAAGGCTGCAAGCGAGCCGACAATGATGGCGGCAGCGGTCACCAGGGTCATGGTGATGACTGCAAGCCACAGCGTCCAGACAAAGGCTTCGAGCACCACATCAAGCGCTGGCCGAGCCTTGCGCAGGGATTCGCCGAGATCACCCGTGACGACGTCGCCAACATAGCGGCCAAACTGCACGAGGAGAGGATCATTGAGCCCATGCAGCTCACGAAATTGGTTCTTCATCTCCTCGGATGCCTCGACCGGCAGGAACAAGGCGGCCGGATCGCCGGTCAACCGCGAGAGGAAGAAGACCATGACCACGAGCCCGATCAGCGAGATCAGACTGGCCACGGCGCGTTTTCGGATGAAGCTCAGCATGGCGTCCTCTAAGAAAACGGTGCGGCGGGATCATCCCGCCGCATGACTTGCCTTGGAACAGACGGCGAGTGCCGCCCGACGATTACTTGATCTTGATCTCGGAGAGCTGAAGCATGGAATTGGTCGCCATTGTCGGCTTGAAATCCAGTCGCTCGGAAACACGTGAGAAGCCGACCATGTGGAAGAGAAGCACATCTGCGACGACTTCGTCATGCAGATAGGCGATCAGTTCCGACCAGAGCTTGGCACGCTCATCACCAACGGCAGCAGACGCACGCGTAATCAGATCGTCCACCTTGGGATCGGAGAAGCCGGACTGGGTGCCTTCCGTTGCATATTTGAAGAACATCGAGAAGGACGGATCGCCCTTTGAATTGTCGTGCATTGCAGCGACAATCTGCGGACCACGACCTTCTGCGAAGGGCTTTGAATAATACTGCTCGTGCTCGGCCACTTCGACGAATTTCAGATCGATCTTGAAGCCGACTTCCTGCAACTGTTGCTGGATTGCCTCCATGATCTCGGTGACGTTCGGGAAGTTTGCAGAACGGGCGACGACGGTGATCGGGGTATCGACCTTCACGCCATCTGCCTTGGCCTCCTCGAGCAGCTTCTTGGCGGCTTCGGGATCATAGGCCGGCACCTTGACATCCGGATTCCAGCCAAGGGTCGGCGGCGGCACGATGGCGGTGGCCAGCAGTGCGCTGTCCGGCAACAAGGTACCAAGGAAGGCTTCACGATCGACGGCAAGGTTCAGCGCTCGACGAACCCGGACGTCATTCAGCGGCTCGATATTGTGGTCGATACGCAGATAGACGGTTTCGCTGTCGAGATAGGAGAAATCGGTGGCGGGATTGGTCGCTTCGACCTGCGAAATCGAGGGCGAAAGATCGGCTTCACCCGCCTGGACCATGGCCGCGCGGACAGCAGGATCGGCGCGGAACACATAGGTGGCTTCGGTCACTTCAGGCTTTGTACCCCAGTAGTCGTCGCGGCTTGTCAGGACGATCTGCTGGCCAGGCGTCCAGTTGGTCAGCTTGTAGGGACCGGTTCCAACCGGTTCGCGAACGAATTCGAGGGGCGTCTCTTCAGGCACCATAGTGACAAGCGACAGGAGCAAGGGCAGGATCGGCTGAACCGGATCAGCCTTGAAGTCGACCGTGTAATCATCGACGATCGTCGGCGTCACGGTCATGCCGCCAAAGTAGCGACGGGACTCGCAGGTAATCTTGTCACTCATCATCCGGTCGAAGCTGTGCTTCACGTCCTTCGCATCGAAGGCGCTGCCGTCGGAGAACTTGACACCCTGGCGCAGATGGAAGCGCCAGCTACCATCGGCGTTCTGCTCCCATTTCTCAGCGAGGCGCGGCTGAATGCCGGTGCCGCCGCGCACATCGAGTTCCGTCAGCGTCTCGCTGACATTTTCCATGATAATGCGACCGATATTGGATCGCGTTGCCATGCAGGGCTCGAGCAGATCGGCCTCTTCCGGCAACACAATCTTGATCGGACCAGAACCGGCATAAGCCGGGGAAAGGGCCGTCCCCATGACCAGGGCACACAGCAAGGCAGTCTTTCTCATTTCCATTCTCCTCCCAGATGAATTCAGTTTGAAGCCTTCACGCCTCGCGAGCGTGCAGCCATGAGCGCCGCGAGTGAGATCAAGACAGCACCAACCACCGTGGTCAGCGCGACGGTTTCTTGAAACAGGGCAAGGCCGCCAAGTGCCACGAGCGGCAGCCGCAGAAAATCGACAGGCGCAACGATACTTGCCGGGGCAAGCGACATGGCATGTGTCATGAGGCCCATGCAGCTCGTACCAACGACACCCTGGAGGGCGAGCAAGGCCAGCTCCCGATTGCCGGGCATAGCAAAAAAAGGCACGGCCATCACAAGTGAAATTGGCACCGTTAGCAGCAGATTCCACACAACAAGGGTCGCCGTGGAATCGCCACGCGACATGGATTTGAGGATCAACTGGATACCGGCCTGCAGAAGCGCGCCGACAAGCGCAAGGCCAATAGCCAGGGTGAAACCCGAAGCAGATGGGCCGACAATGATCATTGCACCCGAAAATCCGATAAGCGGCGCAGCAAGCATGGCAAGGCACGGCCTTTCGCCAAGCACAAGGGCTGCGCCGAGAACGACGAAGATCGGAGACATGAAGGCGATGGCCGTCACATCTGCCAGCGGCCCAATGCTGAAAGCGGCGAAAAACGCCACCATTGCAAAAAGCTTGAATAGGGCCCTTACCGCATGCTGGCTGAGCGTATGACTCGACTTGAGCACTTGCGGCCTCAGAACCAGGAAAGGCAGCACTGCGACAATGCCGAAAAGAGCTCGGAAAAAGGCGATAACGAAAGGATGCACCGCACCGTTGAGGGCGCGCACGATCACGGCATCGGTTGCTGCCAGTACGGCCGCCCCAATCGCGAAGAGCACTGCCGCGGAAACCCGCTCACGCCTCTCTCCACTCTGCATAACATCCTCCCGGACCGACCTCCACGTCGGCATGCGCAGACCATCCAACTTCCACTCATCTTTGTCAAATGTTTTTCTGCTGTAAAATTTCTCCAGTACTCACATCTTCATAAAAATTATGGATTTCAGTATGTTAAAAGACCGTTTTCTGGATTTTTACTCAATTTCCTACATAAACAAACTTGACAACTTTGCAGAAAAGGCAGATTTCGGAAATCGAGAGGAGTGCTCCATGACACCTGATGACATTGCCCGACGAATGACCGGCGCACTCAATGTGGCTGACACGGGCCGGATCGAGGCTTTTCTTCCGTCCCCGATGGTCCAGAACCACGCAGCCTTCCTGCACAGGCAGGCGAACGGAAGTCTGATCTGCGCCTGGTTCGGCGGCTCGCTTGAAGGCAAGTCCGACATTTCGATCTACGCCTCCGTGTTGCCTGAAGGCGCATCGGCCTGGGGTCCGCCTCAGCTGCTGAGTTCAGACCCTGACCATTCAGAACAGAACCCGGTTCTGTTTGAGGCGCCCGACGGCCGCCTCCTCTTGATTCATACGTCGCAGCCTTCGGGAAACCAGGACGAATGCCGGATCAGGATGACGGATATTGCAACGGATAGCGCCGATCCGACGCGGCTGACCGCTGCACAAGGCCGCTACCTCGATCTGCCCCGCGGCAGCTTCGTTCGAGCCCCGATCGTGATCCGCGCAGACGGCGCTTGGCTTCTGCCAATTTTTCGCTGCATTCCCCGTCCCGGGCAGAAATGGAATGGCAGCCATGATACGGCAGCTGTCGGCATAAGCCGGGACGCAGGTGCGAATTGGACGCTTGAGGAACTTCCCCAGTCGATCGGCTGCGTGCATATGTCTCCTGCGGCTCTCGGCGGAAACCATATGGCCGCCTTTTTTCGCCGCCGTCAGGCAGACTTCGTCTACCGTGTCGAGAGCAGAGATCAAGGCCTCACCTGGAGCACCCCGGCACCGACTGACCTGCCGAACAACAACTCATCCATCGCAGCAATTTCGCTTGACGACGGCCGCCTTGCTATCATCTGCAATCCCGTCAATGCTGAAGCCTCCCCGGACCGTCGAACCTCTCTTTATGATGAGCTTGGAGAAGCGGACGACAGGCCGGAGGCGGACCCGACCGGGGGTTGCGCGCCCATCTGGGGCGTGCCGCGCGCGCCTGTCTCGGTCTGCATTTCACGCGACGGCGGCCAGACATTTCCTGAGCGTGTCCTGATTGAGGATGGCCCGGGAACCTGCCTGTCCAACGATTCCATCGATGGACGAAACAAGGAAATGTCCTATCCATGGCTTCTGGCCGGCCCGGACGGCTCACTGCATATCGCCTATACCTATCATCGACGCGCGATCAAATATGTCCGGCTCGCCCCCGGCTGGGATCGTCCCGAAAACGGAGCATGACATGAGCGGCATTATCGGCATCACCATGGGCGATCCCTGCGGCGTCGGGCCCGAGATTTCGGTACGGGCTTTGGCCGAAATGTCGGCTGATGATCGCGCCGCAACGCGGATCTATGGCAACCTGGCAACCCTTGAAGCGGCACGCAAGGCGCTTAACGTCGACATCGACCTTGCCCCTTACGTCGTCGACATCAAGGTAGAGGGCGCGCCGCTTCCCTGGGGCACTCTGAGCCCGGTCGCCGGCGATGCCGCCTTCCGCTTCATTGAAAAGGCTGTTCGCGACGCAGAAGCCGGAAGGATCGGCTGCATTGTGACGGCCCCGATCAACAAGGAAGCCCTGAACCTCGCCGGCCATCACTATGACGGCCATACCGGCATGCTGCGCAGCCTGACCGGCTCCAAGGCGGCTTACATGCTGCTCGCTTCGGAACGGCTGAAGGTGATCCACGTCTCGACCCATGTCTCGCTGCAGGAAGCGATCCGCCGGGCAACAACCGAACGTGTGCTGGCAACAATCAAGGCCGGCAACGACCACTTGAAGCGCATTGGCTACGACAAGCCACGCATTGCGGTTGCCGGCGTCAATCCGCATTGCGGTGAAAACGGCCTGTTTGGCAGCGAAGATGACGACCAGATCTCCCCCGCAGTCGCAGCCGCACGCGCCGAAGGGATCGACGTGTCCGGCCCGATCTCGGCCGACACGGTCTTCTACCGCGCCTATTCCGGTGCATTTGACCTGGTCGTCGCGCAATATCACGACCAGGGCCATATCCCGATCAAGCTCGTCGCCTTCGACACGGCGGTCAATGTCTCGGTCGAATTACCAATCGACCGCACGTCGGTAGACCACGGCACAGCCTTTGACATCGCCGGCAAGGGTATCGCCAATCATGGCAACATGAATTCCGCCATCGCCTATGCCCGCAAGCTGGTTGCCGGCAAGGCGAAGCAAGGATGACCTCGATGAACGCATCTATCACCCTTCACCAGCCGCGCCGCTTGATTGTCGGTGCCGGCACGATCGGCGAGGTCGGCGGCCTCGTTTCCGACGCCACATCCGCCTTGGTCATCGCGACGCCGATCACGGCGGGCTTCGTCGATCGCCTGAAGCTGTCGGGCAAGATCGAGGTTTTCGATGCCATTCCTGGTGAACCAGATGTGGCAACGCTGGAGGCAGCGCTTGCCGTGGCGCGGCGGGTCAAACCGAAGGTCGTCGTCGGGCTTGGCGGTGGCTCCGTGCTCGACGTCGCCAAGCTCGTGGCAGTTCTCTGGGATAGCCAACAGGCACTCGCTGATGTCGCAGGCCCCAATAGGGTGAGCGGACGCAACACCCGGCTCGTTCAAGTCGCAACGACGGCGGGTACCGGCTCTGAAGCGGGCATTCGCTCGCTGATCACCGATCCGGTAAAGGGCGCCAAGATTGCGGTTGAGAGCCCTCATATGATCGCTGATTTAGCTATCCTCGATCCGCAACTGACATTCACGGTCCCGCCGGCCGTCACCGCTGCCACAGGTGTTGATGCCATGGCCCATTGCGTCGAGGCCTTCACCAACAAGCGCGCTCACCCGATGATAGACGGCTTTGCTCGCATGGGCTTCCGCCTGGTCGGCAAGTATCTCGCCCGTGCCGTTAAGGATGGCTCCGACACGCAAGCCCGAGAAGGTATGATGCTCGCCTCCTACTACGGCGGCATCTGCCTTGGTCCTGTCAATACGGCGGCTGGTCACGCGATCGCCTATCCGCTGGGAACCCGTCTTGGTTTGCCTCATGGACTGGCCAACGCAATCGTTTTCCCGCATGTGCTGGCTTTCAACCAGCCCGTGGTCAAGGACAAGACGGCGGAAATCGCGGAAGCACTTGGCTTCAGCGCCGGCTCGCGCGATGCTCTGCTCGAAAACGCCTGCCGCTTCTGCACGGATCTTGACATCGAAATGCAACTGTCTCGGCACGGCGCCAACGAAGATGCTCTAGCGGGCTACGCAGCAGAGGCACATGCCAATCGTCGCCTCATGGACAACAATCCCGCCGACATGGCGGTCGAAGACGTGCTTGCGATCTACCGAGCAGCCTATTGAAGGCTTTCGGTTCCGAATGAAATCAAAAAAGGGGCCTGCCAGCCCCTTCTACCATTCTCAAACCTTGCACCGCAGCAGAGCCGACTTCAGCCCTCCGGCAACGTCGCCAGCGACGCGCTCGTCTGGAAGAGACGGGCGCGGGAGCCGGTCAGATGGGCATGCATGAGATCTTTCGCGCGAACACCTTCGCCCGCCGCGATCGCCGTCGCAATCGCCTCATGCTCTGCAAACACGCGCGATAACCCGGCCGTATCCCGTTTGACCGAGACACCATGGAAGCGCATGCCGACGGCGATATGATCCTTCAGCGCCTCCATCGCCGTCGAGAAATAGGTATTATTGGCGGCCCGCGCGATGGCGAGATGGAACTGGAAATCCGCATCCTCCCGGTGGGCCTGGCGGTTGGTCGCGTCGCGCATCAGTTCGAGTGCCTCGCGGATCGAAGCGAGTGTGGCCGGCGTATGGCGCATGGCGGCCGCTTCTGCCGCAGCCGGCTCGAGCGTCAGGCGAAACTCATAGCAATTGAGAAGGTCCGCGACATTCTCCAACTGCCCAAAGCCGAGCGGCTGTTTCATGCCGACAGACCGCACGAAGCTGCCGGCACCACGCCTGGAATAGATGAAACCCTGCTCGCGCAGACGTCGCAGTGCCTCGCGAATGATCGGACGAGACACTTCAAACTCGATTGCGAGATCATGTTCGGTCGGCAGTCGCTCGTCCGGCTGGTAAGAACCTGATTTGATAGCCCGATGCATGCGCTCGAACACAAGATCTGCCAGGCTCTTGCGTGCTGTCCCGCTTTGCAGTCCCATTGTCAGCCTCTGCCCCCATGCAGTCTTTCGGCAAGCTTCGCCAGGGTGTCCGGCTGTCCGAATCCCCCGGATTTGGCGATGATACACTGGCCTTCGGCATGCGCCAGACCAAGGCCTGGCATGCATTCACCCTCAAGCCGGAAACGCTCGATGCCCATATGATTGAGGACCGCCTCCGCCGTCGCTCCCCCACACAGGAGCATGGTCTGCGCCTTGCTCGTGAAACGTGGATGGACGCTTCTGGCGAGGTTCTCCGAGACTATCTCAGAGGGAATCTGCGTCTCACCCGCGGTCGCCTGCACAAGGACCATGGGCGCCGAACCTGGAGCAGAGACAGCGATGACTCCGTTCGGTGCGGGATTGAAAGAGACCATCTTGAGCCGTCGCAATTCCTCAACCTGCTGCATCGTGATTTGATCATGCGAGCCGATGACGAAGAGGCCGGCTCCAACAGGCGGAGCGACTAGTCGAGCATCGGCCCGCTCCGTCATGCGGCAAGCAAGTGCTTCGGCAAGACCTCTTGCACCGACAAGCAGATCGACGTTGCTGGCCTCGGCTGTATCCAGGGCCCTGAGCAAGTCATCGTCTCGCAGCGCATCGGGAATGATTGCGCGGGCGGCATGCTTGCCCAAAACGTCAGCGATGGAGATCGGCTTGGTCACGCCAAAGCCTTCGATCGATCCATGGCGCACAACCCGCTTGAATGAAGGTATGGCAGGCGCCACCAGAGCACGCCGATAGGAGATGGCATCCAGTTCCGAGGCGATATGGCCCTTCAACCGAGAATCGATCTTCTTGAATAAACGAACCCCAACAGGAAGGAGCTTGATAACCTGCTGCATCAACAAGAATGCCTGTTGCGGCGCCAGCTCACGGCTCGCCAGATTGACGGAGAGAACGTCCGGCGCAAGGGCCATCCCTTGAGCGATCGCACTGATTTTCAGGACGACTTCAGTTCGCAGTCCACGCGCCGCGAAAGGGGCGGCAGCATCGAGTGCGCCGGTGAGATCATCGGCAACGATGACGAGCACATCATTTTCCTTGTTGTTATGTTCACGATTAAAATATGCATTCTTTTTCAGTACAGTGCAATTCTGCGGTAACAAATTTCAGGTGCAAAATAGCGGTTCACGCCAGTCAATCAACGCCAAATTCCCTAGCCCGACGGGGCACTGGCCGCCCGCCCGCAGCAGCCGATGCGGCCAATTTGGTGGTCGTGATACTCCGCCAAACGCGTGCCAATACCTGAGCCATGGCGGTCACTCGCCTCGTTCAAGGGACGCACGGGGATTTCGAGATGCGCAGGGGTCTGCACTGGGATGCCGACGCTCCAGGAGCGCAAGCATCGACTGCGCTTGCTTGTGGGAGACCCTGCCCCGGACAGCGAGTTCCTGTGCCCTCAAGGTGATCTGCGCTGGCCCTTCGTCCAGTTGCAAAGCACTCGGCACGTGCTGGCCAAGGCGATAAGGAGAGGCTGCCTCATCCTTCGTCCTGCGGCTGAAGCAGTGCATCTGCAATCTGCAAGACGAAGGGTTTCATCCAGATATCGAGCGCGGCTGTGTTTGACCGGAGCTCCGTAGCGACCGCATGTCCGCTGCCATTCATGCGCATGGTTTGAATGACCTTCTGCGTCACAGCATTGAGGTCCTCATTCCGGTTATGCATCAAATGCAGAGCCTGGATGAGAGGCATGGAAGGTCGGCCCGCCCAAAGCAGGGGCAAGCTTGTGGAGAGTCTCTTGAAATCCAGCCTGTAAGTGGTTGACACGTGACCGCCAGTTTGGCCGATGCTGACGTCAATCGTGATAAGGCGAGGACGGGTCCTTGCGTAAACGATCGTCGAAAAAGGTCTGTCAGAGATGAGCCCGAGCGCATGCGCCGCCGTCAGGCCGTCGACCAAAACCCTAAGGCCGTCGCGTCTAGCAATCGCATCGACAAAGGAAAGAATGGGAGGGATGTCCCACTTTCCGGTGATCGGATCCTTTGTGGGCCGGTCGTAAAGGCCGCGCAAAACCCTGCGGATCCTTCCTCGCTGCACCAAGCGTTGCAGCGCTTTTTCCACTGCATATGAGCCGCCGAAATCCAGAAAATCAGTCCGCGACCACACACGACCAGGGCCTGCCTCCTGAATTCGCGTGAGGACATGCTCCGCAACGCCTGCCGTTTCGTCTTGTCGGGGCTTGTAGGTGTTTGGAAGGTCGATCATCCGGGAACTCATGAGACCGGATCGAGGCTAGTCCAATCCGTCAAGCGACACTCGTCTATGGCGAGGCTAGCGATTCTTTGCGCCAAGGCCAAGACGTGAGGGGCATGGCACCATGCTTACGATTAAGGACACGACGAGCCTAAACGTTCATTCAGTGACCGAAACTTGAGATGCGACGCAGGAGCCATTCCAACGTTACATCCACAGCCCTCCCTGACTTGCTCAAACCGATCCGCGTCAACCGACCAGAGGTCGTGTCCCGGGGACTGACGCGCAAGCAAAGCGACCTTTGCCCCTAACCGTCCAGTCGGCTGAACATAGACAACCATCGAATTCGCAAGACGAGGGCTTCAAGATTGATTGTGAACGCGCCGCGCCCGGGCCAGAAACAAAAAAGCCTGCCGCGGGAGGAGGTGCGGCAGGCTTTTCAGAAAAGAACTGAACGGCGACTGGGAGGAGGAGTGTCGCCATTCGTTCAGATGCCCTTTGGGAGGGAGGAGTAGAGCATCTGAAACCCGAAGCTCTGCGGGAGGAGTGCATTGCTTCGATGACGATATCCATACAGGTCGCCTCCCGCTGGCACCATATGCTGCGCCGCAACACAGCCATGCGACCAACGCATAGGATTTCGGAGACAACAGTGCTTGGAGGTTGTCACGCCTTGAAACGATCAATCGCGGTCAGAAACTTCGTGGGCGGATCGGCATCCGGATAACGGTAAATCTCGGTCCTGAGATATGAGAGCTCATCGTCAAGGTTCTGCTCTTCAACCTCGATCCACCAGGACTTCATGCGCCCCTCGCTTCCGTCGGACCATCGATAGCCGCGCGCCTTCAGGTGGTCCTTCAGATCGAAGGGACTGTTTTCCGCAAAAATCCTGACGCGCGAACGCTGGCTTGCAGCGTAAAGCTCCGCGAACGGCGTCGAGCCACCGTCCTCTGGACTGCGGTCGAGCACCTCCAGAAGCGCGAAGCAATCGTCGATGGCACGATGTCCATCATGGAAAAACCCCGCCTGGCCGATCAGGTAGGCAAGCTTAGTGCCTTCGAAGCCACGCGAAGACCAGTTGATTTCGGCGTTGGAGCAGGCCCAGGCCTTGTTGGAGAACAAAGGCGAGAAGGCTTCGCAGAAGGGACGATCGAAACCGGCATTATGCGCGATGATCAAGTCCGCCGGTTCGATGATCGAACGGATCGCGTCGATATCAATTGTGTGCCCTTCGACCATTTCATCGGTGATGCCAGTCAATCGCGTGATCTCTGCGGGAATGAGCGAAGCTGGTTGGCGCAGACCGCCATAAGTGTCGGTGATATCGCCTATGCGTCCGGTCGCATCGAAGGAAAATGCGATCATTCCAAGTTCGATGATTTCGTCCTTGCGGTGATTGAGCCCGGTCGTCTCAGTATCAAGAATGACACCCAATAGCGGGTATTCGGGTTTAAGCGTCTTTGCGATCGGCCGTGCTTCGAGCCTATGCAGGATGCGATAACGCCCGGTTGCAGCAAGGTGGGCGACCATGGCTGTCTCATCCATTGCGGACGGCAAAGACCGGGGCACGGGTTTTGCTGGCAGAGTTCTCGCTGGCAGAGTTCTGGCCGGCATAGCTTGCGTCGGCAAAGATGTGGTCTCGTCTTCAAACATGTCAAACTGGGAGGGCGTCACGAAAATGTCCTGTTGGCCTTTTTTCGTGATCTTACCATGCCAACATCTTTAGTCACCGCTGATCAGTGTGCACTTCAAGAACGGTCCATGCGCCATACCACCTCAAAGCATGAAGCGTATTTTGCCTGCCAACGCAGTGACAACATCGCGCATCTTCCTTGTAGGGTTCACTCCCCTGCCCCTCTCATGCAACGCGGTGTTGGAAGGTGCCAATGCCAGCCGACGGTCCTATTTCATTGAAAGCGCGTGTCGGCGACAAGATGTCCGCCGCCGATGTCAATGAGCGGTACTCTTTCTGGCGCTTCACCGACCTTCCACACCGGGCTCGGAATCTCGCTCGCCAACCGGGGGGCTGCGGGCCTTTCACGGCGCGGGTCTGGAACCGGGACGGCGTCCAGAAGGCGCCTCGTATAGGGATGTTGGGGATTGCCAAACAGCTGTGCGCGCGTTCCCATTTCCACGATCTGGCCAAGATACATCACAGCGACGCGATCAGAGATATTCTCCACCACCGCCATATCGTGACTGATGAAGAGATAGGTCACGCCGCTTTCCTTCTGCAGGTCACGTAAGAGATCAAGCACCTTCGCCTGGATCGACACGTCCAAAGCAGCAACGCTTTCATCGCAAACAATCAGTTTCGGTTTCAGCGCCAAGGCGCGCGCGATGCAGATGCGCTGACGCTGACCACCGGAAAACTGGTGCGGGTAGCGGTTGTAGACGCTCGGCGACATCTCCACGCGCTCCAGCAGTTCGCGCACGCGTGCCTTCTGTTCGGCCGGCGTTCCAATCTTGTGGATGACCAGCGGTTCACGAATGAGCTCGCCGACGGTCATGCGCGCATCAAGCGCTGCCATGGGGTCCTGGAAGACGATCTGCAGATCACGCCGGATCGCCTTGCGGCCGGAAGCCCCAAGTTCCCCCATCGCCTGTCCATTGATCTCGATGCGGCCTTGATGGGGCACCAGTCCGACCAGCGCTTTTGCCATTGTCGACTTCCCGCAGCCGGACTCGCCGACAAGCGACAGGGTTTCGCCGCGGTAAATCTCCAGCGAAACATGCTCGACCGCATGCACGCGCGCCGCCACTCGCCCAAGAAGCCCCGTACGGATCGGGAAATTCACCGAGACATCGTCATAGCGCACGAGCACATCGCGGGTCTCAGGAGCGGGACGCTTAGCCCCGCCGCCGATGCGCGGCACGGCTGCAAGCAAGTCTCGCGTGTAAGGATCCTTAGGCGCATCGAAAAGATCGACCGTGCTTGCGGCCTCGACCATCTTTCCCTTGCGCATGACGATGACGCGGTCTGCCATCTCGGCGACGACGCCCATGTCATGGGTAATCAGGATGACGGCGGTTCCAAGCTCCTTCTGCAGGTCGCGCAGCAGATCGAGAACCTCACGCTGCACCGTGACATCAAGCGCCGTCGTCGGCTCGTCGGCAATGAGAACGGCGGGCCTAAGCGCGATTGCCATGGCAATCATGACGCGCTGGCGCATGCCGCCGGAGAGTTCATGCGGGTATTGTTCGAGCCGCTTCTCGGGCTGGGAGAGACGCACCGCCTTGACCGCTTCGAGGGCCCGCGCTCTCGCCTGCGACACCGTGAGCGGTTCATGCGCGCGGATCGCTTCGACCAATTGGCGGCCTATGCTCATGACCGGGTTGAGCGCAGTCATCGGCTCCTGGAAGATCATGGCGATGCGCGCGCCGCGCATCGCCTGCATGCGTTTCTCCGGCAGGGTGGTGAGTTCCGTCTCGCCGAAACGGATCGAACCGCCTGTTACCCGCACGGCAGGTTCGGGCAGGAGACCCATGCAGGCGAGCGAAGTGATCGACTTGCCCGAACCGCTCTCTCCCGCGATCGCAAGCGTCTCGCCTCGATGAAGATCAAAGCTCAGCCCATCGACCAGCGGCAGAAGCCCCTGGTCCGAGCGGGCAGAGACCTTGAGGTCGCGGACCGACAAGACGACGTCTGCCATTGGCTCGACCACGGGAGAAAGCATGGATGCGGTCATTCGAAGACGGCCCTCGGGAAGTAGAAGCTCACCACGACATTCGGCATGTCGACGATTTCGGAAATCCGAAGGTCGCCGCAGGTCGACACGAGCATATAGGCGTCGACCGGGTCCATCTTCTGCGTCGCGGCGAGAAGATCGACCATGCCGGAAACGGCATCCCGAGCCGCGGCCCAAAGGTCCGGACCGATACCGGTCGTCACCTCATAGCCCTTGGCATCGAGATGGCGCGTGACCGGCCCCGGCGTCGTGAACCGCGGCATCTTCAATGGCTGGTCCTTGATTAGGTCGAGCGTCAAAACGACATCAAAGGGGCTTTCGATGGCCGTGCCGCAAACCTCGCCATCGCCCTGGGCGGCGTGGGTATCGCCAACGGAAAACAGCGCACCTTCGACCTCGACCGGCAGGTAAAGCGTCGTTCCAGCGGAAAGATCGCGGATATCAAGATTGCCGCCGACGCGCCGAGGCGGCACAACCGTATGATGACCCTTTTCGGCAAGCGCATTGCCGATCGTTCCTGCAAAGGGTTTAAGAGGCACGCGCCCGTTCTTGCCGAACAACGCGGGCTCCATGCCCGCCGCATCAAACTTCCAGATATTGAGCGCAGGCACGGTGAACTGGTCGGCCAGCAGGCCGAAGCCCGGGATGTTTGCCGTCCAGCCAAAGCCTGCGCCGTCACGCAGCTGCGGCGTGAAGCTCTCGATCGTCACCTTCAACACATCGCCGGGCTTGGCACCATCAACATAGATTGGCCCCGACACCGGGTTGATCTTGGCAAAATCGAGCGCCTGCACATCCTCGACGGTGGACTGGGGGCCAAGCTGGCCCCCAGAACTGTCGAGGCACTGGAACAGGATCGTCTCGCCCGGTGCAGCATTGAGTGCCGGAGCAAAGGAATTGTCCCAGCCAAAATGGTGCTGATGGGCGTGGATCGTGTGGTTGCAGTGCTTGCACATGGCTTCCATCACTCCTTGATGTAGACGTAGTCGTAGTTGACCGGGATGGACACCGGATCGACGAAAAGGGCGTCGTCGCCACCCATGCGGGCTGACTTCATCGTGTAGCGCTGCTCGTTGAACACCGGCGCCCAAGGCGCGTCTTCCATCACCTTCATGTAGATATCGGACCACTTGGCGAGGCGTTCGTCGACCTTGGCAGGATCGACGATGGAATCGGCGTCTGCGGCCATCTTGTCGAGGTCGGCATTACAATACTTCGACCAGTTCCAGCCACCCTCACCGGCACCGCCGCATCCGAGGATCGGTCCGTAGAAGTTGGCCGGATCCGGGAAATCAGCGATCCAGGCCATGCCGCCCGACCAGATCATCGGGGCATTGCCGGCGCCGCCCGCCTCGATCACATTGGCCTGTGCCAGAGACTTGATCGATGCGTTGATGCCGACAGCCTTCAGATCCTGCTGGATCGCCTGGGCGATACGCGGGTTTGGATCGGTGTTCATGACGAAGAGTTCGGTCTCGAACCCGTCAGCGTAACCAGCGTCGGCCAGAAGCTTCTTTGCGCCCTCCTGATCGAACTTGTAGCCCTCATAACCCTCGGTGTAGCCCGGCATGGACGGCGGAAGCGGCTGGGTTGCCGGAACGGCGCGGCCGTTGATGACCTGGACGATGCGATCCTTGTTGATCGCCATGTTCACGGCACGGCGCACCTCGACCTTGTCAAACGGCGCCTTGGTGACGTTCATGGTGATATAGCCAGTATGCAACTGGCCGCCTTCGACCACGAGGCTTTTCTGCGCCTCATCCTGCATCACTTCGACGAACTTGGCCGGCGGAATGCCATCACCTGGGATGTCGACTTCACCGTTCTGCACACGCAGCAAGGCGACGACCGGTTCCTGGCCAACTTCAACCGTGAAGCTGTCGAGATAGGGGACGCCGGAAATCCAATAATCGGCGTTCTTCTCGAAGACGAGGCGCTGGCCGAGCGACCATTCGGTCAGCTTGAACGCACCGGTTCCGACCGGCTTCTTGCCGAAGTCTGCGCCGGCTTCTTCGACCGCTTCCTTGGGCACGACGAAGGAAAAGTTGAGCGCCATCACGTGCAGGAAAGTTGCGTCGGGACGCGAGAGCTTGAAGACGACGGTGCTGGCATCGGGCGCAGACACACCCGAGACGGTCTCGGCCTTGCCCTCGGCGGCCGCGTCATAGCCGTCGATCATCGCAAAGAAACCCTGGCCGGGTGACTGCGTGGCCGGGTTGATCACGCGGTTGATCGAGTAGACGACGTCGTCAGCCACGAGTTCGCGGCCATTGTGGAACTTGACGCCGGGACGCAGCTTGAAGGTATAGGTCAGGCCGTCCTCGGAGATCTCATGGCTCTCGGCAAGACCCGGGCGCAGATTGGTGGTGCCGGGCTCGTAGTCCATGAGGCCGTCGAAGACCGACTTGATCATCGACCAGTTCTGCCAGTCGTAACCGATCGCCGGATCGAGCGTCGCGACGTCGTCCTTGTAGGTCACCACCATATTGCCACCGTGCTTCGGTTCCTGGGCCGTGGCCGGGGCAAAGGCCGGCAGGGCCATGAGGGTTGCAAGCGCAGTTGAAAGGATAAGCTTCTTCATAGGCCTTACTCCTGTGGGTTGACGGTTTCAGCGCAGCTTGATGCGCGGATCGATGAGCGGCGAAATCAGGTCAGCGATCAGATTGCCGATGACGATGCCGCAGGCTGAGACGAGCGTGACGCCCATGATGATCGGAATGTCGACGCGCTGGATTGCCTGCCAGGCGAGCTGACCGATGCCGGGCCAGCCAAAGACACTTTCGACGACGACGATGCCGGACATGAAGAGCCCGATATCGATGCCGATCATTGCAATGATCGGCAGGATGGCATTGGGCAGGGCATGTCCGAGAATGACCTTGCTTCGGCCGAGCCCCTTGGCGCGGGCGGTACGGATGAAGTCGGCCCGCAATACGTCGACCATGGAGGATCGCATGATGCGCGAGTACCAGCCTGAGCCTAGAATACCGAGTGTCACGGCAGGCAAAACGAGATGGGCGAAGGTGCCGTATCCGCCGATCGGAAACCAGCCGAGTTTGACCGCAAAGACGAAGAGCAACAACAGAGCCACAACGAATTGCGGGGCGGAGACCGTGAGGAAGCTGGTCAGCATCAGCCCGTTGTCGATCGCCTTGCCGCGATTGAGCGCAGCCACAATGCCAAGCGGCAGGCCGATCAGGAGTTCGCAACCGATCGCTGCAACGAGCAGGAGCAAGGTTGCCGGCAGACGCGAAAACAGAAGCTCGGCGACTTCGGTCTTCTGCAGATAGGAGCGTCCGAAATCGCCCTGGACGAGATTGAAGAGATAGTTGCCGTACTGGACGAGGAAGGGTTGATCGAGGCCGAGCTGCTGGCGGATGCTTTCGACGGTCGCGGCCGTTGCGGAGCGACCGGCTATCTGGCGGACCGGGTCTGCCGGCAGCACGTAGAGCAGCACGAAGGTGATAAAGGATACGCCGAGCAGAATAAGCGCCGACTGAACAAGACGTCTGAGGATATAGGCAGCCATCAGTCACGCCCCTGCTGTGTCGGATCGAGAATGTCGCGCAAGGCATCGCCGACGAGGTTGAAGGCAAGCGCCAGCAAAAGGATCGCCGCCCCGGGGATGAAGACCAGCCAGGGTGCGGACTGAAAGTAGGTCTGGTTCTCGAAGATGATATTGCCCCAGGACGGGATCGGCGGCTGAACACCAATGCCGAGGAAGGACAAGGTAGCCTCCAGAAGGACCGTGGTCGAGATCCCGAGCGTGCCCCAGACGATCAATGTCGGGATCAGATGTGGCAGGATGTGCTTGAACAGGATGCGGCCATGGCCGGCGCCAAGCGTTTTTTCCGCAGCAATGTAATCGCGCTCGGCGAGCGAAGAGGTCTGCGTGAAGATCACGCGTGCGGTCTGCACCCAGTTTACAAAGGCAATCACCATCGCAACGATCCAGAGAGACGGAGAAAAGATCGCAGCCAGGCAGATCGCCAGGAGCAGCGCCGGAAAGGCCATCATCAGATCGGTGAAGCGCATCAGGACGGCACCGATGATCCCGCGAAAGTAACCCGCGGTCACACCCACCAGCGTGCCGATCAGCAAGGCGGCCCCATTGGCAACCAGCCCGATCACGAGTGAGGTCTGCGCGCCGTAGAGGATGCGCGAGAACAGGTCTCGACCAAGAAGATCCGTCCCGAACCAGAACATCGCGTTCGGCGGCAACGGGGCGCCTTCGATGGTGAGGCCGTCAAAGAATTGCTCGTAAGGATCGTAAGGTGCAAGCCACGGGGCAAAGATCGCACCGCCAACGCAGACAAAGGTGATCAGGAGGCCCAGCAGTGCCAGCTTGCGTTCAGCCAGTTGCCGCCACACGGATGGTCCGCTTTCCGGTACGGCCAAGGGTTCAGGCGGGATCGATGCGTCTGCCATCGTCGGCACCCCTTTCATACGAGTGGTTGGCCACCAGCCGCTCGGCGGCAATTTCTATCGTCACGCGCCATGCCATCGCGGTCTGGCGCAGGAGGTCATAGGCCTCTGCTTCCGTCTTCCCATTCATCACGAAGAGCATGACGGCGCGCACGATTGTCTGACGTGCCGAAAGGCGGTTCTGCAGATCAGAAATGAGGGCGTCGGAGGCCTTGGCCCGATCGAAATTGCTTCGCGCGACGAGGAGAGCCGCATAGACGCCCTTGTCGCTCATCGGCTTCAGGAGCTGGGCGTGCGCGCCCATTTCCATAGCCCAGCGCAGGCGGCCCGGCGCTTCCGATCCAATCAGTGCGATCATCGGCATGGGTGAATGACCAGGCGCCCAGGGGAACTGCTCGTCGTGGCCCATGTCTGCATCGTAGAAGATGAAATCTGCCTCGATCGTCTCGGGTGGAAGCTCGGGCCAGACCTCGTGGACCTCAAGGCCAATAACCCCGAGTTGGCGGACAAGCCCATTTACGGAGGGGTGAGGTCGGTGCAGGATCCACGCGGTTGCTCCACCAAGATTTTCTGTTCTGATGCGCGTCATGACACCACCTTCAGGTGGGCGCCCGGATGCAGAGGCTGCGACCTCTGCGTGAGGTAGGGATCGGCGCGCATCACAGGCAGTCGCCTGATCTCTTCAAACCGTCCATTTTCCAGACGCGCGATGATTGCCGGCTGGCGCGCATGCAGGTGCACGGGATCAAGCCGCGTTGTGCGCCCTGCCTTGACCGCGGTGTGCAGCAGTTCCGCCAGGGCAAGCTCCTCTGCTTCAGGACGACCATGCAGAAGCAGGGCCAGTTCATGCACGGACTGGCGTGCCATCTCGTAAAACGATCCGCCCCTCCCGCCGTCTGGCTCGAACCAGGGACCTGCCGAGACCAGCCCTTCGGCCGCCTCGCCTGCCGCTTCGATCTCGCATTCGGTGAAGTTGCACGACAGCACGGTCAACCCATCAGCGAAGCCGGCCTCCTGCCTTAACTGGGCGAGCCGCGCCAGAAAGGCGTAAGCGCTGTCGCCAACGAGCGAGTTCAAGATGAAGCTCGGCTTCAATGCTCTGATGTCGCTGATGATATGGTCGAGTTCGGTGTCACCGATCGGAAGGTAGCGATCGCCCAGGACCTGTCCGCCCGCAGCTGCGATCTTCTCTCGGGCTATCTGCGCCATTTCCCAGCCCCAGATGTAATTGGAGCCAACGAGATAAGCGCGTGTACCAAGTGTCGGCAGCGCCCAGTCCAGAAGCGGCAGGAGATGCTGGTTCGGGCAGGCATGCATATAGGCGACCCGCTCGGACGCCTCAAAGCCCTCATAAGGCACTGGGTACCACAAGACACCGTCGAACCGCTCGAGCTCGGGAATGACCTCCTTGCGACTTGCCGATGTGATGCAGCCGAAGATGTGGCGCGCGCCGGAGCCACGCAGGATTTCGCGGCAGAGAGGCGCATAACGGTCAAGCCGTCCGTCAGGGTCGCGCTCGGTGATGCGGAAGGACAGATCGAGCCCCGGATCGGCATTCACCTCCTCGACGCCACGAAACACGCCGTCGCGGCTCGCACGCGACAAGGCGGCATACATGCCGCTGCGCGACAAAAGCACCCCAATGTCTACGATCCGCTTCATTAGAACCCCAATGCAAAAAGCCCCGCCGATGCGCGTCATGGACGCGATCGAAACGGGGCTCAGGTGCCGCTATTTCGTCCAGCTTAGTCTCGCAAATTTGAGATTGGAAGCATAATTTCGAAATCAGCCACTGAAACTGCATGAATCCCTCGCACGGATGCTGCAGCGCGCAACATTTGTGCAATTGCTGTTTTTTGCCCCTGCCAATTGCCGAAAATTCGCGCGCATTCTATGTCTGTCAACCGATGTAACGATGGATCATCAAGCGCCAAGCGCGTCGGGCCAACTCAGGCTGCCTCGCTTGTCGCCAGCGATATAATCGCCTGCCGGATCGTGCCCTCCCGCGACACAGGCTAGCATCAGGGCACCGGACCATTGCAGTTGAAATTGCCACCCCGGCCGCTGAGACCTGCGATGATGGCACGGATGCGTCCCGTCATCGCGTTCTGCATGTTGCGACTGGGATAGAGGCGCAGGGACATGTTATTCGACGTCGCACTAAAACCGAAGATTGAGACGCAGGTTCATCCGAGCAGCGAACATGGATCACACCAACGACCGATCGCCATCCCATACGCCTATAACCGAGACGCACCAGGTCGGCATGCTCATCGCCCGATCTTGTCGTTGGATGGGCTCCTTCGATTAGTCTGGTGTTCTCGGTTATCTGAGGACAAACCAGCGCTCGTGCTTCTTGGCTCGGGTCGACCGCCTATGCCCTTCTCGTCAAATCGGTGAGCCATCACCCATTGCCACGCCACGACTGGACGAATTTCTTGCAAATCCCGAAAACATGGATAATATGGAATTCATCAATCGGAGGCTCAGATATGCGGCAGTTCACGACAGGTGATCTTAACAAACAAGTGGGCGACGTCACCGATGCTGCCAGCCGCGAGCCGGTGGTCCTGACCAAGCACAGGAAGCCGCGTTTTGTCCTGATGAGCTACGATCATTATGAGCGTCTACGGACCGGCGTTGATCCTCGGGCTGTTCATCGTGCGTCTGAAATGCCAACGCAACATCTAGAGTTGTTTGAAGCGGAGATCGATCGACTATCTCGCGGCGAAGGCTATGGCGATGAGCCGTGATTTTCTTCCCGGCCAAATCATAGCCTACCCGTATCTCTGGGCCTGGCAAAATGAGCGGGGAGAGACCGAAGGCCGCAAGTCGCGCCCTACTTGCGTCGTCATCGCGGTCCGCGGGGTCGCAGACGGCCTCACGCATCTTGCGCTGCTTGCTGTCACGACGCAGCCTCCGCAGCCAGATCGCACAGCGATCGAAGTTCCTGAAACAGAGGCTCGTCGAGCCGGATTGAGCGACTTGAAGCGCTGCTGGGTAATGATAGACGAATATAACTACGATGTTGCCGAACGATCCTGGTACATTGAACCGGATCAGAATGTTCTTGGTCGTTTTAGCAAGGCGTTCATGATGAAGATTGCGTCTTCCTTCGGTGAAGCATCTAGAAAATCGGGACGCAGGATCAATCGGCTCGACTGAGCTTAATGGGCATGGGGCTGATTTCGGAACCGCAATAAAAAGGCATGGCTTTACTCTTTGGGTAAAGCCAGAAGCCTCGACGGAGGCCAATTAAGTGCCTACCGGCTGAATCATTGCCCAGAAGACTACTACACCAGTTTCACGCCCACCAGGACCGACATGTAACAAGCTGCTGCTTCTTAGAGAACCGGTCGCCGGCGTAACCTGCACGCCTGTTTGCGGCTCGGTCCAGTCTACAGCTTTCTTCTGGACTACAGCTTCCGCAAGAGCGATCAGCCCCTGAATTCTGCCTCATGAGCCGGAAGCTTGGCCAACAGGCTGTCTAGGGGGTAGGTGTTACCGCTTGAGTCCTCCCAATGGCCGTATTGCGCATTTCGCACTTCGACTGGCCAGCTCTACTCCAGAGCACACAAATTGTTCTGGAAGGCCTTCCATGACATTCCTTCGCTCTGCAAAGTTACTCTTGGCTGGAAAGGATTTTCGTGTCGACCCATGCAAGTAATCTATGAGTTGGATGATGATATTGATGAGCACCGCGTTGTTGCTATGGCGGCATTGCCTCTGCATCAAGTTGGAGGGAATACCGACTTAAGCCATGACCATACCTAGTCCGCGCAAGTCGCAAGGATCGGCGTCATAAGCCTTATGTGGGCGTCGACCCGTTCCAGCACTTTCTTGGGAATATGAGCGCGTTCAGGCAGGGACCACCACGACTGGTTGACTTGCTCAACTGTCTCAACGACCGCCTTCATGACAGCAGCTTCCGGCAGACGTGCACGGTTGGCAAAAACCTTCCATCGCGGGGCGTTCATGGCCTTGAAAGCCCTCTCACCTGCAAGCGACAGCGCCATGGCGTCTGCTGGAAGATAGGGCACAGTAGACACCACATCATAGACGGGAGCCAGCGCCGGCTCATTTCCTTTCCCGCGATAGATCAGTGACCAGTTTTTAAGGTGCATGTCGCCATTGCCGGTAACAACTGCCAAAGCCAGTCGACGAACGAAGTCTAGCGCAACTGAGGATGAGACGGCGATCCCGAGGGCTGCAGCAATGTCGTGATAGGCGGCGCCTTCATACTTTCGCGAGGGATAGATACCAAACACCTGAGCGAAGTCCTCAATATGGATCCGCTGACCCTCAGCACTGCGATCGAAGCGTTTGACGAGTAGAACTTTTCCGTCTGCCAAGCTCTCGAATTCATCGGGGATCCCCTCGAATGCTGATTGTTCGACGAGTTCACGTTCCGGCACTTCCATTCCGATCGCTTCGGCCAAGGCGAGATTGGCGTATTCGTTTTCCGAAACGCCCGGGAACGATGTCGATGGAAACTTGGCGATGTATGAACCCTGTTCATCCCCCAGTGGTATGGTCAGGCCACCACCTTTGCCTGTGTTCTTGATGACCGAGAGCTTCATCTGCACACCCGCAAGGGAAAACCGGGCCCTGGGTGGGTAAGAAGACAGCCCTACATTGCGAGTACCGGCCCCACCGCTCGGCACGACACGGACGGCGCCTGGCAGATCCGAGCCGAGCGCCGCGAGCAAATCGAAATCATTTCCAGGTCGCACGCTACCTGCATGGTGCTTTTCCATCGCGTCGCGCAGTTTGTCCTCAGGAAGAAGGTTCGCAAAGAACGCGGGTAATGCTCTTGCGACCGGCTTGGGATCCTTACGCAAACCTCCGTTTGCCGCACGGAATGAGAGACTGAGCACTGGGAAGCCACCCGTCTCGCGATAGCCTTCCTCGAAGCTAAACGCAGTGAAGTCGCCTGGCGTTCTGACGAGCATGCCAACCTTTGTGTCGTTCAGCAGCACTTCAAGTGACGAGATAGATCTTGGATCCACAGTTCTTTCAGGCATCGGTGCCACCGTCGGGACTGACGATGAAAGCAGGAAGATCATCGTCGGCGTTGTCCGGCTGAAGCAGAGCATTAACCGCTGGAATCATCGATTGAGGGATGAGCATCAGCTCCATACCGAGCGCGCGACCAATGTTGATCAGCGTGGTCGTGCGAGCAGAGCTACTGCCGGCTTCAATCTCGCGGTACCGCGGACGCGATATGCCCGCCAGATCTGCAACCCGCTCTTGCGTGAAGCCTAAGCTCTTTCGCGTCGTCTTCAAGAGCTGCCCGATTTCAAGAAGGGCCTGAGATTCCGATTTCATATGAAACCTATAAAGATCATTTCCAAACACGGAGATACGTTTTCATATCTATTTACCCTGAAGCGGTCAATGGAATGATATTTTAATGGATCATTTTTATCGTGATGATCTGTTTATACGTCATCAGGCCTTTTTGAATCACCGCTCAGCATAGCCAATGTGAGGATCCAAGACTGACACTGAGCCAGTACGAACTCCCTCTGCCCCAGAGCCCTGCGCCACGACCGCCAAGCAGGCCGCTAATGACCTCATCGTCCTCTCCTTTCCGACGCTTTTTAGCTTCGAGGCCGACGAAGCGGTCCATTCATCGAAGCGATCTCACAGTAAGAGCGCCACCGGTTACGGCGAGTTTGTCCGCCCGCAAGGAAGAGACGCAGGAGAAGGTGACGCAGATGTCAAGGCTCGCAGCTCTAGGCAATCTGCAAAAAAGAGCGGTTGCCAAAACGGAATCTCAGCTTGTATGTTACATACAACAAGCACTGGGAGGATGCGTTGACAGAGGTGAACAGGGATCAGCTGCTGGCCAAACTGCGTCTTGAACTCGGTTCCAATGCCGTTTTGTCAGGAGACGATCTGCCAGCGCGCAACCGCACGGACTGGAGTTTTCTTCCAAACGCAGAGCCTCTGGCAGTCGTCCGCCCAGCATCCACCGAGGAGGTCGCAACGACACTTACGCTGTGTCACGAGGCGGGCATTGCGGTGACCCCGCAAGGCGGGCTGACGGGACTGTGTGGTGGTGCGCGGCCGCTCGACGGGGGTATCGCCCTGTCGCTAGAGCGGCTCCATGGTATTGAGGCACTCGACCCGGTCGGCATGACCATAACTGTGCGCTCCGGCACACCGTTAGAAACCGTTCAGAAGGCAGCCGATGACGCTGGCCTTTTCTTCTCCCTGGACCTCGGCGCGCGGGGTTCCTGCGCCATCGGCGGCAATCTGTCGACCAATGCCGGCGGCAATCGCGTGATCCGTTATGGCATGGCCCGAGATCTCGTTCTTGGTCTGGAGGCCGTTACCATGGACGGTACCGTGGTCACGATGATGAACCGGATGATCAAGAACAATGCCGGATACGATCTGAAACAGCTCTTTCTTGGAAGCGAAGGCACGCTCGGTGTCATAACCAGGACGGTGCTGCGGCTGCACCCCAAGCCTGGATGCGTACAGGCAGCATTGTGTGTCGTGGCGGGATACGAGCAGGTCCTTGCTTTGCTCGAAAGTGCCCGACGCAGTCTGGGGCCGCTGCTGTCAGCTTTCGAAGTGATGTGGGCCGACTACTGGAGGCTTTATGCCGATCGGGTGCCCGGGGCTCGCCCACCGGTATCACTGGGTAGTGGTAGCCACGTCGTTCTCATTGAAATGCAGGGGCTGGACGAGGTGATAGATGGCGGACGGTTTTCCGTCTGGCTGGAAGACATGTTCGAGAAGGGCATGGTAGTAGACGGCGCCGTTTCACACAGTCTTGCCGATCTGCAAGCCTTCTGGACAACACGTGACGCTGCAGCAGAATTTGCAAACCCCGATGTTGCCGGACCGCACATCTCCTTCGACGTCGGATTGCCGGTCGGCCGGATGGACGAGTTTGCTAGCCGTTCATCTCTAGCTCTTTCCGAAACACTTGGTTGCTGCTCAGTTTACTATGGCCATGTGGGCGACGGAAACCTGCATGTTGTCGCCTGGGTCAAAGGCGCGGCAACACAACCCCTGCCCGCCGTCAGCGATGTGGTCTACCGGATCGTCCGTGAACTTGACGGGACTGTTTCGGCTGAACACGGCATCGGCACACTCAAGAAACCCTATCTTGGCTACAGCCGCAGCCCGGTCGAAATCGATCTGATGCGCCGGTTGAAGTCCTGCATGGACCCCAAGGGACTGCTCAATCCTGGAAAGGTCTTCGACTAAAGACAGCACGTTCAGGAGGACGAACGCGGCTGCCAAACAACCCAAGGAGGAGAAATCATGTCCATTAAACGTCGTCACGCGTTCGCGCTCGCAGCCAGCCTTGTTATGGGCACGTTCTATTCCAGCCCCGCATTCGCCGAATGGCCGGAAGGCCCAGTCACGATGGTCGTTCCCTGGGGTGCGGGCGGTGGCACCGATGCCACCGCGCGGATGATCGCCAATCTATTGCAGAAAGAACTTGGCGTCCCGGTGCCGGTCGTTAACCGAACAGGCGGTTCCGGCGTTGTCGGGCATGCAGCCATTGCCGATGCGGCCCCTGATGGCAACACCATTGGCATTGCCACACTCGAGATCGGTACCATGCATCATCTCGGCCTAACTGAACTCGACTACAAGGCCTACACGCCCATCGGCCTGTACAATTCCGACCCCGCAGCCATCTTCGTGCGTGCCGACAGCGAATATGCCGACATGAAGGCGCTGCTGGAGGCCCTGTCCAAAGCCGCCGATCGTGAACTGAAGGCGTCAGGTTCCGCCCAAGGCGGTGTCAACCATCTTGCACTGGCTGGAATGCTGGCAGCCGCCGGCCTGCCGGTCGAGCGCGTCGCCTGGGTGCCGTCCGAAGGGGCTGCACCCGGCCTGCAGGATCTAGCAGCCGGCGGCGTGACCATCGCAACCGCATCGATGCCCGAAGGCGAGGCGTTGATGCAGGCGGGACGCATCAAGCCGCTTGCGATCTTCTCGAGCGCCCGGCTTGAGAAATATCCCGATGTTCCGACCTTCCAAGAGGCATCAGGACATGGCTTTGCCATGGGCTCATGGCGCGGCGTGGTCGCACCTGCGGGGCTTGCCCCCGAGGTCGTGACCAAGCTCACCGATGCGGTGGCAAAGGTAGTCAACGACCCGGCCTACCTGTCCTTCATGCAGGAGCGCGGCTATGCCACGCAATGGACACCGGGCCAGGAGTTTGAAACCTTCATGGCAACCTCGGACGCAACGCTGGGCGAAACGCTCAAGTCCGTCGGACTCGCCAAGTAATCATGGCAGGCCTGCATGCGTTCAGCATGCAGGCCATACCCTCACGAAGGGGTTCTTCATGAAGTTTCACGACTCGATCATCGGCCTATTGCTGGTCGCCTTCGGGGGCTGGGTTCTTTGGCAGGCGCAGGGCTTTCCTGACATGCCGGGCCAGATCATCGGCCCCGCGACATTTCCGACGCTGCTTGGCTGTCTCTGTTCGCTTGGCGGCCTGATGCTTATCTGGGAGGGCCGCAAGATGTCGCCGCACGCGCTTCTCTCGCTCCATGACGGCTGGCGCATCGGCCCGCGGATCACCTGCGTTGCGGTTGCCATCCTCGGTACGCTCCTTCTGGCTGTCACCTTCGAGCAGGTCGGCTTTCCGGTTGGCGGCACGCTGCTGCTGGCGGCGCTGTTCTTGTCCGCGGGACTGACCCATCCCAAGTGGATCGCGGTATCAGCAGTCTTCGTGCTGACGGTTCATCTGGTCATGACGCGTCTTCTCTATGTGCCCTTGCCATCCGGTTTCGTGAAGGGGCTGCTCTGATGTATGCAAATCTCGATACGGTCATCGATCTCGTGTTCAATTGGAACATGCTGATCGTGATGGTGAGCTGCTCGGCATTCGGCCTGTTCGTCGGCGCCGTTCCCGGACTGTCGGCCACCATGGCCACGGCCATGCTGGTGCCGATCACCTTCTTCATGGACCCGGTACCCGCGATCGCGGCGATCGTCACGACGGCGGCGATGGCGATTTTCGCCTCAGACATTCCGGCCGCCCTCATTCGTATCCCCGGAACGGCAGCGTCTGCGGCCTATATCGGCGATCTCAACGCGCTGACCATGCAGGGCCGGGTCGGACGCGCGCTCGGCATTTCCGTGGTTGCGTCCGCCATCGGCGGCCTGTTCGGCTCGGTGGTGCTGATGTTTGCGGCCCCGCAGCTGGCCGAGGTGTCGCTCAATTTCACGTCATTCGAATATTTCTGGCTGGCGCTGCTTGGCCTCTCCGCCGCAGTGATGCTGGGCTCCGGTTCGCTGCTGAAATCGCTGATGTCCTTGCTGTTCGGCCTGATGATCGCGACGGTTGGCATGGATACTACGGCCGGCCATCCGCGCTTCACCTTCGGTCTTTCCACGCTGCTGGATGGCGTCGCCTTCGTACCGGCGTTGATCGGCGTGTTTGCCATACCGGAACTGATACGCACCTTCGTCAACCGCGAGCGCACACCGCCGGCCGCCCCGGTCGGCAATCCCTTTCGCATGTTCGCGGGGCTGGGCGGCGTGCTTTGGCGCTACAAGACCAATCTGGTCAGGGGATCGGTCATCGGCACCACAGTCGGCATCCTGCCCGGCGCGGGTTCCGACATCGCCTCCTGGATCTCCTATGCCGTCTCCAAACGCTTCTCCAAGCAACCGGAGCGCTACGGCCATGGCTCGGAAGAGAGCCTGGTGGATGCCTGCGCGGCCAACAATTCCGCCTTGTCGGGAGCCTATGTGCCGGCCACGGTGTTCGGCATACCGGGCGATTCCATCACCGCGATCGTCATCGGCGTGCTCTATATGAAGGGCCTCAATCCCGGTCCGCTTGTCTTCATCAACAATCCCAACGAGGTGATGGCGATTTTCGTCACCTTCTTCCTTGCCAATCTCTTGATTGTGCCCTTCGGCCTGCTGGCCATAGCCCAAGCCTCGCAGGTCCTGCGGGTGCCCAAGCTGATGCTGGCTCCACTGATCCTGGGCTTCTGTATTGTCGGTGCCTATTCGATAAACGCGGCTGCCTCTGGCGTTGTCATCATGCTGGTGCTCGGTCTCTTCGCCTACCTCATGGAAGAGAACGGCTTTCCGGTCGCGCCCCTGATCCTCGGGCTGGTGATGGGCCCGTTGGTGGAGCGTAATCTGGTGACATCGCTGATCAAGGCCGATGGTGTACCGCTTGTTTTCATCGAGCGACCAATTGCGGCTGGTCTTGCCCTGCTTGTATGTGTTGTCTGGGCTGTGCCGGCATGGTTGCGGCTGAAGCGGGGACGGATAACATGAAGAAGATTGCGCAACCGCAATCCCTGGCTGAGATAGCAGCGGCACAATTGCGCGAGGCGATCGTCACCGGCAAGTTCCGGCTGGGCGAAAACATCTCGGAAGAAAAGCTGGCGCTGCAAATGGGCATCAGCCGCACGCCGATCCGTGATTGCATGGCGATTCTGTCGAAGGAGGGGCTGGTCGTGGTGCGATCCAAACGCGGCTCTTTCGTCTTCGAGACAAATGTGGCCGATATCGGCGAGATCTGCGACTACCGGCTGATGCTGGAATTGCAGGGTATCAAGGCCGCGATCGGCCAGGCCCGTGAAGATTATCTCGCGGCCATGACGCAGATCCTGCGAGACATGGAAGGAGCGCTTGAGCGAGGCGACAGCGTTGCCTACGGCACGGCCGACACGGCATTCCACCAGCTTGCTTTCGATCACTGTGGCAATTCTTACTTGCGCGACGCCTACAGCCTGGTTGCCGGGCGTATCGCGGCCCTGCGCGCCAATATCACCGCGCCCTATGACGAGCGAAGACGAGAGTCCTTCGGCGAGCATCGCGCCATGGCGGCCATGATCGCCGAGGGTCGCTTCGCGGAGCTCGAGGCGGCGCTCTCCCTTCATGTCAGGCGAACGCGCGACGTCTATATCCGGGCCATCAGGGAAGGACATCTCGGACCGGCCAGCGCCGCCGTTGATGATCCGGACTGACATCAGGCCATCAAATGGAGACCAGCATGCATCCAGCAGACCGCTTAAAGACCCTGATTTCAGGTAGCGAGATCATCATGGCACCCGGCGCGCCCGATCCTCTGACGGCCCGACTGGTGGAACAGGCGGGTTTTCCTGCGGTCTACATGACCGGCTTCGGCGCCACCGCCAGCCATCTCGGCGTGCCGGATCTTGGCCTGATGAGCCAGTCGGAAATGACCACCCATGCCCGGAACATGGCGCGGGTCGTGGGCATACCGATCATTGCCGATGCCGATACCGGCTATGGCGGCCCGGCAAATATCGAGCGCACTGTCCAGGAATATATGCAGGCCGGCGTGGCGGCCATCCATCTGGAGGACCAGCAGCAGCCCAAGCGCTGCGGCCAGCTGGCTGGCATCAGGTTGATACCCGCCGAAGACAATGTCCGCCGGCTGAAATGTGCCATTGCGGCCCGCAACACCGCCAAGCTTCTGGTCATCGCGCGCACCGACGCCCTGCCAGCATCCGGCGCCGACGAGGCTATTCGCAGGGCCAACATGTATCGCGATGCGGGCGTCGACCTCGTCTTCGTCGACGGCATCAAGTCCATCCGAGAGATCGAAACCATTGCCAGGAATGTCGACGGCCCGAAGGTGGTGAGCATCGTTGACGGTAACGAGACAACTGGTCTTAACGCAGAAGAGCTCGGGCAGATGGGCTTCCAGATCGTGTTCTATGCCGTGTCGACATTGTTTTCAGCAGTGAGGGCCGTTCAGGACACACTTTCGGTCCTGAAGCGGGACGGCACAACTAAAGTCCGGCAATCCGCCATGGTGACCTACCAGGAATACAGCCAGATCGTCGGGCTCAAGGATTTCCAGTCCCTTGACGATCGCTTTGGTTGAGAGGGATCCGCACTCTGTTTCGTGTCCACCGTGACAGCCCTCGTGTCTGACCCAACATAGAACGACAGTCACCAATCCTGCTGAACAAAATCAGGAAGTCATCATGAAAACCTCGATCGCCACCGTTTCAATCAGCGGCGAGTTTCCCGAAAAGCTGGCGGCCATTGCCAAGGCCGGTTTCGATGGTGTCGAGATCTTCGAGAATGATTTTCTCGCCTTCGACGGCAGTCCACGCGACGTCGGGCGCATGGTGCAGGATTTCGGTTTGGAGATCACGCTGTTCCAGCCATTCCGCGATTTCGAGGGCATGCCCGAGTCGCACCGGTCGCGCACCTTCGACCGGGCAGAACGCAAGTTCGATGTCATGCAGGAGCTCGGCACCGATCTCGTTCTCGTCTGCTCCAACGTCTCGCCGGTTTCGCTCGGAGGGATCGACCGGGCAGCGGCCGATTTTCACGAACTGGGCGAACGGGCCGCGAAACGCGGGTTGCGGGTGGGCTATGAGGCTCTCGCCTGGGGCCGGCACATCAACGACCATCGCGATGCCTGGGAGATTGTGCGACGTGTCGACCATGCCAGTATTGGGCTCATCCTCGACAGTTTCCATTCGCTTGCGCGCAAGATCGAGATCGGCTCCATTCGATCGATACCCAAAGACAAGATCTTCATCGTCCAGCTTGCTGATGCACCGCTGATCGACATGGATCTGCTTTATTGGAGTAGGCACTTCCGAAACATGCCGGGCGAAGGAGATCTGCAAGTCGCCGACTTCGTGGCTGCTGTCGCAGCGACGGGGTATGACGGCTATCTCTCCCTGGAGATCTTCAACGACCAGTTCCGTGGCGGCTCGCCGCGGGCCATTTCTGTCGATGGGCATCGTTCGCTGGTCTATCTCGGTGACCAGGTGCGACGAAAGCCCGATGCTGCAGGTTTGACGGTACCGTCGATGCCGGACCGCGCATCAGTGGCCGGCGTGGCGTTCATAGAGTTTTCGGTTGGCGAGGGCGATGCCGAGCTGTTGATCACAATGATGCATGCACTCGGCTTCCGGAAGACCGCTATCCACAAAACCAAAAATGTTAGCGTCTACCAGCAAGGTGATATCCGCATTCTCCTCAACACGGAAGAGGTTGGCTTCGCCAGCAATGCACATGCCGTTCACGGCGCGTCGGCTTATGCCATGGCCTTGCAGGTCGAAGATACATCGGCCGCCATGGCCCGCGCTGTGGCCCTGGGCGCAGAGCCCTTCAGTCAGCCGGTTGGCCCTGGTGAACTCGACATTCCCGCAATCCGCGGGGTCGGCGGGACCTTGATCTATCTGGTTGATGCCAAATCCAACCTCGGGCGAGTGTGGGAGATAGACTTCCAGCCCGCCGTAGACGAAGCCGCACCGAATTCGGTGGGCCTGTTTGCTGTCGATCATGTAGCCCAAACGGTGGCCTATGAGGAAATGCTGACCTGGCTCTTGTTCTACACATCGATCTTCGAAACCAAAAAGTCTCCCATGGTGGACATCATCGATCCGTCTGGAGTGGTGCGCAGCCAGGTCATCCAAAACGATGAGGGAACGCTGCGCATCACGATGAACGGTGCGGAAAACCGGCGCACGTTTGCCGGCCATTTAATTGCCGAGACATTCGGGGCCGGGATCCAGCACATTGCCTTTCGCACCGAGGACATTTTCGCCACGGCTGCGGCGCTCCGCAGCAACGGTTTCAATGCACTGCCTATCTCACCGAACTACTATGGCGACATCGAAGCGCGTTTCGGTCTGCTTCCGTCACTGACTGAGCGGCTTAAGGCCGAGAACATCCTCTACGACCGCGACGAGCACGGGGAATACTTCCAGCTCTACAGCGGCACCTACGGCGAGGGCTTCTTCTTCGAGATCGTTCAGCGCAGCGGGTATCAAGGCTATGGCGCCGCCAATGCAATATTTCGCATCGCGGCGCTGAAAAGACAGTTGCGACCGACGGGAATGCCAAGAGCTTGATGATGTCCCCGCTCATTTGAGGTCAACCGTGAGCGAGAGTGAGACAGGCACCGGTGGGTGGGGCTACCGATTGCATGACATCCAATCGCACGCTTGCCGATCCTCATCAGCGGTCGCGATGCTGATGTCGCGCTACGGTTTGCGGCATGTGGCTTTCCGAGAAAAAACAAATTCTGCATCACGGTGCATGGGCGTATTCGGAATACTGCCCCTTAAATGATGCCCGAGTAAAGTCTGTTACAAAGAGCCCAAAATAGCTTGAATGGAATGCGGACCCGATGAAAGCCTTCGCTCCGGCAGTCAAGGTTTCAAAGGAAGACTCACGGACTTCCCCGTCGTCACCCACCCTACGCGTGATTTCTTTCGACACCAGACAACCCTATTCGCTCCAGAGGTCTGAGAATGGGATCTACGGGATGCGACCGCGGCTCCGTTGCGGCATGCAATAGAACCGCGGCTTCTCCGTTGCCAAGGAAATCAGGTTAGGGCCAGGGTTGCTCTTGGCGTTGAATCATCGCAGTCTCTGGGGGCCGAAGGCGCACCAGATGCAGGCGACATTTCCAGTGAGCGTAAGGCAGCAAGGCCGATGAAGCTACGACCAATCTGTGATCACGGGAGGCGGCCTTAAAGGCCGGTGATTTGATGGGTTTTGCGGATCACATAAAAGAAATCGAGCAGGTTGGACGAGGGAGCAACACGGGTCGCGACGCCATTGTCATTGAATCCTGGCGTCGCTGCCTGGAAACCTATCAGCTGGATCCTGCGCAGGCGCGCGAGGCGGTCATCGTCTCTCAGACTCGGCTGCGCGAACATCGCCAGCAGGCGGAAGACCTTGTGCATATCGCCCGCTCCGGTCTGGAGCGGCTCTACCGGCAGGTCGCCGAGCAGAACTACGTGCTGCTGCTATCGGACCGGCAGGGTGTCACCGTTGAATTTCTGGGCGACCCGTCCTTCAACAACAATTTGCGCAAGGCAGGGCTCTATCTTGGCTCGGAATGGTCCGAGCCACGCGCCGGCACCTGTGCAGTGGGTGCCTGCCTCGCGACCGGCGAGGCCCTGACCATCCATCAGACCGATCATTTCGACAATACCCACACGCCGCTCTCGTGCACTGCCGCGCCGATCTACGATACGCAAGGGACGCTGGCTGCCGTCTTGGATATCTCGCTTCTGAGCTCACCCATCCTCAAGACAAGCCAGAATATGGCGCGCCATCTCGTCTCATCGACCGTGCGGCGCATCGAACTGGCCAATCTCATGGCAAACAGCCGCCACGATCTGGTGCTGCGCTTTGCAGGCGCGCCAGAATTTCTCGACGTCGACCCGGAAGCCGCGATCTCCGTCGACGGCGCGGGACGGATCAGCGGCATGACCCACGGAGGCGCCAGACTTCTGGCCACATCTTCCGGGATAGACTGGCGATCGCCCGAGCTTCTGATCGGAAAGCCGGTCACCGACTTCTTCCAGGCCGGGCTCGACGAACTCGCTTCGCTCACCCGCGCCAGCCTGCCTCAGGACCGGCGGATCGCGGTGCGCGACGGCTCGCTGCTCTTTGCCCATGCCATCGAGCCGCAGCAGCGTACGGCGAGCCTGCCGCTTGTCCATTCGTCCGACCGGCTGCCAGCTATCAGTCGGCTCGGCGGCATCGTGCCTTCGATCGACATCCTCCGACGCAAGGTAACAAGGCTCGCCCCCAGCCGCCTGCCGATCCTGCTGCAGGGAGAGACCGGAACCGGCAAGGAATATCTCGCCCGCATCATTCATGAGGTGAGCGGCCTTTCCGGCCGCTTCGTGGCGGTCAACTGCGCCGCCATCCCAGAACAGCTGATCGAAAGCGAGCTCTTCGGCTATGTACCAGGCGCCTTCACCGGCGCCTTGGCCAAGGGACGAAAGGGGTTGATCGAGGAGGCCGAAGGCGGAACGCTGTTACTCGACGAGATCGGCGACATGCCCTATGCGGCGCAGAGCCGTTTGCTGAGGGTCCTGGCCGAAGGCGAGGTTTTGCCCGTCGGCGGCTCGGTCGCCCGCAAGATCGACTTCCGCATCCTCTCCGCATCGCATCATGCGCTGGCCGACATGGTCTCATCGGGCGGTTTTCGGGAAGATCTCTATTATCGGCTGAACACCGCCGTCCTGTCGCTGCCACGGCTGTGCGAACGCGAGGACCTGCCCTGGCTGCTCGAACGAATGCTCGATAAACACGGCACGCGCGGCCGGCCCCTCACGCTTTCCGGCGTAGCCCGGACGCTGCTTCTGGCCCATCGCTGGCCGGGCAATATCCGCGAGCTCGACAATGCCATCGCCTTTGCGGCAGCCCTTTGCGACGACGGCATGATCGAGGTCACGGACCTGCCGGATCAATTCATACGATCGGCTCCGGACCGTCACGAACATGGACAGGAAGCGGAACTCAGGGCCGTGCTCATGGGCTGCAAGGGCAATGTCTCGGAAGCCGCACGCCGTCTCGGCATCGATCGCACGACCCTTCATCGTCGGATGAAGCGATTTGGCATAGACCGCCCACACTAAACAGGCCACTGCGGCACCTGCCACAGCTGTTGCGCCACACCTGTGGCGCCCTTCACCTGCTTAGGTTCTAAAAGCGCTGCGATTTCAGTCATCTGGATGAGGTGCACAGCTGGCACAGGGGTTGCTCTCCTTGAGGATATCAAAAGCAGCCTTGTGGAGGAAACATGCGTGCCCTGAGATTTCATGCCGCCAAGGACTTGCGGCTCGAAGATATTCCCGAGCCGAAGATGCCGGGACCAGGTCAGATTCTCGTTCGCAACCGCTTCGTCGGGATTTGCGGAACCGATCTTCACGAATACAGCTATGGCCCGATCTTCATCCCAACAAAGCCGCATCCTTTTACCGGCGCCCACGGTCCGCAGGTGCTCGGCCATGAATTCGGCGGCGTTGTCGAAGCCGTCGGGGAAGGTGTGACCTCGGTTGCCGTCGGCGACCGCGTCTCGATCCAGCCGCTCGTCATGCCGCGCTCCGGCGACTATTTCGCCGACCGAGGCCTGTTCCACCTGAGCACGCAGCTGGCACTGGTGGGCTTGAGCTGGGACGGCGGCGGCATGGCCGAGGCTGCCACCGTCAACGAGTACAACGTCCAGAAGATCCCGGACGAGATGACCGATGAGGAGGCCGCACTTGTCGAACCGACGGCCGTTGCCGTCTATGCCTGCGACCGCGGCGGCGTGACCGCCGGCAACAGCGTTCTCGTCACCGGCGCCGGCCCGATCGGCATGCTGACGCTGCTCGCCGCCCGCGCGGCCGGCGCGACCAAGCTGTTTGTCTCCGATCTCAACGACTCACGGCTCGAACTTGCCAGGAAGGTGCTGCCCGACGTCATCACGATCAATCCGAAGCGCGACAAGGTCGGCGATGTCGTGCGCGCCCAGACCGAGGGCCAGGTCGGTTGCGACGTCGCGATCGAATGCGTGGGCAACGAGCATGCGCTGAAGGCTTGCGTCGATGCCGTACGCAAGCAGGGCGTCGTCGTGCAGACAGGTCTGCATCCACACGAAAACCCGATCGACTGGTTCCAGGTCACATTTCGGGACCTCGAAGTGAAGGGCTCCTGGGCCTATCCGACCCACTACTGGCCGCGCGTCATCGGCCTGATCGCCTCCGGCCTGCTGCCAGCGACCAAGATCGTCACCAAGCGCATCACGCTCGATTCGGCGGTCAAGGAGGGCTTCGACGCCCTCCTTGACCCAGCCGGCACCCATTTGAAGATCCTGATCGATCTTTCGAAATAAGCACCCTGGCCACGCCTTCAGGGAGAGGAGCCCCGAAGGCTGTGGCCTGGACGCTTTGACGGAACGCCCCGCACGGGCGTTCTCCTGACCACACCCAAGCATTCATGGAGGAGAAGACATGCTTGATATCAGCCCCGCAACCAAGATCGATACGGCGCTTGCAAAACTCGAAAAGGTGTTTGCAAGCGGCGACATCGACGCCGCCGTCAACCTGTTTCAGGCCGACTGCTACTGGCGCGACCTGGTGACCTTCACCTGGAACCTGAAGACGCTGGAAGGCCATGAGCAGATCCGCGACATGCTGACGAGCCAGCTTGCGGCAATCAAACCTTCCAACTTTGTCCAGGATAGCAAAGAGGCGGCGTCCGAAGCCGGCGGCGTCACCGAGGGCTGGTTCGAATTTGAAACCGACGTTGCCCGTGGCTATGGCCATATCCGCCTCAAGGAGGGCCTGATCTGGACGCTTCTGACCACCATGACGGAACTTAAGGGTCACGAGGAGCCCAAGGGTTTCCGTCGCCCAATGGGGGCAGAGCACGGCCATGACCGTAACCGCCGGACCTGGAAGGAAAAGCAGGAAACCGAGGCGGCCGAACTCGGTTACACCATCCAGCCCTATGTCGTGATCGTCGGCGGCGGCCAGGGTGGCATTGCGCTCGGCGCGCGTCTTCGCCAGCTCGGCGTGCCGACCATTATCATAGAGAAGAACCAACGACCCGGAGACAGCTGGCGCAAGCGCTACAAGTCACTCTGCCTGCACGACCCGGTCTGGTACGATCACCTGCCGTATATCCCTTTCCCGGAAAACTGGCCGGTCTTCACGCCGAAGGACAAGGTGGGCGACTGGCTGGAAATGTATACCCGGGTCATGGAGCTCAACTATTGGGGCTCGACCACGGCGAAGTCAGCGCAATATGACGAGGCGACAGGCGAATGGACGGTGGTGGTCGAGCGCGACGGCAAGGAAGTGGTGCTCAAACCTAAGCAGCTGGTGCTGGCAACCGGCATGTCGGGCAAGGCCAATGTTCCGAAATTCGAAGGTCAGGACATCTTCAAGGGCGAACAGCAGCATTCCTCGCAGCATCCGGGACCGGATGCCTATGCCGGCAGACAAGTCGTCGTCATCGGCTCCAACAATTCCGCCCATGACATCTGCGCGGCACTTTGGGAAGCCGGCGCCGACGTCACCATGCTGCAACGCTCGTCCACCCATATCGTCAAGTCGGACTCGCTGATGGAGATCGGACTAGGCGATCTTTACTCCGAACGGGCAGTCCAGAGCGGCATGACGACGCGAAAGGCGGACCTGATCTTCGCGTCCCTACCCTACCGGATCATGCATGAGTTCCAAATCCCGATCTACAACAAGATCCGCGAGCAGGATGCCGATTTCTATCAAGCGCTGGAGAAGGCTGGCTTCATGCTGGATTTCGGCGATGACGATTCAGGCCTGTTCATGAAATACCTGCGCCGGGGGTCGGGCTATTACATCGATGTCGGGGCCTGCGATCTCGTCATCGACGGCTCGATCAAGCTGAAGTCGGGCGTCGATGTCTCGCACCTGACGGAGAATGCCGTCGTGCTGAAGGACGGCACGGAGCTTCCGGCGGACCTCATCGTTTACGCGACTGGCTACGGCTCGATGAACGGCTGGGCTGCCGATCTCATCTCGCGCGAAGTGGCTGACAAGGTCGGCAAGTGCTGGGGCCTCGGCTCGAACACGACCAAGGACCCCGGTCCCTGGGAGGGTGAACAGCGCAACATGTGGAAGCCGACGCGACAGGAAGCGCTGTGGTTCCATGGAGGCAACCTTCACCAGTCCCGCCACTACTCGCAATACCTGTCACTGCAATTGAAGGCACGTCAGGCCGGGATCGACACCCCCGTCTACGGCCTCATCGAGCCGCATCATCTGTCGTGATGCCGATCAAAGGGCGCCGGTTCCGCCGGCGCCCCCGGACTTTCCCGCCAGCGGCGTCGTCGTAATCGTAATCGTAATCGTAATCGTCGATGCTCTTGGCGAATGGGATAGTTGTCTCCGCGTTCTGTGCGATACCAGTCGTCTTCGATCTTGGAAGGATTCGAACCACCGACCCGTTTGTCCAAGGACAAAGCGGTGGATATCCGGGACCCTTAACTGCTTACCTGCTCCGCGGCTCTCTGTAGCAAACCAGCCCGACTTGAGATGACCTTGCGAATTGCGCTCAGGATGGGGTGCCTGATCCCCTCGTGGGCCAGTTCTGCAACCAGGGCGTCGGCCTCGCTCACAATCCTTTCCGCCATCTGGGCAAGATCGCGGACAAGGATGCGCTGAGAAGATTTGGTTTCGGGCACGAGTGTCGCCCAATGCTTCAACTGGATCGTGTCGGGCACATCGCGGCCACCAATCTTCATGGCGAGCCACTTTGACAAGCGAGGATAAACGGCCGTGCAAACGACATCGTAGATCGGTGCCAGATCCGGTTCATCGGAGCCATAAAGCAGGGCGTAGTTCTTGCCATGGGCATCGGCGTTGCCGACGAGATAGTGGAAGATCAGCATGCGGATGAACTGTAACCGATCCGCGGCAGGTCTAGCGCAGGCCTGGTCGATCAGCCCGAGAGCCCGTTCTGTTCCCGGTCCGCCCTCGGCCTCATACTTCAGCTCCGGCGGTACGCTAAGGGCCTGGCAAAAGTCTTCCTGGTGTAGGCGCTCAATGATGCCGTCTGCAGCCTTCGTCCGATCGTAACGTTCAACCAGGAGAAAGGCAGTCGCCCCGTCTAGGCGTATCTCGACATGGGGTACCGGCAGCTTGAGGCGGGCAGCCAGCCGCATACAAAAATACTCGTTCTCCACTGTGCCTTCCAACGCCTGGATGACCGGTTTCAAGATATGGGTCGTTGGTCGACCATCTCTCGCCAAGGCAATGGAATCTCCATCGACAATGACCGCCAGTTTATCCTGCGCGCCGGCGAGCGATAAGCGAATGCCCTCGTCCCCACCAAGCAAAGGGCGGGTCCGCAACCTGCTGAGAATTTCATCCAGACGTTCCGAAGTGAGAATTTCGGCTTGGGACTGGCCGGGAGGTTCGGGCGCCGTGCCGGCGGGATAGAATGACAAGGCACCTGCGCATTCACCCCCGATAATTTCCAGTAGCCCGAAAGCATTGCCTGCCGAAAGGCCGAGCGCCCCAGCGAGGCGTTGCCGTGCGCCTTCGTCCGGCAAGAGGCCGGAGAAAAACGGGCGCACCACCTGATCACCAAATGGCTTTTCCTGCAGGGGCATCGAGAACGAGATCGCACGCGATCGTTGGTCCAGGAGATACGCGCCGTCATAGGCAAAAGTCAGCAGGCCGTCATCAAGCCGGCCGAGTACGCCCGCCTTGGTGTCGCGAAAATAGACATCCAATACGCGTGTCATGATCGAGGACCCTGGCGACGACCGACCGAAACAACGAGGCCCAAACCAGCCAGGACTTGCATCGCACGGCCAATCTGGCAGCTCTCTTTTCCGGCCTCGAGTTCACGCAGAAACCGTACGCCCACACCAATCACCCCGGCGAGTTGCTCCTGGGTTAAACCCTGCTGTTTGCGCTCCTGACAGATCAGCATGCCGAGGCTTTTCGTATCTTTGATCGTTTCCATAATCACCCCTATCGGGATGATTATATCATCAGATGGTATGAAGGGAAGTCAAAAGAACCGATCGGGATGATTTTAGGATTAATGGCGCCAACTGACCAAAATAGAACCGATCGGGATGAATCCACAACTCCGCAGGACTACCCTAATCTTTACTGCTTGAAACAGTTCTCACGGTGCCATCTCAGGAACTGGGGATGTGGCCGCTCGAAGACCCGTCCTAGCAACCAGCCTGGACGCGGCATACGATTCCACCAAATTCTATGAAGCCTGGCGCAGCGTGATCCAACGCTATGGCATCTACAACCCCTATACCGGCCGCGGCGCTATTAAGGGATTGCTGCCGCACGGACCGCATAATCTTTGGGATATTCTGGCAACGCCTATCCTTAAGCAGACCGGATCGTATGAGCAGGCGAGTTATGCCATCCAAGACACACCGGATGTCGTTCAGCAACACTACGGCCGATTCTTGCCGCAGGACAAGGCGGCGCTTGCGGCAAAGATCCTCAATCAGGTTTGGGAAGCCGCATAGACGCTCGTAATGGCTGCTCCACATCGCACATGCAGATGCAAACCAAGCCCCGCATCTGTATGGGCCCTGCCGGTCTTCTTCGCCTTGATGGGATTTGCACCAACGGCCTTCTAGTCGAAGTTCTGATCAATCCACGGATTGATAACGTTCAATCCAGCTGCCTTGAACGGGCTTGTGTCTCTCGTTGCCACCACGAGACCCCGCTCTGCCGCTGTGGCCGCAATCAATCCATCGGCCATACCGATCGCTTTACCGGATACTCGCGCGCCTGCCATCAGATCAGAGTAGAACCGCGAGGTGCTTAGGGTGAAGGGCAAAATACGCTCAACAAAATGTGGTAGCACCTCATCCTCAAGGCGGTTGCGGAGGATTGTTTGACGGCGCCCGGTAGGCATTGATGCGATGCCAAACCGAAGCTCCGCAACCGATATCGCAGAGATAAAGAGCGTTTCGATTGCTTGGGCATCCAACCAAGCCACAACCGTTGCAGCCGGAGCCGGCTTCCACGGCTCTGATATCACGTTGGTGTCTATCAAGATCATCCGAAAGTCATCGGTTCAGCTGGCGTATTGTCGCGCTGTTGCAGAGCTTCAACATCACTGTCTGACAGATCGGCCTCCCGACCAATGTCCACAAGCAATGATCCGAGCTTTATGCGCTGAGACGGGCGAACAGCGGCATCGAGAATATCGCGGATTTCCGCCTCAGTGCTCCGGCCATGATGAGCTGCTCTCACACGCAAAGCGCGATGGGTTTCATCAGAAAGATTCCGAATGGTAACTGCCGGCATCCTCATGACCTCATTTAGCCAACAACAATGATATCAAATTAGTTCACATGATATCATTGTTCAAGTGGCTCTCGGAGAGGCAGCAGGAAAATCAGAGCCGACTTTCTCCTGCAGAAGCGAACCGGTGACCTGCCAATTGCACTTCAAGGTGTCGTATCGCAGTTCTATCCCGGGGTGAGAATAGGGATTCACATCCTGGCGGCTTTCCCGACAGTCCCCCACTACTGAGTTCGCCCGACCATAATTATCACCGAAGTCTCTTTGGGTCGCCCATTAGGAGAGGGGGAATTGGCCAGCGCCGAACGGCGGGCGCGGACTCACTCGCTTGATAATAGTTGATAAACCGACTATCTTATTCCCGTTGCCTCTTAAGGAGATACGTATGATCAGCGCTGATCTGGGAAAGCAGCTCGAAAACTATATTCAGCAGCTCGTGGATACAGGTCGCTACGGCTCGAAAAGTGAAGTCCTGCGCGAAGGCGTGCGGCTGGTTCAAGACCGTGAAACGCGACTCGCCGCTTTGGATGCTTCAATCATGCGCGGCATCTCTGATGCGGACAGCGGTCGGACTAAGTCGGCCAGCGATGTGTTCGACCGTCTCGACGCTAAATACCATGCAATGGCTGACAAAGCCGAAAATTCCGCATGATCCTTGAGTTTACCAGCGAGGCCGAAGGCGATCTTGAGGAGATCGCCGATTACATTGCCGAGCACAATCCACGGCGCGCTCTTTCATTCATTCGAGAGCTGCGGAGCCGGTGTGAAGATCTGATCAGTCACCCCAACAGCTTCGCCCTCGTTCCTCGCTATGAAGATCATGGAATCCGTCGACGCGTTCACGGCAACTACCTGATCTTCTATCGCGTTGAGCCCGCCAAAGTGGTCATTATCCACATCCTGCACGGCGCAACGGACTATGGCGTATTCCTTTTTGACGAATGATCAAATCAGGTCGATCTGAGGCAAAATGAAGCGAAACACGAAGGGAATAGCTAGTTTTAATGTAAACTTGCAGATCATCGGAGGGAAGTCGTCTTGCTGTCGATCTATCTGCAGGTGTCTAATTCATGGAGTAAATATCGATCCAAGTAGCATAAGATTGAATTATGGAACTGACGAGGGCGGACTGCTCCACCGAACATTCTACTGGCTGGCTGGCTACACGTTGCTACATTAAGTTACTTCTGCCATGGCGTCAGCGATCCGTTCATGGGATGCCAACACCAGGCATTCACACTAATCCTGGAGGAGCCGGCCGGCGGAAGGCGATCCCATTCCGGCGCGTCGTTCCGCCATGACGGTCCAATAATTGGCCAGCACGATGATGGCACCGCCAAGGAAAACCCAGAGGTCGATCGCCTCGCCATAGGCGTAGGAGCCGACGACGGCGGCCATCGGCACGCGCAGAAAATCAATCGGCATCGCAACGGACGCATCGAGGCGCTTCAGCGCTTGCGCCTGGCAGTAATGGGCGCAGAGAGCTCCGAGGCCGGCAACCACCATCCAGGGGATATCCGCGAGATGTACTGGCTGCCAGTCAGTCAGCGAAGCCACGAGGCCGAGTGGCAGCTGGATGACGATCATCCAGACCACGATCGCACCTGGTGAGACGTCGCGCGTCAGCCTTTTGACGAAAATCAAGGAGAGCCCGTAACCGGCGGCGGCGATCAGGACGAGACCCGCAGCCGGGTCGACCATCGCGATACCGGGACGGATGATCACAAGCACGCCGATGAAGCCGCTGATCGTTGCGAAGATCCTTGGCCGCGTCATCTTCTCGCGCAGAAACAAGAAGGCAAACAGAGCAACCCAGATCGGCATGGTGAATTCCAGAGCGAACACCAAAGCGAGCGGCAGCATGACGACGCCGATCGTCCAGAGATACTGGGCCATGAAATGCACGAGGTTGCGTGCAAGATGCAGTTTGAACAGCTTCGCGTGACGCAGTTCCGGCAGCAACATCCGGCCGAAGGCGACGATGACACAAAGGCCGATCAGCGCGCGAAAGAAAAGTACCTGTTCGATCGACAGAGTGCTGGCAAGCTCTCGCGATCCGACGGACATTCCAACGAAGGAGATCATGCCGAGGGCCATCCAGATGAGCCCCTGGATGAAATCGGAATGTTGAAACTGCTTGATGTTCTGCATGTTCAGTTCTTTCAGGTCGGACGTGTGCCCGGATAAGAGCTCGCGCCCGAGAGAGTGGTGGAATGGGGTCAGGCCGCTGAAGGACCCTGATCGTCGAAACCGTCCGAAGCACCGGTCAGCTGACCTTGGCGTCCATCCATGCCGCCCGACACGAGACGCAAGTGCTGTCTCAGCGGGCTCCTGCCCGCCTCCTGACCGATCATCTGCCGTTCCCGCCGCGATGCCTCGGGCTGGTATTCCACGGCTTCCAGCAACATGGTCTCTCCGACACCATTCGTATTTTCAAACGCGATCTCCTGGCCTTCGCGAAGCCCGAGCAGAGCAAGGCCACGCAGTGTCGTGATGGGCAGAAACAGACCGACCGGGCCGGTTGCCTGGCCGGTTGAGATCACGCGGATGTCGCTTTCACCACCACGGACGCGAAAGCGCACACGGCTGTTCAAGCTGGCGACATCCGCCGGGAGATCGTCGCGGAACACGACGATGGCCTTTTGGATCTTGTGCCGGCAAAGCGCGACCAGCCGATCACTTCGGCCCTGCCAGTTGTCGCACAACGCCTCGAGTATGGTGAAATCCTTTGTAGTCAGAATGTAAGTGTCGTTCGACATTTCGCAGTTCTCCATCGCGCTGTCGCCAGCGCGTCCATCGACATGAGCGGGAGATACCCCTGCGCGACCATCGCGCAGGGGAGGCTATCCTGCGATGAGACAACCTCCCCGGATCGCGAGGCGGGAAAATGCGGGCAACATCATGCCGGATCGACCACTTCAGGGGATGCGACCTCTTCGACATGGAGGCGGTGTAAACGCCCGTCCCGTGCCACCCAGTCGATGGACTGACCAGTCGAAAGACCGATCAGGGCCGCGCCGATTGGCGTCAGGATGGAGATCTTGTTCGCCTCGATATCCGCTTCACCCGGAAAGACCAGCGTGACGCTGCGATCTTCCCCGAGATCGCTGGTGAAGCGGATCCAGGATCCCATGCGTGCGACATTGGCGCCGATCTTGGCGTCGTGAACGATTCGCGCACGGTCGAGCTCGATGAGAAGCTCCTCGGAAACATCGGGATTCCGGCCGGCATGGGCCTCAGCAAGACGGTAGAGCCTTTCATGATCGGTCCGGGTGAGAATGATTGCCGGCTTGCGCTGCCGTTTCTTTTCGAGAGCCATGCTCGGGCCTCCTGTACAAGACGCGCGGTCGCGCATCCGGCGCACCGCTCTGAAACAAAAACTGGGATTGAGTGTCGCTTCGTAGTCCATTGTCCCCTGGCGGGGACCGCTACCCATGCCCCACGACCGTATCGCGACGCGATTGGGCCGGGGGTCAGATGCCTGCGATGAGGCACATCCGTGTGCGGATGTTATGGAAGCGTTCGACCAACATGATCAAAACATGGCCGGCTCGGACACGGAAGTCAAGCAAGGCCGATTCACCCCCAGCCGGCATGACAGCGCGGGCGAGCTGAGGCGAAGAAACGGACCATCTGTGGAGACAAACTCCCCCGCGGAGCATTTTGACTTCTATCAATTGGACACAAGGGCTAGCTTGCCGCGTGGTATGTCGAATCGAGCGGAATTGGCGCGGATCAATGCACCGTCTGCATTGTTTCGGCTGATTGGGTGTGAAATCAGGGGCGAAATGGCCAACACGCAACGAAATGAAAGACGATTGCTCCCCAATTCCTGGGGTTATGTCGTTGCGGTTCTCGCAACGGTCGCGATCGTCGGCGTGCCGCTCTTCCTCATGGGCGGCGCCGCTTCGCAAGCGCTCTCCCTGCTCGTGCCGATCCCGGTTATCGCCACGGCGCTGATTGGGGGCGCGGGTCCGGCTTTGCTCGCGGCGGTTTTCGGCCTCGCCCTTTGGCTTGTAAGCACGCATTCATCCGTCTCGGAAATCGTCATTGCTCAAGCAGTCGCACTTGCCGTCCTAGCGGCGTTGATCGTCTGGTTCGCCAAACGAAGAGACCAGGATCGGGAAACCCTGGCAGAGCTCAAGGAAGCGCTGGATGATCGCGAGGCCCGGATGGGGTCTATCTTAGACACCGTTCTTGATGCCACCATCGTCAGTGACGAAAACGGTATCATCATCTCGTTCAACTCCGCAGCCGTCCGCCAGTTTGGCTATTCGGAAGCCGAAGCCATCGGTCAGAACCTGAAGCTGCTGATGCCTCAGCCCTACCGCGTCGAGCATGATGGTTACATGCGTCGCTACATGGCAACGGGCGAAAAAAGGATCATCGGCGTCGACCGCGTCGTGGTCGGCCAGCGTAAGGATGGGTCTACCTTTCCGATGAAGCTCGCGGTTGGCGAGATCAAACGTGGCGGGAAGCGCTTTTTCACCGGCTTCGTCCGCGACCTCACAGAGCGAGAAGAATCCGCTGCCCGCCTGCAGGAGATCCAGTCCGAGCTCGCAAGGCTCGGCCGATTGAACGAAATGGGAGAGATGGCGTCGACGCTGGCGCACGAGTTGAACCAGCCATTGTCGGCCATCGCCAACTACGTACATGGCTGCGCGCGCCTGCTGCAGAACGCGGTCGGCGATCGCGACATCCAGGTTCGTGACGCATTGCTGGAAGCGGGCGAACAGAGCATTCGCGCCGGGCAGATCATTCGACACCTGCGCGAGTTCGTCACCAAAGGCGAGACGGAAAAGCGGGCGGAGAGCCTGCGTCAACTCGTCGAAGAGGCCGGAGCGCTCGCTCTTGTCGGCTCGCGGGAAAAGGGTGTGCGGACCGTGTTCGATTTCACCTCGGACAACGACCAGGTCTTCGTCGACCGGATCCAGATTCAGCAGGTGCTGACCAACCTCATGCGCAATGCGATCGAGGCTATGAAGCAAACTGAGGAAAAGGAAATCCGGGTCAGCGTCGGCTCCGACAGGATGGGACTTTTGACGGTGACGGTCGAGGATTCCGGTCCCGGAATTGCTCCAGAAGTTGCCCAGGATATCTTCAAGCCGTTCACGACGACAAAGGCAGGAGGCATGGGGATCGGGTTGTCGATTTCCAGGCGCATCGTCGAGGCCCATGGCGGCGAGATGACCGTCACCAAGAGTCAACTTGGCGGTGCCTCCTTCTGTTTCACCCTTATCCAGCACGACGAGGATGAGAATGCAGCCTGATGACTTCACCGTCCATATCGTTGACGACGAAGAGGCACTTCGCAAATCGCTGGGGTTCATGCTCACGGTGAACGGTTTCGGCGTAAGGCTTCATGTGTCCGCAACGGCCTTTTCGGAAATCGCCCCGGGCCTTCGCAACGCCGTACTGGTCACCGATATGCGCATGCCGGACATGAGCGGCCTTGATCTGGTGCGCAGAATCTCGAGCATATTGCCGCCGATACCCTCGATCATCGTCACTGGGCATGGCGATATTCCCATGGCCGTCGAAGCGATGAAAGCGGGTGCCGTGGACTTTATCGAGAAGCCGTTTGAAGAGGCCGTCATCATTGAAGCGGTGCGGCGCGCGGCCGAGAGGCTGGCGGACTCGTCGGCGGGTACGCTCAGCGTCGATGACATCCGCTCGCGCATTGGCAGCCTGAGCGAACGCGAGCGACAAATTCTGGCGGCCGTCGTCGCCGGCCAACCAAACAAGGCCATCGCGTTCAATCTCGACATCAGCCCGCGAACCGTCGAAGTCCATCGCGCAAATGTCATGACGAAGATGAGGGCGCGCAGCCTTCCCGAACTGGTGCGCATGTCACTGACCGTCAGCATCTAGCCGAATCCCCGCGCAATCCGACAATACGCTTGATCCATGACAAGGTGGCGCGTCGGCCAAGATGCGATCTGCAAGCTTGGTGAAAGATCACGACCGAGCTTCTGGGATCCCATTGTCCACGCTGTCTGCAATTGTTGCTGTTGTCAAAGACCCGGCTTTGCTGCGGTCGATCAGCTTTGCGCTCAACACGCATGGCCAGCCGGTGGAACAGTTCAACGACTGGACCATGGCAACGGAGGCGATCAGTCGTGCGGAATGCGTCATCCTCGACACCTGCCTGCCGCCCGCCGATCTGACGGCCGGCCTCAGCCTGGCAGACCGCGGCATAAAGCTCGTCGTCCTGGCGGAGGATGACAAGGACTACGGCAGCGGAAACAGGCAAGACATCTGCGTGCTGTCGAAACCCCTCAACGGGCCTGACATTGCCAATGCAGTATCGACCCTACGTAAGAACCCGTAGTGGAAGAACTCAATAGCGGCGAAGCCCCCGATCCAACATGATCCCTTCAACCAGAGGGAACATGCCGATGCAAACCGCCGCTTCCATCACACTCAATTCGCGCCTTTTCACATCGCCACGTGCACGGTGCCAGGCGCATATCAGGCCGGTAACCTTCCATGCGCCGGATTGCGTGATCTACGCGCAGGGCGAGCGCACGCGATCGCTCTACCAGATAGAATATGGCGCAGTGCGCATTTACCGTCTCCTCGCTGATGGTCGCAGGCAGATCGTCGCCTTTCATCTCGTCGGCGAAACTTTCGGTTTCGAGATCAACGAGACCCACAGTTTCTATGCGGAGGCCATGGTGAACACGGGCCTGACCAGTGTCGAACGCGCAGCCGGTGGCCACCTCAACGACCGTCTGGTCGGCGTTGCCTTGAAGGCCATGGTTCGCGCTCAGGAGCACCTGCTGGTCGTCGGCCGTCAGAGTTCACTTGAGAAGATTGCCGTTTTCCTGGTCGACCTGGCCGATCGCCAGGGTGGCACGGATGTGATCGACCTGCCCATGAGCCGGATCGACATTGGCGACTACCTCGGCCTGACCATCGAAACGGTTTCGCGCACGATATCGAAACTGCGCGACATGGGAATCGTCAAGCTTCGCAATGCCCGCAGCATCGAGATCGTGAAACCAGAAAAGCTTCGAATGCTGAGCAACTAGGCCGGATCGCCAGCTCAGTCCATTATCGACCTTGCGCCCCACTTTTTCAGTGGCTCATCTACAATTTACCACTGCCAAAGCCCAAGCATATGCCGCTTCGCACAACCATTGCGATATCACGAAATAACACTTTGATTGACAGACCTGTGATCTTCCGTACCATCCGCTGGGAGGAAGAAGGAGGAGCGCCCGTGCATCACAGCACCGAGAACACCACCACACTGTCTGCCTCCCGCCGCCGTATCCGGCGTCGATCCGAGCTTGTGACATTTTTCATTCTCGCGTTCGGCATTTGGCCGATCGTTGCGGTAGCGACCGTCGGAGGCTTCGGCTTCATGGTCTGGATGTATCAAATCATCGCCGGTCCACCCGGTCCTCCAGCTTGAGTGAGGAGGCGATGGTGACCTTACTATCCCGGCGAGCCATTCTTCGAGGACAGATCAAGGAAGAAGTCCGCATCCGGCCGCCGGGCCTCGTACGCCCCGTGGCAGAGATCTGCGTGCAATGCGGGGCATGCATTGATCACTGTCCGCAGTCGATCATCTCGATGCACTCCGGCATCCCGACGCTCAATTTTACATCCGAAGGGTGCGATTTTTGCGGCCAATGTCGCGAGCATTGTCCGCACGCAGATGTCTTCTTCGACGCTGCCCTTTCCTTCCCCTACACGGCACAGGTGCAGTCGCATTGTCTGGCGCTCAACAGTGTCGAGTGTCAGTCATGCCGTGACCATTGTCCGACCGACGCAATACGGTTTCGTCCACGCGCCGGCGGGCCATGGCAGCCTTCAGTTGCAGAGGATGACTGCACCGGCTGCGGCCTCTGCATCGGCCACTGTCCGACGAACGCAATTTCCATATCGGTGAGGAGTGGCTCGCATGTCGATGCGCAACTCTGAACGTTACCATGTTTCCAGCGCAGTCGTCCTGACCTCACCGGCAGCCGCGAATGGTGTCATTGCAACATTATCCGAGATCCCGAACGTCGAAGTGCATGCCGCAGATCACGGCAAAATCATCATCGTGATCGAAGGCAGGTCCAGCGGCGAGATGGGAGCGACACTCGCCGCCATTTCAGGCCTTCCGGACGTCATGGCGGCAAACATGGTTTTCGAGCATGCAGAGAATTTGGAGGAGGGTTTAATCAATGGACACAGAACTGACGCGGCGTAGTCTGCTCAAGGCCCATGCTGCCGCGATTGCGGCAGCGACTGCCGGTATCAGTTTGCCGGCCCATGCTCAGTCCGTTCCCGGTGGCGTAGAGGCGCTGGAGATCAAATGGTCGAAGGCACCCTG